>CAWAPY010000001.1:0-61296 GCA_963784055.1 uncultured Actinomycetota bacterium
ACGGGCAGGCGTCAGTCGGTTCCGCGGACGCGCCCTCAGGCCTGCAGGGCGGACACGTTCGACGGCTCGCGAACGGCGATCACGTTGAACGCCGGGATCGGCCTCTTGAACCCCTTGAGCATGAGCTCACCGATGGGTTCCACGTCGACGTCCTCCTCGACCTCCGCGTGGAGACGCTGGGTGATCAGGACCTGGCCCCCCGCCGCTTCGTCGGCGAGCCGGGCTGCGAGGTTGGTCACCGCTCCGATCGCCGCGTAGTCGGAGCGACCCTCGAATCCGACCTCCCCGCACGTGGCGTGGCCGAGCGCGATGCCGGCTCCCATGTCCAGGTCGTACCCGCGCTTCCTCCACAGGGGTGTGAGGGTCGCCATCTCCTCGCGGAGCGCACACGCCAGTCGAACCGCTCGCAGCGGCCCATCAGGGACCTCGTGGGGGTCGTTGAAGAAGAGCTGGACCCCGTCACCCTCGAGGAACCCCACGGTCGCGTCGAACCGGCCGACGAGACGCCCGACCGTGTCGTGGAACTCGCGGAGCACCTGCATCAGCTCCTCGGGTTCGACCGCGTCGACGAAGTTCGTCCAACCGCGGAGGTCCGCGAAGAGCATCGCGACGTTCCGACGATGGCTGCGCAGGATCGAGTCGTCACCGGAGGAAACGACGGCGTCGGCGAGTTGCGGCGAGAGGAACCGCCTCAGCTTCCGCGTCTGTTCGAGCTCCAGGACCTGGGCTTCGACCCGGTCCTCGAGCGTTCGATTCAGCTCCAGCAACTCGGCCGACTGCGCCGCGATCGTGTCGTGGTAGCGCTTGATCCGGAGGAGGGACCGGACCCGGGCCAGAAGCTCGTCGTGGTTGAACGGCTTCGCGATCAGATCGTCGGCGCCCACCTCGATCACCTTCGTCTTCTCCGTCGTGCTCGCCGTGACCATGATCACGGGCAGCACCGCGGTCTCCTCGTCCTCCCGGAGCCGTCGACAGACCTCGTAGCCGTCCGGGGGCGGCATCATGACGTCGAGCAACACGAGATCCGGCTTCGCCGAGGCGACGACCTCCAGCGCGCTTTCGCCATCATTCGCGGAGACCACGTCGTAGCCCTGCGAAACGAGGACGGCCTCGAGCAAACGGACGTTCTGCGGGACATCGTCCACGACGAGGATCGTGGCGTCGCCGCTCATCCGAGGTCCGTCCGGTGCAGTGTTGACGAACCGTCTCGATCAGGTCGCGGACGTTCACCGGCTTCGACACGTAGCCGTCGAAGCCGGCTTCCAGGAATCGCTCACGGTCCCCCCGCATCGCCTGTGCGGTCAAAGCGACGATCGGGATGGACGCGGTGCGCGCGTTCTCCCGCAACCGATGGAGCGCTTGCACGCCGTCGAGATCCGGGAGCTGGATGTCCATGAGCACGAGGTCCGGGGTGTGTTCGGATGCCATGTCGACGGCCTCGCCCCCCGTCGTCGCCTCGAGCGTTCGATATCCCGTTGCGACCAGGACGTCGCGGAACAGCTTCATGTTCTTCTCGTTGTCCTCGACGACGAGGATCCGCTCGCCGGTCATGATGTGGTCTCCTTCGCGGGCAACGCGAAGGTGAAGGTGCTCCCGCGGCCGAGCTCGCTCTCGAGCCAGATCCGCCCGCCGTGGAGCTCGACGAGTCGCTTCGAGAGCGCGAGACCGAGCCCGGTCCCCTCCCGTTGCGCGATCCCCGCCTCGGTCTGCTGGAACTCCTCGAAGATCCGCTCCTGATCCTCGGAGGCGATGCCTGGGCCCGTGTCGGCCACCGAGATCCGCACCTCGCCGTTGTCACGTGTCGCGCTCACGTCGATCTCTCCGCCGGCCGGCGTGAACTTCACCGCGTTGGAGAGGAGGTTGAAGATGACCTGCTTGATCCGGCGCTCGTCGCCGTCGACGATGTCGACCTCCGGATCGGCGGAGAACGCGACCCGCACGCCGTCCTCCGTCGCGCGCTCTCGCACCATCACTACGCCGCGCTCGAGCGCCTCCCGAAGGGAGAACGGGTGCACGTCCAGCTCGACCTGTCCCGCCTCGACCTTCGAGAGATCGAGTACGTCGTTGATCAGCGAGAGCAGATGGTTCCCCGAGGAGATGATGTCGTCGAGGTACTCTGCCTGTTTCTCGTTCACCGACCCGACCATCTCGTCCCGCAGCACCTGCGAGAAGCCGATGATCGCATTGAGCGGTGTCCGCAGCTCGTGGGACATGTTGGCCAGGAACTCCGACTTGTGTCGGCTGGCCTCTTCGAGCTCCGTGTACACGTTCCGCAGCTCGTCGTTCATCCGGTTCACGTTGGCGCCCAACGCGCCCAGCTCGTCGCGGTTCTCGACATCGACGCGCCCGAGAAGTCGCCCGACGCGATCGCCGCGAGTCGGCCGTCGATACTCTGGATCGGCCCGATCAGCGACCAGGACAGGATGAACCCCAGCAACAAGGCGAGCACGAGGGCGCCGGCCGCGACGCCGATGAACAAGGCCCGCGAGCTCGCGAAGGAGCTCTTGTTCCGCGCGATCAGCTCCTGGACCTCGTCTCGCGTCCCATTCGCCAGCGCTGCGACGCGGTCCGAGGTCGCTCGCGTAGGTCTCCGCTCCGCTCGGATCTGCAGCATCTCTCGATCATCGCTCGTCGTGGTCGCGATCGTCGGCGTAGAGGGGGATGAGCTTCTCCTCGATGAACGTTCGTGGGCCTTGGCTGTGCCCTGATGTCATCGAGGTCGCTGTTCATCCTGGGGTGGCGTGAAACCGAGCTGATCCGCGGCCGTCTTCGATGGACCCCGATGGCCGCGTCGACGGCGGACAGGTCGACCGCGAGAGTACGTCCCGCGGTCCCGGCAGGCGCTGCGTCGGGCCAGATCACATTGAAGTCGTCCCCCACGTTCTCCGCCAGAACGTCTCGGAGGGTCCGGCAGCCGCGTTGAGCTGGCCGTAGGCGACGGCTCGCTCCTGGAGCGCCCGAGGCTCGCGACGCGATCGTTCGACTGCCCGAGGACGAGCTGCCCCAGCAGACCGACGGCGACGAGGAGCAGGGACGTGCCGACGAACGCGACCAGGAGCTTCGTGCGAACCGTGACCGGCAAACGGGCGACGGTGCGGACGAGCGGATCGTCGATCCGCTCGCCGCCGCTTGGGGGCGACCCGCGTCCCCAGCTCCTCGGCCAGAGCTCAGACTTCCAGCTCGGTCGTGCCGCCGACGAAGTTCGTGATCAGCCACTTCCCGTCGATCCGCGCGACATCGAATCGCCGGCCGTGACCGACACGACCACGCCGGTCTTGGCATCCACGAAGTGGCACTCGAAGTGCAGCGTGCCACGGTCGCCGTTGACCGTGATCTCGAGCTTGTATGCGGGGTGATCGGAGATCCAGTTGTTGTCAGCAAGAACGGCGCCGAATCCTCCAGCCAGAATCGCCGGATCTCATCCAGGCCGATCCGGTCTCTCCGGCACCCACGGTCATCGTCGCGTTGGGCGCGTACAGGCTCACCATCAGCTCGATGTCCTTCTTCGTCTGGCCTCGTGGAAATCCTTCTCGATCTGGTCGATCTCCCACATGTCCTGGAATCGTCGGGCCTCGTCGCCGGACGAGCCGGTGCCCGAACCGCCGCAGGCGACGAGCACGACCGAGAGCAGGAAGACCCCGAGCGCGCCGCCGATCACGAACCTCCGCATGTGCCTCCCCTTCCGCTCAGACTGCCTGGGCGTCGGTGCCCGGCGATGTTCACACCGTCGAGCCGATCCGTCTAGAGGCTAGGGAGCACGACGATCCCGGCCCACCAGGCCAACCGTCCAGCTTCGGGGTGCTAGCACGGTACGCCCTCGACCTCGTTACGCCGTCGTCTCCGTGCAGTAGCGGCGGACCTGCTCGGGAAACGGCTCACGTGGATCGGCTTCTCGATCCATCCCGCGAAACCGGCCTCCTCGAGCCAGTCTTCGCTCCCTTCAAGCTGTGATGCGCTCATCGCGATCACCGGGATCCGAGCCGTTCGCTCGTGCGCCGCGAGATCCCTCGTCGCCTCGACGCCGTCCATGTCGGGGAGCCGAAGATCCATCAGGATCACGTCGGGCACGTGCTCGCGGGCGAGCGCGATCCCTTGCGCGGCCCGGGAGGCTCCGAACGTCCGGAACCCAGCCGCGTTCAGGACGTCGATGGCGAGCTTCCGGTTCAGGTCGTTGTCGTCGACGACGAGGACGCTGGTCACAGGCGTATCCTCGCGCCATGCCGATCCGGCTCGTGATCGCCGACGATCATCTCCTCGTGCGCGAGGGTGTGCGGCGGCTGCTCGAGACGGAGCCCGACATCGAGATCGCGGCGGTGTGCAGCGACCTCGACTCCCTTCTCGCCGCGGTGGAGGCGGAGCATCCGGATGTCGTCGTCACCGACATCCGCATGCCACCCGGCAACGCCGATGAAGGGATCCAGGCGGCCGAACGCCTGCGGACCACGCATCCCGACGTCGGCGTCGTGGTGCTGAGCCAATACGCGACGCCGAGCTACGCCCTCGCCCTCCTCGAGGGCGGCAGCGCGGGTCGTTCCTACCTCCTCAAGGAGCGCGTCCTGGAACCGGAACAGCTCGTGTCGGCGATCCGGGCGGTCGCAGGCGGCGGCTCGGTGATCGACCCGAAGGTCGTGGAGGCGCTGGTCGCGGAGGACGCCCGCGGCGAGCAGTCGCCGCTCAAGAGCCTGAGCGCACGCGAACGCGACGTGCTGCGCGAGATGGCGTCGGGCAAGAGCAACGAGGCGATCGGAGAGTCCCTCTTCCTGGCCGAGCGGTCGGTCGAGAAGGTGATCCATTCGATCTTCCTCAAGCTCGGGCTCACCTGGGAGCCGTCGGTCAACAAGCGCGTCAAGGCCGTGATCCTCTACCTGGCGGAGAGCGACTAGCGTCATCGCGAGATCGGCAGGGATCCAGCAACGGTGGTCCCGTCGCTCCTCGCGGTGATCGTGACCTGGCCGCCCAGCGCTTCGACGCGATCGTGCGGGGCGCGGCGTTCCGATCCCAGGTCCACGTCCACGTCGATCTCGAACACAAGCACGCTTTCCTCGCCCCGAACGCTCACCACGACCGGGCTGCCGGCCGGTGCGCGCTCGAACGCGTCCAGGGCGCAGAAATAGACGGCGCCGGCGATCTCCGGTGGAGAGGACACGTCCACGTCCACGTCGATCCGCGCCGGCACGCCGGCGCGGCTCGCCGCCGCACGGAGCTCCGGGACCAACCCTCCAGCATCGAGCAGCGGAGGGAATACCCGGGTGGCGAGCTCCTGCATCTCCGTCAACGCCCGCCGCGCTTCGCGCTGCAGTTCGTCGAGGAGCGCCTTCGCCGCCACGGGATCCGGATCCACCGATCCCGCGGCGACCTCGAGGTTGGCGGCGAGCCCCACCAGATCCTGCTGCACGCCCTCGTGCAGCGCTCGCTCGATGGCGCGACGTTCGGCATCGGCGGCCAGCGCGAGTCGTCTCCGAGAGGCTCGGAGCTCCTCGATCTCGCGGCGCAACCCATCGAGGGTTGGCTGCTCCTCGGTCTGCTCGGTCTCCAGCAGCTCCCCTCCTACGCCTGTACGCCCGGCAGTTGTCCGTCATCGCTCGGCCGGCGTCAAGCGGCCAGCACGGTATCGGACCGGATGGCAGCATCCCGGCGTTCGCCAGGCCGCCACCGTAGAGCCGGCGGGAACGACCTCCTAGCGTCGCGACCCGAGAGCGCTCATCGGGAACCAAGAGGAGGACGACGGTGAAACTCGACGCACGTGATGCGACGGACCAGGACGTGACTCGACCCGAGGTGGAAGATCACACCGCGAGCTTCGAGCTCTTCTACGAGTCCGAGCGCGATGGGCTCTTCGCCAATCTCTACCTGATCACCCGAGACTCGCACGAGGCTGAAGAGCTCATGCACGACGCCTTCCTGAAGGTCTGGGAGCGGTGGGATCGCGTGCGCCACATGGATCGCCCGGCTGGGTACCTCCACCGAACCGCGCTCAACGCGTTCAGGACCCGGTACCGGCGAGCGGCGATCGCGAACCACGTGCGTGGCTGGACCTCGAAGCGCGATCCGCTCGAAGACGTCGAAGGCCGCGACCGCGTGGATCGCGCCCTCGCAGCACTGACCGTTCGCCAACGTGCGGCGGTCATCCTGACCGATCTCCTCGACTACACGTCTGAGGAGGCAGGGCGCCTTCTGGGCGTCCGTCCGGGAACGGTTCGTGTGCTCGCACACCACGGGCGCGTCGCGCTGAGGAAGACGATGTGAATGCTCTCGGCCGCAACGGGCCGAGCAAGGCCGCCGACTGTGCCGCGTTCTTCGACAGGGAGCCCGCCGAGGCGTAGGGTTCGACCGAACCGACGTCGTTCGAAGGGAGAGGCGTGCGGCTCCTGGTGCGGTGGGGGATTCTCGCGATCGCGGTCTACCTGGCCGCGTGGATCGTCGCAGGCGTCGACCTCGAAGGGGGTCTCGTCTCGCTCGTGGTGGTTGCGGGGATCCTCGGCTTGGTCAACGCGTTGGCGGGAACGATGCTGCGCATCCTGAGCACACCGCTGATCATCCTCAGCCTCGGCCTGTTCTCCATCGTGGTCAACATGGTCGTCCTCTGGATCACGACGCTCCTCACGGACCGAATAGAGATCGACGGCTTCTGGTCCTACCTCTGGGCGTCGATCATCATCTCGATCGTCACGGTCATCCTGCACGTGGTGCTGCCCGACCGCCGATACGAGCGCGTGGGGTGATCAGGGGTCGGTCAGGCACACACAACCATCTGACCAGCGACTTCGCAGCTCAGTCCGTATTCGAGGTGTCTCAGGAGTGCCGTCTAGTTCGGCTTGATTCGGTGGGCTCCTTGACTTGGTGTTGACCAAGAGGCGGTCGAGCCGATCGCGAGACGACGCGAGCGGCCCCGGTGAAGGCCCGACTCCATGCGGTAGCGGCGTAGACGTTCTTCCGTCGACGAATACGGTAACGGCGAAGAGAAATCAGATCAAAGCCGCTGGCCAACGGTGCGCCTGACGTGCTGCTCGTCCGCACGGAACGATGCTCGTGACCCAAGCGGAGATGTGTCGCGTTAGCCCACTTGGCCCGGTGGGTTCAGGCGTTTGCGGTACCAGAGGACGTCCGTTCCTGATGGGAAGTCTTCGACTCGACCAACCAATTCGTAGCCGGCCCACTCATAGAGGCGACGAGACTGGAAACCGTAGGTGAAGTGGACGGTCTGCGTGCACCCGCGCGCCGCCGCCTCGGCTTCTGCGGCGGCAAGGAGCCTGGGCCCGAGCCAGCGACCGCGGAGTCTCGGCTCCACCCAGAGGCTCTGCAGCTCACAGCAGTCGCCCCATGTCCAGCCGCTGATGCCGGCTACGACCTTGCCGGCGTCGCGCACGAAGATCGCGAGCTCGACTTCGTCACCGAGTTCCATGGCGGCGGAAGCCTCACGACGGATCTGCGTTTCGAGGAATCCGATGTCGAGCGGATCCGGATCGTCCTCGACCTGGAACTCCACCTCGGCGGATTCGTTAGACGCCCACGATCTGCTCGATCAGCGAGATGTCGTCGAAGTACGTCCGGTACGACCGGATCTTCCCATCGCGGAAGTCGGCCACGGTGGCTCCGGGCAACTCCACATGCCGTCCCGTCGCTTCGACGACCGTATCTTCACTGAGGACGAGCGGCCCCGTGTGGTCGGCTTCGATGATCCATTCCGCGAACGCCTTGTTGCCCACTTCGTCGAGTCCCCGGAACATGATGACGACGTTGGAGAACGCCATCTCGCGGAGGGCGGCGAGCTCGGCGAGTGCCGTTAGCCCCGACACGGTCGCGTACGGCGACCACCCGACGACATCGTCGGTGAACAGGGTGCCAAGATCGACCGATTCTTCACCGACCTCGGCCTCGAGCGCCTTCAGCAGCACGTCCTTACGCGATCCACTCATTGGAGCCACCTGCCCTCCTTACGTGTCGATCCGACGAACGTCTTTCTTCGTCGGCGCGTTCAGGTCCCCAGGGCCTTCGCCTTTGCCGCTGCAAACTCTTCGTCGGTCAGCGCACCCGACGTGTGCAACTGTGCGAGGTGTTCGATCTGGTCAGCTGGGTCTGGCGGAGGCGGCGCGTACTGCGCCGGCTCTTCCTGGTAGTCGGCAGGCGCCTGCTGCGCCTGCGCGCTCTTCTTGGCCATGTGATGACCGATCGCCGCCCCTGCTATGAGCCCCCGGCGCCTCGACCGTCGCCTCATTCCCATTGAGAACCCCCTCGTGTTCGCTCGACCGGCCGTGGTTGGCTGCTGCCAGCATCCGACCAGGACCGATACTTTACAGTACGCCCGCGCGCGCCCGATCAGGAACCCGCCGGGCCTGATGTACGCGGAGATCGAGGTGCATCGGACGATGATTGCGACCGCGCTCGCACCGGGGCCTTCCGGCGTGCGATCGAGTCGGTCGCGTGCCTCGGCGATGTCGTGCGCCGAACCGATGATCTATGACGAGGACGACTTCGGTCCGACAGGATCAGTGGGCCGTGGTCCGTCCGCTGGTGGGCGCTGGAGGATTTGAACCTCCGACCTCTTCCGTGTCAAGGAAGGCCCGCGCAACCTCTGACCAGCACTTTCGCAGCTCAGGGCACCTGCGAGGTGTCACAGGAGTACCGTCGAGTACCGCCTGTTTCGGTCGGCTCCTTGACCTGGTGTTGACCAAATCGAGTCGCCATCGACCCGTGCTCGTTCAATCGGCGCGAGACGTGCCGACCCCGATCCCGGCGTCACCCATCGGTTCGTGCAACGCGTAGCCGCCACCGACTGGGTCCGTTGACAAGACGTAGCACCGGTGTTGTGGTCACGGCCAGAGAACTGCGGAACAACCCTTGAGATGACCCTTCACGAACCAGGGGAGAGGACCGGCATGGAGCCGGCGAAACGACTCCCGTCATGACGCCGCGATCGTTGCGCGCCTTGGCCACGGTCGTCACCGTGCTCGTCGCGGTCCACGCCGTACTTGCACTCATCTTCATCATCGTGACTTTGAGTGAGGTCTCGCTCCTCCGAAGGATCAAAGCGAGAGAGCTGTTCACGCTCGAGGAGGCTGAGGCATCGGACGCGAGGGTGGCAGCGGTCGCATTGGTCTTCGTGGGTACCCTCATGGCCGCAGGCGTCGCGTGGCTCGTATGGCAGTATCGAGCCCACGCGAATCTCCGCGCCTTTGGCGTTCAAGGACTCGAGTACACACCAGGCTGGAGCGTGGGCTGGTGGTTCGTGCCGGTCGCCTCCTTCTGGAAAGCGTATGGAGCCGTCCGGGAGCTCTGGTTGGCGAGCGATCCCGATCCTGTCGATCCGGACCTACGGAGGAGGCCGACACCTCGGATCCTGTACGTCTGGTGGCTGCTCTGGGTGGTGTCGAACGTCTCGAATCTGGTGTCGTTCCGACTCGCCGATTCGAGCGACATCGACGGCCTGATTCTCGGCGATCTGTTCTCGATCGCAGGCGACACGCTTGCCATCGGCGCGGCCGTCCCGGCGATCATGATCGTGCGCTCGATCAGCAGGCGGCAGGAGAGATGCCGAGCCCTGCCGTGCCGCTCTCCCCTGTGCCCAAGATTCCTGTGCCCGGGTCGTTCTGGGTCCTGATCGTGCTCGGGAGCGCGGCTCTGATCCCGGGACTCGTTGTCTACGTCCAGACAAACGGTGGCATCACACCGATCCTTCTGCTGGGGCTCACGATGCTCCTGATCGGGGGGTTGATCAAGCGGCGAGCGAGCCTCCGAGACGTCTCCCCACCGCCTCTGGCGTCGCCACCGCCACCGCGTGAATCTGCCTCGTCCCCGACATGGAACGAAGGGAGCTTTCCGCCCGCACCTGCTCAGCCCGTGACTGTTGTTGCCCGTCCAGACCCCACGTACATGGTCATCATTCGTGCAGCTGGTGAGCATCCAAAGGATGTTGAACGCGTCATGATGGAAGAGGTCGGATACGCCCGATCCGGGGCGAGAGGGGCGACGCGCAATCCTGGCCAGCGAGTCCTCTCCACGAAAGATCGAGAGCAAGCTGAACGGCTGCAGGTCCTTATCCAGCAGGCTGGTGGGCAAGCCGAGATTCAAGTGAGTGGCTCGAAGGCTCCCCCGTCGTAGGTCCAGCGGGGAGGGACAGCGGTTTGCGCGACATCCGACATTGGTACGCCGGTCCCTCGGAGTCAGCGGGATCTCTGCAGATGCGACCGCTGCATAGCCCAGCATCGATCGCATCCTGCGATAGAAGAGGAAGAGGCAAATGACCACACCAATTAAGAGTGTCGCGATCGAGGTAGTCGGAGCAACGCCAGCGAGAGGATATCCATGGGTGCCCTTGACCAGCAGTTTCCTGGTGGGCGCTGGAGGATTTGAACCTCCGACCTCTTCCGTGTCAAGGAAGGCCCGCACAACCCTCTGACCTGCGTCTTTGCAGCTCACCGGGCATTCGGCTGTCTCAGGAGTTCGGTCTAGTACCGCCTGGTTCGGTCGGCTCCTTGACCTAGTGTTGACCATCCTCGCTGCGCGATGCAACTGCCCAGGCCCTGGTCAGGGGTGCGGCCCGAGCAGTACCTGCGCTCGCTGCAATAACAGCGCCTTGCCTGAATAGAGGCAGGATTTCCGGGGAAAGGGATTTATGAGCCACCAGCAGGCGAGCCAAGAGGAGGTCCCCGTGCCGGACAAGAGGCCCAGCGTGAAGAACGAGAAGCAGTACGAAGCCCTGAAGGAAAAGGGGATGTCCAAAGAGCGGGCGGCGAAGATCGCGAACTCGCCGGGCGCATCCAGCCGCGGAGGCAAGAAGTCCGGATCAGGCGTCCGGAGGCGGACCACGAGTCAGGGCGGCACGACGGCCCAGAAGAAGGCGGCCGGTCGCAAGGGCGGCAAGGCGACCGCCAGAAGCGCTCGTCGTGAGATCCAAGAACATCGCGCTCGTCAGTTGGAGTTGACGAGGACGGATGGCGCATGCCGGAGGTCCGAGGAGGCCCTCGCCCGTCACCCGGTTTCGCGTTGCCTCGTGATCCATGGCGACACCCGAGAACCTCGATGAAGTTATCTGGCCTTCCCATCTGATGGGCATCGAGCTGGTGTGGCACCGTCTCAACCGTGAGCACGACCTCCGCCGCTTCTTCCGATCGGCCGTCCACTGGGCGGAATGCGACGCCAGGGTCGAACCCTCTGGCGAAATCGTGTTGAGCCACTCGCCGGGCACACGAGGAGATCGGCCATTCGCTGAATGGATCGCCGATGTGGCCTCGGCAAGTCGGGGGGCGAAGATCGACTTGAAGGAAGGTGGGCCTCTCCTTGAGGCCGTCCTGAGCATCATCGGATCGACGTCAATCCACGACGAGGACTTGTGGTTCAACTGCGCCGCGGAGATCATCGGTGGAAGGCCAGGATTCGAAGCGATCTCCAGCGCCCATCCGTTGGCGAGGATCTCCGTGCCTGTCGACACGCTCGCATCGTGGCTGCTCGTGTGCCCGGATCGGGGCCTCGATCTGCTGGGCGAGCTCCGAACCTGGGGCGTCGATCGGCTCTCGGTGAGCGTTCGGACCCTTGCTTTTCAAGAGGTCGTTCAGCTCCTGAAGCGAAGTGGCTGGGCGACGAACGTCTGGGACGTGAGCCGTCAGACTCAGCTATCGGACGCGATCGGTGCTCGGCCCCAGTCGATCACGGCAGATCTGGGCATACTGCGGCAGCCTGACACTCCATGAGGCTTTCCGCCTTTGCGTTTCCGCACGCGGGCGCATCGTTCTAGCCCGTTCTGCGCGACAGGGCAGAATCAGCTCGTGTCTCCGACCCGTCCGGGTACTAGCCCTGCTGCTCGGCCATCTTCTGCATGTTCTGGATGGCCTCCGATGGGGAGGCGTCGTTGGCCTCCGCCGCGGAGACGACCTGGCTCCATGCGATGTTCCGATCGTCCCCATGCTTGTCTTCAGGAACACCACACCCACAGTTCGCGCACATCTGTCTCTCCTTGCTCGCTCTACGCGTCCGTCTTGCGATCACTTCTTCCCGTCGGCGGCAACAGCCAAACGAGAAGGCGGGAGTCAGAGCATCTCCTTCCGTGCCTGCTTCGCGCGCTCCGCACCGATCGCGCTCTTCGTGTGCTTCTTCTCTTCCGGCGGAGGGAGGACGGCCGGCAATCCGAGGGACTCGAGCCAGAGCTCGCGTGCCCAGCCCATCGTGTGGTACAGGTGCTCGTCCTCTTCCTCCTCGACCTCCGAGTGAGCCTCCTCGAGGGTCTTCTTCTCCTGGCCCGTGAGCTTGCCGGCCACCTCGCCGATCAGCTCCCAATTCATGTGATCCTTGCTCTCCGCCTCCACCACGCACTCCGCGGCAACGAGCTGTGCGGCGACGGGATCTCACCTTGGCGGCGTCCATGGCATCGACCAGCATCTGTGCCTTCGTGCGGATGATTCCCCGACCTGGCGTCTCGCTCTCGGAGTTGAGGCCGAAGGCGTCGAGGACACGGAGCATGATCGACCTCGTGGTTGCGCGTCTGCTCCAGGTACTCGCCCCATTCCTTCTTCAGGTCATCGTTCTGGGCGCATTGCACCGCCTTCTCGTAGATCCGTACTCCCCCTCTCTCCGTCTCGAGCGACTGATACAGGAGCTCTTCCAATTGTTTCCTCTCCATGATCCCTCCCCCGTGAAGTGGCCAGACCGATCCATCGGGCTGGATCGTGTTCGGCATCTACCCGAGGGAGTCGGGTACCAAACTGGGAGCCCTTTGTGCCCTGCGGTGACGACCCGAGGGCGAGTCACGGGCGGGCGGTCGATCGCTAGTGAAATCACGTCCGATGTCGAATCTCCTTTGATATGGGAAACCGCCCACCATGGAGTCGCTATCGTGCCCATGTGGACCGTCATCCTGTTGTGTTCTTACCCGGTGGGGTACTGCCGGCCGATCCCGCCTACTCGGCGTTGCTCGAGGTGCTCGGGGAGCGCGTGGATGCGGCCGTGAAGGATCTCGAGGTGTACTCCGGCGATCGACCCCGGCGGATTACGGCCTGGGTACGGAGGTCGAGGGGATCCTGCGTGAGGCCGATGCTCACGGCTTCGATGGGTTCCATCTCGTTGGCTACTCGGGCGGCGGTGCCTCCTCGCTGGCCTTCGCCGCTACGCGCGGCGAACGGCTCCTGAGCTTGGCGCTCCTCGAACCGGCGTGGGCGGGCAACGACAGGACGGCGGAAGAGGAGGGGCTGATGCAGCGGTTCCGAGCGCTCGAACCCCTACCGCCAGATCAGTTCATGGCGGGCTTCGTGAGGCTTCAGCTGGCACCCGGTGTTGAGCCACCGCCGCCTCCCGAGGGCCCGCCGCCGCCGTGGATGGCGAAGCGTCCGGCGGGTCTGCGTGCCATCCTGCACGCGTTCGACAGCGACGACCTCGACGTCGATGTGCTGCGGAGATTCGACCGCCCTGTCTACTTCGCGCTCGGCGGCCGCAGCAACCCCGACTACTACGCCCGGATGGCCGACCGCCTGGCCGCCATCTTCCCCGACTTCACGATCGAGACTTTCCCCGAGCGACACCACTTCGACCCGCCTCATCGGATCGAGCCCGACCGCCTGGCCGGCTCGCTGCTGGCGCTCTGGCAGCGAGCCGGCTCAATCGGAACGCGGGAGTAGTCGTGGGAAGTCCCTGCGAACCGATGCCGAAGTCGGCCCTAGGATCGATCGCGCGGCTCAACGCCCTCATCGCACTCGAGCGACGTTCAGAGTGCCCCTAGTGGTGAGGTTGTCTCGCCTACACACACGTGCAGTGGACATCCGCCTGCTGGCATCCGGCGCACTTCAACGTGCAGTAGCGATCCGAGCCGACGTGCAGGTGGCCTACGTCATGTTCGCCCGACACCGATCCGCAGATCGCGCATTTCCAGCCGTCTGCTACCCTCCGCACTTCGCGCACAACAGGCTCTCCGCCTGTCCCATCTCGCCCTCCTCTCGCCCCGGGCTGTCCGTGGTGAGGGGGCCGGACTCGCCGGCCGCCCCCTTCACGTCGAGCTCAACCCTTCCGAAGGGTCAGGATCCCTCGAAGCGCCACGAGGGCTCCGGCTACGAAGATCAGTGTCGCGAGGTAGATCAGTCCCAGGTGGCCAAGCGTGTCGAAGTGGTTCGGATAGTGAGCCGGGAGAGCCACCAGGAGCCCGATAACCGGCGCCGTCACCGCCCCCACCCAAGCCCAGAGTTCTCCTCGTCTCACGCCGTAGGCGACGAGGAACAGCACGGCTACGCCCGTGGCCGCGATGAATCCGGCCACCGCGATATGCAGGTGGCTGATGTAGTGGAAGAGGGACGGGCTGAAATCCTGGATCGCCTGCTTCCCGACGTTCACCTCGTTCGGGCCTATCCCCAGCTCCAAGAAGCTGTCCGTGAAGTTCCGAACCAGGAAGATCACCGCGTAGCCGATGAACCCCGCCGCTGCGGCCCCCATCAGCCATGAGCCGGTGCGGAGGTTCCCCTTCGCGGCCGTCGGATCGGCCCTATCCACTGTCATGGTCGTCATCTCACTTCCTCCTTTGTCCTCCAAGACGACACGCCAACGGATCCGATTGCAGTTCGGGATCGCTGCAATAAAGTCGTCGGCGTCGTCGTCCTCTAGAAGTTGAGACCCGTATGCGGAGATCAGTCATCGATATGAGCGAGGTAGGCATCCGAGATCGAACGAAGGAGGACTTCCAAGAGATCGTCCTTCCGGAGCTGCCGGCCCTCTACTCGCTCGCGAGGCGGCTGGTGCGAGACGGCGCGGAGGACCTCGTCCAGGAGACCTTGTTGCAGGCCTTCCGCGCATTCGGGACCCTGAAGGAGGAGGCAGCGGCCGGACGCTGGCTCAAGACGATCTTGGTGAACGTGTTCCGGGATCAGCTCCGGAAGCGCTCGAGGGCCGTCGACGAAAGGCCGATCGGCGACCTGAGCGATTTCTCGCTCTACCGGACCCTCGTTGACGAGGACCCCTTCCCGTATTCGGACACGCTCCACGCGGACTTCTTGCAGGTGTTCGATTCCGAGGATCTGCGAGAGGTCCTCATCCGATTGCCGGACATCTACCGCATCCCTCTCGTGTTGCGATACATCGACGGGTTCGCGACCAAGGAGATCGCCCGCCTGATGGATGCACCGCTCGGTACGACCCTGGCGCGCCTCCACAGGGGGCGTCGGCTGTTCGAGCGCGAGATGTGGGCGTACGCGCAAGAAGCCGGGCTTCTGACGAAAGAGAGATGAGCATGACTGACACGAAGGCGATCCCCTGCTCGGAGGCTGTCGGGCAGCTCTGGGACTACCTGGACCACGCGATCTCGCCCGAGGACCAGGAGAAGGTGGAGAAGCACCTCTCGTTCTGCCGGAGGTGCTGCGGCGAGCTCGAGTTCGCCAAGGAGATGCGGGCGTTCCTCGCCACCTCGTCCGCGGAGGAGATCCCGTCGCACGTAAAGGAGCGTCTCGAGCGCTTCGTGGAAGGGCTGTAAGGCGATGGCGAAGGACCTGATGTTCCAGGACGAGATCAAGGAAGCGGTGCGGGATGCCTATGCCGGGATCTCGTCGGGCGCCGGCGAGACGGTCGCCCGGTGGCTCTATTCGGACGAGGAGCTCGCCGAGGCTCCACCAGGAGCCGTCGCTTGGGCCCTCGGCGTGGGGAACCCGGTTCGGTACGCCTTGCTGCAGCCGGGAGAGGACGTCCTCGATGTCGGCTCGGGTGGAGGGATCGACAGCATCCTCGCGGCCAAACGGGTGGGTCCCGAGGGGAGCGTGATCGGCCTCGACATCTTGGAGGAGATGTGCGAGCGAGGCAGGGCTCACGCGACCGAGGCTCGTGTGGACGGCTGGACGGAGTTCCGTCGCGGCGAGATGGAGAACATCCCGCTTCCCGACGCCTCCGTCGACGTCGTGATCTCCAACGGTGTCATGAACCTCTCGGCCCGGAAGAGCAGGGCGCTCGCGGAGATCTTCCGGGTCCTGCGCGCCGGGCGGGCGGATCTCGCTCGCGGACCTGACGGTCGAGGGAGAGCTACCGCCCGAGATAGCGAACGATCAGAGCGCCTGGGCCGGGTGAGTATCCGGAGCGATGGCGGAGCGTGTCTTCGCCGCGAAGCTTCAAGGGGCCGGCTTCGAAGACGTGTGGGTGGGTGGGCATCGTCCATCCGGTATCGAGGAGGCCTCCTATTACCCCCTCTTCACCGAGGAAGTCATCGAGCTCATGAGGAAGACGTTGCCTCCCGAGCGTCACGATCACGTCGCGACTGGAGTGGTCGTGAAAGCCAGGAAACCCGCGGACGCGGGTCCGGTTGAGCAACGGAGGTGAGGCCGGAAACCGGTTGAGGGCTGCAGGTGAAGGCAAGGATAGGCTGGTCGAACGAAGGAGGAGAGAGCCATGTCGGTGATCGTGCAGTACATCGTGAAGGTGCCGGACGTGGATCGGTTCGTGGCGACATCGGACAAGTTCGCCCCGATGATGGAGGAGATGGGCTCCCGCAACGGCAGCGTCTACGAGGACGAGAACGAGCCCGGCCTCGTCAGCACGATGTCCGAGTGGGACAGCCACGATCAGATGCACTCGGCCTCCGAGAAGGTTGGCGATGACTTCAACCGGGAAGCCGGAACAGAGGGATTGAACTGGACAACACACATCTGGCATAAGAAGGGGTCCTCGTAGAGAGTCGCACGGACCAAGCCGATATCCGTTCGGACTTCAGCGATCTCCCCGCGGGCCAATCTGATGGTTCGTGGGCGCTGGAGGATTTGAACCTCCGACCTCTTCCGTGTCAAGGAAGGCACGAGCAAGGCTCTGACCAGCGACTTCGCAGCTCAGCCCGTATTCGCGCTGTCTCAGGAGTTCCGTCTGGTACCGCCTGGTTCGGTCGGCTCCTTGACCTGGTGTTGACCGACTTGGCTCGTTCGTCTCGGCCCACGAACGATACGAACCCTGACATGCTGGACGTGTGGGAGAAGACTTCACCCGGGTGTTCTCGACGTACTCGTGGCTCGAGGGCGAGATCGTGAAGGGCCGACTCGAGGCTGAGGGGATCCCTGTCGATCTCAGAGGAGAACACGAGGGGCCATATCCCGTCGGGCCGGCCGAGCTCTTCGTTCCAACGAGCCTCGAGACGCAGGCGCGCCGCATCCTGGAGCAGATCGACAGCGGATCGTACGAAGCTCCGGCCGAGGATGATGCTGGCCCTGCGCCGACGGGCGAACACACCGAGTAGCCGGCCACATCCTCAGCCACGATGGGCTGAACATGACAGGTGCGAGTCGCGTGCCTCGATCGGATTCTCCGCTTCGGTGTGGCCGCCTGCACTCCGCACCCGGACATGGAAGAGGCGACTAGGATTTGCGTTTTCGGGGATCGGTCCCAGGCAGATGACGGAACGGGAATCGGACCAGGTGAAGATGAGCAGCCGCAGCTCGGGGGTCCGGATCTCGCTCCTCGGTGGGTTCCAGTTGGAGTCCGGGAGTCCCGCCTCGATCCTCCCGGAGGGCTCACAGCGCCTCCTGGCTTACCTCGCGTTGGAGGGCAGGTCGATCTCGAGACAGAAGGTGGCAGCGACCTTGTGGCCGGTCGCCACCGAGGTTCACGCCTCCTCCAGCCTCAGATCGACCCTCGCCCGTCTCCGCGGTGGTGCTCGTGCCTCGGTGGCAGCGACCGCCCGGTATCTGGGGTTGTCCGACGAGGTCTCGGTCGATCTCTGGGAGGCACGGGAGGTCGCCCATCGGCTCATCGCTGACGAGGGAGACTTCGTCGGAGGGTCCAGGTTCCGAAACTATCCCCGCCCTCTCCACGGAGCTCCTCCCTGACTGGTACGACGAGTGGGCTCTCGTTGAAGCGGAGGATTGGCGGCAGCTCCGCCTCCACGCTCTGGAGGCGCTCGCTGATCGTCTCACCGCCGAGGGGAACTACGGCGATGCTGCGGCGGCTTCCCTCGCAGCGGTACGGGCCGAGCCACTCCGAGAGAGCCCGCGGGCTGCGCTCATCAGGGTGCACGTCGCCGAGGGCAACCCATCCGAGGCGCTTCGCGAGTTCAGCAGATACGGCGAGTTGCTGAAGCTCGAACTCGGCGTCCAACCAACCGAGCGGCTTCGGGCGCTGGTGAATGACCTCTGGCCCGTCACGCAGCCGTAACGGTCAGCCTTCATCCTGCAGGCATGCGCAAGCCCAGCGGGGTCGCACTCCTCACGATCCGGGCATGGTGCGAGGAAGGCTCCGAGCAACCGCTCCGAGTCGAGATCAGATCCACTGATGACGTCGCTACCGGCTTCGGTTCGACCGTCACCTTGATCCGCGTGGGCGGGGTGTTGAATGCCGTTCGGGAGTTCCTCGACTGCCTTCCCTGCCCGGCGCTCGAAGACCCTCATGTCACACCCGTGTCACGTCCCAGTCACGGTTGACCGCGCAGAATCCGGTCGCGCCACCAGAACGCGAGCTGGTCGGGGACCGCAGCCATGGTGTCGATTCGATCCCGATGGAAGAGGCAGTCGAGGAGGGAAACGATGGCACAGGAGACGGCGTCAACAGCATCCGTGATGGTCATCGAGGACACGAGCATCCATCCCTTCCGGGTGGAGATCCCCGATGAGGCGATCGTCGAGATGCGTCGACGCATCGCGGCGACACAGTGGCCCGAACGAGAGACCGTTCCGGATTCGTCACAGGGCGTGCCGCTCGAGACGATGCAAGAGCTGGCGCGCTACTGGGCGACGGACTACGACTGGCACGCATGCGAGGCGACGCTGAACACCCTCCCGCATTTCATCACGGAGATCGACGGGCTCGACATCCATTTCATCCACGTTCGCTCGAAGCACGCGGACGCATTGCCGCTCGTGGTCAACCACGGATGGCCGGGTTCGGTCATCGAGCAGCTGAAGATCATCGATCGACTCGCCGATCCCACGGCACACGGCGCGAGCGCATCGGACGCGTTCCACGTGGTGATCCCGTCGATGCCGGGCTACGGGTTCTCGGGCAAGCCGACGAACACGGGCTGGGGCCCCGAGCGTATGGGTCGGGCCTGGGACGAACTGATGACGCGGCTCGGCTACACCCGGTATGTCGCGCAGGGCGGCGACTGGGGCGCATTCGTCGTCGACCAGATGGGCTTGCAGGCACCCGAGGCATTGCTCGCGATCCACACGAACATGCCTGCCACGGTCCCGGCCGACGTCGACACGGCTCTTCAGGCCGGCGAACCGCCGCCAGCCGGTCTATCAGCGGAGGAGCGACGCGCCTACGAGCAGCTGGAGCGCACGTTCAAGCAAGTCGAGTACGCCAGGTACATGGCGGCGCGCCCGCAGACCTTGTACGGCATCGCGGATTCACCGGTCGGCTTGGCCGCGTGGCTCCTCGACCACAACGATGCCGACGGTCAGCCAGCCACCGCGGTGGTCTCCGCTCTGAACCGGACCACGAGCGCGACGGGCGAGCTGACGCGTGACGAGGTCCTGGACAACATCACCCTCTACTGGCTCACGAACACGGGCGTCTCCGCGTCGCGTCTCTACTGGGAATACAGGGGCGGCTTCTTCAACGCCAAAGGCGTTTCCATCCCGGTCGCCGTGAGCGTGTTCCCGAGCGAGCAGTATCAAGCGCCGCGGAGTTGGGCGGAGCGGGCGTATCCCAACCTCATCCACTACAACCAGGTCGACAAGGGTGGTCACTTCGCCGCCTGGGAGCAACCACAACTCTTCTCCGAGGAAGTCCGAGCCGCGTTCAGGCCGGTTCGCCATGCGACGGCGTCGTGAAGGGAGGTCCGAGCTGCGTTCAGCTCGCTTCGCTATCCAAGGGTGTGGTCAACGGAGATCCGAGGGCGCCGCCGCTGGGCGCTGAATCCTCGCGGGTCCACCGACACCGTCGCAGCTCAGCAGCGAGCTGGACGGAGGCCCAACCATCTTGCGGCCTGGCATGAGCCGGACCTATCCACGATCAAGATCCGTGCTGCGTTCGGGTCGCTGAGCTAAGGAGGCATCATGAGCACCACCGTCGACACCACACCCGAGATCCGGTCGTTCCATATCGAGATCTCAGAAAAGCAGATCGACGACTTGCGCCAGCGTGTCGCGGAGACGCGCTGGCCCAGCACGGAGCTCGTCGAGGATCGGTCGCAGGGAGTGCAACTGGCGACGATGCGCGAGCTCGCTCGGTATTGGACGACCGAGTACGACTGGCGCAGGTGCGAGGCGAGGCTGAGCGCCCTTCCGCAGTTCACGACCGAGATCGACGGGGTCGAGATCCACTTCATCCACGTCAGGTCGCGGCATGAGAACGCGTTGCCACTGATCATGACGCACGGCTGGCCCGGCTCGGTCATCGAGCTGCTCGAGACCATCGGTCCCCTGACCGATCCGACCGCGCACGGCGGGCAAGCGGAGGACGCCTTCCACCTCGTGCTGCCGTCCCTGCCGGGCTACGGCTTCTCCGGCGAGCCCGCTGAACTCGGTTGGGATGCCGCCCGCACCGGACGCGCGTGGGCGGAGCTGATGCACCGTCTCGGCTACACCCGGTACGTCGGCCAGGGCGGCGACGTGGGTGCCCTCGTCACGGACCTGATGGGCCGCCAGGCGGTCGAGGGCTTGGTCGGTTACCACCTGAGCCTGCTCACGGCGGTGCTCGCGATCGGCGATCACCTGCCCAGGGAATCCGAACCGGAACGCGCAGCGGCCGAGGCGGTCGCGACGTTCAGGCAGGACGGCTTCGGCTACTTCCTCGAGATGGCGACGCGGCCGCAGACGATCGGCTACTCGCTGCTGGATTCACCCGTCGGGCTGGCGGCCTGGATGCTCGACCACGACACCGACAGCTATTACAAGATGTCCCGCGCGTTCGTCGACGGCGAGCCCGTGGGCAATCTGTCCCGGGACAACATCCTCGACAACATCACGCTGTACTGGCTGACCGGCACCGCAGCGTCGACGGCCCGGTCGTACTGGGAGGACGCACGAGCGCTGGCCGCAGCGCTTGCGAGCGGGCAGCCTCCTCCGGCGGTGACTGTGCCGGTCGGCTTCACCACGTTCCCCGGCGAGATCTGGGCGTCGCCCCGGAGCTGGGTGGAGGCGGTCTACCCCGACCTCGCGTACTTCAACGAGGTCGACAGGGGCGGGCACTTCGCTGCCTGGGAGGAGCCGGAGCTCTTCTCCACCGAGATGCGCGCTGCATTCAGCTCACTGCGCTGATGACGCGCTGAGTGCCTGCTACGCCGTACAACTTGGAGAGGAAGGGGTCCACGGGAGAGATGCTCCGTCCGCCGTCGAAGCTCCCGGTCGAGGGGCGCTTCCCGTCGCTGGCTGGCGCGAGCGCTTGGCTGAACTCGCCTCCCCTGGACCCGGAAGACCTTCAGGGGAAGGTGGTCGTCGTCGACTTCTGCACGTACACCTGCATCAACTGGCTGAGGACGCTTCCGTACGTCCGCGCCTGGGCCGAGAAGTACCGGGATCTCGGGCTCGTCGTCATCGGGGCGCACACTCCCGAGTTCTCTTTCGAGAGCGACCTCGACAACGTCCGTCAGGCGCTCATGGCGATGGGTGTCGAGTATCCGGTCGCCGTCGACAACGGGTACTCGATCTGGGACGCCTTCGCGAACCACTACTGGCCGGCCCTGTACTTCATCGATGCGACCGGACGGATCAGGCACCACTGGTTCGGCGAGGGGGACTACGAGCGATCGGAGACGGTGATCCAGCAGCTCCTCGCCGCTGCCGGCGCCGGCGATGCCGTCGACGACACGCTCGTGACCGTGGACCCGCTCGGGCCGGAGGTCGAAGCGGACTTGGTCAACCTCCGTTCCACCGAGACGTACCTCGGCTACGGGCGAGCACAGAACTTCGCATCGCCCGATGGGATGGCGCCGGGGCGTCCGCACTCGTACGAGCCCCCCGACACGCTGCCGCTGAACCATTGGGCGCTCTCCGGTGATTGGACGGCCAACCCGGAGAGCGTGGTCCTCCATCATCCGAAGGGCGGGATCTCGTTCCAGTTCCACGCGCGCGACGTCCATCTGGTGATGGGGCCGATGGATGGGTCGACGCCGGTCGCGTTCCGAGTGTCGATCGACAGGGAGCCGCTGCGTGATGCTTCAGGAAGCGACGTCGACGACGACGGAGCGGGGCTGCTCACCGAGCCGCGCATGTATCAGCTCGTTCGGCAGCGTGAACCGATCGCCGATCGTCTGTTCACGATCGATTTCCTCGATCGCGGTGCGGAGGCGTTCGCGTTCACGTTCGGCTGATCGAAGGAGAGATGCCGATGATGGACGAAGTCGGTCCGGTCGAGATCGTTCGAGATGCACTCCGCGAACCGGTTCATCGCCGCCGCGTTGAGCGCCTCCTGATCGTTCGGCTGCACGACGGCGCCGACGCAGAAGCGGCCGGCTCCGAGCTCGAGGACCTCCCGGGCGTCGTCGAGCGTGACCCTCAACCCCCTCACGCGCTCATTCGACATCGTCTTCGATCGGGCAGTCGTCTCGGACGACGAGCTCGCCGCGGCCCTGCACCACCAGGGGTACGACCTCATCAGCTGGCAGGAGGTGCGGGTGATGCACCCGCTCAGCAGCGCACCTGGCTGCTCGAACAGATCCGATCGCTCGCTCGACACGCCGAACTCGACCATGCGGAACGCGGGCCCTATGCGGATGGCGTCGTGAAGGGCGGGGTCGACGCCTACGTCCGAGCCGCCAGGGCGTTCGGTCTCGTGACGGACGCCGAGATCGTCGAGCTGATCCCGGCTCGCTTCCTCGAAGGACCTCACTGACGGCTGCCCCAGGAACCAGGAAGATGGTCATGATGGGAGGAGGAGAGATGGAACCGATCGTCTCCCGAGGCTTCAAGGGTCGCCGCGCCAACGACGTGCCGAACGATCGCGTTCCGCCCGGCCAGTACGTGACCGATGACTACCCGGTCCTCTCCGCGGGTCCGACGCCGCACACGTCGCTCGACCGATGGGACTTCTCGATCGGAGGCGAGGTGGAGGAGCCGCGCCGCTGGACGTGGGAGGAGTTCCGCGCGCTGCCGACCGAAGAGATCACCGTGGATATCCACTGTGTGACCAAGTGGTCGAAGCTGGACACCTCGTGGCAGGGCGTCTCCGTCGACACCCTGTTGGACGGGGTCGAGACGTCGGCGGAGTACGTCGTCCAGTACAGCGAAGGCGGGTACACCACGAACCTGCCGCTCGAGGATCTCACGGACGGCAAGGCATGGGTGGCCTTCGGCTACGACGGTGAGCCCTTGGAACCGGAGCACGGCGGCCCGGCTCGCATGCTGGTGCCTCACCTCTACTTCTGGAAGAGCGCGAAGTGGATCCGAGGACTGCGGCTCGAAGCGGCCGATGAGCCCGGCTTCTGGGAGACGAACGGGTACCACAACTACGGGGACCCATGGCGGGAGCAGCGGTACTGGGGCGACTGAACTGGACGCCTGGTGAGGTCGTCGAGCTGATCGACGAGACGCCTCGCGTTCGGAGCATCGTGCTGGACGTCCCCGGCTGGCCGGGACATCGGGCGGGACAGCACGTGGACGTCCGGCTGACCGCCGAGGACGGGTACCAGGCACAGCGCAGCTACTCGATCGCATCGGCGCCGAGACGGGTACCCGCATCGAGCTCACCGTCGAGCGTCTCGACGACGGCGAGGTGTCGCCCTACCTGACGGATGAGCTGCGACCGGGCGACCGGATCGAGCTTCGCGGTCCCGTCGGCGGCTACTTCGTTTGGGAGCCGTCGCAAGGCGGCCCGCTGCTGCTCGTCGCCGGCGGATCAGGGATCGCGCCGCTGATGGCGATGATCCGACTCCGGGCGTCGACACGAAGCGGCGTCGATGCGCGGCTGCTCTTCTCATCGCGGAGCTGGGACGACGTGATCTACCGCGAGGAACTCGAACGCCTGAGCGGCGATGGCATGACCGTGGTGCATGCGCTGACGCGGTCGCAGCCGCCCGGTTGGCCGGGATACGCACGTCGGGTCGATCACGAGATGCTGGCGGAGGTGGGCCCGAGTCCAGCCGAGCGGCCGCGAGCGTTCGTCTGCGGCCCGACGCCCTTCGTCGAAGCCGTGGCCGAGGCGCTCGTGCGCATCGGCCACGAGCCGCAACAGATCAAGACCGAGCGCTTCGGAGCGACGGGAGGCTGACATGGATGCTTTGATGCTCGACGGCAACGCGGTCGCGGGCGTTCTCCAAGAGGTGTTCGCCGCCGAGGTCACGACAGCGATCGGGACTTGTTCGACGTGCGGGGCGGCGGAGCCGCTCGGTGCCGTCCACGTGTTCCGAGGGGCGGGTGATGTCCTGTGCTGTCCGCATTGCGACAACACCCTCATGAAGATCGTCCAGGACGGCACTCGCACGTGGATCGGGTTCCAAGGCATCCGGACGTTAGAGGTCGCTGTCTAGAGTCGCCCTTTCCAGAGGCCGAGCTTGAACCGGTTCCGGCTTCGCCGACATCGAGGATGGTCACGAGCTGGGGATTCGCTGGTGGGCGCTAGAGGATTTGAACCTCCGACCTCTTCCGTGTCAAGGAAGCGCTCTCCCCCTGAGCTAAGCGCCCGAGCCCTCATCGTAGCGGGCCTCGAGGCGGGGACCGGAATCGAACCGGTGTGCGAGGCTTTGCAGGCCTCTGCCTAACCACTCGGCCACCCCGCCGGACGAGGGGCCAGTCTAGCCGCGGCTCGCGACAGGCTCGCCCCTCGAAGGGTGCAGGGTACCGAAACCCCGGAGATCAGCCCGACGGGAACATCCGGCCCCCTTGTGGGTGTTCACACAGTGTTCACGCGGCACCTGGCCTCACAGGCACCCTGGTCGGTAGCCTCGAAGAGCAAGGGAAGACCACCCCGCGCCACGACGCGGATCCGAGGAAAGGAAAGCACGATGCTGTTCTTGATCGGAGCCATCGCACTGGCGCTCGTCGCCCTCGGCACGAGCTGGGGCACGATCGGCACCGTCGTGATCTTGATCACCGCTACGGCTTGGCTGACGCTCGCGTTCCGCCCGGTCGAGGCGGGGGCGTTGGTCACGAACCTGACACGCCGGCGCTTCGAGTAGGGATCGAGCGCTCCAGAGCTGAGATCCGAGAGGGTCGGCCCTTCTGGCCGGCCCTCTCTCTTCGTGTTCGGACCAACTTCTCCGGCTCGCGTTTGTGATTGGCTCCCCCGATGGATCCGGCGGGGCAGGGACGGATGAGCGACGCACGTTGGAAGGTCGTCACGCTGGTCGGAGCTCTCGTGCTGCCGCTCGTGGGCCTGGCTCTGCTCGCTCGCCGTGCCGAGCTTCGATGTGCGATGGGAGCATCACCCGTCCCATTTCTGGCTGGTGCTGAGCGTCGCGTTCGTCGACACCGTGCTCGGTCTCGCGATGAGCGAGGCGGCCACACGGCGAGACGACGTCCGGCTGTTCCTGGTGTCGCTCGCGCTGCTGACGAGCGCCGGGTTCCTCGCGTTGCACGCCCTCGCCACCCCGGAGGTCCTCGTCCACGAGCCGAACAACGGCTTCGTGATCGCCACTCCGATCGGACTGTTCCTGGCGGCCGTGTTCGCCGCGGCTTCGGCGATGCAGCCGGAGGACGGACCGCGCCAGCTGTCGCGCTCGGCGAGGCGCTGGATCCGGTGGGCGCTGATCGGGGTGCTCGTGGCCTGGGCGTCGGCATCGCTCGCCGGCGTCTCGTTCCTCCGAGGGCCGGCCCCGAGCGAGGCGCCCACGCCGCTCCGCGTGATCGCACCCGTGGCGATCGGGCTGTACGGGTTCGCCGCGGTCCGCTACATCACCGTCTATCTGCGTCGCCGGCAATCCCCTTCCGCTGGCGATGGCGACCGCGTTCGTCCTGCTGGCCGAGGCGGTGCTGGCGATCATCGTCGCTCGCAGCTGGCACGCCACCTGGTGGGAGTGGCACGTCCTGATGGCGATCGCGTTCGTCGTGATCTTGCTCACGGCTCGAGTCGAGTACGAACGTCAGGGATCGGTCACCGGGGCGTTCGGCGGTCTCTATATGGAGCGAACGCTGGAGCGCATCGACCAGCGGCACGCCGACTCGCTCGGGGCGATGGTGGACGCCATCCGTGTCGGAGGCGCCGTTGGCCCCGGTGATCGATCGGCTCCACTCGGAGGGGATCGAGCGCCGAGGAGGTCGCCTCCCTCGAGCGCTCGGCTCGGGAGCTGGTGCGCGTCGACACTCTCTTCCGCCAATACGCGGGTCCACGATTGGCCGAGCGCGTGCATGAGGAGCCGTCGTTCGCCGACCTGGGCGGCAGGGAAACCGACGTCACGGTGCTCTTCGCCGATCTGGCCGAGTTCACGACGTTCAGCGAGGGGAAGGCGGCCTCCGACGTGATCGAGATGCTGAATCGGTACTGGGAGGGCACCGTTCCGGTGGTCGTCGAGCAGGAGGGCGGTCTGATCGAGCGATTCGCAGGTGACGCGATCATGGCCGTGTTCAACGCGCTCGACGACCAGCCGGAGCACGCGCACCACGCCGCACGAGCAGCCCTGGCGATGCAGGAGTACACGGCGCGCACCGCGGCGGAGCACCCGGAGTGGCCTCGATTCCGGATCGGCCTGAACACCGGTCTCGCCGTCATCGGGAACGTCGGCTCGACAGGTCAGCGGAGCTTCGCCGCGATCGGCGACACGACGAATGTGGCGGCGCGGGTACAGGCCATCGCCCGCCCGGGACAGGTGCTCATCGCGGACGCCACCTTTCAGCGGTTGCGCGAACGGGTGCGGGTCGAACCGCTCGGACCCGCGTCCTTGAAGGGCAGGACGGAGACCATCGACGTCTACGAGCTGCTCGAAGTGATCTCATGACAGGAAGAAGGAGCCGCCACATGTGACCTGGGGTACGGGGACGCCTACCATGCGCCGTATGTCGACCGCGCCGACCGGGCTCGAGACCTTCACCCACGGCTGGGCCCTTCACCAGTCCCTCGTCCTCGACGCGATCCGCGAGCTCACCCCCGAGCAGCTGGGACTACGGACCGCGCCACACCAGTGGGCCGTCTGGCAGCTCGCCGGTCACGTCGCGGGATCCCGCGCTTACTGGTTCCACGATGTCCTCGGCGAGGGCGATCCCACCACCCGCGACATGTTCCGCGTCGCCAGCTCGACCGTTCCCGACCTGCCGTTGGAGGACGCCGGGTGGGAGGACGACGAGAACCATCCCCGCACCGCGGCCGAGATCGTCGAGGCATTCGATCGGACCTGGACCATGATCGAGGACTGCCTCCGGCGTTGGACGCCTGACGACCTCGCCGTCGAGTTCTCCCGTGAACGCCGCTCGGGCACGGAGACGTTCACACGTCAGTGGGTGATCTGGCACCTCGTCGAGCACGACCTCCACCACGGCGGCGAGATCTCCCAGATCCTCGGAAGCCACGGTGTCCCCGCGCCCAACCTCTGAGGTTCCGATCCCGGTCTCCCTCGGTTCACCGCTGCCCCGCTGCCAGCGCCTCGAAGTTCTCGTAGAGAACGGGAACACCTGCCGCCTCGCGGGCTCGCACGGCGGCGGGGCCGACCCGGTCCCAGGTGCCCGCCACCCACAGCCAGTCGTAGACCAGGTCGCGGTTCAGCAGATCGTTCTTCACGAGCGTCGCCACCGTCTCGTTCCAGCCGAGGACGATGCGAACCGACGGGTCGCTGAGCTCGGCTGCATCGGGATCGAAGTCATCGGCGAAGATCTTCCCCGCTGCGTCTGCGAGCCCGTTCATCGCTCCCAACTTGGCAAGCTCGACGACGAGCACGGCGTCTTCATGGGTTCCGGCCATCGCTCCTCCTCGCGTCCAGGCGGCCGCACGCGCGGTCGCTCACTCGGTTCTACACCCCGCGCCGGCCGGGAGATGTCCTGGATGTGTCCTGGACCGCGACCGTGGGCCTAGTCGGGCCGCTCGAGTTCCAGCCCGTACCCGACGCCGTGCACGTTACGGATGTCGACGGGCGTCCCGCTCGACCTCAGGAGCACACGCAGCTGGTGGACGACCCGGCGGACGTCGTACGGCGTGACCATCGCGCTCCCGGGCCAGATACGCCGCGCGAGCTCGGCGGAGGCGACCGGGGCACCCACGTCCCGCGCCAGCGCCAGCATCGCGGCCATCTCCCGCGGCGGCAGATGGACGGCCGATCCGTTCCAGGCAACCCGGAGGCGGGCACCGTCGATCTCCACGTCGCCCAGACGCATCACCGCCGGCGTCGTCTCGACCTTCGCCGGCGGCGGAGCGACGGATCCCTCCGTCACGAAGTGGTGAGCAGAGACGGAGACGAGGAGCTCCTCTTCGCCGGGCTCCACACGGGGAGTCCTCCAGTCGTCGCCGGCGAACCGGATCAGGTCATCGACACCACGCCAATGGGATTCCACCAGGTACTCGTCCGGAGAGCCCTCCATCGCGACCGCGAGCGTCGTGGAGGTCACCCCCGGGTGTGCCTCGAGGCGCGGAAGGACGTGGTCGTGGAGCCCGCGAAGGAGTCGGTCGTGCGCTCCCTCCCGGATCACGCCCCGGAACAACCGGATCAGCACGGGAGGCACGGTATCGGAAGGCACCGACAGGTGTTCCGACCCGTCCGCCGCTCGTCGGCAGATGCCGACGGCGACACTAGACCGAGGTGACCATCCCGATCTCCGGTTGCCGCTGCTCGTCCAGGAACCGAAGCCCGATGCGAACACCCCCATGGCCGCCTACGGTCATCCCATGACGAATGAGGACAGCACAGCAGGGATCGGGAGGAAGGCGTCGGTGACCGTTGAGGCCGCTGCTGAGCTCGCCGACATCGACGAAGCAACGATCAGGCATTGGTCGGAGATCGGGGCGCTCACGATCGAGAGCCGAGGAGATATGGAGGTGGTTCGCTTGGACCGTGTGCATTGGCTTTCCCAGGCACCGCACGTCGCGACGAGAGCGAGCAGGAACGCGGCGCTGAAGGACCGGCTGGGAGAAGCGACCACCGAGACCCTCGACGTCACCGACCTCCAGGAGCGCGCTCGAGACCGCGAGCCCGGTTCATCGAAGTAGCTCACCTGGTCGCAGACATGACAAAGGCGGGGGAAAGTGCGTTCCCCCGCCCTCGTCGCCTTGATCCTTAGAACGTGAACGAGATCCCTTCACCGGAGAGCGTCAGCCCCGAGAAGTCAACCGACTCGATCACGACCACTTGCCCCTTCGGGCACGTGAGGGTCGAGAGCGGCGACACCGTGAAGGAGACGTTCGTCCGACCGTTGCGAACCGGGAACGTATCCGTCTGGTTCACAGCGATCGTCTCCTGCTTGTTCGCAGCCTGGGGCTTGTTCCCGCTCTTCGTGTAGCAACGGGAGTTCACCGTCACGGGCCCGGAGAGGGTGAAGTCTGCGCCCTCTGCGTTCCCCAGTCCCGCGATCGACGCGGTCACGGTCAGGGTGTTGCCAGAAACGGTCGCCTGAGGCGTCCCGATGAAGTGCGCGTTCGCGGCAAGAGCCGATCCCACGCTCAGCGCGAAGATCGTGCCGGTCAGCGCCAGCACCTTGAGGATCCTGGTCATGTGTCTCCCTTCAGGAGTTCGACGTGCGTGTCCCCCTTTCGGGGGGTTGAGCATTAGGCCATTCGGCCTAGTCCATATTCATACCCTGGTTCCCAAGGAAAGCAACCCCTGGGGGCGTGAAGGTCCCGTGAAGACTCGATCACCCCAGCTTCTTCACGCGACCCGGCTGACCCCGCGCTTCCAGGTGATCAGCCCTGCACCGACGACGACGCCGTGCCCGGAATCGTTGTAGGACAGAGGCCCGATGGCTCAGACGGCCTGACGGTGTCAGGGTCAGCGAAGGTCAGTTCGTGACCGACTCACGTGAGCCCAGGAAGCTGGCCGACGAGATCCGACGCCAAGGCGTAGGGAGGGGTGTGAAGGCATGGGCGAAGTCATCTACCAGGTCACGCGGTTCCACAAGGGGTTCCAGGGTCCAGGCCAGACGTCCCTCGAGAAGGCTATCGAGATACTGAAGAACAAGCTCGAGAGGATCTACAGGACCATACGTGTTCCGGGACAAACCCAAGAAGATCTTCGAGTTGAACGAGGTCCTTGCGGAAGCCAAGAAGCGGGCGCCGAAGCTCGCACTCCGGGAGAGGCTGATGATCTTCGGCCAGGACACGGGACAGCACGCGGTCGCGCTCCGCAGGACGGAGCGAGAGGAAGGGGAATCTCCCCTCGTCACGTTCGTGAAGCAGTTCGACGGCAAGGCCACGTACAAGCTCGGCGCATCGGGTCCACCAGGTGAATGTGACTGCTCAGGAGTGGTCTTGAAGGCCGTCCAGACGGTGTTCAACGTGACCCTTCCGCGCACAGCCGACAGTCAGATGAACGACTCCCGGATCTTCAAGTTCCAGGACGAGTCGAAGGATCAAGTCCGGTGACTTCGTGTTCTTGAACTACGGGCGACTCGAGGAGGGACACGCCGACCACGTGGAGTTCTACGTTGAGCCCGGCAAGACCATCGGATCTCGAGGGAGCACGGACGGTGTTGGCTTCTACGACTTCGATGACGACGACGCGAGCAGCGTGCTCCGCTACGGCCGGCTGAAGTCGGAGTTCACGCCGAGCTGATCAGGGGCTAGCTCGTCGAATCCAGGAGCGTGGGGACGTGCGTCATCGTCTGCAGCTCCGAGTCGAGTCGCGCGGCACGGAGCCGCCTCGTCGTAACCAGGAGGATGACGAGCAGGGCGATCGCGATGAGCACCAGGCCGCTCGCGATGACGACCGCCGTGGCGCCCCTTGACCGCTCGGCCTCGAGTGCCGTCCGGGTCGTTCGAAGCGTCTCGGTGAGCTCACGACCCCGAACCTCGGCGATCGCCTGGAGACCCCGCGCCGCCGACAGCTCTCGTTCCACACCGCGGACCTGGGCAGCGGCCTGGCGGCGAAGACGATACGTGACCTCGTCGATCCTCGATCGGAGGTGGTCCGCCAGCATCAGCAGGCGCCCTTCCGCCAGGGTGGCGCCGATCGCGAAGGACTCGCTCCCGATCAGGTCGCCGAGCCCGTAGACCGTGCATGGATCGTTGCAGTACTGGATGTGGTACAGACCGGCCGGGAGGTCGGGAACGCGGAACGCAACGCGTGCGAGGAACCCATCACCGTCCAACCGAGTGATCGTGACCTTGCCGACCGGGATCGCTGCCTCCGGCACCCTGAAGCCCTGGATCCAACGATCCGCCGGTAGGAGGTACGCGATGTACGGGCCGTCTGCGATCGCCTCCCCCGTTGATCCCTCCCAGAAGGTTCCCTGGACGCTTGCGACCTGGGCTGGCACGTACGCCGACCGCTCGGGGATGCTCCAACCGCCCCCCGCGCTCGCAGGCGTCGGGAGCAGCGCCACGACTCCGAGAGCCGCAGCGACGACGAGGACGAACCGACGAGCACGCATCGAGGCCTCCTTCGCAAGGGTGGGTCGTACAGGGGACCGCGCCTAGAGACGGATGGTTCCCGAGCGGTCCAGGACTGACGTGGCGAACGTCACCAGTGACCAGTGCGCGCCGGCACCGACTCCACGAGGGACCCTCCGTAGGGTCGCCTCATCAGGCAAAGGTCTCCAACGGGACCAGAGAGGGAGGAGGAGTCATGAGCACCCAGGGAGGAACCCTCCAAAGGCGAGGGACCATCGAGCTGCCGATGTGGCCCATGGCTGTCCTCGTGGTTGTGGTGATCGCTGCGGCGATCGGGATGACCGCGCTCGGGGACGCAGGGCAGACGAGGTTCGTGACGTCGGTCTCGGACAGCGAGCGGTTCGCCAACTCCACCGCCGCCGTCCGCGAGCAGGGCGCCGCGCTTCCCGTCGTCGTGGGCATCTCTCACGTGGCACCGTCACTGCACGGCTCCGTGAGCGCGACGATCGGAACGGGATGGGATTCGATCGGCGGTCAGAACGAAGCGCTGCACCGCCAGTACAGCGCTCCGCTGGAAGATGTGGCACCCGAGACAGGCCCGATCATGATCAACGGGAAGGCCTGCATGCAGTGCAGGTAACCATCCGCCATGGAGGCGCGGAAGGGGCCGGCGACTCGCCGGCCCCTTTCCTTTCTGAGAGCGAATCCCATCCGGTACGGGTCCGTAGGTCCTTGCGAGGCTCGATCTGGATGGGATCCAGGTCGTCTGACCTTCGACGTCTGGAGCGGACGACGGGATTCGAACCCGCGACCCCCACCTTGGCAAGGTCTCCGGCCGGAATCCGCTGACCTGTGCGTTCGCGGCCAGATCGTCGCTGACCTGCTGAAACGATGTGTCGGTGGGTCGGCGTTGTCCCGGTTGTCATGGGCAGTTTGAGTCGTTCTGCCCCCATCGTGCCCCCATCGGGGGCAAGAGGTCGTCAGTCAGGACAGCCGAAACCGCGTGAACATGAACGGGACGACCATTCCTGCCATGCCTACGGCCGCCAGGATGATCACGCGCTCACCTAGAAACATCAGCAAGCCAAGCACTCCATACCAAACCCAGGACTGCGTCGAGACCCGACCGGTGATATCCGGCCTCCACCGATCCACGAGCCAGATCGCCAACCCGAGACCGAGTCCCACGAGGAAGACCTTGGGCACGAGGGCTTCAACCCTGGATTGCTCGTCAGACGGCAGGGTGCGGAGGATCAGCCACGCCCCTAGCGACGCTGCCGCCGTGACCCCCAAAACGAAGAATCGTCCAAGTACCTCCTTCCTTCGGGCCGTTTTCACGGGGCGAGCCTATCCGCGACAAACTGGTGGGGGTCAGGCCGCCCGGGCTATCGGTGCAGCATCAGCCTCAGATGCGAGCCGGTGTATCGGATCGTCGAGATCTGCCACGGGCCTTCCAGCTCTGGATCGAGCGGTGTGAGCACCTGCACTCGGTCCGTCGTCGTCACCGCGATGCCCGCCGGGGTCCTGGCCGACGCGGTCACGCGCTGGGATTCCCACACCGCAAGCTCGGGCACCGTCGCGTACGTCTCCCAGTCGTATGCGGGTGAGCCGTCGATTCGTCTCGGACACGCCAGCGTGCGGACGACCCACGACTGGTACATCCACCTGTTCGAGGGCCACGACGACGAGCTTCTCGCGGACCTCGCCGGACTCGTTCGGGAAGCGCCTGCCCCCACGGTGCCCCCGTCCGGCACCGACGTGATCGTGATGGGTGACCGGTAGGGCCTCTGACCTGCGACTTCTGGAGCGGACGACGGGATTCGAACCCGCGACCCCCACCTTGGCAAGGTGGTGCTCTACCACTGAGCCACGTCCGCAGAACTGCGCATCCATCCTAGGCACCGTGATTCGCAGCTTCAACCGAAGGCCGGTCAGGCGGTGCCCGTGGAGCCGAACCCTCCCGTGCCGCGGGTCGAGTCCGGGAGCTCCTCGACGAACGACGGCGAGACGTCCGGCACCGCAACGATCACGAGCTGGGCGATCCGGTCTCCGGGCGCGATCTCGACCGGCTCGTGCGGGTCGAGGTTGACCACCGCGCAGATCACCTCGCCACGGTAGCCGGCGTCGATCAGGCCGGGGGCGTTCGCCAGCGTGAGCCCTCGCTTCGAGGCCAGCCCGGACCGCGGGAGGACGAGGCCGGCGTGGCCGTCCGGGATCGCGACGGCGACGCCGGTGGGCACCATCGCTCGCTCCCCCGGCTTGACCGTGACGCCCTCGGCGGCGCGGAGGTCGAGGCCGGCGTCGCCCGGATGCTGCGCGCTCGGCAGCTCCCCCTCGGGCCGCAGGCGCCGGAACGGAAGATCCATCCTCAGACCGGCTCGATCAGCTCGAGGCGGTTGCCGAACGGATCGCGCACGTGCACCCGCCGGAAGCCGGAGAACTGATCCGACTCGATCACCTTGTAGCCGCTCATCTCCACACGGGCGCGCATCCGCTCGAGGTCCTCGACCAGGAAGGCGGGGTGCGCCTTCATCGCCGGCTGGAACCCTTCCTCGACGCCGAGGTGGACCTCGAGGTCGCCCGACCGGAACCAGACGCCGCCTCGATCGGCCAGCTCCTGGGGCTTCGGCACCTGCTCGAGCCCGAGGACGCCCTCGTAGAAGTCGATGGCCGCCTGCTCCTCGTCGGGTGGCATCGCGAGCTGCACGTGGTGCAGTCCGAGCAGCCTGCCGGGCTCAGCGTGGGTCATCGGTCTCGTCCCCCTTGCGAGGGCGCCTATCCTACGAGCAGCCGCTGGTGCTGCCGCAGGTCCCGCAGACGTAACAGGAACCCGCCGGCTGCATCTTGGAACCGCACTGGTAGCAGAGGGGTGCGTCCAGCTCCTTCGCCGTGGGCTTGGCGACCATCTCGATCGGACGGATCACCGCTCCCTCCGACGCCTGGATCGGCGCCTCCTCCACGGCCGTGGTCTCCTCTTCTGCGGCCGGGGCACTCGTCTTCTCCGCGACCTCGACCTTCCGCTCCTCGATCGACCGGATCCCGAGCGCCTCCCGCTTCTCCGGCGGCAGGTGGTCGATCGCCAGGCGGCGGAACACGAAGTCGACGATCGAGGACGCGAACCGGATGTCCTCGTCGTCGGTCAGCCCGCTCGGCTCGAACTTCATGTTGATGAACTTCGAGGCGTAGTCCTCGAGCGGCACGCCGTACTGGAGGCCGACCGAGACCGCGATCGAGAACGCGTCCATGATCCCGGAGAGCGTGGACCCCTGCTTCGAGGCCTTCAGGAAGATCTCGCCGAGGCCGTCGTCCGGGTAGGACCCCGCCGTGATGTAGCCCTCGGCGTCGCCGACCCGGAACGAGGTGGTGATGGCGGGCCGCGAGCGCGGGAGCCGCTTCTTCGCGGACCACGGGAGCGTCTGCGGCTCGCCCGTCCCCTCGCTCTCCGGCGCCGCCGCCGACTTCTTCTTGTCGGCCGACATCGGCTGCGCCACCTTGCAGTTGTCGCGGTAGATCGCGACCGCCTTCAGCCCGAGCTTCCAGCTCTCCACGAAGAGCTGCTCGACCTCCTCGACCGTCACGTGCTCCGGCATGTTCACGGTCTTGGAGATGGCGCCCGAGATGAACGGCTGCGCCGCCCCCATCATCCGGACGTGCCCCATGTAGTGGATCGGGGCGTCGCCCATCGCGGTGTCGAAGACGGAGCGGTGCTCGGGCTTGAGGTGCGGGGCATCGTTCACCGAGTTGTGCTCGGCGATGTAGGCGACGATGTCCTCGACCTCGGCGGCGTCGTAGCCGAGCCGCTCGAGCGCCCGCGGCACGGTCCGGTTCACGAACTGCATCGTGCCCCCGCCGACGAGCTTCTTCGTCTTGACCAGCGCGAGCTCGGGCTCGATGCCCGTCGTGTCGCAGTCCATCATCAGCCCGATCGTGCCGGTCGGCGCGAGGACGGAGGCCTGCGCGTTGCGATAGCCGTGCCGCTCACCGAGCGAGATGGCCTCGTCCCAGGAGTGCTTGGCGGCGGAGAGGAGCCCCTCCGGGACGAGCTCTCCCTCGATCGCGTCCGCCGCCTCCCGGTGCTTGCGCACCACGCGGAGCATCGCGTCCGCGTTCGGCTCGTACCCCTCGAAGGGACCCATCGCGTCGGCGACGAGCGCCGAGGTCCGGTAGGCGTGTCCGGTCATCAGCGCCGTGATGGCACCGGCCCAGGCCCGGCCGGCGTCCGAGTCGTAGGCCAGCCCGCGTGCCATCAGCAGGGCACCGAGGTTGGCGTAGCCGAGACCGAGCTGGCGATAGGCTCGCGCGTTGATCCCGATCTTCTCCGTGGGATAGCTCGACTCCCCCACGAGGATCTCCTGCGCCGTGAAGACGATCTCCACCGCGTGCTTGAAGTCCGCGACGTCGAAGGTGCCGTCCTCGTTCACGAACTTCATCAGGTTCAGCGACGCCAGGTTGCAGGCGGAGTTGTCGAGGTGCATGTACTCGCTGCACGGGTTGGAGCCGTTGATCCGCCCCGACGCCGGGCACGTGTGCCACTCGTTGATCGTCGTGTCGTACTGCATGCCTGGATCGGCGCACTCCCACGCGGCCTGGGCGATGTCCCGCATCAGGTCGCGGGCCCGTGTGCTCTCGACCGTCTCGCCCGACAGGACGGCCTTGAGCTTCCAGTCCTGGTCCTGCTCGAAGGCGCGCATGAACTCGTCCGTGACGCGGACCGAGTTGTTCGCGTTCTGATACTGGGTCGAGTGGCTGTCCTTGCCGTCGAGGTCCATGTCGAACCCGGCGTCGCGCAGGACCCTGGCCTTACGCTCCTCGACCGCCTTGCACCAGATGAAGTCCCGCACGTCCGGGTGGTCGACGTTGAGGATCACCATCTTGGCCGCGCGACGCGTCTTCCCGCCCGACTTGATCGTGCCGGCGGACGCGTCGGCGCCTCGCATGAAGCTCACGGGTCCCGATGCGGTCCCACCCCCGGCGAGCCCCTCCTTCGAAGACCGGATCCGCGACAGGTTGATCCCCGATCCGGATCCGCCCTTGAAGATCGTCCCCTCTTCGACGTACCAGTTGAGGATCGACGACATGTGGTCCTCGACGGCGAGGATGAAGCACGCGGAGCACTGCTGCGGCGTGTCGGGAACCCCGACGTTGAACCACACCGGCGAGTTGAACGCCGCCTTCTGGTTGACCAACAGGTGGGTCAGCTCGTGCGCGAAGACCTCGGCGTCCTGCTCGGTGGCGAAGTAGTGGTTCTTCTCGCCCCAGCCGCGGATCGTGTCGACGACCCGGGATACGAGCTGCCGGACGGAGGACTCACGCTCCGGCGTCCCGAGGTGGCCGCGGAAGTACTTCTGGGCGACGATGTTGGTGGCGTTCTGCGACCAGGACACGGGGAACTCGACGTTCCGCTGCTCGAAGGCGTTGCCGCCCTCCTTGAAGTTCGGGATGACGGCATCTCGCGTCTCCCACTCGACCTCGTCGAAGGGATGCGTTCCCTCGGTCGAGAAGTGCCGTCGGAACGTCAAGCCGTCCTTGATCACCTGCACGTCCTGCAGGTCGTCGCTGGTCTTCGCCACCTGCGTCGCCCTCCTCTCCTGGGGAAGAACTGTCGGGAGTCCTGAGGGGGCCAGGAGTCCCGGTGGATGAATCACATCCGTGGAATCACAAGGATGTCATCCAACCTCCGAGCGACCCTCGTGTCAAGTCTCTAGTTTGCTAGATGTGGGGTGTTACTCCCACCCCTAACCACTACATATTGTGGTTTCAGCACGAACTCCGAACCGGTCCCGAAGCTAGCGGAGGCGGCGTGTGGAACGCCAGTGGACGACCGGTGGGAAAGCCATCATTGGCGAACATTCATGGCGATCGCGCTGAACCGTCTCAGTCCTTGGCGGCGCGTTTCCGGCGCTTGGCGGGCACCCGCTTGAGCAAGGTCCCGAGCTCCCGCTCGAAGTCCGTGATCTCCTGGAAGTCCTTGTAGACGCTCGCGAACCGGATGTAGGCAACCTCGTCGAGCTTGCGGAGCTGCTGCAGGACCTCGAGACCGACCTGCTCCGACGTGACCTCGGGCCCCTTGCGACGGAGCCGCTCCTCCACCCGGTCCACGAGCTCCTCCACCTGGAACTCCGAGACCGGCCGGTTCTTCGTCGCCTTGAGGATGCCCGCGGTGACCTTCTCCCGACGGAACGGATCCCTCGAGTCGTCCCGCTTGCGAACGACGAGCCCGACGTCTTCGATCCGCTCGTAGGTGGAGTACCGACGGCTGCAGGCCGCGCACTGCCGGCGACGGCGGATCGCCGATCCACCTGCCGCGGGACGTGAGTCGACGACCCGGTCGTCGTCCGCGCCGCACCATGGGCATCTCATGTCTGATGTGGCCACAAGATGTGGTGGCCGCGGGCACGGTACCCGCAGGATGTGGTGTGGTCAAACCGATCGACGGCCGCCGTCAGCCGACGGCGGGGATGGAGAGCTCCTGTCCCGGGACCAGGGCACCGGGATCCACCTGGTTGACCGACGCGATGGCGTCCACCACGAGGCGTGGATCCACCGACGGAGATGACCGCCGGGCGATGGACCACAACGTGTCACCGGGACGCACGACGTACGTGCGAGCGGAGCGTGCTTCCGACGCACCGCCGACGCCGACGGCGTTGGCCACCGGTCCGGAGAGGACCCCCACGACCCCGATGACGACGGTGAGCGCGACCAGGCGCCTCCGCCGAACGCGTGTTCGACCCATGCGCCCATGGTGGACGAACGCGTGTTCGATGTCAAGGCGAGAACCGAACATATGTTTGCGTCTCCTCCGGGCGGGTGCTAGCGTCCCTTCCTGGCAGCGGCGCCCACCTCTGGCCGATAGGCGCCGCCCGGAACAGGAGGCTACGCACGATGTCTGACATGACCTCGCGGCAGCAGCGCATCCTCGATTTCATCGAGAAGACCGTGCGCGAGCGTGGCTATCCCCCGACGGTCCGCGAGATCGGCGAGGCCGTGGGCCTCACCTCCTCATCGTCGGTCCACGCCCAGCTGGCCAACCTCGAACGGAAGGGCCTCCTCACGAAGGACCCGAGCAAGCCTCGTGCGATGACGCTCTCGGACGAGCGTCGGGCTGAGGGGACGCCGGTGCCGCTGATCGGCCGGATCGCGGCAGGCGAGCCCGTCCTCGCGGAGGAGCACGTCGAGGACCGCATCATGGTGCCGGCCGAGTTCGTGCGGGGCGACGGTCATTTCGCGTTGCGGGTCGCCGGCGAGTCGATGGTCGGAGCGGGCATCCTCGACGGCGACGTCGTGGTCGTGCGGAGCCAGCGGTCGGCGACCGACGGCGACATCGTCGCCGCGCTCCTGCCCGGACCGGCGGAGGACGAGGCCACCGTGAAGCGCCTCGGTCACGACGGCGCGCGCGTGATGCTCATCCCCGAGAACCCCGCCCTGGAGCCGTTCGAGATGCTCGATGGCAGGATCCTCGGCAAGGTCGTGGCGGTGCTCAGGAAACTCTGAGTCGGGCTAAGCTCCATCCCCAACGTCGCCGAGAGGCCAGAGGGGGCCCGACCGATGTCCATGCAGTCGAGCACCAAGCTGGAGACCCAGATCCGGTCGCAGCCGGACGCGCTCTCCCACCTCCTGACCTCGGATCGGGCCCGGGACCAGACGCACGTGGCGGCCGATCGCCTCCAGCGCTCGAAGCGGATCTGGCTGGTCGGCACCGGCACGAGCCATCACGCCGCGATCCTCGGGGCCGGGATGCTCCAGGACGCGGGGCGTTCGGCCGTCGCCGTGTCGTCGATGCGCTTCGTCGTCTGGGCGCCGATCGTCGGCCCCGACGACGCGATCATCCTCATCACCCACACAGGCGAGACGGCCTATGCGCTCGCCGCCCGCGCGCTCGCGACGAGCGCCGACGTCGACGTGATGATGATCACGAAGCGCGGCACACCCTTCCCGCACGCGATCGAGACGTGCCCGGCCGAGACCGCGGAGACCTACACGGTGAGCTATACCACCGCGCTGCTGGCGCTCGCGATGATCGCGAAGGAGATGGGCGCGGAATCGATCACGGAGGACACGCTCGCGCTCGTTCCCGGAGCGGTGCGTCAGGCGATCGATCAGCCCGGCACCGAGTCCGTGCGGGTCCCCGAGCGGACGCTCGTGATCGCGGGCGGCGGGCCCGCCGCGTTCACCGCTCGCGAGGGCGCGCTGAAGCTGCGCGAGGGCGCGCGGGTGATGGCCGAGGGGCATGACATCGAATACCTGCTCCATGGCTCGGCGGTCCCGCTCGATCATCGGGACGGGCTTCTCGGCCTGACGACGCCCGATGCCGACGGATTCGTCGGAGCCGTGACGGCCGCCGCCGCCGCCGAGGGCATCCCGGTCTCCACCCTGGGGGAGCCGGCGCCCCTCCCGATGCTCCTGGCCCAGATCCCACTCACGGTCCGCCTGCAGCTCCTCGCCCTCCGGTTCGCGGTCGAACGCGGCCAGGACCCCGACACGGTGATCACGGGCCACTGGGCGGATGAGGGGCTCTGGCAGCTGGGTCGCCCGGACCGCTAGGAGGTCAGCCTCCGTCCGTGACGAACGGGCGGATCGCGGACAGCAGTCGCAATCCCACGCGGACCCGGACGATCGTCCCGTCGGTATCCGTCTCCTTCGACAGCACCTCGGCCTCCCGGTAGAGGCGTGCCGTCACGTCCTCGCGCCCGAACGGCACGAGCAGCGTCACCTCGACGGGCGGATGGGGCACGCGCGCGCCGATCTCCTCGAGCAGACCGTCCGAGCCCTCACCGGTCAGTGCGGAGACCGCGACGGACCCTGGGAAGCGGCCGGCGAGCCTCGCCCGCGCGGAGCCGGGGACCTCGTCGATCTTGTTCAGCGCGAGGACCTCGGGGATCTGGCCGGCCCCGATCTCCCCGAGCACCCGTCGGACCGCGTCCACCTGTTCGTCGAGCACCGGCGAGGTGGCGTCGGCGACGTGCACGATCAGGTCGGCGAGGACCACTTCCTCCAGGGTGGAGCGGAACGCCTCCACCAGGTCGTGGGGCAACTTCCCCACGAACCCCACGGTGTCGGAGATCACGGCGCGGCGCCGGCCGGGGAGCTCGATCCGGCGCGTGGTGGGATCGAGCGTCGCGAAGAGCTGGTCCGCCACGACCGTCTTCGCCCCGGTCAGGCGGTTCATCAGCGTCGACTTGCCCGCGTTGGTGTAGCCGGCGATCGCCACCTGCGGGATCCCGGAGTCCTGACGGCGGGAGCGCTTGAGGTCGCGGGTCTTCGTCAGCGTCTTGATGTCCCGCCGGAGCTTGGAGATACGGCGGCGGATGTGCTGCCGGTCGACCTCCATCTTCGTCTCGCCGGGCCCCCGAGTGCCGATCCCTCCCCCCAGGCGGCTCATGGCCTCGCCCCATCCACGGAGCCGGGGCAGCAGGTAGTTCAGCTGAGCGAGCTCGACCTGTGCCTTGCCCTCCCGGCTCCTGGCATGCAGCGCGAAGATGTCGAGGATCAGCGCCGTGCGATCGATCACCTTCACGCCCAGCCGCTCCTCCAGGCTCCGCAGCTGCCCGGGCGTCAGCTCCTGGTCCAGGATCACCGACTCCGCGCCGAGGCGATGCACGGTGTGGTGGAGCTCCTCGATCTTCCCCCGGCCGATGAACGTGCCCGGATCGGGCTCCCGTCGGCTCTGCACGATCCGGGAGACGGCGTCGGCGCCCGCGGAGTCCGCCAGCGCGTCCAGCTCGTCGAGGTCCGCCTCGCTGATGCCGGGTCCGACACCCACGAGCACGGCCCGTTCGCGAACGCGCGGCTGCCACGTCGCGGACAGCGGGGACTCGAGGATGGCACGGTCCCGTGTCTGGCGGCCGTCATCCGCCTGGCGTCGGACCTTCGACCGCTCCGGCATCCGCTACGAGCCCACCGACGAGCCGAACTCTCGGAGCAACGCGTTCAGCTGGAGCTTGGTTTCCGTCGCCTCGGTCCGGTAGCCGATGATCAGTCCCGCCGGCAGGCCGTACCCGCCGGCCGGGAAGTCCCGCGCGCGCGAACCGGGAACCACGATCGCCCCGGCCGGGACCTCGCCACGGTGCTCCACGGGCTCGTCGCCGGTCACGTCGATCACCGGCGTGTTGCCGGTCAGGATCAGCCCGGCTCCGAGCACCGCGCGTGCGCGCACGCGGACGCCCTCGACCACGATGCATCGCGAGCCCACGAACGCGCCGTCCTCCACGATCACCGGGCCGGCCTGGACCGGCTCCAGGACGCCGCCGATCCCGACGCCGCCGGACAGGTGCACTCCCGCGCCGATCTGCGCGCAGGACCCCACCGTCGCCCAGGTGTCGACGAGCGCGCCGGGACCGACCCAGGCGCCGATGTTCACGTAGCTCGGCATCAAGACGACGCCGGGCGACAGGAACGCGCCGTAGCGGGCCGTCGCCGGAGGAACGACCCGCACACCCGCCTGTTCGTAGCCGGTCTTCAGGGGGAGCCGGTCGTGATACTCGAACGGGCCCACCTCGGTCGTCTCGAGGTCACGCACGCGGAAGTAGAGGAGCACGGCCTTCTTCGCCCATTCGTTCACCGTCCAGCCGTCGCCGTCGGGCTGGGCCACACGGAGCTCCCCACGGTCCAGCATCCCCACGGCCTCTTCCACCGCGGCGGCATCGAGCCGATCGGGCTCGGTCCAGGACCGCTCGATCCTGTCCGCGAGGTCCATGTGATCCGTGCTCATCCGTCTGCTCCCAGCACCACGTCGAGCGCCTCCGCGGCGCGTTCGCACCCCTCGATCGTCGGCACCATCGCCATCCGGACGTACCCCTCGCCGTCCGGCCCGAAGAAGGAACCGGGCGCGACGATCACGTCCGCGTCCTCCAGCAGGTGGAGCGACCAGTCCAGCGAGGTGGTGGAGGCCGGGACGACCACCCAGAGGTAGAACGTGGCCTCGCTCGCCGCGACCCGGACTCCGCGAGAGGCGAAGAGATCGAGGAACAGCTTCCGCTTCCGGGCGTAGACCGCGCGCACCTCCTCGACGTGGCCCTCGTCGGCCCAGGCGGCGATCGACGCACGCTGCACGAACTCCTGCGGCGTCACGCCGACCGACGGCCGGAGCGACTTCAGCGCGGCGATCAGCTCGGGATCGCCCGCGACGAACCCCGACCGGTAGCCCGTCATCGACGAGCGCTTGCTCAGGGTGTGGAACGCCAGCACGTTCGTCAGATCCCCCGCCTGCAGGACCGAAGCCGGCGGCTCGCCGTCGAAGAAGAGCTCGCAGTACGCCTCGTCGGAGGCGAGGAGCACGTCGTGCGCACGGCTGTGATCGGCCGCTCGCCGGAGGAAGTCCAGCGGCGCCGTCGCGCCCGTCGGGTTGTTCGGATAGTTCAGCCACAGGATCGCGGTGCGGTCCCAGGTGGAGGCGTCGACGGCGTCCAGATCGGGCACGAACCCGTTCGACTCGGTGAGGGCGAGGCGGGCGACGTCACCGCCGGCGAACCGAGCTCCCCGCTCGGGGATCGTGTAGCCGGGGGTCGTCACGGTCACGAGGTGCTTCCCTCCGGCGGGATCGAGGAGCGACTGCGCGAGATGGAAGATGGGCTCCTTCGAACCCAGGGTCGGCAGGATGTGGACGTCGGGGTCCAGGCGCGTGCCGAACCGCCGCTCGACCCAGGCGGCGATCGCAGCGCGGAGCTCAGGGAGACCGGCGGCCCGCGGATACGAGGACGTCGGCCGGATCGCGTCCTTCAGCGCCTCGCGGATGAACGCCGGCGTCTCCTCCCGCGGATCGCCCACACCGAAGTCGACGATCGGACGTCCGGCCGCCAGCGCCTCGGCCTTCCGGCGGTCCAACTCCTCGAACGGGTAGGGATCCGAGCTCCGCATCCCCGGTGACAGATGCACCATCTACGTCTCTCCGCGGCCTTCCCTTCCGGGCGCGTCCTCCAGGAACGCGCACAGCACGTCGTGGGACCGGACGAGCGCGGCGATCTCGATGCGCTCGTCGTCCCTGTGAGCGTACTGCGGGTCGCCGGGTCCGAAGTTCACCGCGTCGACGCCGATCAGGCCGAACTCGGCAACCGGGGTCCACGCCTGCTTCGGGCCGACGGCGAGGTCCCCGGCGGCCCGCAACCGATCCACCAGCGCGTTCCCCTCCGGCACCCGACCGGGCGGGGCGTTGCCCGCGATCGTGAGGTCCGCGGACGGGTGCGCGAGGAGCTCGCCGAGGTACCGCTCCGCGTCCTCCGGCGTTCGCGTGGGGGCGTACCGGAAGTTCACGTGCGCGACGGCCGCAGGGGGCACGACGTTCGTCGCCGCGCCGCCCTCGATCGACGTGACGGAGGCGACCTCCCGATACGTGAGCCCGCCCACGTCGACGTCGCCGACCGGCAGATCGGCGACGGGCGCGAGCGCGGCGATCGCCGCGTGGATCGCGTTGCGGCCGAGCCAGGGCCGAGCCGTGTGCGCCGCCTCGCCCTCGAACCGCACGGTGGCGTTGAGGTTCCCCAGGCAGCCCAGCTCGAGGGCGTTGTCGGTGGGCTCGAGGACGATCGCGAGGGCGGTCTCGCGGAGCTCCGGGCGACGCGCGAACAAGGGGACGAGGGCGCTCTGCGCGAACGGGAGCTCCTCCCTGCCGAAGCAGAGGAGCCCCACGTCGAGCTCGGACCGGAGACGGCCGTCGGCGAGCGCCCCGGCCAGCTCCAGGAGCACGGCGATCCCGCCCTTCATGTCGGCCGCTCCCCGGCCGTGGATCGTGCCGCCCTCGCGGCGCCCGGGGGCACTCCCTCCGCTCGGGACCGTGTCCACGTGGCCGGCGAGCAGGACCAGGGGCGCCCCCGGGCGTCGCGCCGGGAGGGCGAGGAGCACCGCGTCCTCATCATCGACGACCGTGAGGGCGCCCGGAAGCTCCGCGCGGACCGCCTCCAGCATCGCGGCCTCGCTCCTGCTCTCCGAGGGAATGGCCACGAGCGCCTCCGTGCGCGCGGCGAGGCGCTCCGAGACGTCCGTCACCGGACGGCGGCCTCGGCGAGCGCCTCGACGTCGATCGCCGTCTCGAACACGCGCGCCGCCGGGCCGGTCAGGGCGACGGCGCCCGACTCCTGACGTTCGACCTCGATCGTCCCGCCCGGGAAGCGGATCCTCGACCGCCGATCGGCGAGACCCGTCTCGTGCGCCGCAACGGCGATCGCGCACGCCCCACTCCCGCACGCCATCGTCTCGCCGCTCCCCCGCTCCCACACCCTCGCCGCGATCTCGTCCGTGCCGGCCCGGGCGAACTCCACGTTCGTCCCCTCGGGGAATCGGTCGTCCCGCTCCAGGACCGACCCGATGTGGGAGACGTGGAACCGCTCGGGCTCCTCGTCGAGGAAGAGCACGAGGTGGGGGTTCCCCATCGACAGCGCGGTCGCCCGCACGACGACGTCGCCGCCGAGGTCGAGCGATTCGTCGAGGAACGTCTCCCAGGCAGGCCCTCGCATCGGGATGGCCGCCTTCGTGAAGTTCGGCTCGCCCATGTCGACGGTGACGCGATCCTCCGACCCGAACGTCACCCGCCGCGTGCCGGCCCGCGTGCCCACGTCGAACGACGGACGCGTTTCCTCCCCGAGGTCTCGGAGGAACACGGCGACGCAGCGGATGCCGTTGCCGCACATCTCGGCGATGCTGCCGTCCGCGTTCCGGTAGTCCATGAAGGGGAGACCGTCGGTCCCGCGCGTCACGCGGATCGAGCCGTCCGCGCCGATCCCGAACCGACGGTCGCAGAGCGCCCGGACCTCGTCGCCGTCCAGCGGTCGCTCGTTCTCGAGATCGAGCGTCATCACGAAGTCGTTGCCGGTCCCCTGGTACTTCCAGACGCGGACGTCGCTCACACGCCCTCCAGGTACGCGGCGATGCCGTCGGTCGCTTCGAGGGCTCCGCCGATCCCCACGTCGAACCACCGGATGCGGGGGTCGCGGCGGAACCACGCCATCTGCCGCCGCGCGAGGGTGCGGGTGCGCTTGACGGTCTGCTGGACGGCGTCCTCCAGGCTGAGCTCTCCTGCGAGATGGCGGGCGAGCTCAGCGTAGCCGATGGCCTGGGAGGCGGTGAGCCAGCCGCCGAGCCCCCGAGCCACGAGCCCCTCGACCTCCGTCAGCCAACCGGCTCCGAGCATCTCCTGCACGCGTGCGTCCACCCTCGTCGCGAGGTCCTCGGTCCCGAGACGGATGCCGGCGGCTCGCACACGGTCGGGCTCGTACGACTCCCACGCCGCCGCGAAGGAACTGAACGCCCTTCCCGTGACCGCGGCCACCTCCAGGGCGCGCACCGTCCGACGGACGTTCCCCGGCTCGATCTTCGACGCGGCCACCGGATCCAGCTCGGCGAGGCGGCGGTACATCCGGTCGGGGCCGAGCGCCGTCGCCTCCCCCTCCAGAGCCCCGCGGACCTCCGCGTCGGTTCCCGGGAACTCCAGGTCGTCGACGACCGCGCGGAAGTACAGCCCTGAGCCGCCCACCAGCAGCGGGGTCTTCCCGCGACGGCGCACGCCCTCCGCGGCCCGGCGGGCCGCTGCCTGGAACGCGGCCACGCTGAACGGCTGGCTCGGCTCGACCAGATCCACGAGGTGGTGCGGGACCCGAGCACGCTCCGAGGCCGTTGGCTTGGCGGTTCCGACATCCATCCCGCGGTACACGAGCATCGAGTCGATCGAGAGGATCTCCGCGCCCCGGGCCTCGGCCACGAGCATGCCGGCCTCGGTCTTCCCGGACGCGGTCGGACCGACCAGCGCGAGGACCGGATCCACGTTTCAGACCGAGACAGGTGCCGGGACGAGCTCACCGGCGAGGTGATGCGCCGCGGCATCGGTGATGCGTGCCTTCACGAACGTGCCCGGATCGAGGGGCTCCGCCAGATGGACGATCCTGTTCGTTCGCGTCCGTGACTGCGTTGAGGACCGTCGAGGCCCCGCACCCTCCACGAGCACTTCCACCTCGGTGCCGACCTGCCCGCGCGCCTTCTCGAGCGAGATCTCCTCCTGGAGCGCAAGCAACCGGTCGAACCGCTTCTGCACGACCTCCTTCGGCACCTGGTCCGGCATCGAGGCGGCGCGGGTCGCCGGTCGCGGCGAGTACTGGAAGGTGTAGGCGGAGTCGAACCGTGCGCGGGACACCACGTCCAGCGTGTCGGCGAAGTCCTCCTCCGTCTCGCCGGGGAAGCCGACGATGATGTCCGTCGACACCGCGATCTCGGGGATCGCGTCGCGGATCGCGTCGAGCCATCCGAGGTAGCGCTCTCGCCGGTACGAGCGCCGCATCGCCTTCAGGACGCGGTCCGATCCCGACTGCAGCGGGAAGTGGATGTGCTCGCAGACCTTCTCGCTCTCCGCCATCGCGTCGATCACGTCGGGCGTGAAGTCGTGCGGATGCGGCGACGTGAACCGGATCCGGCGGAGCCCCTCGACCTCGTTCACCTGCCGGAGCAGGTCGGCGAAGAGCGGCCTCCGCGACGACCCCGGGACCGTGACGTCCCGGCCGTAGGTGTTCACGTTCTGACCGAGCAACGTCACCTCGACCACGCCTTGGCGCACGAGTCCCTGGACCTCGGCGAGGACGTCGCCGATCGCCCGCGAGCGCTGGGCGCCACGGACGAACGGAACGATGCAGAACGTGCAGGCGTTGTCGCACCCGACGGCGATCGAAACCCATGCGCGGAAGGTGTCGTCGCGCGCGGCGGGGAGCGCCGAGGGGAACAGGTCGGTGTACTCGGCGACATCCATCTGCGGACCGTCGGCGTCGGCCCGCCGGAGGAGATCGAGCAGATGCGGGAGCGCATGCGTTCCGACCACGACGTCGACCCAGGGAGCCTTCTCCTGGATCACCCCCTGATCCTTCTGGGCCAGGCATCCTGCCACCACGATGCGGAGGCCCGGGTTCTCGGCCTTCAGCGGCTTCAGGTGTCCCAGGTTGCCGTAGAGCTTGTTGTCCGCGTTCTCGCGGATCGCGCACGTGTTCAGGACGATGACCTTCGCCTCGGCGACGTCGTCGGTGGGCGTCATCCCATCCGCGCGGAGCATCCCGCCGATCCGCTCGGAGTCGTGCTCGTTCATCTGGCACCCGAAGGTGCGGATCAGGAACGTGTCGTTCACGCCACCGAGGCTACCGTGCGAACTCGGTCGCGCGCGTCTCGCGGATCACCGAGATCTTGATCTGCCCCGGGTACTGGAGCTCCTCCTCGACCTGCTTCGCGATGTCCCGTGCGATGGTCTGCGCCTGGAGGTCGTCGACGTCGCCCGGGGTGACCATCACTCGCACCTCGCGACCGGCCTGCATCGCGAAGACCTTCTCGACGCCTTCGTGCGCCGTGCAGATCTCCTCGAGGCGCTCGAGCCGCTTGATGTAGGTCTCCAGGGACTCCCGGCGAGCGCCGGGGCGCCCTCCGCTGATCGAGTCGGCGATCTGCGCCAGGACGGCGTGGACGGTCCGCTGCTCGACCTCGCCGTGATGGGACTCGATGCAATGGACGACCTCGGGATCCTCCTTCAACCGCCGAGCGATCTCGGCGCCGATGATCGCGTGCGAGCCCTCGACCTCGTGCGTGACCGCCTTGCCGATGTCGTGCAAGAAGGCGCCGCGCTTGGCGATGGTGGGGTCGATCCCGATCTCCGCGGCGAGCGCGCTCGCGATGTGGGAGGACTCCACGAGGTGCTTCAGCACGTTCTGGCCGTAGCTGGTGCGGTACTGGAGCCTCCCCAGGAGCTTGATCAGCTCCGGGTGCAGGTCGGTGAGGCCGACCTCGGCCACCGCGTCCTCGCCCGACTTCCGGATCTGCTCCTCGAGGTCCCGGACGGAGCGCTCGTGGACCTCCTCGATGCGAGCCGGCTGGATCCTCCCGTCCTGGACGAGCTTCTCGAGCGTCATCCGCGCGGCCTCCCGGCGCACGGGATCGAAGCAGGAGAGCACCACGGCCTCCGGCGTGTCGTCGATGATGATGTTGACGCCGGTCGCGGCCTCGAACGCCCGGATGTTGCGACCCTCGCGTCCGATGATCCGGCCCTTCATGTCCTCGCTCGGAAGCGAGAAGACGCTGACGCTCGACTCGGCGGTCTGCTCCGATGCGACGCGCTGGATCGCGATCGTGACGATCTTCCGCGCCCGCTCCTCGCCTTCCTCACGTGCTCGCTGCTCGATCTCCCGCACTTGGGCCATCGCGCCGCGCTTCGCTTCCTCGATCACCTGGGACGAGAGCTGTTCCCTGGCCTCCGCCGAGGTCATCCCGGCGATCCGTTCGAGCTGCGCCTTGTGTTGGTCCGTGGCCTTCTCGAGCTGCTCACGGACGAACGTGAGCTTGTCTTCCCGCTCCTTGAGCTCCGCGGTCCGCGCGTCCATACGCTGGCCGCGCTCCCGGAGGTCGGACTCCGTGTCGGTGATGCGCCGCTCGAGCCTGCCGACCTCCTCGCGGCGGTGCTTCAGGTCCTCCTCGGTCTCGCGGCGCATCCGTGCGGCTTCGTCCTTGGACTCCTGGAGCCCGGTTGCCCGGGTCCTGGCGGACTCCTCCCCGGCCTCCAGCAGGAGCTTCTTGGCTTGTGCCTCGGCGGAGCGTGCGTTCGACGCTCCGATCGTGTTGCGGACGACGAATCCCGCGACCCCCCCGACCATGAGGCCGAGGGTGCCGGCGATGACGGCTTCCATCGTTCCTCCCGATGTCTCGGGAGAGGATCTCGGTCCCCGATCCAGGGTGCGACGAAGGCTAGCGGTTCCCGACCCTTCTTAGGCCCCTTCTCAGAGCATGTGGGTCGGAACAGGTGGTTGGGTCGATATCGAACTCGGTCACTGGTGCCCTTCGGTCGTTCGCTGAAAGTTCGGGAGATCGATTCCTCTCGTTTCCCCGATGCTACGGCCGGGGCCACCGAGACACAAGGCCGCTAGTCGTCCCCGACCGGGATCTCCAGCGCCTTCCGTGCTGCGCTGCGGGCGATCTGGGGCCCGTAGCCGCGGCGCATCAGCAGGGAGGACAGGCGGGCGAACGCCTTCTCGGGGCTCACCCCGCTCAACCGCGAGACGCGGGAGCGTGCGAGGTCGGCGGCACGTTCCTCGTCATCCTCTTGGGCCCAATGGGAGACCGCCTCCGCGAGGGAAGACTCGATGCCGGCCGCCCGCAGGCCCTGGGCCACCGCCCGGCTCCCCTCCTTGCGGGACCCGAACCGGTGCTCCGCGAACTGCCGCGCGAATGCTTCGTCGTCCACCAGACCGACCCGCTCGAGCCGGACGAGCACGTCCTCGACCTCGCTGGGTTCGAAGCGAGCGCCGAGGAGGCGTCGCTCGAGCTCTCGGCGGCTGCGCGGCCGCACCGCCAGGAGACCGAGCGCTCGTTCGTGACAGCTCTTCGGGTTCTTGGGAGCTCCTCGCCGGCTCACGGAGGAGACCTACGCCGAGGTCTTGGCCTTGGACCTGCTGGCCGCGGCCGGTGGCTCCTCCACCGGCGGCTCCTCCGGGGGCGGCGCTTCGGCATCGTCGATCCGGATGGGCTCGTCGTCGCCCTCGCCGAAGGAGGTGAGCCCCACGGCCTCGCGCACCTTCCGCTCGATCTCGTCCCGCATGTCGATGTGCTCGGCGAGGAATTGCCTGGCGTTCTCACGACCCTGGCCGAGCTGCTCGTTCTCGTACGTGAACCACGCCCCCGACTTCTTCACGATCTCGAGATCGACACCGACGTCGAGGAGCGAGCCCTCCTTGGAGATGCCCTTGCCGTACATGATGTCGAACTCGCACTGGCGGAACGGCGGCGCCACCTTGTTCTTGACGACCTTGACCCGTGTGCGGGAGCCGACGACCTCGGTGCCGTCCTTGAGGTTCTCGATCTTGCGGACGTCGAGTCGGATGGTGGAGTAGAACTTCAGCGCTCGCCCACCCGGCGTGGTCTCGGGCGATCCGAACATCACACCGATCTTCTCGCGCAGCTGGTTGATGAAGATCGCGGTGGTATCGAACCGGGACAGCGAGCCCGAGAGCTTCCGCATCGCCTGTGACATCAACCGCGCCTGCAACCCGACGTGGGTGTCGCCCATCTCGCCCTCGATCTCCGCGCGCGGCACCAACGCCGCCACCGAGTCGATCACCACGAGGTCGAGCGCCGCGGAGCGGACGAGCATGTCCGCGATCTCGAGCGCCTGCTCGCCCGAGTCCGGCTGGGACACGAGGAGCTCGTCGATGTTCACACCCAGCTCGCGCGCGTACGTGGGGTCGAGCGCGTGCTCCGCGTCGATGAACGCGGCGATCCCGCCCTTGGCCTGCGCCTCCGCGATGATGTGCAGACACACGGTGGTCTTGCCCGAGCCCTCCGGGCCGAAGACCTCGACGACGCGGCCCTTCGGGATCCTCCGACCCCGAGCGCGATGTCCAGCGCCAGCGAGCCCGTGGGGATGATCGTCATCCCCGCACCCATCGGGTGCTCGCCGAGCTTCATCACGGCGCCTCGTCCGAACTGCTTCTCGATCTGCTGCAGCGTGACGTCCAACATCTTGTCCCGGTCCACGTTCCCCTCCTTCGTACCCTCTCTGAACCTCTGGCCCTGCCCGGAGGGGGGCCGGGAGAGTGCGTGTGCGAGTGACGAGTGGAGATTAGCGCGCGACTCCGACATAACTTACACCTCTGTCATTCTTGGTGTTCGGCTACCGATCCGGGCCGGTCCTGGACCAGACGAAGGCTAATCGAACAGACGTTCGAACGCAAGCAGCCTTCAGATCGACAGGCGCCGATGTCGCAGCCGGTCGAGCGAGGCGCAGACGTCGATGATGCGCTGCCCGTTCCCCCAGAGCACCTCGCGGGGATCGAGACTCCCGAGCGAAGCTCGAGCCGAGCCGAATTCGTGTCCAGATGACCGATCCACGGGAGCCGGAGGAACCACGAGGGCTTCACCGGCGGCGGCACGACACGGACCACCGACTCCCACTCGATCCGCCGGGCGTCGAACACACCCGAGATCTCGACATGGTCCTCCGTGGCGGTCAGGCGTACGTGGGCGAACTCGCGCGCCAGGGCGATGAAACCGGCGACCCACGCACCACCCCAGAACGCGGCCCAGATGCTCCCTTCCAGAGTCTTGGCATCGATCATCGATAGGAGCCACACACCGATCCCCGCGATCCAGCAGTGGAGGACGACCCAGCGAACCCACATGGAAGCCGTCGGACGAACGACGATGGGTGGCTGCGAGATCTCGATCGGTATGAGCACTTGGACGGGAACGCCGGAGGACGGAACTCGACGGACGATCGCGTTCAGGGACGCGATCGGGCGGACCGCTCGGAACAGCAACCCCCTGGCGGGGAACGAGCCTCCTTCGCGGAGCTCGATCCGCGCGCCGATGCATCCGAGGACGTAGTCGAAGTTGTGCCAGGCCTCCTCCGCCGGCCATGAGCTGACGCGGGCAACATCCTGGAATCGGGGAATCCGCTTCGTCACGAAGAGATTGCGGACGACCAGCTCTTTGCCCGCCACGAGGACGCCGAGCCGAAAGAACCGGACGAGCAGCGGCACCACGGCGGCCGCGAGCACGAGTCCAACGACGAGATCCTCTCCTCGCCCTCGGCCAGGCTGTACGGGGGAAGGAGCACCGCAACCAACACGAGCGGCCAGCCGATCACAACGGTCGTAGGAGTGAGGAGTCCCCAGTAGGGAGAGCGATAGACGTGGGCTTTCATGCCCTTTTCAGGTGGCGGTCACCCAGCGGGTAGCGCGCGAGCGGTTCGTAGCGGGGGGCGGGCCGCCCGAGGTGGCTCCGGAACAGGACGATGTGCCGCACTTCCCACTCGTCGGACTCGAGCTCGGTACCGCTGTACGCCGCCGGGAGCTTCAGGGGCGGATCGCTGCGCGCGACGGTGAGATGGGGATGGAACGGACGCTTCTCGGGGGGAACTCGTCGGCGAGCGAGGCCTCGATCTCCGCCGCGAGCCCCACGAGCGGGTCGGTCTCGTCGAATCCGGCCCAGAGCGCGCGGCCTCGCTTCGCGGAGGGGAAGCTTCCCACGCCCCGGAGCCGCGCCCTGAACCGCGCCACGTCAGCGGCGGCCGCCTCCACCTGCTGGGGCACCCAGTCGGTCAACCTGGGCCAGGTCCGCCCGAGGAACTTCAGGGTCACGTGCAGATTCTCGCGAGGCACCCAGCGCGCCTTCGGGAACGCCTCGCGCCAGGGAGCGAACGCCGCTTCGGCGACATCCTTCGCCGCTTCGGGGATCTCGAGGGCGACGAAGAGGCGGAGCGGCTTCGCCTCTGGGCGCGCGGCCCGATCGCGAGCCATCAGATCGAGCGATCGGAAACGGGGAGTGGACGTCCCTCCAGGTGACGACGGACCAGATCGAGCGCCGCCTGCTCCGCCCATCGACGGACGCGGTCTCGCTCTCCCGGTACCTGGAAGCCTCGCGCGTGCGTCACGTCCTCGCCGTCCAAGGCGACCCAGATGACCCCGGGAGGCGCACCGCCGTGGGACTCGGGACCGGCGGCTCCCGTGAGGGAGAGCCCCAGGTCCGAGCCGAACACCCGCCGGGCCCCGGCTGCCATCTCCCGCGCGCATTCCTCGCTCACCGGCCCCGGCCCGTCCAACGTCTCCTTCGACACCCCGAGCACCGCCGCCTTGGCCTCGTTCCGGTACACGACCCCCGACCCGACGAAGACCTCGGACGCGCCCGGCACGCTCGTGATGCGCGCTCCGACTCCCCCACCCGTGATCGACTCGGCACACGCGAGTGTCGTCCCGACGGCGGCCAGCAGGCGGACGACCGCCGCCTCGAGCGTCTCGTCATCCGTGGTGAACACGTCGTCGCCGAGACGCCCGCGAACCTCCTCGGCAACCGGTGCGATCAGGCGCTCCGCCGCCTCGGCCGTGGCCGCCTTCGCGGTGATCCGGACCTTCACCTCGCCCGACGAAGCGAGGAACGCGATCGTCGGATTCGCCGAGCCCGAGAACAAGTCGTCGACGCGCTCGGCGAGGGCCGACTCGCCGATCCCCGCACACCGCAGCACCCGGGATCGCACCACGGCGGCGCCCTCGGCCGCCAGCTCCGGCAAGATCGTGCCCTCCATCATCTCCACCATCTCTTCCGGGACGCCAGGAACGGCGTAGATCCGCGTCTCATCCGGCAGATCCGCGACCAGGCCGGGCGCGGTCCCTCTCGACGGAGTGAGGTAGCGCGCTCCCTCGGGGACGTCGGCCTGTCGGAGGTTGCTCTCGGGCATGTCTCGACGCCCGAACGACCGGAACTTCTCCCTCAGCAGATCCTCGAGCTCGGGATGGCGGATCATCGGCGCGCCCATCACGACGGCGAGCGCGTCCCGCGTGATGTCGTCCTGGGTCGGCCCGAGCCCGCCGGTCACGATCACGACGTCGGCGCGGCCGGCCGACAGGCGCATCGCCTCGACGATCCTGTCGAGGTTGTCGCCGACCACCTGATGGTGCAGGACGTCGGCGCCGATCGCGGCGAGGGACTCCGACATCCAGCGGGCGTTCGTGTTCGCGATCTGCCCCAAGAGCAGCTCGGTCCCTACCGCGAGGATCTCGACCCTCAACTAGCCGGTCTCCTGACGGTGACGTTCCGTGAACAGATACTCCAGCCCACTCGCGACGGTCAGCACCACCGCCACCACGATCACCGCCATCACGAGCGGGTCGAGGTCCGACGAGAGGGGTGCGATCGCCAGGCCAACCGCGAGGATCTGGCTGAACGTCTTGGCCTTCCCCGCTCGGGAGGCGGGCATCGACACCCCCCGCCGGTCCAGCCGCCATCGCAGCAGCGAGACCGCCACCTCGCGGAAGACGATCACCGCGGTCGCCCACCACGGGAACTCATCGCCGATCGTGAGCGCGACGGCCGGAACGATCACGAACAGCTTGTCCGAGAGCGGATCGAGCCACGCCCCCACCGCCGTCGTCATCTCGTGTCGGCGCGCGAGATACCCGTCGACGAGGTCGGAGAGCGCGCCGACCACGAACACGACGACCGCGAGCCATCGCGTCTGGGCATCATCCGTGCTGAGCAGCGCGACGACGACCGGGATCAACGCGATCCGTCCTATCGACAGGACGTTCGGCCAGCCCAGCCCGAGAGGTCTCACCCGTTCGACGATGGGTCCCCTCCGTCGTCGCCTGCCTCGAACCGATACGTGTGCGGCAAGCCGTTCACGCCCTCGGTCACAAGCTTCCCGTTCAGGCTGACCTCGACGAGACCGGCGTCGGGCACCGACACGTCGAGGCGTTCCAGCGCCACGAGCGTGATGGTCTCTCCCGGACGGAGCACCTGCGCATCCCGTATCCCGTCGGCCTCGGATTCGACGGTGATATCGCTCCTGGCCACCACCACGACCCTGATCGTGGGGTCGGTCGGGACCGGTGAGGCCGTGGCCGCGGGGATCGTCCCCGCCGGTGGCGCCGCCTCGCCGCGCGACAGGACACCGAGCGCCAATAGGACGAGCAGGATCGTGATCGCCGCGACCAGGAGGAACCGCTGATTGTCCCGGATCCGGCTGGCCGCGATCATCCGCTCCACCGGGCCGAGCTTCCCCGGCGGGGGCGCAGGTTCGGCCTCGACGGCGGAACGCGCGTACGCATCGCTCACCTTGTTCGCATCGAGCCCGAGGTAGTTCGCGTACGTGCGAAGCGACGCGCGGACGTAGACCTCGCCGGGGAGCACGTCGAAGTCCTCCCGCTCGAGGGCATCCAGCTGGTCGACCCGGAGCCTGGTATCGCGCGCCGCTTCGTCGAGCGAGAGCCCTCGCACCTCGCGAGCACGCTGCAGGGCCGAGCCGACCCCTGGTCGGGGATCCGTCACAGAGCCGGCCATGAGAGCGCAAGGATAGCCGTCACGGACCTACACTCCCGCGATGCCCGACTCCCTCGCGCGCGGATCCCGCGTCCATCTCCGGCCCCTCGACGCCGCCGACGAGGCCGAGTTCCTCCGACTCGTGCGCCGATCGCGCGCCCTGCACCGACCCTGGTCGCACCCGCCCGCCACGCCCGAGAGCTTCCGTGAGCACGCGGCGGGCAGACCGGGCGACGCCCGCCTGGTGATCTGCCGGAACGAGGACGCGGCGATCGTCGGGTACTTCGGCCTCGGCCAGATCTTCTACGGCCACTTCCGGAACGCCTACCTCGGCTACTACGCGTTCGAGCCGTACGCGGGTCAGGGCTACATGCGGGAGGGACTGGAGCTGGTGCTCCGCCACGCGTTCGGCACCCTCAAGCTCCACCGGGTGCAGGCGAGCATCCAGCCCGAGAACGAGCGCTCGATCGCGCTCGTGCGATCGGTGGGCTTCCGCAAGGAAGGGCTCGCTCTCCGCTATCTGAAGATCGGCGGCCGGTGGCGAGATCACGAGCACTGGGCGATCACCACCGAGGATCGGCGCGCCTGGCGCCGCGCCTCGTCCCGACTGGCCTAGGTCCAACGTCTCGTTCGGAATCGGACGTCCGGTGGGTGGAGCGCCTCGTACGGGGGACTACAGTTGGCCCCCGCAGGGAGGGAATCGACCACGATGGCAGAGATGGACAGACGCACGCCCCGGAACCCCATCGACGACTCGCCGTTGGCGACCGTCCGTGATGTCTTGCCGTCCGCGTATGTCCTGTCCGACGGTCCCGTTCGCTACCTGCTGGTCGCGGGCGAGCGTGACGACGGAACGTGGGGTTCGATCGGCGCGTTCTGGCGGACGATCGACGGCAGCAAGGGCGGGTTCTTCGTCTGCCCCGAAGCGATCTGGGCCGGCAGCGAGATGGTGCGGAACCTCCGCAGCGCGCAGTCGCGAGGGTGGCCGATGGAGCGGATCTACGCCTACTGGCAAGCGCACGTCGGGGTCGCGGGGAGGCTCATGATCGACCCGCAACAGCACGCGGACACCCTGTTCCAGGTCGCCCGCCGCGTCGGCGCGATCTGACGATCAGCCCAGTCCCGACGACGAGCAGCTCTCCTCGCCCCCAGGACGGACGGGAGCGTCGACGCATCCCATCAGCAGGACGAACCCGAGGATCGCCGACACCCTCATCGATCGTCGCCCCGCTCGACCATCTCGGACGGGAGAACTGCCTCCCCCTCACAGATCCCGCCATCGTCTGAATCGACCCCAGCCCCGTCCCGGTAGAACCACATGACGGCGATCGTGCGGCCGTCTCGTTCGACTGCGATCTGATAGCCGGGACGCTCGGGATATCCGGCGTACGCCACGACGTCGCCTTGTTCGAGTCGCTCGAGAACGGCTCGAGCCTCGGTCGGGGTGACCGGGGGATCCGATCGGGTCCCGTAGCCCGATCTGTGGTCCATCCGGCCGTGCCGTCACCAGCCAGACACTCGAGCTCCTCGCTCACGTAGATGCCTTCAGGGTCGAGGAGCTCGAACGATGCCGTCCTGGGCTCGAAGGACTCGGTGTCGCGCTTGCTCTCGGGCCGGCACGCGACGTCGATCGTCCAGGCGGATCAGGCGTGACCAGATCGCGTTCTCCCGGCTGGACTTCGGCTCGATCCCGACCCATCGGAAACCGTCGAGGAACACAGCCTCCTCCAGCAGCACGTGACATGCACGTGAACGCCATCGGACTGAACGACGACTTCGGGGGTAAGGACCTGCGTGGTCCCATCTGCTCTGGCAGACGACCTCAGCGACCTCGGGGAGAGGGGTAGGCGGGACGTTCGGAGGTCCCTCCTCGGTCGGCTCGGGAGGATCCGCGCATGCCATCCACATCACCGAGCAGGCAACAAGTATGGGAGCGAGCTTCACGGCTCATCATGACCGAACCAAGCCGGCCGGTGACACCTAGGCGGAGCGGCGCTCTTCCCACTCCTCCCACGTGAGGAGCACGTCGCGGGCCTTCGAGCCCTGTGAAGGCCCGACGAGACCCTTCTCCTCCATGAGATCCATCGATCCGTCCGGCGCGCGCGAAGCCCACCTTCAGCTTGCGTTGCAACATCGAGGTGGAACCGAGCTGTGACCGGATCACGAGCTCCGCGGCCTGCTCGAGGAGGTCGTCGTCGTCCCCGAGCCCGTGTTCGTCGGCGCCCTCGCCTGGCGGGAGCGCCAACCCCTCCACGGTGTTCTCGTAGACGACCTCACGTTGTCCGCGGATGAACTCGCAGATCGAGCGAACCTCCGCCTCCGTCACCCACGCGCCCTGGATCCGGACAGGCTTGGAGATGTTCGACGGCGCGAACAGCATGTCGCCGTGACCCACGAGCTTCTCGGCGCCGTTCATGTCGAGGATCACGCGAGAGTCCGCCTGGGACGAGGTCATCAGGGCGATCCGCGATGGGATGTTCGCCTTGATCAGGCCGGTGACCACGTCGACCGAGGGTCGCTGGGTCGCGACGACGAGGTGGATCCCGACCGCGCGCGCCATCTGGGCGATGCGGCAGATCGCATCCTCCACGGCTCGAGGCGCCACCATCATCAGGTCCGCGAGCTCGTCGATCACGACGACGATGAACGGCATGTGCTCGAACTTCTCCTCCAGGCCGGGCGGGATCCGCAGCGTGCCGTCTCGGAGTCCCTCCTCGTACGAGTCGATGTCGCGGACGGCGACGGTGGCGAGCAGCTCGTACCGCATCTCCATCTCGCGGACGATCCACTGCAACGCCTCGGCGGCCCGCTTCGGGTGCACGATCACCGGGGAGAGCAGGTGCGGCACGTCGCCGAAGTGGCTGAGCTCGACGCGCTTGGGGTCGATCAGGATCAGCCGGACGTCCTCCGGGGTGGTGCGCGCGAGCAGTGAAGTGATGAAGGAGTTCACGAGCGAAGACTTCCCGGCCCCGGTGGCGCCGGCGATCAGCAGGTGCGGCATCTCCGCGAGGTTCACCATCCGCGCGCGGCCGTGGACGTCCTTCCCGAGGGCGACCTCCAGGGGGTGGGTCGCCTGCTTCGCCGCTGGGGAACGCAACACGTCGCCCACCATCACGAAGTCACGATGGGTGTTCGGAACCTCGATCCCGATCGCGGATTTGCCCGGGATCGGCGCCTGGATCCGGACGTCCGGGGAGGCGAGCGCGTACGAGATGTCGCTCGAGAGCGCCACGACCTTGCTCACCTTGGTGCCCGAAGCCACCGCGACCTCGTACATCGTGACGGTGGGACCGCGGTGTGCCCCCACGACCTGGGCGTCAACACCGAACGTGTGCAGGGTCCGCTCGAGCGCGGCCAGCGTGTCCTTCTCCGCGCGCGAGTCCGCGTTGGAGGGAGGCGCGGTCCGGAACAGGTCCAGCGGGGGGAGCTGGTACGGCCCGAACGGGGTCTTGACGGTGCGCGAGCGAGAGCCGCTCGTCGCCGGGAGCCCCGGCTCCGAGGGGAACTCGGGGTCCTCCGGGACCGACGCGATCGTCTCGGTCGCAGCCTCGTGCCCATCGTCCGCCTCGGGGAGGTGGATCACGTCATCGGTGAGCCCGAACGCCTCGCGGAGCGACCATCGGCGGCGCGGCTTCGCGCGGTCCGAGTCCTTCGCTCTCGCGGCCACAGGGTCCCGTTCGTCACGCTCCTCGCGGAACGAGTCGATCTTCTCCTTGACGGCGGCGAACGGCGTGCCGGTGAAGATCAGGAGCCCGAGGCTCGCGAGTCCCGCGCAGACGATCGCGGCGCCGATCGGAGAGATGACCCGTGCGAGCGGCCACGCGGCGAGGGCCCCGAGCGCGCCACCCGCCCCGGCCAGACCGGTGTCGCTCGACCATCCGTCGGAGAAGCCCGGGTTGCCCGCGAAGAGCGAAACGAGCCCGAGGGCCCCCGCGACGAGCACGGCGAACCCGATCGCCATCCGGACGCGGTCCTCGCGGGCGACGTCTCGCAGGCAGCACGAACCCCCACCACGCGCCGAGTACGGGGAAGGCGTACGCGCCGACGCCGAAGCTCCCGCGGATCAGCCAGGTGATCCCCCGTCCCGACGGCCCGCCCGCCTCGAGCCACACGGACAGGGCGGCGAGGAGGGACAGCACGATGAGCCCGATGCCGAGAGCGTCGCGCGCCCAGGGTGACAGGACCGTCCTGACGGGGGTCTTGGACGGCTTCTTCTTCTTGGCGCTCCCACGCCTGCTCTTGTTCGAGCTCCGAGGCGCAGCCTTCTTCGAGGGACGCGAACGCGACCCGCTGCCCCCGGACCTCCGGGAGGGGGAAGTCTTCGTAGCCATGTGCGGACAAGCATGACGTCTGAGGCGGACGCTTCAAGGACCCCGGGCCGGTCAGACCTCCATGATCACGGGGAGGATCACGGGCTTCCGCTGGGTGACCTCGTTGAAGTAGCGCTTGAGGACGCGGCGGACGTTCTGCTGCAACGCCGACGGGTCGGTCACGTTCGCATCCGCCGACTCCTTCACCGCTGCGATCACCCGGAGGCGCCCCTCCTCGAGGATGTACGCGGACGACTCCTCGTGGACGAAACCGCGGTTGACGAGGTCCGGCCCGCCGACGAGCTCGCCGGTCTGGGAGTCAACGATGATCACGACCACGACCACCCCGTCGGCTGAGAGCTTCCGCCGGTCACGCAGCACCTCCCCGCCCACGTCGCCGATCCCGAGACCGTCGACGAACGTCATCCCCGCCTGGATACGGTCGACGTGCCGCACCTCCTCACCGACCTCCACGACGTCGCCGTCCTCGCAGACGAGCGTCCGCTCGGGCGGGATCCCGACCTCGTGCGCGAGTCGCGCGTGATGCTGCAGGTGCCGGCGCTCGCCGTGGACCGGGATGAACCACCGAGGCCGGACCAGGGAGAGCATCAGGCGCAGCTCTTCCTGCGCGGCGTGTCCCGAGGCGTGGACCGGATCGGACGGCATGTGGAACACGTCGGCGCCCGTCCGATAGAGGGCGTCGACCACTCGATGGATCGCTGGCTCGTTCCCGGGGATCAGCGACGAGGACAGGACCACGCGTCTCGGTGGGCCCGATCTTGACCCACTTGTTCTGGTGCTGCGCCATGAGCGAGAGGGCGGAGTACGGCTCCCCCTGGGAGCCGGTGCAGATCACGACGGCGCGGCCGGGGATCCAGCCGGTCCACCTCCGAGATGTCCACGACGTCCTTGTCGTCGATGTGGAGGTGACCGAGTCGCCGGGCGGCGTCGACCGACTTCAGCATCGATCGTCCGAGGAACGCCACCACCCGCTCGTTGGCACGGGCGGCGTTCACGATCTGCTGCACCCGATGGATGTGGCTGGAGAAGCACGCCGCCACGACGAGCCCTCCCGCACCCGCGACGATGTCGTGCAACACGGGCCCGACGGTCCGCTCGCTGACCGAATAGCCCGGCTCCTCCGCGTTCGTGGAGTCAGAGAGCAGGAGGTGGACGCCTTTGTCGCGCCCAGCCTCCTTGGCCAGGCCGTGGAGGTCGGTGGCCTTCCCGTCGAGCGGCGTCTGGTCGATCTTGAAGTCACCCGTGTGCAGGATCGACCCGAACGGCGTGTCGACCACGACCGCCATCCCGTCGGGGATCGAGTGCGTGACGCGGAGGAACCGCATCGTGAACGGCCCGCTGGAGGCCTGCTCCGCCCGGTGTCACGGTCCGGAGAGTCGACGAGGTGCTCCACCTCGTGCTCCTCGAGCTTGCCCTGCAGCAGGGCGAGCGTGAACGGGGTGCCGTAGACCTCGAGACGGTCGATCGATGTCGCGGAGCAGGTACGGCAGCGCTCCGATGTGGTCCTCATGCCCGTGCGTGAGGACGACCGCCTGGATCCGATCGGCCTTCGTTCGCAGGAAGTCGAAGTCCGGCAGCACCAGGTCGATCCCGGGCATGTCGCCGGACGGGAACGACAGACCGACGTCGATGATCAGGATGCGCTCATCGAGCTCGAGGCAGGCCATGTTGCGGCCCACCTCGCCGACCCCGCCGAGGAAGACGAGTCGCGCGGGAGACTCAGAGGAGACCGGCATCCTCCAGTGCTCGTTGGATCCGCTCGCGCTCGTCCGCGGTGGCGGGCACCAGCGGCAGCCGGGGCGGACCCGCCGGCCGGCCCAGCATGTCCAACGCGGCCTTCACGGGGATCGGGTTGGACGTGACGAACAGCGCGTTGAACAACGGAGACAGCTCCTCGTGGAGCTTCCGCGCGGCCGGCACGTCGCCCGTCTCG
>CAWAPY010000002.1:0-99541 GCA_963784055.1 uncultured Actinomycetota bacterium
CCCGCGGCCGTCGAGCTCCTCTTCCCCTGCACCGGGTTCCGACCCTTCCCGGGGGGCGGCGGAAGCATGGGACCCACGGCCAACGTCCTGTCCCGGTTCATCGATTCGCTCGATGGCGAGTTCCCGCACGGGGACTGGCGGGAGCAGCCGGATCCGCCGGCCGGCCTCCCCGACATGCCGGGCGATCCGGCGACGGCTCCACCCGACCCGGCGATCCCGGGCGAGGCCGTGCCGGCCCGCTTCCGGATCCGCGTCGTGGAGGACATCCGCGCAGCGCGCGGACCAGAGCTCAGCCAGGAGGTCAGCCTCATGGGAGTCCCGCTCATCGCGTCCAGCTGGTGGAGCCTGCTCCTCGGGCTCTACGGCTACATCCTGCCGTTCGTGCTCTACGCGTCGTGGGTGGCGATCGCGATGTGGGATCTCATCAGGCGTGACGCCGACGCGATCCAGGAGCGCGCGAGATGGATGGCGATCGTGCTCCTCGTCCCGTTCGTCGGACCCGTGCTCTACTTCGCGTTCGGGAGATCCTCGATCCCCTCGCAGCTCCGGCTGATGCTCACCGCCGGCGGGGTGATCGCCTACCTCGTGTTCCTCGTGGTCGGTCTCGTCCTCGGCGGCTGACTCAGGCCTCGAGCTGGATCCGCATCCGCTTGAAGGCCTTGCCCTTCGACTCGGTCTTGACGACCGTGACGTGACCGACCTCGCCGGTCGCCTTCACGTGGGTCCCGCCGTCGGCCTGCTTGTCGATCCCCTCGATGTCGATCACGCGGATCGGGTCCACGGATTCGGGGATCAGGCTGACCTTCGTTCGGATCAGGTCCGGATCGGAGAGCGCCTCGGTACGGGGAAGGAAGCTCACGTGCACGGGCCGGTTCTTGTTGAGCTCCTCGTTGAGCTTGCCCTCGACCTCCTTGCCGAGCTCCTGGCTCATCTCGTCGAGCTCGAAGTCCATCCGGGCCGACCCCTTGTCGTCCATGTTCCCGCCGGTCACCTTGGCCCCGTACTCCCGGAAGATCACGCCGGAGAGGGCATGCAACGCCGTGTGGGTGCGCATCAACCGATGACGGCGGGCCCAGTCGATCTCGGCGGTGACCGAGTGGCCGACGAGCGGCGCGTCGCCCTCGACCTGATGGACGATGTCGCCGCCCATCTTCACGGTGTCGGTGACCCGGGCGATCCCGTCGTCCCACCGGAGCGTCCCGGTGTCGCCCGGTTGGCCGCCCCCCGCGCGTAGAACACCGTCCGGTCGAGGATCACACCCTCGTCGCGGATGTCGACCACGGTGGCCTCGCAGCTGGTCAGGTAGGCGTCCTCGGCGAAGAGCTGATCGGTCATGCTCCGAAGCTACTAGACGTCGGGCTCGCGGACCCGGGTGGTGCGAACGAGCGTGGCGAGGATCGCGCCGGCGAGGATGAGGACGCCACCGATCGCGGTGGGGGCTGTGAGGGGCTCGTCGAGGAAGAACGCCGCGAGCACCGCGACGCCGAGGGGCTCCATCACGCCGATGATCGCGTTGCGGACGGCGCCGAGGAGCTGGAGCCCGCCGAGCATCGCGGCGAACGCCCCGGCCGAGAACACGGCCATCCCCAGAAGGAACGGCCACGACGACGCATCGGGGAGATCCGTGACGCCGAACGCCAGCGAGAACACGACGTTCGAGGTGGCGGCGCCGGCCCCGAGCCACGCCGCGGCCGTGACCGGGTCCGTCCGGCGCACGGTCCGGTCGGCCGTGATCAGGTATGCCGTGTACGCGACCGAGGTGGCGAGGGCGAGCAGGATGCCCAGGGGCGCCACCTCGACCTCGCCGCCGCCGACGATCACGACCGCGCTGCCACCGAGCGCGAGGAGCAGGGCGACGAACAGCCGCCAGCCCGGCGATCGGCGGTCCAGCCCGATCGTCGCGAGCATCACCCAGACCGGGTAGAGGTAGAACAGGAGCGTCACCGCGCCCGCCTTCCCGTGGTTCAGAGCGGAGAAGAACAAGCGCCGCCTCGGTCCCGTAGCCGATCGTCGCCGCGAGGATCAGCGGCAGACGCTCCCCCGGCGCCGGCACCAGCGGCTTGCGCAGCAGCGAGCAGGACGACGAAGAGGAGCGCCGCCTGGCCCGCGAACCGGATCGCCAGCATCGGGAACGGCAGGTCGCCGGCCGCGATCTCCTTGCCGAACATCACGACGGCCGCGAACTGCAGCGCCATCAGCGCGGAGAGCGTGGACCCGAGCAGCTCCTGGCGGGGCGTCTTGGCGCGGCGATCGTGCGGTCTCGCTCTCGCTCACGCCCCCTCCAGGAACGCCCGGACGCGATCGACCAGTGATCGGGATCGAGGCGATCAGCTCCTCCTCCGACGCGAAGCGTCATCAGCTCCGCGCTCGGGAGCAGATCGGCCAGGATCCGGCCGAGCGCGGCCGGATGGATCGCGTCACCCTCCCGGCAGATCAGGAGGACCGGCGCCTCGACCTTCCGGAGCAGCTCGCGGTCCGAGATCGAGATGTCGCGCGTGACCTCGCGGATCGCCCGCGACACGCCGGCGGGGTTCATGTCCTCCCAGAGCGTGAGGTCGAGCTCGCGGAGCCACGGCGCCCGTGCGTACCGCTCCTCGCTCATCTCGAGGATCCGCTCGATCGCCTCGTCCTTCGGATGCGACTCGAGGAGATCCGCGATCGCGTCGAACCGCTCTGGGTTGCGGAAGGGGAGGTCGAGCGACGCGGGCAGCAGCATCACGATCCGATCGAACCGGGCCGGGTCGTGTTCGAGGAGCGACATGATCGCCCCGGCGCCGAGGGAGGTCCCGACGGCGTTCGTCGCCCCGTACGCGCGAGCGACCACGTCGAGGTCCGACGCGAGATCGGCGAACCGGTAGCCCTGCTCGCGGCGCGCTCGAATGACCGTGACCCCGGAAGCAGAACCGCACGGCGGTGCCGGCGAGCGACGGTGTGAACGGCGCCAACTCGCGACACGAGTTCGTCAGTCCATGCGCGAAGATCGTCACCGGCTCGCCGGCGCCATCGACCTCGACGTGCAGCGTCACGTCCCCGTTGCGGACCTCCGGCATGGTCCCTCAGCCTGTCAGGCTTCGATCAGGTCGTCCTGAGGTAGCGAACTGATCCCGGATGCGCCGGGCCCACGCCGCGATGACGCCCGTGAGCAGCAGGAACACGGCGCCCGACACCATCAGGACCACCCTCGTGCGGCCGGGGTCGTTCTCCACCCACACGAGGGACAGGACCAGAGCCGGCACGATGAAGCCGAGGTTGTACGCGATATCGAACAGCGCGAACGCTCGGCCTCGGAAGTCGTCGGGCATCGCCTGCTGCACGATCGTGTCGGCCGAAACCTTCCCCAGGAAGAACGCGAAGAAGCCGACGAAGAGCATCGCCGCGAACCCGGCGACGGAGACCAGGCCGCCGAACACCAGGGTTCCGGCGCCGAGGAGCGCCATCGACACCAGCAGGAGCCTGATCGGAGCCACCCGGTCCTTCAGCCCCTGCGCGACGATCAGTCCGAGCACCCCGCCGATCAACCCGACGCCGCCTGAGAGCAGCGTCGGCACCTGGCTGTCCGAGCCCCCTTCGACGAGGTTCTTCGCGTAGAGCGCGAACACGAAGAGCCCGAAGCCCCAGAACTGGTAGCGGAGCATCTGGAACCCGGACAGTCCCACCGCGGCCGCGGGGCGAGCCGCCACTTCCCGGATGCCCTGCGCGATCGTACGGAGGACCCGGCGTGCCTCCTCTGCGAATCGGGTCACGTGCGCGCCCGCCTCCACGTGCCGGAGCCGGGTCGCCGCCAGTGCCGCCGATCGCCAGGACCACGGCGCCCCCGAGCACCACGAGCCACGCCGGCAGGAACCCGCCGGCGGCGAGCGCCACAGCGATCCCGAGGATCTGGAAGAGCGCGCCGCCCGCTTGCGAGAGGGCGTTCCCCTGGAGGAGGTCACGACCGGACAGGACATCGGGGATCGCAGCCGACTTCACGGCGAGGGCCACACGGATCACCGCCTGGGCGGCGAGCAACCCGAGGACGAGCGCGGCGGTGGCGCCGCGTTCCCCTCGGTCTGCCCTCCCCGAGCGGGAGGAGGACCGCGATGGCGACGACGCCCACCGCGCCGGCCGCCACGAGGTTCGACCACCACACGACGCGCCGTCGTTCGAACCGATCGATCACGACGCCGATGAACGGCGACAGCAGCGTGTAGGGGATGTAGAGGAGCAGGATCACCTGCAGCAGGTAGTCGGCGGAGGGGACGTTCTGCACGTCGAAGCCCTCTTGGCCACCGAACGCGATCGACTTGCCGATCGCTCCCTGGATCATCCCCTGCCCCGCCTGGGTCAGGAACTGCACGCTCATCAGGGTGGCGTAGTCGGGGTTCGAGAACTGCGAGAACAGGCGGTTGAAGAAGCCGCCGAACGCGCCGAGCGCCCGGAGGATCGACGCGCTCCCGTACCGCAGCGCCGCGCCCGCGCCGACCGCCACTCCGACGACGACCCATGCCTTGGTCGTCGGTGAGCGGTCCGCGCCACACACCGAGCACGGCGATCCCCGCGAGGAGGGACAGCACGATCGAGGTGCCCGGGATCAGGGCGATCCGGCTGGGGGTGTCCTTCAGTCCGAAGAACGGCGCGGCGAGCAGTCCGGGGAGGACGGCGAGCGCGAACAGCCCGGCGAGGACCCGCGCCTGATGCGGGAGATCGGCCAGCGGCCCGGGGGGGTCCTCGAACCGCGCGGCGGCGGACGTGGCGGCGTCACGGGCCCGCTCAACGACCTCCGCGGGAGGCTCGTACGGCGCCGTCGCCGGTCAACACGTGCGTCCCGGGCCCGATCTCGATCGAATCCTCGAGCGCTCGATCGAGCGCGGCCTGCTCGACCTCGGGAGAACAGGTCCCGCGGCGAGCCCGTTGCAGCGGCCCGAGTAGTACTCCTCGATCAGGAACACGACCGGGGGCTCGGGGTAGGTCGAGGTCCGTGCGCGCACCTCGTTCCAGTGGCTGCTCGACGTGTCGCGGTAGTTCTCGCTCGGTCCGTCGGATGGCGGCTCCGCGTCGAAGTCCTCGACGGTCCCGACGAAGGTCACCTGGTACTTGGCGAGCTCTCCGGGCAGTCCCGTCCGGAACACGTTCGTGTACGTCTTGGCCCATCCGTACGTGGTGTTGGATCCGGTGGCGTCGTCGGTGTTGCCGTAGTTCACGATGAGGATGCTCGGTCGCTCACCGGCCGAGACCACCACCTCCCGAGCCGCCGCCAGCGAGGTCCGCACGCTCTGGGGGGCCCACTGGTTGTCCTGCTGCGCCCACCGGTTGATCGCGGGGTCGATGAAAGCCAGGCGAGTGCGCCCACCACCACCAGCGCGCCGAGGACCCCTGCGAGCCTCCGCGAACCCTCCCCGCGAAGCAGCCATCGCACCGCCACGAACGCACCCAGACCGGTGAGCGCCATCGGCGCCACGGTCGCGTTCATGAAGCGGTAGTACGGGATCGCCTGTCCGAGGAGGAACGTGAGCACGCCCGCGAACGGGAACATCCACCAGATCGAGACCTGCTCGTACTGCGGAGACCGGGGTACGGGTCCGCCTCGACGCGATGATCGTGGCGACGATCGCCAGGAGGATCAGGGGGAGCGTGACCCCCGGCCGCATCGAGGTCACCCACTCGACCAGGCGTTCCCGGAAGAAGGCCGCGGTGTACGGCGGCGGGAGCGCGGCGTCCTTCAAGAGCTCGGGACCGCCCGGTCCCCAGATGCCCACCACCCAGAGCGCGAGGCCGGTGACCATGCCCGAGCCCGTCGACAGCAGGAGCGGGCCGTCCGATCGCATCGCCGACCCGAAGCGGAAACGGCTCGTGACGACGTGGGTCCCCCACACCGCGAGCAACGAGATCCCGAACAGGACACAGGTGGTCGGATGCGTGAAGGCCGCAGCCATCCCGATCAGGAAGATCGCGACCCGGGCGCCCCACGACGTGCGCGCCGCGTCGGCGAACGCGACGATCAGGCTGAGCAGGAACAGGACCGTGATGTTGTCGAGGTAGCCGACGTACGGGGTCGTGAGGAAGAGCCCGGCGGTCGCGAGCATCGTGAGGAGCACGATCAGCGGATCGCGCCGGCTCCGGAAGGCTCCCGCCCCGAGCGCCAGCCCGGTGAGGATCGGGATCCCGAGCATCAGGAACGCGCTGAAGCTGTAGGTACTGATCCCGCTCACCCGCTGCAGGAGCGCGCCGGCGAGCGGAACCGTCACGCGGTAGCCGCCGGAGAACAGGTTGTCCGGACCCCAATCGCTCGCGATCGACCCGGGATCGTCCTCGAGGATCAGCCCCGCCCGCCACGTGTACCACGCGGGGTCCCGGGTCGGCGCCGACAGAGAGGGATCCGCGATGAATCGCCAGCCGAGCGCCAACAGAAGGATGAGCGCGAAGCCCACGATCGCCCACCACGAGCCGAGCCGGCTCGTGCTGGGGGCGGGCGGCGGCACGGCGTGTTCGTCGGCCTGAGCGGTGCGAGTGAGCGTCACGATCCTCCCAGGGCGCTGCGCGCCGGGCTCCGACAGGTCGACAGGATAGAGGACGACGGAGGCGAGACCGCTCGCCCTTCCTCATCACCAATCTCAGGACCGTCGGGTGGCACGCCATGACCGGAATGCGCCGAGCCAAGCATCGCGCCGATGTTCGGGGATCGCGTGCTCCTCGGGGCCGCCGGCGCCGTCCCGCTCGACGTCGGCGGACGACGACGCCGTCGTGCTCTCGTGCCGTCCTCGACGGCTCACGACGTCGACGGAGAGCCACGTCGTGATGGGCACGGAGGCGATCAGCCCGAGACTCCCGACGAGCGTTCGCACGATCTCCGTCGCCACGATCTCCCCGTTGGCAACCGTGCTCGCAGGTTGATCGGATAACACGAAGAGGACGAGGACCGGCATCGACGCGCCCGCATAGGCGAGCACGAGCGTGTTCACCGTCGACGCCACGTGGTCGCGACCGATCCGCAGACCGGATCGGAGCAGACGCCGGCGGGACATCGAGGGATCGGCCGATCGCAGCTCCCAGATCGCGGACGCCTGCGTCACGGTGATGTCGTCGATCGCACCGAGCGCTCCGATCATCATGCCGCCGAGGATGAGGCCGCCGAGGTCCAGGTTCGTTCCGAGCGCCGTCAGGAACAGGGCCTCCTCGCTCGCGAAACCGCTGATCTCGGCGAGGTCCATGAAGACGATGGCGAGGATCGCCGCGCAGAGCAGTCCTCCCAGCGTCCCGAGAAGGGCGACCGTGGTCCTGACGTTCAGCCCGTGGGAGAGGTACAGCGCCGCGAAGGCGATCACCACCGATCCCACGAGCGAGACGAGGAGCGGATCGCGTCCATCCAGGATGGCGGGCACGACGAACAGGAAGAGGACCAGGAGCGTTGCGATCAACCCGACGAGCGCGGTCGCTCCCCGCCACCGGCCAAGTGCAACGACCGCGAGCGCGAAGACGCCGGCCAGCACGAGCAGCGAGGAGCGCCGGTCCGGCTCGAGGAAGACGTACTCGAACCCCTCGACGCCGGGCTGATGACCGAGGAGCACCCGTCGGTCGATCGACACGGTCCCGATCCAGGGTGAGCTCGTGGGAAGCTCGATCGGAACCGTGAGGCCCTCGTCGGGACCCTCGAGGAGCCGGAACGTCACCGCGAGGCATCGGGTCGACGGATCGGCCCCGGTGCATGCACGCTCGGTGCGCTCGACCGTCGTCGCGGTGTAGACGCCGTCGAACGATGACAGGGCGGGCACGTCGGGCCCCGGGTCGCCCGACGGCCACAGGAGGACCAGCCCGAGCACGGCGAGGCCTCCGATCGCGCCGGTGACGAGGGAGAGGATCGGCGTGCGGGCGGGAGTGGAGTCGGGCACGACGAGATTGTCCCTCCTGGTTGACCACCGTCCGGCATCCGGCGCCCCCGATGGGTCACGCGCAGCTGCGGCACAGCCCGATCAGGTCGAGCCGATGGGCGACGGAGGCGAATCCTGCGCCCTTCGCGAGGCGGTCGAGGCTCCGGCCGAGCGACCGCTCGACGTTGGCCGGGACCTCGACGTCTTCGATCCGACCGCAGTTGGAGCACACGAGATGGTGGTGATGCTCGGTCAGGCCCTCATCCAGCTCGAACCGAGCGAAATCGTCGTCGGTGATGACCCGCCGGATCACTCCAGCGTGCTCGAGCACGGTGAGGTTGCGGTACACGGAGCTCTGGGGCAACGCACGCGACCCACCGAGGAGACCCCCGATCGACACCGGCCCGCGTGCGGCCACCAGCCCGTCCACGAGGGCACGTCGGTTGGCCGTGTACCGCTGCCCCACCGCACGCAGTCGCCCCTCGACGGTCTCGTGCAGTTCGCGACGTCCGGACGTCACCGCTCCGGCACCTCCACGATCGATCCCGTCGGCATCGTATGTCGCACCAATGCGACCAGCAGGAACACCAGGGCCGCCACGAGGACGATCGCGCCACCCGGCGCGAGCCCCCAGAGCCTCGACGTCGTGAGCCCCACGATGACCGAGGCCACCCCGACGCCGACCGCGATCTGGAGGGTGCCTTTGAACGATCGAGCGAGCAGCTGGCCCGTCGCAACGGGCAAGACCATCAGCGCGGCGATCAGCAGGATCCCCACGATCTGCATGGCGGCCACCACCGCCACCGCGGTGAGGACGGCGAGGAGCGCGTTCACGGCGCTCACCGGGAGCCCGGTGACGCCGGACCAGTCCTCATCCATCACCACCGCGAACAGAACACGCCGCAGCGTGATCACGAGACCGACGACGAGGGTCCCCAAGACCAGGATCACGACCACCTCGAGAGCCTTGACGGTCAAGGGCTGACCGAAGAGGAACCCGATGACGCTCGTCCCCAACCCCCCCTTCGCGTTCGCGAGCACCGCGCCGAGCGCGATGCCGGAGTAGAAGAAGAGCGCCAACGCGAGATCCCCACTCGCCTTCCGACGCGCCCGGAGCCACTCGATCCCGAGCGCGCCCGCGATCGCGAACAGCAGCGCCGTCCAGACCGGGTAGATGCCCGCCACGAGTCCCGCGCCCACACCCGCGAACGCGACGTGACCGATGCCGTCACCGATCAACGACATCCTCTTCTGGACGAGGAACGTGCCGATCAACGGCGCGAACACGCCGACCACGAGTCCCGCCACCAGGGCTCGCTGCATGAACGCGAGCTCGAAGGGGAACGGCAACGGCAGCGGCAGCGACGGCGCGGCGGTCATCGCAGACCCTCCAGCCAGAGAGGGAGGTCCGCCTGGTGGACCCCCAGACTCACGCCCTCCTCGATCAGCCGCGCCGGTGGGCCGTCGAACATCACCTTGTGCTTCAGCACGACCACTCGATCGATCACGTCCGCCACAGCGGACAGCTCGTGGGAGACGAGCAACACCCCGGCGCCGTGCTCCGCGATCAGGTGGACGAGCGAATCCCTTGAACCTGCGCTGGGACTCCGCGTCGATCCCCGCGATGGGCTCGTCCAACACCAGCAGCTCGGGCTCACCGGCGAACGCGCGGGCGATGAAGGCGCGTTGCTGCTGGCCGCCGGAGAGCTGCGTGATCGGCTGATCGGCGACGTCGGCCAGTCCGACCGACTCGATGGCATGCGCCACGGCGTCGAGATCGGCGCCTCGCAGAGTGCGCCACCAGCCCCGGCGGGCGATACGTCCGGTCGTCACGATCTCGCGCACGGTCGCGGGCACATCAGGGGCGAGCGTGGGCCGTTGCGGCACGTAGCCGATCCGCCACCGGTCGCCCACCTCGCTCGGAGGGCTGCCGAGGAGTCGGACCGAGCCACGAGCCGCGTGGAGCACGCCCAGCAGCACACGGAGCAACGTCGACTTCCCCGATCCGTTCGGTCCGACGAGCGCGACGAACTCGCCGCGGCCGACCGAGAGATCGACGTCGTCGACGATCGTCGTGGATCCGTAGGCGAACGAGACGCCGCGAGCCTCGATGAGCGGATCGCTCACCGAGGATCACGAGCAACCGAGAGCGTCACGGAGCACCTCGAGGTTGTCCTGCATCAGGGAAAGGTAATCGTCGCCCGCGGCGGCCTCCACATCGGTGAGCCCCTCGATCGTGAAGAGGACGGCGGTGTCCACGCCCGCCTCGGCCGCGAGCGTCTCGGCGACGTCGGGCGAGACGAGCTCCTCGGTGAGGATCGTCGTCACGCCTTCTCGTTCCACGAGCTCCTTCACCTCGGCCAGGCGCTTGGCGCTCGGCTCCCCTTCGGGCTCCACACCGGCGATGGCCTCCTGGCGAAGCCCGTACGCGGAGGCCAGGTACCCGAACGCGGCGTGGTTGGTGACGAGCACGTCTCGCTCGCATCCGTCGAGGGTGGAGCGGAAGTCTTCGTCGAGCTCACCGAGATCCGAGCGGAGGCCCTCGGCCGCCTGGGGGATGTCGCACGACCCTGCTCCCTCGGTCCGTTCGAGCGCGTCGGCGGTCGCGGTCACGATCTCCATCGAACCTGCCGGGATCGAGCCAGACGTGGGGGTCGACCGTGAGACCCTCGTCCGCTTCCTCGCCTTCCGCCGGGAGGGTGGGGACCATTCCCAGGAGGTCGACCGTCTCGCCCTGGGCATCGGCGATCGCGTCCTCGATCGCCGGCTGGAACCCTCCACCCAGGTACAGGACGACGTCGGCGGTCGCGATCGACTCCACCGCGTCGGGCGTCAGCTCGAGGTCGTGGGGCTCGACCCCGGGTGGGGTCAGATCCGTCACGGAGACGCAGGCTCCCCCCAGCCGCTCGGCGACGAAGCGCAACGGATAGAAGCTCGCGACGACGGATGCTCGGTCGTCGTCTCGCGTCGCTCGCTCCGAACAGCTCACCCCGATCAGCGCTCCCAAGCTGAGACTGAGAATCGTTCTCATTATCACTCCCGGACGGTACCACGTCCGGATGGTGTCGAGCCGTGGTGTCGATCGGGCCGGTGCCGGTCGAGGAATCGCCCGACGGATCGGTCAGGGCGTGGCGACCCACGGGTCCGGCCCCGGGTCGCCGCCGCTCGCGACGATGGCGAGTCGCGGCAGGAAGTGCTCCCAACCCTGGAGCTGCGCGGCGTCGGCTCCCTCCGGGAGGCCGGAATGGGTGAGCCGGACGAGCGTGCCGTCTCCGTCGGAGACCAACTCGATCGTCACGGTCGAGGAGCCGGGCGGGAGCTGCTCGTCACCCTCCCACCCCCACGTGAACACGACCCGGTGCGGGGGGATCGACCTCCACGTACTCCCCCACCGCGTGCTTCACGCCGGTGACGTTCACGCGGTACGCGCCGCCGGGAGACGCCTCTACCGTGGCGTCCACCCCTTTCCACCGAACGATCTTCTGCGGATCCGTGAGGAACGGGAAGATGGCCTCGGGCGCGGCCTCGATCCTGATCTCACTGTTGACGGTGAACGTGCCGGCGGCCACGTCGTCTCCCTTCCTCGGCTTCCACTTCGTCCTTCAGCGCCGCGAGGCTACCCGTCCAGAAGGCCTCCAGCGAAGCTTGCAGCTCGACGAGCGCGTCGCGGTTCGCACGGTAGAGACGGCGGGCCCCGTCTCGACGTTCGGTGACGAGGCCGGCGGTCCGCAGGACGGTCAGGTGCTGCGAGATCGCCGGACGGGTGACGTCGAAGTGCGAGGCGATGTCGCCGGCGGAGCGTTCGGCGTCCCAGACGAGGCGGAGGATCTGGCGGCGGCGAGGCTCCGCGATCGCCTTCAGCGCAGCCTCCATGGATTGATGTAAGCAGATGCTTACGAGTGCGTCAACGACTGGGAAGGCGGAACCGTCCCGATGGCGTGCGCTCGAGGATCCCCTCGGCGGTGAGTGCCGCGGTCGCCGTGGCGACCGCGGCGACGGGACGGCCCGTCCGCTCGGCGAGCACCTCGGTGCTCGCCGAGCGGACCGTCCGGAGGATCCGGACCACCGCACCGCGCACCTGGCGGGGGCTCCCCTCGAACGTGGACTGCCGGCGGCCGGACGATCTCCCCTGTCGGCCGGCTCGGAGGAACCGGCAGTCGGAAGCGACCGGGCAGCCGTCGCATCGCGGCGCCGGCCGGCAGAAGAGACGCCCGATGTCCATCAACGCCTGGTTCCACGCGCCCGGCGCCGAGGGATCGAGCCACCTGCCGGCGTCACGCGCGAGGTCACCGGCGGGGACCTCGTCCGGTTCCGCACCTCGGATCGCTCGCGCGACGACCCGCCGCACGTTGCCGTCCAGTGCGGGGACCGCGACCCCGTGGCCGATCGACGCCACGGCGGCGGCCGTGTACGGACCGACGCCGGGGAGCCGGTTCAACGCGTCCACGTCTCGCGGCACCCGCCCCCCGTGCTCTCGGACGACGACGCGTGCGGTCTCGTGCAGCGCGACGGCGCGACGGTTGTAGCCGAGCCCGGCCCACGCCCTGAGGACGTCGGCGCGCGACGCCTCTCCCAGCGCGCCGACGTCGGGGAAGCGCGCGACGAACGCCTCGAAGATCGGTTCGACGCGAGACGCCTGCGTCTGTTGGAGCATCACCTCGGAGACCAGGGTCCGGTAGGCGTTCCGGCGGCCCCGCCGCCACGCGTACGCGCGGCGGCGCGGCCGGTACCAGTCCAGGACCGCCCGCCGGGACCGTTCGAGATCCACCGATCAGAACCCGGGCTTCGAGTCCTTCGACGGCATCTCGTCGGTGGCTTTCCGGAGCGCCGCGTAGATCTCGCTGAAGACCTCGCCCACGTAGGTGGGGGGCTGGCTCCCTTCGGAGCCCATCGCCCCTCGCACCGCGGAAGCCGTGATGTCGGCGGCCTTGTCGAACACGTGCCAGTCGATGTCGCGTGACATGGATCCTCCTGGTCGTCTTCGGGCCGGGATCGGCGGGGCCTCAGGCTACCTCCGACCCACCATCCGGACCTATCATCCGTCGATGAAGGACGTGATCGACCGGCGGATCCTCCTCGCCTTCGCCGGCGTCGTCCTCCTCGCGGGCTCGAACATCGTCGCCGTGCGGTTCAGCAATCGAGAGCTCGATCCGTTCTGGGGCGCCGGCATCCGCTTCCTGGGAGCGTCCGTGATCCTCTGGGTGCTCGCCTCGCGGTCGCGCTACCCGCTTCCCGGGGGAGGGCGCTCGCCGGCGCGCTCGTCTACGGCGTGCTCAGCTTCCTGATCGCGTACGCCTTCTTCTACTGGGGCTCCCAGGAGGTCCCGGCCGGCCTGGGCGGGACCGTGATGGCGTCGGTCCCTCTGCTCACCGTCCTGCTCGCCGCGGCCCATCGGCTGGAGCGACTGCGACTCCGCGCGATCGTCGGCGCGGTGGTCGCGCTGGCGGGCATCGCGCTGATGTCCACCGACGCGCTCTCGGGCGACGTATCCGTGCTCTCGGTGCTGGCGATCGTCGTCGCCGCGGCGGCGGCCGCGGAGTCCGGGATCGTCCTGAAGCTGATGACGTCGGCCCATCCCGTCGTGACGAACGCGATCGGGATGACCGTGGGCGCGGTCCTGCTCCTCCTGCTCTCCCTGTTCGCTCGCGAGTCCTGGGACCCACCCACGAGCCCGAGCGTCTGGGCGGCCCTCGGCTATCTGATCGTCGCCTCGCCGTTCCTCTTCATGCTGATCGTCTACGTGATCGGACGGTGGACGGCCACGGGCGCGAGCTACCAGTTCGTCCTGTTCCCGATCGTGGCGGTGATCGGCGGCGCCCTGTTGCTGGGGGAAGACGTGACCTCGTCGCTCCTCCTGGGAGCGCCGCTCGTCCTCGCCGGGCGTCTACATCGGTGCGCTGGCCGGGGATGCGGAGACCGGAGGACGCGCACGCGACTCCTGAAGGAGAGTCGACGGAGCACCGACCTCGGCTAGCATCCGTCCCCGATGCTCTTCCCCACGGTCGACTTCGCGATCTTCTTCGTGCTGGTCTTCCTCGGGCACTGGCTGCTGAACCACCTCGCGCAACCGTGGAAGCTGTTCATGATCGCGGCGAGCTACGTCTTCTACGCTTGGTGGGACCCGCGGTTCGTCCTGCTCTTGGTCGGCATCAGCATCCTCGCGCAGCTGGGCGCGATCGCCGTCGACCGGACGCGCTCGACTCGTTCGCGACTGGTGGTCAATGGCGTGGCCGTCGCGCTCCTCTTGGTGCCGCTCGCCTTCTTCAAGTACTACGGGTTCTTCGCGGTGAACGTCACGAACACACTCGCCGCCCTCGGCATGGAGTCCTCGATCCCCTTGATCCAGGTGGTCCTTCCCGTGGGGATCTCGTTCTTCACGTTCATGGCGATCGCCTACGTGGTGGACGTCTATCGGGGTGACGTCGAGGTGGCAGGGTGGACGGACACGTTCCTCTACCTGTCGTTCTTCCCTCATCTCGTCGCCGGGCCGATCGTGCGGCCCGGCGAGCTGATCCCACAGCTGCAGGAGCGTCGGGACGAGCGCCACGTCGACGTGGCGGGGGCTGCCTGGCTGATCCTCGGCGGGCTGTTCAAGAAGGTCGTCGTCTCCAGCTACCTCGCCTCAGAGATCGTGGACCCGGTCTTCGGCGACCCGTTCACGAGGAGCGCTCCCGACGCACTCTTCGGGATCGTCGGCTACGCGATCGTGATCTACGCGGACTTCAGCGGCTACACCGACATCGCCATCGGGATCGCGAAGCTGCTCGGCTTCCGATTCCCGAGGAACTTCGACCGTCCCTATACGGCTCGCTCGATCCAGGAGTTCTGGCGACGCTGGCACATGACGCTCTCCCGGTGGTTGCGCGACTACCTGTACATCCCGCTCGGCGGGAACCGGCGGGGCGAACAGCGGACCCTCATCAACGTCTTCGTCACGATGGTCCTAGGTGGTCTGTGGCACGGAGCCGCGTGGACGTTCGTCTTCTGGGGAGCGTTCCATGGAGGCCTGCTCGCCGCGAACCAGTGGCGCCGTCGGCGCGTCCCCGCGGAGGAGGCGGAGGAGCAACCGGACCGCTGGCCCGACCACCTGCGCCGGAGCTCCTCGACGTTCGCGCTCGTCTGTGTGGGATGGGTCTTCTTCCGTGCCGACTCGCTCGAGACGGCGTTCGGGCTGCTCGGTCGGCTCGTCACGGGCTGGTTCACCCCGACCGAGTTCGTGAACCCGCTCGTCATCCTGACGATCCTGGGGATGCTCGCGCTGCAGTTCTGGCCTCGAGGACTCGGGTTGTGGCTCCAGGCGGGACTTTCCCGGCTGAAGCCCGCGCCGCTCGGGATCGTTCTGGCGGTCGTTCTGCTCGTGATCGTGATCCTGGGGCCACCCGGCGTGGCACCCTTCATCTACTTCCAGTTCTGATGAGGGCGAGCATATGAGCGAGTCGTGGGGACGAGACGAGGTCGCGTCGGCGGCACGGCTCCGGAGGTCGCCGCCAAGGTCCTCTACGGGCGACGCCTGATGCCCGCCGGTCGGGTCCTCGTGGTCCTCCTCGTCTCCCTCCTCACGTGGACGCTCTTGTACGCGCCGGCCATGAAACGGGCCGCGGAGGCATCGCCGATCGGGACCCGGCGCACGCTGTCGCTCGCGATCCTCAGGCCGCTCGCCGCGGTGAGCGATTGGATCGGTCTCGACCAGCTCGCCGACACGATCGAGCGTGCCGTGGGTCACGACGTGGGCAGGACCGGGGGCGCGTTCGTTCCGCCGCCCGAGGACATCCCCGTCGCGCCACCGGACGATCCGGATGACGGGCGAGGGAGACGGTGGCGGGGAGAACGAACCCATCCGAGTGCCGACGCCGGATCGGAAGCTCCGCGTGGCGATCGTCGGCGACTCCCTCGCCGCCGGTCTCGGCTACTTCGCCGAGCGGGTGTTCCGGCCGCGACTGGTGACCGTCTCGGGGCAGGGCAGGATCTCGACGGGACTGGCACGCCCCGACTACTTCAACTGGCCGTACACGATGCGTCGCATCGTCGACCGATTCGATCCGGACCTCGTGATCGTGATGCTCGGGGAGAACGACCACCAGTCGTTGCAGGACCTGCGTGGCAACCGTGAGGCGCTGATCGGTACCGCGGGATGGCCGCCCGGGTATCGGGAACGGGTGCTCAGGATGATGCGGATCGCCACGTCGCGAGGCGCGAAGGTCGTGTGGGCCGGCCTGCCGATCTCCGCGGATTTCCGGTTGCGCGTGCATGCGGGACGACAGAACGACATCTTCGAGTTCGCCGCGAGCATCTCCAGCAACGTCGTCTACTTCGACTCGTGGGATCGCTTCCGCGACTCCCGGGGGGGATACACCGCGTACTTCCGCGAAGGCAATCGCGTGATCTTGATCCGGGAGGGCGACGGGCTCCACTTCAACGCCGTCGGCTACACGCTTCTCGCGCGAGAGATCGCCAAGCTCGCCGCGGAGGAGTTCGGCCTCTCGCCACGGACGTTCGAGACGGAGATCTAGGAGGCGGCGGGCTCTCCCGGGATCGGCACGTCGGGCACGTTCGCCAGCGACGCCGTCACGTCCTCCTGCCGGTACTCCACCTCGGGCAGGCGGCCGTTCAGGTAGTCGTCGTACGCCTGCATGTCGAACGCCCCGTGACCGGACAGCCCGAAGAGGATCACGCGCTCATCTCCGGCATCGCGCGCCGCGATCGCCTCATCGATCGCTCCCCTGACGGCGTGCGCCGACTCGGGGGCGGGCACGATCCCTTCGGTGTGGGCGAACTGCACGGCCGCGTCGAAGACGGCGTTCTGGGAGAAGGCCACGGCCTCCATGTGGCCGTTCTTCACGAGGAGCGACAGCGACGGTGCATCTCCGTGGTAGCGCAGTCCCCCCGCGTGCACCGGGGCCGGCACGAACGTGTGACCGAGTGTGTACATCGGTACCAACGGCGTCATCTCGCCCGTGTCGCCGAAGTCGTAGGCGAACCGACCCTTCGTGAGTGTGGGACACGCCGCCGGCTCCGTGGCCAGGAACCGCATCTCGGGCGTGGCTCCCGAGAGCCGGTCGACCATGAACGGGTACGCGAGGCCGGCGTAGTTCGACCCGCCGCCCACGCATCCGATCACAACGTCGGGCCGATCGCCCGCCAGCTCCATCTGCGCCTTCGCCTCGAGCCCGATCACGGTCTGGTGCAGCAGCACGTGGTTCAGCACCGAGCCGAGCGAGTACTTGATCGCCCCGCCGGAGGTGGCGGCGACCTCGACGGCCTCGCTGATCGCGATGCCGAGGGAGCCGGTCGATGTCGGGGTCCGCCTCGAGGATGGCCTTCCCGGCCTGCGTCGTCGGAGACGGCGACGGCACGACCTCGGCACCGAAGGTCTCCATGAAGATGCGGCGGTACGGCTTCTGCTCGTACGACGCCTTGACCATGAACACCTGACAGTCGAGGCCGAAGAACTTCGACGCCATCGCGAGCGCGGAGCCCCACTGCCCGGCGCCGGTCTCGGTGGCCAGACGTTTCGTCCCCGCCTCCTTGTTGTAGAAGGCTTGCGCGATCGCGGTGTTCGGCTTGTGGCTCCCCGCCGGCGAAACACCTTCGTACTTGTAGTAGATCCGCGCCGTGGTCTGGAGCGCCTTCTCGAGACGGACGGCTCGCTGCAGCGGGGATGGCCGCCAGAGCCGGTAGACGTCGAGGATCTCCCCCGGGATGTCGATCCACGGATCGGTGGACACCTCTTGCATGATCAACGCTTCCGGGAACAGCGGAGCCAGGAGGTCCGGCGTGACGGGCTCGTGCGTTCCGGGATGCAACGGCGGGAGGGGCTGGATCCCCGCCTGCGCGATCGAGGGCATGATGTTCAGCCACGCGGTCGGCAGCTGATCGTGCGGGAGATCGAACCGGATCGGCGCGTCGGTCATCGGGGAAGCCTCCTCGTTCGCCAGAAGCCAGCAGACCGGACGAGGGGCGAGCCTACCCCGGAGCGCGTCTCGGGAGCCAGTCCCGGATCAGCCGCCCTCGCGGACCGGCTGATCGGCGAGCTCCACCCACCCGTCCACCAGCCGGGCCTGGTGGATCGCCACCGGGTCCTGGGCCGGGCCGTCGACGGGCTCACCCGTCTCGACGTCGAAGACGCTCCCGTGACACGGGCACTCGACGGTGGCGGCCCGATCGTCGAAGTCACCCTCCGACAGGGCGCACCCCGCATGGGTGCACTCATCGGCGAACGCGAACAGTCTCGCTTCCACGTGCGCGACGGCCACGCGTCCGGAAGACAGATCGAACGCCCGCATCTCGCCCTCGGGGATCTCGGCGAGCGAAGCGACGCGCACGAACTCCATCGGCCTATGCCCGCACGAGCGCGGACCAGCCGCGCTGGAGGGCCGTCACCGCTCCGAGCGCGGCGAGGACCAACAGGATCGGGGTCATGGCGCCGGGAACGACGAGCCCGATGATCAGCGCGATGAACCGCTCCAACCGCTGGAAGAAACCCTCGGTGAGCTGCACACCGACGGCTTCGGCCTCGGCTCGGATGTGGCTGACGGACAGGCTCACCACGAGGGTGAAGAGCGCGAGCGCGGCGTCGAGGCGCCGTCCATCTTCCGCGAGCGCCCAGAAGAGGCAGGCGAACAGGATCGCGTCGGCGACGCGGTCCAGGACCGAGTCCATGAACGCTCCCGACCGCTTCTGCTGCCCGTAGTGCCTCGCGACCGATCCGTCGAAGACGTCGCACATGCCCGCCGCGAGCAGGGCCCAGCCGGCGAGGAACCAGTCGCCGGAGATGATCAGCACCCCGGTCGCGACGTTGAGCAGGAGGGCCGACAGGGTGAGGTGCCACGGTCGCACCCTCGCCCAGATCAGGAACGCGAGGATCGCCCGGTACGGCCACTGGAACGCCCATTGGATCGCGCCGCCGGCGGCCGATTCGTTCTTCCGAGGCTTCGGCAGGTCGCGGACCTTGGGTGCCTCGCGGGCGACGTGCGGTCTCGAGCGATGCCCGGTGGCCGCGCGCCGGCCCATCAGCTCACGCTCATCAGCCGACGAACGGCTCGAAGCCGACGACCACGTACCGGAAGCTGCCGCCGGGCGCGTTCACCAGGACCTCCTGATCCTTCGACGCGCCCATCAGCGCGGTACCGAGCGGGGAGGAGGTGGTGACCGTCCGGGCACCGGGAGCCTTCTCTTCGCCGTGCTCCGCCAAGAGGTAGGTCTCCTCATCGTCTCCGTCGTCGAGCGAGCGCACGGTGACGAGCATGTGCGGCACGATCGCGTTGGCAGATACCGGTGCCTCGATGATCTCCGGATCGCGGAGCGCCTCTTGGAGCCGGCGGATCTGCGATTCCATCAATCCCTGCGCGTCCTTCGCGGCGTCGTACTCGGCGTTCTCTTTGATGTCGCCGTGCTCGCGCGCGACCTTGAGGCGCTCCGCCATCCGGTCACGCCCGTTGGTCAACAGCTCGTCGAGCTCGGTTCTGAGCCGCTTGTAGGCCTCGAGCGTGAGCGACGCCGTCGGCTCCTGGCCTGGCTTGCGCTCGGGACGCGCCTTCAGTTCCTCTGGCAGTTCGGGCATGGAAGCGAGTCTACTGAAGGCCTCGACCCCTCCTCCCGCGGCTCGGCCCGGCGATATCCTCGGCCGCAGCGGAGGCCAGAAGGACAGGCCAGAAGGACAGGGAGGATCGATGGGACGCCTGGACGGCAAGGTCGCTTTGATCACGGGGGGCGCGAGCGGGATGGGCTTGATCGCTGCCCAGCTCTTCGCGTCCGAGGGCGCCAAGGTCGTCCTGACCGACGTGACCGACGACGCCGGCGAGCAGGTGGCCGAGGAGATCCGCGTCGACGGAGGAGACGCGACCTACGTCCACGCGGACGTGTCCCGCGAGGCGGACGCGGAAGCGATGGTGGCGCGGGCGGTCGAGTCGTACGGGGGTCTCACGGTCCTGTACAACAACGCCGGCGTGATGCTCGGCGACGACGGCTCGGTCCATTCGACCGACGAATCCATCTGGGACACGACCCTCGCGGTCAACGTGAAAGGGGTCGCACACGGCTGCAAGTACGGCATCCCGGCGATGATCGACTCCGGGGGCGGTTCGATCATCAACGTCGCCTCCTTCGTCGCCTGGATGGGAGCGGCAACGTCCCAGACCGCGTACACGGCCTCGAAAGGGGCGGTGCTCGCGATGACGCGAGAGATCGCGGTCGAGTACGCGCGGAAGGGCGTGCGCTGCAACGCCTTGTGCCCCGGCCCGATCGATACGCCCCTGCTGGCCGAGCTGCTCTCGGACCCGGAGCGGCGGCAGCGGCGTTTCGTCCACATCCCGATGGGTCGCCTGGGGCGGGCGGAAGAGCTCGCGAAGGCCGCCCTGTTCCTCGCGAGCGACGACTCGAGCTACATGACGGGCACCTCCCTGGTCGTGGACGGCGGGATCACGGCCGCCTATGTGACGCCCGAGGATTGAGTTCGGCCAGACCTCGGTCGCATGCGTCGCCGCCCTGCCGGCCGCGGGACGCTTTCGGGGGCAACCCACCAGATTGACAGCTAGGCCCGAGTCGGGGGTGAATACCGCCGATGGCCCGAGGGGCCACCGGGAGGAGGTCATGAGTCGTGTCTGAGCGGCGCAAGGTCGGCTCGGTCACCTATCGAGAGGTCGACCAGAAGTATTTCGAGCAGAGAGGGCTGAGGCGCCACGCCGCCTTCTGGTCCCTCTGGTCCCTCGGAGTCGCGGCGGTCATCTCCGGCGACTTCTACGGATGGAACCTCGGACTCGATGCCGGGGGATTCGGAGGTCTCCTCATCGCGACGATCGTCATCGCGATCATGTACTACGGCCTCTGCTACAGCATCGCTGAGATGTCGCCGGCGCTTCCGCACACCGGTGGGGCCTATTCCTTCGCTCGGTCGGCGATGGGCCCTTGGGGTGGATTCATCACCGGCCTCGCGGAGAACATGGAGTACGTCATCACGCCGGCGGTCGTCGTTTCGGCGATGGGGTTCCTCATGCACGACATCATGGCGGGCCTCCTGGACCTCACCGGCGAGCCGATCTGGAACAGTGTCGTCACGTGGATGGCCGTCTTCTACATCATCTTCGTGGCCATCAACATCATCGGGATCGAAGCGACGATGCGGTTCACGGTCGTCGTGAACGTCATCGCTCTCGGGATCCTGGCGTTCTTCTTCATCTCGGTCCTGGTGTCCGGGAAGTTCGACTCCAGCCTCTGGACGAACATCCCCGCGGAGTCGGGCGGATCGTCCTTCCTCCCCCACGGGATCGGAGGGATCTTCCCCGCGATCCCGTTCGCGATCTGGTTCTTCCTCGCGATCGAGGAGCTGCCACTCGCGGCGGAGGAATCGATGGATCCGGCACGGGACATCCCGAGGGCGACCCTCTGGGGCATGACGACCCTGGTGATCACCGGCGCGGGGATCCTCTTCCTGAACACCGGGGTGAACGGCGGCGCGCTCGACATCGGCGTCTCGGCGACCCCGTTGTTCGACGGGTTCAAGGCCGTCTTCGGTGAAGGAACGTCGGCCGAACTCCTCGGGTTGCTCGGGCTCTTCGGCCTCATCGCCAGCTTCTTCACGATCATCTACGCGTATGGCCGGAACACCTATTCGCTGTCGAGGGCCGGCTACTTCCCGGCGTGGCTCTCCGTGACCCATGGCGAACGGAAGACCCCGCATGTCGCGCTGATCGCGGGAGCCATCATCGGCTACGCCCTCGCCGTGCTCATCTACCAGCTCGGCAAGTCGGAGGGTGAGGTCGCCGGCAAGATCGTCGGTGCGCTCCTGTACATGGCCGTGTTCGGGGCCGTCATCTCGTACGCGATGCAGTGCCTCTCCTTCATCATGCTGCGACGCAGGCTCCCGAACATCGAACGGCCCTATCGAAGCCCGGTGGGCGTCGTGGGTGCCGGGATCGCCGGCGTCATCGCGGTGGTGTCACTGATCTCCCTGTATTCGAACGAGGATTACCGACCGGGCGTCTACGGGACCTTGATCTACTTCGTGATCGGCATCGTCTACTTCGCGGTCGCCGGACGGCACCGCTTGGTGCTCTCCCCCGAAGAGGAGTTCGCACTCACCCAGGGTGCGCAGAGCTTCGGAACGAGCGCGGCCGAGCAGGAAGCCATCCTCCGCGGTGGAGCCCCCGAGACGACGGCTCCGACCGAGATGAGGGAGCCGCCGCAGCCTCCGGTCACGGGCGAGTAGAGCAACACCGGACCACGGAGATGAGCGCGGCGGCCGAAGGCCGCCGCGCTCATCCGTCACGGATGAGGGGGAAGCGATGCATCCACAGGGCATGATCGATGCCAAGCAGCTCGAGGAGCTCGCCGACGCCGGCGAGATCGACACCGTCCTGTGCATGTTCACGGACTTCCAGGGACGGTTCGTCGGCAAGCGCATCCTTCCTCACTTCTTCCTCGAGGACGTGATGGGAGAGGAAGGGCTCCACGCGTGCCTGTACCTGATCGCGATCGACATGGAGATGGAGCCGCTGCCCGGCTTCGAGTACGCGAGCTGGGAGACCGGCTACGGCGACTTCAAGATGATCCCCGACATGTCGACGCTGCGACTCGTGCCGTGGCTCGAGAAGACGGCGATGGTGATCTGCGACGTCGCGGATGAGCACACGAGCGAGCTGGTCGAGGTGGCGCCGCGCACGATCCTCCGTCGGCAGGTCGAGCGCGCGCAGGCGGCCGGCTACACCTTCAAGACCGGATCTGAGCTGGAGTTCTATCTCTTCAAGGACTCCTACGAGGAGGCCGCGGCCAAGCGCTACCAGGGCATCCAGCCGTCGTCCCCGTACATCATGGATTACCACATGCTCGCGACCACCAAAGACGAGTGGCTGATCCGCCAGATCCGTAACGGGATGTTGGGCGCGGGGATCCCCATCGAGTTCTCCAAGGGCGAGTTCGGTCGCGGCCAACACGAGATCAACATCACCTACGCGGATGCGTTGGCGACCGCCGACTACCACGCGCTGTACAAGCACGGCACGAAGGAGATCGCGGCCATGAACGGCGCCGCGATCACGTTCATGGCGAAGTGGACGATGGACGAAGCGGGCTCCTCGTGCCACATGCACTCGAGCGTGTGGAACGAGGACGGCTCTACGTCGCTGATGTGGGACGACGACGACGAGAACCACATGAGCCCGACCTTCAAGCACATGCTCGGAGGGCTGATGTCCACCTCGCGTGAGATGGCGTGGATGTACGCGCCGTTCGTGAACTCCTACAAGCGATACCAGCTCGGGTCGTGGGCGCCGACCGCGATCCTGTGGAGCCACGACAACCGAACCTGCGGCTTCCGGGTGGTCGGCGAGCACCAGGGGAACCGCGTCGAGTCGCGGCTGCCGGGTGGGGACGTCAATCCGTACCTCGGGTACGCGGCGACGATCGCGGCCGGCCTGCACGGGATCCAGAACCAGATCGAATGCCCTCCCCTGTTCGAGGGGAACGCCTACGAATCGAAGGACGCCGAGCGGGTGCCGTCTTCGCTGCACGAGGCGATCGCGGAGATGGAGCGCTCGGAGGTGATGCGGGAAGCCTTCGGCGACTTCGCGTTCGGGCATCTGGTGAACATGGCTCGCCAGGAACAGATCATCTTCGACAACAACACGGTCACGGACTGGGAGCTGATCCGGTACTTCGAACGCGGGTAGTCCGCGTCACGCATGGAGACGACCCCGGCGGGGTACGGGCTCGACATGCGGTCGCACACGGTGGTCCCGGTCGTCCTGATGGTGCTTCTCGCTGGCTGCTTCTCAGAGAGCGGACTCCAAGACGAGGTGCGTCAGGCAACCGACGCGATCGACACCCTGGTCGACGAGATCGGGGGCTCGGGTCCCATCCGAGATGCTGCCGGTGAGGCGAAGGAAGCCGTCGAGGAGTCTCGCGCCGCTCTCGAGGCCTTCCGCGAGGACCCGAACGCGGAGACGCGTCAGGCGCTGCTCGAAGCGGAGGCACACCTCAACGACGCAAGAACGACGCTCGATGGGGCGCTCGAGGGCGCACCTGAGGCTGTTCGAGGAGCGCTGGGCGACGCCGTCGACGCGCTCGAGCGGATCCGGCGGTCGATCCGTGAGGAGTTCGAGGACTAGCCGGCGCGATCGCGCTCAGCCTTCGCCGCTCGCGGCGAAGACCGGCTTCAGGGCGAAGTAGACCTCCCGGTATCGCGCATACGCCTCGTCGTAGGCGTCGCGGGCCTTGGGATCCGGCTCGTGCTCCTCTGGTCGGAATGCGACGAACGACGTGACGGCCTCGGCGACCGTCCGATGGACCTCAGCCCCGACGGCCGCGAGGATCGCCGCGCCCGTGGCGGTGGTCTCCACGCTTTCCGGGACGCGCACCGGCAGCCCCGTCACGTCGGCCTTGATCTGCCGCCACAGCGGACCCTTCGCGCCGCCGCCGACGATCGTGAGACGGCGGACGCCGAGCCCGGCGTCCTTCATCGCCTCGAGGATGTCGCGGAGGCCGAATGCGCTCCCCTCGAGGATCGCACGCGTCATGTGGTCGCGGGTGTGCGCGAGCGTGAGCCCGTAGAAGACGCCGCGCGCCGCGCCGTTCCATTCGGGTGCCATCGCGCCCTGCATCGCCGGAAGGAACACGACCCCCTCGCTGCCGGGAGGGATCCGGGAGGCCTCCTCGCTGAGCTCGTCGTAGGCGTCCCCGAGCCCCTGTGCCTCGTGTTGGCGCTCCTCCGGCGCGAACTGGTCGCGCCACCACCGGAGATTGCCCCCCGAGACGAACCCGGGATTCTCGAGGAGCCACGCGTCTGGATCCGCATGAGGATGGCATTCCACGAGCATCGTCGGGTCCTCACGCGGCTCGGCGCTCGCCGCGCAGACCGGCTCCGCGGTCCCGACGACGTCGCAGACCTCGCCGGGCTCGAAGACGCCGGCGCCGAGCGTGGCAGCCATCTCGTCGCCGCACCCGATCGCGACGACCGTTTCGGGCGCGAGTCCGCTCGCCTCGGCGAACGCAGCCGTGACCGGTCCGACGGGCGCCGGCGCGTCCCCCAGCTCCGGAAGCATCGACCTGTCGATGCCCGCCACGTCGAGCACCCGGTCCGACCAGGTCTTCGTTCGCGGATCGAGCAGCGCGAGCGATGAAGCGTTCGACGGGTCGATCGCGGTCTCGCCGGTCGCGTGGCGAAGCACGTAGGTCCCGGGCGATTGCAGCGAGGCGGCATCCTTCCAGACGTCGGGTTCCTCGTCGCGCACCCACAGGGCCTTGAAGACCGCGTGCGACGAATCGAGGTTCGCGCCGACGGCACGGTAGAAGTCCTCGGGCGAGATCTTCTGGGCGAGGGCCGCCGCCTGTGCCTCGGCCCGGCGGTCCATCCAGATCAATGCGGGGCGCAGACGGCGCCCCGAGGCGTCGCACACGACCATCCCGTCGAGCTGCGAGCCGAACGAGAGGCCGCGGATCGCGGATGCTCCTCCCGGAGACTCCCCGACCAGCCTCCGGCACGCCGTCTCCACGGCAGCGGTCCACAGATCCGGATCCTGCTCCGCCCAGCCCGGGTGCGGGAACGACAGGTCGTAGGCCTCGTACGCGGAGGCGACCAGCTCGCCATCCGCTCCGTAGAGCGCAGCGTTCGTCCCCTGGCTGCCGACGTCGCAGCCGATCACATACGGGCCGGCGCTCATGGAACGATGACCATCTTCAGCCCGGTGCCGGCGCGGATCGTCTCGAATGCCTCGGCGATCTTCTCCAGCGGCCATCGGTGCGTCACGACCTTCGCGAGCTCGTCCTGCTTGCGGTCGAGGTAGTCCATCGTGATCCGGTACTGGCGGTGCGTGGCCCCATACGCGCCCCGAACGGACAGCTCTTTGTAGTGGAGCTCATTCATGTCGAGCGGGCTGACCGGGTCGTGCTTCGGGAGGCCCGCGAAGTACACGACCACGGCGCGCTTCGCGGCCATCTCGAGGGCCGCCTGCTGGGCGGGCTTGGCCGGCGCGGCCACGCTGACGCGATCGGCGCCGGCGCCGCCCGTCCGCGACAGGACCTCCGCGACGCCGTTGTCGTCGCCCGACACCCATGCGTCGTCGACCGCCTGTCCGATCGCGTCGAGCGCGATCTCCAGCCGGTCGGCGCTCACGTCGGTCATGTAGACCTTCGATGCGCCTCGATCGCGAGCCATCACCGCCTGCCAGCAGCCGATCGGCCCGGTCCCCAGGATCACGACGACGTCGCCGAGCCGGACGTCCAGCTGTTCGATGCCGTTCAGCGCGCACGCGAACGGGTCGGCCACCGTGGCGAGGTCGCTCGGCAGCTCCGGCGGGAGCGGGATCAGGTTCTTGATCGCGATCGGCGGGACGCCGGCGCGCTCCGCGTAGGCCCCCGGGAACGGGTCGTAGCCGTAGAGGAGGTGGTCCTCGCAGAGGTTCTGGAAGCCCTCGAGGCACCAGCGGCACTCGCCACACGTGAGGATCGATCCGAGGAACACGCGATCGCCCGCCGAGACGCCCGGCGGCAGGTCGGCGTCGGGACCGACCTCCTCGAGCACACCCACGGGCTCGTGACCGAGCTGCCACGGCACCGGCGCCTTCGGATCGCCGTTGAAGAACGTGCGCGCGTCCGTGCCGCAGATCCCGCACGCCTCCACGCGGAGCACGGCGCCGCGAGGGTCGAGCGACGGCTCTTCGGCGTCATCGCGGACCTCGATCTCGTTGACCGCGGTCATGAACGCCGCCCGCATCAGGTGGTCAACTCCTCCTGCAGGGCGGCGATAGCCTTGTCCGCGCTCCAGCGCTCCCGGATCACACGCGACAACGCCCGCGTGATCGCTTCGGGAGATCGATGCATGAAGATGTTCCGGCCGACGGAGCAGCCGATCGCGCCGGCGGCGACAGCCTGCTCCATCCGCGTCAGGAGCTCGCCGTCCTCGAGACGGGAGCCGCCCGCGAGCACCACCGGGATCCCGTTCGTGGCCTCGACGAGCTTCGCGAACCCGTCCGCGTCGCCCGGCCAGTTCGTCTTCACGATGTCGGCTCCCAGCTCCGCGCACAGACGTACGTTCCGACGGAGGTACTCGAACCCGTAGAGGTCCTTCAGCTCCTCCACGCTCGCGTACGTGGTCGGGAATTCGGCCTCGGCGATGAACGGCATGCCCGAGGGCGGCGCACTCCCGGCCCACCCCCGCCAGGATCTCGATCATCGAGGCCTCCGTGTCGCCACCGAGTGCCGTGAACAGGACCACGGCGTCGGCCCCGAGGATCAGCGCTTCCTCGACCTCCGCGATCTGCACGATCTCCGGGCGGTCACCTCCGGGGCTCGCGGATGCGGAGAGGAGCAGAGCCAGGGAGGTCGTCGGGGAGAACGCCGGCTCGGCGATCGCGATCATCCCCTTGCTCATCATGATGACGTTGGCCCCACCGGCCACCGTCTCGGATGCCCGGGCCGTGATGTCCGCGAGCGGCTCCAGGAACGTGGGGGACGTCATCCCATGGTCGAGCGCGCAGATCACGGACACGCCCGCCGGGTCGATCACGCGCTTGAGTCGCATCGCCTTGCCGGTCATCGCTTCGGCCCCCTTGGTCTCGTTCGGCTGCTCGCGCTTGCGCAGTGTGCCAGAGGGCGCCCGCGCGCGCGACCCGAGAAAGGGTCGGGCTAGACTCGCGCGATGACGGTCATCCTCTTCGTGCGATGCGACGCGTCGGAGACGTTCGGGGTCGCACCCGGAGCCGTGGAGTCCGCCGGCGCGACGGTCCGCGTGTGGAACGCGCTCGACGGCGACGACCCGAGACCGTCGCTCGACGAGATCGGCGGGGTCGTGGTCTTCGGCTCCACGTTCAACGTCGAGCACGCCGACGAGCAGCCGTTCATCAAGGAGACCGCCGACCTGATCCGCGAGACGGTCGAACGCCGGATCCCGTTCCTCGGCGTCTGCTTCGGCGGGCAGCTCCTCGCCTGGGCGCTGGACGCGAGGGTCGGAGAGGGACCGGTCCGTGAGATCGGCTTCGAACCGATCCATCCTACCGACGACGCGGCCCACGATCTCCTCTTCTCGCACCTCGCCGACAGCGACCTCGCGTTCCAATGGCACGGGGACGCCTTCGATCTCCCCGAGGGAGCCACGTTGCTCGCAACCGGCGATCGGGTTCCCAATCAAGCGTTCCGCGTGGGAGATCTCGCGTGGGGCACGCAGTTCCATTGCGAGGTGAACCGATCCGAGCTCGAGTTCTGGCTCCAGGAGTTCACGAAGGTCGGCGATCTCCGATCGGAGTGGGGCAAGAGCTCGGAGCAGGTGCGCCAGGAGGCGGACCGGTTCATGGCCGCACACGAGAGCCGAGGACGCGAGGTGTTCGAGCGCTTCACGAACCTGGCCGCCGGCACGTAAGCCATCGCTACACTCGGGACGCCGTGGCCGAAGACCGGTACCGACCGCTGATCGCCGTCGTCGCCTACCACCTGGCGGGCGATCGTGTCGCCCGATGGCCCGAGGGCGGATACGGGGTTCCGGCTCCGTATCTCGATGCTCTTCGACGGGCGGGAGCGCGAACCGCGATCGTCGCACCGGGCGAGGAGGGGAAGCCCGAGGAGATCCTCGAGCCGTTCGACGGCCTGCTCATGGTCGGAGGTGGCGACATCGACCCCGCGCGGTACGGCGGAGGATCGAACGAACACCTCTATGGCATCGAGCCGGACCGCGACGAGTTCGAGATCGACCTGCTCCACGCCGCGGATCGACTGGCGCTGCCGACCCTCTGCATCTGTCGAGGGATGCAGGTGATGAACGTCGCGTTCGGCGGGACGCTCCACCCTCACCTCCCCGACGTCGCCGGGCTGATCGAGCACGGAGTGCCCGATCGAGGGGACGCAGACCATCCATGAGGTGCTCCCGGAACCCGGGAGCCGCCTCGCGGCGGTGACGAAGTCCGGCCCCCTCGCGAGCGCCTCCCACCACCATCAAGGGGTCGACCGGCTCGGTGAGGGACTGACGATCACGGGCCGGAGCGAGGACGGTTTGGTCGAGGCGATCGAGCGGATCGTTCCCGACCAGCAGGACGAGCATGCGACCTGGATGCTCGGGGTGCAGTGGCACCCGGAGGAGACCGCGGACCACGATCCCGCCCAGCAGTCGCTGTTCGACGCTCTCGCGTTGCTCGGACGTCTCCGCGGATCCGGCGCGAAGCCGGGCGCGACCGAGGGACGAACCCGCTCGTACGCGATCAGCGCCTACGATCCCGCCTGGCCGTCCCGATTCGACGAAGAGTCGGCGAGGATCCGAGCCGCACTCGGCGACCAGGTCACCGGCCTCGAGCACGTCGGCTCGACCTCGGTGCCGGGGCTCGGCGCCAAGCCGGTGATCGACATCCAGGCCTCGATCCGATCGATGGTCCCCCGGTCGGCGTACGTGGACCCACTCGTCGCGCTCGGCTACCGGTGGGTCGTCGACCCGTGGACCGACGAGCACGAATACTTCAGCCGCGACGAGGGCGGGGAGCGAGCGTTCCAGATCCACGTGTGCGCGGCAGGGAGCGGATGGGAGCGACGCCACCTCGCGTTCCGAGATTGGCTCCGCGACCACCCGGACGACGCGGCTGCGTACGAGCGACTGAAGCGCGATCTCGCCGAGCGCCACCCGCGCGACATCTTCGCCTACATCGACGGCAAGACACCGTTCATCCGGGAGATCGAGTCCCGAGCGGTCAGGGATCGGTCGATCGGCTCCCGTTGATCCCTTCGTCTTCGCCGATCTTCAGGAACAGCCCCGACTGCGGCTTGGGGTCGAAGTAGGTGGCCTTCGCCGGCATCTGCTCGTGTCGGTCGGCCACCTCGACGAACTGATCGAACGTGGGCGGCACCAGCGTGAACGCCGCACCGCCATCCTCGTCGACCCGGCTCGTGAGCTCCTCCACCGGGACCGCGTCCGACACGAACTCGAGGCCCGGGTCGCCGGCCTCCCCGAATCCGAAGATCGGCTCGATCACGAGGCGATGCAGACGGGAGACGTCCAGCGACTCGACCCCCGCCGCCGCCCCTCCGGGTCCTGGAGCGAGGCGGTACCAACGTCCGCCGACGTACAGCCCGAAGACGCCGCGCTCTCCCGGCTGTCCCCCGACCGGCTCCACGCGCACGCGTTCCCGCAGGTGTGAGAGGAGCTCGTCGACGTCGAACGGGAGGGGACCGACGACCCGGCGATGGAACGCCAGCATCCGCAACTGCTCGTCGGGGAACAGGACCGCGGGCACGCCCGCTCCCTGCGGGCGACCGGCACGCTCCCAGAGCTCGACCGACGCCATCGCACGATGGTGGCCATCGGTGATGTAGAGCGGCCGATCGTCGAAGCGCTCCCTGATCCGATCGGCTGCCTCCGGATCGTCGACCCGCCACACGGTCTGCTCGAGCTCCCCCGACCCGAACCGCCGGAGCGCCGCTCCATCCGTCGTCGCCTGCACGAGTTTCCGGACGTCGTCGTCCGCGCGGAACATCAGCGCCACCAACGTCGAGCGCGCTCCCAGCCGCGACAGGTGCGTCCCGAGCGCATCCACGCGCTCGGGCTGGACCCCCTCGTGTCCGAGGATCCGTCCGTCGACGAAGGCCTGCGGGGGAACCTCGCCGACGATCCCGGTCTGCTCGTGTACGGCCGACCGGAGGCGATAGACGTAGAGGGCGGGCTCCGGGAATCCCTCGAAGAGGTCGGCATCGAGCAGCCGCTGCAGGGCCGCGACGTTCGCCTCGTCCAGCGCGGCCGGGTCGACCTCCTGTCCCTCCGGAGCGTCCTCGGGCGTCCGCGAGACGTGCAGCCAGGCGTACGGACGCTCGGCGAGGATCTCGGCTCGCTCTTCACGCGAGAGCGCATCGTGCATCGGCGAGACGACGTGCTCCGCCCATTCGGGCCGGACGATCCGGGCGGGGAACGGGACGAGGGTGCTCATCCGGCGGCATCTCGGAACGCCGCCATGAACCCGACCAGGGCGTCGACCCCTTCGTCGGTCATCGCGTTGTAGATGCTCGCCCGGATCCCTCCCACGCTTCGATGGCCCTTGAGGTTGCGCATCCCGTGCTCCTCGGCTCCCGCGAGGAACGCGGCATCCAGCTCGTCCGACGGCGTCCGGAACACCACGTTCATGTGCGACCGATGGGCCGGCTCGACGGGTGAGCGATAGAAGCCGTCTGCTCCGGTCGATCGCGTCGTAGACGGCGCCCGAGCGACCGGCCGCTCGCTCCTCCATCCCGGCGACACCGCCTCGGTCTCGCATCCATCGGAGCACCTTGCCGGTGACGTAGATCGCGAACATCGGCGGCGTGTTCATCAGGCTGTGCTTGTCGGCGTGCGCGCCGAGGCGCAGGTAGCTCGGCAACTCCTGGGTCATCTCCTCGAGGAGCGACGTACGGACCACGATCACCGCCAGGCCCGCGGGTCCCAGGTTCTTCTGCGCCCCGCCGTACACCAGGTCGAAACGCTCCCATGGGACCGGTCGGCTCAGGTAGTCCGATGACATGTCGCCCACGAGCGGGAGATCGATGTCGGGGAACGACGACATGCGGATCCCCTCGATCGTCTCGTTCGAGGTGACGTGCAGGTAGCGGGTGTCGGGCTGGATCTCCAGCTCGTCGTCCGACGGCATCCGCGAGAACGAGACCGGCTCCCCGTCCCACGCCGCGTAGGCATCACCCCAGAGGGCCGCGTCCTTCAGGGCGCCCTTCCCCCACGTCCCGGACCGGACGTAGCCCGCCCGCGTTCCTTCCCGGAGCAGGTTCATCGGCACCAGGGCGAACTGGAGGGTGGCGCCACCCTGCAGGAAGAGGATCGTGAAGTCCTCGGGCACCGCGGCGTTCTCCCGGAAGAGCGCCAGCGCCTCCTCGTGGACGGCCTCGTACTCCGCGCTCCGATGGCTCATCTCGATCACGGACATGCCGGAGCCCTCGAAGTCCAGGAGCTCGCTCTGCACCTCCTCCAGCACGTCGAGCGGGAGGGTGCAGGGGCCGGCGCAGAAGTTGTGGATCCTCACGTCGGTCGGCGGTCGGTGGGGACGGCGGACACGTGGATCACGTCGTCCAGCCCCTCCAGGGCGGCGATCAGGTCCGGGCCAACGTCGCCCACGACGTCGATCGTGGCGACGGCCGCGTTCCGTCCCTCGAAGACGCGGTTCTCCATCTGCTCGACGTTCAGATCGCGGCGTCGAAGGATGTCGAAGACGCCCGCGAGCACGCCCACACGGTCGAAGTGACGCACGTGGAGCGTGTGGGTCCCGAGCCGCGTGGGGGCCAGGTTCACGCAGTTGAGGATCTCGCCTCTGACGTACGCCTCGATGATCTCCACGACCCCGTCGGCCACGGCCTTCTGGGCCTGGGCCGTCGACGCCCCGATGTGATGCGTCCCGACGACCCGGGGATGTTGTGCGAGCGGTGACGCCCACGAGGTGGAGCCCGATCCGGGCTCGCCCGGGTAGACGTCGAGACCCGCTCGGAGCTCGCGGGTCTCGAGGGCATCGAGCAGCGCGGCCTCGTCGACGACGTTGCCGCGCGAGGTGTTCAGCAGGATCGCGCCCTCCTTCATGGCTCCGAGGAGACGGGCGTCGAACATCGATTCCGTCTCTGGCGACGAGGGCACGTGGATCGAGACCACGTCCGAGGTCTCGACGAGCTCCTCGAGCGAGTCGACGAGCTCGATCTCGAGCGCCTTGATCCGCTCCTCGGCTGCCTCGTCCCGAGACTTGCGGACCGCTCGGAGGTTCATGCCGAACGCGCCCGCGCGTTCGGCGACCGCGAACCCGATCTCGCCGAGCCCGACGATGCCCATGACCTTCCCGAACAGGCCATCCGCCTTCCCGTACGTGGACTTGTCCCACGTACCGGCGCGGAGGTCGGCGACGTTGTCGGGGATCCGACGGTCGATCGCCAGGAGGAGCCCCATCGTGAGCTCGGCGACGGCGATCGCGTTGCGGCCCGGCACGTTCGTGACGTAGATCCCGACCTCGGACGCGGCCTCGACGTCGATCGTGTTGGTCCCCGCGCCGGCACGCACGATCAGCTCCAAGGCGTTCCCCGCCTCGACGGCCGACGCTGTCACTTTCGTGCTCCTCACGACGAGGGCCTGGAAGCCCGGCATCCGGCCGGGGAGGTCGTCGGAGGAGAGCTTCGGCTCGAGGACGCAGTCGTGCCCGCGCTCGGTGAGGGTCTCCACGGTCGAGGGGTGGATCGCGTCGGCGAGGAGCACCTTCATGCCTGGGAGCTAAGCAGAACGGGCGGATCGAGAACAAGCCGGAGCCCCTGCGACGGAAGCGAGAGGCCCATGGGTGCTGAGCCGAAGAGCGCCCACCCTGCCTGGCGCTTCCGCGCCCTCGATGCTATACAGACCCTCTCGACTGACCGGGCGTTCAAAGTCCGGCCGGAGGGTGCGCCGCGATCCGGAGGCACCCGGGAGGAGAAGAGGTCCAGGCTCGAGCGGAGCAGAGATCCATCTTGGAAGGGGGCTGCGATGAAGGGATTGCGTCGGACGTCGCTCACGCTGGCGGTGGCAACGGCGGTCATGGTCGGGTTGGCCGGATCTGCCCTCGGGCAATCCGCGTCTCCCGATGACGAGAAGATCACGTTCAACGTCGGCACCACGAGCGACATGGTCTCCGCCAACCCGTTCAAGGCGTGCTGCAGCTCCGAGTACGAGATGCTGCTGCTGAACTACAACATGTTGTACGGCTTCGCCGCCGCGGACCTCTCACCGGTGCCCGAGCTCGTCGAGGAACCCGGCTGCGAGCCCAGCGAGGACTACATGACCTGGACGTGCCAGATCCGGGATGACGTCACCTGGCACGACGGTCAACCGCTCACGGCGGCCGACATCGCGTTCACGTACCGCTTCATCCTGGACAACGGGCTCTCGACGTTCTCGGACTACCTCCCCTTCAACCCCACGTTCGAGGCGACCGAGGACAACCAGCTCATCTGGACCTCGGAGGAGCCGACGCTCGCTCCGACGGTGCCTCCGTACATCCCGATCCTCCCCGAGCACATCTGGGGACCGCTCGACGGCGTGCCGGCGAAGGAGATCCGTGCCTTCGAGGAGATCCCCGCGATCGGGTCCGGACCGTTCCAGCTCACGGAATGGGAAACGGGTCAGTTCTTCCGGATGGAGGCCGTCGAGGGACACTTCTTCGGGGACCCGACGATCGACGAGATCGTCTACACGGTCTTCGGCAACGACGAGGCGATGGTCCAGGCACTGAAGGCGGGCGACATCGACTACGCCTACGACCTTCCGCCCACGCTCGTGACCAGCCTCGAGAGCGACGAGAACATCGGGATCGTCGAGGAGGCCGCCGACTACCACACGAACCTGGCCTTCAACTTCGGCGGCCAGGCGGAGGCGCATCCGATCGTGTACGGCACGCCGCCCGCCACCGAGGAGACGAACCACCCGGCCTTGCACGATCACGCGGTCCGGTTGGCGATCGCGCACGCGATCGACAAGGAAGCGCTGGCTGAGGTCGTCTTCCAGGGCGCCGCACAGCCCGCGGACACGTTCATCTCACCCGACAAGGCGTTCTGGCATCTCGATATCCCCGCCGAGGAGGAGTACGCGTTCGACCTCGACGAGGCGAACCGGATCCTCGATGAGGCCGGGTACACCGAACGCACGGCCGACGGTGTCCGGATCGACCCGGAGAGCGGGGAACCGCTCGTGCTCGACATCGTGGCCATCAACAACTCCCGTGGATCCGCCCGATCCGGCGAGCTGATGGCAGGCTGGATGGAGGACATCGGCATCCAGTTCGATGTCCGGGTCGTGAGCGAGAGCAAGGCGTACGTCGAGTGGGAGAACGGCACGTTCGACGCGTATATCTGGAGCTGGGGCGGCGACCCGGATCCGGACTTCAACATGTCGATCTACACGTCGGACCAGTGCCTCGGATGGAGCGACGGCTGCTACGTGAACGAAGAGCTCGACCAGCTCTACGCCGAGCAGCGGCAGACGTTCGATCGAGACGCGCGTCAGGCGATCGTCCACGAGTTCCAACAGATCCACTACGAGGAGATCCCGGAGATCGCGCTCGTGTATCCGGAGCTCCTGCACGCATATCGGACGGACACGTTCGAGGGCTACGTGAACTCGCCCACGAACGGCGGCGCGCCGATCTTCGCCTGGCGGGTGGACTCCTACATGAACCTCAAGCCCGTGACGGCCGGAGGGCCTGGAGGCAACGTCGCTGATGAAGGAGGCTTGTCCACCGGCCTCCTCGTTGGGATCGGCGCGATCGTCGTGATCGCGATCGGCGCCTTCGTGGTGATGGGCCGCAGGCGCACCGAGGAGGACGAGGCATAGGCTCGGCCGAGCGGGCCGAGAAGGCGGAGGTCAGAGGTTGGGATCGCGGCGGTACCTGGTCCGCCATGTGCTGCACGCGCTCGCGACCCTGGCCTTCGTGCTGGCGTTCAACTTCGTGCTCTTCCGTGCGATCGGCGATCCCGTCAAGCTCCTGACCCGAAGCAGCCTGCACCTCGATCCGCAGGAACAGGAGGCCCTCCGCGAGGAGTTCGGGATCGACGATCCACTTCCGGCTCAGTTCGTGAACTACCTGGGCGACACACTGCGAGGTGAGTTCGGGTACTCGTTCATCTCCGGCCGGCCGGTGATCAAGTCCGTTTCGGAACGGGTCTGGCCTACGATCGCTGCTCGTCGGAATCGCGACGATCCTCTCGACGTTGTTCGGCGTGCTGATCGGGATCAAGGGTGCGTGGCGCCGTGGGAGCACCTTCGATACCGGGAGCTTGCTGGGCTCCCTCACCCTGTATTCGATGCCGGAGGGCTGGCTCGGCATGATGCTGTTGATCCTGTTCACGGGGACGCTCGGCTGGCTTCCGGCGGGGGGGTACCAGTCGAGCGAGCAGCTCTCCGGGTTCGGGCACTTCGCCGACGTGGCGAAACATCTGATCCTGCCGTGCCTGACGCTCACCCTCGGCTACATCGGGGAATTCGCGATCATCATGCGGTCGTCACTCCTCGAGGTGATGGGCGAGGACTTCGTCCAGACCGCTCGGGCGAAAGGCGTGCGCGACAAGGACGTGCGACGCCGACACGCCGTGCCGAACGCCCTGCTCCCCACGTTCACCCTCGCGTTCTACAGCGTGGGCTTCATCCTCGGAGGCGCCGTCATCATCGAAGAGGTGTTCTCGTGGCCGGGCCTGGGCGAGCTCACCTACGACGCGATCGAGGCGAACGATTACCCGGTGATCCAGGCCGTCTTCCTCCTGTCCAGCGCGGCCGTGATCCTGTTCAACCTGCTCGCGGACATCCTCTACGGCTACCTCGACCCGAGGGTGAAGGAGGGATGACGTGATCGAGCCACGCCAGCCCTCCGAGATCGCCGTGGGGACGGAGGTCGCCGCGCCGCCCCCTTCACGGGACCCGAAGAAGATCCGCCGGGCCCGGCGACGCCGGGCGCTCTCCGGGTTCTGGAGGGTCTACCGCACGAGCCGGATGGGGATGGTCGGGCTGGTGCTCCTGGGGATCTTCGCGCTCGGGGCATTCACCGCGCCACTCATCGTCTCCGACGAGGAGCTCAGCGTGTCGAGTCCCTCGGGGCTTCCGTTCGAGTCTCCCTCGGCGGAATTCCCGCTCGGGACCGACGACTTCGGGCGTTCCGTCCTGGATCTCGTCGATCTACGGCTCGCGCATCTCGCTCCTCGTCGGATTCGCCGCGACCGTGATGACGATGACGGTCGGAGCCGCCGTCGGGATCACGGGCGGCTACTACGGAGGTCGCGTCGACGGCATCATGAACGCGTTCACGAACTGGTTCCTCGTGATCCCATGGATCCCGCTCGCGATCGTCCTCGCATCGGTGCTCGGGCGATCGCTTGTTCAACACGATCCTGGTCATCGGCATCACCTCATGGGCAGGAACGGCCCGGTTGGTCCGGGCGGACACGCTCTCGGTCAAGGAACGCCCGTACGTGGAGCGCGCGCGGGCGCTGGGCGCGAGCAACTGGCACCTGGTGACCCGGCACATCCTGCCGAACGTGATGCCGGTGATCTTCGCGAATACCGTGCTCACGGTCGCGCTCTCGATCTTGGCGGAGACGACGCTCGCGTTGCTCGGCCTCGGGGACCCCTTGAGCACGTCCTGGGGCGTGATCGATCTTCGACGCCTTCGAACAAGGCGCACTCTCGGCCGGACTGTGGTGGTGGCTGGTCCCACCGGGCGTGTGCATCTGTCTCGTGACCCTCGCGTTCACGATGTGCGGGTACGCACTCGACGAGGTCCTGAACCCGAGGATCAGGGAGCGGTGATCAGGTGAGCGTCCTCTCGGCCCGCGATCTGCGTGTCACGTACCGCACGAAGGCAGGTGACGTCCCGGCCGTCCGCGGGGTCGACCTGGACATCGATCGCGGCCAGGTGCTCGGTTTGGCGGGCGAGTCCGGCTGCGGCAAATCGACGATCGGGGGGGCGATCCTGCGGCTCCACGCGCCGAAGACGCGGATCGAGGGGAGCATCGTCCTCGACGGCGACGACGTGCTCTCGCTCAAGCCCGGACGGCTCCGAGCCGTCCGGTGGACAGGCGCATCGATCATCTTCCAGGGCGCGCTGCACGCCATGAACCCCGTCCGACGGATCGGGGACCAGGTCGCCGAAGCGATCACGGTGCACAAGCTCGCCGGCGAGCGGGAAGCGAGGGTGCGGACGGCAGAGCTCCTCGAACAGGTGGGACTGCCCGGCAGACGCATCGACGACTACCCGCACGAGCTCTCGGGTGGGCAGAAGCAGCGCGTGATGATCGCGATGGCGCTCGCGTGCAACCCCTCGCTCGTGATCGCCGACGAGCCCACCACGGCGCTCGATGTGATGGTGCAGGCGCAGGTACTGAAGCTCCTCAAGTCGCTCCAACGAGAGCTCGGCCTCGCGATGCTGTTCATCACGCACGACCTGTCCGTGCTCGTTGAGGTCGCCGACCGAATCGCCATCATGTACGCCGGCCTGATCGTCGAGGAGGGACCGGCGGAGCGCGTCTTCCACTCCCCACAGCACCCCTATACGAAGGCCCTGGCGGGGGCGTTCCCGGAGATCGGCGACACACAGTTCCGGCGCAAGCCCTCCGGACTCGGAGGCGATCCGCCGGACCCACAGCAGATCCCGTCCGGGTGCCCCTTCCACCCCCGATGCGCGGAAGCGATCGACGTCTGTCCGTCCCTGGACGTCGAGCTGTGGGGAGCCGGGGAGGGACGTCGGGCCGCGTGCATCCACGTCGAAGGCGCGCCGTCGCCTGCGGAGGCGCGATCGTGAGCGGGACCGAGACGGACGTCCGTACCGCGGTGATGGGCGAGCCCATCATCGAGGTCCGAGACGTGGAGGTCAGCTTCACCGGGCGGCTGTCGCTCCTGAAAGGCCTCGGAGGCAGCAAAGGGGCGGTCGCGAAGGCGGTCGATGGCGTCGATCTCACGCTGCACGAGGGCGAGGTGCTGGCGCTCGCCGGGGAGTCGGGGTGCGGGAAGACCACCTTGGCGAGGGCGATCATGGGTCTCGTCCGGCCGAACGCGGGCGACATCTCCTTCCGGGGCGTACCCCTCGGACGGAAGCTGCAGGCATACCGTCGCGAGGTCCAGATGGTCTTCCAAGATCCGACCGCGTCGCTCAATCCTCGGCAGACGATCTACGAGAGCGTTGCCGAGGGCCTCCGGATCCACAGAGATCCATGAGGGACCGGACGGGGAGACGGAGGAGCAGCTCGTCGCCCAGGCGCTCTCGCGAGCGGGGATGCGTCCGCCCGAGCGCTTCTACCTGCTGTACCCCCACGAGCTCTCGGGTGGCCAGCGGCAACGAGTGGTCATCGCCGGCGCGTTGGTGCTCGACCCGAAGGTGATCGTCGCGGACGAGCCCGTTTCGAACCTGGACGCGTCGGTGCGAGGAGAGATCCTCCAGCTCCTGCTCAAGCTCCGCGACGAGCTCCGACTGTCGATCCTGATCGTCACGCACGACCTGGGTCTCGCGTGGACCGTGGCGGACCGTGTGGCGGTGATGTACCTGGGGAGGATCGTCGAGGTCGGCCCTGCGGAGGAGGTGCTGCTCAGACCACGGCACCCGTACACGAAGGCGTTGCTCGACGTCGTTCCGGAGGCGGGCGGGATCGATCGCCCGATCCTCACCGGCGAGCCGCCCGACCCGACGCGGGTGCCGTCCGGCTGCCGGTTCCATCCGCGATGCCCGGTCGTCGCGTCGGGTCGGGCTGCGACGCTCGGCATCGAGCAGCGTTGCAAAGGGGAAGACCTCGGGCTCGAGGAGCTCGCTACAGGGCACCTCGCCGCCTGCTACGAGGCGGAGCTCACCGCTCGCTAGCCGGCGGCGGCGGTCTCGCTATCCTTCGGCACCCTCATCGGCCTCGGACGGCACGGGCTGTTCTTCGGCGGCGTCGCCGTTGCGCTTGAGCACGCCGAGGATCGCTTCCATCTCGGAGTCCGGGAGCCGCTGGTCGGGATGCATCCCCGTCGCGCGTGCGGAGGCGAGCAGCGTCCTCAGGTTCGACTCGGCCATCTCCGCCCTGTGCTCCAGCTCCCGAGCCCGCTCGGCGAACGTGCGCGCCCGACCCTCGGCCTCCACCCGCAACTCCCTGCTCTCCCGGGCCTCTTCGCGTGACGTCTTGAGCTGAGCCCTGAGCTGCGATACCTCCTGACTCAACTCCACCAAGCGGTCCACGGTCGCCCGCCCCATGTCGGAGTACGCCAGTCCGCCGCTCTTCCGTCCCGGCTGGGCATCGTCCGCCCGCTTCTTGCTCCGTCGGCTCTTGCGCTCGATCGTCTCTCGCTCACCGGCCGCCACGGGCGTGTCGTCCAACAAGCGGTACGAACCCCCGGCCGGCTCGAGCCGGCGGCGCGCGACGAGCGCCCTGACTGCGCGCGCGATCGACAATGGATCCGGGAATCCCAGTTCCCTCCCCAGCTCAGCTGGCGTGGCTTCCAGCAGATCGCCCTTCTGGGTGCGCTGGGCAACTGCGGCGAGGAACGCATTGACGCGCTCGAGGCTCTGCTCGTTCACAGCCGGATTCTGCCTGATTGTCGACTCACTGCGCCAGTTGTGCGGAAGGGCACCACGTCGGGCCGGTAGGCTCGGCGACGGTGGACGACCTCCCGCTGTCCGGCTGTCGCATCCTGGACCTCTCGCGCGTGCTCGCCGGACCTCTGGCGACCCAGATCCTGGGTGACCTCGGCGCGGACGTGATCGAAGATCGAACGCCCGGATCAGGGCGACGACACGCGTCATTGGGGGCCACCGTTCGTGGGGGACGATGCCGCGTACTACCTGGCGCTCAATCGGAACAAGCGCTCAGTCGCCGTAGACCTGCGGTCTCACCAGGGCGCCGACGCGATCCGGCGCCTCGCCGCGGACTCCGATGTGCTGATCGAGAATTTCCGACCGGGGCTGATGAGCGAGTTCGGGCTCGGGCTCGCCGACCTCCGTCGAGCCACCCCTCGCCTCATCACGTGCTCGCTCACCGCGTTCAACGACGAGATCCCCGAGAGCGCGAGCCGTCCGGGGTACGACATCATCGTCCAGGCGTTGTCCGGCCTCATGAGCGTGACCGGTGAGGCCGAGGGGGAGCCGGTGAAGGTGGGGGTGGCCCTGCTCGACGTGATCACCGGCCTCGACATGGGGATCGGCATCCTCGCAGCGCTCCACGAGCGTTCGCGGACGGGTCGGGGGCGGCACATCAGCGTGTCGCTGTTCGACGCCGGTGTGGCAGCGATGGTCAACCAGGCCGCCAACCACCTCCTCGGTGGCGTGGTCGCGCGACCGATGGGCACGGCCCACCCCAACATCTGCCCCTACCAGGCGTTCCACGCGTCGGATCGTCCGTTCATCGTCGCGGCCGCGAACGATCGACTGTTCCGACGGACGTGCGAGGTGGTCGGGCACCCGGAGTGGGCGGCCGATCCCCGCTTCGCGACGAACGAAGATCGGGTGCGGCATCGAGACGAGCTGATCCCGCTCCTCGCCGAGTCGTTCGCGGCGAAGACCGCCGCCGAGTGGGTCGACGCGCTCGAGGCTGCGTCCGTCCCCACGGCTCCGATCCGCGCGATCGACGAGGTGTTCTCCTCGCCCGAGGGGACCGCGATGGTCGAGGAGGTGGCCGACCCGGGTCGCGGGACGACGCTGCGGTTGGTGCGGAACCCGATCCGCTTCGACGGGACGGAGCTGGACACCCGGCTGCCTCCCCCGCTCCTCGGCGAGCACACGGACGAGGTCCTGCGCGAGCGGTGACGGCCGTCGAGCGCTGGCGGGAGCAGTTGGAGCGCTGGGCGATCCCACCCGAGTCCTGGCTGCGGCGCCCGAGTCCCCTTGGGGGTTCCCGACCGAGCTGTTCCGCGCCCGAGGTGCGCCGGACACCGATCGAGGCACGACCCCGACGACCGCGAGGGCGCTCGAGCGCCTGCCTGAAGCCGGGCGGGTCCTCGACGTGGGGTGCGGAGGCGGCGCCACGTCCCTCCCGCTCGCCGGCCGGGCGGGCACCATCGTGGGCGTGGACGCTCAGGAGGACATGCTCGAGGGCTTCCTGGCGAACGCCCGCGCGGCGGGTGTCTCGGCCGTCGCGGTCCGCGGGCGCTGGCCTGAGGTCGCGGACGCGGTCGAGCCAGTGGACGTGGCAGTCGCAGGGCACGTGCTCTACAACATCGCCGATGTAGAGCCGTTCGTCCTGCGGCTGGCCGCGCTCGCGGATCATCGGGTCATCTTCGAGCTCACAGATCGACATCCACTCACGTGGATGAACGACCTCTGGCTCCGGTTCCACGGGCTCGAGCGGCCGGCCGGCCCGAGCTCGGACGACGCCCTGGACGTGCTGGGCGAGATCGGCCTCGATGCGAACCTGGAGCGGTGGGAGGCCTCGCCTGGGGTGGGCGGGTTCGTCGAGCGAGCCGACGCGCTCGCGCTCGCCCGCCGGCGACTCTGCCTGCCCTCCTCCCGCGACGACGAGCTCGCCTCTGCCCTGGGCACCCGGATCGCGCAACGCGGAGGGCTCTGGAGCGTCGGGCCGCCCACATCCCAGCCCCTCGCGACGATCTGGTTCGACCCCTAGCCGCCGAGGCGGATCGTGGTGACCGACGCGTAGATCTCATCCTCGGGGTCCTCGATCCTGGTCGGCTTCCTGACCTCGCTACCGGCCCGCTCGACGATGGCGACCCGGAGCGTCTCCAACGTCTTCACGAACGCGCCCAGATCTTGGGATCCGGCCGGCATCCGCCCCGCCTCTCGGAACCGGAGGTCGAGCTCGTCCCCGTCGCGGAGACCGAGGAATCGGACCAACACCCGCTGGGCCTGCACCTGCGCCGATGGGAAGTCGCATCCGGCCCCCGGTTGGAGCCGCGCGACGCCACGGCCCGTGATCCGCTCGGCGGCGGAGATCTGGAGCGTGCCCTCGAGGCGCCACGCGCTCCTGCATGACCCTCCGACGTGGAACGTGTGCGTCGTCCGGCTCACCATCGTGATCGACCACTCCACGAGCTCCGGAGGAGAAGGGCTCGGGCTGTCACTGGGCTGCGCGCCCGGGTCCGGGACCCCGGGAGGGAACGGGTTGGAGCGCGACCCGATGAACGCGCCGACGCCGGCGCAGGCCACGAGGATCACCACCCAGAGAAGGACCCGCGCCCATCCACGCACGGGGCAATCATCTCGCAGCCCGAGGGCTCCGCCGCTACAGGCCGAGGCCCGTCATCAGCGCACGGAGCGTGAGCCCGAAGCTGATGAACGACGCCCACGCGAACGGCACCCACGGCCGCAAAGGCCGATCGATCCCAACCGCGCGCGCGTCTCCGGCACGGGCGACGACGTGGGCGAACACGAACAGGAGCAAGGGGAGGTAGCCGTAGACGTAGTGGAGCGCGCCGCCAAGCGCCCCCTCGGCCTCGAGCCGACGGCCGAGCAGCAGCAGGATCGTGCCGACGATCGCCTGGACGCCCGCCACCACCTGGGCGACGGCGAGCCACGTCCAGTACCCCTCGGACGGATCCCGGCGGGCGATCTTCGCTCCGAGCCCCCAGATCCACCCGAGCGCGAAGACGGCGACGACCGCGAATCCGATCACGCGATGGAGGGCCGTCACGGCCCGGATAGTACGGAACCGGCGATCAGGACCGCTTCGCGACCACGAACGCGATCGCCAGCATGGGCATCGCGATAGACAGCAGCTGCAGGGCCGCCTCCGGCGCCCTCCGGATCGCCTCGGGTCCGATCCCTTCCTTGGTGCCGTCCCGGAGCGTGATCGTCCCCTCGACTGAGGCGACCCGGCGGCGGAGCCGACGCACCGGCGTGGAGAGCGCCCGCTGCGCTGCGCTGATCGCCACGCAAGCGATCGCCACCGCCACCGCCGCGAGGCCCAGCCTCCCGTCCTGCGCGAACGCCCCGGTCAGCGCGGGGAAGCCTCCCCAGGCGAGGGCGAACCACAGATCTGAATGGAACGCACCGCCGAGGAGCTCGAGGTTGTAGGCGACCACCAGGAACACCCCCACGACGATGAACAACGCGAGCCACCCGGAGACCTGCACGATCCCGATCGTGCCCACCGCGGCGGCCCCGGCGAGCGAGACGGCGGCGACCACGACGAGGAGGCCGTCCGGTATCGAGGTCCCGAGAGGCCTCCCTCGGAGCTCGTCGAGCGCGTGCGCCGCCAGGCCCACACCGAGGAAGAACCCGAGGAGGCTCAGCCCGAGGCGGTAGAGATCCAGCTCGGCCGCGGTCGAGGCCCCGAGCGCAACGTAGGAAAGGTGCCAGAGCGTGTAGGGCGGGTGCAGGAGGGTCCACCAGTCCCGCCAACCGCCCGGTGCGAGCGCGTAGAACGCCGGTCGGCTCTCGCTCACGATGACTTCACTCCCCAGAGCACCACCGCGGAACCGAACAGGAACGATCTGGTCCGGACGTGGCGGATCCCGGCCGCCTGGAACCACCGCACCCATCCCTCGATCGGATGATCGGCCACGAATCGAGAGATGTTCGGTCCGAGGAACGCCGTGGTGCGGGCCCACGAGGGCGAGACCGCGGTGCCGAGGAGCCGCATCACGACCCGGGTCTGGACCCACCAGCCCAGGCGCGCGAGCGGAGCCTCCGGGACGGAGAACTCGAGCATCGCGATCGAGCCGCCCGGCCGGAGTACCCGCGCCAGCTCAGCCACGGTCGCTGCGGGGTCCTCCACGTAGCGCAACAGATAGGTGAAGGACACGGCGTCGAACGATCCGTCCCCGAACGGGAGCTGCTCGGCCTGCCCGAGCACGGGGCGGATGCGGTCGTCGAGGCCGGCTACCCGGTTCGGCTCGCCCCCCGCGCGGAGCATCGGCTCGCTCTGGTCGAGCGCCACGACGTGGACGTTCCGGCCCGCGGCGAGCGCGCGGGACACGAGCTGCGTCCCGGCGGCGACATCCAGGACGCGCCCGCCGGGCACCGCGTTCGACCTCGACACGAGGAATCGGCGCCACCGAGCATCCTGGCCGAACGACAGGAGCGCCCCCATCCGCTCGTACTGCGGGGCGATGCCCGCGAAGAGCCGCTTCGCGAACCGGGTGCGTTCGACGGCCAATGGACGCCGCCTACACGGATCCCAGGAAGGCGGGAACGTCCGCGAACGACTCCAAGACATGATCCGGGCGCCCGTCGTCACGTTCCTCGTCCCCGGCCCGGTACTTCCCCGTGCGGACCAGGACCCCGGTGAGGCCGGCGGCCTGCGCGCCGAGGATGTCGTTCACGATGTCGTCGCCGACCATCGCCGCTCGGTCGGCCTCCACCCCGAGCATCGCCAACCCGGCGTCGAAGTACGTCTTCTCCGGCTTCCCACAGATCGCCGCGCGCGTGTCCGCGGCCTCCTCCAGGCCGGCGAGATAGGCCCCGCCGTCCAGCTCCCATCCCGCCGCGGTCTTCCAGAACAGGTTCCGGTGCATCCCCACGAGGGCCGCGCCGTCCATCAATCGACGGAAGACCCTGTTCATCGTGTCGTAGGTGAAGTCGTCGCACGCGCCGCCGATCACGATCACGTCGGCATCGTCGACGTCCACCAGGTCGATCCCCGCGAGATCCGCCGTCGCGTCCCCGTCGGACAGCACGAAGACAGGGGCGCCGGGATGCCGTCTCCGCAGATGCTCCGCCGTCGCGACCACCGCGGTGACGATCTCTTCGTCCGACACGTCGAAGCCGGCTCCCCGCAGGGTCGCCGCCAGGTCCCCGCGGCTCTTCGTGGTGGTGTTCGTGATCAGCCGGTACGGAACCTCCTCGTCACGCAGCCGGGCCAGCGCGTCGACCGCCCCCGGTAGCGCCTCCCACGAGACCGCGAGGACGCCGTCGATGTCGAGCAACAGTCCGTCGATCGTCACGGACGGAAGTGTGCCATCAGGGACGGATCCCCAGCGAACCTGCCAGTTCGGGCTCGCCCGGACCGTCGAGCCGGCGCCGTCGTCGCCACGACTGGTACGGGGCGATGTAGCGGAACTTCGCCGGGAGCAACGGCCGACCGGCCCGCATCACCGCGAAGGTGGCGCTCCGGATCGCTCCTTCCCCCGGCCTGTACGGGAGCTGATAGCCGGCTCGGACCTCGGCGGGCAGAGTTCCGAAGGCGAGCCGCGCCACCATGCGGAGCACGGGTCGCCACTGGGCGTCGGACGGCGGATCCAGGAAGAGACCGGCGACGCTCCGGGCGGCGTCCGTCACGACGAGCTCCCCGGAGCGAACCGTTCCGGCCACGTACTCCTCCAACTCGGGGACCGTGGGCGGGATCAGGTTCCGAGGGAGGCGGACCAGCTCGGCTGCGAGCATCTGCTCCTCGTGGAACCGTTGTCTCCCGCGATCGTCCAGCCGGCCGACGGTGAGCCGTTCGAACAGGAGCGCGCTCTCGACCAGGCAGGCGTGCACCCAGAGCAGCAGAGCCGGGTCGGTCGCGTCGTAGCGGTGTCCCGTCACCGGATCGACGCCGTTGATCCGCCCGTGCACGTCGTTGATGCGATCCGCCGCCGCGTGCGCTTCATCCTTCGTCCCGAACGTGAGGGCGTACTGGAGCACCAGCGTCCGCTGGAGCCGCTTCCACGGGTTCCGCTCGTACATCCCGGTCTGGTTCGCCCCGGCGATCACGGACGGATGGGCTGCCTGCATCAGCATCGCCCTCGCACCGCCGAACAGGACCGTGACCTCGCGGTGCACCTGCCAGGAGATGCTTCGCGGCCCGAAGTACCCCTCGTCCCGGTCCATCGACCAAGGGTAGCGCGGGTCCACCGGCTGGACTCCCCCCGAGGCTCGTGGAACGATTGGCCGAGCACCCCTCCGAGTCGGAGACTTCCCCACGTGATGCTGGTTCTGATCGTGATCGGCTTGGCCGTCTGCGTCGGGTTCGTCGCCGGCGGCAGCCTCCGGCACTTCGAGCGCTTCCGGGTGCATTGGTGGGGCGTCGCGCTCGCTGGTCTGGCACTGCAGGGGGTCCCGCTCACGAGCGGTGTCAGCCGGCCCATCGGCACCGCGGCGCTCTTGGGCTCCTACGTGTTGCTGGGGTCCTTCGCCTGGGTCAATCGGCGGTTGCCTGCCGTCTGGCTCGTGATGGTCGGCCTCGCCCTCAACTTCTTGGTCATCGGGGTGAACAACGGGATGCCGGTGAGCGCTGCGGCGCTGGAAATCTCCGGCACGAGCGCCGAGGGTTTCACCGGCAAGGGCACCCTCAAACACCACCTGATGGGCCCCGGCGACACGCTGACGCCACTCGGCGACGTGATCGGGATCCCACCGCCCGTCGGCGTGGTGATCTCGATCGGCGACGTGATCCTCTACGCCGGAGTCGCGATCCTCGTCGTCGCCATCATGCTCGGACGCTCGGGTGAGAATCGGAGGCCGCCGGCTCGCTGGTTCCAGGGATACCGGGGGAAGCACCTCCGTCCCCGTCCACGGTTCTCCCGTCTGTAGATCCAGCGGGGGACGGCTTGGGCCCACCGCTCCTCGCGTCCTGCTGATCCGGGAGAGGCTCGTCCTGGAGGAGCGACTTGGGGAACCGGACGGTGATCGTCGCTCCTTCACCCGGGGCGCTCTCCACCTCGAATCGTCCACCACCGACCTGCGCGCGCTCACGCATCATCGCCATCCCGAAGTGACCTTCCGGACCCGGCGCCTCCGTGTCGAAGCCCACTCCGTTGTCCCTGAGGCTGAGGACGATGTCGGCATCCTCCTCACGCACACCGATCCACACGTCTCTCGGTTGCGCGTGCTTCATCGCGTTCATCACGCCTTCTCGAGCGATGTGGAACACGAGCAAGGCGATCGGAGCCGGCAGCTGGATGTCCGCGACATCGCGGTGGAAACGGATCGAGGAATCGCGCCCCACCTCATCGGTGAACGACTCGAGCGCTTCCGCGAGACCCTTCGCCCCGAGCGGGGATCGGTGGAGGTCTCGGATCAGCGCGCGGATCCGATCCGAGGTCTCTTGTTTCGATTGGCGGATCTTGTCGAGTTGCACGCCGACGTCGTCGGTCTGGCCCTTCTCGAGCAGCTTGCGCGCCACGTCCACCTGGATCGACAGGCGGAAGAGCACCTGCGCGAGATCGTCATGGAGGTAGCCGGCGATCTGGAGGCGTTCATCAGCGCGCTCCTCCGCCATCGCGTTCGAGAGAGCACGCAGGACCTGCTCACGCTCCTGCAGTTCCTTGTGGGCTTCCTCGAGCGCCTGCGATCGGAAGAACATCTGCCGAGCGAAGAGAAGAGGCGCCAGGATTGCCGGCAGAGCGAAGAAGTCAGCAGCGTTGTAGAGAAAGGCCAGGCTCAGACCAACGAGGCCAAGCCCGAGATAGCTGATCAAGAACTCGCTCAATCGGCCGATCCGCAGTTCTCGAATGACTTGACGGATTGGCACGCCGGTTCTCAGTGAGACGAACATCGTGACGAGTCCGCTATTGACTACATAGTCGACGAGCGAGGCTGATGCAGCCGCGACGAGCAAGAGGACTTCAGATGAATGAGGCGTACCCGCAGCGAACGGCGTCATCCAATGGAAGACTGCGCTCGCCGCAAGAACGGACAGCGCGACCTGGCAGCGATTGAAAAGGGCTCGCAGGACGGTTACTTCGCGCTGGAACTCGCGAGGGTCAGATGCACCCACCAGTGCGACCGCGGCTGCCGCCGCGGGCTGATAGAGAAAGGCCACGACCATCATGAGCGGGAAGCCAACGCTGATCGTCAGACCGCGCCACGCTGGCACGGGCAGGAGCTCGACTAGGCCGATGACGACCGCCCACACGACCAATGGCCAGCCATCGTTGAAGGCCGACGGATCCCGAGAAATCAGGAAGGCGCCTAAGGCGAATGTAGGGAGGATGATTGATAGCTCGAAAGCCATCACCCTCCCCGGGTGCACCCGGCCGGATACCGTCATGGACGTCAATCTTGGCTATCCAGGTCCTAAGCGCAAGCTTCCATTGGGGCACCTACAGCAGGTGTGGTATGGGTACCCTACAGCATCCGTCGTAGCTGCATTGGCGTGCTTGTAAGTCCCCCGTTCTACGACCATATTCGCGTACGGAGTCCCCCAAATGGGGGGTGGGTATAGGTCAAAGGCGGGACTGCTCCGATGGGCCCGTTAGATGAGAGGGGGATCGGCATGAAGGTCGTGCGACGGATCGCTATCGCGCTCGGCTCACTGCTGGCTGTCGCTCTGGCTGGCGGCGCTCACTGGCGAGGCTAGTCCTAGACACCAACAGGTTTTCGAGGGGGGCCCTCCGGGGCCCCTCCAGCATTTCAAGCATCCTTTGGAACACTGGCGGCCACCAATGTTCCCGAACCCAGGCGAGAATCGACGAACAGTCCGCCACCTGCTGCCTCAAACCGCTCTTTCATGATCTGCAGCCCGAAATGACGGCTCCCATCGACCGCGGCCACTGAGAAGCCAGTCCCGTCGTCGGTAACACTTAGCCGAAGCAACGCCTCGTCCTGCCACAACCTCACGTCAATGCTCGACGCTCGGGCATGCTTCGCAGCGTTGTGCAGTGCCTCCCGAATGGCTTGATACGCGAGCAGTTGGGCGAGTGGCGAACTCTCGAACTGATCCACGGTGAGGATCACAGGTGGGGCTCCAGCCGACGCTAGCTGATCGACCAGCAGGCGTAGTGTCGGAATCAGCCCAGCAGCCCCGAGTGGTGATTTACGCATGTCTCCGAGCAGGTCTCGAATGGCCCTATGTGCGGCGTCTGTTGCGACGATGAGCTCAGGCAGATCGATCGTCGAGCTCCAGAAGCCTTCCAGCCGCGAGGTCTTGCCTCAGAACCTGCCCCATGAGGTGGACCTTGAAGAGGGATGGAAGCACCTCGTCGTGAAGCTCTCCAGCGAGTGCTAGGCGTTCATCCTTCCGTTCCCGTACCAACTCGGCGGCTGCGCCCAGGATGGCAACATCCTTCTGACGAATTCGCTCAGTGGCGTCGAGGAACTGCTGGGTCTGGCGGAACATCTCTCGAGCCAAGACCAGTGGTGCCAGGAATAGCAAGACTGCCCAGACTCCGCCGCTGGCGAAGGCTGCCGACAGGGGCATCGCCAGAAGGCCAAGGAGCAGGTACCCGGCGAGGTAGTGCCACGGTGATGCTCCAAACATCCTCATCAAGACGCCTCGAGGCGCAAGCCGGTCCTCGATCGCAACAGCGGACGCCACGAGAATGAAATTGACTCCGGAATCAAGCAGTAGGGCCACCAACCCAGGCAACAGGACATCCGGCCACTCAGTAATCGTCCCGCCCAGCGCATGGAAGGCGGCAGCCCCTGCCAAGACACTCGCAGCAACCTGGCTGCGGTTGAAAATCGACTTGGCCAGCGAGACATGCCCTGATAGCTCACGTGGGTCGAAGGAACCGACAAAGGCAATCAGTGCGGCTTCCGCTGGGGAGAAAATCATGCCAGCAGCTAATGCCACCGGGAAGGACATGCTTACCGTGACTGATCCCCAGACACGAACAGGGATCAAATCCACGGCCGCGACAATCGCTGCCCAGGAGGCCAGCTGAACCCAACCGGATGCGTCAAGGCTCTCCTGAAGAGCAAGCGACGTGGCAGTCGCAACTGACACGAGACTCACTGCCCACAAGAAGGCAGTTGCAAGGCGTGGCTTCCTATCAGCCGTCGCCGAATCCGGGCGTCCTCCTCGGTGACTCGCGTAGACCGACATCTGCCCTCCTTGGGACGAAGCGGTCTCCCCGGTCACCGCGGGAACGACGAACTGCCGATTTGTAGCCCATCTCCCGTGTCCCATTCAAGGGATGTCCCGTTCGAGAGTGACAATCCCGCCGAGAGCCAGTCATCGGCTCACCGTGCGAAACTCGATGGCATGACCGCCGAGCCCGATCCGGATCCGAAGAAGCGCCGGAACCCCTTCCGGGACGAGGTCTGGGGCGACGAGCCTCAAGAGGTCGACGCTTCGGAGTTCGTCGAGGAACTCGAGACCAGCCGCCCGGAGCTCGCACGCCGGTGGCACGACCACCCGACCATCGTTCCGTTCAAGGTTGTCGGTCGATTCATCGGTCGGAACAGCAAACGTGTCGCGATCACGATCGCCGGCTTCGCCGTCGTCCTCGCTGGTGCCGCGATGCTCGTGCTCCCCGGGCCAGGGCTGCTCGTGATCATCGCCGGTCTCGCGATCCTCGCCACGGAATACGTCTGGGCCCAGCGGCTGCTGAAGATCGCGAAAGAGAAGGCCACGCAAGCCAAAGACATGCTTCTCCGGAAGAAGCCCGACGAGGACGTGGACGAGACCGAACCGTGAGCCGCGGCTCGATCCTGATCGGCACGTCGTCGTGGACGGATCCCACGCTGATCAAGGACGGCAACTTCTACCCACCGGGCACGAAGTCCGCGGAAGGGAGGCTCAAGTTCTACGCCTCCAAGTTCCCGTTGGTCGAGGTCGACTCGACGTACTACTTCCCGCCGTCCGAGCGGAACTCCGAGCTCTGGATCGAGCGCACGCCCAAGGACTTCACGTTCAACATCAAGGCATACTCCCTGCTCACGAACCACCCCACACGGCCCGACTCGCTCTACGGCGACATCAAGGCAGAGCTCCCGAAGGAGCTCCTCGACAAGCGTCGTCTCTATCGCGACAAGCTCCCCGACGACGCGGTGGAAGAGGTCTGGGAACGCTTCCGTCTCGCCCTCTATCCGCTGCACTCCGCCGGCAAGCTCGGCGCCGTCCTGTTCCAGTTCCCGCAGTACTTCACGATCTCGAGGAAGAACAAGGCGTACATCGAGGAGGCGGTCTCGAGACTCCCGGACTACCGGATCGCCGTCGAGTTCCGCCACAAGTCGTGGCTGGAGGATCGCAACGTCGAAGAGACCCTGTCGTTCCTCGAGGAACGAGACCTTCCGCTCGTCTGCGTCGACATGCCACAGGGTTTCGACTCCTCGATGCCCCCGATCGCCGCGGCCACGGCGAAGGACATCTCGATGGTCCGCTTCCACGGGCGTGACCCGAAGGCGTGGGAGACCAAGAGCGAGAGCGCGAGCGAGCGCTTCCGCTACGACTACGAGAAGGACGAGCTTCAGGAATGGGTTCCGAAGATCGAGGGTCTGTCCGACGAGACCCGCGAGACCCACGTCCTGATGAACAACTGCTACCGGGACTTCGCGGTGCGCAACGCGCGAGACCTCGGCGCGATGCTCGACCTCGATCTGCCGGAATAGGTCAGCCGCTCCCCCGGTGACACGGGCCTCCGCGTGCCCGCGGGTAGGCTGCCGTTCGTGGAGAGGCGCTGGAAGGTCGCGTCGATCGGCGGCATCCCGATCTACATCACGGTCCCGTGGCTCATCTTCGCGGCGTTCGTCGTGTACGGAACCTACGAGAGCCTCGCGAGGACCCGCGCCCTGACCGATCAGCAGGCCTTGGGGTGGTCGGTCGTGAACGCGATCCTGTTCTACGGGAGCATCATCTTCCACGAGCTCTCGCACGCGGCGACCGCCCGCGCGTTCGGGTTGCACGTGCACGGCATCACGATGGTGTTCTGGGGCGGGTACACGGAGACCCATTCGAGCGAGCGAGGCCCGCTCGCGTCGTTCCTCATCTCGGCGGCGGGCCCGTTCAGCACCCTGGCGTTAGCCGGCGTGTTCTGGCTCGGATCCGTGATCTCCGACGACGTGCTGTCGGCGATCCTCGGCAACCTCGCGTTCCTCAGCCTCCTCTTCGCCGGGCTGAACGCGCTTCCTGGGTTCCCGGTCGACGGTGGCCGCATGCTCCTGGCCGTCGTATGGGGGATCACGAAGGACCGCTTCCTCGCCCTGCGGGTGGCGGGGTGGGGAGGGGTGGTGGTCGGCGCCGTCCTCGGCATGATCGCGATCCAACGCCTCCGAGCGCAGAACGGCGACTGGCTCTTCTTCGCGTTCATCGGCTGGATGATGATCGGTCAGGGGCTCCAGGTCGGGAGGCAGTCACCGATCCTGCGTGATCTGTCCCGCGGACAGGTCTCGGATGCGATGGGACCACCTCCCCCGCCGATCCCCGCGGAGGCCACGCTGCTGCACGCCCTCGAGACGCATCTCCGAGCCGATCGCACCACGGAGTTCCCGGTCGTGGAGGGGTTCGGGCGCGTGATCGGCTCGCTCTCGTTCTCGACCGCTTCGAAGGTCGGAGGGAAGGACCCCACGCGGGGGGTCCGGTCCGCGATGACGCCACGGGATCGGATGCGTGTCGTGACGCCGGACCTGCCCCTCGATCGAGCCCTCGAGTGGATCGCGGGGGACAGCCAGGCGCTGGTCATCGACGGTGAACGGCTCGTGGGGCGGCTCACGACGAGCGACGTGGATCGGTGGTATCGGCGCCGGATCGCCGGCGAGACCACACCCGAGGATGCGGCGCCGGTACCGCCACGACCCGACCTCGGTGGTGTCGGCGACTGGCGGTAGCATCCGCCTCGTGAACCCCCCCTCTTCTCCCGATGCTGCGCAGGACGCCGTCCTGTCGCACGCCACGGGTGCGCTCCTCGTCACCGGCGCTGCCGGAACCGGCAAGTCCTCGGTGCTCCGCGAGCGATTCGCGCGGCTCGTGGAGGGCGGGGCGGATCCCGAGCGGGTCGCGCTGATCGTGGGATCGCGCCGCGCGCGGCAAGCCGCGCGCGACGCCCTGATCGCACGGCTGCCGGCGTCGCTCTCCAGCCTCCACGTCCTGACCTTCCACGGGCTCGGCCACCTGATCCTTCGTGAGCGCTTCTCGGCCCTGGGCTACGCGGAGCCGCCCGAGGTGCTGTCCGCGGCCGATCAGTTCGCGCTCGTCCAGGACCTGCTCCAGGGACAGGACCCCTCCGAGTGGCCGGCGTACGGCCATCTGCTCACCCTGCGGGGGTTCGCGGACCAGATCCGGCAGTTCCTCCTGCGCGCGCAGGAGGCGCGACTCACGCCTGAGGAGATCCAGGCGAAGGCCGGATCGCGCGGCCTCAGCGGCTGGCTCGAGCTCGCGAGCTTCTACCAGACATATCTCGATGTCTTGGATGCCGATCGGCGCGTCGACTTCGCGGCGCTGATCGGTCGAGCGGAGGCGGCGGCGGCCGCGTCCGAGCCGCTCCTCGACCATCTGCTCGTCGACGACTACCACGACGCCACGTTCGCGCAGGAGGCGCTCGTGCAGTCGCTCCGAACGAGCGACCTCGTCGTCGCCGCGGACCCGGAGGCGCACGTCTTCTCGTTCCAGGGCACGACCGCCGTACCGTCCCTCCGGTTCACGCAGGTGTTCGCCGGCGCGTCGCACGTGGAGCTGACCACACCCCACCGCGCCCCACAGACGGTGCGCGTCGACGCGTGGACCGCCGCACACACCTCGGAGGAGTACGCGGCCGTCGCGCGGGAGCTCCGGCGGCTCCACGTCGATGACGGCGTCGCGTGGGGAGAGCTCGCGGTCGTGATCCGCCGGCAGGGCTCGCACGTCGGCGGGCTGCTGCGAGCGCTCGACGATGCGCGCGTACCACGGACCGCACCGGAGAGCGGGGTCTCGCTCGCGCAGGAGCCGGCCACCCGGCCGTTCGTGCTCGCGCTGCGGTGGCTCGTCGCGTCCGAGGACGAGCGGAACGGCTTCGATCGAATCCGTCCTCACGTCGGATCTCGTTCGTCTGTCGCCCGCGGCGGCGCGAGGCCTCCTGCGCGTCGCCCACACCCGGACGGGATCCGTGGGGCGGGCGCTCGAGTTCACGGACGGCCTCACCGCCGAGGAGACGGCGCACGTGGAGGAGGTGCGAGAGGTCCTCGACCGAGCCGCTCAGGCCGCGGACCGCTCGGTGCTGGATGCCTTCGCGGTCCTGTGGCGGGAGCTGCCCTGCTCACGCCGGTTGGTCGAGGCGGCCGACGCGTCGATCGATTCGCGGCGCGAGCTCGACTCCGTCGTCGCCTTCTCGAGCGCCGTCGCGGAAGCCGGCTCCGCCGCCGACCCGTCGGTCGAAGCGTTCCTCTCGTCGGTGGATGCCGGGGACCGTGGACCCGGGTTCTCGGCGTGGGAACGACGGGAAGCCGACGCCGTTCAGGTGCTGACGGCCCACGGTGCCGCGGGGCGTGAGTTCCACACGGTGCTCGTGGTCGGCACCGTGGAGGGGAACTTCCCCAGCCTGACGCGGCCCGAGCCGATGTTCGACCTGGAGGCTCTGGACCGTCTCGTGTCGCAGTCGGACCGCAACCGCGCCCGGTTGGAGGACGAGCGACGGCTCTTCCGCATGGTCGTGGGCAGGGCTCGGGAGCGCGTGGTGCTGATGGCGAGCCGGGCGCACGCGGACGAGGCGTCCACGGGCTCGCGGTTCGTCGAGGAGCTGGGGCTCAAGTGGTCGGCCGTTCCCGACCCGGCACTCGCCGAGCCGATCTCCGTCCGAGAGGCAGCTGCCCTCTGGCGCCGGACCTTGGGGATCGACGCGATCTCCGGCGTCGACCGGCTCGCCGCCCTCCAAGGGCTCGTCGCGCTCGGCGTGGATCCGCGGCGGTGGTGGTTCCAGCGCGACTGGACGGACACGGGGCGTCCGCTGCACGAGCACCTCAGGGCCTCGTACTCCAAGCTCGACGTCCTCGACAACTGCGAGCTGCAGTTCGTCCTCGGCTACGAGCTCGGTCTCGGGCGTCCCGTCGGGTACCAGGCATGGGTGGGCTCGCTCGTTCACCGCATCATCGAGGATTGCGAGAAGGGCGCGGTCGAGCGAACGCTCGAGGCGCTCATCGCGGAGGTCGACACGCGCTGGCGCCCGCAGGAGTTCCCGGCCAAGGCCGTCTCGGAAGCGTGGCGCTCGCTCGCCCAGAAGAAGATGCTCCCCAACTGGTTCGAACGCTACGGAGCCCACCCCGCCTCGGCCACGGAAGGGGGCTTCGAGTTCGACTACGAGGGTGCGTCGATCGTCGGCTACATCGACAGGATCGGACCCGACCCCGCCGGGTTCCCGGGTTCCCGGATCACGGACTACAAGACCGGAAGCGCCGATCGGGCTCCCAAGGCCAACGAGAGCCTGCAGCTCGGCATCTACTACCTGGCGGTCCTCGAGTCCGAGGACATGAAGGAGTTCCAGCCGGTGTCCGGCGTGGAGCTCTCCTACCTGAAGGGCGACTGGCGCACCGGTGAGCTCGTGACACGGGAGTGGACGGTGGGCACGCCCGACCGCGAAGAGGCGTACCAGGACGTGATGCGCCAGAAGCTCTCCGGTCTGGTCGGTGAGCTGAAGCGGCTGAACGACTCCGGTTCGTATCGTCCGAACTACCAGGCCAACTGCTTCTTCTGCGAGTTCCAGTCGCTCTGCCCACTCTTCCCGGAGGGCCGGCCGTTGTTCGATGTGGGGAGCCCTCAGGGGGCGACGGAGCCGTGAGCGACACGATGACGTTCCCGCAGGAGATCCTCGACGTCCTCGGCGGGCGGCCACCGACCGAGGAGCAGTGGCGCGCGATCTCGTGGCCGCTGGAGCCGTACGTGCTCGTGGCCGGTGCCGGTTCGGGGAAGACGTCGGTGATGGCGGCGCGCGTGGTGTACCTCGCGCTCGTCGCGCTCGGCCGTCTCCCCGCCGATCACGCCGGCGTCCTGCCCGGGAACGTCCTGTGCCTGACGTTCACGAACAAGGCCACGGAGAACCTCCAGCAGCGCGTGCGCCGAGCCCTGGCCGGCCTCGACCTCCCCGACGGCGAGGAGCCGGAGATCACCAACTACCACGGCTTCGCGGCCCAGCTCCTGGATCGGCACGGCGTCCTGATCGGGATCGAGCCCAACCAGCGGGTGCTCACGCCGGCGCAGCGGGTCGAGCTCTGCGGCCGCGTGCTCGACCGCATGACGTTCGAGGTCGTCGAGGCCCAGCGTCTCCCCGGCGTCGTCGATCGGATCCTCACCCTCGACGACCAGGCGGCGAACCACTTCCGTTCTCCGGACGAGATCGTCGCGTTCAACGAGCACCGGCTGGAAGAGCTCAAGGAGCACCGATCCGACCGCGCCTACGGCTCGGCTCGCGAGCGCATCGAGCTCGCGAAGGCCTGCGCGGTCTTCCGGGAGCTGAAACGAGAGCTCGGCGTGATCGACTTCGGCGACCAGATCGAGCTCGCCCTCGACATCGTCGAACAGCATCCCGAGGTCGCCGGCCAGTACCGCGACCGGTTCGCCGCGGTGCTCCTCGACGAGTACCAGGACACGAACGTGGCTCAGGCGCGCCTGATGGCGGGCGTCTTCGGCGGTGGCCACGCGGTGACGGCCGTCGGCGATCCGGATCAGAACATCTACGCCTGGCGTGGCGCCTCGCTGTTCAACCTGCTCGAGTTCCCGAGGCAGTTCGCCAAGGCGAACGGCGACGACGCCACCAAGCTCCCGCTGTACACCAACTTCCGCTCGGGTGCGCGGATCCTCGAGGCGGCCGACGTGCTGATCGGCCAGCTCCCGCCGGCGCAACGCCCCGACCCGGACAAGCAGCTCGTCCCCTGGGAGGAGAACGGGCCCGGCGAGGTCCACGTCGCTCGGATCTCCGACGAGGTGAAAGAGGCCGCCTGGGTGGCGGATCGGATCGTCGCGTTGCACGAGGCGGGCGCGGCGTGGTCGGACTGCGCGGTGCTCTGCCGCACCTCGCGGCTGTTCCTCTCCCTGCAGCAGGCGTTCATCGAGCGCGAGGTGCCCGCGGAGATCCTCGGGCTCGCGGGGTTGCTCAAGATGCCGGAGGTCGTCGAGGTGCTCGCCTACGCCCGCGCCACGCTCGACCCCCTGGCGAGCGTGGCGCTCGGCCGGATCCTCCTGGGACCGCGCTACCGGGTCGGCTTCAAGGACCTGGCGCTCGTCGCTTCGCTCGCCAAGACGAAGAGCTACGCGCTGCGCGAGGAGGACGAGGCCGAGGGAGACGCCGCCCCGTTCCTGTTCACCGAGGCCCTCGAGCACCTCGACGAGGTCGAAGGTCTCTCCGAGGAAGGACGGGCGCGCCTGGAGGAATGCCGGCAGGAGCTGACCGCGCTCCGGGTGGAGGCGCGACGGCCGGTCGGCGAGTTCCTCGGCGAGATCATCCGGCGGACGGGCATCCTCACCGAGCTCGACGCCCACCTCGACGTGGCGACGGCGACGGCCGCCCGGCGCAACCTGGCGGCATTCCTCGACGAGGTGCACGCGTTCTCCCCCGTCCAGGGCGAGCTCACGCTGCGAGCGTTCCTCGAGTACGTCGACGCCGTCGAGAACCTGGACAAGCAGGAGTGGTCCCCCGTCCAACCCTCCGAGGAGGACTCGGTCAAGGTCATGACGATCCATGTGGCCAAAGGCCTCGAGTTCGATCACGTCTTCGTGCCCGGGCTCGCCAAGGGACTCCTGCCCAACACGACGATCCAGCACAACCCGGCCGAACGAGGCAAGTCGATGGACTTCGAGCTCCGCGGCGATGCCTCCTACCTGCCGCGCTACGACGGCAACCTCTCCGCCTTCAAGAAGGACCTCAAGCAGCAGGAGGAGTACGAGGAGCGGCGGACCGCCTACGTCGCGATGACCCGTGCGCGGCGGACGCTGCACGTCACCGGCGCCCACTGGTACGCGGAGAACATGCGCGCGAAGGAGGCCGGCCCGTTCCTCAGGGAGCTGAAGGACTGGATCATGGAGACGAAGCACGCCACGTGGGACCCCGGCGCGGACATCGACGAGGACCACAATCCGATCCTCGGCTACCGGGAGCGGTTCGTCCGCGACTGGCCGGGCCCCGCGCTCCCGGCCGAGCGCGATCCCGTGTTCCCCGAGGGCTGGCGGCATGCGGCCGTGGCCGCCGCCGAGAGCAGGCGGCGCCATCCAGGAGCCGCTCATGGAGTCGCTCGATCAGGATGATCGAGCGACCCTGCAGCGGCTCGGCGCCGATCGCCGCGGCCTCGCGCTCCACCTGAGGGAGCGCGAGGACGTCGAAGGTCGCGGCGGCGAGATGACGCCTCCTCGGAACGTGTCGGTGGGAGGGGTGATCGACTACTCCCGGTGCCCGAAGCGCTTCTACTGGACGTCCGTGCGCCCGCTCCCTCGATTCTCGGGACCGGCAGCCCGGATCGGGACCGAGGTCCACCGCTGGATCGAGCGCCGTTCCTCGGGACAGGGTCAGCTCCTCGAGCTTGACGACGCTCCCGACCTCACCGCGGACGAGCTCGCGACCGAGCCGGGCAAGGTGGATCGCCTGCGGCAGGCCTTCCTCGCCAGCCGGTTCGCAGGTGTGGTTCCGCTGTTCGCGGAGCGCGCCTTCCTCCTGCGGCTTGAAGGGTTCGCCGTCTCGGGCCGGATCGACGCGGTGTTCGGAGCCGCCGTCGAGGGTCCGTGGGAGGTCGTCGACTGGAAGACGGGGCGGCGCCCTCCGGACGACGACCCGCTCGCCGGGCTGCAGCTCGACCTCTACGGCCTGGCCTGCGTCGAGGTGTGGGGCAAGCGCCCGGAAGATCTCACCCTCACCTACCTGTATCTGGCCGGCGGCGAGGAGGTCTCCCATCCCATGGGCGATCCCGACGAGGTGCGAGCCCGGGTCGGGAACTCGCTCCGTGCCATCGGGGAGGGAGCGTTCGATCCCACGCCGGGTCCGTGGTGCCACCACTGCGACTTCCTGTCCTTCTGTGACACCGGACGTGACTGGGTGGCGGCCGACGCCTGAGCGTTCGGCGCCGAACGGTCAGGACTCGAGCCGCTCGATCTGCTCCGAGAACCGCCGGTAGTTCGCGGCGGGGTCGTATCCACCCCTCGCCACGCCCGGCACGGTTCGAGCGACGAGCCCGGTTTCGGCAGGGACCCGGAACTGCGCGACCGCGCGGAACCACCCCAGGTCCCCGGGCTGGAGCATCTGTTCCCCACGGCTGCCCGCGGAGCGGAGGGACGGATCGTCGACCACGACGGGGGTCGAACGGAAGGCGCGTTCGATCGCGTCCTTGATCGCCGGATCGTCGCCTCGACGACCGGGCGCCCGTCGACCCAAGTCGCGGTGGCGAGGGTGGGCAGAGGAGGGGGCGAAGGAGGCGGTGGGCCGCCCGGCGCAGGGACGGCCGGCGTCGCGGGCTCCGCGGGGTGGTGGAACTCGATGCGCAGCGGACTCACTTCGCGAGCGAGCGATCCACCCGCCTCACCATCCTGGCGAGGGATGCGAGCAATGCTCGCGCGAGGTCCGCGTCGTCTCGAACCAAACGGAGGAACGACGCGCGGGGGAGCCGGAGCAGGGAGAGCGGCGTCTCCGCGACCACCGACGCCGACCGCGGCCGGCCGTCGAGCAGGGAGATCTCGCCGAAGTGGTCGCCCGGGATCAGCCGATGGACCGTCTTGCCGCCCGAGACCACCTTCGCCTGTCCCGCGACCGTGACGAAGAACGAGTCTCCCGGCTCCCCTTCCTGGATCACGGTGTCACCGGCGTCGTACTCGACGGTCGTCGTGAGCCCGGCGACCTTCTTCAGGTGCCGCTTGGACAGGGTGTCGAACAGCGGCACCGCCGCGATGACGGCATCGAGCTTCGCCTTCGCCAACCTGACCTCCTCGGGACTGCGCGGGGCAAAGCCTAGCGCGTTCTCTCCGCCCGCGTGTCGGCGACCGTCGATAGGGTCGCCCGCGCGAAGGGGTGGTGCGTGTGAGCACGGCCGGCGAACCACTCCCCCTGCTGTTCGATGTGCATCCCGGACGGGAGATCGATCCGCCAGGGTGAGCCGTACCCGGATGCGTGGGTGGTCCGGAGGGGTGCGCTCCTGATGGAGGCGATCGACGTCGAGGGCCACCGGCTGGTCCTCGACGTGTTGGGGCCGGGAGACCTCGTCGGTGGCCCCACCGGTTGGACCGCGGACGCCTCGATCCGCGCGCTGGTGACGAGCGGCCTGTTCGCCGCGGGGCCGATCGCGCTGCGGGACGGTCTCGCCAGGCGAGCGAGACGGGCATCCTGGCTGGCGTGCTCGATCGCGTGGGACCGGATCGCGGACAGGCTCCTCGCGCGTCTCGAAGATCTCGCCGAGCGATTCGGCCGCACCGTTCCCGGGGGACGGCGACTCGAGCTCCCGCTCACGCAGGAGCACTTCGCCGGCCTCACGGGTGCCACGCGGGAGAGCGTGAACAGGGCGCTCGGGGAGCTCGCCGGCAGGGGACGCATCGAACGAGCCCGGGGTCGATACGTCGTGCGGACGGGAGCTCGGAGAGGCCGCCCTACCCTTCGGACTGCAGCATCGCAAGGGTGCATGAATCGCAGTAGCGGCCCTTGCCTTTGACCGGTCGCCCGCATCGCTGGCAGGTCCTCGGCGTCGAAGCCGTCCAGGGACCGTCGTCGGTCTTCCCGGTCCGCTCCGCCCGCCCCTCGTGGGCCAGCTTCTTGAGCTGCGCCAGCACCGACCGCGCGGCCAAGGGATGCACCTCCTTGGGGTGATCCGCGTAGATCACCTCGACCATCTCGGCGATCGTGCGCGGGCCCTCGGCGAGCGCCGACACGATCTGCGCTTCCCGCTCCTCTCGGTGCGCGAGGTACTCGACCAGCTTGCCGCGGGCGTGCAACACCATGGGACCGTGGCCCGGGTAGATCGACCGGGCATCCAGATCCATCAGCCGGCGGAGTGAGCGCAGGTACTGGACGAGGTCCCCGTCAGGCGGATCGATGAAGCTGGTGCCTCTCCCCAGCACCGTATCGCCCGTGAACAGCGCGCCGCTGCCGGGCTCGAAGAACGCCACATGGTCGGACGTGTGACCCGGCGTGTGGATCGACGGTGAGGTCGAGCGCGCCGGCGCGCACGCGCTGACCGGCGGAGAGCTTCGTCGTGCCCGCCAGCCGGAACGCGTACACGGGCGCCCCGACGAGCCTGGCCGAACGGGACCGCGCCCGGCGCGTGGTCCGGATGATCGTGCGTGACGAGCACCGCGGCGACCGATCCGGCCTCCTTCGCGACGTCCGCCAGATGCTCGGGCATGTCGGGGCCCGGATCGATCACGAACGTCGGATCGTCTCCCGACGATCCAGGTGTTCGTCCCCTCGAGCGTGTACACACCCGGATTCGGGGCGAGCACCCTCCGGATCGGCAGCATGGATCCGTTCATCGGTCCTGGTAGAAGACCGATCGCGGCAACCGGTCCAGCTCGTCCTCATCGGGTTCGCGGGTGACGAGCCGCAGGCCGAGGACATCGTCCGCATCGCGTCGATCCGCGAGCGCGTGCATCGTGTAGTGGGTCGGCCAGTAGAGCCGCACCTCCTCGGCATCCCACGCGGCCAGGAGATCGGTCGGCGACACCCACCAGGCCTTCGCCGCCTCGGCGCCGTCCGGCACCGGATCGGCGCCGTCGTGCATACGCACCGCGAAGTACCGGGCGTCGAAGCGCACGGGTACCTCTTCCGGCGCGATCCATCGCGCGATCTCCGGGAGCGCGTCGGCGGCGGGCGGCGATCCGTCGATCGGTGCGAGGGAGCGATCGGGACCCGCGGCCACGACCGCATCCCGCGTCACCGCCAGCCCGACCTCCTCGGCCAGCTCGCGGACGGCGGCGGCTCGCGCTCCCTCCTCCGCGTCGCCGAACCAGCGCTCCGCCAGCGTCCTGTCGGCGAGGTCCACCGCGCCGCCCGGGAAGGCCACGTAGCCGGGGAGGAAGCGCTGATCGAGCGCACGCTCGATCACGAGCACCTCGGGACCCTTCAGCCCGTCCCGGACGCCGATCAGCGAGGCAGCCTGCCGGATCTCGTCGCTCACGGAACCCGATGCTACCCAGGGCCGTACGCTTGGGAACCCGATGGAGGCGCGCGAGTCGATCGCCAACGCGATCAGGGATCACGGACCCATCACGTTCTCGGAGTACATGGCCCTCGCGCTCTCGGGCCCGGGAGGGTTCTTCGAACGCCCACCGATCGGACCCGATGGCCATTTCGTCACGAGCCCGCACGTCCACCCGGTCTTCGCGGAGCTCCTCGGGCCGGGCGATCGTCGATCTGCACGACCGGCTGGGCCGACCGACCCCGCTCCGGCTGTCGGAGGTGGGGGCCGGCGACGGGACCCTCGCCAGGCAACTCGTCGAGCACCTGCAGCGACGTGGACGTGACTTACACGGCGATCGACACCAGCCCCGGCGCCCGGGAAGCGCTGGGCGCGATCGACGGCGTCGAGGTCGCGGAGGAGCTCGACGGCTCGCCGCAGCTGATCCTGGCGAACGAGCTGATGGACAACCTGCCCTTCCGGCGTCTGCGGGGAACACCGTCGGGAACGAAGGAGGTCAAGGTCGGGCTCGACGGCGATCGGTTCGTCGAGCACCTCGACGATCCGCCGGAGGAGGTGTTCGCGCTGGCCGACGGCGAGGAGGCGGTGCTCCCGGAAGGGGCGACGGCGTTCATCGACGCGGTGGGGGCCCGGCTCGCCCACCCCGGCTACGCGCTCCTGATCGACTACGGCGGGGTGGGCGAGCCGGGCGGTCCGCCCCACGGGTATCGGGCACATCGACCGGTCGAGGACCTCCTCGAGCGGCCTGGCGAGACCGACATCACGTCCGGGCTCGACTTCGATCTCCTCAGCCGAGCACGCCGAGCAGCAGGGGCTGATCGCGTTCCCGAGCGTCACGCAGCGTCACGCGCTCACCGCGCTCGGCTTCGACCATTGGGTCCACGAGCAGCTCCGATGGCAGGCCGAGCTGCTGGATCGTCGCGAAGGGCTCGACGCCGTCCGAACGTGGAGCGGGAGGAGCCGAGCCACACTGCTCGTCGATCCTTCGGCGCTCGGCCGGCTCCGCTGGCTCCTCCTCGCCACGCCGGGTCTCCACGCGCCGGCCTGGATGTAGCGAACTCAGACGGGGTCCACCGAGTCGACCGCGCCACCACACCACCGCTCGGTACTGCAGCCACAGGATCGAGGCGGTGACGACGAGCATCACGACGGTGGCCGCCGACGCGTAGCCGTACCGGAGGTAGCTCGAACGCGTTGCGGTAGACGAACAGCGGAAGGTACGTCGTCGCGTACGGAGGCGGGCCGCCCTCGGTCACGATCAGCGCGGGCGCGAACGTCGCCTGCAGGCTGAGGATCGTGTCGCGGGCCACGATCAACAGCAACGCCGGGGCCATGATCGGGAGGGTGACGCGGACGAAGCGGCTCCATCGGCCGGCCCCGTTGATCGCGGCGATCTCGTGCAACTCCTCGGGCACCTGGCTCCGCGCGATCAGCGCGATCAGGGCGCCCTCGCCGAGCTGGAACGCCCCCATGATCGACGACGGCCCACCGCGCCGGCGTCCCTTGCGAGAGCCATGACGGCGTCGGCAGGCCGGCGGCCCCGAGGGCCAGGTTGAGCGGCCCGTAGAGCGGGTTGAGGATCCACAGCCAGATCAGCGCGTAGGCGGCGTCGGGCATCACGCTCGGGATCAGCACGGCGACGCGACCGGCCGTCCGCACGCGACCGCGCCGGTGGAGCACCAGCGCGATCCCCAGCGCTCCCACGAGGCGGAGTGGCACGGCCGCGGCGACGTAGAGCAAGCGAGTTCCGGAGGGAGATCAGGAAGACGGGATCGCCGAACAGCTCCCGGAGGTTGGCCGAGCCGACGAAGCGTGGGGGCCGCACCAGGTCCCATTCGAAGAACGACATCACGAGCGACCCGAACGCCGGCAGCAGGACGAGCGCGATCACGCCGAGCAGGAACGGCGACGCCATGAGCCAGAGGACCCGGCGATCGCCGGCGACCATCAGGTCTCTGCGCGAGCGAACAGGTCGCGCGTCCGGGTCTCGAGCTCCACCGCGACCTCCAGACCCGATCCCCCGCGTAGTACGCCTCCTCGAGCAGCCCGTTGGCCGCGTCCTCGATCTCCGGCCAGGTCGAGATCGTCGGGACGGATCGGAGGAACGGGATCTGGTCGAGGAACGCCTCCCCGTTCGCCGGGAGCGCGTCGGGGTCGAGGAAGGCATCGCTTTCCGCGACCGACCGCAGCGACGGCACCGTCCGACCCGCCTCCGACGCGATCCGCTGACCCTCGGGACCGAGCGCGAATTCCATGAACCGCCACGCCTCGTCCTTGGCGTCCGACCCCGCGGTCATGCAGTACGCGTCCGAGTGCAGGATGGACGCGGGCGAGCCGAGCGACGGGATGCCGACGACGTCCCACTCGAAGTCGGTGATCGTCCGGAGCGTGGGGACCACGCGCCGCGACTCCATCAGCATCCCGAGAGACCGTTCAGGAACCGACTCTCGAAGTCCTCGGCCTCGGCCTCCTCGTCGGTGGGGGTGACGCCGTGGACGGTCCGGAGATCGAAGAAGCGTGTCGAGCGCCACGACGGCCGCTCCGTCGAGGGAGAACTGCGTCGGCGACTGCCTCGTCATCGACGAGCCGCCCCCCGTTGGACCAGATGAAGGGCGCGACGCGGATGATCTCCGGATCGACGCCGAGGCCGTAGACGTCGACCGTTCCGTCGTCGTCACGATCGCGGGTGAGATTCTTCGCGGCGGCGACCATGTCGTCCCAGGCCCATCCGTCCCGCGGGAGCTCGACGCCCGCGCTCCGGAAGAGGTCGGCGTTGTAGTACACGACGAGGCTCGAGACGTTCTGCGGCATGCATACCTGCTCGCCGTCCCATCGGAAAGGCGTCATCGCGGTCTCGAAGAAGTCGGCATCGGAGAACGCGTCGAGTCTCCGCGAGGTAGGGGCCGACGGGCTCGAGGGCCCCTCGGGCGGCGAACTGCCCGTAGAAGCGGTAGTTCATCAGGAAGAGGTCAGGTGGCTGTCCCCCCGCGATCGACGTGGAGAGCCGCAGGATCAGGTCGTCGCGCTCGGCGAACGGGATCAGCTCGGCCTCTACCTCGTCCTGCGAGTCGTTGAAGCCCGCGACGACGGCCCGGTACGCGTCGATCTCCTCGGGATCGCCGGCGACCATCACCGTGATCCGTGTGCCGCCGGCGGGTGCTCTCCCTCGCACGCGGCGGTCGCCAACACGAGAACGAGCACGCACCGAGCCAGGCCGACCGTCCTCGTTCCGCATTCACACCCTCCGTTCGTAGAGATGACGTTGCACGAGAGAACGCCGTGACGAGCGCCGGGCACGATCGCGATGACGGCGGCGGCGAGCATCAGGCCCTGATCGGTCGGCGGTAGCTCGGCGAGCGAGACGAGGCCGAGAGGCAACGTGAACCACCGTTCGTCGTAGATGTACAGCAGCGGGTCGGACAGGTTGCCCCACGAGACCACGAACGCGACGGCGACGGCGACGGCCACGGCGCCCCTCCGCATCGGCACCGCAACACGCCACCACGTCCCGAACGGTCCGAGCCCGGCTTCCGCAGCGAGGTCGTAGATCTCCGCCGGGATCGTGTGGTAGCTCCACGCGAAGAGGAGCACCAGCAACGGGGTGACGCCGATGAGCGCCGGGGCGATCAGCGGCAGCGGCGTGTCCGTGAGCCGAGGCGCGGAACAGGACGAGCCGGCCGATGAACATCGTGCTCGCCGGGACATCGCGACCGCCAGCACGGTGATGCCGAGGAGCACGAGCGCCGCCCGGCGGGCAGCCGGGCGATCGCGAACCCCGCCCACGACGCGACCAGCGTGCCGGCCGGCACGGCGAGCGCCGCGACGAGGAGGGAATTGAGGAGCTGCTGCCGGAGCACGGGGCGTCCCAGCACGTCTCCGTAGTTCGAAGCACCGGCGCCCGCAGGCCAGAGCTCGATCGACGTTGGGCGGGGCGGTCCCGGGGGCCGGAGCGAGCCGAGCACCACCAGGACGAGCGGTGCGAGGAACAGAGCCAGGACGAGCGACGGCAGGACCAGGTAGAGGGCCTCCGATCCGAGCCGGCCCGACGGGCGCCGATCCATCGCAGGAGGGTACCCGTGACGCACCCTGTTCCGGGGTGGCGCGCTGCGATCCGGCATGTCTAGGATGCGGTCCGGACCCGGGGACCGTGCTCGGTCGAGCGGGAGGCGAAGGTCGATGCAGGCAAGGATCATGTCCGCACTCATCACGGTGTTCGCATTGGTCGTACTGGCGGCGTTCATGTCGCTGGCGGCGAAGGCGCCGTCCGGCGTCGCGGGCCTGGGCCGCGCCCCCGGTGGGAACGAGGAACGGCTCGAGCAGCGGCTCACGACCGAGATGCGACTCGACGCGCTGCAGGAGGCGCGAGCCGAAGGGACGTTCGGCCAGCGCGAGCGCGTCGTGCTCGCCGCCGCGCCCGGGTGGGCCGGCGAGCAGCTGATGGACGTCTGGACCGACGACTGGGAGCCTGCGATCGCGGCCGACCCCAACGCGCCGTACGTCTACATGCTCACCACCCGATACGCGCCCAAGCCGTGCCCGGGCAACTGCCCGACCCCGTGGGTGGCGCTCGAGATCTCCTCGGACGGCGGAGCCACCTGGAGCCAGGGCGTGCCCCTGTGCGCATGTAAGGGCTCGTGGCAGTTCGACCCGATCATCGAGGTCGTCCCGAGCACGGGCGCCGTCTACGCGCTCTACATGAACGGCTACAACGTGGTGTTCACGAAGTCGACGAACCACGGGCAGACGTGGTCGACTCCGGTCAAGACGTACGGCCAGGTGTCGTGGAACGACAAGCCGGTGCTCGCGATGAGCGACGACGGCCAGCACATGTATGTGTCGTGGAACGGTCCGAACGCCGGTGACCCCTACGTCGCGCAGTCCCATGACTTCGGCGCGACGTGGACGCAGACGAAGATCGACAACGGCCCCCGGTACTACTTCGCGTACGACGCCGACGTCCTGCCGAACGGGACGGTCGTGTTCTCGGAGAGCAGCATCCTCTATGGCGGCCAGGGGTCCACGCCGGAGGGCGTCGTGCAGCATCACGCGTTCGTCTCGACGAACCAGGGAGCCTCGTGGCAGAACATCGTCGTCGACTCCGTCGAGCTCGGCGAGCCGTGCGTCGCCGCCGGGTGCTACTCGGACTTCTACATGGGACACAGCGGCGTGTCCGCCGACGCTGCGGGGAACCTCGTGATGGTCTACGACGGCGCGACGACACCGGGCGGGAGGCAGCTGAGCTTCTCGCGACGGTCCACGAACGGCGGGCTGACATGGTCGGCTCGGACGACGCTGTCGACGGCAGGCGAACAGTCCACCGCGCCCGTGGTGGAGTCACGAGGCGCCGGCGACGTGCGCATGTGGTACGCGCAGACGAACGGCGGGAACCACGACGCCTGGAACATCTGGTACCGGAGCTCGATCGACGGCGGCGTGACCTGGACGGCGCCGGTGAACATCTCCGATGCGATCTCGGGCGCCGCCTACAAGACGGCCGCCGGGTTCCAGGAGTTCTACGGCGACTACGGCGAGATCGCGATCACGAGCGCCGGCAAGACGATCGGTGTGTGGGGCGAGGCCTTCAGCTACACAGGGCCGGGAGGGACCTGGTTCAACCGCCAGACGTGATCGACGTGCTGCGAGACTTCGCTCGACCTCGACCCCCGGGAGGCGGAACGATGCAGGCTCGGCTCATCTCCAGTGCTGTTCACACTCCTCGCTCTGGCCGTCGTCGCGGCCGTCGTGTCGCTGGCCGCGAAGGCGCCTTCCGGCGTCGCCGGCCTGGCCCGCGCCCCCGGCGGCAACGAGGAGCGACTCGAACAGCAACTGACCACCGACATGCGCCTCGATGCCCTTCGTGGACGCGAAGGCGGATGGGAGCGTTCGGGAAACATCGAGAGCCTGTCGAAGTCGCCGCCGCGCCCGGCTGGGCCGGGGAGCGGCTGATGAACGTCGGCACCGATGACTGGGAGCCCGCCGTCGCGGCCGATCCCAACTCCGCCGTTCGTCTACCTGCTCACCACCCGATACGGGCCCCGAAGCCCTGCTCGGGCAACTGCCCGGTCCCGCACATCGCGATCGAGATCTCCGACGACAACGGGCAGACCTGGAGCGAGGGAGCACCGCTCTGCGCGTGCAAGGGCTCGGGGCAGTTCGACCCGATCATCGAGGTCGTACACGACACCGGACACGTGTACGCCCTGTGGATGAACGGGTTCAACGTCGTGTTCCAGCGGTCGACGAACCACGGGGCGACGTGGTCGGCCCCCGTTCCGACGTGGGGGAACGTCTCCTGGAACGACAAGCCGGTGCTCACGTCGAGCGACGACGGACGGGACGTCTACGTGTCGTGGAACGGCCCCACCGGTGGCGACCCCTGGATCGCTCAGTCGCACGACTTCGGCGCCACCTGGTCCCAGAGGAAGATCGTCGACAGCGGTCGGTACTTCTTCGCCTTCGATGCCGAGGTCACGTCCGACGGGACCGTCCTGTTCTCGGAGAGCAGCTTCGACTACTCGGGGCCGGGGGCGAGCGCGATCGGACAGGTCCGGCACCACGTGTTCATCTCCCGGAACGAAGGTGCGACCTGGGAGCGTCGGCTCCTCGGCTCCGTCGACCTCGGCGAACCGTGCGTGACCGAGGGCTGTTATGACGACTTCTATGCCGGCCACAACTCGGTGACCGCCGACGATGACGACGACCTCGTCTACGTGTTCGACGGCGCCACGGAGCCCGGCGGGCCACAGCGGGTCTTCGTCCGGAGATCGACCGACGAAGGTCGGACCTGGTCGACATCGCTCGCCGTGTCCAGCGCGGGTCGGATGGCGACGGGCCCGGCCGCGGAAGCGACGGGCGACGGCGACGTCCGTCTAGTGGTTCGCGCAGCGACGGCGGTGCGACGACTGGAACATCTGGTACCGCCGGTCGGCAGATGGCGGCGTGACGTGGAGCACGGCCGTCCGGATCTCGGATGCCTCCTCCGGCGCCGGATACAAGGACGCCGACGGGTTCCTCGAGTTCTACGGCGACTACGGGGAAATCGACGTGATGCGCAACGGGAAGACGATCGCGGCCTGGGGCGAGGAATCCAGTTGGCTCGGGCCGGGAGGGACCTGGTTCAACATCGGATCCTGAAGCTGAGGTTCGCTCAGGAGGTCCAGTCCGAGAACTCTTCCTTCTTCGGTGAGCTCGTTCGAGCGCGTCGTCGCTCGGCGAGCAGAGCGAGCTCGGCGGCCGCGGCGGCGGCGGCCTTCTCGGCCGCCTTCTGGTCGCGGAGCATCTGCGCGTACTCGGCCTGGGGGATGTACACGGGCGTCGGGTAGTAGGACGGGAGGCCGGTCGCCTGCGGCTCGGCCCGGGGCGGCGCACCACCTGCGTTTCGGGTTCGGCGATCGCCACTTGGACGAGCTCGGGAGACGGGCCCGGCCCGGGACCGCCGGCGCAGGCGCCGTGGCGGAGGGGCCGGCTACCTCCTCGGGCGCGGTACGATCGAGGCAGCTCCGGCCTTCGGGGCAGACGGTACGGCCTTCAGCGCGGCGCGGAGCTCCTTCCGCTCGCTGGCGCTGATCCTTCTTGCTGTCACCGTCGTCGCCGCCGAGGGTGGCATCGGAGGGACGGGGGCGTGCCCGGTGGGCGCCGGCTCCGGCAGATCACCTGCGATCGCCACCTCGCGCAGCTGGTTCAGCTGGTCGGCGGCTGAAAGCATCTGCCCTTCGTCACCGTACGGATCAAGCTCCTCCGGATCGAGCGTCCCGGGGAGAGGGATCAGTCGCTGGTCGTCGAGCACCATCATCAGGCGCGCCTCGTCGTGTCTGCGCTCCCCCATGAAACCGCTGACCTGGTCCCACGCGAAACGCTGGGTGCGGATGACGCTGACCACGGAGACGCTTCGGGCGTGAGCCAGAGCCCCGGCTTGGTCATCCGGAAGACGAACAAGGTGGCCACGAGCATCACCGCGGCGCCGCCGATCCGCATCGGCAGGTCCATCGGGGCCAGGAGGAACATCAGCGCGATGCCCATCGGGATCAGGGCGTACAGCTGCGACTCCAGGCGCCAACCTCGCGCCCAGACCTCAAGCGATCCGTCATCCGCGGTGCGGGTGCGGAACGAGCCGAGTGCTCGTTATTCATCCCCACATGGGTATCGGCCGTCCGGCCCGGACATTGAGCCGTGAGCGCCCTGTCTCCATCACCTCTGGGCGCCGGAAGCGAGCCCGGTCTCCCTCAGCGGTCGACGTCGCCGACCACGAAGAAGATCGAGCCGAAGATCGCGATCAGGTCCGGCACCAGGGTGCCCGGGAGCATCGCGGGGATCACGCTGACGTTGGAGAACGAGGCCGTCCGCATCTTCAGCCGGTACGGCTGCTTCTTCCCGTCGCCCACGACGTAGTAGCCCATCAGGCCGAGCGGGTTCTCGGTCCGGACGTAGACCTCGCCGTCCATCTTCAGCGTCTTCGGGAGCTTCGGGGCCCGGAACTCGCCCGGGGGCAGCCGGTCCATGCACTGCTCGATGATGTTGCAGGACTGCTTCATCCGCTCGATCAGCACCCAGAGGCGGTCGTAGCAGTCGCCCTTCGTGCCCACCGGCACCTCGAACTCGACCTCCCCGTACTTCTCGTACGGCTCGTCCTTCCGGGGATCCATCGGGACGCCGCTCGCGTGGAGCACGGGCCCCGACGTGCCGAACGCGATCGCGGTCTCGGCGGGGAGGAGGCCGACGTCGCGCGTGCGCGCGTAGATGATCTCGTTGCCCATGATCAGCGTCTCGAACTCCCCGATCCGCTTCGCGGGTCTCGGCGAGCACCTCCGCCGAGCGCTTCAGGAAGCCGCGCGGGAGGTCGTCCTTGAGCCCGCCGACCCGGCAGTAGGAATGATGCATCCGCGCGCCGGTCGCGGACTCCATCAGGTCCTGGATCATCTCGCGCTCGCGGAACGCGTAGAAGATCGGGGTCATGGCGCCCAGCTCGAGCGGGTAGGAGCCGCTGAACATCAGGTGGCTCAGGATCCGGTTCCACTCGGCGAACATCGTGCGGATCCACTGGGCGCGTTCGGGCACCTCGATGCCGGCGAGCCGTTCGACGGCGATCGTCCATCCGAGCTCGTTGTTGAACGCGCTGATCCAGTCGTGGCGGTTCATCAGCACGAGGACCTGGCGGGCGTCGCGGTACTCGGCGAGCTTCTCGGCCGCGCGGTGCATGTAGCCGATGACGGGCTCTGCCTTCGTGATCACCTCGCCGTCGAGCTCGAGGACGACGCGGAGGACGCCGTGCGTCGAGGGGTGCTGCGGCCCGATGTTGAGGATCATCTCCTCGGTGGAGAACTCGCCGCTGGGCATGACCTCGACATCGAGCCCGCCGCCCCGGATCATCGAGGCGACCTGGGAGCTCTCGAACGCGGCCCGCTCGCGGATGTCCATCCGCGGGCCATCCTAACGGAGGCCGGCTCGCGAGCACGCGGCCGAGGTGGAGCGGGCCGACGGAGGCGATAGGCTCCCCGGACGATGGCCGTGGACGTCCGCCGCAAGGTTCCCTCGGTGGATGCGCTCCTGCGCTCTGACCCCGCGCGGCGATCGTCCTCGACGCTCGGTCGGCCCCTGCTGAAACGGATGCTCGAGGACGTCCTGGCCGAGGTGCGGTCGGCGGCGGCCGATGGCGAAGACCCCCCGCCCGACGAGGTGCTGCTGGCCAGAGCCCTCGGCCGCGCGTCCCGCGCCGCGCAGGGCATGGTCCCCGTGATCAACGCCACCGGCGTGATCCTCCACACGAACCTGGGGCGCGCCCCACTGCCCGAGCGAAGCCGCGCGGGCCGCGCGAGGGCCGCCCGCTCCTACACGGACATCGAGGTGGACCGGCGAGACGGGCACGGCGAGGCAGGCGCGGCGGACACGCCGAGACCCTGCTCACCGCGCTCACCGGGGGCGGAGGGAGCGATGGTGGTCAACAACTGCGCCGCCGCGCTCCTGCTGGCGATGGCCGCGCTCGCGAAGGGGAAACCGATCATCGTTTCCCGCGGGGAGCTGATCGAGATCGGCGGAGAGTTCCGGATCCCGGACATCCTCGCCGCTTCGGGAGCGCGGCTCGCCGAGGTCGGGACGACGAACCGGACGAGGATCGGCGACTACCGCGGGGCCGTCACCGAAAAGACCGGGATGATCCTCAAGGTGCACCCCTCGAAACTACCGCGTGATCGGGTTCACGGCGGCGCCCGCGGCCTTCCGAGCTATCCGCACTCGCCCGCAAGCACAAGATCCCGTTCCTCTACGACATCGGCTCAGGACTCCTTGCATCACGGCCTACGGACATCCGGTGGACGAGCCCTCCGTCTCCGACGCCCTGGAGCAGGGGAGCGGACCTCGTGACGTTCTCCGCGGACAAGCTGCTCGGCGGACCGCAGGCGGGCATCATCGTCGGGCGCGCGCGATCTCCTGGAGCGCTGCGGCGGCACCCGATCGCCCGCGCCGTCCGCATCGGCAGGATGCAGATGGCGGCCCTCGAGCAGGTGCTCGCGATCGTCCGCGACTCGGCGAGGAAGGGGAGATCCCGGTGCTTCCGGATGCTCCGGGAGTCTCCCGAGATCGTCCGCAGCCGGGGCCCAGCTCCTGTCCAGACGATCGGCGGGGAGCTCGAGGGTGCGCGCGTGTGCGCTGCGAGTCGGCTGTCGGCGGGGCGTCGATGCCGGGGACGATCCTCCCTTCGTGGGGGGTCACGGATCCGGGTGCCGGACGCGCCCGCGTTCGCCGCCCGCCTCCGCAACGGGCACGCCCTCGGCCTTCTCGCCGGATGGAGGACGGGTTCAGTCCTCCTCGACTGCCGGACGGTGACGGACGCGCAGATCCGACACCTCGCCCGGGCGGTGCACTACGCGCTCGAGGGCGACGAGGAGCACGATCACGACGTCCACGGCGACGACGACCCCGGTGGCGACACGACACGACGAGTAGATGACCGAGCTCCGCGTCGTGGCCACGGCCGGCCACGTCGACCACGGCAAGTCGTCCCTGATCGCTGCGCCTCACCGGGATGGATCCCGATCGTTGGGAGGAGGAGAAGCGGCGGGGCCTCACGATCGACCTCGGGCTACGCCTGGTGCGAGCTCCCGTCGCGGACGCGAGGTCGGCTTCGTCGACGTCCCCGGACACGAGCGGTTCATCGCCAACATGCTCGCCGGCGTCGGGCCCGTCCGCCTCGTCCTGTTCGTGGTCGCCGCGAACGAGGGCTGGCGCCGGCAGTCGGAGGAGCACCTCGCGATCCTGGACGTGCTCGGCGTCGAGGGCGGTGTGGTGGCGCTGACGAAGCGGGATCTCGTCGACGCGAGCGCTCGATCTGGACGGAGTGGAAGAGATCCGGGAGCGTCTCGAGGGCAGCGCCCTCGGAGTGCGCCGGGTGGTCCGGGTGTCGGCGACGACCGGGAGGGACTCGACGACCTCCGGACGGCCCTCGACGACGTGCTCGCCGCGGCGCCGCCGCCGCCCGAAGACACGGGCCCGGCTGTTCGTCGACCGCGTGTTCACGATCTCGGGGGGCGGGCACGGTCGTCACCGGGACGCTGGGCGGCGGCGCGCTCGCCGTCGGCGACGACGTGGAGCTCTACCCTCACCGGACGGACGGCGCGCATCCGGTCGCTCCAGACGCACAAGCGGGACGCGGCCCGCGCGATCCCCGTCGCGCGGGTCGCGGCGAACCTCGCCGGACGGCAGGGGGACCTGGCGCGGGGCGACGTGATCGGCGCGCCCGGCGGCGTGGAGGGCCACGACCACGTTCGACGCGTCTTCCGGCCCGTCCGCGGCCTCGGCGCATCCGGTCACCGGGCGCGGCGCGTTCAAGGTCTACGCCGGCGCGGCGGAGGCAGAGGCCAAGCGTGCGGATCCTCGGGGCGAGGTTCCACGGGGCGGGCGGCGAGGAACGTACGTGCGGATCAGGACGACCCGCGCCGCTCGCGCTGGACGTCCTCGACCGGTTCGTCCTGCGGGAATCGGGGCGGCAGGAGACGGTCGGGGGCGGGACGGTGCTCGACCCCGCGCCGCCGCGGCGCGCGGGACTCGGCGGAGGCGCGACTCGCCCGGCGCGCCGCGGCGGCTCGCCACGAGCTCCCGGCGATCCTCGCCGAGCGAGCGCGGGGCGGTCCACGCCTCGGAGGCCCTCGTCCTCACGGGCTCCGACGCCGGCATCCCCCAGGCCGGCGACTGGCTCCTCCGGGACGGACTGCTTCGCGCGCGCAGGCCCGGCCCTCGTCGCGCACGTGCCCGCGTACCACGTCGCGCACCCCCTCGAGGAGGGAGAGCCTCTGGGAGCGGCCCGCCGCGCGCTCGCCGACATCCCCGAGCAGAATGGGGCCCGTCGGACCCCCGGCTGATCGATGCGATCCTCGACCGCCTCGTCGGCGACGGGCTCCTGATCCGGACGGCCGCGGCTCGTCGCGCTGCCGTCGCACGAGGGGACCGGGGCCGGACCTCGACCCCCTGGTACAGCGCGTGGGTGGAGGCGATCTCGGACGAACCGGCTCAGCCTCCGACGGTCAAGGAGCTCGTCGGCGCGGGGATCGCCGCGACGCGATGGACGCGGCGCGAGAGCCGGGCTCGTGGTCCGCGTCGCGCCCGATCTCGTGTTCATCCCGGCGGTGATCGAGCGAGCCGAGGCCATCGTCGCGGACGCGCGGAGACCGGGATCACGGTGAGCGCCTTCCGCGAAGCCCTGGGGACGAGCCGGAAGTTCGCGGTCCCCTTGCTCGGATGGTTCGATCAGCGGGGCATCACACGACGGGAGGGCGACCTGCGATACCCACGCTCGCAAGCGTACACGCGGACTCCTCGGAACCTCGGCGGTGACGGCGACCTCCACGCACGATCCTAGGGGAAGCGACGCCACCCCACGGCGCCCGGGCGTGACGCCCGTCAGGGCCGAGCACCGCGACCAGATCGGGTCGCTGGCTCCGTTCGCGACCGTGGGATGTTCGATGAACTCGCGTCCGCGGCGACGAACACCGTGACCTGCAGGAGCTGCACGAGGCGATCGAAGCTGCCTCCCAGGTGATGCCGGATCGCGGACAGCGCCTGGAGCCCCGCTCGTGCGGCCGCCTCCTGCCCCATCGCGACGGAGACCTGCTGGCCCGAGCCTGCCCGGGGGAGGAGATGCCCATCGACCATGCGATCTGTCCCGCCACGAAGGCCAGGCGATCCGGCTCGCTTCACGGTGACGTAGCTCGCGACCGGCTCGGGCAGCTCCGGCAGCTCCGAGGCCCAGCTCGCCGAGACGCTCGAGGATGTCCGCGTCACGGATCGGCCGCAGCCTCTCAGACGGGTCGTGCGCGGTCCGTCAGCTCGCGCTTCGAGCGCCTTCCGTCTCAGGATGGCTCGCCGCTCCGTCTCGTTCAGGCCACCCCACACGCCGTGCCCTCCCGGGTTCGCAGAGCGTAGTCGAGGCAGGCCCGCGGACCTGGCAGACGGCGCAGATCCGCTTGGCGAGGGCCTCGCGGGCGAGCTTCTCGCCCCGCTTCTCGAAGTAGCTCGGCGCGAAGAAGTAGGAAGAATCCTCACCCGGCATGCGGCGAGTCCCTGCCAACCGGCCAACGCCTCCTCGAGCGCCATCTACCTGGTTGTTCGCAGAACGAGGGGATGGAGATTCCCCGCGGGAGGAAGCTTCGGGCCGCCACACGTTCTCAAGAACTCGGCGGAGCCCTTACGCGCCAGCGTCTTCCACCGGTCGAGCAAGTTCCGGCGCGACCCGGAGGATGAGGCCGTCGACGCCGCGAACCCGGATCGGCGTCCCCGCTTCGATCGGGTCGCCATCCGTCCGACCCCGCCAGAGCGCACCCTTCACGAACACGGGACCGTCGGGCGCCAGGCGTCCTCGCGCCTCGCCCACGAGGCCGACCAGGCCGCGCTGGGTCCCGACGATCCGATCCCGCGACTGCAGCGCGACGGTCAGCGCGAACCCGTAATAGAGGAGGCTCGCGAGCACCGCGCCGCCGATCAGCCACGGGCTGATCGCGATCGAATCGTCGACGTGCCGCCACGCGAGGATCGATCCGGCACCGAACGCGGCCAGGCCCACCCACGTCGGCCAGCGCAGGCTCCGCAGCCGCACGTCGAGCACCAGCAGACCGATCCCGAGGACCAACAGCCCCAGTCCGCCCCACGACGGCACGGCCACCGTGAGCCCGTACACGGCGAGCGCCACGAGCGCGACGCCGCTGAACCCGGCGAAGCCGAAGCCCGGTTGCGTGAGCTCGAACGCGATCGCCGCCAGACCCAGGACCAGCAGGAAATACACCATCGACGGGGTCGCGACCGCGTGCAGCACCCGGCCGATCAAGCCCGGTTCCTCGAAGCGGATGTCGACGGTGCGCTCGCCGGCCTGCGCTTCGGTGGTCGCGACGCGCGTCCGGAGCACGACGTCCCCCGCCGGCGTCCGGACCGTCATCCCGTCCACGGCGATCAAGAACTCGGGGACGGTGTACGTCGCCACGTGGGCAGCCTGGCAGCCAACGCCTCGCGGGCCGCCAGCGGTCGCTCGAGCGCATCGAGATCGACGTCGGGCCGACCTCGGAGGGCGAGCCACCCCTCGATCCGTGTTCGCAGGTCCGCGGGCCTCTCCTCGGGACGGAGGACGTCCACCGGTTGGAGTGGACCCGTCTGCGAGCCGGGTGCCACCCCGGCGAGCGAGGACGCCAGCATGAGCAGCACGCCGCCGCCGCTCGCCTTCGCCGGCACCGGCCCCACCCAGCTGAGGACGGGCACGTCGAGGTGGGCGACGCGTTCGGCGAGCGCGAGGCCGTTCTGCCCGAGCATCCCCGGCGTGTTCAGCTGCAGCACCACGATCGCCCGGCCCGCTCGGCCTCCGCGAGCCGCTCCTCGAGGAACGCGAGGAGCGGTCGGTCGATCGGCCCCTGGACCTCGATCACGCGGACCGGTGTGGCCGGCGGCGCCGTGGCGCCCACGGCGCCGAGCGCGGTGCCCACGAGGGCGGTGCCGAGGACCGTGCTCACGACGAGCACGGGCACGGCGAAGAAGCGACGGAGGGGTGGACGCATGGAGGCGCATCGTACCGAGCAAGTGAAGGAGAGATCCGACGTATCCTGATGGGACCCCATGAGCGTTGACACCGGTCGCCGCCCGGCGGGACCTCCGCCACCGGGGGGCCGTCCCGGCCCTCGGTCATCGCGCGGGCCCCGACCCGTCCGCGACCGCGTTTCGTTCAAGCCGATCGCGGCTCTCCTGCTCATCCCCGTGATCCTCGCGACGTCGATCCTCACCGCCGCCGTGCTCGCCCCGCCCTTCGCCGCCGCGGGATTCGGGGTGAACGAGATCCGCTCCCGGCTCGACGCGCTCGGATCCGACTTCACGCGGATCCCCCGCTTCCCGGAGCGGTCAACGATCTACGCCGCGGACGGCTCGATCCTCACCCGCGTGTACCTCGACAACCGGGAGATCGTCAAGCTCGGGGCCATCTCGCGGCCCACCCAGCGGGCGGTCCTGGCGATCGAGGACTCGGACTTCTTCCAGCACGGCGCGCTGGACGTGTCGTCCCTGATCAGGGCGATCTCGAGAACCTGCGGGCGGGCGAGGTGGTCCAGGGCGGCTCGACGATCACGCAGCAGCTGGTCGGCCTCACCCTCGGGCCGGGACCCCTTCGACGAGAGCGTGGAGCGCAAGATCCAGGAGCTCGCCCTGGCGATCCGTGTCGAGCAGCAGTACTCGAAGGAGCGGATCTTCGAGCTGTACCTGAACCAGGTCTACATGGGGAACGGCGTCTACGGCGTCGGGACGGCGGCGCAGTTCTACTTCCACAAGCCCCCGATCGACCTCACGCTGCCCGAGGGAGCGATGCTCGCCGGCATGATCCGCGAGCCGGACTACTACGACCCCATCGACCATCCGGAGGGGCCTGGCTCCGCCGCAACGACGTCCTGAAACGGATGGTGGCCCTCGGGCCGGATCTGACGAGGAGCGCGGCGCGAGTCGCGAGACCCGCTCCGGCTGCGCGAACACGGCCGGGCAGCTCCCCCGCAGGCGTCCCCCGTTCTTCGTGACGTACCTAACGGACCAGATCATCGAGAACGGCTGGTGCGAGCACGGTCCTGGGAGGACCCGAAGGAGGCGCGGCCGCTAGCTCGACGAGGGCGGACTGCAGATCGTCACCACCCTCGAGCCCCAGTGGCAGCGGGGCCCAGCAAGAGGCACGGAAGCCCCTGAGGGTCCGACGACTCCGCCGGCCGGCGGCCGCCGGCCGACGTCTCGATCGTCTCGATCGAGAACGGACGGGCGCGGTGAAGGTGATCCTCTCCGGCCAGGACTACGGACAGGAACGGTCGACCTCGCGACCACCGGCCATCAGCCGGGGTCGTCGTTCAAGCCGTACATGCTCGCCGGCGCGTCACAGCGGGATCCCGCCCACGGCCACCTACTCGGGCTGCGCAGCCGGGATCGACCCCCCGTGCACCACGAACGGCCAGCCCTGGGTCCGCAGAACGCCGAGGGGTTCAGCGGGGCAGGGCACGATGGACCTGTACGCGGCCACGGGCGACTCGGTGAACCTGGTCTTCGCCCGGCTGATCCGATGCGCCGGCGGTCGAGGAGACCGTCGAGCATGACGCTCGCGATGGGCTGACGAGCGAGGGCTCCCGCGGTGTCGCGCCCTGGCGACCGGCTCCGTGGCGATCACACCCCTCGACAGGCCGCCGGGCTACCAGACGATCGCGAACGGCGGCGTGCATTGCGAGCCGTACACGGTCGCATCGATCAGCCGGGACGACCAGCTCCTGTACACCCACGAGCCCGACTGCGAGCGCGTCCTCAGCCGCGCGGTCGCCGCGGTGATCACCGCGATGATGGTAGGGGTCGTCGGCACGGGCACCGCGGCGAGCGCGTTCGCCGGATGGGCCGCTGGCCGGTCGCGGGCAAGACCGGGACCGCAAACGAGAACACGAACGTGTGGTTCGGCGGGTACACGGAGCAGGTCACCACCGCGGTCTGGGTGGGGTCGCGGGCGTGGCGATCCCGTACTTGAGTACTTCGGGGGCGATGTCTTCGGTCGACGGTCGCGGCTCCGATCTGGCGCGACGTACATGGCGAGGGTGATGCAGGGACGCCGGCCGTCGGCTTCCCGGCCTCCCGAAACCGCTCGTGGGCTCGGTCCCCAGCGTGATCGGGATGACGGAGCAGGCAGCGAGGACGGCCCTGCACGAGGCCGCATTTCAGGGTCGCCGATCGAAGACGGTGGACGACTACGCTGCCGGACGGCACAGGTCGCGCAGCAGTCGCCCGGCGGCGGCCGTTCACCGCGCTCCGAACACCATCGGTCACGATCTACCTGGCGCCCGGCGGACGGCGCCATGTCGCTCGGGTCCCCAACGTGGTGGGGCTCCCGACCGCCACGCGGCGCGCCTGCGGGCGCTGAACTTCTTCGTCGACGTGGTGGGGTCAAGCCGGACGACCGGCGAGGGTCGGTACGTGATCGCCAGGATCCGCCAGCCGAGACCGAGCTCATCGAAGGGAGCACGGTGACGCTCTTCGTCGGGCGAAGACGAACGGCGGGGGAACGCGAACGCCACGGCAACCCCGAGGGAACGGCGTGGGGCGAGCCGTCCCGCGACTCGGGCCTGCACCTTCTCCGGCACCACCTTCCCTTCAGTCGGCCTTTCGCCTGTCCCATGACGAAGCCCATCACGGCGCCGAACCCTGCTCCGAGTGGCTCGGGTGGCGGCGAACGCCTCGTCCACAACGCAGCGACCGCGGCGTCGTCGGCTCCGGTGCGTAGGGCGCGACCGACTCCCGTTCGGCCGCTCCTTCTCGGCGAGCTCGTCGCGCCCGGCGCCGTCGAAGGCCTCGATCGATTCGGCTCGCTTCTTGACCTCCTTCGAGGCGACCTCACGGACCTCGTCATCGTAGAGCTCATGCCCGACCTCCTTCTCGCGGTTCGTGATCGGCCGCCGAGAGCAGCGGAGGGTGCCCGACCGGACGGCGTCGCCGGCCTTCAGGGCCGTCGTCGTCTGCTCGCGAGATCTGTCGCGCAGCGATGCGGGTGCCACCTAGACTCCTCCCTCGTGCTCCCCGTGGTCGTCGCGGTCCTGGCGCTGGGCGCCGCTGCGTCGCGTACGGGATCTGGGTCGAGCGTTCCTGGTACCGGGTCGACCGGCACCGCCTGGCCATCCTACCGGCCGGCGCTCCGGCCCCGTCGACCGTGCTGCACCTGTCGGACCTGCACTTCGTGCGGCGCGACCCGAAGAAGGCCGCGTTCCTCGCGGCGCTCCCGCCCGCCGACGTCACGATCGTGACCGGTGACTTCCTCGCCGAGCCCGAGGCGGTCGAGACCGCCGTCGCCGGCGTGCGGCCCGTCCGCGGCGCGGCCGTCGTGGTTCGTGCTCGGCTCGAACAACTACTACGCGCCGCGGCCGCTCAACTACCTGGCGTACTTCCGGCCGTCGCGCAAGCGCCGTTGGGTGACGAGAGGCCGGCGCCGAGGACCTCGTGGCGCAGCTGCGCGCCGACGGGTGGCTCGACCTGACGAACTCCCGGCGGGTCGCCGAGCTGGGCGGCGTGCCGATCGAGCTCCTCGGGCTCGACGACGCGCACATCGGACGCCACGACCTCCGCGCGGCCCCGCGCACCTCGACCGACCGGTTCGGCGTCGCGGTGATGCACTCGCCCGACTCGGCCCCCGAAGCGGCCGCGCTCGGCTACGACCTCCTCGTCGCCGGGCACACGCACGGGGGCCAGGTGTGCCTGCCGGGCGTCGGCGCCCTCGTGACGAACTGCTCGATGCCGCGCCGCCTCGCCGCCGGTCTGATCCGGATGGGGTCCTCGGTCCTGCACACGTCGGCGGGCCTGGGGACCAGCAAGTACGCGCCCTTCCGGTTCGCCTGCCGTCCGCGCGTGACGTACCTCGATCTCGAGGCCAGGCCGGCCGGAGCGCCGGTACACTTGGCGGCTCGGGACGTGGCGCAGCTTGGTAGCGCGCAGCGTTCGGGACGCTGAGGTCGCGGGTTCGAATCCCGCCGTCCCGACTCAGAGGCTCGGAGGCCCGTCCGAACACCTGTTCGCACGGTGTTTGACGCCCCCGCGACGACCGGTAGGTTGAACGACGGAGGGCTCGGGGAACCGAGCCTCGGGCTATCCAGAGGCCGACACCCGGACACCTCCCCCGGAGGACGATGAGGCTGACACGCACAAGGATCTCGCGGCTCACCGCAGCCGCGGTCCTCGTGGTCCCCGATCGCCGTCCCCCTCTCCGCGCGTCCGCCGCTCGCGCGCCACCGAGGAGGAGGTCAAGGCCGCGCAAGCGCGCCTCGAGGACGATCGCCCACGAGTTGGAGGGGCCGGCGAGCAGTTCAACGACGCCCGCTACCGCCTCCAGCAGGTCGAGGCCGAACTCGACGAGTCGAGGAGCCGACTGCAGGAGGCCGAGGACACCGCGTCCGCGGCACGCCAGGCGTTGTCGGATCGCGCCGTCGAGACCTACACGGCCATGGGCTCGCAGCTCGACGTCCTCCTCGAGCGCAGAGACTTCTCCCAGTTCTCCGACCGCCTCACGTTCATGGGCGCGATCGCCGAGTCCGACGCCGACGTGGCTGCGACCGCCGACGCCGCCGGCCAGGAGGCGGAGTGGGCCGCACAGGACTACGAGGCGCGACCTCGAGGAAGGCGCGTGCGATCGAGGAGGGGCGGCGCGTCTGACCGCCGAGCTCCGAGCGCGGTACGCCGAACAGAAGCAGCTGGCGGACGAGCTGGAGACGAGGAGTACGACCGCTGGGTCGCCGCCCAGGCGGCCGCGGCCGAGGCGGCCGCGGTGGAAACCATGCACGACGGTGGCGCGTGGCGACCAGACGACTACGACCCGCCGGCCGTCAGCGGGGCCGCCGGCGATCGCGGTGAGCGCGGCCTACGGCGTGCTGGGGTCCCAGTACGTCTCCGGCGCCGCCGGCCCCAGCACGTTCGACTGCTCGGGGCTCACGTCGTGGGCGTGGGCGCAGGCCGGCAGTCGTCGATCCCGCACTCGGCAGCGGCGCAGTACGCTCGCTTCCCGCGGTCTCGCTCTCCGACGTGCAGCCCGGCGACATCATCTACTACGGGAACTACGGCCCCCACGTCGCGCTCTACGTCGGCGGCGGCCAGGATCATCCACGCGCGGAACCCCACCCCCAGCGGCGACGTCCAGGTCGACAGCATGTACGGCTACGACCGACCCTGGGGCGCCGTCCGCGTCGCCTAGCCCCGCGCACCCCGTAGGCTCCGGCCGTGGAGGCCACCTCCCGCGCCACCGAGGCCGATCTCGCGTCGTCGAACGGCTGCGCGCCGGCGACGAGGCCGCGTACATGGACCTCGTCGACCGCTCACGCCGTCGATGCGTCGCGTCGCACGGATGTACGTGCGGACCGACGCCGTCGCCGACGAGGTCGTGCAGGACGCCTGGGTCGGCGTCCTCCAGGGCCTGCATCGCTTCGAGGGCCGCTCGTCGCTGCGCACGTGGATCTTCCGGATCCTGGTGAACATCGCGAAGAAGCGGGGCCAGCGCGAGGGCCGCAGCGTCCCCTTCGCCGCGCTCGCCGGCGACGACCTCGACACGCCCTCCTTCGATCCCGCGATGTTCCACTGCCGGAGCGCGACGGCGGCACTGGACGACGCTGCCCTTCGACTGGCGTGGGATCCCCGAGGACCGGGCGGGAGGGCGCGAGATGCTCGCGGTGATCGGCCGGGCGATCGACGGGCTCCCGCCGATGCAGGCCGAGGTCCTCCGCCTGCGCGACGTCCTGGGTGGACGTCGGAGGAGGTCCGTAACGCGCTGGACCTGACCGAGACCAATCAGCGGGTGCTGCTGCACCGCGCGCGGGCGAAGGTGCGGCGCGCGCTGGAGGCGTACCTCGGGAGCGAGACGACGTGAGGGACGGGACCTGACCTGCCAGGAGCTGGTGGAGCTGCTGACCGACTACCTCGAGGGCGCCTGCGCGGGCCGGCTGGCGGCGGCCGGTTCGAAGCCCACCTCGGCCGCTGCGACGGGTGCACGGCGTACCTCCGACAGATGGCGATCACGATCCGCGCGACCGGGCACGCTCACCGAGGAGCAGGTGACCGACGAACAGAAGGCCGTCCTCCTGACGCGCGTTCCGCGGCTGGGCGACTGAGCTAGGCGAGGTCCGCGAGCCTCGTCTCGGCCTGCTGGACGAGCGCTCGTTGCCGGCCTCCCGCGCGGCGTCGCGCGCCTGGTCGAGCAGCGCCCTGCGCCTGCTGCGGCCTGCTTCGCGGTGTTCGCGGCGGTGCTGTACTTGAGCTTCTCGTCGGCCTTGATGATCGGCTCGAAGATCTCGTTCGGCTGCATCCTCACGCCCCCGTCCCGGCCATCTCCAGTCTGCCGGCCGCAGGTAGGCCCTGATCGCGATCGCCACCGCGGCGCCCTCCCCGACGGCGCTGGCGAGTTGCTTCGTCGACCCCTCGCGCACGTCGCCGCCGCGAAGACCCCCGGCAGCGACGTCATGTGCGCCGGGTCCGTGACGACGAACCCGCGCTCGTCGAGATCGACGACACCTTCGAGGAACCCGGTGTTCGGATCGAGCCCGATGAACACGAACACGCCGTCGGGGTGGTGCTCCTCCTGCGCCCCGGTCGCGACGTCCTCCAGCACCACCGTGCCGACCTTGCCGCTGCCGTCGTCCTTCGGGCGGAACGCGACCACCTTCGTGCCGAGCAGCACGTCCATCTTCGCGTGGCTTCCTCGACCTTGTCCTGCAGGACCTGGCTCCCCGCCAGCCGGTCGTTGTACTCCACGACCGTGACCCGGTCGGTGAACTCGGTGAGGAACAACCCCTCCTCGAGCCCGCTGTTCCCGCCGCCCAGCACCATCAGCTCCGAGACCCTCGTAGAAAGGGCCGTCGCACGTCGCGCAGAAGTGGACGCCGGCGCCGATCAGGTCGTCCTCGCCCTCGGCGCCCGTGCGCCGGTACGACGAGCCGGTCGCGACACCACCGCGCGCGCGTGGTAGTGCTCGTCGTTCGAGGTCTTGACTTCGATCTGGTCACCGTCGGGTATCGAGTCGGCGAGATCCGCGTGACCGAGAGCGCCTGCAGCATCTCCACGCCGTAGCGCCGGCCTGCTGCACGATCCGGTCCGCCAGCTCGGCGCCGCCGATCCCCTCGGGGAAGCCGGGGTAGTTGTCGAGCCGCTCGGTGACGCCGGCCTGCCCGCCGAGGCCTTTCGAGTCGATGATCAGCGTCTCGAGGTTCTCGCGGGCCGCGTAGATCGAGGTCGTGAGCCCCGCCGGCCCACCGCCCACGATGATCAGGTCGTACACGTGCTGCATCGCTGTCGGTCGAGCCCGAGCTTGTCGGCGAGCTCCTCGTTCGTCGGCTCGGCCAGGTGCGAGCCGTCGGGGAAGACGATCGTCGGGATGATGTCCTTCCCGTCGTTCTTCTCCTTGATGAGCTCCAGGAGCTCGGGCTCCTGCTCGATGTCGTGCCACTCGTACGGGACGCGCTGGTCCCCCAGGAACCGCTTCGCGCGGCGGCAGTCGCCGCACCAGCTCGCGCCGTAGACCTGGATCTCCGCCACTGCCTCACCTCCTTCCGTGTCGTGCCGTCCGTGTCGGGCCCCCCCGCGCCCGTTACGACGGGCTGTCACGAAGGATCTCGCTCGCGGCATCGGTGAACGATCGGGGAACGGGCCCGGAAGGTTCGAGGGAACCCCTGGCCCGGCCGCGGCGAACCGACAGACACCGACCGAGGAGGACGCCATGCACACCTGGCACCGGACCCGGCGACTCCATGCGGACGCGATCAGGCGGGTCTTCCGGGATCGCCCTCCGCGGTCTGGACCGTCGAGCGAGCTGGCGACGACGGTTCGGGCTGTCTCGGCGATCTCGTCCATGCCGCGCTCGATGTCGGTCTCGCCGCCGCCGGCCTCGTGATCCGTCGAACGGCGACGAGTACGTGACCCGGGTCGGAGCCGCGACCGCCTCCTGGGCGGTCGCGGCGGCTGCGCGCGCCTCGCCTCCTCACGATCGCCTCGCGCTCGAGGAGGCCATCGAGCCAGGCGGCGGGAAGCGCCGCCACGCCGTGGCGGCGCCGAGCAGGGCGCCGGCCACCGCCGCGTTGGTATCGGTGTCACCGCCGAGCAGCGCGCCGGCGACCGCTCCGTTCGTGTCCGTGTCCCCGCCGTTTGCCACGACGTGGCGGAGCCCATCCTCGAAGTCCGGTGCGTCGGCGGCCACCTGGAGCCCGATCCCGGCCGTGAACAGCGCGAACCCCATGTCGGGCCCGTCGATCGGACGGGCCCGACCCGCCTCCCCGACGAGGTACTCGAGCTCCTCCCCGCCCTCCCGATCGAGCACCGCGATCACGGCCGTCTCCACGGCCGCGCTGGGCTCCTCCCCGCGGACGAGCGCAGCCGTGGCCAAGGTGACCGCCAGGCATGCCGTCCGGCACCGCTCGTCCCAGTGCGTGATCGCGGACAGCGCCGGCGCTTCGTCGTGGAGCAGCTCCGGGCGCGTCGCTCGGAAGGCTCCGAGCGGCGCGCAATACATCACCGACCCGTTGCCCGCCGAGACCTCCGGCCCGCGCTCGGCGACGTAGCGGGCGGCCGCATCCGGGTCGCCGTCCCGGAGGCGGCGCAACACCCACCTCGTGAGGTTCCCCACGTCCGGAGGGTCCGTCGCGAACCACTCCAGGTGACGGCCCACGACGTCCGCCGGATCCAGGCGTCCGTGCTCGGTGAGCGAGCGCCACAGGTTCCGGGCCATCGCGGTGTCATCGGTCCACGTTCCCGGTGGAAGACCCGACCAACCCAGCTCGAACGCCGGCAGCGGATCGGGATCGTCCTCGCGTCTGCGGAACTCGAACGGGGCGCCCGAGCGCGTCCCCGAGCGCGAGCCCCAGGACGCAGCCCACCACCCGTTCCCGCAGGTCATCCACCGGTGCGGAGCCTACGACGCGGTCCGTCAGAAGGCCTCTGGTAGTCTGACCAGCCTCGATGGACAAGATCGGACCCAAGCACCGCATGTGCAGACGTGTCGGCGCCCCGCTGTGTGGGCGCCCCAATTGTCCTGCCAACAAGCGGCCCTACCCCCCCGGTCAGCACGGGCGGGGCCGCAAGCGGATCTCCGAGTACCAGACCCGGCTCGTGGAGAAGCAGAAGATGCGCGCGATCTACGCCGTCGGCGAGCAGCAGATGCGCAAGTACTACGAGCGAGCGCACCGGTCGATGGGCGTGACGGGCGAGGAGCTCCTCAAGCAGCTCGAGACCCGGATCGACGCCGTCGTCCTCCGCCTCGGGTTCGCGCTCACGATCCACCAGGCCCGCCAGCTCGTCTCGCACGGTCACGTGCTGATCGACGGCAAGCGGATCGACGTCCCGAGCGCCCAGGTCAAGGCCGGCCAGGAGATCAGCCTCACCGACAAGGCGCGCGACTTCATCTCGGTGCGGGAAGCGATCCAGATCACCGCCGACCCGCCCGGGTACCTCTACCGGAACAAGGACGAGATCAAGGGCGCCTTCATCCGGGTCCCGGAGCGCGACGAGATCCCGCTCCCGGTGACCCTCGAAGAGCGCCTCGTCGTCGAGTTCTACTCCTAGGGCGATCCGATGGTCGCCGCTCCCGGCGACGCCTGCCTCGTTCGACCGAGAGGTGCGCCTCGCCGTCTACCGGCACACCGTCGCGGAGGGCGTCCCGCCGACGCGCACCGAGATCGCCGCGCGAGCTCGGGCGCCGCGCGGCGGACGTCGAGAGCCTCGCTCCGGCGGCTCGCCGACGCACACGTCCTCGTGCTCGCGCCCGGCACGCCTCGATCTGGATGGCGGCGCCGTTCTCCGCGATCCCGACCCCGTTCGCGGTCACGGTCGGCGAGCGTCGCTACTTCGCGAACTGCATCTGGGACGCGCTCGGGATCCCGCGCGTGCCTGCACGCGGACGCCCGGATCGACACGCTCTGTCCCGATTGCGCCGCGCCGCTCCGACTCGAGGTGCGCGACGGCGCCCTCGAGGAGCCCGGCGAAGGGGTGATCCACTTCGCGGTCCCGGCGGCGCGCTGGTGGGACGACATCGGCTCGACCTGAGCGAGCATGCTCCTCTTCCGGTCGGAAGAGCACGTGCGCGGGTGGGCCCGGGAACGCGACATCGCTCCCGGCGCCGTCTTCACCCCGGAGCAGGGATGGGCGCTCGCGCACGCGTGGTTCACCGACCGGCTCGATCCCGACTGGCGGCGAAGGACGCCGGAGGAGACCCAGGCCGTCTTCGAAGGGATCGGGCTCACCGGTCCGTTCTGGGATCTCCTCGGCTGATGGTTCTGGGCTAGCGCTCGGCCACGGGCTCGAGGGCGGCGCGGACGAACGCGACGACCTCCTTCTCCCTCCGCCGGAGCGAGGCGCGGCTCTTGTCGGCCCCGACCACGGCGTTGAGGACGCTCGCCTCGGTGAGCGAGCCGACCACGGCCGTGTAGAGGGTGAACAGGAGCATCGCGGGGTCCTGCTTGCGCACCTGGCCGTCGTCCATCCCCGACTGCAGGAACTCCACCGCGCGGCGCCGGAGCGGGTCCAAGCACGTCGGCGAAGCGGTCGAAGGCGAGCGGGCCGAGCCGGCCCGCCTCCCGGACGAACATCGGGAACTCCGGCCACTCGGCCGCGAGGCCGAACACGGCGTGGATCACGGCCTCCGCTCGCTCCCAGTACCCCTCCTTGCCCTCGAGCGCCTCCGCGATCACCTCGGCCAGCCGGATCCCCGCCGCGTCGAGGCACGCCTCGAGCAGCGCGTCCTTGCTGGGGAAGTAGTAGAGGAGGGTCTGCTTCCGGACGCCGACCGCGCGAGCGATGTCGTCGAGGCTGGCGCCCGCGTAGCCCTCGCGGCCGAACTGGCGGATCGCCTCCTCGACGAGGGTGGAGCGCCGCTCCTCGCCGCCCGTCCTCGGCATGGCGCTAGTCCCAGACCTTCGCGGGGCCCTTGCGCCCGACCGGGCGCGAGCCCTCCCACCGCCGGAGCCAGTCGGGGCCCGGCGGGACCCACGAGCGACGGCGTCTCGCCGCGCTGGGCGCGGTGCAGCGCCTCCCACCAGGTGGTCCGCTCCTCGTGGAAGAGCTCGTCACGGCCTGGGTCATCCGCCGGGACAGCTCCTGGTGCGTCTCCCCTTCCTCCGGCCAGAACGGCTCGCCGTAGCGGACCGTGACGGGCGGCCGGCCGGAGCGCGGCCAGCACCGGCCCTTCGGCATCGCCTGGGACGCGCCGACGATCGCGATCGGGGCCAGGCCGGCGCCGGTCTCGAGCGCGAGCCGCGCGGCGCCGTGGCGGAACCGTTGCAGGTGGCCGTCCGTCGACCGCGTCCCTCGGGGAACACCACGATGCTCCAGCCCTCGGACAGGAGCTCGCGCGCCTTGTCGATGGCGCCCTTCGCCCGCCGCGCGCGATCGATCGGGAACGCGCCGTAGACGAGCGCCGTGAACGCCTGCCGCCACCACACGTCGAAGAAGTAGTCGCGCGCCGCGCCGACGGCGGTCTTCGCCTGCCAGACGTCCGGGAGGGTGCACATGATCAGCGTCGCGTCCAGGTGGCTCGAGTGGTTCGAGTAGATGATCAGCGGCGGCTCGACGCCCGTGAGGTTGTCGCCGTCCGAACACGCGCAGGGTGAGCTCGTTCCGGACGATCGGCGTTCATCCCGCCCTTCAGGAGCACCTGCCGCGCAGCCACTCCCGCGTCCGTCCGCGCCCAGTCGGTCGGGAACACGCGGTCGACCTTCGCGCGGCGTGCTCCTCGGCCGAGCCGCGGCACCAGCGGGCGGCGCCCCCAGCGGAAGCCCGTCCTTCATGGCCGGAACTCGTCCTTGAGGCTCATCGCGGGCCTCTCATCTCAGCACCACGTCCGCGATCATGATCGGCGGCGCGTGGAAGTAGGTGATCGACGGGCGACGACCCCACGGTGTCCTTCGCCATCTCCAACGCGTCGCGGAACGAGTCGGCCGCGCGGTAGCCGAGACGCGCGACCACTTGGGCTCGCCGCCGACGAAGATCACGTCGCCGGCAGTGGTCGCGGCCGTGCGCCCCCCAGTACCACATGTAGAACGGATGCACGCCGTGGTACGCGTGCGACGTCCGGTACAGGTGCGTGTACCACGGGTCGGTCGCGTAACGCTCCTCGTAGCTTCGACTCGATCGTCGCGGGATCGGTCGTCTCGGCGAGGACCTCCTCGAAGAAGTCGATGTAGCTGGGGTGGTGGATCTGGTGGAACTCCCACGGCACCGGGTGGTACAGGATCACGACGCCGCCCGGCTTCACGAGCGGCATGTTCCGGTACATGTTGAACAGGTAGCCGAGCCCCAGGCAGTGGACGAGGATCGGGTTCAGGATCGAGTTCACGTTGTAGGGGCCGAGGTACGGCATGCCGAAGACCACGATGTCGGACTGTCCCTGGACCTCGACCAGCTGCTGGCGGTGCAGGTTCTCGAGCGTCCGCTCGTGCACGGCCTCGACCTCGCCGGCGTTGATCCCGGTCAGCTTGTACGGCGCCTCGACGCGGCGGAAGAACTCCCGGCGCACCCGCGGCGGCGCCATGCCGTCCGCCTTCTTCGCCGCCATCATCAGGGCCTGGTCCTTGGTGGACCACTCCCACTCGCGCTTGTTGAGGAAGCCCAGGTTCTCGGGAAGGTCTCGGAGTTCAGGGTGGTCTCGATCTGGAAGACCTTCGGTCCCGTCTGTCGGCGGACCAGCGTGGCCCATCCGCGTCGCGGAGTCGGCGATCGCGCTGTGCCCGGCCGGGGGTCCATGTAGGAACGTCGAGTGCAGCATCGTGTTGACGTTGTGGTGGTGCTTCAGCGACTCGTAGCCGGCCAGGCCGACCGCGACCGACTTGTGGCCGCCGTCCATCGCCACCAGGTTCACGTTGACGTAGACGAGCAGGTCGGACTCGGCGGCGCGCTTCTGGAGATCTGCACGACCTCGTCCTGGTCGGTGGTCGCCGATCTCCGTCAGCTCGTCCATGTCCTCGGCGTCGAAGTTGTAGAGGCGGTTCGGCCAGAAGGAGCGGAAGACGCGCTCGCCGACCATCCGGCGGATCTCGTCGGCGGTCATCCGGCGGTGCAGGGCCGTCGCGACCACGATCTCGACGTCCTCGACGCCCTTCCGCGCGGCCAGCTCGATCACGTGCTCGAGGATCCGCTGCCGGATGTCGGGCGTGACCATCGGCGGCAGCGGGATCGAGATGTCGTCGACCGCGATCGTGAGCTTCATCCCCGGCCTTCAGCAGCTCGGGGAGCGGCTTCGAGTCCCCGAGCGGGTGCGGCAGCGCGTGACGGATCGCCGCGTTGACGTCGCGGATGCCCGGCAGCGCGTCGGGCGGGTAGACGACGCGGGTCCCCAGGGGGAAGTTCTGCATGCGGAAGCCCTCGCCCTCGTGGACGAGCAGCGGGGGCGTCCGCTCGTCCACCTCCAACACGAATCCTGGTCTGGGCATCGGTCGGGTCTCCTGTCTGGTTCCTGGCTTGGGCGCGAACGCCACCTTGAACGTGCCGAGCGAGCCGGCGGACATCGCATGGTCGATCGCGTCGCGCCACCGGTCCAGCGGGTAGGTCGCGCCCACGAGTCGCTCGAGCATCGGGAGGTTCGCCGGCCAGCTCGATCGCCTTCTCGAACGTGGGTCGGGTGACCCCGTCGCCGAGGTCCTCGACGCCGAGGTGTAGGCCCCGACGAGCTCGAGCTCGCGGAACCACAAGCGGGGTGAGGTCGGCGCCGCCGCCGGGGATGCCGGAGACGACGATCGCGGCCGCCCGCCTTCGTGGTGCGGAGCGCGAGGTCGAGCGCGCTGCTCGAGCCGGTGCACTCGATCGCCACGTCGACGCCGCCGAGCAGGAACTCCTGCCCGCGCTCGGGCGTGAGCATCACCGCGCTCGTCCGCCGCCGCACCGCCTTCGCGGCGTGCTCGGGCCGGACGACCTCGTCGGCGCCGGCCACGAGCTTCGCCGCGGCGCGCTGGCGCTGGTGTTCGCCGCCACGATCACGTGGTCCGGGCTCGGTGAACGCCGATCGCGAGCGCCGTGAGGATGCCCGACCGTGCCGGCGCCGACGACCACGCACCGGGCGCCGGCGGGCGACCTCGGCGCGCAGCGCCGCGTGGATCGCGCACGCGAGCGGCTCGATCAGCACGGCGGTCTCGTCCTCATCGTCGTCGGGCACCGGCGCAGAGCTGGGATCGGTGCGGCGAGCATCTGCCGGCTCCACCCGCCGCCGGTCGTCCCGCAGTAGCCGGTCTGCAGGCCGGGCTTCAGGTGGCCGACCGTGACGCGGTCGCAGCGGCCGGTGTCGCCTGCCGCGCAGTTCTCGCACGGCGGGTCCTCGCCCCGTGCGGCGCACGCCGAGGACGCTCGAGAGCACGACGCGCTGGCCGGCCGCCAGGTCCTCGCAGTCGTCCGACGAGCTCCCCGACGACCTCGTGGCCGGGCACGAACGGCAGCGACACGAGGGGCGAGAAGTAGAACGAGCGAGCGCCCGGCGATCGTGGACAGGTCGCTGCCGCAGATGCCGGCGCAGCGTGGGCTTCACGCGCGCCCAGCCGCGCGCGCCGGCTTCGGGGTACGCTTCGTGGGTCGCGAGCCGGAGCGGCGCGAACGGCCCGCCGGTCAGAGCCCGGGCGCCTTCGATGCCGAGCGTCCGCGCGCCCAGGTACTGCGGGACGGAGCCGGAAGTACTGCAGCGCCAGCGCCACGGCTCTATCTCCTCGCCGGCTTCGGGAAGCGGACGCGGGGCATGCCCTTCGACATCGCCCACTCCTCGATCGGCCAGCGGCGCCGGCGCGCGTACCGGTAGAGCGCGAGTCGGGCGACACGGCGACCGGGTTCCCCACCGCCCGCAGCAGCGGCAGGTCCGAGTAGGAGTCCGCGTACGCGTAGGAGTGCTTCAGGTCGACGCCCTCGTTCGGCCGCGTAGCGGCGCAGCCACGCGGCGCGGGCCTCGCCCACCAGCGGCGGCGTCGACATGAACCCGGTGTAGCGCCCGTCGCGTGACCTCCAGCTCGGCGCCGATCACGACGTCGAACAGCGGCTCCAGCGGGCGGAGGAACGGCTCGGCGGCGGCGGTGAGCAGGAGCGTGCGGTGCCCGGCGGCGCGGTGCTCGCGGATCCGCCGGATCGCGCCGGGACTGGCCTTCTGCAGCATGAACTCGCCGACGTGCCGATCGATCAGGCCGTCCACGCGACCCTCGACCGACGGCGCCCTCGTACCGCCGGAAGAACGTCCGCAGGAAGTCGCCCCGGTCGCGCCGGTCGGTCTGCAGGTAGCCGGGGATCCGGCCGAAGACGCTCACCAGCTCGCCCGGCCATTCGTCCGGCCCGCAGGTCGGCCATCCGCGTCCAGACGTAGGACTCGACCACGTTGGAGGTGATGATCGTGCCCTCCATGTCGAAGACGGCGAGCACCGGCTCGTCGCGCTCGGATCTTCACGGTGGGCCGCGCGCGGTCCTGTCCGTGCGACAGCTCGCGCAGCGACTGGGTGACCGCCGGCGAGTGCACGTCCTGCAGGTAGTGCTTCCAGTCGATCGCCGCGGCGTCGAACGGGAAGCGCGCCTTGTCCTCGGCGGTCGAGCGAGCTCCCGACAGCGCGATCGCCACGTCGTCGGTGTAGATCACCTCGGCCTCCGTGTACGTGCCGTAGAGGTCGGAGTACCGCTTCACGAAGTCCACGCGCGCCTTGTCGCGGTCCACGCGCGCGACGGCGTCCCGCATCGCTCTTGGACTTGGGCAGGTGGGTGACGACCTGCTCGGCCAGGTCGGTGAGCCGCTCCGCCCGGCGGAGCATCTTCTCCACGGTCGACGTTGCCGGGGAACGTCCACTCCGGGCACCTTGTGCTCGCCCCGGCCCGCGCTCGGGCGAGCGGATGCGCCTCGAAGTACTCGCGGACGAGCTCGTAGAGCTGATGGAACTGCAGCGGGTTCCGGTCGCCGCGAGGACACGTGGTAGTGGGCGGGCTCCCCGGGCGTCGGCGGTGTCGCGGCCACCGCGAGGATCGCGTTCACCACGAAGTCGACCGGGATGATGTCGACGATCCCCTCCGGGATGCCGGGGAACTCGGGGATCTGTCCCAGCCCGTAGGCCCGGATGATCGGGTCCGCCATCTTGAAGCCGTCGATCCACCCGGGTGCCGGGTGCAGGAGCGCGGACTCGATGATCGAGGGCCGCACGATCGACAGCGGAAGCTGCTCGGCGGCGGCGAGCTCCTCCACGGCGCGCTCGCCCATCGCCTTCGTGAACGTGTAGACGTCCGGCCAGCCGAGCGACCGCGCGCGCTGGCGGCCGTACTCGACGAGCCGCTTGGTCATCCAGTCCTTGCGTCGCTGCTCGGCGTCGTCGGCCACGGTCGTGGGGCCGGCACGCGAGTGCTCCTTCGCCGCATCCGCCAGGAAGCGCTCGAGCAGCTCGGGCTTCCGCGAGGCGGCCTCGACGTCGCGGCGGGCCGCAGCGCCAGGTCGGCCTCGAGCCGCCAGTCCACGCGATGGTCCAGCGTGCGCTCCGGGATCACGCCCTTCTGCACCCCGGCCACGTACGCGGTCGAGACGTGGACGAGCGCGGGTCGCGATCCTCCGTCGAGCACGGCGCCGTAGAGGTTGATCGCGCCGAGCAGGTTCGTCTGGAAGCCCTCGTCGATCGGCGGATCGAACGCGACCGTCGCGGCGGAGTGGATCACGACGTCGATGTCGCCCGGGAGGTCCGGCCGGCCGCGGGAGAAGTCGCCGTCGATCACCTCGATCCGCTCGTCCAGGAGGCGGAGGAGCGCGTCGTCCGAGCCCAGGGACTCGCGGAGCCTGTCGAACGACGGCTTGCGGGTCAGGTAGTGGACGCGCTCCACGGAGGAGGCCCCCGTCTGGGACCTGACCAGGAGCACGCACCGTCGTCTCGGGGAAGTCGGCGAGCAGTCGCTCGAGCACGACCTGCCCGAGGAAACCGGTGACGCCGGTGATGAAGACCCGCTTCCCGGCCAGGCGTTCGACGATCGAGTCCGCTGTCGGCGACCCCTTCGTCCGGCCGGTGCCTTTCTCTACCATCCGGCAGATTATCGGCCTCTACCGTTCGGTAGACAACCCCGCTGCTCAAGGAGGCCTTCCCGCAGGTCGAAGGCAGAGAGAGGTCGGACTGCCTGCAGGAGAGAGCACCCGTGTCGCTTCGTTCGAAGATGCTCGCCATGTCGACGATCCCCGTGATCGTCCTCGTCTTCGCCGTGACCTCTGCGGTGTCCGCGCAGCGAACCGCGGCACGAACGAACGCGGACGTGGACCGCACCACCGGGGTCCGGCGTGAGCTCGCCGAGATCCAGCACGATCTGGCGTTCGCGGAGTCCAGCGTTCGCGGATACGTCCTCACGGGACAAGCGAGGATGCAGGAGGAATACGAAGACGCGGTCGATCGCGCTCCGACGGAGACCTCGACGATCTCGAGGTGCGCGTGACCGAGCCGCTCCAGCTGACCCGCCTCGAGCGGCTCCAGGAGCTCGTCGAGGAGCGGCTGGCGACCCTCCGAGGGGTCATCCTCATCGGACGCGATCGATCGCCGGAGTCACGGGACCGGCTGGAGAGGGTATTCCTCCACGGTCAGACGATCACGACCGCGATCCAAGGGCTGACCGAGCAGATGGAGCTGACCGCCTCGGAGCTGATGAGCGAACGGATCGCGGCGCGCGACGGGGCGTTCGCCCAGTCGTACCTGATCGAGGTCATCGCGATGCCCGCCGCCATCTTCGTCGCGATGATCCTGATGGCCAGCTTCACCGGCGGCATCGTCAAGCGGGTGGCCAGGATGGGTGAGAACGCCTACCGGCTCGACAGGGGACAGCCGCTCGAGCGCCCCGACACGTCCACCGACGAGCTCGGCTCCCTCTCCCGAGCGATCGTGCGAACCGGCGCACACCTGTCCGACCTGCAGGAGGAACTGCGCCGTCACGCGACCGTGGACGACCTCACCGGCCTCGCGAACCGGCGCGGCTTCTTCGCGCTGGGTGAGCACGAGCTCCTCGTCGCGGCGCGGACCCGATCCTCGGTCGCCCTGCTGTTCATGGACGTCGACGGCCTGAAGCGCGTGAACGACGAGCTGGGCCACGTCGTCGGCGACCTCCTGCTCAAGGAGGCGGCGGACGTGATCCGGGAGACCATCCGCGCCTCCGACATCGCCGGCCGGCTGGGCGGCGACGAGTTCTGCGTGCTCCTGATGGGCGACCCCGAGCTGGACCCGGACCGCGTGGTGGATCGGATGCGCGACACCCTGGCGACCCACAACGCCCGGAAGGACCGGGTCTTCCACGTCGCGGTCTCGATGGGGATCGCCTCCCTCCCGCCGGGCCGATCGGTCACCCTCGAGGAGCTGATCGACGCGGCCGACGAGCGGATGTACGAGGACAAGCGGGCCAGGCAGCGCGAACCCCAGCCCGTCTGGTCCATCTGATCCGCGATCCGAGGTTTGGATCTCTCAGGAGCGGGTACCGGAGCCCGGACATGCGGGTTTCTCACGCTCAAGTTCGGCTGGCCCGCATGCCGATACCCGGAACTAGGTAAGGGGATCCGTGATGGCGTGCGGGGCATGATTTCCGGGCGCGGAAGGGGATGAGGTCGATGCGGAAGACGTTCATCGCACTCGCGCTCGTGACGGTCGTCGCGATCGTGGCCGGCCCGGCAACCGCCGGCGGCAAAGGCAGGACGGCGGCGGCAAGGGGGCGGCGGCAAGCCGAGCGGGGGCAGCGGCACGATCAGCCTCGTTCTCCTGGAGTCAACGGATGGCGTGGCGCACTACAACCAGCTGTGATCGTTCAACGTCTCCACGAGCGCGACGGCCGAGCCGTGGGTGCAACCTCAAGTGCTACCAGGGCGGCGCGTTGGTGGCGCAGAGGGTGGGAGGGCTACTTCGAGCGGTCTCTCACGGACGGCAACTTCCGTCTCAACTCCCCGACGTGGACTGGTGGGGACGCGGACTGCACGGCGGATCTGACGACACCGCAGTGGGGCAGTGCTCGCATCGACGAGCTTCCACGTCTACGCGTAGTCAAACGATCCAGCGGGCATAGAGAGAGGCCCCGGCTTTCGCCGGGGCCTCTCTTTCGAGGTGATCAGTTACTCCTTCCTTTCAAGGAGTGTCATCAATCGTGATCGTCGTCGTCTCACAGGTTGGGTCCGGGTCATCCAGGACTGCGTCGTCGTAGCTCACCAGCCACGAGTAACCGCCCGAACCGCCTCAACCACCACGGTGGTGTTTGACGTCACAGCGTCCTGCGGCGAGGAGCCGCTGACGGGGACATCCACTGGGCCATACGACGACGGTGTCATCGCCGCCGGCGCCGCAGTCGGTGCCGGTGAAGAGCGTGAACGTCGCCGTACCGCTCAGACTCGTCGACCCGGTGATGGTGGCCGTGTCGTTCGGCAGCCAGTCCTGCGCTGTCGAGAGACCGGAAACGCCTGTGACGATGACCTTCTCGTCGCGCATCCGAGCAGAGCGTGGGACCCGCACTGTTCGTGTTCACGGAGCCGCTGGTGTAGGTCGCGATGAATGTGTACTCGCCAGGCGCTGTCGGCAGCGCACTCACCGGTCCGTACGTTCCGTCACCTGTCACAGTAACCGGAGATCCGTCCACTGTGAGCCCAGAAGTCTTCACAGTCGTCCGGACCCACCACCGTGAACGTGATCGTTCCATCGTCCGCGACACCGTTAGTCGCGTTGATGGACGGGTAGGTGTTGTCCGCCTCACCCGGGTTCGACCCACCGTTGTCACCGGGCTGGTTGGCTGTCCCCGAGAGGGTCGCCGTGTCCTCGATCGGGTTGCCAAGGATCACGTCTTCGCCCGCCATGGTGGTGAGCGTCGGCGTCACCGGGGTGACCTCGAAGCACTCACCTTCGCGTCGCGTCGGTCGCGTCGGGGACGCCCTCCGTGTCACTGTCGAAGAAGCCACGCCAGCAGTACCGGCCGACCTCAGTGACGATCGAAGCACCCGAAGTCGATCGGCTGCTCGGTGTCCTGGTCGACAGCGATCGGATCCGCTCGGCACGCCGCCCTCTTCGCAGAGCGCGCCGGCCTCAAGCGGCCCACAGAGGAAGAACGACAGGGTGCCGCTCCACTCCTCCGCGCCATCGACCGTGAGAGTGGCGTCGTCCGTCACGCTGACAGATGCGGCCGCGTTCGATCTCGACCGAGCCGTCGACCGACGGGGTCGTCATGAGCGTCGAGTCGCAGGCACCGAATTGCCCCGCCGCGAAGTCGAACAGCGTCGCGGTGAGTGACGTCGACGAACGCGTGTCTCCCATGAAGGTGTTGAAGCACTTTCCTCCGAGGCCACTCGCCGTGAGGTTGACCCCGCCCTCGAAGAACTCGGCGACGCGCAGGGTGTGGCCGACCCGTCCTGCTTGTTCGCGGTCGGCCACGGGGTCGTGATGTCGCGGTGTTCGCCGTGCCACAGGCGGTGTCGGCCGCCTGCCGTGATCTTGCAGTCGACGCCCGCGGCGACCGGGTCTGGGTTCAGGAAGCCGTTGGCCCCGCCCTCCCACTCATAGACATTGATGGTGCTGACGGTGCCGCCGCCGCTGAACTCCGACACGATCAGCAGGTCGCCGTCCGCGTGGTCCCCCGTGAACGCTGCGGAGCCCCCCGTGGATTCCAGGCGACCTCGTCCTGCAGGAACCAGAACGCGACGTTCGCGGTACCGGTGTTGGTGTTCCGCTCGAGGGCGAAATAGAGGATCTCGTCACCGTTCGGGGCGTCGTACGTCGCCGCGTAGGAGTTCATCACGTCGATCTTGCTGTTGACGTTGTTGTCGAAGTTGCACTGCCATCCTGGCGTGATCGGCAGCGTGTCCTTGCTGCCCGTCGCGAAGGTGGTCGTGTCGGCTCGTACGAACGCCCGTTCAGCGTACGTGCACGGAAGTCGCGCTCGAAACCCGACGCGTGAAGCCCGCAGGCAGCCCCGTTCGTCGCCTCCGTATCGAACAGGTCTGTCCAATCGAATCCTGGGTGTGCCGCCGACGTCTGTCGTGCGTCTAGCGACACATTGCCGTCGAGCTGGAAGTCCAGGTCGTGCACCGCAAGCGCGCTCGGGGCCAGGATCAGGCCCACGAGCGAGCAGACACGATGCCAGAGCGGCAACGGTGCGGAGCCGACGGCTCCGTCCCGGTGAACCGAAGATCCGTACCATTCGAGATTGCCTCCTTGGTTGGAGTTGCTATCTGGTGCCGCTGCTGTCCGAGTGCCGTTCGGCGCACCTCCGGGCGGACGAGCTCGGATCTCTCAGGTCGGGGAACCCTCCTTTCGGATCGTGGGCGGGCGGCAGCCGCCCCGTCGTGCATCGGATCGCGTGAGGTAGAGGGACGCCGTCTGGCGCCGAGCGGCCGCACATGGGTCGATAGCCTTGCCACGGCCGTTCCACCCCACTTCGCGGGAAACAAAAAGGACCCGTGTGATCACCAATCGTGATCTGTAGGGTCCCTCCACCCCCACTTGGGGGATTCCCGGGCCCCCAAACGGGCGACGGCTAAATGCCGCAGCGGGCGGACACTAGCATCATGGGTACAGGAGTGCATTAGGTCGTTTGGCCTATACGAAAGCGATACCCCAAAGTTGGGTAGAACGTTCATCTGAGCGTCGCCGGGCGTTTTGCACATGCGATGGGAGACAACGCCGACCCGCCGGATGAGCTACCGCGTCCGAGGGAGACCATTCGGCGTGCTCAGCACGGTGCAGAACCGCCTCCCGCATCCTAAGCCGGGGGCCTCGAGACCCCGTGCTCCTCCGCCGACGAAAGGACTACAGGGCTGCGAGGAGGCCCCGGGATGACCGGGCCCTCCTCGACAGTTACCGAGCCCCCGGGGCCTCCCCGGGCTGGTTGAGCGCTAGCAGGTGAGGGCGATCGTCCCGGAGGTCGGGTCCGTCGCCGAGCACGAGAAGATGACCGTGCCGGGCGGCTGCTCGATCACGAGCGAGACGTCGGTCAGCGTCAGCGTCGGGTTCACGCCCGTCCAGTTCGGGTTCGGGCACCCTGCCGCGGCGCCGCTGACTGTTGCCGGCGCGGTCAAGACGGCGGGGCTCGTCGTGAACGTGAGATTGCCGTTCTTGATCGCGTCCGCATCGATGAACGTTGGCGCGACTGCCGGCCCGATGAGCACTCTGTTCTGCCCAGGCGCGGTGTTCCCACCGGCGTTCTGACACTGGTACACAGCCTCGCCGCTGACGGTCACGGTGATCAGTAGGTCATCGTTCCCCAGCCCGGCCAGCTTGCCGGTGCATACCACCGACGCGCTGCTGCCGCTCGTCGTGACCGTGCAGACCGGTTGACCGCCGCGTTTGAAATGTGGGGACGCGGCCAACGCCGACGTCAGCGCAAACGCCGACAGCAAGACCGTCACCGCGGTCACCTTCGAGACGAAGGCGATGCGACCGTCGCCTCTGCGGATGTGCTTCGGTCGATACATCCGTCCCTCCTTTTCGGATCAGGGGTTGGCGCGTAGGGGGAGCGCCTCCAGGGACCCAGACCCGTCCTCGCCAAACTAGGCCCGAAAGAGAAACCTCGCACGCGGAGTGAATACGTGCTTTTGCGTATCTTCTCTCATCAGAGAGATTCCCCCGCAGGCGATCACGGCGATTCGCGAAAAGTCGAAGAAGTCGAGCAACTGCTGCGGAGGGTCCGGTGTCCGGACTTCGGTCGGAGTGGCTCAGTCCTTGA
>CAWAPY010000003.1:0-22897 GCA_963784055.1 uncultured Actinomycetota bacterium
AGCGCGATCACGCCGAGCAGGAACGGCGACGCCATGAGCCAGAGGACCCGGCGATCGCCGGCGACCATCAGGTCTCTGCGCGAGCGAACAGGTCGCGCGTCCGGGTCTCGAGCTCCACCGCGACCTCCAGACCCGATCCCCCCGCGTAGTACGCCTCCTCGAGCAGCCCGTTGGCCGCGTCCTCGATCTCCGGCCACGTGGAGATCGTCGGGACGGATCGGAGGAACGGGATCTGATCGAGGAACGCCTGCACGTTCGCCGGGAGCGCGTCGGGGTCGAGGAATGCATCGCTTTCCGCGACCGACCGCAAGGACGGCACCGTCCGACCGGCCTCCGACGCGATCCGCTGACCCTCCGGACCGAGCGCGAATTCCATGAACCGCCACGCCTCTTCCTTCGCATCCGACCCCGCGGTCATGCAGTACGCGTCGGAGTGCAGGATGGAAGCGGGCGAGCCGAGCGACGGGATGCCGACGACGTCCCACTCGAAGTCGGTGATCGTCCGGAGGGTGGGGACCACACGCCTCGACTCCATCAGCATCCCCAGAGAACCGTTCAGGAACCGACTCTCGAAGTCCTCGGCCTCGGCCTCCTCGTCGGTGGGGGTGACGCCGTGGACGGTGCGGAGGTCGAAGAAGGTGTCGAGCGCCACGACCGCCGCTCCGTTGAGGGAGAACTGCGTCGGCGCTGTTTCGTCATCGACGAGCCGCCCCCCGTTGGACCAGATGAACGGCGCGACCCGGATGATCTCCGGATCCACACCGAGGCCGTAAACGTCGACCGTTCCGTCGTCGTCACGATCGCGGGTGAGATCCTTCGCGGCGGCGACCATGTCGTCCCAGGCCCATCCGTCCCGCGGGAGCTCGACGCCCGCGCTCCGGAAGAGGTCGGCGTTGTAGTACACGACGAGGCTCGAGACGTTCTGCGGCATGCACACCTGCTCGCCGTCCCATCGGAAGGGCGTCATCGCGGTCTCGAAGAAGTCGGATTCGGAGAACGCATCGGTCTCCGCGAGGTAGGGGCCGACGGGCTCGAGGGCCCCTCGGGCGGCGAACTGACCGTAGTAGCGGTAGTTCATCAGGAAGAGGTCAGGTGGCTGTCCCCCCGCGATCGACGTGGAGAGACGCAGGATCAGGTCGTCGCGCTCGGCGAACGGGATCAGCTCGGCCTCCACCGCGGCCTGTGAGTCGTTGAAGCCCGCGGCGACGGCCCGATACGCGTCGATCTCTTCCGGATCACCGGCGACCATCACCGTGATCCGCGTGCCGTCGGCGGGTGCCTCCCCGTCGCACGCGGCGGTCACCAACAGGAGGACGATCGATGCACCGAGCCAGGCTCGACCCCTCGCCCGCATTCACACCCTCCGTTCGTAGAGATGACGTTGCACGAGAGAGGCCGTGACGAGCGCCGGGGCGATCGCGATCACGGCGGCGGCCAGCATCAGCCCCTGGTCGGTCGGCGGCAGCTCGGCGAGCGAGACGAGACCGAGCGGCAACGTGAACCACCGTTCGTCGTAGATGTACAGCAGCGGGTCGGACAGGTTCCCCCACGAGATCACGAACGCGACGGCGACGGCGACGGCCACCGCTCCCCTCCGCATCGGCACCGCAACACGCCACCACGTCCCGATCTGCCCGAGCCCGGCCTCCGCAGCGAGGTCGTAGATCTCCCCCGGGATCGTGTGGTAGCTCCACGCGAAGAGGAGCACCAGCAACGGGGTGATGCCGATGAGCGCCGGGGCGATCAACGGCAGTGGCGTGTCCGTGATGCCGACGGCGCGGAACAGGATGAGCCGGCCGATGAACATCGTGCTCGCCGGCATCGCGATCGCCATCACGGTGATGCCGAGGAGCACGAGCGCCGCTCGGCGGGGCAGCCGGGCGATCGCGAACCCCGCCCACGACGCGACCAGCGTGCCGGCCGGCACCGCGAGCGCCGCGACGAGGAGGGAATTGAGGAGCTGCTGCCGGAGCACGGGGCGTCCCAGCACGTCTGCGTAGTTCGAAGCACCGGCGCCCGCAGGCCAGAGCTCGATCGACGTCGGGGGGGCGGTCCCGGGTGGTCGGAGCGAACCGAGCACCGCCAGGACGAGCGGTGCGAGGAACAGAGCCAGGACGAGCGACGGCAGGACCAAGTGGAGGGCCTCCGATCCGAGCCGGCCCGACGGGCGCCGATCCATCGCACGAGGGTACCCGTGACGCACCCGGTTCCGGGGTGGCGCGCTGCGATCCGGCATGGTTAGCATGCAGGTCCGGGACCAGGGGATCGTGCTCGGTCGAGCGGGAGGGGATGGAAGATGCACGCACGGATCACATCCGCACTCATCACGGTGATGGCGTTGCTCGTACTGGCGGCCGTCATGTCGCTGGCGGCGAAGGCGCCATCCGGCGTCGCCGGCCTGGGCCGCGCCCCCGGTGGGAACGAGGAACGGCTCGAACAGCAGCTCACCACCGAGATGCGGCTCGACGCGCTCCAGGAGGCGGAAGCGGCGGGGACGTTCGGCCATCGCGAGCCCGTCGTGCTCGCCGCCGCGCCCGGGTGGGCCGGCGAGCAGCTGATGGACGCCTCGACGGACGACTGGGAGCCCGCGATCGCGGCCGACCCCAACGCGCCCTTCGTCTACATGCTCACGACCCGCTACGCGCCGAAACCGTGCCCGGGCAACTGTCCCTTCCCGTGGATGGCCCTCGAGATCTCCTCGGACGGCGGTGCCACCTGGAGTCCCGGAGTCCCGCTCTGCGCATGTAAGGGATCGTGGCAGTTCGACCCGATCATCGAGGTCGTCCCGAACACCGGCGCTGTCTACGCGCTCTTCATGAACGGCTACAACGTCGTCTTCACGAAGTCGACGAACCACGGTGCATCGTGGTCGACCCCGGTCAAGACGTACGGCTCGGTGTCGTGGAACGACAAGCCGGTCCTCGCGATGAGCAACGACGGGCAACACGTGTATGTCTCGTGGAACGGCCCGAACGCGGGTGACCCGTACGTCGCCCAATCCCACGACTTCGGTGCGACGTGGACGCAGACGAAGATCGAGAACGGCCCCCGCTACTACTACGCGTACGACGCGGACGTCCTGCCGAACGGGACGGTCGTGTTCTCAGAGAGCAGCATCCTCTACGGGGGGCAGGGCTCCTCGCCGGAGGGTCAGGTGCAGCACCACGCGTTCGTCTCGACGAACCAGGGCACCTCGTGGACGAACGTCGTGGTCGACTCCGTGGAGCTCGGCGAGCCCTGCGTCGCGGCCGGGTGCTACTCGGACTACTACATGGGGCACAACGGCGTCTCCGCCGACGCGTCCGGCAACCTCGTGATGGTCTACGACGGCGCGACCACACCGGGTGGGAAGCAGCAGATCTTCACGCGCCGGTCGACGACCGGCGGCCTGACGTGGTTGCCTCGCACGGCCCTGTCGCCGGCCGGTGAGCAGTCCACCGCGCCCGTGGTCGAATCACTCGGCGCCGGCGACGTTCGCATGTGGTACGCGCAGACGAACGGCGGCGACCACGACGCCTGGAACATCTGGTACCGGAGCTCCATCGACGGCGGTGTGAGCTGGACGACGGCGGTCAAGATCTCCGATGCGATCTCGGGAGCCGACTACAAGACGGCCGCCGGCTTCGAGGAGTTCTACGGCGACTACGGCGAGATCGCGATCACGAACACAGGGAAGACGATCGGTGTGTGGGGCGAGGCCTTCAGCTACACGGGCCCGGGAGGGACGTGGTTCAACAGGCAGACGTGATCGACGTGCTCGAGACTTCGCTCGACCTCGACCCCCGGGAGGCGGAACGATGCAGGCTCGGCTGATCTCCAGTGTGTTCACACTCCTCGCTCTGGCCGTCGTCGCGGCCGTCGTGTCGCTGGCCGCGAAGGCGCCTTCCGGCGTCGCCGGCCTCGCCCGCGCCCCTGGCGGCAACGAGGAGCGACTCGAACAGCAACTGACCACCGACATGCGCCTCGATGCCCTTCGTGACGCGAAGGCGGATGGGACGTTCGGAACTCGAGAGCCCGTCGAAGTCGCCGCCGCGCCCGGCTGGGCCGGGGAGCGGCTGATGAACGTCGGCACCGATGACTGGGAGCCCGCCGTCGCGGCCGATCCCAACTCCCCGTTCGTCTACCTGCTCACCACCCGATACGGGGTCCCGAAGCCCTGCTCGGGCAACTGCCCGGTCCCGCACATCGCGATCGAGATCTCCGACGACAACGGGCAGACCTGGAGCGAGGGAGCACCGCTCTGCGCGTGCAAGGGCTCGGGGCAGTTCGACCCGATCATCGAGGTCGTGCACGACACCGGACACGTGTACGCCCTGTGGATGAACGGGTTCAACGTCGTGTTCCAGCGGTCGACGAACCACGGGGCGACGTGGTCGGCCCCCGTTCCGACGTGGGGGAACGTCTCCTGGAACGACAAGCCGGTGCTCACGTCGAGCGACGACGGACGGGACGTCTACGTGTCGTGGAACGGCCCCACCGGTGGCGACCCCTGGATCGCTCAGTCGCACGACTTCGGCGCCACCTGGTCCCAGAGGAAGATCGTCGACAGCGGTCGGTACTTCTTCGCCTTCGATGCCGAGGTCACGTCCGACGGGACCGTCCTGTTCTCGGAGAGCAGCTTCGACTACTCGGGGCCGGGGGCGAGCGCGATCGGACAGGTCCGGCACCACGTGTTCATCTCCCGGAACGACGGTGCGACCTGGGAGCGTCGGCTCCTCGGCTCCGTCGACCTCGGCGAACCGTGCGTGACCGAGGGCTGTTATGACGACTTCTATGCCGGCCACAACTCGGTGACCGCCGACGATGACGACGACCTCGTCTACGTGTTCGACGGCGCCACGGAGCCCGGCGGGCCACAGCGGGTCTTCGTCCGGAGATCGACCGACGAAGGTCGGACCTGGTCGACATCGCTCGCCGTGTCCAGCGCGGGTCGGATGGCGACGGGCCCGGCCGCGGAAGCGACGGGCGACGGCGACGTCCGTCTGTGGTTCGCGCAGCGACGGCCGTCCGACGACTGGAACATCTGGTACCGCCGGTCGGCAGATGGCGGCGTGACGTGGAGCACGGCCGTCCGGATCTCGGATGCCTCCTCCGGCGCCGGATACAAGGACGCCGACGGGTTCCTCGAGTTCTACGGCGACTACGGGGAGATCGACGTGATGCGCAACGGGAAGACGATCGCGGCCTGGGGCGAGGGATCCAGTTGGCTCGGGCCGGGAGGGACCTGGTTCAACATCGGATCCTGAGCTGAGGTTCGCTCAGGAGGTCCAGTCCGAGAACTCTTGCTTCTCGGCGAGCTCGTTCAACGCCTCGTCGTCGGCGAGCAGGGCGAGCTCGGCGGCCGCGGCGGCGGCGGCCTTCTCGGCGGCCTTCTGGTCGCGGAGCATCTGCGCGTACTCGGCCTGGGGGATGTACACAGGCGTCGGGTAGTGGGACGGGAGGCCGGTCTTCTGCGGCTCGGCCGAGCGGCGCCGCACCACCTGCGTCTCGGGTTCGGCGATCGTCACGGGGGTGAGCTCGGGGACGGGCTCGGTACGGCTCCGCCGACGCCGGCGCCGCGGAGGGGCCGGCTCCTCATCGGGCTCGGACGGTCGATCGATGGCGCTCCGGCCTTGGGGAGACGGACGGCCTTCAGAGCGGCTCGGAGCTCCTTCCGCTCGTGGCGCCGATCCTTCCGAGACCCGTCGTCGTCGCCGAAGCGGGCAGGAGGGGCCGGGGCATGCACGACGGGGGCGGGTGCGGGCAGGCCACCTGCGATCGCGACCTCACGGAGATGGTTCAGCTGGTCCGCGGCCGACAGCATCTGCCCCTCGTCGCCGTACGGATCCAGCTCTTCGGGATCGAGCGTCCCGGGGAGTGAGATCTGGCGCTGGTCTTCCAGGACCATCAGCACGCGGGCTTCGTTGTGACTCCGCTCCCCCATGAACCCACTGACCTGCTCCCATGGGAACCGTTGGGTGCGGATGACGCTGACGATGGAGATCGCTTCGGAAGTCAGCAGGAGACCGGGCTTCGTCATCCGGAAGACGAACAAGGTCGCACCGACCAGGATCCCGGCGCCGACGACCCGCATCGGGAGAGACATCGGGGCGAGGAGGAACATCAAGGCGATGCCCATCGGGATCAGCGCGTACAGCTGTGATTCCAGGCGCCAGCCTCGCGCCCAGACCTCGAGCGATCCGTCATCCGCGGTGCGGGTGCGGAACGAGCCGATGTGCTCGATGTTCATCCCCACGTGGGTATCGGCGCCACCGGCACGAACATTGAGCCGTGAGCGCGTCTCCAGCCCTGGGGCGCCGGAGCGAGCCCGGTCCCGTCAGCGGTCGATGTCCCCGACCAGGTAGAAGATAGACCCGAGGATCGCGATCACGTCCGGGACCAGCGTGCCGGGGAGCATCGCCGGGAGCACGCTGATGTTCGAGAACGACGCCGTTCGCATCTTGAGGCGGTACGGCTCCTTCTTCCCGTCACCGACCAGGTAATAGCCCATCAGCCCGAGCGGGTTCTCGGTCCGGACGTAGACCTCACCATCCATCTTGAGCGTCTTCGGGAGCTTCGGGGCCCGGAACTCCCCCGGGGGCAGCCGGTCCATGCATTGCTCGATGATGTTGCAGGACTGCTTCATCCGCTCGACCAGGACCCACAGACGGTCGTAGCAGTCGCCCTTCGTGCCGATAGGCACCTCGAACTCGACCTCCCCGTACTTCTCGTACGGCTCGTCCTTCCGGGGATCCATCGGGACGCCGCTCGCATGGAGCACGGGCCCCGACGTGCCGTACGCGACCGCCATCTCGGCGGGGAGCAGGCCGACGTCGCGCGTGCGCGCGAAGATGATCTCGTTGCCCATGATCAGGGTCTCGAACTCCCTGATCCGCTTCCGCATCTCGGCGAGGACCTCGGCCGACCGCTTCAGGAACCCACTGGGAGATCGTCCTTCAAACCGCCGACGCGGCAGAAGGAGTGATGCATCCTCGCGCCGGTGGCCGATTCCATCAGGTCCTGGATCATCTCCCGCTCGCGGAAGGCGTAGAACATCGGCGTCATCGCCCCGAGCTCGAGAGGGTACGAGCCCATGAACATCAGGTGGTTCAGGATCCGGTTCCATTCCGCGAACATCGTGCGGATCCACTGCGCCCGCTCCGGCACCTCGATCCCTACCAGCCGTTCGACGGCGATCGTCCATCCGAGCTCGTTGTTGAAGGCGCTGAGCCAGTCGTGGCGGTTCATCAGGACGAGCACCTGGCGTGCGTCTCGGTACTCGGCGAGCTTCTCCGCGGCGCGGTGCATGTAGCCGATCACCGGCTCTGCCTTGGTGATCACCTCGCCGTCGAGCTGCAGGACGATCCGTAACACCCCGTGCGTCGAGGGGTGCTGCGGCCCGATGTTGAGGATCATCTCCTCGGTCGAGAACTCCCCGCTGGGCATGACCTCGACGTCGACTCCGCCGCCCCGGATCATCGAGGCGACCTGGGAGCTCTCGAACGCGGCCTGCTCGCGGATGTCCATCCGCGGGCCATCCTAACGGAGCAGTACCGCGAACATGCGGTCGATGGAGCGGTCGACGGAGGCGATAGGCTCCCCGGACGATGGCCGTCGACGTCCGCCGCAAGGTTCCCTCGGTGGATGCGCTCCTGCGCTCCGGCCCCGCGCGACGCGCCGCCTCGACGCTGGGGCGACCCCTGCTGAAGCGGATGCTCGAGGATGTCCTCGCCGAGGTGCGGTCGGCGGCGGCCGGTGGCGAGGACCCACCGCCCGACGAGGTGCTGCTGGCCCGAGCCCTCGGTCGCGCCTCCAGGGCCGCGCAGGGCATGGTGCCGGTGATCAACGCCACCGGCGTGATCCTCCATACCAACCTCGGACGCGCCCCGCTCCCCGAGCGTGCTGCGCGGGCCGTCGCGGGTGCCGCGCGGTCCTACACGGACATCGAGGTGGACCGGCGGACCGGCCGACGGGGCGGGCGCGGCAGCCACGCCGAGACCCTGCTCACCGCGCTCACGGGAGCGGAGGGCGCGATGGTGGTCAACAACTGCGCCGCCGCGCTCCTCCTGGCGATGGCCGCGCTCGCGAAAGGGAAGCCCGTCCTCGTCTCCCGCGGGGAGCTGATCGAGATCGGCGGTGAATTCCGGATCCCCGACATCCTGGCCGCCTCGGGAGCTCGGCTCGCCGAGGTCGGGACGACGAACCGAACCAGGATCGGCGACTACCGAGCCGCGGTCACGGACAAGACCGGGATGATCCTCAAGGTGCACCCCTCGAACTACCGCATGATCGGTTTCACGGCCGCGCCCGCGGCCTCCGACCTCTCGGCCCTCGCCCGAAAGCACGACATCCCCTTCCTCTACGACATCGGCTCGGGGCTCCTCCATCACGGTCACGGACATCCGGCCGACGAGCCCTCGGTCTCCGATGCCCTGGAGCAGGGAGCCGACCTCGTGACGTTCTCCGCGGACAAGCTCCTCGGAGGTCCACAGGCCGGCATCATCATCGGGAAATCAGCGCTCCTGGAGCGGCTCCGCCGGCACCCGATCGCCCGTGCCGTCCGCATCGGCAGGATGCAGATGGCCGCGCTCGAACAGGTGCTCGCGATCATCGCCACAGGCAAGGAAGGGGAGATCCCCGTGTTCCGGATGCTCAGGGAGTCTCCCGAGATCGTCCGCAGCCGGGCCCAGCTCCTGTCGGAGACGATCGGCGGGGAGCTCGAGGGAGCGCGCGTGGTGCGATGCGAGTCGGCGGTCGGCGGCGGCTCGATGCCGGGGACGAGTCCTCCCGTCGTGGGGGGTTCGGATCCGGGTGCCGGATGGGCCGGCGTTCGCCGCCCGTCTCCGCACGGGCACACCCTCGGCCTTCTCGCGCATGGAGGACGGGTTCGTCCTCCTCGATTGCAGGACGGTGACGGACGCACAGATCCGACACCTCGCCCGGGCGGTGCACTACGCGCTCGAGGGCGACGAGGAGCACGATCACGACGTCCACGGCGATGATGACGACCCCGGTGACGACCCGATCGTGGCGACGACGCTCACGCGTAGATGACCGAGCTCCGCGTCGTGGCCACCGCGGGCCACGTCGACCACGGCAAGTCGTCGTTGATCCTCCGGCTCACGGGGATGGACCCCGACCGCTGGGAGGAGGAGAAGCGGCGAGGCCTCACGATCGATCTGGGCTACGCCTGGTGCGAGCTCCCGTCGGGACGCGAGATCGGCTTCGTCGACGTCCCCGGACACGAGCGGTTCATCGCCAACATGCTCGCCGGCGTCGGTCCCGTCCGCCTGGTCCTGTTCGTGGTCGCCGCGAACGAGGGATGGCGCCAGCAGTCGGAGGAGCACCTCGCGATCCTGGACGTGCTCGGCGTCGAGGGCGGTGTGGTGGCGCTCACGAAGCAAGATCTCGTCGACCGCGAGACGCTCGATCTGGCGGAGGAGCAGGTCCGGGAGCGCCTCGAGGGCACCGTGCTCGGGAGCGCGAGGATCATCCGGGTGTCGGCGACGACGGGTGAGGGGCTGGACGACCTCCGCGCGGCTCTCGACCAGGTCCTCGCGGAAGCCTCACCGCCTCCCGAGACGCGAGCCCGGCTGTTCGTCGACCGCGTGTTCACGATCTCGGGGGCGGGCACGGTCGTCACCGGAACGCTGGGCGGGTCGGCGCTCGCCGTCGGAGACGACGTGGAGCTCTACCCCCACGGGCGGACGGCGCGGGTCCGGTCGCTGCAGACGCACAAGCGGGACGCGGCGCGCGCGATCCCCGTCGCGCGGGTCGCGGCGAACCTCGCCGGGACCGGCAAAGGGTGACCTCGGGCGAGGCGACGTGGTCGGCGCTCCCGGCGCATGGAAGCCCACGACGATGTTCGACGGCATCTTGCGGCCCGTCCGCGGACTGGCGCACCCGATGACCGGTCGCGGCGCGTTCAAGGTCTACGTCGGCGCGGCGGAGGCGGACGCCAGCCTGCGGATCTTCGGCGGCAGTCGCATCGGAGCGCGGCGAGGAGTCATACGTCCGCGTCTCCACGACCCGTCCGCTCGTCCTCGACGTCTTCGACCGGTTCGTTCTCCGGGAGTCGGGTCGGCAGGAGACGGTCGGAGGCGGCACGGTGCTCGATCCGTCGCCGCCGCGGCGCGCGGGACGCTCACCGAGGTCCGACTCGCGAGGCGCGCCGCGGCGGCGCGTGACGAGCTGCCCGCGATCCTGGCCGACGGAGCGCGGAGCCGTCCACGCAGCCGAGGCCCTCGCCCTCACGGGCTCCGGCGCCGGGGTCCCGCAGGCCGGGGACTTCCTCCTGCGGGATGGCCTCCTCGCGCGCGTCGGGCCGGCGCTCGTCGAGCACGTGGCGGCGTTCCACGACGAGCATCCGCTCGACGAGGGCGAGCCCCTGGCGGCGGCACGGCGAGCGCTCACCGAGCACCTGCGGCCGAGGTGGGCCCGTCGGATGCTCGGGTGATCGATCCGATCCTTGACCGTCTCGTCGCGGACGGACTGCTCGTCCGGACGGCGACCTCGATCGCGCTGCCGTCGCGTACCGAGAGGCCGGACCGACAGCTCGACCCGTCCGTGCACCGCGTCGTCGATGCGATCTCGGCCGAGCCCGCACAGCCCCCCACGATCAAAGAGCTCGTCGCCCAGGGGATCGGGCGCGACGCGGTCGACGCCGCGACGAGGGCCGGCCTGGTGGTTCGCGTCGCGCCCGATCTGGTGTTCCTTCCCGCGGTGATCGAGCAGGCTGAGGGCATCGTCGCGGATGCCGGGGCACCGGGATCACGGTGAGCGCGTTCCGGGAGGCCCTCGGGACGAGTCGGAAGTACGCGGTGCCGCTGCTCGGCTGGTTCGATCAGAGAGGCGTCACGAGACGAGAAGGCGACCTGCGCTTCCCACGGGCGAAGTAGTCGCGCGAGAGCTTGTCCCGGTCCAGTGGGTGCCGCGCGGGCGGGGCCACTCTCCGAGACACCGAGGTCCACCGCGGATAATCGGGAGACCATGGCTCCCGAACCCGGTCCTGAAGAGCGATCTCCCTACCCAACGTTCACCCGCGCCGGAGGCGTTGCGCTCGTCGTCGCGATCCTCGTCATCGGGGGTGGCCTCAGCCTATGGGTGGCGAGCGCCAACGCTCACGTTCCTCCTTCGTCGCTCATCATCCCCCTGACCGTCGGATGCGTGATCGGTCTCCTCGGAGGGGTCGTCGCGTACATGTGGGGGAGGCGACGAATGGCTGGCGGTGGTAGTCTATGCCACGGACGGCGACTGGGACGACGGCGCTCGCTGCCGGCGCGGGCGCGCTGCTCCTCCAGACCCCCGGCGGGGTGCTGGCTGGCGTCCTTGGCTTCTGCCTCGCCCTGCCCGCGATCATCATCTTCTTCGTTCATGTGTGGCCACGTCATGCGCGGATGTCTACCCCTGACATCGACTGCATCACCGAGGGGGCCGATTGGGGCCAATGGGACGCGGTCGTCCTAACTCCGCCGCCACCTCGGCGGTCAGGGCGACCTCAACGCTCGCGCCGAGCGGGAGCGACGCCACGCCGACGGCCGCTCGCGCATGCCGACCGTCCGGTCCGAGCACCGCGGCCAGCACATCGCTCGCGCCGTTCGCGACCGTGGGGTGTTCGATGAACTCCGCGTCGGCGGCCACGAAGACCGTGACCTGCAGCAGCCGCACCAGGCGATCGAAGCTGCCGCCGAGGTGATCGCGGATCGCCGACAGCGACTGGAGCGCCGCCCGTGCCGCGGCCTCCTGCCCCATCTCGACCGAGACGTGCTGGCCCGAGCTTGCCCGGGTGCAGCAGGCGCCCGTCGACCATCGCGACCTGTCCCGCCACGAACACCAGCGCTCCCGCCTGCGTCACGGGGACGTAGCTCGCGACCGGCTCGGGGCGCCGCCGGAAGCTCCAGGCCGAGCTCGCCGAGACGCTCGAGGATGTCCGCGTCACGCATCGGCCGCATCCTCTCAGACGGGGCCGGAGCGGCGGCCGTCAGCTCGCTTCGAGCGCCTTCCGTCTCAGGACGGCCCGCCGCTCCGTCTCGTTCAGGCCACCCCACACCCCGTGGCCCTCACGGGTCTCCAGCGCGTAGTCGAGGCATGCCTGGCGCACCTGGCAGACGGCGCAGATCCGCTTGGCAACCGCCTCACGCGCCAGTTTCTCGCCGCGCTTCTCGAAGTAGCTCGGCGCGAAGTAGAAGGAGGAATCCTCCCCGCGGCATGCGGCGAGTCCCTGCCAGCCGGCCAACGCCTCTTCGAGCGCCATCTACCTGGTTGTTCGCAGAACGAGGGGAAGGAGATTCCCCTTTCCGGGAGAAGCTCCCGGCCGCCACACGTTCTCAAGAAGACGGCGGATCCCTTACGCGCCAGCGTCTTCCAGCGGCCGGCCGAGCTCCGGCGCAACCCGGAGGATGAGGCCGTCGACGCCGCGAACCCGGATCGGCGTCCCCGGTTCGATCGGGTCACCGTCCGTCCTGCCCCGCCAGAGCGCGCCTTTCACGAACACGGGGCCGTCGGGCGCCAAGCGTCCCCTCGCCTCCCCCACGAGACCGACCAGGCCACGCTGGGTCCCGACGATCCGATCACGCGACTGCAGCGCGACGGTCAGCGCGAACCCGTAATAGAGGAGGCTCGCCAGCACGGCGCCGCCGATCAGCCACGGGCTGATCGCGATCGAGTCATCGACGTGCCGCCACGCGAGGATCGATCCGGCGCCGAACGCGGCCAGACCCACCCATGTGGGCCAGCTCAGGCTCCGCAGCCGCACGTCGAGCACCAGCAGACCGATCCCGAGCACCAGCAGCCCCAGTCCGCCCCATGACGGCACAGCCACCGTGAGCCCGTACACGGCGAGCGCCACGAGCGCGACCCCGCTGAACCCGGCGAAGCCGAAGCCGGGCTGCGTGAGCTCGAACGCGATCGCCGCCAGACCCAGGACCAGCAGGAAATACACCATCGACGGGGTCGCCACCGCGTGCAGGACCCGGCCGATCAGGCCCGGTTCCTCGAAGCGGATGTCGACGGTGCGCTCGCCGGCCTGCGCTTGCGTGGTCGCCACCCGCGTCCGCAGCACGACGTCTCCCGCAGGGGTCCGGACCGTCATCCCATCCACGGCGATCAAGAACTCGGGGACGGTGTAGGTCGCCGCGTGGGCAGCTCCGGCGGCCAACGCCTCGCGAGCCGCCACCGGTCGCTCGAGCGCGTCGAGGTCGACGTCGAGCCGACCTCGCAGGGCGAGCCACCCTTCGATCCGCGATCGGAGATCGGCGGCCCTCGCCTCGGGACGGAGGACGTCCACCGGGAGGAGGGGGCCCGTCTGCGAGCCGGGTGCCACCCCGGCGAGCGAGGATGCCAGCATGAGCAGCAGGCCTCCGCCGCTCGCCTTCGCCGGCACCGGGCCCACCCAGCTGAGGACCGGCACCCGCAGGTGGGCGACCCGATCCGCGAGCGCGAGGCCGTTCTCCCCGAGCATCCCGGGCGTGTTCAGCTGCAGCACCACGATCGCTCCGGCCCGCTCGGCCTCCGCGAGCCGCTCCTCGACGAACGCCAGGAGCGGTCGGTCGATCGGCCCCTGGACCTCGATCACGCGCACGGGCGTGGTCGGCGGCGCCGTGGCGCCGAGCGCGGCGCCGAGCATCGTGGTGCCGACGATCGTGGTCCCCACGAGCACGCTTACCCTGAGCACGGGCACCAGGAACGAGCGGCGGGGGCGTGGACGCATGGAGGCGCATCGTACCGAGCAAGTGGAGAGGAGATCCGACGTATCCTGATGGGACCCCATGAGCGTGGACACCGGTCGCCGCCCGGCGGGACCTCCGCCACCGGGGGGCCCTTCCGGCCCCCGACCGATGCGTGGACCCCGACCCGTCCGCGACCGCGTCTCGTTCAAGCCGATCGCGGCGCTCCTGCTCATCCCCGTGATCCTCGCGACGTCCATCCTCACCGCCGCCGTGCTCGCCCCACCCTTCGCCGCCGCGGGGTTCGGGGTGAACGAGATCCGCTCCCGGCTCGACGCGCTCGGATCCGACTTCACGCAGATCCCCCGCTTCCCGGAGCGCTCGACGATCTACGCCGCCGACGGCTCGGTCCTCACCCGCGTCTACCTCGACAACCGGGAGATCGTCGAGCTCGACGCGCATCTCGCGCCCCACCCAGCGGGCGGTCCTCGCGATCGAGGACTCGGACTTCTTCCAGCACGGCGCGCTGGACATGTCGTCCCTGATCCGGGCGATCATCGAGAACGCGCGGGCCGGCGAGGTGGTCCAGGGCGGCTCGACGCTGACGCAGCAACTGGTCGGCAGCGCCCTCGGCGCAGCAGCGACTTCGACGACAGCGTCGAGGGGAAGATCCAGGAGCTCGCGCTGGCGATCCGCGTGGAGCAGACGTACTCGAAGGAGCGCATCTTCGAGCTCTACCTCAACCAGGTCTACATGGGGAACGGCGTCTACGGCGTCGGGACGGCGGCGCAGTTCTATTTCCGCAAGCCCGCGCGCGAGCTCACCTTGGCTCGAGGGAGCCACGCTCGCCGGCATGATCCGGGCGCCGGAGTACTTCGACCCGATCGACCATCCGGACAAGATGCGCGTTCGGCGCGACGACGTCCTCAAACGGATGGAGGCCCTCGGATGGATCAGCGAGGAGCGCCTGGCCCGCGTGCGGGAGTTCCCGCTCCGGTTGCCCCGCACCGCCGGGCAGCTGGTCCGCAGGTATCCCCCGTTCTTCGTGAAGTACCTGACCGATCAGATCATCGAGAACGAGTCGGGCGAGTTCACGGCGCTCGGGAGGACCCAGAAGGCGCGTCGCCGCGAGCTGTACGAGGGGGGCCTCGAGATCCACACCACCCTCGAGCCCGACTGGCAGTCGTGGGCCGAGCAGGAGGCGCGGAAGCCCCTGAGGGTGTCGATCACTCCGCCGCCCGGCTCGCCGCCTCCCGACGTCTCGATCGTGACGGTCGACAACCGGACGGGCGCGGTGAAGGTGATCCTCTCCGGCCGGAACTACCAGGAGAAGAAGCTCGACCTCGCGACCACCGGCCATCAGCCCGGATCGGCGTTCAAACCGTTCGTGCTCGCCGGCGCGTTCAAGAAGGGCATCCCGCCCACGCAGACGTACTCCAGCTCCTCGCCGTGGTGCTCGCCCGCCTGGGACGACGAGGATCACTGCGTCTCGAACGCCGAAGGGAGCGGCGTCGGGCTCGTCGACCTGTACACGGCCACCGAGGACTCGATCAACGTCGTGTTCGCGCAGCTCATCCTCGACGTCGGTGCCAGCGTTGTCGCGGACATCTCCGAGCAGATGATCGGGATGGATCCCACGACGGAGGGCCTGCTCGCCGTGCCGGCCCTCGCGACGGGCTCGGTGGCGATCTCGCCCGTCGACATGGCCGCGGGCTACCAGACGATCGCGAACGACGGCCGGCACTGTGACCTCTACACCGTCCAGTCGATCGAGCGGGACGACGAGGTGCTCCTGGAGCACGAGCGCGCCTGCGACCCCGTGCTCAAGCAAGGCGACGCCCGCCTCATCACCTCGATGCTCGAGGCCGTGCCGGTCTCGGGCACGGCGGCGAGCGCGTTCGGTGGTTGGGGCAGCTGGCCCGTCGCGGGCAAGACCGGCACCGCGCAGGAGAACACGAACGTCTGGTTCGGTGGCTACACGAAGCAGTTCACGACCGTGGTCTGGGTGGGCTCGCCGGGGAATCCGTACTCGATGGGCTCCGTCTTCGGCGGTACCGTTGCGGCGCCGATCTGGGTGTCGTTCATGTCGAGGGTGATGCAGGGACTCCCGGCGATCGGGTTCCCCGATCCCCCGAAGCCGCCCGAGGGCCCTGTCCCGAGCGTGATCGGCTTGAACCGGAAGAACGCGATCACGACCCTGTCGGAGGCAGGCTTCCGGGCGTCGGTCGAGGTCGTGGACGACAGCAGCCCGAAGGGCAAGGTCTTCAGTCAGACCCCGGGTGGCGGTTCCGATCACCGCGCTCGGCACGCTCATCCAGATCCAGATCTCGACCGGTGTCCCGGCCAAGGTCACGATGCCCCGGGTGGTCGACGTGCGAGGCTACGTGGCGGCGGAGCTCCTCCGATCGCTCGGACTGGTCGTCGACATCGTGCGCGTCAAGACGGACGATCCGCAGAAGGTCGGGTACGTGATCTCCCAGGATCCCCGCAGCAAGACCGAAGGTCGTCCAGGGCTCCACCGTGACGATCTTCGTCGGCGACGAGGGCAACGCCGGTGGCAACGGGAACGGCAACGGTGATGGCGAGGGCGGAGGCTAGGGTCGTTACCTCGCCCAGCCGTGCCCGCACCTTCTCCTGCGCGACCTTCCCGTCCACGCGACCTTTCGCCTTGCCCATGAGGAAGCCCATCACGGCGCCGAACTCCTTCTCCGACGTGGCGCCGGTGGCCGCGAACGCTCGTCCACCAAGGCATCCAGGTCGGCGTCGGCCATCGGCTCCGGCGCGTAGGGCGCGATCGCCTCCCGCTCGGCTCGCTCCTTCTCGGCGAGCTCCTCCCGCCCGGCGCCCTCGAACGCCTCGATCGATTCTGCCCGCTTCTTCATCTCCTTCGCGGCGATGTCGCGGAACTCCTCGTCGGAGAGGTCGTGGCGAAGCTCCTTCTCCCGGTTCGTGACGGCCGCCGAGAGCATGCGGAGCGCGCCCAGTCGGACCTTCTCGCCCGCCCGGAGGGCACCGGTCAACTCCGTGGCGAGGCGCTCCTTCAGCGTCGGATCGCTCACTACACTCCTCCCCGTGTTCCCCGTGGTCGTGACGGTCGCCGGGCTCGGCCTGAGGCTGCGTGGTCTACGGATCTTCATCGAGCGGTTCCGGTACCGGGTCGTCCGGCACCGCCTCGACATCCTACCGGCGACCGCGGAGCCCCTCGTCGTGCTGCACCTGTCCGACCTCCACTTCGTGCGTCGCGACCCCCGCAAGACACGCTTCCTGGCGGGGTTGCCAACGGCGGACGTCACGGTCGTGACCGGGGACTTCCTGGGGGAGCCGGAGGCGGTCGAGACCACGGTGGCGAGCGTCCGATCGGTCCGGGGCGGCTCGGATCGTGGTTCGTGCTCGGCTCGAACGACTACTTCGCGCCGCGACCGCTCAACTACCTGGCCTACTTCCGGAAGCGGAGGAAGCGGCGCCGCGCGGCGGTGGGCCGCGCCCCGGAGCTGACCGTGTCGCGCTCCGTCGCGGACGGATGGGAGGACCTCACCGACTCGCGACGCTCGGTCTCGCTCCTCGGGCTCGAGACCGAGCTGCTCGGGCTCGACGACGCCCACATCGAGCGCCACGACCTCCGCATCGCTCCTCGGAACGACGGCGATCGCTTCGGTCTCGCTGTCATGCACTCCCCCGATACGGCACCCGAGGCGGCGGCGCTGGGGTACGGGCTGATCGTCGCCGGGCACACACACGGCGGCCAGGTCCGTCTCCCGTGGATCGGCGCGTTGGTGACCAACTGCTCGATGCCTCGAGCGTTCGCGTCGGGTCTGGTCAGGATGGGGTCCTCGGTGCTCCACACGTCCCGGGGTCTGGGAACGAGCAAGTACGCGCCGTTCCGATTCTGGTGCCGGCCGGAAGCCACGTACCTCGACCTCCATCCCGCGACGTCGGCACCCGGTGACGACCCGCTAGAATGAGCGGCTCGGGACGTGGCGCAGCTTGGTAGCGCGCAGCGTTCGGGACGCTGAGGTCGCGGGTTCAAGTCCCGCCGTCCCGACTCCGAGACATGGGGCGGGCCGGAGACGGCCCGCCCCATGCATGTTCGCTATCGCGCAACAGGGGTTTGACGACCCCTGGAGGCACCGGTAGCCTCGGCGACGGCTCCGGCAACGGAGCCTTTCGTACTACTCGGACCTAGGAGCATATGACCGGAACGCGAACGCGGATCACACGGCTCGTCGTAGCCGTGGTCTTCGCGCTCCCCGTTCTCCTCTCCGCGCTCAGCATCGCCTCCCTCGCGGCGCCCTCCGCCCAAGAGGTCGAGGCAGCGAAAGCGAAGCTCGCGGGATTGCAGCACGAGTTCGAGGTCCTCGCCGAGCAGTACAACGACGCGAAGTACCGACTCGCGCTGATCGAGCGCAGGCTCGCGGAGGCGCGCGAACAACGTGACATCGCGGAGCGGAACGCGCAGCGGCGGAGTCACGCCTGGCGACGCGAGCGGTGCAGGCCTACGTCGGGACCGGTTCGCAGGTCGACGGGCTCCTCGGCGCGGAGAGCATCGGAGAGTTCTCGGACCGCTTGGAGTTCATGGGCGCCGTCGCCGAAGGCGACGCCGAGATGGCCCGCACGGCGTCGAACGCCCGACAGGTCGCGGACTGGGCGTCCGATCGGCTTCGCCGCGACCCTCACCGAGCGAGAGCGACAGGTCGCCGCGATCGAGAACCAGCTCGACCGGCTCGATTCGATGTCGAGGAGCAGGCGTCCCTCTACGAGGAGCTGAACCAGGATCGACAGGATTACCTCGCCGTGGTCGCCGCGCAGCGTGCCGCCCTCGAGCAGGCTCGACAGGAGGCCGCGCAGGACTCGCCGGCCGACACCACCCCGTCCGACGGCTACGTCCCGCCGGTCAACGGCTCGGCGGCTGAGATCGCGGTCGCCGCGGCAAGAGCGTGATCGGCACGCAGTACGTCTGGGGGTCGGCCGATCCGAGCGTCGGGTTCGACTGCTCCGGGCTCACCTCATGGGCGTGGGCGCAGGCGGGCGTGTACATCCCGCACTCGTCGGCCTCGCAGTACTCGTCGCTGCCCCACGTGCCGCTGGGAGCGTGCAACCCGGCGACCTGATCTTCTACTACTGCCGATCAGCCACGTGGCGCTGTACATCGGCGGCGGCCAGATCGTCCACGCCACGCACCCGGGCGCCGACGGCGCGGTCCACATGGACTCGATGTACGGCTACGACCCGCCGGTCGGCGCGTCCTCGTCGGCTAGCTCGGCTCCACCGCGTCCCGCCGGTAGGCTCACCATCCGTGCCCGCACCGATCCCCTCGTGGACGACCTCGCTCTGGTGGAACGGCTCCGGGCCGGTGACGAGGCCGCGTTCATGGCGCTGGTCGAGCACCTGCAGCCCTCGATGCTCCGCGTCGCCCGCATGTACGTCTCGACGGCCGCCGTCGCCGAGGAAGTGGTCCAGGAAACATGGCTCGGTGTCCTGCGCGGCCTCGACCGCTTCCAGGGACGGTCGTCCCTGCGCACCTGATTTCCGGAATCTGACGAACATCGCGAAGACCCGCGGGCAGCGTGAAGGGCGGAGCCTGCCGTTCGCCTCGCTCGCCGGCGACGACCTGGACGCGCCGGCCGTCGATCCCATCGTTTCGACACCCCCGGGCCCTCGTCGCGGGGGGCGTGGTCGACGTTGCCCGACGACTGGAGCGGGATCCGGAGGACCGTCTCCCGGCCGCGAGACCCTCGCGGTCATCGGCCGGGCGATCGACGGGCTCCCTCCGATGCAGGCCGAAGTGATCCGGTTGCGCGACGCCCTGGGCTGGACGTCGGAGGAGGTCCGTAACGCGCTCGATCTGACCGAGACCAATCAGCGGGTGCTCCTGCATCGCGCGCGCGCGAAGGTGCGGAGCGCGCTGGAGGCCTATCTCTCGAGCGAGACGACGTGATGGGACGCGAACTGACCTGCAAGGAGCTGGTGGAGCTGATGACCGGCTACCTCGATGGCAGCCTTCGCGGACGGCGGCGGCGCGGTTCGAATCCCACCTGGCCGGGTGCGAAGGGTGCACGGGTACGTCCGTCAGATGGAGACCACGATCCGCGCGACGGGCACCCTCACCGAGGAACGGGTGACCGAGGAACAGAAGGCCGTCCTCCTGACGGCGTTCCGCGGCTGGACGTCCGGCGGCCGAGCTAGGCGAGGTCCGAGAGCCGGAGCTCTGCCTGCTGGACCAGGGGCTCGTTCCCGATCTCCCGCGCGGCGTCGCGAGCCTGGGTGAGCAGGTCCTTCGCCTGCTGCGTCCTGTTTCCCGGCCTTGTCGGCGGTGGCGTACTTGAGCTTCTCGTCCGCCTTGACGATCAGCTCGAAGATCTCGTTCGGCTGCATGGGCATCTCGACATCATCCTTCCATCGATCGGCGGTCGAGCCGGTCAGGTAGCCGCGGATCTGGATCGCCGCGGCCGCGCCCTCGCCGACCGCCGACGCGAGCTGCTTCGTGGAGCCGTCCCGCACGTCGCCTGCGGCGAAGACACCCGGCATCGAGCTCATGAACGTCGGATCGGTGGCGACGAACCCACGATCGTCGAGATCGACTATCCCTTCAGGAATCCGGTGTTCGATCGAGCCCGATGAACACGAACACGCCCGCGGGATGGTGCTCCTCGATCGCGCCTGAGACGAGATCCTCGATCACGACGGCCCCGAGCTTCCCGGAGCCGTCCTCCTTCTTCCGGAACTCCTTCACGCCGTGCTGCAGCTCGACCTCCATGTGTGGGATGATCCAGGACCTTGGTCTGCAGGATCCGCGATCCGCGGAGCCGATCCCCCGCTCCACGATCGTGACCTTGCCGGTGAACTGGGTGAGGAAGACCCCTCCTCGAGACCGGAGTTGCCGCCGCCGATCACCATCAGCTCGTCGGACCCCTTGTAGAAGGGTCCGTCGCACGTGGCGCAGAAGTGGATCCCCGCTCCGATCAGGTCGTCCTCCCCGTCGGCGCCCGTCCGCCGGTACGACGACCCGGTGGCGACCAGCACCGCCCGGGCGTGATAGTGATCGCCGGTCGCCGTCTCGACGTCGAGCTCGTCTCCGTCGGCGGTCATCCCCGAGTCGGCGGAGATCCTCGTGACGGAGATCGCCTGCAGCATCTCCACGCCGTAGCGCTCGGCTTGCTTCACGAACCGGTCGGCGAGCTCCGCTCCACCGATCCCTCGGGGAAGCCCGGGTAGTTGTCGAGCCGCTCGGTCACCCCGGCCTGGCCGCCGAGACCCTTCGAATCGACGATCAACGTCTCGAGGTTCTCCCGCGCTGCGTAGATGGCCGTCGTCAGTCCAGTGGGACCTCCACCCACGATGATCAGGTCGTACACGTGCTGCATCGCCTGCCGTTGGAGCCCCAGCTTCTCCGCGAGCTCCTCGTTCGAGGGCTCCGCGAGATGGGAACCGTCGGGGAACACGATCGTCGGGATGATGTTCTTGCCCTCGTTGCGATCCTGGACGAGCTGAAGCCCCGCCGGCTCGCCCTCGATGTCGTGCCAGGAATAGGGAACGCGCTGATCGGCCAGGAACTTCTTCGCGCGACGGCAGTCCGGACACCAACTCGCGCCGTAGACGAGGATCTCCTCCATTGCCTCACCCTCCCGGGTCGAACGACCGCTCGCTCGCTCGGACCGTATCGCGCGCACCTGCGTCCGTTACGCGGCTGTCACGAGGATCCTCCTCGCGGCATCTCGTGAACGATCGGGGAACGGGTTCGGAAGCTTCCAGGGAACCCCTGGCCGGCCGGGGGCGTCCGATGGACACTGCGACCGAGGAGGACGACCACTGATGACACTTGGCACGGGACCCGGCGGCTCTGCACATGACGCGATCGTCCGGATCTTCCAGGATCCTTCCGCGGTCTGGACGCTCGACGAGCTCGCACGACGCTTCGGTATGTCGATCGGCGACGCGATCCGCGTGATGTCGGACCTCGAGGCCATCGATGTGGTCCGTCGCCTCGGCGACGAGTACGTCCCGTCACGATCCTGGCCGTTTGATCATCGGCCAACCTCAGGCGGCTCCTTCTGTGAGCCGGGATGAGGCCTCGGCTCAGCCTGAGGAGGGCTGGTCGGAAGACCCGGTGGCGAGCAGATACACGGTCTGCGGTCCCTCGATCCCCTTCAGCTCCACGTGACGAGCGTCCGCGAAAGCGAACTCACCTGTCTGCGCGAGCAGGTCGTGGACGAGAGAAGAGACCACGATCTCGCCGCCTCGCCCCGATGACGCCACCCGGGCGGCGTAGTTGACCGTGTGACCGAAGAAGTCGTTCGCCTCACGAACAGGCTCGCCCACGTGCATGCCGATGCGCACGCGGATCGGCGAGCCCGGATCCGTGAACGTCTCGGCGATCGCACGGTCGATCGCGATCGCGCACGTCAAAGCGCGTCGAGCGGATGCGAACGCCAGCATGGATCCGTCCCCTTGGCTCTTCACGAGTGTGCCCTGGTGCTCCGCGGTGACACGCCGGATCACGTCGTTGTGGGCGTGGAGCACGTCGAGCCATCGCCGGTCGCCGAGCAACGCGTTCAGACGGAGGGAGTCCTCGATGTCGGTGAACACGATGGTCACGGTGCCATCGGCCGCGGACGTGGCAGAGAGGTCCGGCCGGAGCTCGCTGACCGCCTCCGCGATCTCGTCGACCGAGGTCGTGAGGAAGAACCCGTACTCCTCGTTCGCTACAGGCAACGAGCTGTGCCACTGCACGATCTTCCAATCGCCGTGCTCGAGATGGAGGACACACGTGAATCGCATCTCGACGACTCCCCGAGGGTAGTCGAAATGAGTGCGCGCACCGGCCCAGCCCACGGTGTCCTCGCTCATCGCATGGATGTCCCCGAGGAGGCTCCAGGGATACCCACCGCCCATCTCACGCATCTGACGAGTCAGGAGGCGAGCCGTCGTCTCACCGTCCTGCCACCACTCGGCGGCGTCCGACCCGAACCGTTCGAATCCCGGCTGGCGGGAGAACCTGGAGCTGACGGCCTCCTCGTCGCCGTCACGCAGGGCTTCGAAGAACCGGGTCACGACCCGACGGATCTCTTCGGACGGCTCCACGACACGGAGTCTCACGGCTGCCAGATCGAGCCGCAACCGGGATCGGACGCAACGGCGGGCCCTCGACCAGCGCCACGTCCGCCAGCGCTTCGGCTTCCGCTTCGATCGCCTGGCGATCCGCCAACTTCTCCAGCCAGGCTGCCGGGAGCGCCTCCCGACCGTGATGGGCACCGAGC
>CAWAPY010000004.1:0-49727 GCA_963784055.1 uncultured Actinomycetota bacterium
ACCACGGAGTCCGGAGGGGATGTCGAACCCGACGTAGCGGACGTCGAGCGGCACCTGCTGGATGCCCTCCTTGCGCAGGAGCGCGGCGACCTCGAGCGACGCCGGCTTGCGGGGCGGCGAGGTTCTTCAGCAGGTACTTCGGGGGTGAGACCGGAGTCCACGATGTCCTCGACGACCAGCACGTCGCGGTCCCTTCAAGGTCGTGGTCCAGGTCTTTCAGGACTCGCACGACCCCCGAGGACTTGGTGGCCGCGCCGTAGGACGAGACCGCCATGAAATCGAACTCGATCGGGAGCTTGATGTGCCGCGCGAGGTCGGCCATCACGACGAACGCGCCCTTCAGGACCCCCACGATCAGGATCGAGTGGCCCTCGTAATCGGCGGTGATCTTCTCGCCCATCTCCGCGAGCTTGGGCCTGGATCTCCTCCTCGGAGATGAGGACCTTCTCGATGTCTGGTCGAGAAAAAACGTAAGCGTCCATACAGGGGCTCGCGAGCATCGCTGACCTTGGCGCTGGGACGGATCGTCATCGTTTGCGGTGCGCTGATATTCGCGCTCGGTCGACTCCGCCCCATCGGAAGGTCTCGCGGGATCGTGCACCGGGGTCGGCCCTTTCGCCAGGTCGAGGACCGAACGGCATCGATGGTCGTTCGTGAACGCCGCGGTGTCGCCCATCGCCAACGCGTTGTAGGTGGCGAGCCGAAACAACCCGCAGCGGCGACCTGCTGCGGGAAGCCGCTCGAGTCCCGGGCGTCGACGATCGTCTCCTCGCGCGGTCCCGACGACGAGGCGCTCGTAGGCATCGAACGTCTGCGATCGGAGCAGCTCGAGCTCCCCACGCAGCTACCGAGGCGGTCCTCGCGATCGGCTCGGCCACTCTCGCGGCCCGTCGCGGACTCGATCGCCGGCAGGACGTCGAGGCGCAGCGCAGCTCCGCAGGTACCGTCGTTCCTCGTTCATCGGGTCACGCCGCGGGCGAAGGTGCAACGAACGACAGAACGCTTCGCGGTCCTCGTGACGACGCACATCGAACAGCGGCTGGATCCACGCCGTCGTCGCACGCCCTCCCCGGGCTCGATGCCGGCCATGCCCTCGATCCCGGTGCCGCGGATGAGGTTCTATCCAGCACGGTCTCGGCTTGGTCGTCGAGCGTGTGGCCCTCGGCCATCGTCGCCGCCCCCACCGCACGTCGGACCTCGTTCGCGGCGTGCCATCGCCGGCTCGTCGCCCACATCTCCACCGACATCCCCGTGGACCGGGCTCGTCGGACGCGACCTCGAGATGGAACGGCAGCCGCAGTCGGTCGGCGACCCGACGGACGTACGCAGCGTCGGCAGCGCTGCTTCCGGAGCGGAGCCGGTGGTCGAAGTGGAAGACCTCGAGCCGGAGCCCAACAGGCGACGGAGGTGCCAGAGGCTGTACAGCAGGCAGACGCTGTCGGGACCGCCGGACACCACACGAGCACCCGGTCGCCCGGCGCCGTCATCCTCGTGTTCGCGGACGGTCGCCGTGACCTTCGTGGAGGACCCGCGCGACGGCCGGTGGCCGGCGCGTCCGCGCCATGCGTCAGCCGCCCACCCGGGAGACCCACAGCCCCGGGTCGGCGACCTCCTCCCCGTCGGCAGGTTCGCGGCGCTCGAGCCACACCGGTTCAGCGCGTCCTGGCCGCCGCGCGACGACCACTTCACGGACGAACCGCTCCCCCGCGTCGTACTGCGCGACCTTCTGATCGAATGCGATCGCCCGCTGGAACGCCTTCTCGACGCCCCTGGGGTCGAACGGCGCTCGGCGAGGGCGCGACGCAGGCGGGGCAGGTCGGTCGACCAGGGTCCTTCGCGACCTCGTTCATCACGAAGCTCGCGTGGCCCTCGAGGAGCGACATCATCGCCCTGCGTCTGCGCGGAAGATCTCGCGCTGGGGCGGGGTGAAGCAGCAAGAGCACGCCCAGCCCATCCCGACGGCGCCGCGGCCCCGCTGCAGCGCCTCGGCCGACGCCTTGAGCTGCCCCCCATCAGCGCGCCGTTCTCGAGCGAATCGAGGCGAGGTACTCGTCGACGAGCCCGCCGAGGTAACCACGGAGCCACGGCGGGACGCCGAACTGGACGCGGTGCGTGACCTCGTGATTCGCGACCCACAGCCGGAAGTCGCGGGGGCAGCGCGAACCGGTGCTCGAAGTCGACCAGGTTCGGGCCGACGAAGAGATCAGGCCGTCGTCGTCGGGCGGCAGGAACACGTCGTACTGGCCGAGGACCCGGCGGGCGACGTAGCCGTGAGGCGCCGACTGGGCGCCGAGGGCCTTCCGCGGACGACGTCGAGCGCCGGGCTTGGTCTCGAGCATCCAGCGGCGAGCGGCTCCATCAGTCGCTGCAGGCCGATCGGGTTGCGCGGACCAGTCGCTGCGGCCCATCACCCACGCCGCGGTCGGAATCCGTCAACGGTGAGCCGGTGTACGACGCGATCGGCCACCTCCGCCTCGGCGGTGAGCGCCGCCAGTTCCTCCCGTCCGGTCTCGTCGGCGCGGCGATCCGCGGAGACCGGGGCCGTGGATCAGCGGGCGATGCGAGCGGCCGTGGACCAGTCGGCGACACGCTCCGCCGGGGAACGCGAACGCGGGATCGACGCCGGTGGCATCCATGCCGAGGGCTAAAATGGAGGATAGCCCTCGCCTTCGGCCTTCTTGCGCGCGGCGATCATCCCCGCGCGGCGGGCCTGGCCTTCGGCCACGCGTCGACGGTGCCGGCCTTGTCGAGGAGCTCCGCGAGCTTCGCGTCGAAGACCTCCTGGTCGATCGTCGACCTCGAGACCCGTTCAGCGGGTGCCGCCGGCGCGGGCGCGGGCTGCGGCTGCAGCGCGGCGCCTCTCGGCAGGCCGCCGCCGCTCGCAGGGCGGGAGCCTCGGCCGGCGCGGCCGGCGCTGGCGCGGATGCGGCCGGCGCCGGTGCCTGCTGCGGGAGCTGGAGCGCTGGCTTGCGCCGACACCGCGGCGACCGCGGACGGCAGCGCGGGGGGCGGCACGACGATCGGCACGGCCTGCGACGAGGTCGACCGTGCGGCGCGGCAGCTCCGGCACCCGGCGCGACCCGGTCGGCGAACACGACCTTCGAGACTTCGACCTCGACGCTCTGAACCACGGCGCGTAACGCATGTACATCACCGTCAGGAACAGTCACGAGCACGCCGCCCATGATCACGCAAGAGCCATGCGAGCCACAGGAACCACCCGCCGTCGTTGCGCTCGGGCACCGGGATCATCGGCGTCTGGGCCAACGGTGGTCGCGGCGGCGACCGCGAGGAGCAGCGCCCGGCGAGGACGGCCGACCGTTCGAAGAACCCTCATCCGTCGCGGATTCTCCCAACCTGCTGATCCGTCCGCGGCTCCGGCGCCGGCGCCAACCGCCGCGTGCGACCGAGCCGGAGATGGGATTCGAACCCCTGACCTACCACTTACGAGGCGGTTGCTCTGCCCCTGAGCTACTCCGGCGGACGCGGCAGGATACCAACGGCCCTGGTCGGGACGGATCGGGTGCTGCCATCACCTCGTGTCCGCGGGCTCCCCCGTTGGCTGCGAGCGGCCGCAGGCGCCATGATGCGCGCCATGGCGTCCACCGAGCCCGACCCCATCGGCCCCGTCCACCGCGTGATGGTGGGCACCGACCGCTCCGAGACCGCGACGCGGGCCGTGGGTGGGCCGCGTCGTTCGCCGAGCGGTTCGGCGCCGAGCTCCACGTCGTCCAGGTGATCGTCCCGAGCACGCGGCCGGCACGGAGCACGGGGCCGCCGAGGCGACCCGGGCGCGCAGCGCCGCCGACGAGCTGCAGGTCTACACCACGCAGCTCGCCGGCGAGCGTGGGCACGCCCACGTCGTGATCGACGACGACCCCGCGATGGCGATCGTGCGCTCCTCCGAGGACCAGGCGGTCGACGTCCTCATCGTCGGCAACGCGGGCATGGCCGGACGCAAGGAGTTCCTGCTCGGCAACGTGCCCGAACCGGATCAGCCACAACGCCCGATGCACGGTGATCATCGTGAACACGACGAACGGTCAGACGACGGCGAGCGAGGGGCGGACCCGCTCGGCCGCCGATCCGCTCCTCCATCGTCGAGCCGGTGACCGCATCCGCACCTGGTGGCGCGAGGGACCAAGATCGGCGTGGTCTTCGCCAAGCACGGCCTGCGAGAGCTGTTCGGTCGTCCCGACGAGGAGGGCGCGGTGGGCCGACGCGCGTCAGGCCAAGCGGCTCCGGACCGCGCTCGAGGAGCTCGGTCCCACGTTCTGCAAGCTCGGCCAGATCCTCTCGACGCGACCAGACCTGCTTCCCCCGAGTTCATCGAGGAGCTCGCGACCCTGCAGGACAACGTGCCGCCGCTGTCGGAGGAGCAGGTCGTCTCCGTGATGGAGCAGGAGCTCGGGGTGCCCTGGGAGGACGTGTTCGAGACCGTGGAGCCTCAGCCGCTCGCCGCCGGGACGATCGCGCAGGTCCATCGCGCCTCGCTCGCCACGGGGCAGAAGGTCGTCGATCAAGATCCAGCGCCCCGACGCTCGGGAGCTGATCGAACAGGACCTGGCGCTGCTCGAGGTCTTCGCGGAGAAGGCTGCGAAGCGTCCCGGCCTGAAGCTCGTGATCGACATGGAGGCCGTCTTCCAGCACCTGTCGGACTCGCTCCAGCGAGAGCTCGACTTCCGCCAGGAGGCGTCGAACATGCAGCGGATCGGCGAGGTGCTCGAGTCGTTCCCGCGGCTCGCGGTCCCCGAGGTCCACCACGACCTGTCGACGTCGCGCCTGCTCGTGATGCACGACGTGGGCGGCGGGCCGATCGACACGCGCGCCGGAGGGGAGCCGCGGCGCGAGGCCGCCCGTCAGCTCCTCGAGTCCTTCTACAAGCAGATCATGGTCGACGGCTTCTTCCACGCGGATCCGCACCCGGGGAACCTGATGTGGCAGCCGCAGGAGGAGCGTCTGTACTTCCTCGACCTCGGCATGGTCGGCGAGGTGGGAGCGGAGATGCGCGAGCAGCTGATGTTGCTGCTGATGGCGTTCTCCCAGGAGGACGTGGGGTTCCTCACCGACGTCACGCTGATGCTCGCGAACGCGATCGAGCGGAGCGACCTCGACCTGGACAGGTTCCAGCGCGAGATCGGCTCGATCATGGCCCGCTACCGGACGTCGTCGCTGAAGGACATCCAGCTGGGGCCGATCCTGCAGGAGATGACCGAGATCTCGGTCCGCCACGGCGTGCCCCTGCCTGCGTCGCTCGCGCTCACGGGGAAGGCGCTGGCGCAGATGCAGCTGGCGACGGCGCAGCTCGATCCGGACCTCGATCCGTTCGAGGTCGCCGGGAAGTTCCTGATGCGGAGCCTGCTCAAGGGGATGGCGGGGAGGTTCGACCCGAAGGCCGTCTTCTACCAGTCGCAGAAGCTCAAGGTGCGAGCGATGCGGGTCGTGGAGGCGATCGAGCGGATGATCGGCGCCCGGCCCGGACAGAAGATGGAGATCAACTTCCGGGCGGCGCCGCTCGAGGCCACGGTGCGCCGGGCCGGGCGCCACCTCGCGCTCGGTCTGACGGCGGGCGCGGCGATCCTGGCGAGCGGGCTCACGGCGACCTCGACGCGGGTGCCGGGCTGGGTTCCGATCGCGTTCGGGGTGGTCGGCGCTCTCCTCACGGCGGGCATGCTGCTGGACCTGTTCCGGAGCCGCAGCCGATAGCTCAGGTTCCGCTGGTGTCGATCCGCTCCTGCACCTCGCGGAGCCGCTCCACCACGCCGTGCAGGATCGCCACCGCGACGCTCGGGTTCTGGATCAGGAACGGCTCGAAGTAGATCGTCTCGATCACGAGCGCCTCGACCGGCTCGGCGGCCGTGACGCTCGCCGAACGGCGGGTGTGGCCGAGCAACGCCATCTCACCGAAGAAGTCGCCTGGCGCGAGGTCGTGAACGGCACCGCCCACCTCCACCCGAGCGGAGCCGGACAGGAGCACGAAGAGCCCCCCGCGATCCGAATCCCGTTCGACGAGCGCCTCGCCGGCGGCGAAGCTGCGCCGCTGCCCGATCTTCGCGACCCGCCCCAGGTCGTCGTCGGTGAGCTCCTCGAAGAAGCGCACCTTCCGGAGTGCCTCGACATCCGTCGTCATCTCGTCTCCCCGGATCTCCCGGCCGTCGCTCAGCCCGACCGTTGCCTCTCGGGCCTCGCGCTCATCCTAGCGACGCGAGCTCCACGGCCTCGTCGCGGAGCTTCCGAGCGTCGGCGCGACCGCCGGCCCCGATCAGCGCCATCGAATCGCGGACGTCGGAGGGACGGTCCACCGAGACGACCGCCCGGACCCGGCCGGCCGTCAGGTAGAACGCCGCGAAGCTCCGCGACTCGAGGCTCCCGCGGATCACGAGGTCGTCCCACTCCCGGTGGTAGCCGGCGTACTGGATCGAGTGCTCGTACTGGTCGGACCAGAACCAGTGCACATCGTCGTAGGGAACATCGCGGCCGAGCATGTTGAGGGCCGCCGCCCGGCCCTGCCGGCGCGCGTTGTCCCAATGCTCGGTCCAGATCCGCTGTCCGAAGACCGGGTGATAGTGCTTGGCCACGTCGCCGGCGGCGAACGACGCCGTCCATGTTCGACCGGCAGTGCTCGTCGACGAGCACCCCGTCGTCCACGTCGATCCCCGACCCGTCGAGGAAGTCCGTGACCGGTTCGACGCCGAGACCGAGCACGACGAAGTCGCAGTCGAGCCGCAGGCCGTTCGCGGTGGTGACCGCCCGCACCCGGCCGTTGCCCTCGAAACCGGTCACCTGGTCGTCGAACGTCATCTCGACGCCGTGATCACGATGGATGTCCCTCGAGCACGCGCCCGACCTCTTCGCCGAGGACCCGGTCGAGGGGCGCCTTCCCGCCTGCGACGACGTGGACATCAAGCCCTCGCTCCCGGAGCGACGCCGCCACCTCGGATCCGATGAAGCCCATCCCGGCCATCACCACCCGACGCCCGGGAACCATCTCGGCCCGGATCCGTCGCCGCGTCGCCGAGTGTCCGGAGGTCCAGGACGCCATGCAGGTCGATCCCCGGGATCGAGGAAGCGGCGGTTGCGCGCGCCCGTCGCGATCAGGAGCGAGTCGTACCGCGATCGGGTCACCGCCGGCGACCGCGATCGTCCTCGCGCCCGCGTCCACACCGAGCACCGTCGTGCCGAATCGCGTCTCGATCCGATTGTCCGCGTAGAAGGCCTCCGGCCGGACCATCGCCTCCTGGATCGTGGACTCCCCTCGAAGGAACGTCTTCGACAGCGGCGGCCGCTCGTACGGGAAGGCCGGCTCCGAGCCGATGAGGACGACGTCGCCCTCGAACCCCTCCTCGCGGAGGGTGGCGGCCACCGTGGCACCCGCCAGGCTGGCGCCCACGATCACGAACCGCGGCGGTTCCCATCCGCGGCACCGTCCCCGATCGTGTGACGGGGCCGGCTCGCTGTCGGACGCGGCGGTGGCGCCATCCGCGGACGGCGCCGACCCGCCGATCCGTTCGAGGGGCTCCGACGCGGGCCCGTGCACCACGGAGCCGTCGGCGGCGAACCGCGACCCGTGGCACGGGCAGTCCCAGGTCCTCGCGCTGTCGTTCCAATCGACCGTGCAGCCCATGTGGGTGCAGCGAGGCGAGAGCTCGTACGTGTTGCCCTCGTCGTCGCGGTACACGGCGAGCTGCCGTCCGTCCACGCTCACCAGGCCGCCGTGCCCGGCGTCGAGATCGTCGATCGAGCGATCCACCGTCTTCACGATCAGGACGTCCGACGGCACCTCGTGCGCGACCTTGTTCGGAACCGAGCCGAGGAACCGCCGGACCCCGGCCATCCCCTTGTTGCCCACCACGACGAGTTGGACGTCCTCCGCCTCCGCGAGCTCGCAGATCCGCTGGGCGGGGTCACCCTCGACGGTACGCTTCTCGACCTCCACGTCCTCCGGCTTCGCCGACGCGACCTCGTCGAGCTTGATCGCGCCCACGAGCGGATCGCCGACGTGCACGAGGATCACCGAGCCGGCGTAGACGGAGGCGAGCGTGTAGGCCTTGCGCACCGCCTCGGTCGCGGTGCCGGAGCCGTCCGTTCCCGCCAGGATCCGCGTGTACGGAGGCGCGGGTTCGCGGGGGCCGGCGCGACCGGTCGTGTCCACGATGAGGAGGTCGCACGGCGCGTCGTGCGCGACCCAGTCCGGAACGCTGCCCAGCCGGAAGCGGGTCGCCTGCCCCATGCCGCGGTTCCCGACCACGATCAGGTCGGCGTCGTGCTTGGTCGCGGCGGCGAGGATCGATTCCCCAGGCGTGCCTTCGATCAACTCGGCCGTGGCGTCGACCTTCTTCGCCCGCGCGCCCTCCGCCGCTTCGTAGAGCGCGGTCTGAAGGGGCTGCCGAGACACGCCGTACGCATCGAGGGCCCCGACGAGGATCAGCCGTCCGCGGAGCCGCTTCGTGAGCTTCTGCGCGACCTCGACCGCGACCGTCGCGGTGGGGGAACCGTCGGTGCCTACGACGATCGTCCGATAGGGCATCTACGCAGCCTCCAGCGTGCCATCCATCTGCGGGTGGACGTCGCAGCGGAAGTGGTACTCGCCGGGATCGAGGGCCGGCACCTCGTACGTGACGCTCCGAGTCCGCGATCAGGTCACCGACGAACACCGATTCCTCCGCGGACTCATCTCGGTAGATCGCGACATTGTGTTGCACTCCGGCGTCCTCGTTCGAGAACTCGAGTTCGAACGGTTCCTCGGCTGGCGCCGATAGCCGGTCCGGGACGAAGCGCTGGTCGTCGAACGCACACACCGTGACCGCAGCGGCCGCCTGGTCGCACTCCGGAACCCCACCGAAGCCGAGCGTCGGCTTGAAGATCATCAGCCACAGGATCACGAGCAACCCGGCGAACCCGATGGCCGCGATCGTGTACGGGCGCTTGGATCGGAGGATCTCCTCGAACTGCGATCTCGAGACCGCCTCGGTGCCGCCCACCATCGCGGCCGAGATCGTCCGCAGCCGTTTCGCCCACGTGGTGCCCATGGCGTACATCGCTGCCATGACGACCACCAGGACGACGATCGCGGCCCAGATCCATCCCTGACCCCAGAAATGCCCGGTGAAACCGGCGGCGATCCCGCCGATGAGGAGCACGCCGATCGAGTTCCACATGAAGCCGACCGAGGACGCCGAGAGCTCGAGCAGCTGGCTCACACGCGCCGGATCGCGCTCCTTCGGGAGCCGGAGCGTCACGTACGCCGAGACGCCGTGCGCCATCAGGAACCCGAAGGCTCCGGCGATGTGGAGGAACACCCACCAACGATGCACCGACTACTCCTCTCCCAGGGTCACGGCTCCGGCCGGCGACGCCGCGCGCGCCAGCTCCTTCTTCCTGATCTGTCGCATCACGAGCCGCTCCAGCACGAACACGAGGACGGCCATGAAGCATCCGACCAGCCACCGCTCGAAACGGCGGATCGGGGAGCCGGCCCTGGGGCTCACGCCGACGGTGCCTCCCGCGCAGCCTCGATCCGGGCGAGGAGCCAGAAGCCGATGCCGGCCGCCACCGCGAGCCACGACCACGACTCGGCGGGAGCCCCCGGGTCACCGGAGAAGATCAGCCCGGAGAGCCCGAACCCGACCGCCGCGACGGCGGTGACGCCGCTCGCCAAGAGCCAGCCCTTCCCCCGGAGCGACGCCGCGAGCGCGGCACCGGCGATGGCGAGCGCGGCGACCGCGACTCCCGACCAATGGTGGAGCTCGACGTGCGGATCGGTCGGGGAGCCGAGTCGCTGGAGCTCGGCGTTCGTGACCGCATAGATCCAGGCAGCGATCGAGCAGAGCAGCGCGTACGTGAGGAGCGCCACGCTCGGATGGCCGGGCAGCCGGAGCAGCGACCGCCGGTCCGGCGCCAACGCGCCGAGGAGGACGAGGCCCACCACGCCGGTGATCCAGAACCCGCTGATCAGGTCACCGCTCATCAGGCCACCGAACAGATAGGCGAGCGCCTGGGCCACCAGCACATGCCAGGCGGCGATCCAGTCCGGACGCATCACGAACAGGATCGAGAACACACCGATCATGGCGACCCCGAAGAAGGCACCGACGTAGTGGAACCGGTGGGCGGTCTGGGACGGATCGATCCGAAACGAACGCGATGATCACGAACGGGATCGACAACCCGATGGTGGCCACGCCGAGGAGCCATCCGACGATGCGGAGGGCGAGCATCCGGCCCCGCGAAGTTCGTGCGTCCGACCGCATCTCCACGTCGCTCCTCCTTCGATCCGTTGACCCGCTGATCGGTCGCGATCAGCCGAGGGTGATCGGCACCCGACCCGCGACGACGGTGCCGCGACCGGGAGCCGAACGGATTTCGAGAGAGCCTCCCACGGCGGCGAGCCGGTCGGCCATCCCTTGGAGCCCGGACCCGGTGCCGGTGGCGGTCGGGTCGAAGCCCCGTCCGTCGTCCTCGACCTCGAAGGAGAGGCTCCCGTTCGCTCGCGCCAGGCGGATCACCGTGCGATCGGCCGCCGCGTACTTGGCGATGTTCTGCAGGGCCTCGAGCGTGCAGAAGTAGACGGTCGCCTCCACGTCGGCGGTGAACCGACCCAGGTCCTCCGCGTCCACCTCGACCCCCAGTTGGCTCTTCCGCGATTGCGCCTCGATCGCGGCCACGAGCCCGCGGTCCGCGAGCAGCGGCGGGTAGATGCCGCGCGCGAGATCGCGGAGGTCCTCGAGCGCGGTCTGCGTCTCCGCCTCGATCTGAGCGAGCAGCTCCACTACCTTCGCGGGGTCCCGCTCCGCGAACTGGCTCGCCAGCCGGGCTTTCACGGCCAGGGCCACGAGCTGTTGCTGCGCGCCGTCGTGGATGTTGCGCTCCAGCCGCCGTCGCTCCTCGTCCTGGGCGGCGACCAGCCGTTGGCGTGACATCCGCAGATCCTCGACCAGACGCACGTTGCGCAGGACCAAGCCGGCCTGCGCTGCAAGGTCGCGGACGAGTTTCTCCTTCGAGGGGCTCATCGGATCCGATGCGGGCATCCGAACGGAGAGGGCGCCGAGGAGCTCGCCCCGATCGCGTACCTCCGTCACGGCTTCGCCGGGGATGTCGAAGCCCGTCTGGATGGCGAGGACCGGCTCCGTAGGGGAAGCGTCGAGAGGCCACGCAGCGGCGGGATGGAGCTCGCCGCCGACGAGGAGCCAGACGCGGGCGGTCTCGGCGCCCGTGCCCTCGCCCAGCACCTGCGCCATCCGGGGGAGCACGTCTTCGGTGGCGAAGGAGGTCCCCATCCGATCGGAGAACTCCGCCAGAACCTCGTAGGGCGTCGCTCGTTCCCCGTACACGAGTCGGTCCGCGAGTCGGCGGGCCACGCGCATCACCGGCCGGAACGCGATGCCCAGCGCTAGGGCCACCACGAACAACGCGCCGGTGTTCCCACGATCGGCGGTCAGGGAGGCCAGCAGCGCCACGGCCGCCGCGTATACGCCGACCGCCAGGACGACCAACAGCGCGGCGATGACCGCCTTCTTGACCACGACGTCGAGATCCCACAGGCGGTACTGCAGGATCGCGATCCCGACGGCCACGGGGATGCCGGCGAACACGAGGCCCGAGACGATCTGCCCGATCGGTCCTTCGGAGATGCCGACGGCTTCGAGGATCGCGGTCACCACGAAGTAGCCCGCGAGGAGGGTCGAGGCGAACGCGAACCACTTCAGCTGCTGCCGCTCCACACCCGTGGATCGGCGGAAGCGGATGAACATCGAGGTGATCGCCAGGACGAAGAGCGCGAGCAGCGCGGGCCACAACGCCCATCCGAGCCAGTCGATCGGCTCCAGCGCCGCCACGTGGAGCGGGTTGGCGATCTCGATGTCGTTGCCCGCAGCGTCGACGGACACCGGCTGCGTGGGCAACGCGAACCCGATCGCGAGGAACGCGACCATGGACAGCGCGATCCCGACCCACGACACGGATCGCCAACGAGGCGACAGGAGCTTCCCGTCGGGGAACCACAGCGGTAGCAACACCAGGAGCGGGAAGAGGCTGAGGGCCCACAGCGTGTTCCCTGGCCACCCCACCCAACCCGCTGCGGTCCGATCCCCGTGTTCGAAGAGGTAGGTCGACCATTCGGCGGTCGCGAACGCGGCGCCGACGGAGACCGCCACCCAGAGCAGCAGGGCGCCGATCCGGTTGCCCGGCGCGCGGCTGAGGCTGAGAGCTCCGACCACCCCCATCCCCATGAACGCCAGGAAGTTGGTCGCTTCGCTGACCAGGGGGTCGCCGTTCAGAGACGTGAACACCAACCCGAGGGACGCGAACGCGGCGCCGAGGGCCAGAACGACCCAGGGCCAGCGAGCTGGCCGCGAAGTCGGATCAGGCGAGGGCGTCACGCACCGCTCCCCAGGATCCGGAAGACCTCGACGGGCTCCTCACGGCCCTTCACGACGCGCGGGCCGATCGACTCGGCGGCGACGGTGGGCGCCGCGGCGACCGTCGTCGCGGCGGCCACGACCTCGCCACCGGCCGCTTCCGATTGGAGGCGCTGCGCGACGTTCACGGCGTCGCCGATCACCGTGTACTCGAGCCGGCCGCCGCCGCCGACGGCCCCGGCCATCACGACACCCGTGTTCAGACCGATCCCCACGTGGAGCCCGTCGACGGCGTCGGTCCCCCATCCCATCGAGTTCAGCTCGCGCTGGCGGTCTTGCATCGCCAGCGCGCATCGGAGCGCGCGCTCCGCGTGATCGGCCGTCGGCTCGGGGGCCCCGAACACTGCCATCACCGCGTCGCCTTGGAACTTGTCGATCGTGCCACCGTGCTCCGAGATCACTTCGGCCATCGCACCGAGATGACGCCCCACGATCTCGGCGATGTCGCGTGCAGTGAGGCGCTCCGCGATCGTCGAGAACCCGCGGATATCGCTGAACAGCACGGTGACCTCGAGCTCGCGCTGGCTCGCGGCGTCGCCGCCGCGCGCCAGCGCGTCCACGAACTGCGACGGCACGTAGGACTTCAGCGACGTCGCGGTGGCGGACTGCTCCACGACCGCGGCGTGGAGCCTCTTGAACTCTCCGAGCAGGCCCGTGCCGCCCCCGTCCTCGCCGGCCATCCGCCGGAAGAGCATCGTCACGCGCCCGTCCACGGCCTCCTGGGTCGTGCCGAGGGCCGCTGCCATCGCCTCGTATCCGAGGCCCTGCGCCATCATGTCGAGGACGATCCGATCTTCCGCCGCCGACTCCGCGCGGCCTGACAGCCGTTCCGCGATCGCCGGGTCGACCACGCTCCCGCCCTGGCGGACCTCCCGGATCGCTCGCACCAGCTCGTCTCCCTGTGCGATCCGGTCCTTCAAGAGGTACGCGAGCCCGCTGTGTCCCTTCCCGAGCAGCGCGATCGCGTACTCCTCGTCGTCGTGGGCCGACAACACCACCACACCGGTGTCGGGGTGCCGCTCGCGGATCGCGTGCGCGCAATCGATGCCCTCGAGCTGGAACGAGGGCGGCATCTTGATGTCGGTCACGACGACGTCGGGGCTGTGCTCGGCCGCCGTCGCGAGGAGCGTGGGCGCGTCTTCTGCGACACCGACGACCTCGATATCCTCGTAGGAGTTCAACAGCGCGCGCACGCCCTCGCGTACCAAGACGTTGTCCTCGCCGAGCACCACCCGGATCGTCACGCAACCGCCCCCTGAGACCTCTGCGAGTTCCTCGCGTGTACCATCCGCGCATGCCGCTGCGGGTGGTCTTCGCCGAGGATAACTACCTCGTACGGGAAGGGACCGCCGCGCTCCTCGCGACCGCCGATGAGGTCGAGCTCGTGGGTATGGCGGCAAGCCTGGAGGAGCTGCTGTCCGCGGTCGACGAGCACGTTCCCGACGCCGTCCTCACGGACATCCGGATGCCGCCGAGCGGCACCGACGAGGGGATCCGGGGTGCGAAACAGATCAGGTCGACCCACCCGGAGATCGGCGTCGTCGTCCTCTCGCAGTTCGCGGAGGAGGAGTACGCGTACGACCTGCTGAAGGACGGCGCCGCCGGCCTCGGCTACCTGTTGAAGGAACGCGTCGCCGATGTCGAGGAGCTGGTGCGCGCGCTGACGGAGGTCGCCCGCGGCGGCAGCGTGCTCGATCCGAAGATCGTCGAGGCGCTGGTCGCGGCGAAGGAGCACCTCGCCCACTCCCCGCTCGCGCGGCTGACCGATCGTGAGCGCGAGGTGCTCGGCCACATGGCGCAGGGGCAGAACAACGCGGCGATCGCGAAGTCGTTGTTCCTCACCGAGCGCGCCGTCGAGAAGCACATCAACTCCTTGTTCCACAAGCTCGGCTTGACGGAGGAACCGGACGTGCACCGCCGCGTCATGGCGGTGCTCGCCTTCCTGCGCGACCAGTCCTAGCGCGACCATCCGTGGCGCCCACGACCGACTGCCGTGCTTCCTCACTGCGCTCGCCGCGTGTCCACGATGTAGACGCTGCAGGGCGCGTGTCGCAGCACGAGGTTCGGCACGCTCTCGCGGACACGCCATCGCGACCCGTGCATCCCCCGGTTCCCGAGGACGATCGTGTCCGCCTTGACCTCCTCCGCGACGTCGCAGATGCGAGCGGCCGCGTCGCCACCCTCGATCCGCGTCGTCGTCGCCACCCCGGGGAACCGGGACGCGAGGTGCCCGGAGGTGCGCGGACGGATCCGCGGCTCGGTCCGGATCCACCACCGAGCGATCGTCACCGTCCGCCTTCACGTACAGCACCACCAACTCCGCGCCGCGGTCTCGTGCGAGCCGCGCCGCGTCCTCCACCGCGAGATCGGCTGCCGCCGAGGTATCCGTTCCCACCACGATCGTCCTCATCGTCGGCCTCCTTCGTTCGGCCTTTTCGTTCGTTGGGGCGACGCTACGCCCGCGTTCGCTGGCCTCGCCACGGCGCGTGCATGCGGAGTTCGCCGGGGTGCCAGCACGCGCTTCGGCGGGGTGTTCCCGCTGGGAGAAGCGCAGGTCGCCCCCCTTGGACGGGTGGGCGGGGGGTGGGACCATGCGCTGGTCATGACCGGTTCCCGCTCGGCGTCGCGTCTCGCATGGTCTATCGCCGGGCTGACCGTGGCGATCCTTCTCGCTGCGCTCGTGTACATCATCCTGGGACTCGGGACCCCCCTCCCCGAGTCGGCGTTCGGGTTCAAGGGGTGGGGACTCATCCTCGGGTCGGCGTTCGCGATCTCCGGAGTCCTGATCGCATCGCGTGTCCCCTCGAACCCGATCGGATGGGTGCTGCTCGTGGCGGGCGTGGGGACGGCGGTGCAGGAGTTCGCCCAGGAGTACGCGCAGTACGGCCTGTACCACGCGCCCGGCGCGGTCCCCGGTGCAGATGTCGCCGCGTGGATCACCGAATGGATCTGGATCCCGTACATGGCGTCGGTTGCGCTGTTGATCCCGATGCTCTATCCGACCGGCCGACTCCCCTCCTCGCGCTGGCAGATCCCGCTCGTCATCGGGCTGATCGCGGCGGGGATCGGCGCCCTCTGTTTCGCGCTCACACCCGGGGATCTCGGCGGCTTCCCCGGCGTGCCGAACCCGGTTGGGCCCGACGGCATGCCGTGGATCAAGACGCTCGGGGACTCCGCGATGTTCGCGTTCGTGGGCGGCGTCTTGGCGGCGATCGTGTCCATGGCCGTCCGGTACCGCCGGTCCGAAGGGGACGAACGGCAGCAGCTGAAGTGGCTCCTGCTCGCGATCTCCTTGCTGGCCTCGAGCTTCATCGTCGGCGTCCCGTACTGGACCCTGGGAGGAACCGGGGGATCGCTGAACGTCGTGGAGCACGTCCTCGTCGCCGCGCTCGTGGCGATCCCGGTGGCGATCGGCGTCGCGATCCTGAAGTTCCACCTCTACGACATCGACGTCGTGATCAAGAAGACGGTCGTGTACGCCGTCCTGGCCGTCCTGCTGTTCGCGATCGGTCTCCCCGTCGCGTGGGCGATCGGTGGACTGATCGTCCTGGCGGCCGGTGGACGAGATGCCTACGCCTTCCTCGCGAGGGGCATCGTGATCGGTCTGGCGGTATGGCCGCTCCGCCGCGTCGCGACCCGGATCGCCGACCGACTGGTCTTCGGCCGACGGGCGACCCCGTACCAGGTGCTCAGCGAGTTCTCCGGCCGCGTCGCCGAGACCTATGCCGCCGACGACGTGCTGGAACGGATGGCCCAGATCCTGGGGGAGCTCTCGGAGCCGACGCCGCGACGGTATGGCTCCGTGTCGGCGACCGCCTCCGACCCGAGGCGAGCTGGCCCGCCGACGAGCCGGTGGAGGGATCGGTCCCGGCCTCGGCGGTCGAGGTCCGTCATCAGGGAGCGGTGCTCGGTGCCCTGTCGGTTCGCATGCCGGCGAACGATCCGATGAACCCGTCGAAAGAGCGGCTGATCCAGGATCTCGCGGGCCAAGCCGGACTCGTGTTGCGCAACGCCGCGCTGATCGAGGATCTCCGCGCCTCTCGTCAGCGGCTCGTCTCCGCGCAGGATGCGGAGCGCCGCCGGATCGAGCGGAACATCCACGACGGCGCCCAGCAACAGCTCGTGGCGCTCGCGGTGAAGCTGCGGTTGGCGGATGCCTTGGTCGGGAAGGACGAGGAGCGCGCGCATGCCTTGTTGGGCGAGCTGCACGACGAGACCAGCCAAGCCCTCGAGGATCTCCGGGACCTGGCTCGTGGGATCTATCCACCGCTCCTCGCCGACAAGGGTCTCGCGGTGGCGCTCGAAGGACAGGCGCGGAAGTCCGCCGTCCCCGTGACCGTCGCATCGGACGGGATCGGTCGCTACCCCCAGGCAGTCGAATCCGCCGTGTACTTCTCGTGTCTCGAGGCGTTGCAGAACATCGCCAAGTACGCGGACGCCTCGTCGGCGACGATCCGGCTCGAACGGTCGAACGGAAGCTTGACGTTCGACGTCACGGACGACGGTGTCGGCTTCGACCCGGGAGCCGCCGGACGCGGCACGGGACTCCAGGGGATCGCCGACCGGCTCGCGGCGTTGGGTGGCACGGTCGAGATCCGGTCGGCTCCCGGCGAGGGGACGACCGTCTCCGGCCGCCTCCCTGTGGACGCATCCGCATGAGCGCACGGACGGCCCGCATCCTGGCGATCACGATCGTCATCCTCAGTCTCGTCTCGGTGATCGCCTCGATCCCTCTCACGCTCACATCCAAGAGTCGGATCGAGCCGGGACAGATCGTCGTCGTCGGCGATCGGTCTTCGGCGCGCACCCAGGAGACCATCGAGCAGCTCCGAGCGGAGCGAGACGCCGGCGACCCCCTGACCGAAACGACGGGAGGTCTCACCTTCTGGACTGGGGTCATCGTCCTCGCCCTGCTCGGCTGGCTCAGCGTCGGTGCCTTGATCGTGTCGCGTCAGCCGAGGAACTGGGCGGGCTGGCTCTTCCTGATCATCGGCGCCCCCCTGCCGTTGCTCGCGATCACGCAGCAGCTGGTGATCTACGGGACGAAGGTCGAACCGGGCTCGATCCCCCTGCTGCACCTCTGGGCGTTTTTCGGGGAGTACGGGATCTACCCGGTCGCGCTGCTGCCACTGCTGTTCCTGCTCTACCCGGACGGGCATCCGCCCAGCCGTCGCTGGCGATGGGCAACCGCGGGGCTCGTCGGCGGCACGGCGTTCGCGGTCCTCGGATTCCTGTTCCGCCCGGGTCCCTTCAACGGATTCCTCGGGGACGGGATCCTCTACGTGAACCCCTGGGGGATCGACGCCCTCGCCGGCATCGGAACGGCCATGGTCACCGTCGGCGCAGTTGTTGCGCTCGTGTCGGCGTTCTCGACCGTGATCGCCGTGCTCCTGCGGTTCAAGCGGTCGCGGGGCGAGGAGCGACAGCAGATGCGCTGGCTCGCGTACGTGGCGTCGGTGGCCGGCGCATTCTTCATCCTGCAGTGGGTGCTGGGCCTCGTCGGCGAGATCCTCGGCCCGGACGCGGATGCGCCGACCTTCGAGCTGTTCTTCGCCCTGACGGCCTTCACGATCGTGTTCGGCGTCCCGGCCGCCTATCTCGTGGCCATCTTCCGCCACGGTCTGTGGTCGCTCGACGTCGTCGTCCGGAAGACCGTGCAATACGGGGTCCTTGTCGCCGGGTTCACGGTCGTCGTCGGGATCGTGATCGTCCTCGGGCCGCTGATGGTCGTCGGCCTCGGCGGCGGCGTGGACACGATCCCCACGGTCGTGGTCGGGGTGCTGCTCGCCGTCGGCTTCACGCTGGTGCGCTCGCGAGCGCGGCGCTGGGCGAACCGGATCGTCTACGGGAAGCGGTCGACCCCGTACGAGGTCTTGTCCGACTTCGCGGAGCGGGTCGGGGAGACGTACTCGACCGAGGATGTCCTCCCACGGATGGCACAGCTCCTCGGCGAGGCGAGCGGGGCGCGGGCCGCCCGAGTCTGGCTCCGCATCGGCGACGAGATGCGGCCCGAGGCCTCGTGGCCTCCGGACACCCCTTCGATTCCCGGCGTTCCCGTACGAGGGGACGACCTCCCGGTGTTCGGGGACGACGCCTTCGAGGTGCGGCATCAAGGCGACCTCCTCGGCGCCCTCACCGTGACCATCGCCGCCAACGACCCGATGAATCCCACGAAGGAGAAGCTGATCCGCGACATGGCGGCGCAGGCGGGCCTCGTGCTCCGCAACGTGCGGTTGATCGAAGACCTCCGAGAGTCACGCCGGCGGATCGTGAGCGCGCAGGACGAACGTGCACGGGCCCTCGAGCGGAACATCCACGACGGAGCGCAGCAGCAGCTCGTGGCGCTCTCGGTCCAGCTGCGTCTGGCCGAGGGCATGGTCGACCGCGATCCCACGAGGGCGCGGGGGCTCCTCGAGGATCTCCGGACGCGCACGGTCGAGACACTCGAGGATCTCCGAGACCTCGCGCGAGGCATCTACCCTCCGCTCCTGGCCGACAAGGGACTGCCCGCCGCGCTCGAGGCGCAGGCGAGGAAATCCTCGTTGCCGGTCACCGTGCAGCCCGATGGCGTCGGTCGGTACGGTCCGGATGTGGAGTCCGCCGTGTACTTCTGCTGCCTCGAGGCGCTGAACAACGTCGCGAAGTACGCCGAGGCGTCGACGATCGAGATCCGCCTGGCTCACGCGAACGGCGAGCTCCGATTCGACGTGATCGACGACGGTCATGGCTTCGATCCCTCCACGACCGAGCATGGAACCGGGCTGCAGGGGATGGCCGACCGTCTCGAGGCGATCGGGGGATCGATCGAGGTCGACAGCTCTCCGGGCCAAGGGACGAGGGTGGTCGGACGCCTCCCGGTCGACGGAGTGCAACGATGACGCGTCGGTGGCCCTGGCTCGTGTGGGCCCTGACGCTCGTCCTGATGGTGATCACGTTCTCCCTGAGCGCCACCACGAACTCGTTCTCGGAGGATCCGTTCTTCCTGAGCGTCGCGATGGTGATGATCGTCGGCTACGTGACCATCGGCGCGTTGATCGCCAGCCGAACCGAGCGGAACCCGATCGGCTGGCTCCTGATGATGATCGGGGTCGGGTTCCTCCTCGGAGGGTTCACGGACGAATACCTGCGGTACGCCATCCCGCGGGGACTGGCTGACCGCCCGTTCACCCTGTTCTCGGCGTGGCTCACGAACTGGGTCTTCACGTTCGTCGCGTTCCCGATCCCCTGGATCCTCTTGCTCTTCCCCGACGGGAAGCTCCCCACGCTCCGATGGAAGCCCGTCGCGGTCGCGATCGCGGTCCTCGAGGGGACCCTGCTCCTCGGATGGATCCTCAACCCAGGGCCGATCGAAGCCGACTTCGCCGGGCCGCTGCCCCAGAACCCCACGGGCGTGCAGGCACTCGAGGGCGTCCTCGATCCGCTCCTCGCCGTCGGTGGCCTCATCCTTCTGGCCGTCGGATTCTCCACGGTCGTCGCGCTGGTGCTCCGCTACCGCCGGTCCGTCGGGGAGGAGCGTCAGCAGATGCGCTGGTTCGTCGCGGCCGTCGGGCTCGCGACCCCGCTGTTGATCGCCGGGATCGTCAGCGGCTGGGGCCTCGCGCCGAACGACACGACGGCCCTCAGCGACCTCCTGTTCTTCGCCTTCTTCGTCGTCCTCTCGATCGGCATCCCCGGGGCGTGCGCGATCGCGGTCCTCCGCTACCGGCTGTACGAGCTCGACCTCGTGGTCAAGAAGACCGTGCTCTACGTGGTCGTGGCGCTCTTCCTCGTCGCGCTCTTCTTCGTCTTCGCCATCCTCGTCGGCCAGGCGTTCATCGAAGCGAACCCGCTCGCGATCCTCGGGTCGATCGCGATCGGTCTCGCGTTCTGGCCCGTCGTCCGGGTTGCACGTCGGGTCGCCGATCGGATGGTCTACGGAGGCCGCGCGACGCCCTACGAGGTCCTCACGGAGTTCTCGGATCGGGTCGGCGGCTCGTACGCGTCCGAGGACGTCCTCCCCCGGATGGCGCGGGTCTTGGCAGACGCCGTGGGAGCTCGGGATGCCGTGGTCTGGCTCCACGTCGGGAACGAGCTCCGGCCCTCGGGGATCGTCTGGTCCGACGGGCCTCAGCCTACGCCGGTCGCGGTGCGCGGGAGCGGTATCCCGCGGTTGCCGGCGGACTGCGCCGTCGAGGTCCAGGATCGGGGGGAGCTCCTCGGCGCCCTGTCGGTGTCGATGCCCGCGAACGATCCGATCAACCCCTCGAAGGAACGACTGGTGCGCGACCTGGCATCGCAGGCAGGCCTGGTCCTTCGGAACGGGCGGCTGATCGAGGAGCTCCGCGCGTCCCGCCAGCGGTTGGTCGCCGCGCAGGACGAGGAACGGCGCAAGCTCGAACGCAACATCCACGATGGGGCGCAACAGCAGCTGGTGGCTCTCACGGTCAAGTTGCGACTGCTCGAGCAGCTGGCGGCGCGCGACCCGACGAAGGCGGCCGAGATCGCGGCGCAGCTCCAGGACGAGACGGCGGCGGCGCTGAACGACCTCCGCGACCTCGCCCGAGGATCTACCCACCGCTTGCTCGCCGATGAAGGGCTTCCGGCGGCTCTGTCCGCGCAGGCGAGGAAGGCCGAGATCTCCGTGACCGTGGACGCGAAGGGGATCGGCCGCTTCCCGGAGGACGTGGAAGCGGCGGTCTACTTCTCGTGCCTCGAGGCGCTCCAGAACGTCGCGAAGTACGCGCGAGCGTCGAACGTGACGATCTCCCTGGCGAGGGAGGACGGCCACCTCGCGTTCGCAGTGGCAGACGACGGCGTCGGCTTCGACCCCGAGGCGGCGCACGGGGGCACCGGGCTGCAGGGCATCGCGGACCGGATGGACGCCCTCGGGGGAACGCTCGAGATCAGGAGCCGTGTCGGCGGTGGTACCTCCGTCCACGGGGTCGTGCCTGTAGGGAGCGGAGCACGATGAACCCCGCTCGGCTGCCGCGCCCGCGATCCCTCTTGCTCGTCGAAGCCGGCCTCTTGGTGATCGCCGTCGCTCTGTCGGTCCCCGAGGCGGGCGCGATCGGCATCGTCCTGCTCGGCATCCCGATCCTCGTGTATGGCTGGTTGGGCGCCCGGATCGCGGAGCGCGCACCCGAGAACAGGATCGGGTGGCTCCTGTCCGCGGCCGCGCTGACCGGGGCGGCCGCGCTCGCCGGGATCGCGTACCAGCGGTTCGGCGACGCCCATTCGACGGCATCGCTGCCGCTGGCCGACGTCGTCCATCTCCTCGCCGTCGTCGTGCCCGTGCCCGTGATCGGGATCTGCTTCCTGATCGTGTTCCTGTCCTATCCGAACGGTCGCCTTCCCTCGGTCAGATGGCGGCCCGTCGTGTGGCTGGGGGTGGCCGTGGGGGCCCTCGCCGCGGTGTTGCTGCTCAGGGATCCCGCGTTGGTGGCGGCGGGACTGAGTCCCGCCTGGTCCCGCGCCGGGATCTTCCGGGCGCCGTTCACCGACGTGGTGGTCGCCCTCGCCGCCGCCGTGTTCCTGCTCATGGTCGCGTCTCTCTACGTTCGCGCTCGCCGCGTCCCGGTCGAGGAACGGCGACCCGTCCGGGGCCTGCTGATCACGCTTCTCCTGATGGCCGGCGCGGTCCTTCCACTCATCGTGTTCGGGCGGAGCGAAGGGAACTGGCTCATCGCGTTCTTCACGGGGTTGTTGTTCCTGCTCGGATTCCTGGTCGGGATCCCCTTCGCCCTGTCGGTCGCGATGCTCCGGTACGGGCTCTTCGACTACGAGGTCGGAGTCCGGAAGACGATCGCCCGGCGCGTCCTCGTCGGTGTGGTCATGCTCATGACCGCTGTCGTCTTCCTCTTCCTGGTGGCGACGTTCCTCGGGAGCATCTTGTCCGGCACGGAAGGGGCACGGGTCAGTCCCTTGCTCGCAGTTTCAGTGGGCGTTTTGCTGGGCGTGCTCCTGATGTTCGTCGTTCGCTGGACCCGGCGGTTCGCCGATCGCGTGGTCTTCGGTGAGCGAGAGACGCCGTACGAGATCCTGGCGCAATTCTCCGGCCGGGTGGCGGAGACGTACTCACTCGACGACGTCCTTCCACGGATGGCGGTCCTCCTCGCGAAGGGAACGGGCGCGGCGGAGGCGCGGATCTGGCTGGAGATCGATGGCGAGCTGCGCCCGATCGCGGCCTTCCCCCAGGAAGCCATCGCGGCGGACCCGATCACCCGAGTCGACGACGACCTCGAGACCACGGACCCGTCCCGGCAGGTGTTCGCGGTCCGCCATCAGGGGTCGCTCCTCGGGGTGCTGGACCTGACGATGCCGGCGAACGACCCGATGAACGCGCAGAAGGAGCAACTCGTTCGAGACGTCGCCGGTCAAGCGGGGCTCGTCCTCCGGAACGTGGGATTGCTCGAGGACGTACGCGAGTCGCGTCGCAGGATCGTCGCCGCGCAGGACGAACGGGCACGATCGCTCGAGCGCAACATCCACGACGGCGCCCAACAACAACTGGTCGCGCTCACGGTCAAGCTCCGGCTCGCGGAGCAGCTGACGGAACGCGACCCCGCAGGGATGCGTGAGCTCCTCCGGACCCTCCAGGTCCAGGCGACAAACGCGCTCGAAGACCTCCGAGACCTCGCCCGAGGGATCTATCCGCCGCTCCTCGCGGATCAAGGCCTCGGCGCCGCCCTGCAGGCACAGGCGAGGAGATCGCTGGTGCCCGTGGCCTTCGAGATCGGAGGGATCGGGCGCTACTCGCAAGAGATCGAATCGGCCGTGTACTTCTCCTGTCTCGAGGCGCTCCAGAACGTCGCGAAGTACGCGGAGGCGTCCGAGGTGCGCATCACGCTCACACAGAACGATGGGCGACTCTCACTGGAGATCACCGACGACGGCGTCGGATTCGACCCCGCGGCCACGACCTACGGCACGGGACTCCAGGGGATCGCGGACCGCTTGGATGCCCTCGGAGGCACGTTCGGGGTCGTCAGTTCGGTGGGCGTGGGGACGGTGTTGAACGGGACCGTGCCGGTCGCCTGAGGATCAGGCGGCGCCGCGCGCCGCTGCCCAGGCCTGCTCAAGCCGATCCGGACCGAACGCCGCCTTCGGGATGTACGCGGCGGCTCCACACTCGGCCGCGCGCGGCGCGTACTCCTCTTCTTCGTACGTGGACAGGAGGAGCACGACCGTGCTGCCCGTGTCCGCCGCCAGGATCTGCCGGGTGGCATCGAGCCCGTTGATCCCCGGGAGGTTGACGTCCATCAGGACGAGGTCCGGGCTGAGGTCGGAGGCCATCGTCACCGAGTCCTCGCCGGTCTCCGCCTCGCCCACCACGTCGAAGCCCTCCGTGGCCTCCACCACCATCCTGGCGGCCATCCGGAACGGCTCCTGATCGTCGACGATAAGGACCTTCACACCCATCACGCTCTCCACCGCCAGCGTCCCACCGTCGCGAGCATGCGCCAGTGGTGCCAGCACCACAGTTGGAGTCCCCGGATGGCCCTACGCCGCAACCTCGCCGAGACGGAGGAACGCCCGCTCGAGCACCAGCCGCGTGTTCAGGTTGATGTCCTCCGCGAGCGCGGCGCGGGCTTCCTCGACCGCCGCCATCCCACGGGTCGCGCGGACGACCGGCAGGCGCGCGCCGGCCTGCTCGCCCGCCAGGTCGGGATTGAGGAGCACCTCGAGCCCGCCGCCCACCTCGGCCGCGACCGAATCGCGCAGGAGAGCGCGAGACGCCGAGCAGCACCCAATCGACGTAGTCGCGTTCCGCGCGGCGCTCGCGACGCTGGAACCGGGTCTCGATCCGCTTGATCGCGCCCCGGTACGCCTCCTCGGGTCGGCCTCGATCGTCGAGGAACGGTGCGAGATCGGTGGCGAGCTCGTCCTTCATCCCTTTCTTGTAGTCCGCGGCCGCTTGAAGGACGACCCCGGCTGCCTCGAGCGCTCCGGCCGGGCCCTCGGCCGCCAGCTCGATCGCCGACCGCGCGGCGTCGCGGAACCGCAGACCTTCGTCGGATCCGGCGAGCCTCCGCGCGCGGCCGAGGTTCCCGCCGGCGAGCCGGGCGGCCAGACGCGCCCGGACCTCGTCCGCGCCCGATCGGACCAGCTCGTCGACGACGAAGGCCTCCGGGAGCGCGGTGAACGTCACGATGTGGCACCGCGACAGCACCGTCTCGGGCAGCTCGTGCGCTCGGGCCGAGAGCAGGACGAGGACGGCGTCCGCCGGGGGTTCCTCGAGCACCTTCAACAGCGTGTCGGCGGCCTGCGGGGACAGGCGGTCGGCCTCGCGGAGGAGGAAGACCTTCCGTCCCGGCTCCGGCGCGGTGCGGTACGCCGGCTGCCAGACCTCGGCGCGGATCGTGTCGACGTGGATGTCCCGGCCCTCCGGCTCCACCAGGAACTCGTTCGGATGGTGATCCTCCTCCGCGAGCCGGCAGTCGCGGCACTCGCCGCACCCACCGGCATGACACAGCAGCGCGGCGGCGAATGCGCGCGCGGCGAGCGACTTGCCGCTGCCCTCCGGTCCGGCGAACACGTAGGCGTGATGCGGGCGTTCGGCGGCGCCGCGGAGGAAGGCCATGGCTCCGGTCTGGCCGGGCACGCGGTCGAGCACCGGGAAGCTCATGGCCGCACGCTACCGCCGGCGACCGACGACGTCAGTCGCGAGGTGGTCCGTGCGTGCCACCCTCGGGCGCCGCGTCGTCCTCGGTTCCAGGGCGCATCCTGGCCTGGGCACCCACTCCGTCCTCGCGGTCGACGAGGGCCTTCTCGAGGGCCCGGCGGACCTCCTCGAAGACCTCGCCTTGTTCCTTGTCCGCCTCGATCACGACGATCCGCTCGGGGTGCTCCTCGGCGATCCGCAGGTATGCGTCGGCCACCTTCGCGTGGAAGTCCTGCCCCTCCATCTCCATCCGGTCGGGGGCTTCCGTCGACCGGAGCAAGCCCCGCTCCGGCTCCAGGTGGAGGAGGATCACGAGGTCGGGGAACAGGCCCTGGGTCCCCCACACGTTCAGGGTCAGGATGTCCTGCTCGCCGAGGCCTCGCCCCCAGCCCTGGTACGCCAGGGACGAGTCGACGTAGCGGTCGCAGAGCACGACCTTGCCGTCGGCGAGGGCGGGACGGATCACCGAGTGGACGGTCTGGGCTCGGGCGGCGGCGAACAGCAGCGCCTCGGTCCGGGCGTCCAGATTGCCGGTCCCCGGATCCAGCAGCAGCTCCCGCAGGCGTTCCCCGACCGTGGTCCCACCGGGCTCCCGCGTCACCAGCACGTCGTGGCCTTCGGCGCGGAGGTGCTCCTCCGCGAGACGGATCTGGGTCCCCTTGCCCGAGCCCTCCACACCTTCGAAGGCGATGAAGAACCCGGTCGCCGGCGGCCGCTTCAGCTTCGGCACGAGCGTGAGGGGCTGGGGTCGGGAGAGGCGGAACCGCTTGAGGAGGCGCCACGTCGCGACGCCGGCGAGCGCCACGGCGATCCCGGCGCTCGCCAGGGCGAGCCTGTTCCGAAGCTCCGTGGTCGCTCCCAGCGCTCCATAGACACCCGCCAGAGTAGGGAACGTGGCGAGCGACAGGAACAACCCCATCCGGGACAGGACGGTCAGGGACGCGAAGGTGCGGCCGCGGAACTCGTCGTGCACGTTCTCCTGCAGCAGCGTGTACCCGGTCACCCACGCGAGCCCGCAGAAGGCGCCGAGCCAGACCGTCACCACCGCCGCGAGCGCGAGGTTGGGCATCGCGGCGAGGACGCAGCAGCGTGGATGCCGCGACGACGAGCGACCACGGGAAGATCGAGACCCGCTCGATGAGCCGTGCCACCTGATTCGCGCCCGCCATGCCCAGACCGATCCCGACGCCGAACGACGTGACGATGAACCCCCAGCCGGCGCTGTCGGCGCCGAGCGATGCTCGGACGAACGTCGGCGCGATCGCCAGCACCGCGCCGACGGCCGAGAAGGCGACGACGATCCCGGCAGTCATCGCCGACGCGATCGAGTCCTCGCGCAGGAAGCGCAGCCCGTCGACCATGTCGCGCCAGATCCGCGAGAAGTCCAGCCGGCCGCTGATCCTCGACGGCGACGGGAGGATCGGGACGCGGCTGATCATCGCGGCCGAGAACAGGAACGTGCCGGCGTCCAGGAACAGCGGCACGGCTTGGTCGTGACCGGCGAGGGGCGGGATCGCGTGGCTGAGCAGCGTGTTCATCCCGACGAGCACCGTGAAGACGATCCCGCCGAGCGGCAGGGTTCCGTACGTCGAGGCGAGCGCGATCGAGTTGGCGTTGGCGAGCTGACGGCGCGGGACGAGGTTGGGCATCGAGGCGTCGCGCGCCGGCCCCCACACCAGCGACAGGCACTCGATCGCGAACGAGAGGACGTAGATCGCCCACAGCTCGCCGATGAACACCATCGCGGCGTACATCAGGCCGCGGCCGATGTCGGCGGTGATCATGATGCGCTTGCGGTCGAGGCGGTCGACGAGCGCGCCGGCGATCGGCCCGAAGAGCACCGCGGGGAGCGTGCGCGCCAGCATCAGCCCGGCGACGGAGAACTCGGCGGCTCGCACCGCCGGCGAGGTCCGCCACGAGCGTCGCCACCGCGAGGAAGCCCGACCCAGTCGCCCAGCGAGGACACCGACATCGCGGCGAGCAGCCGCGCGAACGGCGGATGGGTGATCAGGTCTTTGAGCGTCGCCGACTTCGTGCCGCGGAGCGCTGCGACCTCGTCGGCGACGCTCGCCATGTCTACGCGTCCTCGCCGGCGACCGACCGACTCGGGCACCGGCTCCGGCGAGGCGGCCGTCGTCCTCCTTCGCCGCGGTCTTCTTCGCCGCGGCCTTCTTCTTCTTCTTCTTCGCCGTGGTCTTCGCGGATTCCTTCTTCACGGTCGCCTTCCGAGCCGGCTTCTTGGCGGCCGCCCGTGCCTTCCGCGCCTCGGCCTTGGCGGCGCGGGCCGCCGCCTCGGCCTCACGATCGCCGGGCTTGGTCACCTTCATGTCGAGATCGACCTCCGCGCCGCAGTGCCAGCAGCGGAGACTCTTCGGGCGGCGCAGGAGCAACCCGCCGCAATCCGGGCAGGGGATGTCCTTCTCGGGAGGATTGTTCATCGCGCAGTCGCACTCCGGGTAGCGGTCGCAGCCGTACATCAGCCCGAACCGTGTCCGCTTCTCGACCAGCTCGCCCTGTCCGCACTGCGGGCAGGTGACGCCCGTGCTCTTCGGCGGCTCCTTCTTGATGTAGCGGCAGTCCGGGTAGCCGCTGCATCCGATGAACGGGCCGAACCGCCCGACCTTCTTCACGAGCTGGCGCCCGCACTCGGGGCACGTCTCCTCCAGCAGCTCCGGCTCGGGACGCTCGCTCCCGTCGAGGTTCCGGATGTAGTCGCAGTCGGGGAAGTTCTCGCAGCCGATGAACTTGCCGAACCGGCCGAGCCGCACCTGCAGGCGCCCGGGCTCCCGCCCCTCGGTCGGACACTTCGGGCAGAGCTCCTCGGTCTCCTCCAGGTACCGCTCGAACTTCTCCTCGGCCAGCGCGAGCTCCTCGCGCGAACGGGACGTAGAAGTCCTGCAGGACGGCCACGCGGGTGGCGTTGCCTTCCGCGATCTCGTCCAGCTCCTCCTCCATCCGGGCGGTGAAGTTCACGTCGACGATGTCCGGGAAGTGCTGGATCAGCTTGTCCGTCACCACCTCCGCGACGTCCTCGGGCAGGAACCGCTTCTGGTCCAGGCGGACGTACCCCCGCGCCTGGATCGTCTGGATGATCGACGCGTAGGTCGAGGGCCGACCGATGCCGAGCTCCTCGAGGGTCTTGACGAGCGACGCCTCCGTGTACCGGGGCGGTGGCTGCGTGAAGTGCTGCTCGGGCAGCAGCTCGAGCATCCGCAGCACCTGCTCCGCGGAGAGCTCGGGCAGGCGCGACTCGGCGTCCTCGTCCGGCCCCTCGTCCCGACCTTCCGTGTAGACCCGGATGAACCCGTCGAACACGAGCGTCTGTCCGGTGGCGCGCAGGCCGTAGCGCGCGTCACCGTCGACGGCTTCGATGTCGACGCCCGACCTGGGCGAAGCGAGCCTCGGCCATCTGCGTCGCCACGGTCCGCTTCCAGATCAGGTCGTACAGGCGGAGCTGGTCGCGATCGAGCGACGCGGCGACCCGGTCGGGGGAACGGAGGACCGACGTGGGCCGAACGGCTTCGTGCGCCTCCTGCGCGTTGCGCGACCTCGTCTTGTAGCGCCGATGCTCGGCGAGCGCGTACGACGGGCCGTACTCCTGCTTCACGAGCTCGGCGATCTCGCGGAGCGCCGAGTCGGCGATCGTCACGGAGTCGGTCCGCATGTACGTGATCAGTCCGACCGACCCCTCGCCGGGCAGCGAGATGCCCTCGTACAGGCGCTGCGCGAGCGTCATCGTCTTGCGCGCCGAGAACCCGAGCTTCCGCGCCGCCTCCTGCTGCAGCGTGGAGGTCGTGAACGGCGGGGACGGCGACCGCTTGCGCTCCTTCCGCTGGACGTCGACGACGCGGTAGGCGGCCCGCGCCGAGCCGCTCCACGTGCGGCATCGCGTCGGCCTCGGCGCCGAGGAGGATGCCCTTCTTGTCCGGCGCGGTGGCGAGCTTCCCCTCGGGGATCTCGCGTGAGCCGCGCGACGAACGGCTGCTCTTCACCGTCCGGCGTCAGTCGGACGTCGACGCTCCAGTACTCGACCGGGACGAAGGCGCGGATCTCGCGCTCGCGCTCGACGATCAGGCGGACGGCGACGGACTGCACGCGGCCCGCGGACAGGCCCGGCCGCACCTTCCTCCACAGGATCGGGCTGATCCGATAGCCGACGAGCCGATCGAGGATCCGACGAGCCTCCTGGGCGTCGACGAGCTTCAGGTCGATCGCGCGCGGGTGCCGCACCGACTCGAGGATCGCGTCCCGCGTGATCTCCGTGAACGTGATCCGCTTCGCCTGGTCGGGCGCGCACGCCGAGCAGGGTGGCGACGTGGTAGGCGATCGCCTCGCCCTCGCGGTCGTAGTCCGTGGCGAGCACGAGCTCGTCCGCACCCTTGAGCGCCCGCTTCAGGTCCGCGACGTGCCGCTTGGAGTCCTCGGGAACCTCGTAGACCGGCTCGAACCCGTCGTCCACGTCGACGCCGAGCTGGCTCTTCGGCAGGTCCCGGACGTGCCCGAAGGAAGCCCGGACGGCGTAGTCGCCGCCCAGGTACTTCTCGATGGTCTTCGCCTTCGCAGGCGATTCGACGATGACGAGGGTTCCTGGCATATCGAATCGTGGCTTCCTTCAAGGGGATGGTGGCGGAGTGCGTGAGCCGAGCCTCGTTCGGACGGTACCACCGGCCCGTCGGGGCTCCTCGGAGCCTCGGAAGGGCTCGGGAGGCCGCCCGAGAGGCGGCGAGCGCTTCCGAGAGCCTGAAACACGCTGGTACGCTGCGGATATTCCCGGCCCGGAGGGTGTTCTCCCCTGCTCGCGATCCTGCAACGAGTTCATCACCACGCTGATCGGCGACTACGGCTATCTCGCCGTGTTCGTCCTGATGGTGCTCGAGTCCGCGTGCGTGCCGGTCCCGTCCGAGGTCACGATGCTCTTCGGCGGGCGCGCTCGCGAGCGCCGCGTTCGCGGGCGCCGGGCCAGGAGCTCGATCTTCGTCGCCGTCGGCCTGCTCGGGACGGCCGGGAACCTCGTCGGATCCTGGCTGGCCTACTGGGCCGGCGCCGTCGGCGGGCGGCCGCTGGTGGACCGGTTCGGCCGGTACCTGCTGGTGCTCCCCCACGAGGTGGACCGGGCGCACGACTGGTTCGAGCGGCGCGGCGAGATGGCGGTGTTCGTCTCGCGGCTGCTGCCGGTGATCCGCACGTTCATCTCACTGCCCGCCGGCGTCGCGCGGATGCCGTTCTGGCGCTTCACGATCTACACGGTGCTCGGGTGCCTGCCGTGGACGTTCGCGCTCGCATGGCTGGGGTACGCGCTCGGCGAGAACTGGACGAAGGTCGAGGACGTGCTGCAGCCACTCGCGTGGGCGATCGCGGCCGTGGTGATCGCGGTCGGCGTGTGGTGGGTGGCGCACCGCTACCGGAAGGTGCGCGCCGCGTACGCCGAGCTCGATGCGACCTCCGGGGGCGGAGAGCGCCGGGTAGGCTCCGGCCGTGCGCACCTGCTCCAGCCTGCGGACGGGAGAACCCGGAGGACGCGAGGTTCTGCGCGAACTGCGGATCGCCGCTCGCCGAGGTGGCCGGATCGGCGCGCGAGGAGCGGAAGGTCGTCACGGTGCTGTTCGCCGACCTCGTCGGCTTCACGAGCCGGAGCGAGCAGCTCGACCCGGAGGACGTCCGAGCCACCCTCACGCCGTACTTCACGCGCCTCCGTGAGGAGCTGGAGCGGCGGGGCGGCACGGTCGAGAAGTTCATCGGCGACGCCGTGATGGCGGTCTTCGGTGCGCCGACGGCGCACGAGGACGATCCGGAGCGAGCCGTCCGGGCCGCCCTGGCGATCCGCGACGCGCTGGCGGAGATGAACGAACAGGACCCGGGCATCGATCTCCACGTGCGGATCGGTGTGAACACCGGCGAAGCGCTCGTCTCGCTCGGCGTTCGTCCCCTCCAGGGCGAGGGGATGGCCGCCGGCGACGTGGTGAACACGGCGGCTCGGCTGCAGACGTCCGCCCCGGTGGACGGGATCTTGGTCGGCGAGGCCACGCACCAAGCGACCGAGCGCGCGATCGAATACCGGGTGGCCGATCCCGTGCAGGCGAAGGGGAAGACCGATCCGATCGCGGTCTGGCAGGCGATCGAGGCCCGGTCCCACTACGGGATCGACATCACCCGTCGCGTCGACACCGCGCTCGTGGGGCGCGATCGGGAGCTCGCGCTCCTCCGCGACGCGCTCGATCGGGCGCGTCATCAGGACGAGCCGCAGCTGGTCACCCTCGTCGGCGAACCCGGGATCGGCAAGAGCCGCCTGGTCCACGAACTCTTCGTCCACATCGAGGGCATGCCGGACCTGATCACCTGGCGGCAGGGCCGGTGCCTGCCCTACGGCGACGGGGTGAGCTACTGGGCGCTCGGCGAGATGGTGAAAGCCGAGGCGGGCATCCTCGAAACGGATCCCGACGGCGAGGCGGCGGCCAAGCTCGACCGGAGCGTGAGCGAGCTGATCGCCGAGGAGGACGAGCGTCGTTGGGTCGCGCGCCACCTGCGCCCCTTGATCGGTCTGACCCAGGAGCGGGACTCGAGCTCCGAGGCGATGGATGACGGGCCGTCGGCCTGGCGCCGGTTCCTCGAGTCCCTGGCCGAGCGCCGTCCGACCGTGCTGGTGTTCGAGGATCTGCACTGGGCCGACGACGGCCTCCTCGATCTCCTCGATGACCTGATCGATTGGACGCGGGACGTCCCCCTCCTCGTCCTGTGCACGGCGAGGCCCGAGCTCCTCGTGCGCCGGCCGGACTGGGGCGGCGGGAAGCTCAACGCCGCGACGGTGGCGCTCGCCCCTCTGTCCGAGGAGGAGACCGCCGTGTTGCTCGCGGGGCTCCTCGATCGGTCCGTCCTCCCCGCGGAGCTGCAATCGGCGCTCCTCGCTCGGGCGGGCGGGAACCCGCTGTACGCGGAGGAGTTCGCCCGCATGGCGGCGGAACGACCGCTGACCGACCTCGCGGCCGCGGAGCTCCCGGGCTCGGTGCAGGGGATCATCGCGGCCCGGCTCGACGGATTGGAGCCGGACGACAAGGCGTTGCTGCAGGACGCCGCCGTGGTGGGCAAGACCTTCTGGCTCGGCGCCGTCGCCGCGATCGGCGGGCGGGATCACGCCGACCTCGAGCGACGGCTCCACGAGCTCGAGCGCGGTCGCTTCGTCCGTCGGTCGCGTCGTTCCTCGGTCGGCGGGGAGACCGAGTACGCCTTCTTGCACCTCCTCGTGCGGGACGTGGCCTACGGGCAGATCCCGCGTGGCGCACGGGGCGAGAAGCACCGGGAGGCGGCCGACTGGATCGGATCGCTCGGCGGCGACCGCCTCGAGGACCGAGCGGAGCTGCTCGCCCACCACTACGGCTCCGCGCTCGAGCTGACCCGGGCCGCGGGCCTGGACGCCACGGCGTTGGAGGCTCCGGCCCGGCTCGCCCTGCGGGCGGCGGGCGATCGCGCCTACGCCTTGGGGGCCTACCCGGCGGCCGAACGCGCCTACGCCGCCGCGGTGGACCTCTGGCCTTCGGACGATCCCCAGCGGCCGGCGCTGCTGCTGCGGTACGGCCGGACACTCTCGCTCGATCGCGATGCCGGATCAGAGGAATTGGCAGAGGCGAGGGACGGCTTCCTGGCGTCGGGCCAGCGGGACGCGGCCGCGGAGGCGGAGCTCCTGATCGGCGACCTGGCGTGGCGGCGCGGGATGGGAGAGGAAGCGCAGGCCCACATCGAACGGGCGATGACGCTGGCGGACGGGCTCCCACCGACCCCCGAGCTCGCCGCCGTGAAGTCCCACCTCGCGCGGTACTTCATGGTCGCCGGCCGCCACGACGACGCGATCCGGATCGGCCGGGAAGCGTTGGCGATCGCCCAAGATCTCGAACGGGGAGAGCTCCAGGCGTTCGCGCTGAGCACCGTCGGCACGGCGCTGATCAATCGCGGCGACACCGACGAGGGGTTCCGAGACCTCGAGGAGAGCATCGCGATCGCCGAGCGTGCCAACAGCCCGTGGCACCTGACGCGCGGCCAGGTCAACCTCGGCGTCGGCTATTTCCTGGTCGGCGACGTCAACGCCGCGACCTCGGTTCACGAGCGGAACCTCGAGGCAGCCAGGCGCTTCGGGATGCACGGTGCGATCATCTGGAACCTCGCGGAGGTGGCGTTCGACTACTGCCTCGCGGGCCGATGGGACGAGTCACTCGAGATCCACGACGTGGAGATCGCGCGGATCGAGGCCGGTGCGCCGCACTACCTCGAAACGCAGCACCGGCAGAGCCGGTCGAGGATCCGGCTGGGCCGGGGCGACCTGGCGGGGGCGCTCGAGGACGCCGATCGCGCCGTCACCGCCGGCCGGGAGGCCGGTGACCCGCAGGCGCTCCTCCCGTGCCTGGCCGAACGGGCGAGGGCCCTCCTCGTCGCGGGGCGGGCGGACGAGGCGGAGGCGGACGTGGAGGAGATCATCGCGCTCAGCGCCGGCGAGCCCTCGCTCGACTGGTCGTGGTGGATCCTCGCCGCGTCCATCGTGCTCACGGCTCGCGGGCGCGGCGAGGGCCTCCTCGCGCTCGGGGGTTCGGACCTTCCGTCCGGATGGGTGGACGCGGCGCGACTCTGGGCCTCGGGAGACATGACGGGCGCTGGGGATCGCCTCCAGGAGATGGGCGCGGGGCCGGATGAGGCGTACGCGCGGATGAAGGACGCCGAGCGGCTGATCGCAGCGGGGCGGCGCCCGGAAGCCGAGCCGCTCCTGGCGCGGGCCCTGGAGCTCTACCGACGGATGGGGGCGACGGGTTCCGTGCTGGAAGCGGAGCGTCTCCTCGCTCCTTCGGCCTGAGCGGTCAACGCTCGGAGCGACCTCCGGGGGCATAGCCCAGCTCGACGTCGACGACGTTGCGGAGCGCCTCGCCCGCGACGAACCGCCGGAGGTTGTCCACGAAGAGCGCCACGACGTCCTCGGCCCAGCGTTCGTGATCGCCCGCGCGGTGCGGTGAGACCAGGACGTTCGGCATCCGCCAGAGAGGACTCTCCGCCGGCAGCGGCTCCTCAGCGAAGACGTCGAGCGCGGCACCGGCGATCACCCCCCGCTCCAGCGCCTCGATCAGCGCGAGCTCGTCGACGGTCGCGCCCCGGCCGATGTTCACGAAGACCGCGTGCGGCCGCATCGCCGCGAAGGTCGCGGCGTCGAACTTGCCGCGGGTCGCGTCGGTGATCGGCAGGACGTTCACCACGTGGTCGGCGCGAGCGAGCTCGCCCACCAGCTCGTCGGGGCCGGCGATCGCGTCGAAGATGCCGTCGGGTGCGCGCGGCGTGCGCGCCACTCCCCGGACGTGGAGCCCCGCCGCTCGGAGCAGCCGCCCCACCTCCGTTCCGATCGAGCCCACGCCGACCACCAGCGCCGTCGTTCCACGGAGCAGCCTGATCTCATCCGCCGGCCAGTCCCCCGGCCGGAGCCGCGCGTCCTCGAGGAGGCGGGCCGAGATCGCGAGCAGGAACCCCAGAACCGATTCCGCGAGGCCCGGATCGTAGACGCCGGCGGCGTTGGTGAGGACGACGCCGTGCGCCGGCAGCGTGGGCAACGCCAGCTCCTCCACGCCCGCCGAGATCGACTGGATCCAGCGGAGCCGCGGCGCTCGCGGCACGACGTCGAGCAGCGTGGGTCGGTCGAAGTTCCAGGCGAACACGACATCGAGGTCGGGCAGGTGATCCTCCAGACCCTCGACACCGCTCACCGTCACGAGTCGGGCCATCGCAGCAGCATGGCCGAGATCGGGGAGCTCACGATCGACCGCATCGACGATCGCGACGAGCGGGCCCGCTGCCACTACAGGTTCGCGAGCATCGTCCAGGTGTCGGAGGAGTCGCCGGACTCGCCGACCTTCTCGAACCCCGCACGCTGGTACATCATCCGCGACCGGTTGTGCACGGCGACGGACAGGGACAACGCCTGGAACCCTTCCTCGCGGGCCTGAACCATGCAGGAGCGGAGAACCGCTTGCCCGATCCCCTTCCGGCGATGCAGCGGGGCCACGGCGATGCTGAGCTCCGGGGTCTTCTCGTTGACGAACCCGAACCCGGGCTCCTCGTCCGAGAACACGCGGTACCACGCCGCCCCGACCGGCTGGCCGTCGATCTCGGCGACCACACCGCCGTCGCCTTCGCGGCCCCAGTCCTCGTGATAGCGCCGGAGGGTGGGCTCGACCAGGAACTCCTCGATCGATTCCCGCGGCCAGTCCGGGTTCCACCGGGCCGCTTCGTACAGCATCGTTCGGAGGAACTCCGCGTCGTCCTTGGTCGCCGGCCGGATGTTCACGTGGCCTAGCGTACCGCGGGGCTCGTCGGCGCCCCGTCGCCCTCCGTCGCGTTCCGGATGGACTCGGGTGCCGACAGGTGGAAGGGGACGCTCGTGACCACCACGTGCGGCTCGAAGAGGAGGATCCGCTTGAAGAACAGCGCCGACTGGTTGTGCAGTAACGTCTGCCACCAGTGCTCCGGCACGAGCTCGGGGAGCACCACGGTCACGACGGTGTCACCGCGAGCGGTGCGGCTCCGGATCTCCTCGAGGAACGGCGGGCCGAGGTCCCGGAAGGGCGCCTCCACGAGGACGAGTGGGACGTCCATCCGCCGTTCGTGCCAGGAATCCACCACGCCCGGGATCTCCTCGGGATCGGTGGCCATGTGGATCGCTTCGATCGAGGACGGCTGCAGCGACTTCGCGTAGATCACCGCGCGCACCGTGGCGTCCTGCACGCTCGAGACCGGCACGATCACCTCGCTGCGCGGCCGTTCGATGGGGCGCGCGCCTTCCGCTCCGTGCGGTTCCCCGGGGACGAGCGGCACGTTGGTCACCACGATCTTCGGCTGGAACAGGAGCGAGGTCTTCAACAGGAACGCGGACCGATGCGTGACGAGCTGCAGGAGGGAGCCGGACGTCACCACCTCCGGGATCACGACGGTGATGAAGTCCGTCGCCGAACCACGGTGCTTGAGATAGCGCAGCAACGCACGGACCGGATGCTCCTCACCACCCGGCAGCAGGGCGAGCTCGTCGAACCGCGGGGCGACCCGTCGCCACGTCTCACGGGCCTCCGGGAAGTCCTCGTCGCGGCCCACCCAGAGCGCGGTGAGCCCCTGGCACCGGATCGTGAACAGATACGAGACCGCGTCGATCGTCGCGGGCCCGAAATCGCCGACGAGGAGCACGAATGAATTCGTCGCCGTGACATCCCCTGTGAGCCGTCCCGAGGCGAGGACCCGCCCGATGCGCCGGTAGTGCCGGCTGACCCCGAGGAAGAACGCGATGATGAACGGGATCGCCACGATCACCATCCAGGCGCCCAGGTGGAACCGCGTGATCGCGACGATCGCCAGGACCAGGCCCGTGGTGGCCGCGCCGATCCCGTTCGTGATCGCCCGCCGCTGCCATCCGTGGTCTCGCCGCGTGAACTGGCGTCGCACCATCCCTGCCTGCGAGAGCGTCAAGGCGATGAAGACCCCGACGACGTAGAGCTGGATCAGCGCGGAGAGGTTCGCGTTGAACGCCCAGACCAGAGCGACGGCGAGCAGCGACAGGACGACGATCCCGTTCGAGAAGACGAGCCGGTCACCGCGGTTGCGGAACTGCGAGGGCATGAACCGGTCGCGAGCGAGGATCGACGACAGCCGCGGGAAGTCCTGGTACGCCGTGTTCGCCGCCAGGATCAGGATCGCCGCCGTGAAGACCTGGAGGACGATGAACATCGCCCCCCCTGCGAAGATCGTGTCCCCGATCTGCGCGAGCACGGACTTCGAGGACGCGAGGTCGTGATTCACGCGGACGTTGAGCAGACCGGCGAAGACCGTGATGCCGAGGAACATGGGGATGCTCATCGCGCCCATCAGCAGGAGCGTCGAGGCGGCGTTCTTGGCCTGTGGCCGGCGGAACGCCTGGACGCCGTCCGCGATCGCCTCGACGCCGGTGAGCGCCGTGGCCCCGGAGGAGAACGCGCGGAGCACGAGGAACACGGAAAGGGTCGTCTCGGCCTCAAGGGCAACGTCGCGCTCGCCGCCTGCGGGCATCCCCCCGTGGCGCACTTGAAGAGCCCCCAGCCCAGCGTGATCCCGACCATCAGGACGAACCCGTACGTGGGGATGGCGAACAGCTTGCCCGCTTCCTTCGCTCCACGCAGGTTCGCGACCGTGATCAGGAAGACGAAGAACGTCGCGAGACCCACCTTGTGGTCGGCGAGACCGGGCGCCGCGGACGTCACCGCGATCGCGCCGGCGGTGACGCTCACCGACACGGTGAGGATGTAGGAGCTCAGGATGGCGCCGGCCGCGGTCAAGCCGGGGACCGTGCCCAGGTTCTCCTTGGCGACGATGTAGGAGCCGCCGCCGCGCGGGTAGGCGAAGACGGTCTGCCGGTAGGAGACGATCACGACGACGAGCAGCGCCGCGACCCCCAGCCCGAGCGGCGACAGCAGGCCGAGCGCGGAGGCCCCGGCCAAGGCGAGCACCAGCATCATCTCCTCGGTCGCGTACGCGACCGAGGAGAGCTGATCGGAGGCGAAGACGGGCAGGGCCAAGAACTTCGGGAGGAGTTGATGCTCCTGGGACGATGTCGAGAGCGCCCGGCCGACGAGGAGGCGCTTCAGGGCGCCGCCGACCCCTGAGCCATCGGTGCGCGTGGCCATCGGAGGATGCTACGACTCGGCGTCCGAGCTTTCCGCGATCCAGCGATAGCCGACGCCCGGCTCGGTCACGATCAGCTGCGGCGCCTGCGCGTCGTCGCCGAGCTTCTTGCGGAGCGCGCGCACGTACGTGCGGAGGTACGTCGTCTCGGTCCCGTAGCCCTGTCCCCAGACCTTCCGGAGGAGCCACTGATGCGTGAGGAGCTTGCCGGGATGCGTGGCGAACGCTTCGAGCAGCTGGTACTCGGTCGGCGTCAGGCGCAGCGTCTCGCCCTCCAGGACCACGAGGCGCCGGCCGAGGTCCGATCTCGAGCGTGCCGAACCGCATCGTCGGCGCCGGCGGCTCACCCGGTTGCGCCCGCCGCATCGCCGCCCGCGCCCGCGCGAGCAGCTCCTCCATCGCGAAGGGCTTCGTCACGTAGTCGTCGGCCCCGGCGTCGAGCGCCGCGACCTTGTCCTGCTGCGCGTCGCGGACCGACAGCACGATGATCGGGAGCTCGGTGAACCCGCGGACGCGACGGATCGACCTCGGTCCCATCCAGGTCCGGGAGGCCGAGGTCCAGCAGCATCAGCTCGGGGGCGCTCTCTGCCGCGCCGATCACCGCCTCCTCGCCGGTGCCCACGGTCTGCACCTCGTACCCGTGCGCCTCGAGGCTGGTCCGGAGCGCACGGCGGATCTGCGGCTCGTCATCGACGACCAGCACCCGGTTCACGGAGCCACCTCCTCGCGCGGGATCTCGAACGCCACCACGCAGCCGCCATCGGGGCCGCCCTCGATCCAGATCCGACCGCCGTGCGCCACCACCACCGCCTTCGAGATCGCGAGGCCCAGACCGCTACCCGGTGTCTCCGGGCTGGACGAGCCACGATAGAACGCCTCGAAGACCCGTTCGCGTTCGTCCAGCGGGACACCCGGTCCTTGGTCCGCGATCCGGACCTGGACGGCATCCCTGACCCACTGGACGCTGACCCGGATCTCGCTCCCCTCCGGGGCGTGCCGGCCCGCGTTCTCCAGGAGGTTCGTGAGCACCTGGTCGAGCTGGACCGGGTCGACGGAGACGTCGGGGAGATCGGACGGGAGGTCGGCGGCGACGGTGTGATGGGCGAGCCGAGGTCGCATCCGCGCCAGGACGACCTCGACGATCTCATCCATCGCGGCCTGCTGGCGTGTGGGGGTGAGGGCACCGGCCCGGATCCGCGCCAGGTCGAGCAGGTTGCCGACGAGGCGGTTCAGCCGGTCGGTCTCCTCGAGGATCGTCGTCAGCAGCTCTCGCTCCTGTTCGGGGTCGTGCTGCACCGCCGCGTCCAGCAGGCTGGTGACGCCCGCCTTGATCGAGGCGAGCGGCGTGCGGAGGTCGTGCGTGACCGAGGAGAACATCGCGGCGCGGAGCTGGTTCGTCTCGGCGTCGAGCTGTGCGATCCGTGCACGAGCGTCCAGCCGCGCGCGGTCGAGAGCGGCCGTCGCCTGGCGGGCCGCCGCCTCCAGCAGGAGCTGGTCGTCGCGCGAGAACGGCCGGCCTCCTTCCGGACGCTCGGCGACGAGCCTGCCGATCGAGGCCTCCCCCGCCAGCAACGGGACGGTCGTGCGCGGCCCTGCCGACGTCTCGCCTTCGGTCCTGGAGACGGCGCGGAGCTCGGTCCCGTCGAGGGTCGCTTCGACCTCGACCTTCGACAAGGAGAACGGCTCGAGGAGGACCTCGGCGAACTCGTTGAGCACGCGGTCCGGGACCTCGCCGGTGTGCAGGGTGCTGGAGAGCGTCCCCAGGAACCGCGCCTCTCGCTCGCGGCGAGAGGCGCGCGCTCTGTCCTCGCTCGCCTGGCCGACCAGCAGTCCCACGATGAGCGCCACCGAGAGGAACACGACACCTGTCGCAACGTCCTCGACGTCGTCGAAGCGGAACGTGAGCTGCGGGTCCTCGACGACGAGCGGCCGGATCGTCGAGGCGAGGATCCCGGCGATGAGGCCGGCGCCCAGCCCGCCCGCCACCGCGGCGATGACGACCGCCAGCATGAACAGGGCGATCGAGATCTCGAATCGGGCGGGAGCCAAGGGGAACGCGATCGCGGTGGCGATCGCGGGGGTGATCAGCCCGATCACGGTTCCCCGCAGGGTGAGCTTCGCGGTTCCCTCTGCCTCGTGCTCCTCGCTCACGACCACGACACGCTAGCCCCTTTCACGGGATCTTCACGCCTCGAGTGGGATCCTTCACGCTTCCCTCACGCCCTTGTCTCGAAGATGAGCGCAGAGGAACCCATCCTCCGAGTCAGTCCGGGGGGCCGACAGCTCCCTCCAGTTGTCGGACCTCCGGATCCGTCCTCATCATTCGGGCCCGCTCTGCGGGCCCGAACTCTTTTCCGGACGTTCCACACCTCTCCCGACCGCGACGAACACATCTCGCAACCGACTGCCTCCTCTCTTGGTGAGCGGTGCACCCCGGAGTAGGCTTCCGCACCGTATGCACGTGATCATCATGGGCTGTGGACGGGTCGGCTCCGAGCTGGCGAACGCGATCTCCGACGAGCACGATGTCGCGATCATCGACAAGAACCCGGAAGCGTTCCACGCCTATCCGCCCGGGAGCGCGCGGCAGATCGTGGGCTTGGGCTTCGATCGAGACATCCTGGAGGACGCCGGCATCAAGGACGCGGACGCGTTCGTGGCGGTCTCGAGCGGGGACAACTCCAACATCGTCTCGGCCCGCGTGGCGCTCGAGTACTACCACGTGCCCAAGGTCATCGCCCGGATCTACGACTCGCGTCGAGCGGAGATCTACGAGCGCCTGAACATCCCGACCGTCGCCACCACGCGATGGGGTGTCAAGCAGATCCAGCTCATGCTGTTCCACGACCGCGAGGAGATCCGCGAGACGCTCGGCGGAGGGGACCTCCTGCGACTCCGAGTTCCCGTGGCCGACCATCTGGCCGGCAAGCCCGTGTCCTCGCTGGAGGTCGACGGAAAGGTGCGCGTGGCCGGGATCTCTCGAGGTGGCGGCGGGTTCATCCCCACGGCGTCCTCCACGCTGCAGTCGGGTGACTACCTGATCCTCATGATCTCCAAGGACGGGCTGGAGCTGGTCGACGGACTGACCGCGCCCGAGGACCATCAGGCATGAAGGTCGTCGTGACCGGAGGCGGCGCGGTCGGTCGGCATCTCGCGCAGGATCTCACCGATCGCGGCCACGACGTCACGCTCGTCGAGCAGCGGCGAGAGCTCGCGGAGAAGCTCGGTCAGTGGGCTCCGGATACCCGGATCGTCTACGGCGACGCCTGCGAGCCGCGCATCCTCGAGCAGGCCGACGTGCGGGCGGCCGATGTGGTGGTCGCCGCCACCGGCGACGACGAAGACAACCTCGTGACGTCGCTGCTGGCCAAGCAGGAGTTCGGCGTCCCGCGGGTGCTCGCGCGGGTCAACCACCCGAAGAACGAATGGCTCTTCGACGAGCAATGGGGCGTGGACGCGTCGGTCTCTCCACCCCACATCCTGACGGCGATGGTCGAGGAGGCCGTCACCGTCGGGGACCTCGTTCGCCTCCTCCGCCTGGAGGGTGGGAAGGTCGCGCTCGTCGAGATGCGGCTGCCCGAGCAGTCCCCGAACGTCGGCCGGGCCCTCTACGAGCTCCGCCTGCCCACCGACACCACGCTCGTCGCGATCCTTCGGGAGGGACACGTGATGATCCCTCAGCCCGAGACGGCGCTCGCGGCCGGTGATGAGATCGTGGCCCTGTCGAGCGTCGACTCCGAGGCGGCGCTCCGGGACACCGTCATGGGGACGGGCGCCGGCGCGCCAGGGGCAGCAGACACCAGCGCGGACGGCGGTTCCGACGACGCCCCGAACGCGTGAGGTCCCGCTAGCGGGCGAACTCCAGGCGAGGGTTGACCATCCGGATCTCTCCCCGGTGGTCGGCGAGGACCCCGTCGACGGCCACCCGTTTCCCGAGGGAGAGGCCGCCGATCCCGCGGCGACCCATGAAGACGATCATCACCTCTCCCGTCCCGTCCGAGATCAGCGCCTGCAGCGCCTCCTTGCCCTCCATGGGGAGGACCGTCATCCGGCGATTACGCCGGCGATCCGCACGCGGCTGCCGGACCGGCGCGTCGGCGATCCGGACGGTCCCTCGATCGTCTCGGCCCAGGCGCGCGTCTCTTCGGCGAGACGCGTCTCATCGCTCTCGTTGAGCCGCTCGAGGAGCCGACCGATCAGGCCCACGTCACGAAGGGGTGGGTGCTCCGGCCACGTCCCGTTGCTTGATCTCGTCGCCCAGCTCGGACTTCCGCGACTTCGAGACCCAGATCATCGACGCGAGCACCACCACCGCGATCGCGACGACCGCCGCGCGGATCGCGGTGTCATCGGTGTGGGAGACGACGATCGGGGCGATCAGCAGGGCGACGAGGTTCATCACCTTGATCAACGGGTTCAGCGCCGGGCCGGCCGTGTCCTTGAACGGGTCGCCGACCGTGTCGCCGATCACCGCGGCCGTGTGGGCCTCGCTCCCCTTGCCTCCGTAGTGACCTTCCTCGATGAACTTCTTCGCGTTGTCCCACGCACCACCGGCGTTCGAGAGCATCACGGCGAGCAGCTGGCCGGTGAGGATCGAGCCGGCGAGGAACGCGCCGAGCGCCTCGGCGCCGAGGAAGAACCCCGCGATCACCGGGCTCAGCACCGCGAGCAGTCCCGGCGTCATCAGCTCGCGGAGGGACGTACGGGTGCAGATATCGACGACCCGGCCGTAATCGGGCTTCTCCGTGTAGTCCATGATCCCGGGGTGGTCCCGGAACTGGTTCCGGACCTCCACCACCACCTGCATCGCCGCGCGGCCCACGGCGCGGATCGCGAGCGAGGAGAACAGGAACGCGACCGAGCCGCCCAGCAGCAGACCGACGAGGACGTCCGACTTGGCCACGTTGATCGCCTCGATCCGGAGTCCGGCACCCTCCAGCGCCTCGAAGAAGGACCCGAACAGCGAGGTCGCGGCCAGCACCGCCGTCGCGATCGCCATGCCCTTCGTGATCGCCTTCGTGGAGTTGCCCACGGCGTCCAGACCACCGAGGATCTCGGCCGGCCGGCCCTCGAACTCACCCGACATCTCCGCGATGCCTTGCGCGTTGTCCGAGATCGGGCCGTAGGTGTCCATCGAGACGACGACGCCCACCGTGGTGAGCATCCCCATCCCGGTCAGGGCGATGTAGTAGAGCTGCTCGGCGAGTGAGTCCCCCAGGTAGAAGGACCCCATCACCGCCCCGGCGATGATCAGCACCGACCAGACGGTCGACTCGAGACCGATCGAGAACCCGGAGAGGATCGTCGTGGCCGGCCCGGTGACCGTCGACTCGGCGATCTCCTGGACCGGCTTGTACTTCGTGTCCGTGAAGTACTGCGTGAGGACCTGGATCACGCTGGCCAGGACGAGGCCGATCCCGACCGCCGCGGCCGGGCTGCCAGTCATCGAGGTAGACCTGGGAGAGCACGAACACGGCGCCGGCCGAGATCGCGGCGGATAGGAAGAAGCCGCGATTGATCGCCTTCATCCCGTGCTCGGTCTCGCTCCGAGGCGTGACCGCGAGGATCCCGATGATCGACGTGATCACGCCGATCGCGCGCACGAACAGCGGGAACATCACCCCCGCGATCGCCCCCAGCTCGGAGTCGGCGAACGCGGCGGCGCCGAGGATGAGCGAGGCGACCAGCGTGACCTCGTAGGACTCGAACAGGTCGGCGGCCATCCCCGCGCAGTCACCGACGTTGTCACCGACGTTGTCGGCGATCACGGCGGCGTTGCGCGGGTCGTCCTCCGGGATCCCCTGCTCGATCTTGCCCACGAGGTCCGCGCCCACGTCGGCGGCCTTGGTGAAGATGCCGCCGCCGACCCGCATGAACATCGCGAGGAGCGCTCCGCCGAACCCGAACCCCACCAGGACCGACGTGGCATCGCCCTTGTAGATGAGGAGGATCACTGTGGCGCCCAGCAGCCCGAGCCCGACCGTGAACATGCCGGCGACGCCTCCTGCGCGGAACGCGATCTTCAGCGCGCGGCGCAGCCCGGACTCACGGGCGGCGTTCGCGGTCCGCACGTTGGCGCGGACCGCGAGCCACATCCCGGCGTACCCGGTGAGCGCGCTGAACCCCGCGCCGAGGATGAACGCGAGCGAGCGACCGAACTTGATCGACGAACTCCGAGTGCTCGGCGTTCTCCGGCGCGGGCAGGATGAAGAAGAGGAGGACCGTGAGGAGCGCGAGGAAGATCCCGAGGGTTCGGAACTGGCGCGACAGGTAGGCCTTCGCGCCCTCCTGGATCGCGCGGGCGATCTCCTTCATCTTCTCGGTGCCCTCGGGGGCGCCGAGGACCTCCCGGCCCAGGTAGTAGGCGAAGACGAGCGCGACGAGCGAGATGCCGAGGATCACCCAGAGATACGTGGTCTCCGTCGACGTGAAGTCGACCGCAAGCGGGCCGCCTTCCTGAGCCAGGATGCCGTGCACATGGACCTCCATGTCGCGTGGGTTCGTTGAAAGGACGTTGCGCCGGACCGCAGAACGGCGGGCAGTATAGGAAACGTGCCAGGTCAGTGACCCGAGGGGGCCTCCGTGCCCCCGTCGTCGACTTCGCCGTTCGACGCGTCCCCCACGGAAGGCGACAGGCGCAGGACGATCCAGCCGAGGGCCCCTGCCAGGATCGACGCGGCGAGGATCCCCACCTTGGCTTCGGCGATCAACGGCTCGTCATCGAACGCCAGCTCCGCCATGAACAGGCTGACGGTGAACCCGATGCCCGCGACCGCAGACGCGCCGAGCAGATGGGCCGGACGGACGCCAGTGGGGAGACGGGCGACCCGCACCGCCACCGCCAAGGCGGCGGCACCCGAGATGCCGACCACCTTGCCGATCACGAGGCCGAGCACGACGCCGAGCGTCACGCGGCTCGTCGATGCGGCGACGAGCTGCTCACCGCTGAGGCGGACACCGGCGTTCGCGAGCGCGAACAGCGGGATGATCACGAAGCTCGTCCACGGAAGCAGCGCGTGCTCCGCGCGTGCGAGCGGCGAGACCGCCTCGCGAGAAAGCGACGCCAGCCGGAGCCACTGCCCTGCATCCGCGTCGGGCGGCTCGGGGTCGTCCATCGTCTGGTCGGCGGTCCGTCTCGCTTCGGCGCTCACCGCTCGCGGTCGTTGGAAGGACTCGGCGGGAGCGAGCAGACCGAGCACGACTCCTGCGATCGCCGGATGCACTCCCGACTCGTACGTCGCGAGCCAGACGAGCGCGCCGAGGCCAACGAAGGCGGACGTCGCTCTCACACCGGCACGCTGGAGCAAGAGCATCAGTCCGCATAGGGCTGCTGCTGCGGCGAGGAAGCCGAGCGACACCCCACCCGCGTAGAAGAGCGCGATCACGAGGATCGCGCCGATGTCGTCCACGATCGCCAGCGTGAGCATGAACGGCTTCAACCCGGCCGGGGCGTGGCGCGCCGCGAGGACCAGGACGCCGAGGGCGAACGCGATGTCCGTCGCCATCGGGATGCCCCATCCGGCGGAGCCAGCCCCGTCCGCGTTCAGCGCGACGTAGATCAGCGCGGGCACGATCATCCCGCCGATCGCGGCCACCACGGGCAGTGCGGCGGCTCGCCGATCCTGCAATTCCCCCGTCCGGAACTCGCGCTTGATCTCGAGACCGACCACCAGGAAGAACAGCGTCATCAATCCGTCGTTCACCCAATGCCGGAGGTCGTCGCCGATGGCCCACGTGCCGAGGCGGAGCTCGGCAGATGCGCTCCAGAATCCCTCGTAAACGTCACCCCACGGCGAGTTCGCCCACGCGAGCGCGACAACGGCCGCGAGGAGGAGCATCGTGCCACTCGCGGTGGCGGTGGACAGGAACTCCTGGAGCGGTCGGAGGATGCGTCGCGGGACCGGTCGATCGGATCTGGACCAGGGTGGTCGGATCTGCGGGTGTGGCACGCCGTCTGGTCGTTCGCTCACGTGGAACCTCGCTCGCCGACCAGTCTTCCCGGCACGCCTCTCGGACCGGCGCATCCTATCTCCTCGAGGCACTCTCCGGAGGTGATTGGAACACCCCCGACCGGCGTGTAGCCTCGGTCGCGCCTTGACACAGCAACCCCCCGCCGCCGATCCCAGCGGCGATCCCCCACCAGCCGCGCGGCGGACTCCGCGCGCCGCCGGACGATCGCCCGCCGTCGCGCCGCTGTCGCCATCGGTGGCGTCGCGGTTGTCGCGGTCGCCGCGATCTTGCTGTCGGGGGGCAAGGTGCCGCTGATCGACGGCGGGCCGGCCGGGCCGGGGGAGTTCAGCTTCCAGCTCGGCAAGGTCCTGGCCACCCCCATCAGCCGCACGCCACGATCGGAGCTGAACGACGTGGCTCGGGAAGCCGGCGCGGGCGTCAAGGAGACGATGGACGAGCTCTATTTCCGGGCGTTCGTCGATGAGGGCTCCTGGGGCGACTACGGAGCGGCGTTCGAGCTGTTCGAGGGCGGCGCCGTCGAGCGTGCCGGATCTGACGCCGACGTGCTCACGCTCGGAACCACCGCGAACGACGACTTCGAAGCGCTCGACGAGGCGAGCGGAACGCTCACCGTCTCCGTGCTGACCGACGCGAAGGACGCTCCCGTCAGCGCGATCGCCCAGGTCGAGTTCGAGGCCACCGTCGAGGCCCAGGGTGGTGGATCGGCGACGCAGATCGTGAGCGTCGGCTCCTACTTCCTGCGTCAGGTCGACGGCGCGTGGCGGATCTTCGCGTACCAGGTGGACCGCGACGACGTCGAAGTCGCCGCACCGAGCCCGTCGGGGTCACCATCGTGATCAGGCGACGGCTGATCGCGACGGTCGCGACGCTCGCGGCGGGCGTTTCGGGACTCGGCGTGGCGACGCTGCAGGCGACACCCGCCGCGAGTGCCCCCGTGATGCAGATCGGCGCCGCGCACGCCGAGTACGGCCCGTCGGTCACGGGGAACGATCCGATCTTCATCCTCCTCCTCGGCAGCGACGCCCGGCCGGGCACCGCGCTGGAGGACGGGCTCTGCGACTCGATCCACATCCTCGGGTTCGATCCGAGGTCGAAACGGGCGACCTTGGTAGGGATCCCCCGCGACTCCTACGTGCCGATCGCGAGCGGAGGGACGAACAAGATAATGTCGCGCTCCCCCAGGGCGGCCCCGAGGGGATGGTCGCGACGGTCGAGAACCTCACAGGCCTCACGTTCGACTACTACCTGCTCACCGGCTTCCAGGGGATGACGCTGTCTTCCACGCGCTCGGCGGGCTCCAGATTGATCTCCCGTACTCCTTCCAAGGTTTCGAGGGCACCGATTTCCCGGAGGGCCCGTTCACGATGACGGGCGCGGAGACGCTCGAGTACTCGCGCGAGCGCAAGTCGCTGAGCCACGGAGACTTCGACCGGTCGATCAACCAGGTGCGAAACCCGCTCGCGGCGTTCTCGCAGTTCCGAGTGCGACCGGGTTACCGGCCGCCGTGTTCCAGCGGATCGCGGTCGGGATGCGCAACGTGTCCACCGACCTCCCGCTGGACGAGCTGCTCACCCCGGCGTTCACGTCGTGGGAGTCCGACCCGCGCGCCTCACGAACCTGGTCGCGGTGGAGTCGGAAGCGCCGGCGGTGCGAGCATCGTGGACCTCCCGTCGCCCCACCCCGTGTTCGAGGACATCGCCGCCGACGGGTACATCCTGCCCAAGGACATCCCGGCCGACGCCGCGCCCGAGGGCTAGCCCCCGACGAGCCTCGTTGTCAGTTCTCGGGTCTGTCCGTAGCCTGGAGTGACATTGGCGAAGGAGCAGACCCCGTCTCGGTCTCCTCGCCGGATCCCCCGGGTCGTCGCCGTTCTCGCGGTGCTGGTGCTCGGACCGGGGCCTTTCGCGCTCCCATGCGGGACCACGCGCCGACGAGGGGAGCCGGCGACGGAGAGACCTCGAGCGACGGTGACGTCGCGCCGCCGACAACGCCCCCGTTCCGGTTCACGACACCTCGCGCACGCTGGTCCGGACCTCGCCGGAGCCCATGGGCGCCCGCCGCCGACAGGCGAGCGCCGCTGCGGCGACCGCAGCCGAGGGCGTGCTCACGGAGCTGTACAGGGGGGGGTTCTTCTATCCGGCCAACTGGGAGCAGGGGAGCTACGCGGATGCGTTCGGCGGGTTCGCGCGCGGCGCTCGTGACCAGGCGGAGACGCACCCCGACTGCTCACGGCGGGACCCGGCGCCGGGGTTCCCTACCAGCTTACCGAGCCGAGGGCGGCCGGATCGCGACCCGTATCCTGCTCGACCGCCGAGGGTCCCCCGTCTTGCTCGTGAGCGTCGTGCGATTCACCGCAGTCGCAACGGGCTGGGAGGAGGTGGTGCTCCGGTCGGCGGGGCAGTACTTCTTCGAGCGCGTGGGCAACGCGTGGAGGATCGTGTCGTTCGACGTGACCCGGGACGACCGCCCCAGGGAGGCCGCATGACCCGGCGCGCGGCTGCCGGGGTCATGGGCCTCCTCGCCTGGTTCGCGGGCTCCACGATCGCACCGACCGCCGAGCTCCCGGCCGCGTCCGCCCGCACGCCCGGCATCGTGTTCGGCAGGGCGCACGGCGGCGACAACTGCATTCGACCGGCCGGCGCACAGATCACGATCCTCCGATCGGACCGGACGCCAGGCCGGGCCAGAACCCGCTCGCCTCGCGCGCGGACTCGATCCACGTGATCTTCCTGCATCCACGACGACAGCACGCGGTCGTCGTCGGCATCCTCGCGACTGTTCGTGTCATCCCCGGTTGGGCACGACAAAAGAATGCCGCGATGGCCAGCGGCGGACCGGCCCGCATGGTGCAGACGGTCGAGCAGAACTTCGGGGCACGCATCGACTATTGGGCCGTCACGTCGTTCTGGGGCATCACGCGGATGGTCGAGACCATCGGCGGGCTCCAGATCCGGGCGCCGTTCCGGCGGCACTATACCTTCTCGGGGTCGAAGTTCGAGAAGGGCTTCCGCGGCTCCGTGGGGGCGGGGTCCTGGCGTTCGCCCGCGATCTACAGCGTCCCCGGCGGGGACTTCGGCCGCCAGGAGAACGGGGTCGCGTCATCGTGGCCGCCCTCGTGCAGTTCAAGAAGGAGTTCCGCGAGAACCCGAGCCGGCTGCTCACGTGAATGCGCGGGCGTGCGGAACACGGAATCAAACCTGCCCGTGGACGAGCTGGTGGACCTCGCGTTCGCGGCGAGCGGAATCCGGTTCGCGGACGTGCAGAACGTGGTCCTGCCCGGGGGCACGGGCAACGTCGGCGGGCTCTCCGTGGTCCGGCTGTCGATGGGGACGGCGCGGTGATCTTTGCCGACGCCAAGGCGGACGGGGCCCTGCGCAGGGGAAACATCCCCCCGAGCCCGACCGGCGTCGGGTGAGTCGTCGCATGGCGTTGATACGCTCGGACACCTTCCGAAGCATGGCGACCCGCCTTAGGTAACCGTGACCGACGATCTCATCGACATCCATCCCGGCCGCCAGCGGACAGCGATGGCGGCCGCCGCGCTCGTCACATTGCCGGCGTTCGTGCTCGAGTTCGCTCACGTCGAGACGTCGACCCACGCCCTGGCCGCCTTGCTCTTCGGTCTGGCGATCGTCGGCGCCGCGTTCGCGATCTTGTGGGCTGCAGAAACGGCCCAGCTGGACATCTCCGCCGGTCTCGGCCGATATTGATCCTTGCTTCTTTGACCGCGGTGCTGCCCGAGTACGCGGTCGACTTCGTCTTCGCCGCCAATGGCGGAACTCCTTCCAGCTGGACCCCACCTGCCCGCCGTCCCCGGGTTCGGAGCCGGGAGCGAGAGTCCCCGTGCGACCTGGCGCTCGCCAACATGACCGGCGCGAACCGGCTCCTGAATCGGAATCGGCTGGTCGATGGTCGTCTTCATCGCGTGGTATCGCCTCCGCAGGACCCGAGCGTTGCCGAAGGGACAGCGCTGGGGGGGGACGTCGAGTTGACGCGGGACCATTCCATCCGAGCTGGGCTTCCTGTGGGTGGCG
>CAWAPY010000005.1:0-43048 GCA_963784055.1 uncultured Actinomycetota bacterium
AGGCGATGTTCGGCGGAAGCAGGCGAGCCGCGCGCCGTGCGGCCAAGGCTGGCGACATGCAGACGCTGGTCGAACTTCTGTCGGATCCCGATCCGAAGGTTCGGATGGACACCGCGAACGCCTGCATGGACATCCCTGCCGACTCGGCGACCCCAGCGCTCGTTTCGGCACTCGTTCGCTCGGCGACCGATGCGGAACCGAAGGTGCGTGGTCAGGCGATCCTTGCACTCGGTTCGTTGCGCGCACCCGAAGGGCGCGATCTCTTCCTTCGGGCGTTGTCCGACGAAGACTGGCAGCGTTCACGCTCGGGGCGATCGGCCACAGAGACTCCGCCGATGTGCTCGAGGAGCTCCTCACCCGTGAGCGCGACCGTGATGTCGAAGCCGCCGTGAAGGAAGCTCTCGACAAGATCCGAAAGACACCGTGATCGGGCGGCTCGGCCTGACCTTCGCACTGTGTTCCACATGTCGGAACTCAGTTCCGCTATCTGGAACAAGACGAGGTTCCCTGCCTGCCGCTCCCGGGAGCCGGCCCTGAGATCTGAGTCAAAGCGGAACGCCTTCTGGGTGTTCCGCCCATAGACGCCCCTGAGCACCAGATCCACAGTGGTCGCACGAGAGCAGACAAGGAGGCCAACTGATGGATGACCAGGGGCAGGCACGTCCGGAGGAACTGAAGGCGACACCGCCCGCGCCCCCCGTTGACGAAGCGAATCTGGGCCGACGGCTCGACACCTGGGTGGCCGAGCGGCTGATCAGCCGGGCGGACGCCGATGCGATCGCGGCCTTCGAGTCTCGGCGCGCCCCCGTTCCCCGAGTTCGCGGGGTCACGCCCGTCACCGAAGCGCTCGCCTATCTCGGTGCGGCACTCGCGGTCGCCGCGGGAGGAACCGTCCTGGGCGGCGAGTGGGACGGCCTCTCGACGGCGGGACGGATCGCCGTCCCTGGAACGATCTGGCTCGTGCTGTTCGGCGTCGGATGGCTGATCCGTGGCGCGACGTCGCCGCCGCAGGTCCGGCTCGCGCGCATCCTCTGGTTCCTTTCGGCCGCTGCGCTGACGTGGACGATGGGCTCGGTGATCGTGGACGGCTTCCGGGCCGAGCGATGGCCCCTGTGGAGCGGCGTGGCTGTTGTGCTGTACGCGGGCGCGCTCTACCTCGCCCGGCCGGCCACGCTCCAGCAGCTCGCCTTGGTCGGAGGGCTGGTCCTCCTCGCGATGGGGCTCGCGGAGGATTCCTGGACGGCGATGGGCGTTTGGTTCTGGGCGATCGGGGCGGCGTGGATCCTGCTCGGATGGCGTCGCCTACTCGTTCAGCCCGACACGGCTTCCACCGTCGGGTCCCTCCTGGTGTTGATCGGCGCCCTCCTGTTCTCGATACGGCATGAGGAGGTGGGGGCGTGGTTGAGCGTGCTGACCGCCGCCGGTCTGATCGGGGTCAGCGTCGGGATCAGGCACACCGCGATGCTCGTGCTGGGCGCGATCGGGCTGTTCTTCTCCACGTTCGGGACCATCCAGCAGTACGTGGAGGGCACGACCGGCATCGCGATCGGTCTCCTCGTGGCCGGGGTCGCCGTGCTGGTGCTGGCGCTTATCGTGTCGCGGCTCACCAGCCCCAGCCGTTGGCGTGTAGACCGCGGGCCGGCTTCCTCGAGTTGACATCGAGTAGTGGGTGAAGCTCCCATCCCACGGGCCATGGATCCGGCCGAGCAACCTGCGGCCGTTGCTTTGCGTTTTCCCTCTCCCTGCGAGTGGCGATAGGAGGCGAGTTCGGGCTCGGCCTCGGCGAAGCGGGTCCACGTCAGCATCGATCAACGGTGCCACAGCACCGCGGCCGTCGGACCTCGTCGACGGATCACCTGGCGGACTGCAGCTCCAATGTCACATCGAACTCGCCGCTCGATGGGTAGACCCCGTTCTCGATCACGTCGTTCGAAAAGCCCCGGTACGCGAACACGACGTCGTAGTTGCCCACGATTTCGGAACGAAGGACGAGGCCGGTCGCGGGGTCGATCCAGCCGATCACGGTCATGGTCCCCGTCCCGGTTACCCCGATCGTCCCGCTCGGTGCCGAGCCACCGGCGAGCTGCGCGGCCTCCGATGCGCTGAACGTGTAGTCGTACTCGAACGTGAGCTGATTGCTGATCTCCGCCGCGTTCGTGCCATCGATCGCTTCGTAGCCGACGAGCTCGCCGGTGCCCTCATAGGTCGCGGTTCCCGCCGCGGCTGGCAGATCCGCCTCGAACGACACCGGCCAGGTGTCACCCTCCGACGTCATCCCCGTGGACACGACGGGGAACAACATGTCTGCGAAGTAATAGAACGTTCCCGTCACGTCGATCCCGATCAAGACGACGGCGTCGGGCACGTTCTGCTCGTCGAATCGCACGGTCTGCGACTCGACGATGGCCATCGGCACAGGGGTGTCGCCGACGCGAGCAACGATGTCGTCGATCAGAACCTCCGTTGCCGTGGCACCGGAGGCGAGCGAGATCGACGCGGTCACGTCGAAGGACCCGCCGTCGGTCGCGTCTTCGGTTGGAGCGGTCTCGTCGACGGCGGTGATCCGGTAGACCGCGTTGGCGTCGGCGACCGTCGGCTTCCGCGTGAGGTCGGCTGGCGGCTCGTCGTCGTCGAGAAGAACGACCGCCGATCCGCCGATGGCAGCCGCCAGCAGGATCACCGCCGCGATGACGATGAGGGGCTTTCTGTTTCGAACGGGGGCGCCCTCGAGCTGCGGGCCGAGGACATCAGGCCGGGGAGGAGTCGGAGGAGGTAGGTAGGTCACCGGCAATCACCGCCGCGACCATCAGAGCACCGGCCACCACCCCGGTCAATCCGGGCCACGGCGTTGGTCGACCCGCGGCAGCACCGAGGCGGGCGTCGGCATACGTAGGCTGGGCCGATGGCGAAGATGAAGAAGTACGGAACGGTCGAGGAGTACCTCGCCGATCAGCCGAAGGACGCGCGCGACACGCTGGAACACGTGCGCCGCTCCGTCCTGGCCGTCGTCCCGGACGCCACCCAGAAGATCGGGTACGGGATGCCGGGCTTCTACGTCGACGGCCGGCCGCTCGTCTACTACTCGGCGTTCAAGGAACACTGCAGCCTGTTCCCGGCGAGCGGGGCCGTGATCGAGCGGCTCGCCGACGACCTGGAGGGGTACAGCCTCGCGAAAGGGACGATCCGGTTCCCGATCGGGGAACCGCTGCCCCCGCCGCTGGTCAAGAAGATCGTGAAGGCCAAGCTCGAGGAGCTCCGAGGTTCGGGTTGAGGCCGCGCGGTGCCGCGACGCTCGGCGCCTCCTCTGTACCGAGTAGCGGTCGTCGTTGACGTCTTCTTCGACAGCTGCTTAGGCTCGGTGCACCATCGGTCGACCGCCCCCCGGCCTCCGGCGACCCCGGGTTCCCCCGCGGGGCACGAGAGGAGGGTGCACGGATGCGACGACGCATCTCTGGCCTCGTAGCGGTGATCCTGCTACTGGCCGTGTTCACACCCGGGACGGGCGCTCACGCCGCCACCGAGAAGGCGAAGCGCACCGTCGACGTGGGGATCCAGCACATCGAGGCGGACAAGGCCTCCCAGCTGAAGCTGAACGCAGAGGCGAGGAGCGAGTTCCGCCAGGCGGCTTCCGCCTCCGCTCCGGTGACGGCGCAGTCCGTCGTCGGCGACGAGAAACCATGGTTGGGCGCCGACTTCATCGAGGGGTTCTTCTACTTCAAGGACTACACGCTCCGGGCGGTGGGGAACAACATCGAGGTCTGGGTCGCGAGCGACGAGGACGAGGTCTCGACCGGCACCGACTTCCCGGACGGCGACTGCCGCAACGGCGAGCGGACCACGATCACCGACGAGCAGGTCGCGTACCTCGTCGATCAGTTCGACAACAACATCCTGCCGAAGGAGTCGGAGACGTTCAGCGTCGCGCCGGACCGGGACGGGTCGGAAGCGCTCCTTCCCGGTGACTTCTCGGGCGACGGCGACGACACGGTCGTGCTCGTGGACAACGTCCGTGACGACAACTTCTACGACACGAACAACTCTCAAGGGTTCTCGTACGTGGCCGGCTTCTTCTCGTCGGCGTTCGGGCTCTTCTTCGATCGCAACGTGATGACGATCGATGCGTTCGACTGGCTGCACCGGACGGGGGACAACCCGCCGCACGAGCCAACGGACAACCTCTGCACGAGCGCCCCGGCCCGTCCGAACCTGTACGAGGGCGTCTTCGCGCACGAGTACCAGCACCTCCTCGTGTCCTACGTGGACCCGGCGGAGACGACCTGGATGAACGAGGGGCTCGCCGACTGGGCGCAGACCCTGACGGGCTACGTCGACCCGTCCATCCCGATCACGGACCTCGGCCACGACAGCCACATCCAGTGCTTCCTGGGATGGCTGGGCGTCGCAACGGATTTCAATCCGATCCCACGTGACGGTGGCCCCGAGAACTCGCTGACGCTCTGGGGCGACCAGAACGACTTCGAGTGGGAGATCCTCTGCGACTACGGGGCCGCCTACACGATGATGGAGCTCCTCGCCGATCGGTTCGGTGAAGCGTTCATGGGCGAGCTGCACCGGGATGCCGAACTCACCGGCTTCGACAGCTTGGACGCTGGACGGGCGCGGATGACGCCCGCGAGCTCGTCGACAAGTGGGCCGCGATGGCCGCTCTGGACGGCGTCCTGGACGACGGGGCCAACCTGAAGGGCGGAGCGGAGTCCGACTTCCAGGTGTCGACGCTCGACGCCTCGATCAACTGGGACACCATCCAGACGTTCAGCACGCCTGGCGCTCCGCCGAACGGTTCCGACTACGTCCGCCTGCGAGATGGAGAGGGTTCGTACCTGTCCGCGTCGGATATCGGGCGTGTCTCGTTCGACGGGGTGAACGCGTTGCCGCCGTTGCCGATCGACTGGGTGATCGATCCCGATCCGCCCGGCCAGCCCGGTGACCCGGCGCTGCACTCGACGGACGCCGACAGCAGGAACTCGGTGATCGTGCAGGAGGTCGACGTTCCCGCGGGCACGCCCGCGTTGACCTTCGACGCGGCCTGGGACCTGGAGACGACCTTCGACTTCGGGTACGTCCAGATCACCGACGACGGAGGCGAGAGCTACACGAGCCTCGAGTGCACGGACACCGTGGACGACACGGATCCGGAGCTCGGCAACGTCGGTCCCGGGTTCGGGCACGGATTCAACGGCTTCAACGCCGAGCCCACGTTCCAGCCGCAGACCTGTGACCTGACGCCATGGGCCGGTCAGACCGACGTGGGGCTCGCGTTCCGGTACTTCTCGGACTCGAACACCCACGGCGACGGCTTCTGGGTCGACGACGTGATGATCGGCGAGACGCTCGATCTCCGACGGCTCCTCGTTCGAGGGGTGGCAGTCGGCGACGCAGTTCAACAACGTCGAGGTCGAGGCGTACACGGTCCGAGTGATCGCCTACGGCGGCGGGAACAGGGCCTTCATCGCCGAGGTGCCGCTGGACGAGGACATGAACGGCGTCCTCACCGGCGGAGCCTTGCGGAAGGCGATCGGGTTCCGAGCCGACGTGGTGGCCGCGATCGTGACGTACCACGACTCCACCGAGTTGGTGCAGCAGTACGCGCCGTACACGCTCCGCGTGAACGGCGTGGTTCAGCCCGGCGGCTAACTCACCGGGCGACACGTGCGAGAGGGAGCGGCTTGCGCCGCTCCCTCTCCCATGTACGACTCCATCCGCTCACGGTGTCCGGGCGAGGGAGCCGACCCGCTTCGCCCTCCGCGGCACGTGCGAGACGTGTCGGACGACCTGGTCTTCGGTCGAGCCGCCGCTGCCGTCGAGGGCCGCGTACAGCTGCCACTGACCCGGGAGGCCCCGGAGCTCGTGCGACCCGCGATCCTCGAACAGCAGATCGGATCCCGCCACCACGTCCCGCACGGTGCGGGTCACGAGCACCTCGCCGGGTCCCGCTCGGCCGACGACGCGGGCGCCCGCGTGGACCGCGACCCCCCGGACCTTGCCGTTGTCTCGGATGCACTCCCCGGTGTGGATCCCGGCTCGAGCCTTCAGTCCGAGCTCGGCGAGTGAGACCGCGAGGGCGGTGGCGCACAGGACGGCAGGTGTCGCCGCGTCGAAGGTCGCGAAGAAGCCGTCACCGGCATCGTCAACCTCGTGGCCACCCCATCGATCGAGGAGGTCGCGGACCCGCCCGTGGTGGGCTCTCAGGAGCAGAGACCATCGGCGGTCGCCGAGCGTGGCCGCCAGCCGTGTCGAGCCGACGAGGTCGGTGAAGAGCAGCGTGACCAGGACGCGGCGTTGAGCCCCGTCCGAGGTCGCTACGCGATATCGCTCTTCCTGGCCCATGACGGACCATCCCGTCCTTTCCCGTCGGCGGTGCCGGTGTAGCTGCGAAAGCCGTGGCGCTGTGGGGAAGTGCGAAGCTGATCGTGGACATTCGGTCTCCGTTCGTGTGCGAACGCGGCTCGGGAGGTCTTCCCTTGATGCAGAAAGGCCGCCCGAAGGGCGGCCCTAGACGTCGGATGGCACCGGCGCTTAGGGCAGAGCCCCCGCAGGACGCGTCGTGAAGGGAAGGATGTCGATGCTGAGTCGCCGACTCATCGTTCCCTCCCTTCCTCGCTCGGTCGTCATCGAGCCCGCACCCTAAGCCTCCGTTCGTGGCCGACGCAATAGCTCATCGGGACGGTTTCGACGGACCGCTCTTCCGCGCCGATCGTCACTTGACCCCTTTGACCCAGACGGCCTGATTCTCGGTGCGAACGCGGCCGCTCGCGTCCTGGAACGGCCGGTAGGCATCCGTGATCCTGTCCCACACCCGCTCCTGCACGGAGGTCGGGTGACCGGCGAGCATCGTGGTCAATCGCGGCGCGACGTCGCGGATGAAGTCCGTGAACCGCTCGGGCGAGTCCGTCTCGAAGATCACCGGAACCGTGCCCGTCTCGACGTCGCGGAACCCGGCCTCGGTCACGAGCGCGGCGAGTTTCGCGGGATCGCTGAGCGCGAACGCCCCCGGCCGTCCCGGCGGTGGAGGTGGCAGCTCGAGCTCCTGGGCGACGACGGGGAACGCGGCCGCGAACTGCACCGCAGGGATCGGTCCCCACACCGAGGCCGCGAGTGTGCCTCCGGGCCGAAGGGATCCATGCAGCCGCCGGAGCGTGCCGGCAACGTCGGGGAGGAACATCAGCGTGGCGCGGCTGATCACGGCGTCGAAAGTGTCATCGTCGTAGTCGAGCTCCTCGGCATCGCGAGCGATGAACTCGACGTTGGTGATGCCCGCCTCGTCCGCCCGGTCCCGGGCCGTGGCGAGCATCTCTTCGGAGATGTCGGTGCAGACGACGTGTCCATCCGATCCCACGACACGAGCGGCGGTGAGGCTCGGCTCCCCGTACCCGCCTCCGACGTCGAGGACGGATGCGCCGGGCCTCAGCTCGGCGAGGGCGACGAGTGTCGCGCTATGTCGCTGGCCTCCCTCGGGGGCCTCGACCACGTCCAGCCACCGTCGCCAGCCGCCCGCGGCGGACCGCCACTCCTTCCGGACGTTCTGCTTGAACTCGACCGGGTCGAACCCGCCTGACGATGCCATATGCCCCTCGTCGCGTCCGAATCATCGTAGGACAGTCGCTCGCGCGCTGTGCCGACGAGAGAAAGGCGCTCGACGCGTAGGTAGTTTCTCCGTATCCGAGCACGCCGAGTGGATCTGATTTCGAGATCGAACGGTGCGTGTTGCCGATTCCGTCTCAAGCCGTCGTCGCGTTTCCCCGATGGGCAACGGAGAAGAGGGCGATCCGCACAAGGCGGTCGACTCGTCCGAAGGAGACTCTGATGGCGAAGAAGCGGATGGTGCTCGTCGTTGCCGTGTTCAGCCTGCTCGCGTTCGCGCTTCCCGCCCGCGCCGCGGACACCACCACGACTTTCAGCATCGCGGCCGGCTCTCTGTCGATCAGCGCGCCCGCATCGAGCGGTCTCGGATCGGGTTCCGGAGGGGATGCCCTCTCAGCGCAGCTCGGAACCGTGACGGTGACCGACACGCGTGGAGCGCTGCTCGGAACCTGGACGGCGACGGTCTCTTCGACGAACTTCACCACGGGTGGAGCCACCGCCGACGAGACCATCGCCAAGGGGCAGGTCACGTACTGGTCCGGTGCCGCCACGGCGAGCTCGGGCACCGCGGTGTTCCTCCCCGGTCAGGCGACAGCGCTGAACGCGCAGGCCCTGAGCGTCTCGCGCACGGCGTTCTCTGCGAGCGCCATCATCGGCAATGACTCGGCATCCTGGAACCCGACGGTGACCGTGAACGTTCCCGCGGCTGCCGTCGCGGGGACCTATACCGGAACGATCACGCACTCGGTCGCGTAGAGGAGGTCTCGGTCGCTGCGCCGCGCCGAGATCATCGGCGCGCTGCGGGTCTGGCACGCCATGGCACATCGGATGAACCTCGTGCGTCGATCGCTGGTCGCCGGTGCTCTCGTCGCGCTGGCCCAGGTGGTTCCGGCGCTCGCGCAGAGCGGTGTTCCCGACGGCTCGATCGGGATCCGGCTGCTCGAGGCCCCGGAGCATCTTGCGGACGATCCCCGCGCGCGCCTGTACATCATCGATCACCTCAACCAAGGGGACACGATCCGCCGCCGGATCGAGGTCTCCAGCGGCCTCGATCACGTGATGCCGCTCCGGCTCTACGCGGCCGGAGCGATCGTCGCCAAGTCGGCATTCCGCTTCCTCGAGGGCCAGACGCACAACGAGCTCTCGAGCTGGATCACCGTCGATCCGACATCCGTCGAGGTGTCGCCGCACGGATCGGCCACGGCGCTCGTGACCATCGCCGTCCCGGAGGATGCGGAGGACGGGGAACGATACGCGGTGGTCTGGGCGCAGACGCCGCCGAGCTCTCCGGCCGAGGGAGAGGTGGTCACCGTCGATCGCGTGGGGATCCGCGTCTACCTCTCCGTGGGCCGTGGCGGCGCGCCTCCCACGGACTTCCGCATCGACTCGTTGACGGCCTCCCGCGACGACGCCGGCCGTCCCATCGTGACGGCGACGGTCATCAACACGGGCGGGCGAGCGATCGACCTCAGCGGCACGCTGCGGCTGTCGGATGGACCCGGTGGCCTCTCCGCGGGCCCGTTCCCCGCGCAGCTCGGAACGACGATCGGGATCGGACAGCGCGGGACGGTTCGTGTCGTCCTGTCTCCGTCCATCCCGGATGGTCCGTGGACGGCCGATCTGCGACTGCATTCCGATCTGGTCAAGCGGCAGGCACAGGCGCGCATCACGTTCCCGTCCTCGCCCGGCACCGGATCGGATACGGTGCCCGCATCGGCGCCGGGCGTGTCCATCGGTCTCCTCGCGGTGATCGTGGCGATCGGCCTGGCCCTCGGTGCGGGGCTGTGGCTCTTCTTCGCGCTGCGGCGTCGACGGAAGTCGGAGCCCGACGGTGACGTGCCGACCGATCGCCCCGTCGGCATCGCATCTGGGAAGACGCGCGTCTAGGAGGACGAGATGCAAGAGCGACCTCCGGGGGGGCCTCGGCCTCCTCGAGGAGCGGCTCGGTGAGCGACGAGCTCTGGCTCCTCACGGGTGCGCCCGGCTCCGGAAAAACGGCGATCCTCGACGAGCTCCGCGGGCGTCTGCGATGTGTCGACGAGCCGGCCAGGCGCGTGCTCGCGGAGCAACGGGCTCTCGACGGCCCCGGCACACCGGAGCGGGATCCCTCGAGGTTCGTGGAGCTGCTGCTCGAGGCCGCGGTCGCGGACCACGAGCGTGCGTCGCTGGGCGGCGGCCCGACGCTGTTCGATCGAGGGGTCCCCGATTGCATCGCGTACGCGTCCCATCTCGGGGTCGATCCGGGCCCCAGCGTTCAGGCGTCCGGCAGATATCGGTATCACGACGAGGTGCTCGTCTTGGAGCCCTGGGAGGAGATCTACGTCACGGACGACGAGCGGACGATGTCCTTCGCGCACACCGTCGCGTTCCATGCGGCGCTCGAGGACGCGTTCGATCGCTCGGGGTATCGATCCGTCGTTGTGCCCCGTGGGCCGACGACCGACCGAGCAGCCTTCGTCGCCGAGAGGGTGCTCGACCCGAGACCTCCCACCCGAGATCAGAGAGTGAGATGCACGAGGCTCCGCCCCGTCGCTACTCCGACCCCATGCCGTCGCCGGTATGGGGTGGGACCACTTGACGTGCCGGCGCACGTCCCATCGCGATCTTGATATGGGCCCCCACCCCAACCGGGACGGCTAATCCACGTACGGGCCGTTGAACACGGGCACCTCGCCGTAGGGCTTGCCCGCCATCAGCAGGTAGCGGGTGCCGGGGACGGCATCCGTGACCGTGAACTCCTTGCCGGGCCCGAGGACCACCAGCTGCGGCGGCTTCGCGCGGCGCTCGTTCGCGCCGAACGTGCCCTCGCCCTCGAGCAGGTACGCGAACCCCTGGAACTCGGAGGGAACCGGGATCGTCACCTGGCCTCCGGTCGGGAGCTCGACGTCGACGATGAGCGCCGGCGTCCCGAGCTGTATCGGTGAGCCCTCGCCGACCAGCGTGCGGACGATGGCGTCGCCCTCGTGCCGCTCCGGGATCTCATCCGGCTGCAGGATCCGAGCGCTGGGCTCCACCTGCTTGTCCTTGCGGGCGAGGTTCACCCAGAACAGGACGCCGCGGAACTCGGTGTCGCCGAGCCCCTCGCCGATCTCGTCCTCGCCGATCCCTTCGGCATGCCAGGCGCCCCTGCCCGTCCTGAGCGCGAGGAGCGCTCCCTCTGACAGTCGCGCCCGCTCGATCGTTCCGTTCGGGCCGGTGCTGTGGCCGGTGCTGGCCGAGCCCTCGATCACGTACCAGAGGTTGTCGAACCCCCGGTGGGGATGCTTGGTGTCGACCTTCCCCACCTCCGACAGCCGCATCCGTCCCTCGTGCACGAGGATGAACGGATCGACCTGCGCGTACGGCACCGTTCGGGACGGCAGCGCCTCCAGAACGGGGAACCCCATCATGTGGATCAGCGCGGCGTCCTCGACCACGATCGCGTCGCGGGCCGTTGTCTCGACCTGTTGTGTCACCTTCCTCATCTCCTTCGAGTGGGTGTGCGTTCGTATCGTTCGGGTCAGGCTGCCGACACACCGTGCGGGCCGGGACCGAGGCCCAGCCAGCCGTGTGTCACTCCCATACATCGCCTCGTCACGACCGTGAGCCCAGCGTCGCGCGCGAGCGACGCCGCTTCGTCGGTGTGCGTCCCGGGTTGGAACCACAGGACGCGGGCTCCGATCGCGATCGCGTCGCGCGCGATGCCCTCGGCCTCCTCGGAGGGACGGAAGACGTCCACCGCGTCGACGTGCTCGTCGACCTCACGCAAGGATGCGTACGCGCGTTCCCCGAGGATCGCGCCGCCCCGAGGGTTGATCGGGATGATCCGGTAGCCCTGCGATCGGAGGTACGCCGGTATGTCGTGACCGGGCTTGCCTTCCGTAGCCGAAGCCCCGACCACCGCGATCGTCTTCGTCTCCGCGTAGATCCGGAGGAGCATCTCCCTCGTCACGCGTTCCATGCCACCTATAGCGTCGCGGGGACCTCGATCTGTTCCCGGTCCGCTATCGTCGCCCGCGTGACGAGGCTCCCGGTCGAGGTCGTGTCGGTGCTCGTGGGAGCCATCTGGGGACTGGTCGGGATCTTCTGGACCGTCATCAACCGCTGGGAGCGAACGGGCCTCACGGAGGCTCGCCGGAAGGAGCTCGAGGGCGAGGGACCGGAGTCTCTGACACCCGGGATCCGAGCATGGCGGCGGATGACCAGGGCGGTCACGATCGCGATCCCGTCGCTGTTCGTGATCGACGGGTTCGTCGACCGGATCGAGATCCTCTACGCGCCGGAGCTGTCCATCTTCGCCGGGCCCGATCTCGCGCTGCAGATCGTGGGCATCGTCCTCTCAGCGGTGGGTCTGACGATCCTGATCGGTGTGGGCCGGAAGCTCGCGGTCAACGTGTACCGCAGAGCGATCGACGAGCGAGAGATGATGACGACGGGTGTGCATCGCTCCGTGCGGCACCCCTTCTACATCCACTTCCTCGTGCTGCCGATCGGGTTGCTCCTGCTGACCCTGAACGTCCTGTCACTCCTCGTCCTGGCCGCCTACACGACCCTCTGGCAGCCGACGACGGTCCTCGGGTGGATGCGTCGGGAGGAGGACGACCTGCGGCGCCGGTACGGCGCCGAGGCCGAGGCGTACCTCAGCCGGACCGGCCGCGTGTTCCCTCGGCTCCGACGATCGTGATCTCTGGTCTTCGGGTTAGGCGGTCGGACCGTCGAGCCGCCGGCGGGTCGCCCACAGGGCGAGCCCGCCGATCAGGGTCAGGGCGGCCGCGAGGAGGGACCACAGCCCGAGGGCCGATCCGGTGAAGGGGGTCCCACCGCCGCCACCAGCGATGCAGCAGCCCGGTCCTTCGCCGCCCGAGCCGGCGATCGGCGTGACCAGTGCATCGTCGTCGTCGGTCACCGTCTCACCGAGGACGTCCGTCCCGGAGGCAGTCCCCACGTTCGTGACCGGCGAGGTGCCGACTTCGAACGTCGCGGTGAGCGTGGCAGACGCGCCGGCGGCGAGACTGGTGATGGTACCGATGTGCCCCAGCACGTCGTCGTCGACGCTGATGCCGAACAGGGTCGTGTCGCCGGTGTTGGTCACGACGTACGTGTAGGTCACGATCGTGCCCGCCGGGACGGTGTCGTCCGACACCGTCTTCACGATGGAGATCGCGGGCTCGATGATGTCCACCTCGTGGTCGTCCTGGTCGGTGACCTCGTCGCCGCCCTCGCCCTCCTCCGTGTCGCCACGCACGGCGGCGGTGTTCGGGATCGGGTCGGGATCGTCCTGGGTGACCAGATGCGTGCACGTGAAGTGCCAGACCTCGTCCACCGCCAGGCTCGCGTCGACGTCGTCGCCGGGGTCGATGGTCCCGGCATCGCACCGCGGGTCCGTCAGCTCCACGTCGAAGAGCTCGACGTCCCCGGTGTTCGTGACCTCGAACTGGTAGGTGATGGTGTCGCCTCGGTGCACCAGCGCCGGCCCATCCTTGACGATCTGGATCGCCGGGCCGGGCGGGTTGACCTCGGTCTCGCAGGAGTCGGTGTCGGAGTCATCCGTGTCGGAGACCGCGCCCGTGCCCGTCGCGGTCACCGTGTTGATGACCGGGTTCACGCCGGGTGCCGGCGTGTAGGTGACGGTCGCGGTCGCGGTGGCGCCGACCGCGAGCCCCAGACTGAGGTCGGGATCGAATTCGTCCGTGATGTCACCGAGCAGCGTGTCATCGACGGAGACGTCGACCAGCGCCTCGGTGCCGGTGTTCTCGACGGTGATCGTGTACTCGATCTCGTCCCCGGCGTCGACGGAGTCCGGGCAGGACTTCTCGACGTCGATCTCCGGCGTCTCCTCCTCCGGCGGGATCCCCATGATGCAGAAGGAGATGTGGGACAGGCCGTAGAACTTGCCGTTCGCCGGGTTCACCGGCGCGTGCAGGCCCGTGTCCGCAGCGTTCCCGTCCGGCCGATAGTCGTAGAAGTTGGCGTTCGAGCCACCCTTCACGATCACGCCGGCGGCGACGAAGTCACCTGTGAGCGTGAAGCTGAAGGTCTGCGCCCCTTCGTTGACCACGACGACGAGCGTGCCGCTCAGGTTGCCGAACGTGAGGTTGATGGTGGCGTCCTTCGGCGGGTCCTGCTTGTGCTCGAACAGGAACTGCGCCGAGGTCATGACGTCCAAGCAGTTGGGATTGCCGGTCATGAAGATCGGCTGGACACCATCGCCCGAAGGGCCGCCGGGGGTGTCGGCGGTGGCCGCGACCGAGGTCAGCGAAGCCTGACCCAGCGCGAACGCGAACAGCACGAGCAGCGACGCGAGCGCCCCCCGTCCCCGCCGCCGCCGCCGGCCTCTGGACGGTGCGGGAGCCGGGACCCGGGCCCCGTCGGCGTTTCCGGATGTGCTGTCGTTCACTCTTCCTCCCAAGGTTGTCGTGCGGTTGACCTAAGCCGGATACCCGGATGGCCGAGGGTGCAACCGTATCCCGATTGCGAAGGGCTTGCTGCGGATAGCGTCCCCCAACTGGAGGAAGCTGGTCGGAGCCCCTCGATAGGCTGCCCGCCGATGAACGCAAAGGAGATCGCGCGCCGCCGGATCCGCAACTCCGGCCTCACGGGGAACCGGTTCATGGCTCCGGACGACGTCGTCCGGTGGCACCTCGCGATGCAGGCCCAGGAGTACGGCCCAGCGATGTGGTCGATCGGGCAGCGCGCGAAGGGGCTGCGTGAGGCCGACGTCGACGGGGCGCTCACCGAGGGCACGATCGTGCGGACGCACGTGCTCAGGCCGACGTGGCACTTCGTCGCGCGGGACGACATCCGCTGGCTCCTCGCGCTCAGCGGTCCGCGCGTCCAGCAGGGGAGCGCGGGACGGCATCGTCAGCTCGGTCTCGACGCGCGGACCCTCTCGCGCGCCGAGAAGGTGGTCACCTCGGCCCTCGAGGGTGGGAACCGGCTCACCCGGGACGAGCTCGGGGCCGAGTTCGATCGGCGGAAGCTCGATCGCGGTGGCCAGCGGATGCCCTACCTGCTGATGCATTGCGAGCTCGTGGGGCTGATCGGCAGCGGCGGCCGGAAGGGGAAGCAGCAGACGTACGCGCTCCTCGACGAGCGGATACCTGCGGGTGGCCGCCCGCTCGATCGGGACGACGCGGTGATGGAGCTCGTCCGGCGCTACCTCGCCAGCCATGGCCCGGCCACGGTGAAGGACCTCAGCTGGTGGTCGGGGCTCACGATGACCGACCTCCGCGCGGCGCTCGGTGCGCTCGAGGATGAGGTGACGAGCGACGAGGTCGACGGGCTCATGTTCTGGTCGACGGCCTCGGAGCGGAGCCGGCGACCGCCCGCGGCGCGCGGCGTCCATCTCCTCCAGACCTACGACGAGCTCGTGGTCGGCTACACGGAATCGCGGTTCCACGGTGACACCTCCGGAGACCTCGCCCGCCAAGCCTGGAGCGACCGGACCTACCCGACCGGCGTCTTCCTCCTGCACGGGCGGGTCGGCGGGCACTGGCGGCGCACCATCGAGGCGAAGCGTGTCCTCGTGTCGATCCACACGTACGGAGCGGTGGATGCCGCAGACACGCGGACGCTCGAGTCGGCCGCGAAGCGCCTCGGTCGCTTCGTGGGGCTCCCGGCGACGACCGAGATCTCACGGTTCCGGGGCGGCTAGCGTCGGTAGGGTTCGGGGATGCGCACCGATCTGACGCTCGACGATCTCGACGGCTTCCTCGACGAGCCGATCGTCGCCGTGCTGGCCACGATCCGACAGGACGGGAGCGTGTTGCTCTCGCCGGTCTGGCATGAATGGCGCGACGGCGGCTTCCAGGTCTGGTCGGGCCCGAACGACGTGAAGACGCGGCATCTGCGCCGCGAACCTCGCGCCTCGATCGTGGTCGCCGAGTCGACCGACCCCTTGCGTGGCGTCGAGGTTCGGGGCACCGCGGAGATCCTCGCCGATGGCTTCGAGACCGCCGTCCGGATCGCGAACCGCTACCTGGGCGCACCGAAGGGCGAGGCCTACGTGCGCAAGGTCGGCGGGAACGACATCACGATCCGACTCGAGCCAGGCGAGCTGCGGGTCTGGGACTTCGCCGACGAGCAGGACGGGATGAGCCTCTAGAGGTAGCGCGCGGCAGCCATCCCGCTCACCGCGATCACGAGCAGCGGGACGATGACCCGCCCGACCGCCTTGCCTCGCTGCTGGAGCGCCTGGAGCTGCGCACCTTGCTCCGGCGTGGGTGGGCCGCCACTCGCCGCCACGTCCCGGCCGATCGCGAGCGTGGCCATGATCGTCGGCCGGACGATGCTGAGGCCGAGCGAGAAGGCCGCGATGCCGCAGAGCGCCCCGATCGTGAGGGACAGTCCGGGCGACGACGTGAGCCAGTCGCCATCCAGGCCGCCCGAGACCCGCCAGTACATCAGGAGCCCGGCCAGGATCGTGAGGCCGGCAGCGCGGAGCACCCAGTCCACGAGCTTCTTCTTCCCGGCGAGATGCGCCATGAAGGGCCCCGCCGCCGGCCCGACCTCGCGTGCCGTCGGCTGGAGGAACAGGATCGTGGTGAACGCCGCGCCGACCCAGAACACGCCGGCGAGGATGTGGAGGATCCGCAGCACGACCATGTAGGTGTCCATCCGAAAGGCTCCTCCTCGGGCTCGCTCCTCGACGCCCGGACGGTACCCGCCCGAGACGTCGCGGGCAAGCGCGATGCGGTAGGCCGGGAAGTGGCAGTCTTCGCTACCCGTTCGTCTCGATCTCTTCCAGCACCTCGATGATCTGCGCGACCACGCCGTCGGGGTTGTCCCGGTAGATGACGTGGCCTCCTTCGAGGAAGGTCTCGCGCGCACGTGGCGAGAGCTGCAACCAGACGGACTCGTCCTTGGGATCGGAGTCGCCGGTGGTAGCCCTTACGATCCGCACGGCGATCTCCTCGACCGGCAGACGATGCAGCGCGAGCTGACGTTCCGCTGCGAACCAGTCCATGTTCTCCACGTTGTTCCAACCTGCCTCGTCCGGGAACTCCTTCGCCAGATCAGGGGCCGGTTCGCCGACGTCGAGGAGCACGAGGCCGGCAACTTCCCTCCGGTGGCGTCCTGCGTAGTGCACGACGACCATCCCACCGCCCGAGCTGCCAACCAAGAGGTACGGACCTGGGACTCCTGCGGTCAGGAGGAGCTCGTGGAGGACCGAGACGAGGTCGTTCAGGGTCCGACGACCATCAGGGGGCGGGTCGCTTCGACCGGTGCCCAATCGATCGTAGGTACACGCCATGTTCCGTTCCCCGAGCGAGGGGATGAGCGTGGTGCCGAACTGTTCGATACCGGATGAGTCGGTGCCCGCCTCGAGGACGATCACCGGCGTTCCCTCTCCCCAGCAGCGAAGGGCCACCTGCCCGTCGGCGCCGATCGAGAACAGACCGTCGATCACCGGCTCGGCAGGGAGGTCGCCAGCTGGCGAGGTGAAGATCGGGTACTCCTCGAGACTTGGATCCGTCGGCGCCCGCGGAGCCGCAGGCCATGAGGAGCAGGATCGTCAGTATCGCGATCCCGCCTCGCCGCACGCTCTGTTCGATGCGTCCTCCCATGTGCTTCTCCTCCAGTTACGTCTGGGCCGGCCACCGGAAGACGAAGACCGCCCCCTCGATGGCTCGGATGTCCAGCGTCCGCGACGCCCCGGTCTCCACGTCGACGATCGCGAACCGGCGGGTGCGGACCTCACGCTGTGACTCCTCGAGCGTGTCCGGGCTGGCCCGCTCGACGAGGATCTCCCCGCCGTCGGGCGACCAGGCGATCGGCAGGTTCCCCGGATCCAGGAAGGTGGCCTCGCTCCCATCCGGCCGCATCAGCCAGATGCTCTCGTTGCGATCTGCGAGGTGCAGGAAGGCGATCCACCGACCATCCGGCGACCACAGGGGATAAGACCCTCCTCGTACCAATCGGGTCGGCGGGCCGCTCTCGATGGAGAGGCGGTAGATCTCGGCCGACTCCGAGTCGAACACGAGGTCCGTTCCGTCGGGTGACCAGTCCACGGCGTCCTGCTCCCCCGTCACGTGCCCGACCCGACGGAGATCGTCGCCGTTCGCATCCATCACGTAGATGTCCGACGGGTTCTTCCGCGTGTTGGGGCCGCCCACGAACGCGATCGCCGATCCGTCCGGTGACCACCTGGGGCCGTGGACGCCCAAACCGAGTGGGCAGTGGAATGGAGGCTCACAGTCGGTGATCTGTGCGAGATCGGATTCCGTCCGCCTCGAGGGTGAAGATCTGGAATGGTCGGAAAGCGCGTTGGACCGTGACGACGAGTCGCCCGTCCGAGGTGATATCGGGCGAGCCCACCGCGTTGCCCCGGATCTCGCCCTCGATCTCCTCGTTCAGCCACCCAGGTCCCCAGACGAGCGAGGTGGCGCCCGTGTCCAGATCCACGGCCCAGATCCCTCGGGTCGTCGCCGGGGTTAGCACCGCCGGTTGCTTGCGCTCGGCCGATCGGAACAGTTGCGAGGCCAGACCGACCGAGGCCGCGGCGATCACCAACGCCGCTGCGAGCGTGCCGATCCGCTGGATCCGCCGTTTCCGCTGGCGCCGGACCGAGAGCTCTTCGAGCCCGAACCCGGCCGGTCCCGCGCCCGCGACGTCGTGCTCGATGATCGCTCTGAGATCAGTCATCTGTCTGCTCCGCTCGCCCCTTCAAGGCCACACGTGCTTGGTACTTCAGTGCGCCGATCGTGGACGCCTTGACGCCGAGGACCCGCGCCGCTTCCTCGCCCGTGTAGCCGAGCCATTCGGTGAGTGCGAGGGCAGCTCGTTGGCGAGGGGTCAGCTCGCGGAGCGTCTCGTGCAGCATCACGGTGTCCTCCGGGGAGGCGGCGAGACGATCGACCGGACGACCGGTCAGCCGCCGCGCGATGTTCGCTCGACGCTGTCGCTTCCGGAAGGCGTTCATCGCGGTCCGATGGAGATACGCGACCGGATCGTCGATCGAACCCGAGGCTTCCCAGCGCTCCCACAGGTGCAGGAAGGCCTCTTGTGCCAGCTCCTCCGCATCGTGACGGTTCGCCGTGACCACGCAGAGGAACCCGAAGAGGCGATCGCGATGCGCGTGGAAGAAGTCCTCGAAGGTCGTGGACAGATACGACATCGACTCGGGCGAGTTGTACACCCCATCTGCAGCCGGGACGGTCCTGCTTCCCATCTCACCCGTATCGATCCCTGAGACGGACCGATATGTAGGAGCCGTCACCCCACGTTTCGGTGCGTGGGGGCCTCGGACGAAGAGCGCCGACCTGTGGCACTCTCTTCCCGTCGTCGCCTGAGAGGGAGGAAGGCATGGCGAGGTTGTTCTCGATCCGTCCGACCTGGTCGCTGAAGGGGCGCCGTTTCCAGGGCCTCCGAGGGTTCACGGGGAAGCCGTTCCACCCGCCGCTCACGGACTTCCCGATCGTCTGCTACACGCTCGCCGCCGTCTTCGACCTGATCTCGTTCTTCTCGGACGAGATCGGATCCGAAAGCTCGCGACTTCTTCGTCGCGGCCACGTTCGTGATGGTGGCCGGCTACATCGTCAGCCTCGGCGCGGCCCTGACCGGCTTCATGGACTGGTGGAAGGGGATCCCGCGCGACCGCAAGAGCGGGCCGATCGGTAAGGCGAAGCACACGCAGGTCTGGCGCACGATCAACTGGCACGCGACCGTGATGCTGACCGTGACCGCGATCACGCTGATCGACATCATCCTCCGGGTCTCCGACTTCGACCAAGGGCAGACACAGGGTTCATGGCTCGTGCTGTCGTTGCTCGCGGCCGCCCTCGTGACGTTCGGCGCCGCGTACGGCGGCACGCTCGTGTTCGAGTACGGCTTCAACGTCGAGAACGTCGAGGAGGTCTGGAAGGAGTCCGAGGAGGACCACGTCCGCCTCCCACGCGGCGGTTCCTCCTCGTAGCCCGGTCGATGGCGGCCGATCGTACGCTCGGATACGTGACGCAGACATCGACGATGTCGGCTGCGTCGCCGGAGGTCGTCTACGCGACGATCGCCGATCTCCGGAACCACCTCGACTGGTCCGGGGAGCGCGCCAGCAGCCAGACGTTCAAGCTCCTGTCGATCGAGGCGCCTGACGGGCCGGCCGCGGTCGGGACCGCGTTCACGTCATCCGGCGCGGCCGACAACGGCACGTTCCACGACCGATCCGAGGTGACGGTCGCGACCCCACCGGTCGCGTTCGTGATCGAGACCGACGCGCACCTGGATCGGAAGCGAGGGAAGCCCTGGGACGCGCACTTCATCCATCGGTACGACATCGCTCCCGAAGGCGACGGCTCGCGGATCACGTACACGGAGACGATCGAGCGGGTGAACTACGTGCCGTACTGGCTGCAGCCGGTCGTGCGGTCGATCTTCAAGGTGTACGTGAACCGCGCGGACCGCAAGCAGTTGGAGAACCTGGCGCGGCTCGCGGAGGAACGGTCGGGCTCCGGTCGCTCGCTCTAGAACTCGAGCGTGCAGTTCTCACAGACGAAGAGCTGCGCCCGATGGTTGTGGCTGTGTCCCCCGCAGCGGTAGCAGCGCCGGCACGTCCCACCGGAGCTGCAGTCGATCGGATCGGTGGTCTGCCCTGGCTGGTCCCACGTCGTGGCGGGCTCCGAAGGGCGAGGGAGCTGGATCGACAGGAGCGTCATGGGGCCGTCCCCGCTGACGAAGCCGTGCGGGTGGGCCGTCGCCCGACCGATCACGAGGCTGCCTTCGAGGGGTACCGGATTGTCCGCCAGCAAGGCCTTTCCGGAGCCTTCGAGCACGACGACCCACTCCTCGGAGTCCGGATGCGTGTGCGCGTAGGCCGGCTGGTTCGCCGTGAACCCCTGGAGGGAGAGGTAGAACTCGTCGCCCTGGGTGATCGGAACCCGGCGGAACCCGGAGGGGCAGAGGGCGAGCACCTCTTCCGGATGCATCGCGAAGACGCCGAGGTTGTCCAGGACCTCTGCGAGGTCGCCGACCGAGTGGGGCATGGGTAGCATCCTCCCGTATCCGGGGCCGGTGGCCAAACCGATGGCCGAGCCACGAGAGGGAGGGCGTCCGTGACCGAGCGACTGATCATCGTCGACCACGTCCTGTTCGTCGTCGAAGACTTCCCGGCGAGCCGGCGACTGTTCACCGCCGCGCTCGCCCCGCTGGGGTTCGATGAGCTGAACCTGGAGCCCAACTGCGTCTCCTACGGTCGGGAGGATCTGGACGACTTCGCGATCTGCGAGGGCTCCCCGGTCACGGTCGCCGCCCACGTCGCGTTCGACGCGGCCGATCGCGCGCAGGTGGACGCGTTCTACGACGCCGCGCTCGCTGCGGGCGCAACCAGCCGTGGCGAGCCCGGCGTCTGGATCCAGTACTCCGATCGGTATTACGGCGCCTTCGTGAATGACCTCCACGGCAACAATGTCGAGGCGGTGTTCCATAGTCCTGTGCCGATCACGGATGCTCCGCAGCGCGGTGGCGCGCCGTAGCGTCCAGGTACCGCCGGACGGACTGCGGTACAACGCTTCCAGGGAATCTAGGCCCATTCGGTCCCGAGCCGTTTCCCCGTCCCTCGTCCCGGGTAGGGGACAAGATGAAGTCCCCAACAGGCACGAATCGACCCTGTGAAGGAGGTGCCCTAATGAGGACTGAACTCTGGAACTACCCGCAAGGGACGAGCACACCCCTGGACATCGAGGGGTTCAAGGTGCGGGCTACGGACGGCGAGATCGGCAAGATCGACGAGGCCACGTACGACGTGGACTCGGCGTTCGTCGTCGTCGACACCGGTCCGTGGATCCTCGGCCGGAAGGTGCTGATCCCGGCCGGCATGATCGAGCGGATCGACCTCGACCGACGTGAGGCCGAGGTTCGGCTCGCGAAGGACCAGATCAAGAACGCGCCTGAGCTCGACGAGGTGACCGACTACCGGTCGGACACCTACCGTGAGCAGGTCGGGACCTATTACAGCACCTACAGCTAGGTCCGAGATCCGTCGGAACGAGGCGAGGGCATCTGCCCTCGCCTCTTCCGTCTGCGGGGATGGTGCTAGACGAGCTCAGCCTTCGACTCCGCGAACGCTTGACCGCGAACGGCCAGATCCTCCCGCGTGTGCGCCGCCGAGACCTGCGCGCGGATCCGCGCCTTCCCCTTCGGGACCACCGGGTAGGAGAACCCGATCACGTAGACGCCCCTCTCCAGCATCGCCTCGGCCATCCGGCCGGCGAGGGCCGCATCCCCGAGCATCACCGGCACGATCGGGTGCTCGCCGGGCAGCACGTCGAGGCCCGCGGCCTCCATCTCCGCCCGGAAGAACCGGGTGTTGTCCTCGAGGCGATCGCGGAGCTCGGTCGAAGCTGTGAGCAGCTCGATCGCCTTCATCGAGCCGCCGACCACCGCCGGCGCGATCGTGTTCGAGAAGAGGTAGGGACGCGATCGCTGGCGGAGCAGCTCCACCACCTCCCGAGGGCCGCTCAGGTAGCCGCCGCTCGCCCCGCCGAGCGCCTTGCCCATCGTCCCCGTGACGAAGTCGACCCGGTCCATCACTCCGTGATGCTCGGGCGTGCCGCGGCCTCCCGGGCCCATGAACCCGACCGCGTGGGAGTCGTCGACCATCACCATCGCGTCGTGGCGCTCGGCGAGGTCGCAGATCGCCGGGAGATCGGCGAGGTAGCCGTCCATCGAGAACACGCCGTCGGTCGCGATCAGCCGCCTCCGCGCTCCGGCCGCCTCCTTCAGCTGCGTCTCGAGGTCGTCCATGTCGTTGTTGCGGTAGCGGAACCGCTTCGCCTTCGAGAGGCGGACGCCGTCGATGATGCTCGCGTGGTTCAGCTCGTCGGAGATCACCGCGTCCTCCTCGCCGAGGAGCACCTCGAACAGGCCGCCGTTCGCGTCGAAGCACGACCCGTACAGGATCGTGTCCTCCATCCCGAGGAACCCGCTCAGCGCCGCCTCGAGGTCCTTGTGGAGCTCCTGCGTCCCGCAGATGAACCGGACCGAGGCGAGCCCGAACCCCCACTCGTCCATCGCGGCGTGCGCGGCCGCGATCACCTCGGGGTGGTCGGCGAGCCCGAGGTAGTTGTTCGCGCAGAGGTTGAGGACCTCGCCCTCGCGGCCGCGCACACCCACCCGAGCCCGCTGCGGCGTCGTCAGCACCCGCTCGGGTTTCTCCAGGCCTGCGTCCCGGATCTCCTCGAGCTCGGCCGCGAGCGCCGGCCGGACGGTCTCGGTCGTCACGGTACGTCCGTCCAGTGCAGGAGCACCTTGCCGGTCTCGCCGGTGCGGATCGCGGCGAACGCCTCCTCGAACCGATCCGCCGGGAAGCGATGCGTGATCACCGGCGCGATGTCGAGGCCGCTCTGCAGCATCACCGTCATCATGTACCAGGTCTCGTACATCTCCCGGCCGTAGACGCCGCGGATCGTGAGCTGGTCGAAGATCACCGTGTTCCAGTCGATCGCGAACGGCTCGTCCGGCAGTCCCAGCAGCGCGATGCTGGCGCCGTGCGAGAGGTTCTCCACCATGTCGCGCAGGGCGGCCGGGTTGCCGCTCATCTCGAGACCGACGTCGAAGCCCTCCTTCATGCCCAGGGCATCCTGCGTCTCGGCGAGCGATCCGTCTCGAACGTCGAGTGCCACGGTCACACCCATCTTGCGCGCGAGCTCGAGGCGATACGGGTTCACGTCGGTGATCACGACGTAGCGGGCGCCCGCGTGCCGCACGACGGCCGCGGCCATCAGCCCGATCGGGCCGGCGCCCGTGATCAGCACGTCCTCGCCGAGGACCGGGAACTGCAGGGCGGCGTGCACCGCATTGCCGAACGGGTCGAAGATCGCCGCGACGTCCCGGTCGATCGATGTGTCGTGGTGCCAGACGTTCGTCACCGGCAGCGCGATGAGCTCGGCGAAGGCTCCAGGGCGGTTCACCCCGATCCCGCCCGCGTCGGCGCACAGGTGGCGCCGGCCCGCCATGCAGTTGCGGCACCGGCCGCACACGACGTGGCCCTCGCCACTGACGAGGTCGCCAGGCCCGTAGTCCTTCACGTTGGATCCGACCTCGACGATCTGGCCCACGAACTCGTGACCGATCACGAGGGGGACGGGGACGGTCTGTTGCGCCCACTCGTTCCACTCCTCGATGTGGAGGTCGGTCCCGCAGATCCCCGTCCGATCCACCCGGATCAGGACGTCGTTGATCCCGATCTCGGGTTCCGGGACCTCCGTCATCACGAGGCCGGGCCCGGCCTCCTGCTTCACCAGGGCACGCATCCGACCGCTATCTCAGCACGACGGCGGTGGGGTCGGCACGTCGGGTTCGATCACGCGGGCCGCGCACTCACGGCGTGCCCCACGTCACCCTCCGCGACCGGGAGCCGTGCGGCGGCCTCACGGAGCGCCTCCAGGTCCGCACGGCTGAGCTCGAGGAGCTCGGGCGGGGGCTCGAAGAACCGCTCGAGGACGCGGCCGCGGATCACGGCCCCCCGGGCGGTCAGCACCACCAGCTTGACGCGCCGATCGGTCGCGACGGTCCGCCGCTCGGCGAGCGCGCGCTCCTCGAGACGATCGACGATGAACGTGGCGTTGGACGCGTCGCAGGTCCAGGCCTCCGCCAGGTCGCTCATCGTCCGCCCCTCCGAGGGATCGAGGACCATCAGGGCGCGGATGTCGTTTGGGGTGAGCCCCTCGCTGCTCAGGATCTTCTGTCGGTGGCGGACGGTGTCGAAGAAGAAGCGCGCGAGGGGCCTCCACGCCTCGGAGGCGAGGCGCTGCTTCGACTCGGATCGGGCGACCACCCCTCCATCGTAGCCGACCCGCAGGCGATAGTCCACACCCTTCAACCATCGAGGTGCTTCGATGGTTGACATCCTTCAACTATCTGTGCCAGGGTACCGCCTGTGACGGACGCGGCGATCGAGGTCGAGGGGCTCACGAAGCGGTTCGGCGATGTGGTCGCCCTCGACGGCATCGACTTCTCCGTGCCCACGCGCTCGGTCTTCGGCCTGCTCGGTCCCAACGGCGCGGGGAAGACGACGGCGATCCGGATCCTCGCGACCGTGCTCGAGCCCGACGGTGGCCGGGCGGCGGTCCTGGGGCACGACGTGGCCGCAGAGCCGGACGCGGTCCGGCGTCGGATCGGCCTCGCCGGTCAATTCGCGGCGGTGGACCCGAACCTGACCGGCCGCGAGAACCTTCGCCTGATCGGACTGCTGACCCAGATGGAGACGTCGGCGATCCTGCCGAGGGCCGCGGAGCTGCTGGAGCGATTCGATCCTCACCGACGCTGCCGACCGGCCCGTCCGGACCTACTCCGGCGGGATGCGACGCCGGCTCGACGTCGCCGCCGCGCTCGTCCCGCGGCCACCGGTCCTGTTCCTCGACGAGCCAACGACGGGCCTCGACCTGCAGAGTCGCAACGGTCTCTGGGACATGATCAACGAGCTCGTCAGCGAGGGCACCACGGTCCTGCTCACGACGCAGTACCTCGAGGAGGCCGACCGGCTGGCCGAGCGGGTCGCCGTGATCGATCACGGTCAAGTGATCGCGAACGACGCGCCATCGGTCCTGAAGGCGCAGCTCGGCACCACCGTCGCGGAGCTCGGTTTCGAGGACCCATCCACCGCCGAGCAGGGCCGAAGGCTCCTGGCCGGACGCCACCCCGGGGTCGAGCGGGAGGGGGCCATGGTCCGTCTCAGCTCGAACGAAGGACCTCGGCTGTTGGTCGACGTCCTCCGGGAGCTCGACGGCGCGGGGCTCGCTCCGGCGACGCTGGCCGTGCACGAGCCGAGCCTGGACGACGTGTTCCTCGCGCTCACCGGTCGCCATGCGGAGGAGATCTCCGAGAGCGGAGAGCCCGCCGTCGAGGCACCGGCCGGTGGGCGACGCCGACGCCGGAGGGGGGCCGCATGAGCGTCGATGTCACGACCGAGATCGTCCGCGAGCGGTCGCTGCCCGTCCGCGCGATCCGCGACGCCCTCGCGGTCACGTGGCGCAACCTGATCGCGTATCGCCGCGTCCCGCAGCTGCTCGTCTTCTCGACGATCCAGCCCGTGATCTTCGTGGTGATGTTCCGCTACGTCTTCGGGGGCGCGATCACCGTGCCGGTCGAGGGGCTCCCGTACGTGGACTTCCTCATGCCCGGGGTCTTCGTGCAGACAGTGGTGTTCGGCGCGATGGCGACGGCGATCGGCCTCGCGTCGGACATGAAGAGCGGGCTGATGGAGCGGTTCCGATCGCTGCCGATGGCTCGGAGCGCGGTGCTCGCAGGTCGGACGCTCGCCGACCTCACCCGGAACCTGTTCGTGGTCGTGCTGATGCTCGCGGTCGGGTTCCTGGTCGGATTCCGGGTGCACACCGACGTCCTCGGGCTCCTCGGCGGGATCCTCCTCCTGCTGGCGTTCGGGTACGCGATGAGCTGGATCTTCGCGAGCGTCGGCCTGCTTGTCGGTGATCCGGAGACCGCCCAAGCGGCCGCGTTCCCGGTGCTCGCCCCGCTCGTGTTCGCCTCGTCGCTCTTCGTCCCGGTCCAGTCGATGCCGGGCTGGCTGCAGCCGTGGGCGAACCACCAGCCGGTCTCCGTGACAGCCAAGGCGATCCGGTTCCTCACGCTCGGCGACAGCCCGGTCGGCCATTCCTCCGACCTGTGGGAGTCCCTGCTGTGGATCGTCGCGGATCCTGCTCGTCTTCGCGCCGCTCGCCGTGCGCCGCTACCGCCGCGCGATCTAGCCGTGCCTTACCAGGCCGCAACGATGATGGCGGCCACCAGGATCCCCACCGCGTGGTATCCGGCCGTGATCGCGCCCCAGACCATCGGCTTCGGCTTCTCGGATTCGAACTGGGCCGTCACGAACGTGATCGAGACGGCGAAGCCGATCGCGCAGACCAGGCCGAGGACGATGCCGCGCTGGAGGGTGTCGGTGCCGGTCGCCTTCGCCAGCATCGCCAACGCGACGGCCGAGAGCAGGCTGCCGATCAGCGGGGTCAGGTAGATCACCGGGCTGGGGCGGGTGCCCGGGTCGGGCGTGGCGAGGCCTCCCGCCGCGGCCCACGCTTTCCCGAACAGCGGGGGCGCGTACCAGACGGCGCCGATCGCGAAGTACGCGAGCGCCGCCACGAGGACGGCGAGCCAGTTCAGGTCGCTCAACGGGTCGAACGTCACGGATCCTCCTCTCGGACCGGTTCCGGCGCTGAGGGTACCGCCGGGAACCTCGGCCCGGCTGCGGCGGTACGTCCGGTTGCCCCCGACAGCAGGTGGGTACGAACGGAGGGCACGCCGAACGGACGACGAGGAGCATCCATGCAGATCCGCACCAGCGAGGCAACGTGGGAAGGGACCCCGAACGACGGCAAGGGCAGGTTCTGGACCGAGAGCGGTGAGGTGTCGGGGGTGTTCTCCTTCGGAACCCGGTTCGAGGACCAGCCGGGGACGAACCCCGAGGAGCTGATCGGCGCAGCCCTGGCGAGCTCCTTCTCGATGGCGCTCGCGGGGGATCTCGGGCGCGCCGGCCACGCTCCCGAGGCGATCCGGACCGTGGCGATGGTCCACCTCGACGAGGGTGAGCACGGGTACGCGATCACCGGCATCGATCTCGACGCCGAGGCCACGGTTCCGGAGATCGAGGCGTCCGAGCTGGAGTCGATCGCCCAGTCGGCGAAGGAGCACTGTCCGGTCGGCAAGGCGTTCGCCGCCGTGCCGATCACGCTCCGCATCAAGCGAGGGCGATAACCTCCCGGCCGCGCCGGCGGCTCCCCGTAAGCTCCGTGCCGTGAGCAGCTCCGATCACCGGGTGATCGTCGGCCAGACGGGCCAGAACGTGCTCGGTCTCGCCGTCGGCGCGGTGGCCACGTTCGTCGCGCAGGTGCTGATCACGAACGCCCTCGGCGACCAGGCCTTCGGGGTCGTCACCCTCACCACGCAGGCCGCCTTCATCGCCGCGGCCGCCACGCGATTCGGGATGGACGTCGCCAACGTCCGGCTGGTGGCGATCCTCGAAGGCCGCGGCGAGGTCGCGCGAGCCCGAGGGCTCGTCCGACGCTCGGCCGCGATCGCCGCCGCCGTCTCGGTGCCGCTGGCGGCCGCCGCGTACCTATCGGCGGGGTGGCTGGCGGAGCGCTTCACGGCGGTCCCGGCGCTCGCCGAGCCCGCGTTCCGGGCGGCCGCGGTGACGGTGCCCTTCGCCGCGCTCGCGTTCGTCTACATGGGAGCCACGCGCGGACTCAAGATCATGCGGTACACCCTCTACTCGCAATGGATCGCGCAGCCGATCGGCTGGATCGCGTTGACGATGCTGTTCTGGTTGTGGGCGAAGACGGCCGGCGCCACGGCGCTCGCGTTCGGGGCGTCGTGGGCGCTCGCCCTGGCGATCGCGCTGGTGGGGTGGGATCGCGAGCGCCGGCGGTTCCCCCAGGGGGAGCTCGTCGGGGAGGGGATCGTGGAGGAGCGCGCCGGCGCGCTCCTGCGGTTCGGGGCACTCCGCGCGCCCGCGACGCTCTTCTCGCAGCTGATCTTCTGGACCGACCTGTTCGTGCTCTCGGTGCTGTGGAGCGACCGCGGGGCGGCGGGCGCCTCGCGGGTGGGTGTCTACGGGGCCGTGCTGCGAGCCGGACAGGCGTTGTTCCTGTTCCTCACGTCGGTGTCGCTGACGTTCAGCCCGTTCGTCGCCGACCTCCACCATCGAGGTGAGCGTGCTCGGCTGGACGCCCTGTACAAGAACGTCACGCGGTGGACGCTCGCGGCCACGATCCCGGTGTTGCTGGTGCTGGGGATCCTGCCGGAGGAGACGCTGCGGATCTTCGGACCGGAGTTCGCGAGCGGCGCGAGCGCGCTGCGGATCCTCATCATCGGGATGATCGTGCCGGTGATGGTGGGAACCGTGGGGTTCATCCTGATCATGGCGGGGCGCACGGGGTGGGATCTCATGGTGTACCTCGCCGGCTTCACGATCGACATCGGCGTGGCGCTGCTGCTCGCAGGTCCTGCGAACCTCGGGATCCGCGGCGCGGCGATCGCGCAGGCCCTCACGCTGTCGTTCTCGGCCGTGGCCCGTCTCCTCCTGGTCCGGCGGTTCATGGGGATCTGGCCGTTCGATGGCGCCTGGCTTCGTCTCGCGGTGCCGACGGCGCTTGGAGCTCTCACGATGTGGCTCGCACACGCCGCGATGCCGAACGACCGATGGTTCCTCGACCTGCTCGTCTCGGCTGCGACGGGCGCCGCCGTCTACGCGGGGTCGCTGCTGGCGTTCGGGCTCTCGCCCACCGAGCGCGCCGCCGCGATCCGGCTCATCCTTCGCCGGCCCACGGCGGTGGCTCCCTGATCGGGACGAAGTCGACGAGACCGTCCGGCGCGGGTCGAAGGACGCCGAGGAGCGTGAGGTCGTGCATGCAGAGGTCGGCGACGTCGAGGTCCGGGTCCGCGAGCCCCACGACGAGGTGCAACCCGCAGGCGGACGCGAGCTTGATGAGTGTGTTCACACTGGGAACCTGTCGCCCGGACTCCAAACGGGCGATCGCCGGTTGGGAGGTCCGTGACCGGCGCGCGAGCTTGTTCTGCGAGAGCCCGGCGAGCTCGCGGAGGGTCAGAACGACGTAGCCGAGTCCGATCGAATGCCCCATACCGGGAGGTGCGTACCAGGGAGGGGTCGATCGCTTCGGACGACGTGATGCGGCGACGGGCGCAGGCGGTCCATACCGGAACTGCGATGGCAGCCGCTGCGCCGGTTCCACCTCGCGAGCCCATGACGGCATCGATATCGCCCGGTCCTCCTGAGCGGCCCAGGGCGTCTCGGGTATGGCCCATGCCGACTCCGATATGGGCCCGTCCGCAGCATCCCTCGGGACGCCCTCCATCTCAGGATCGGTATGGCCATCTGACATCGGGATCTCCCTCCGGCGGGTTCACGGGGGAGGAAGCGAGAGGAACCGAACCGTAGATCGGAACACCGACACGCGACCGGGGACTAGCTTGCCGGGTCGGCCGACTTGCGCTCCGCACGTCGTCGAGCGAGCTCGTCCTCGATGTCCGGCAACCTGATGAGTCGGTCCTGAAGCTCCGTGAGCGACCGCTTGTAGTCGTCCGAGAGCGCCCGCAGCTCCGACGTCCGCCTCTGCGCGAGCTCCATCTCGGACTGCACTCGGTCTCGCTTCGCGATCAATTCGTTCATCGACGTCTGGAGCTCGCCGATACGCCACGTGAGCAGACCGGCCCGAGCGGCGTCGCCCGCCGCGAGGGTCGTCATCTCCTGATAGCGCGTGTCGAGCTCCGCGGCCATCCGCCGCTCCATCCGGCGACCGCGTGCGTACGCGACCGCGATCGTCCAGGCGAGTCCGGCGGATGCCGCCAGTCCACAGAGGATGAGGATGCCCGGACGTATCCCGGGGGCGATCAGCGTGCGTCCGAAGAACAGGATCGTTCCGCCGAACGTGCGGGTGCTCTCGATGATCGTCTCCACCACGAAGGCGGTCCACACCGTCGCGAGCAGCATGGCGATGTACCCGGCCATCGGCGATCGTGCTCCCTCTCCGGGGGGACGTGCGGAAGGTGCTCGGGGAGCCTGCACCGGCTCCGGCTTCACGTCAATAGCGCATCTGGATGAGGCAACGGCGACCAACGACACTCACCATGCGCTGCCCGCCAGTCGCTCCGCGGCCTCCAATGCTCGGGTGACCGCGTCCGCCGGGTCGCTCGCTCGCTGGAGGGGATCTCCAGGGAGCCCCTCGAGGTCGAGCGACCACGTACCGAGCCCGACCACCGGCTTGCCCATCTTGAGGGCGAGGGCGATCTCGGACAGCGTCCCGAACTCTCCCCCCACCGCGATCACCGCGTCGGCGGCCCGGGCGACGATCGCGTTGCGCGCCTCGCCGAGGCCCGTGGCGATCCGCACCGTGAGGTGCGCCGAGGCGTGGGTGCGGTCCTCACCCGGAAGGATCCCCACCGAGGTGCCGCCCGCCGCCTCGCAGCCTCGCGCGGCCGCGTCCATCACCCCGCCGAGCCCACCGCACACCAGGACGGCGCCTGCCTCGGCGAGGCGCCGGCCGATCTCCTCGGCGGCCGCCACCTCGTCATCGGATGCCTGACCCGCACCGATCACCGAGATATAGGGGCCCTCGCTCACGGTCCGGAGTATCGCAGCCCCGGCCGGCCGCTCAGCCCCACGTGACGCCCAGGATCGCCGCCAGGAGCGAAGCGGCCGCCGGCTTGTCGAGCGGTTCGTTGCCGTTGCCGCACTTCGGGCTCTGGACGCACGACGGGCATCCGAGCGAGCACGGGCACTGCCGGATCGTCTCGAGCGTCGCCTCGAGGAGCCGCTCGATGTGCCGGAACCCTCGCTCGCTGATGCCGGCGCCTCCGGGATAGGCGTCGTGGATGAAGATCGTCGTCATCCCCGTGTCCTGATGCAGCGGCGTCGAGACGCCGCCCAGGTCCCACCGATCGCAGGTGGCGATCAACGGCATCAAGCCGATCGCCGCGTGCTCGGCCGCGTGGATCGCCCCGGCCAGCTGTCGCGGGGTGATGGCGGCCCTCGCGATCACCTGCGCGGTGATCGTGAACCAGAGCGATCGCGTCTGCAGCCGTTGCGGCGGGAGCGCGAGCTCCTCCTCGTCCATGACCTCGTTCGTCGAGACCAGCTTGCGGACGAAGCCCACGACCTGGTCGGTCACCAGCACGTCCCCGAACGAGACCTCCACGTCACCGAGCGTCCCCCGCTCGAGCTCGCTCACGATCTCGATGTCCGTGATGGTGCGCGCCTGCGTGTAGTAGTCGGGGTCGGCGGCCTGCACGGCGGCCACCCCTCGGTCGAGGTGGAGCTCCTTCACGAGGTACTGCTCGCCCATGTGTAGGTACACCGCGCCCGGGTGGAGCGTGCCGAACGCGCGATGCTCGTCCGCCGTCCCGATCACCTCGCCGGTGTCGGCGTTCACGATGGTGTAGACCGTCCCGGCCCCCGCGCGCACGTCCACCGCTCGGTGCGGCGACTCGCGTCCCGCGTCGTGCCAGGCGTCGCGGCGGCGCGTCAGTTCGCCCCGCTCACCCATCCGCTCGAGCGCGGCTCCCGTGTCCGCTCCGAAGTAGGCGTGGTCCTCGTCCGCGATCGGGAGCTCGCGGGCGGCGCAACGCAGGTGCGGCTCCCGGACGTAGGGGTTCTCGGGATCGATCACCGCGGCCTCGGCTGGCTTGTCGAAGAGGTCCTCCGGATGATGGACGAGGTACTGGTCCAGGGGATCGTCCTGCGCGACGAGCATCGCGAGCGACCCCTCGGTTCGGCGCCCGGCCCGGCCCGCCTGCTGCCACATCGACGCCCGTGTTCCCGGGTACCCCGTGAGGACGACCGCGTCGAGCGACCCGATGTCGATCCCGAGCTCGAGCGCGTTGGTCGCGGCCACCGCGAGCAGGTCGCCCTCGGCGAGGCGGCGCTCGATCGCGCGGCGGTCCTCGGCGAGGTAGCCGGCCCGGTAGGAGACGACGCGGGAGCGCCTGGCCGCGTCGCCCACGTCGCGTCGCGTGAACTCCGCGAGCAGCTCCGCCGCTCGCCGCGAGCGCGTGAAGCCGATCGTGCGGACGTCGTCGGCGACGAGCCTGCCCATCAGCCACGACGCCTCCGCCAGGGCGCTCCGCCGCCGCCCGGTCTCTTCGTCCACGATCGGCGGGTTCCAGAGCGCGAACAGCTTGTCGCCGGCCGGGCCGCCGATCCCCTCGACCACCTCGACGTCGAGACCGGTCAACCGCGAGGCAAGCTCGCCCGGGTTGCCCACCGTGGCGCTCGCCAGGCACCAGCGCGGGGCGCCCCCGTAGTGCGCGATCAGCCGTCGGAGACGCCGCAGGACCATGGCGACGTGCGAGCCGAAGACCCCGCGGCACACGTGGGCCTCGTCGATCACGATCAGAGAGAGCCGGAAGAAGAAGTCCGCCCACCGCGCGTGGTCCGGGAGGATCGAGAGGTGGAGCATGTCCGGGTTCGTCAGGACGAGGTTGGCGTTCTTGCGGACCAGCGGTCGTTCCGCCTTCGGCGTGTCGCCGTCGTAGGCCGACGCGCGGATCTGCGTGAGCTTGAGTGCGCGGACGGCTCGGACCTGATCGCGGGCGAGCGCCTTCGTCGGGAACAGGTAGAGCGCCGTGGCCTTCGGCACGGTGAGGGCCGCTTCGGCGAACGCCACGTCGTACACGAGCGTCTTCCCGCTCGCGGTCCCCGTCGAGAGGATCACGTCGCGTCCTCCGCGGAGAGCCTCTAGCCCTTGGGACTGATGGGGGTAGAGACCCTCGATGCCGAGGAGCCCCAGCCGGGAGGTCAGGACGGCCGGGAGGTCCGAGGGGAACGGATCCAGCCGCGGCGCACGCGCCGGCAGCTCCCGCGTGCCGACGAGACACGCGGCGGTCTCGGGGTCCAGCGCGGTGAGCTCCTCGAGGAATCCACGAGCGTCCACGGGGGCGACGCTACCGGGATGGCGCGGTCGGAGGGTCCTCGTCCGGGCGGTCGTCACGCGGCGGGTCGTCGTGGGGCGACGACGGGTGTTCCTCCTCCGCTTCCTCGAGCGCGTCCTGGAGGCGCTCCTCGCCGAGCTCTGCGTAGGACGCCACGAACGCGTCGCGGACGAGCTGCGGCACGCGCCGGCGGTCCCGGACGATGTAGCCCACGCCGAGCAGCAGGTACAGGACGCCGACACCGATCCGCTCGGCTGCACGCATCGACTCGGGCATCAGCGCACCAACGATGAACTGCGCCCAGAAGAGCCCGAAGAGGTACCCGGCCTCCCGGAGCGACAGCGAGAGGTTCGACATGATCGCCACGGCGAAGAACGACTGGGCGGCGGTGAGGAACAGCTCCTCTCGCTGGACCGCGCTGATCGGCAGCCCGTGCGTGGACGCGCTCGAGATCGCGAACACGATGGGAAGCGTGCCGACGAGCAGCGTCCACTGGTTCACCTTCGAGGAGACGAGCGTCCCGAGGCCGGCATTCGTGTTCAGCCGCCACGCGAAGAGTCCGGCCACGAGGAGCTCGGGCGACTCCGAGGCGAGCGGTGCGAGCCACTGGACCAGGAGGAACTCGCTGATGCCGAGCTGCTTCCCGGCCTCCTGGAGCGAGTGCGCGAACGGCTCCGCGAACAGCAAGATCACCGTCCCCGATGCGAGGAACAGTCCGATCACCCACGCGCGTCGCGTGAGGACCGGGAACGATCCCAGGTACCGGGCCGGTCCTACGAGATGGGGTTCCTCAGCCGGCGCTCGCGAAACCCTCCACGTGTAGCCGGCGAACAACGCGACGAGGATCGCACTGTCGATCAGTGTGATCGACCCCTTCAGCGGCAACGTGAGCGAATACAGCGTCGCCACCCACAGGAAGCCCAACTCGATGGAGTGGTCCCGCGTCAACTCGATCCCCTCCCAGCGCTGTCCCTTCGGCAACGCTCGGGTCCTGCGGAGCCGGTACCACGCGATGAAGACCACCATCGACCACCCGATGCCGATCAGCAGTCGGTTGGCACCCGTCATGTTGGCGAGCGCCAGGTCACACGGTGATTCTCGACCGGGGCCGAGGGGCGACGGACACGATGGATCCAGCTGGTAGGAGTTCCCACCCTGGGCCGTGAACACGAAGTCCACCGCGTATTCGGGCAGTACGGCGATCAACGCGAGGATCGCGATCGCCAGCCCGGCGGAGATATCGAGCTGCGCGGTCTCCGCCGCCCACGAGATGGCGAACGCCGCCCCCACGATCGCGAGGCCGAACAGGAGCGCTTCGAGGGCGTGGGACGCATCGAGTCCGCCGTAGCGCACGAGGAACGCGGGAACGGTCAGGAGTGCGACCGCGACCAGCGCTGTCCGCTGACGGCCGGGATGGATGTCGATGAGATCGTCGGTCACGGTTACCTAGGGCGGGTCGCCATGCTTCGGAAGGTGTCCGAGCGTATCAACGCCGTGCGATGACTCACCCGACGCCGGTCGGGCTCGGGGGGACGTTTCCCTTGCGCAGGGCCCCGTCCGCCTTGGCGTCGGCGAAGATCGCCCGCGCCGTGCCCATCGACAGCTGGACCACGGAGAGCCCGCCGACGTTGCCCGTGCCCCCGGGCAGGACCACGTTCTGCACGTCCGCGAACCGGATCCCGCTCGCCGCGAACGCGAGGTCCACGAGCTCGTCCACGGGCAGGTTGGACTCCGTGTTCCGCACGCCCGCCGCGATCCACGTGAGCAGCCGGCTCGGGTTCTCGCGGAACTCCTTCTTGAACTGCACGAGGGCGGCCACGATGACGCGACCCCCGTTCTCCTGGCGGCCGAAGTCCCCGCCGGGGACGCTGTGTCGATCGCGGGCGAACGCCAGGACCCCGCCCCCACGGAGCCGCCGGAAGCCCTTCTCGAAGTTCGACCCCGAGAAGGGGTCCTGCATCCGGAACGGCACCCGGATCTGGAGCCCGCCGATGGTCTCGACCATCCGCGTGATGCCCCAGAACGACGTGACGGCCCAGTAGTCGATGCGTGCCCCGAAGTTCTGCTCGACCGTCTGCACCATGCGAGCCGGTCCGCCGCTGGCCATCGCGGCGTTGATCTTCGTCGTGCCCAAACCGGGGATCGACACGAACGAGTCGCGAGGGATGCCGACGACGACCGCGTGCTGTCGTCGTGGATGCAGGAAGATCACGTGGATCGAGTCCGCGCGCGAGGCGAGCGGGTTCTGGCCCGGCCTGGCGTCCGATCCGATCGCGAGGATCGTGATCGTCCGCCGGCCAGTGGGATCCGGTGTGTAGCCGCCGTGCGCCCGTCCGAACAGGATGCCGGGCGTGCGGGCGGACGCGGCCGGGAGCTCGGCGATCGATCCGATCGTGGAGCCCGCGAACCAGGCGAGGAGCACCATGACCGCGACAGCCGCGCGCCGGGTCATGCGGCCTCCCTCGGGCCGTCGTCCCGGGTCACGTCGAACGACACGATCCTCCACGCGTTGCCCACGCGCTCGAAGAAGTACTGCCCCGCCGACCGGAGCACCACCTCGTCCGAGCCCGTTGCGAGTGCGGTGAATCGCACGACGCTCACGAGCAAGACGGGGGACCCTCGGCGGTCGAGCAGGATCCGGGTCGCGATCCGGCCCGCCCTCGGCTCGATCCTCTCGTAGCGATCCCCGGCGCCGGGTCCCGCCGTGAGCAGGTCGGGGTGCGTCTCCGCCCGGTCACGAGCGCCGCGCGCGAACCCGCCGAACGCATCCGCGTAGCTCCCCTGCTCCCAGTTGGCCGGATCGAGGAACCCCTCCCTGTACAGCTCCGTGAGCACGCCCTCGGCTGCGGTCGCCGCAGCGGCGCTCGCCTGTCGGCGGCGGGCGCCCATGGGCTCCGGCGAGGTCCGGACCAGCGTGCGCGAGGTGTCGTCGAACCGGAACGGGGGCGTCGTCGGCGGCGCGACGTCACCGTCGCTCGAGGTCTCTCCGTCGCCGGCTCCCCTCGTCGGCGCGTCGTCCCGCGTGAGGAACACGAGGGCGCCGATCACGAGCACCAGCACCGCGAGAACGGCGACGACCAGGGGGATCCGGCGAGGAGACCGAGACGGGGTCTGCTCCTTCGCCAATGTCACTCCAGGCTACGGACGGACCCGAGGGCTCGACAACGAGGCTCGTCGGGGGCTAGCCCTCGGGCGCGGCGTCGGCCGGGATGTCCTTGGGCAGGATGTACCCGTCGGCGGCGATGTCCTCGAACACGGGGTGGGGCGACGGGAGGTCCACGATGCTCGCACCGCCGGCGCTTCCGACTCCCCCCACCGCGACCAGGTTCGTGAGGCGCGCGGGACGGATCTCCCACGACGTGAACGCCAGGGTGAGCAGCTCGTCCAGCGGGAGGTCGGTGGACACGTTGCGCATCCCGACCGCGATCCACTGGAACACGGCGGCCGGATCCTCCCGGATCGCCGCTCGGAACTGCGAGAACGCCGCGAGCAGGATCCGCCCCTGGTTCATCGACCGGTCGAAGTCTCCGTGGCTCAGCGACTTGCGCTCGCGCGAGTACTCGAGCGTCTCCGCGCCCGTCATCGTGAACGGGCCCTCCGGGAAATCGGTGCCCTCGAAACCTTGGAAGGAGTACGGGAGATCGATCTGGAGCCCGCCGAGCGCGTGGAAGATCTGCGTCATCCCCTGGAAGCCGGTGAGCAGGTAGTAGTCGAACGTGAGGCCTGTGAGGTTCTCGACCGTCGCGACCATCCCCTCGGGGCCGCCCTGGGGGAGCGCGACGTTCATCTTGTTCGTCCCTCCGCTCGCGATCGGCACGTAGGAGTCGCGGGGGATCCCTACCAAGGTCGCCCGTTTCGACCTCGGATCGAACCCGAGGATGTGGATCGAGTCGCAGAGCCCGTCCTCCAGCGCGGTGCCCGGCCGGGCGTCGCTGCCGAGGAGGAGGATGAAGATCGGATCGTTCCCCGTGACCGACGGGCCGTACTCGGCGTGCGCGGCGCCGATCTGCATCACGGGGGCACTCGCGGCGGGTGTCGCCTGCAGCGTCGCCACGCCGAGTCCCGAAACGCCCGCCGCGAGCGTCGCGACCGTCGTGATCAGCCGTCGCCTGATCACGATGGTGACCCCGACGGGCTCGGTGCGGCGACTTCGACGTCGTCGCGGTCCACCTGGTACGCGAAGATCCGCCACGCGCCGTCGACCTGACGCAGGAAGTAGGAGCCGACGCTCACGATCTGCGTCGCCGATCCACCACCCTGGGCCTCGACGGTGGCCTCGAACTCGACCTGGGCGATCGCGCTGACGGGAGCGTCCTTCGCGTCGGTCAGCACGGAGACGGTGAGCGTTCCGCTCGCCTCGTCGAGCGCTTCGAAGTCGTCGTTCGCGGTGGTTCCGAGCGTGAGCACGTCGGCGTCAGATCCGGCACGCTCGACGGCGCCGCCCTCGAACAGCTCGAACGCCGCTCCGTAGTCGCCCCAGGAGCCCTCATCGACGAACGCCCGGAAATAGAGCTCGTCCATCGTCTCCTTGACGCCCGCGCCGGCTTCCCGAGCCACGTCGTTCAGCTCCGATCGTGGCGTGCGGCTGATGGGGGTGGCCAGGACCTTGCCGAGCTGGAAGCTGAACTCCCCCGGCCCGGCCGGCCCGCCGTCGATCAGCGGCACCTTGCCCCCCGACAGCAAGATCGCGGCGACCGCGACAACCGCGACGCCACCGATGGCGACAGCGGCGCGACGGCGGGCGATCGTCCGGCGGCGCGCGGAGTCCGCCGCGCGGCTGGTGGGGGATCGCCGCTCGGGATCGGCGGCGGGGGGTTGCTGTGTCAAGGCGCGACCGAGGCTACACGCCGGTCGGGGGTGTTCCAATCACCTCCGGAGAGTGCCTCGAGGAGATAGGATGCGCCGGTCCGAGAGGCGTGCCGGGAAGACTGGTCGGCGAGCGAGGTTCCACGTGAGCGAACGACCAGACGGCGTGCCACACCCGCAGATCCGACCACCCTGGTCCAGATCCGATCGACCGGTCCCGCGACGCATCCTCCGACCGCTCCAGGAGTTCCTATCCACCGCCACCGCGAGTGGCACGATGCTCCTCCTCGCGGCCGTTGTCGCGCTCGCGTGGGCGAACTCGCCGTGGGGTGACGTTTACGAGGGATTCTGGAGCGCATCTGCCGAGCTCCGCCTCGGCACGTGGGCCATCGGCGACGACCTCCGGCATTGGGTGAACGACGGATTGATGACGCTGTTCTTCCTGGTGGTCGGTCTCGAGATCAAGCGCGAGTTCCGGACGGGGGAATTGCAGGATCGGCGAGCCGCCGCACTGCCCGTGGTGGCCGCGATCGGCGGGATGATCGTGCCCGCGCTGATCTACGTCGCGCTGAACGCGGACGGGGCTGGCTCCGCCGGATGGGGCATCCCGATGGCGACGGACATCGCGTTCGCCCTCGGCGTCCTGGTCCTCGCGGCGCGCCACGCCCCGGCCGGGTTGAAGCCGTTCATGCTCACGCTGGCGATCGTGGACGACATCGGCGCGATCCTCGTGATCGCGCTCTTCTACGCGGGTGGGGTGTCGCTCGGCTTCCTCGCCGCAGCAGCAGCCCTATGCGGACTGATGCTCTTGCTCCAGCGTGCCGGTGTGAGAGCGACGTCCGCCTTCGTTGGCCTCGGCGCGCTCGTCTGGCTCGCGACGTACGAGTCGGGAGTGCATCCGGCGATCGCAGGAGTCGTGCTCGGTCTGCTCGCTCCCGCCGAGTCCTTCCAACGACCGCGAGCGGTGAGCGCCGAAGCGAGACGGACCGCCGACCAGACGATGGACGACCCCGAGCCGCCCGACGCGGATGCAGGGCAGTGGCTCCGGCTGGCGTCGCTTTCTCGCGAGGCGGTCTCGCCGCTCGCACGCGCGGAGCACGCGCTGCTTCCGTGGACGAGCTTCGTGATCATCCCGCTGTTCGCGCTCGCGAACGCCGGTGTCCGCCTCAGCGGTGAGCAGCTCGTCGCCGCATCGACGAGCCGCGTGACGCTCGGCGTCGTGCTCGGCCTCGTGATCGGCAAGGTGGTCGGCATCTCGGGTGCCGCCGCCTTGGCGGTGGCGGTGCGGGTCGCCCGTCTCCCCACTGGCGTCCGTCCGGCCCATCTGCTCGGCGCGTCTGCGGTCGCGGGCATCGGGTTCACCGTCAGCCTGTTCATGGCGGAGCTGGCGTTCGATGACGAGCCGTTGATCGCCGAAGCCAAGGTGGGGATCCTCGCCGCGTCGATCCTGGCAGGGGCCCTCGGCTGGATCGTCCTGCGCCTGTCGCCTTCCGTGGGGGACGCGTCGAACGGCGAAGTCGACGACGGGGGCACGGGGGCCTCCTCGGGTCACTGACCTGGCACGTTTCCTATACTGCCCGCCGTTCTGCGGTCCGGCGCGACGTCCTTTCCACGAACCCACGCGATCTGGAGGTCCATGTGCACGGCATCCTGGCTCAGGAAGGCGGCCCGCTCGCGGTCGACTTCACGTCGACGGAGACCACGTATCTCTGGGTGATCCTCGGCATCTCGCTCGTCGCGCTCGTCTTCGCCTACTACCTGGGCCGGGAGGTCCTCGGCGCCCCCGAGGGCACCGAGAAGATGAAGGAGATCGCCCGCGCGATCCAGGAGGGCGCGAAGGCCTACCTGTCGCGCCAGTTCCGAACCCTCGGGATCTTCCTCGCGCTCCTCACGGTCCTCCTCTTCTTCATCCTGCCGGCGCCGGAGAACGCCGAGGCACTCGGAGTTCGTCGATCAGTTCGGTCGCTCGCTCGCGTTCATCCTCGGCGCTGGGTTCAGCGCGCTCACCGGGTACGCCGGGATGTGGCTCGCGGTTCGCGCCAACGTGCGGACCGCGAACGCCGCTCGTGAGTCCGGGCTGCGCCGTGCGCTGAAGATCGTGTTCCGCGCAGGGGGCGTCGCCGGCATGTTCACGGTCGGGCTCGGGCTGCTGGGCGCCACGCGATCTCCTGATCTACAAGGGCGATGCCACGTCGGTCCTGGTGGGGTTCGGGTTCGGCGGGGCGCTCCTCGCGATGTTCATGCGCGTCGGCGGCGGCATCTTCACCAAGGCCGCCGACGTGGGCGCGGACCTCGTGGGCAAGATCGAGCAGGGGATCCCGGAGGACGACCCGCGCAACGCCGCGGCGATCGCCGACAACGTCGGCGACAACGTCGGGGACTGCGCCGGGATGGCCGCCGACCTGTTCGAGTCCTACGAGGTCACGCTGGTCGCCTCGCTGATCCTCGGCGCCGCCGCGTTCGCCGACTCCGAGCTCGGGGCGATGCCGGAGTGATGTTCCCGCTGTTCGTGCGCGCGATCGGCGTCACCACGTCGATCATCGGGATCCTCGCGGTCACACCTCGGAGCGAGGACGGAGCACGGGATGAAGGCGATCAACCGCGGCTTCTTCCTGTCCGCCGCGATCTCGGCCGGCGCCGTGTTCGTGCTCTCCCAGATCTACCTCGACGACGGCGCCAGCCGGCGCCGGCGGTCGGGATCGGCCTCGTCCTCGCGAGCGCGATCCAGGTCCTCACGCAATACTTCACGGACACGAAGTACAAGCCGGTCCAGGAGATCGCCGAGTCGACGGTCAACCGGGCCGGCCACGACGATCCTCTCCGGCTTCTCGATCGGTCTCGAGTCGACCGTCTGGTCGGTCTTGATCATCGCCGGGGCGGTGATGGGGTCCTTCTACCTGGGGGACAACACTCGCTGAGCAGCTGTACTAGATCGCCTTGACCGGGATGGGGATGCTCACCACGGTGGGCGTCGTCGTCTCGATGGATACCTACGGTCCGATCTCGGACAACGCGCAAGGCATCGCGGAGATGTCTGGCGAGTTCGAGGGGCGGCCGGCCGAGATCCTCGGCGGCCTGGACGCGGTGGGGCAACTCCACAAAGGCGATCACGAAAGGCATGGCGATCGCGACGGCGGTGCATCGCCGCGACGTCGCTGTTCGGCTCGTTCTGGAGGCGGTGGAGGGCGCCGGACTCCGCCATCGAGGCGATCCGGTCGGCCAAGCCGGACGTCCTCGTCGGCCTGTTGCTCGGCGGCTCGGTCGCGTTCCTGTTCTCCTCGCTCGCGATCCGCGCCGTGGGCCGCGCCGCGATGCAGGTGGTCGTGGAGGTCCGGAACCAGTTCCGGGACCACCCCGGGATCATGGACTACACCGAGAAGCCCGACTACGGCCGGGGTCGTCGACATCTGCACTCGGACGTCCCTCCGCGAGCTGATGACGCCGGGACTGCTGGCGGTGTTCAGCCCGGTGATCGGGGGGTTCTTCCTCGGCGCCGAAGCGCTCGGCGCGTTCCTCGCCGGCTCATCCTCACCGGCCAGCTGCTCGCCGTGATGCTCTCGAACGCCGGTGGTGCGTGGGACAACGCGAAGAAGTTCATCGAGGAAGGTCACTACGGAGGCAAGGGGTAGCGAGGCCCACACGGCCGCGGTGATCGGCGACACGGTCGGCGACCCGTTCAAGGACACGGCCGGCCCGGCGCTGAACCCGCTGATCAAGGTGATGAACCTCGTCGCCCTGCTGATCGCCCCGATCGTCGTCTCCCACACCGATGACCCCGCGATCCGCGCGGGCGGTCGTCGCGATCGCGGTGGTGGTGCTGGCGTCGATGATCTGGGTCTCGAAGTCGCGGAAGTCCGAGCTGGGCGACGAGATCAAGCAACGGGACGTGGCCGGAGCACCTACCCCTTCGTGACGTGGGCCTGATCGGTCGGCTCCTCGAGCGGCTCAACGAGAGCGATGAGACGCGTCTCGCCGAAGAGACGCGCGCCTGGGCCGAGACGATCGAGGGAACCGTCCGGATCGCCGATGCGCCGGTCCGACAACCGGTGCGGATCGTGGGCTGATCCGCCGATGACGGGCCTCCCGATGGAGGGCAAGGAGGCGCTCCAGGCCCTGATCTCGGACGGACGGGAGAGGTGATGATCGTGTTCATGGGTCGCCGCGGATCGGCGGCCTCTCCCTGGGAAGCGGGTGGCCGTCGACGGGGTCCTCGCCGACCACCGGGAGACCGGATGGTCAACCCTCGCCTGGAGTTCGCCCGCTAGCCGGACCTCACGCGTCCGGGGCGTCGTCGGAACCGCCGTCCGCCGGGTCGCGCCGGGCGCGCCGTCCCCCGTCCCCATGACGTGTCGCGGAGCGCCGCCTCGGAGTCGACGCTCGACAGGGCCACGATCTCGTCACCGGCCGCGAGCGCCGTCTCGGGCTGCGGATTATTACGTGTCCTTCCCGAAGGATCGCGACGAGCGTGGTGTCGGCAGGCAGTCGGAGCTCGTAGAGGGCCCGGCCGACGTTCGGGGACTGGTCGGGCAGCCGCATCTCGACGAGCGCGACCTTCCCGCCCTCCAGGCGGAGGAGGCGGACGAGGTCCCCGACGGTGACGGCCTCCTCGACCATCGCCGTCAGGATGTGGGGCGGGAGTACGACGCGTCCACGCCCCATTGCTCGTCGAAGAGCCATTCGTTCTTCGGGTGGTTGACCCGCGCGAGCACCCGCGGGACGCCGAACTCCTGCTTGGCCAGCAGCGACGTCACGAGGTTGTCTTCGTCGTCGCCGGTGGCGGCGACCACCACATCGGCCGACCGCACGTCGGCGTGCTCGAGGATGCGCGGCTCGCAGGCGTCGCCGTAGACGATCCGGGCGTCCGGAGCCCATTGACCGAGCTTCTCTGCGAGCTCCCGCCGCTGCTCGACCAGCGTGACGTCGTGGCCGCGATCGGTGAGAGTACCTGCGCGAGATGCCGGCCGACCGCGCCGCCCCCGGTCACGACGACCTTCATGCCTGATGGTCCTCGGGCGCGGTCAGTCCGTCGACCAGCTCCAGCCCGTCCTTGGAGATCATGACCGATCAGATAGTCACCCGACTGGAGCGTGGAGGACGCCGTGGGGATGAACCCACCGCCACCACGAGAGATCCCCGCCACCCGCACCTTTCCGTCGACCTCCAGCGAGGACACGGGCTTGCCGGCCAGATGGTCGGCGACACGGACCGGAGCCCGCAGGAGGTCCCCCCCGCCGAGCGTCTCGCGGATCTCCTCGCGGTCGTGGAACAGCAT
>CAWAPY010000006.1:0-19657 GCA_963784055.1 uncultured Actinomycetota bacterium
CGGCCCGTGCGCACGTCGGCGTGCAGACCAGGGAGCAGGAAGGCGCAAGCAGGCGGTTGTGCCGAGTTCGGAGGAGGCCTAGCGTGAACGAGCGATGGCGCTCCGCTCTCCGAACGAGATCCCCGGCCGCCCCTCGGGCGTCCTCGTCCCGACCTACAGCGACAACGAGCACCCCGGCACGAAAGCGGAGCACCGGCGGCTGGCGGTCGAATGGAGACGTCGGCACCCGCAGTGGTGGAGGCGACTGCTCCGCCTGAAGTCAGTTCCCCCCGCCGACTGAGTCCTCTCCCGCGTTCGGGGGCTCACCCGCGTCCGGCGCGCCGACCCCCTCGAGCATCTCTTGGAGCAGGAAGCCGAGGAACTGATAGACCCGGTAGGTCTCGTGGCGAGGATCGTCCGCGGGGAAGTCCTCTTCCGCCGCCTCCTCCGTGATCTCGATCCGCGTGCCGAGCACCAGTCGCAGATCGTTCACCACGCCGATCCACGCGAGGATCTCGTCCTCGGTCAGCATCGACGCGTTCGCGGTGCGCTCCACGACGTCGAGAGCCTCCAGCTTTCCCGCGCGCGGGGCGGCGCCGAGGTTCGTCTCGAACTCGAGGTTCTGCAGCGGGTCGTCCGGGTACGCCGGCGGGAAGAGCCGGGACACGGCCGGGTCGCTCGAAGGGTCCTCCGCGTCCAGCAGCTCGCGAGACTGACGGCAGAGCTCGACGAGGAGCCCACGGACACCCTGGCTGAGGCGGACGGCGAACCGGTCGCCCTCCTTCGAGAACGCGGGCTCCATCACGCGTCCCGCTGCAGCGTCGCCCACAGGCCGTGCGCGTGGAGGCGGGCCACGTCGGACTCCGCCTTCTCTCGAGGCCCGGACGAGACGACGGCGCGGCCTTTCGTATGCACGTCCCACATCAGGCGCTCGGCCTTCTCGCGCGGATACCCGAACAGGCGCATGAACACCCACGTGACGTAGCTCATCAGGTTGATCGGGTCGTTCCAGACGATCACGATCCACGGCAGGTCGGGCTCGTTGACCTCGTCCACATCCGGACGTTGGACGCGACCCGGTCTCGTCGTGGTCGTCCGGAGCGAGGTCATCGGCCAGGTGAGGATCGACGGGCGCGACGGACCCTCCGGATCCCCCATCGGTAGAGCGGGGGTGTGGCGACCCGGAAGAGCTGGAACGGGCTGAGCCATCGCGGGACGGAGTACTCGGGCGCGATGTCGTCGCGGACCACCTTCACGATCGCATCGGTCACGGTCCGCATCTTGAGGACGGCCCAGTCCGGCAGGTCGCCCTGCGGGAATCCCTCCGTGTCGACGAACCCGGGGTTGACCGAAGTCACGTGCACGTTGCGTCCCTCGGTCTCGTAGTTCATCGCTTCGGAGAACGCGACGACGGCGTGTTTCGTCGCGCTGTAGATCGCGTTGCCGGGCGTCGCGAAGCGTCCGGCCAGCGACCCGATGTTGACGACGTGACCCTTCCCGCGAGCGAGCATGCCCGGGAGGAACGCCCGCGTCCCGAACAGCACGCCGACGACGTTCAGTTGGACATGGTCCTCGATCCGGTCGTAGTCGAGCTTGGTGAACTCGCCTCCGCCGCGCATCCCCGCGCTGTTGATCAGAACGTCGGCCGGTCCGTAGACCTCCTCCGTCACCACGCGGAGCGTATGGAGCTGCTCCGGCTCGGTGACGTCGCACGTGGCGGCGAGGGCCTTTCCGCCCGATCGTTCGATCCGCTCGACGATCGCGTCGAGCCGCTCGGTGCGGCGTGCGGCCAGCACCACGCGCGCACCCCGTTGCGCGAACGCGACCGCCGCCGCTTCGCCGATCCCGGACGACGCCCCGGCGACCACGACCACAGCTCCCTCGATGCGCAGGACGAACCCCCTCGTACGATGGTGGTGCCTTGGACGTTATCGGAGCCCACGCCCGTCGTCTCCCGGCGCTCGACGAGCGCTGGGAGCCGCGGCCGTATCCGCGGGAGGAGTTGGAGCGAACCCTCGTGGCCGGCGGGGTGGCGGGACCGGCGGGTCATCCACACGACAACGTGTTCGGGAACATCCGGAAACTCGTGGAGCATGATCCCGACAAGCTCTTCGGCCTGTCGGATATGCCGGAGCCCTTCGGCTTCGACGACATCGTGCGGATCGTGGGCGAGGCGTCGGGCGTGCCGATCGACGCGCTGGCGACCGAAGGATCGCCCGACATCGACGCGGCGTCCGTCGTCGACGCGTGCGCGCGGGTGGGGGAGCGTTTGGCGGGCGCCGCGCGCCGCCACGAGCGGGTGTTGTTCGCCACCGGGCATCCCGGTGATCTCGACCCGTTCTACGGAGCGATGGCCGAGCTCGCGGCGGCGCGCGGCGCGACGCTCGTGCGACCCGCCGACGGCGAGACCTGGTTCGACGATCACGTCGGCAAGGAGTGGACGATCGCGTATCACGGCGCCGTCGGCATGGTCACCGACGGGGAGCGGCCTCGGCACACCCACTGGCCGGAGGCGATGCGCCGGATGCTGGCCGACGAGCGGCCTGATCTCGTGATGGCCGACCACGGACTCGCGGGAGCTGCGATCGAAGCCGGCGTCGAAACGCTCTCGATCGCCGACGTGAACGATCCCGCGTTGATCGTGGCCAAGGCGCAAGGGCGAACCGAGATCGTGGTCGTCCTCGACGATCACGTTCCGCCCGAGAACTACTGGCCGTGCTTCCAGGCGGTCGCGGCGCGCTTCGATCCGAGCTAGTCGCTGCGCGCGTTCCGGGCTTCCGGCTCCCTGACGTCGACGACCTCGTCCTCGGCGGTGGCGTCGGCGTGGTGTTCGGCGTCGGCGAGCGCCTTCAACTTGTAGGAGACACCCTGACGCGTGATCTCCAGCGCCTCGGCGATGTCTTCCAGTGACGCGCCGAGCTCGCGAGCACGTACGAGCGCCTCCGCTTCCACGAGATCGAGGTCTGCACGCAGCTCGCGGAGCGCTTGCAGAGCGATCAATGGAAAGGCATCGGCGTTCTCGAGTTTGCGCACCAGAGCGCGCCGGGCGTCGATCATGCGGCGGAGCATACGAGCGGGGCATGCAAGTAACAAGGACCGTCGGCCGCAGGACGACTTGCCTAGGAAACAGCCTCGCAGTTGCTCAAACCCTCATCTCCGAGCACGGAATCGCATCACTGCTGGTAAAGGTCACTTGGTGTCGGCCGTTCGGGGGTATTGACGGGTGTCCCCCATCTCACCTACGCTGCTCCCTCACGCAACTGCCTACAGCAGTCGCGGGAGGATGGGATACCGGTCGGGCGCGCCCGGAGGGGGCTCTTCGGAGCTGGGCGCGCCGACAGGTTCGACTGAGAGGACGGGTGGATGCGCCGGAGGACTTCAGCTTCAACGGGTTCGAGCACGCTGTTGAGTGAGACGTGGGCGTTCGGAAGGCGATATCGCCGGCTGTCGCAGCGGATCCGCAAGCCGATCGCGATGACGGCCGTGCTTGCCGTGCTGATGACCTTTACTGGTCCGACCGCGTTCGCGGAGGATTCGCCGCGGATCTCAACCACGGAGACCGAGTCCCCGAGTCCGGCGCCGGAACCCTCACCCAGCCCCGCCGCGGAAACAGATCCCAGTCCTTCTCCTGAACCGAGCGCCGCGCCGATCCAGTCGCCGTCGGCCTCCGCACCGACCGAGACACCCGAGACCTCATCCGTCCCGACGGTTCCGACCTCCAGCCCGACCATCTCGAGCGACAAGGACGACTACCCGCCCGGTGGAGCCGTGAGTCTCGACCGGCACTGACTGGCTGCCCGGAGAGATCGTTCACATCCGTGTGAACGACGACGCCGGAGAGTCCTGGCGTCGTGACGTCGACGTGATCGCAGATGGCAACGGGATCATCCGCGACGAGTTCCAGTTGCCCGAATGGTTCGTCGCCGTCTACACGGTGACTGCGACTGGTCCAGTGTCCGGCACCGCCACCACGACGTTCACCGATGGAACGGTTGCCGCTCGGAATGGCACGACGACAGTCGCCGGCGTGGTCGCCTCCTACAAGTTGGAGCGGTTCGGCAACACCACATGCGCGCCGGGAGCGGGAGAACCCGAGCAGACGAACCTCTTCTCGCGCACTGGCCCGGCGTCGACTGGGGGAGGGTCGGCCAGCATCGCCAGCGGCGGCACTGAGGCCGTGAGAGTGACCCTCGTCAGCGTTTCTGCCGGCTATCAGCTCGATCAGTGGAACTTCGTCGACGGGAACGTCTCGGGAGACGGTGCCCCCTACCCGACGTCCGCTGCACCCGAAACGTCGACGAGCTTCTGCTTCCCGACGGAGAACAACACGAACCGCACGTTCATCGCGATGTTTGAGGTGAGCAACACCGCCCCGGATGCCGTCAACGATACCCGCACGTTCGCCGAGGATTCGGTCTCCAATGCAGTCAACCCTCTTTCGAATGACACTGATGCGAACCCCGGTGACACCCTGACGGTGATGGCCGTCTCGGACCCACCACACGGCACCGCCGCCATCGTGAGTGGCGGATCGAACGTGACCTATACGCCTGACGCCAACTACAACGGGCCCGACTCGTTCACGTACACGATCTCGGACGGCCATGGCGGCACAGATACGGCCACCATCTCGATCACTGTTACCGCCGTGAACGACGCACCGGTGAACACGGTGCCGGGAGCACAGTCGACGAACGAGGACGCCTCACTCACGTTCAACGCCGCCAACGCCAACCTGATCTCGATCGCCGACCTGGACATCGCTGAGACGGCTGGCGGGATGTTCACGGTGACCCTCTCCGTCACCAACGGGACCTTGTCCCTCTCGGGGACCACAGGCCTTGTGTTCACAACGGGTGACGGAACCGGCGATGCATCGATGATCTTCACTGGTTCGCCGGCCAACGTGAACGCCGCCCTCGACGGCCTCAGCTATGCCCCAGCCGCCAACTACAACGGCTCGGCGTCTCTGTCGCTGACGACCGAGGATCAAGGGAACACTGGGGCTGGCGGGAACAAGAGCGATTCGGACTCCGTGTCGATCACCGTGGACCCGGTGAACGATGACCCCACGGCGGTGGATGACTCCGCCACGACCGATGAGGACACCGCGGTCACCGTCGACGTGCTCTTCAACGACTCCGACCTGGACGGCGACACCGTGGGATCTCCTCCTTCGGCGATGGCGCCGACGGCACCGTGACCCGTGACGACAACGGGACCCCGGCCGATGAGACCGACGACCAGCTCATCTACACGCCGGACCTGAACTTCAACGGTTCGGACTCCTTCACCTACACGATCTCCGACGGCAACGGCGGCACCGACTCGGCCACGGTCTCGATCACCGTGGACCCGGTGAACGATGACCCCACGGCGGTGGATGACTCCGCCACGACCGATGAGGACACCGCGGTCACCGTCGACGTGCTCTTCAACGACTCCGACCTGGACGGCGACACCGTGGGGATCTCCTCCTTCGGCGATGGCGCCGACGGCACCGTGACCCGTGACGACAACGGGACCCCGGCCGATGAGACCGACGACCAGCTCATCTACACGCCGGACCTGAACTTCAACGGTTCGGACTCCTTCACCTACACGATCTCCGACGGCAACGGCGGCACCGACTCGGCCACGGTCTCGATCACCGTGGACCCGGTGAACGATGACCCCACGGCGGTGGATGACTCCGCCACGACCGATGAGGACACCGCGGTCACCGTCGACGTGCTCTTCAACGACTCCGACCTGGACGGCGACACCGTGGGGATCTCCTCCTTCGGCGATGGCGCCGACGGCACCGTGACCCGTGACGACAACGGGACCCCGGCCGATGAGACCGACGACCAGCTCATCTACACGCCGGACCTGAACTTCAACGGTTCGGACTCCTTCACCTACACGATCTCCGACGGCAACGGCGGCACCGACTCGGCCACGGTCTCGATCACCGTGGACCCGGTGAACGATGACCCCACGGCGGTGGATGACTCCGCCACGACCGATGAGGACACCGCGGTCACCGTCGACGTGCTCTTCAACGACTCCGACCTGGACGGCGACACCGTGGGGATCTCCTCCTTCGGCGATGGCGCCGACGGCACCGTGACCCGTGACGACAACGGGACCCCGGCCGATGAGACCGACGACCAGCTCATCTACACGCCGGACCTGAACTTCAACGGTTCGGACTCCTTCACCTACACGATCTCCGACGGCAACGGCGGCACCGACTCGGCCACGGTCTCGATCACCGTGGACCCGGTGAACGATGACCCCACGGCGGTGGATGACTCCGCCACGACCGATGAGGACACCGCGGTCACCGTCGACGTGCTCTTCAACGACTCCGACCTGGACGGCGACACCGTGGGGATCTCCTCCTTCGGCGATGGCGCCGACGGCACCGTGACCCGTGACGACAACGGGACCCCGGCCGATGAGACCGACGACCAGCTCATCTACACGCCGGACCTGAACTTCAACGGTTCGGACTCCTTCACCTACACGATCTCCGACGGCAACGGCGGCACCGACTCGGCCACGGTCTCGATCACCGTGGACCCGGTGAACGATGACCCCACGGCGGTGGATGACTCCGCCACGACCGATGAGGACACCGCGGTCACCGTCGACGTGCTCTTCAACGACTCCGACCTGGACGGCGACACCGTGGGGATCTCCTCCTTCGGCGATGGCGCCGACGGCACCGTGACCCGTGACGACAACGGGACCCCGGCCGATGAGACCGACGACCAGCTCATCTACACGCCGGACCTGAACTTCAACGGTTCGGACTCCTTCACCTACACGATCTCCGACGGCAACGGCGGCACCGACTCGGCCACGGTCTCGATCACCGTGGACCCGGTGAACGATGACCCCACGGCGGTGGATGACTCCGCCACGACCGATGAGGACACCGCGGTCACCGTCGACGTGCTCTTCAACGACTCCGACCTGGACGGCGACACCGTGGGGATCTCCTCCTTCGGCGATGGCGCCGACGGCACCGTGACCCGTGACGACAACGGGACCCCGGCCGATGAGACCGACGACCAGCTCATCTACACGCCGGACCTGAACTTCAACGGTTCGGACTCCTTCACCTACACGATCTCCGACGGCAACGGCGGCACCGACTCGGCCACGGTCTCGATCACCGTGGACCCGGTGAACGATGACCCCACGGCGGTGGATGACTCCGCCACGACCGATGAGGACACCGCGGTCACCGTCGACGTGCTCTTCAACGACTCCGACCTGGACGGCGACACCGTGGGGATCTCCTCCTTCGGCGATGGCGCCGACGGCACCGTGACCCGTGATGACAACGGGACCCCGGCCGATGAGACCGACGACCAGCTCATCTACACGCCGGACCTGAACTTCAACGGTTCGGACTCCTTCACCTACACGATCTCCGACGGCAACGGCGGCACCGACTCGGCCACGGTCTCGATCACCGTGGACCCGGTGAACGACGCTCCGGTCATCGACTCCGCGACGTTCGGGGTCGCGAGCGTCGGCTGCCCCACCACAGCTGGTGGGAACAACGTCACCCTCACGGTGAACTTCCACGACGTTGATTCCGGCGAAACTCACACGGCATCGATCGACTGGGACAGCAACCCATTGACGCTCGCGGACAACCAGAACCTTGGAGTCGTGACGTCGCCGTTCTCAGCGGGCCATGGCTACGCGGTTCCCGGCACGTACACGGCGACCGTTGTGGTCTCTGATGGGAGCCTCTCGGATAGCGACACCGAGTCGATCACCGTGAACTTCAACGTGGTCGGCGGCGGGTTCAAGCAGCCGGTGAACAACACGAGGAACGGGCAGCCCCTGAGCATCTTCAAGCACGGCAGCACGATCCCGCTGAAGCTTGAGGTCACGGATTGCGCAGGGAACCACCCGACTGGCCTGGAGATCAGGATCCATTGGCAGAAGATCTCCGGCGGCGTGCCGACCGGCGAGCTCGAAGCGGCAGCCACGAACCAGCCTGACGTCGGGAACCTGATGCGGATGGTCGATTCGCACTACATGTTCAACTGGAACACGAAGCTCGCATCGGATCCGACCGCGACGATCCGGATCCAGGCGACGATCATCTCCACAGGCCAGGTCATCTACGCGGACATCGGTCTCAAGAAGTAGACGATCCGGGTGGGCAGGCGCGTGAGCGCCTGCCCACCGTCTCTCTGACAGCTTGCGCTGCAAGCGTTTCCTCGCGTCCATGAAACCCCGGGGCTATCCAGCGGTTGGGGGCCTGGGGTACCATCGATGAACGGAATGGTGATGCCAGAACCCTTCACCGAGGCTCGGCTGCTGACCGCGAACGAGGTCGCGGAACTGATGCGTGTGTCCAGGATGACCGTCTACCGAATGATCAAGACCGGCGAGATGCCCTCGCTCCGCGTGGGAAGGGGCTACCGCTTCCGAGAGGAAGACATCCACGACTACCTGAGGGGGCGCTACACCGAGGCCGGCTGACGCCGGCACCGTGCAGGGCTCCGACACGCTCGAGGCCGAACCTCCGCGAAGGGGCGGAGGGCGCGATGAACGAGCACGACCGGCTCGTCGACCGGGCCGCGCGAGAGGCGCGGGCCGTCCTGTTCGTGGGCGGGCTCGACTCTGGGAAGAGCTCGATGGCGCGCGCCACCGCCGCGTACGCACTCACGCTCGGTCGCTCCGTCGCCTACCTCGACGCCGATGTCTCCCAGAAGACGGTGGGCCCTCCCGGCACGGTCGGGCTGAAGCACATCCGGGAGGCCGACGACCTCACGCACGATCGCATGGCCGAAGCCGACGCGATCGGGTTCGTGGGGTCGACCTCGCCGCAGGACCACCTGCTGCCGCTCGTGGGTGCGCTCGCGCGCCTCCGGGAGCGGGCGCACGACGAAGGCGCAGAGCTCGTCGTCGTCGACACGGGTGGGGAGGTCTCGGGGATCCGAGGGCAGCTCGTGAAGTACTACAAGGTGGACACCCTCGAGCCCGATCTGGTGGTCGCGCTGCAGCGTGGGGAGGAGCTCGAGCCGATCGTGGGCGTGGTGGAGCGCTTCTTCGGTGTCGAGGTCGTCCGCCTGGGGATCCATCCCGCGGTGATCCCCACGACGGTGGACGAGCGGATGGCGCAGCGCGAGGAGTCGATGCGCCGTTACTTCGCGCAGCCGCTCCAGCGCTTCCGCGTCCGCCCGACGGTGTTCATGCCGAGCCTGCCGCCGCTGTTCGACCTCTCGCAGCTCGACCGGCTCTTGGTGGGTCTGTCGGATGGCGAAGGGGGCTTCACGGGCGTCGGGTACCTCGAGCCCGTGTCGGGCAACGGTGGGCTCCGGCTGATCTCTCCCGTGGCAGAGGCGCCCAAAGCGCTTAGACTGGGGTCCGTTCGTCTGGAGGAGAGCTTCCGCGCGAAGCGGATCGACCTCCGGAACCTCTTCGGAACCGAATGAAAGGCGTGGTTCGTTGCCGTCCCTCGTGAAGAAGCGCCGGAAGAAGATGCGCAAGAAGAAGCACAAGAAGCTGCTCAAGCGCACCCGGCACCAGCGCCTGAAGCTGGGCAAGTAGCGGCGGGAGGCTCGGCGTGCGGACGCCGAAGCGTCGAACGGTCGTCGTCGTCCTGGCCACGCTCTGCTCGATCCTCGCGTCGTGCGACGCCGACGAGCCGCTCGGCTCCGCGGCCGGGTCGGAGGAGATCACGTTCCCGTCTTCGGACGGAGTCACGCTCTCCGGAAGACTGTTCGGTCCCGACGAAGGCTCGGCGGGCGTCGTCCTCGCCCACATGTTCCCCTCCGACCAGAGCGCGTGGTTCGCCTTCGCGGAGCGGCTGGGGCAGCGGGGGTACCGCGTCCTGACGTTCAACTTCCGCGGCTACTGCCCGGGCGGGGACGCGGGGTGCTCGCAGGGAGAGAAGACGATCTCGGCGATCTGGCAAGACGTCGAGGGAGCCGTCACGGCCCTCCGCGACGAGGGCGCGATCCGGATCGGGCTGGTCGGAGCCAGCATGGGTGGGACGGCCTCGTTGGTCGCTGCCTCCAAGGAGGGCCAGGACATCGACGCGCTGGTCACGCTCTCGGCACCGATCGGCTTCGAAGGGCTGGAGGCGAGCCGAGAGGTCCTCGCGCAGGTGACGGCGGCGAAGCTCTTCCTCGCGGGTCACGAGGACACGACCGCGGCCCAGGCCGTGGACACGTTGTACGCCGAGACGCTGCAGCCCAAGCGTCCGATGATCCTCACGACCGGGGATCACGGAACGGACATCCTCACCGGCAACCAGGCGGGGATCGCGAGCACGGAGATCATCAAGTGGCTCGAGCGGTATCTGCCGGTGGACGCATGAGTCGCCCGATCGTCTTCCTCACCGATTACGGGCGGAGCGACGCGTTCGTGGGCATCTGTCACGGCGTCATGGCGCGGATCGCGCCGGGGGCCCGTGTCATCGACCTTTCGCATTCCGTTCCACGGCAGAACGTGCTCCGCGGCGCCATCGAGCTCTCTCGCGCCGTCCCGTACATGCCGACGGATGCGGTCTACGTCGCGGTCGTCGATCCCGGGGTCGGATCGAACAGGCGGGCGGTGGCGGTCGCGGCGGGCTCGACGCTCCTGGTGGGTCCCGACAACGGCGTGCTGTCGCTCGCGTGGGATGCGCTCGGGGGAGTCACGGACGCCGTGGAGATCCAGAGTCCCGACGTGGTGCTCGCGCCGGTCTCGCGCACGTTCCACGGGAGGGACGTCTTCGCGCCCGCGGCAGCGCATCTCGCCGCGGGGACACCGCTCGGCGACCTCGGGCCCGCCCTGGATGTCGCGTCGCTCGAGCGGCTCGACGTTCCCGGGCCGATGGTGGCCGTCGGCGCCGTGGGCGCCCGCGTGACCGCGACCGACGGGTTCGGGAACGTGCAGCTGAACGCGACGGAGCTCGACCTGGATGCCGCCGGGGTCGCCGAGGGTCGCGTCCTCGTCGTGAACGGCCGGCGACTCCCCCGCGCAGGGACGTTCGCCGAGCTTCCGGAGCGCGAGCCGGGCTTGATCGTCGATTCCGACGGCCACCTCGCGATCGTGGTCAACCGTGGGAACGCGGCGCTCATGCTCGGCCTGGCCGCCGGCGACGTCGTCGTGGTGGAGGGTTCCTAGGCCTACGGTCGGAGCAGGTACAACCGGAACGTGTCGTGCTCGATGGGGAGCACCTCGAAGCCCGCGAAGCCGGCCTCGGACGCATATCCCTTGAGGGTCTCGGGGCGCATCGCCGTCCCTGTTCCCGCCGACGGCTGCTCGAACATGCCGGACGGCAGGCAGTCGAACACGCTCCAGCCGTAGAAGTAAGCCTCGAGCTCATCGGGCTCGCCCGAGAAGTTCTCCTTCGTCCGTTCGTCCACCACGAGCATCGCGCCCTCGTCGGCGAGCGTCGTGCGTATCGCTCGCAGCACCTCGATCGGCCTGGCCATGTCGTGGATGCATTCGAACGCCGTCGCGAAGGCCACCGGACCGTCGGTGGTGAGCGCGCCCGCGTCCTCCTGGTGGAAGCGGACGCGGTCCGAGACGCCCGCAGCATCCGCGTGGCGGCGGGCCAGCTCCACCGAGGTCTGGTCGGGATCGAACCCGTCGACGGTGACGATCGGGTACGCGGTGGCCATCGCGATCGAGGACCATCCGGTCCCGCATCCCACATCCACGATCCGTGCCGGTGGGCTCGACGAGAGCCGGGAGTGGACGTCGGGGATCGCGGGGAGCCACTCGTTCGGCAGGGTCGTCAGCAACGTGGGCCGGTTCGAGCCCCCTTGCCCTTCCACGCCGTCGACGCCGTAGGCCTCGGACGACACCCCCTCGCCGGTTCGGAACGCCTCGACCACCTGGTCGAAGGCGCCGCGCAGCGCCATCAGCTGCGTCACGCTCGCACCCATGAACGACAGCGAGTCGCCGTCCAGGAGCACCTCGGCGTGGCCGGCAGGCAACCGGAACCGGTTCGGTCCGTCCTCTCTGATCTCCGCCGCGAGGATGCCGGCCGTCGCCTGCTGCTCGAGCCACTCCCGCGCGTACCGTTCGGCGATGTCGGCGCGGTCGGCGAGCTCCTGCGGCGTCATCGGCCCGCCCTCGGCGAGCGCGTGGTACAGACCGAGCCTCGCGCCCAGATGGATCGAGAAGACGTCGAAGTACCCCAGCACGGATCGGAACAGCTTCTCCGCGAACGCGTCTCGCTCCAGTTCCGGTGTCAGCTCGTCTCTGGACATGGATGAGGAGGGTATCGACTCAGTCGGGCGGCGGGCTCGGGAGCTCTCCCGGGCTGGTCGGCCCCGGGAGCGGGCCGTGGTCTTGGCCGGCGAGCTGGAGCTGCCAGATCCCCGCGGCGACCAGGAGCGAGAGCAGGACGATCAGCACGATCAGCGTGGGGCGTCGCACGCGGCGAGGCTAGCCGCTCACCGCGCGGCACGTCCTGCCGACTCGAGTGCCCGCTCCGTCCTCTCGCGCATGTCCACCATCACGGCTGCGAGCCGCTCATCGTGGCCGAGGGCCGGGCGCAGATCGACCTCGAGCGACACGGCGCCGTCGTAGTCGGAGCCCGCGAGGTCCTCGAGGAACGCGTCGAGGTCCAGCACGCCCTGTCCGGGCGGTAGGTGGGAGTCCCACCCTTTCCCGGCATTGTCGGACAGGTGGACGTGCCGGAGCCGCTCCCCGAAGAGGTGGCGGACCTCGATCGGATCGCGCCTCGCCACCGCGGCATGAGAGGTGTCCAGCACCAGGTGGTGCATCCCCTCGAGAGCCTCCAGGTCCTGGTTCGCGTGGAACGTGAGGTCCCGGCCAGCGACGCGGACGGGGAACATGTTCTCGACCGCGACCGCCACCCCGGTGCGCTCCTCGACGCTCGGTAGGTCGTGGACGAGCCAGCGACGGAACGGCCGTTGCCACCGATACGGTGGGTGCACCACGACCACCGGGATGCCGGCATCAGCCGCGGCCTCGACCGAGCGGTCGATCTTCTCGATCGGATCCGTTCCCCAAACCTTCCGTGTGAGCAGCAGGCACGGAGCGTGCAGCGCCCCCACGGCGAGCCCGAACTCGTCCGCGAGGGCCCGGATGCGCGCCGGGTCCTGGCTCTCCGGGTCCTTCGTGACCATCACCTCGATGCCGCGGTAGCCGCACTCCGCCGCGAGCCGGAAGGTCCACGACAGCGGTCGGGTGAAGAAGGCGGCCGACGAGAACAGCACGGGCGGGGAAGCCATGGCTCCGATGCTACCGGCTGCTCCCGGGCCGGTCGTGCGTATCCTTCGGCTCATGTGGGTGTTCCCGCTCGCCGCCGCGGTGGTGGCGTTCGCGTTCGCGGTGGCGCTCGCCCGGCGCTTCGCCCGCACCCGGCGGCTCTACCTCGCGATGTGGTGTGCGGCGCTCGTGATGTACGGCCTCGCGTCGATCGCCGTGGCGGGGGGCGCCCTGTCGGGATGGAGCCGCACCCTCTTCGAGGTGTACTGGATCCTCGGTGCCGTGCTGAACGTGCCGTTGCTCGCCGCCGGCGAGGTCCACCTGCTCCGGCGAGGCCAGGTCCTGGACGTGGCGGTGTGGGTGGTCCTGGCGTTCGTGTTCGCCTACACCGTCGCGGTCACCCGGGGCGCCGCGATCGATCCGTCCGCCCTGGCGGAGCGGCTCCCGTCGGGCAAGGAGGTGTTCGGCGACGGCACGGCCGCCTATCGCCTCCCCCAGCTGATCTCGATCCCCTCGTACGTGATCCTCGTCGCCGGCGCGGCATGGTCGGCCTGGCGGATGCGCGGGCGTCCGGAGCTCCGGAGCCGGTTCATCGGGACGCTGCTCGTGGCGGCGGGGGCCACGATCACGGCCGCCGCGGGCTCTGCGTTCGCCGCGGTGGGCAACCTCCCCGCCTTCTCGCTCTCGTTGCTCGCCGGCGTCGCCGTGATGTTCCTCGGGTTCCGCCGGGCGAGCGAGTCCCGTCCCGCATCCGAACGGCGCGATCTCCCGGCGCACTGATCGTTCGCCGATCTTCCAGGTCGATCGTCCGGCTGGGTGATCCACCCGCGCGCGGCGCGCGAACCAGGGCCTGACCGCGCCCGTGGAAGGGGGACGCAGGGTCCGACCGGGAGGGTCCCGGGTGACGGGCGGCGCGGACGAGTGGGTCTTCGACTCCATCGACACGAACCACCCCATGACCTCAGGAGGGGAGAGCTTTGTCTTCATCACGTATCAGGCGAGCCACCGCGCTCGCGATCACCGGGGCGCTTGCCGTCGCGGCGTTCGCCGGGCTCGGCCCGGTCGCCTCGACCGCATCCAGCCACCGCGAGGCACCCTTGGTCTCCGGCGATCCCGCGATCGACGCGACCGATCTCTACGCGTTCGTCCCCGACAGCGCGCCCTCGAAGGTCGCGCTCGTCGGCTCGTGGATCCCGTTCGAGGAGCCCGCGGGCGGCCCGAACTTCTACCTCTGGGCCGAGCGGACGAACTACGACATCAACATCGACAACGACGGGGACGCGTTCGCCGACGTCGTCTACCGGTGGCGGTTCATGACGCACCACCGCAACCCCGACTCGTTCATCAACAACAACGGCCAGGTGACGTCGCTGGAGGATGAGAACCTCCTCATCTATCAGACCTACGACCTCACCAGGATCAAGAACGGCAACACGACGACGCTGCTGAACGACGCACCGGTGGTGCCGTCCCACGTGGGCGACGCCTCGATGCCCGACTACAACGGCGACCTGTTCGACGCCGGCACGCAGACGGTCGGCGGCATCCAGAGCTGGGTCGGACAGTCCGACGACCCGTTCTTCCTCGACCTCCGCGTCTTCGACCTCCTCTACGGCGGGGATTTCGGGGAGGCCGGCGACGACACGCTGGACGGGTTCAACGTCAACACGATGGTCTTGCAGGTGCCGAAGGCGCATCTGCGCGGGCCGGACGACGGCGTGATCGGGATCTGGACGACCGCCTCGCGTCGCTCGATCAGGATCCAGGGCGCGGACGGCTCGCTGCAGTGGAGCGGTCCGTTCGTGCAGGTGTCGCGGCTCGGCATGCCGCTCGTGAACGAGGTCGTCGTGCCGATCGGGTTCAAGGACTACTTCAACGGGTCGAACCCGCGCGGCGACGCCGCGTACCTGCCGAAGGTGAACGACCCCGAGCTGCCACACCTGGTCAACGCGGTGTACGGCCTCGACGTCCCCGACACGAACCCCGCGTTGGACGGCGTGCAGCGGTCCGACCTGGTGCAGGTCTTCCTCACCGGTCTGCCCGGGCTGAACAAGCCGACCCCGCACGTCCGCAAGTCGGAGATGCTCCGGCTGAACATGGACGTCGCTCCGTGCACGGTGGATTGCTCGACGCTCGGTGCGATCGACGGCGACATCGCCGGGTTCCCGAACGGCCGACGTCTGTCGGACGACATCATCGACATCGCGTTGCGCGTCGTGATGGGCGTCCTGATCCCCGGACACGACACCGACGCGGACGGCCTGTCCGACGGTGTGGGGGAGAACGACTCGGCGTTCCTGGGGAGCTTCCCCTACGTCGCGTATCCGCACTCCGGGTCGGACGCCGATCCGCACTCGGCGCCCTGAGGCAACGAGGGAGAAGGGGAGCGGCCGCCGAGCGGCGGCCGCTCCTCCTCCGGGGAGGATCGTCATGAAGGCTCGAGCCGTCTCGATCGTGACCGCCGCGGGGCTCGCGGTGGTCGTCTTCGTGATCGGGGCGCTCGGCCCCGGATCGGCAGAAGCTCCGGAGGCTCGTTCAGGATCGCTCTCGGCGCGGGCATCGGGGGACGGCTTCCTCACCCCTGCGTCCGCCGCCGGCTCGCTCGATGCCGCGATCGCGTCGCTCGAGGGTCGGCTCGACGCGGTTCCCGACGATTGGGAGGCCTCGGCCGCGCTGGGGACCGCCTACGTCCAGCAGGCCCGGATCACGTCGGACCCGTCCGCGTATCCGCTCGCCCGGACCGCCCTCGGCCGCTCGCTCGCGCTGCAGCCCACCGGCAATGCGGGAGCGCTCGTGGGGCTCGGCTCGCTGGCTGCAGCGCAGCACGACTTCGCCGCCGCTCTCCGTTGGGGACGCCGTGCCGTCCGAACCGCTCCCTTCGACGCAGATGCCTACGGGGTGCTCGGGGACGCCCAGCTCGAGCTCGGGCGGTACCGAGCCGCGTTCGCGTCGTTCCAGCGGATGGTCGACACGCGTCCGGACCTCGCGTCCTATGCCAGGGTCAGCTACGCGCTCGAGCTCCGAGGCAACGTGGCCGGAGCGATCGACGCGATGCGGGCGGCGTTCGACGTGGCCGCCGGCCGGCCGGACGCCGCCTGGGCGGCGGCGCAGATCGGGAAGCTGCACTTCGGAGCCGGCCGGATCGACGACGCGCGGGAGTGGTTCCGCCGCGCGCGGGCGGCTGATCCCGGGTCGATGGACGCGGAGGCGGGCCTGGCGCTCGTGGCGTGGGCCTCGGGCGACCTCCCCGCGGCGATCGCCGGATACGAGGCGGCTGGCGGCGCGGTATCCGTCGCCGGAGCACCTGGCCACGCTCGGCGATCTCTCCGCGGCGGCGGGTGATGGCGAGGCCGCCGCGGCGCAGTTCGACCTCGTCCGGGCGGAGGCGCGCCTCTTCCGCGCGAACGGCGTGAACACCGACCTCGAGATCGCGCTGTTCGAAGCGGATCACCGTGGTCCCGGCTCGGCGCGGGCGGCGCTCCGCGCCGCCCGCGCCGAGTGGGCGAAGCGCACGAGCGTCCACGTGGCCGACGCCCTGGCGTGGGCCCTGTACGCGAACGGCCGCTACCGGGAAGCCGCCGCCGCGTCGGAGCAGGCCCTCCGACTGGGCACGCGGAACGCCCTGTTCCTCTTCCACGCCGGGATCGATCAGCCTCCGGCTGGGGGACCGAGATGCCGCGGAGCGGTTCCTGCGCGACGCGTTCGAGGTGAACCCGTGGTTCTCGGTTCGGTGGGCACCCGTCCTGCGTTCGGAGCTGTCCCGGTTGGACGAGGGCTGACGGCTACGCCGCCGCCTCCCAAACGGCCTCCCCCGGTGCGGAGGGGACGGTCCCTTCCACCTCGAGCGTGATCAAGACACGATCGAAGGACGAGCGGTCGAAGGGCACGTCCACGACCGTCATCCCGGACCCGGGGAGGAAGGTTCCCGCGAAGACGGGTTCGCCGCCGTCGGAGAGCCAGATGCCGTACACGAGACCGGTGGGCGGCGCGGGCACTTCTCCACCGATCAGGTAGAAGTGGTCTTCCTCCGGCGCGGTGATCTGGGACACCGGCGCCGGATCGGTGGCCTCGGCCCCGGTCAGGGGCGCGGTGTCGGCGTCGGGCCGCTGGGAGAACGCGAGGGCTTCCCCCAACAGATCGTTGCTCGTCTGGAGGTTGTCCGCGCGCACGCCGAGCGAGACGGCGAGACCTCCCACGACCAGGATCGCCGCAACCCCGGACGCCACCGCCACCCACCTGCCGGGTGCGGGGCGCGCCGTCCTCGGCTCCAGCTCGCGATGCAGGCGGGGGAGCAGGGTCTCCGGTGGGGTCATCGGGTCCACCTCGAGGGCGAGCTCGGCGACCGTCTCACTGAACGCCACGAGGGTCTCGCGACACCTGGCGCAGCCCGGCACGTGCTCGGAGAGCAGGCGGTCGGCCTCGGCGGCGTCGTCGCCGGAGAGGCTCCGGAGCGCGTAGCCGGCGAGCAGCTCGTCGGCTCGGTCCTCCTCGTGCGGGTCCATCGGCGGCGTTCCTGTCGGCGTCACCCGTCTCCTCGATCGTCGGTCTCGAGCGCCCCACGCATCTTGCGGAGCGCCGCGAACGTCCTCGTTTTCACCGTGCCCAGCGGGATCCCGAGCTCCTCGGCGATCCGCACCTGTGTCATCCCTCGGAAATAGGCCATCTCGAGCACCTGTCGTTGCTCTGCGGAGAGGTCTCGAAGCGCCTCCCGGACGTGGCGACGGCGCTCGGAGAGGTCGTCGTCGTCCACAACGCGCTCCGAGGGGTCTTCGTCCACGACGGGCTCGAGGTTCGCCGCTCGATCCTGGCGCGCCCGGATCCGTTCCTCGCGCCGGATCGTATCGACAGCCCGATGATGGACGAGCGAGAGGAAGAACGTCCGGAAGGCTCCTCGGGCGGCGTCGAAGGCCTCGGGCGCCCGCCAGAGCGCGAGGAAGGCATCGTGGACGACGTCCTGCGCGAGCAGCCGCTGTCCCGTGAGCCGGTAGGCGATCCCGTACGCCGTGGGGAGTGGCGGCGGTATAGCTCGTCGAAGGCGCCTCGGTCGCCGGTGGAGAGGCGCCGGTGCAGCTCCAGATCCTCCCGGTCGCCGTCTCTCATCACCCTCGGCGCGCACACTACCATCGGCCGATGCCGGGGCTCCCCACGTCCGGACGGGACCCGGAGGGCGAGACCCATCGGGTGGTCCTGTACACGCGCCCCGGGTGCCATCTCTGCGACGTCGCCCGCGAGGCGGTCCTGTCGCTCCGCGAGCGGTTGCCCTTCTCCTTCACGGAGGTCGATATCGAGGGGGACGACGAGCTGGAGCTGGGGCACGGATCTGGAACCCCCGTGGTCGAGATCGACGGCGAGGAGGCGTTCGAGGTCACGGTCGATCCCGAGCGAGCTCGCGGAACAGCTGGTCCGAGTAGGAGCCGCCGAGCCGCTCGTGAACTTGTGAATCGGAGCAGTGTTTTCGGCTAGGCTCCGTGCCATGAACCACTGGGCCGGGCTGCTCTGTGGGCTACCGGCTCGATCCCGGAGGTCGACGGTGGGCCGGCTGCCCCGGTACCTCCAGGCGCTCGCCGGGATGGCCGCCGACGGCACCGCGGTGGCGTCCTCCGAGGAGCCGTCGCTGGCCGCCGGGTGCGTCGACGTCCGCGAAGGTCCGGAAGGACCTCTCGCACCTCGGCTCCTACGGCACGAGGGGGGTGGGCTACGACATCGCCTACCTGATCCACCAGATCCGTCGGGAGCTCGGGACTCACGCAGGACTGGGGCATCGCGATCGCCGGGCATCGGGAACCTGGGGTATGCCCTCGCCAACTACAAGGGGTTCGGCGACCGGGGGTTCCGTGTGGCGGCCCTCGTCGACGTCGATCCGGCGAAGGTCGGCGAGCGGGGGTGGAGATCGAGGTGGTGCACATCGACACGCTTCCGGAGGCTGGTGGAAGGGAGCTCCTGCTCAATTGCCAGATCGGTGTTATTGGCGGCGACGCCGGCCACGGCCGTCCAAGACGTCGGCGATCGGATGAACGCTCGCCGGGACTTGCTCGATCCTCAACTTCGTGCCGGCGCTGCTCGTGGCGCCGCCGGGCGTTTCGGTCCGGTCGGTGGACCTGGCGGTCGAGCTGCATATTCTGGCGTACTACGAGCAGCGGAAGGCGGTGCTCGCCGACGTCCGGCGGCGAGGCGGTGCCGTGGCGTTCGCGCCCACGAGGTAGCGGAGGAGGCCAGACACGATGCGGAGGATCGTTATCCTGCTGGCGTTGGCCATCGTCGCGTTCGCCCTGTTCATGCCGGTGGTGTGCGCCGGGAGCTCCGGCGACTCGACCCTGGGCTGTGACACGTTCTGGGGATGGACGTTGCCCGGGTCCGCAATCGATGGTCCGGAGGTCCTGCGCTACCTCATCCCCATCGCCGTCGCGTTCGTGGTGTTCGTGGTCGCGCGGACCCACCTCACTCGGAGACTTGGGGGATCTGATGCTCCAGACGCGCCGGAAGCTAC
>CAWAPY010000007.1:0-12399 GCA_963784055.1 uncultured Actinomycetota bacterium
CCGTCGACGGCCTGACCCGGAACGGCGTTCAGGCGCTGGGGCCGCTCGGCGCCAGAGACGACCTGCGAACCGCACCCTTCGGCTCACCCTCCGAAGGCGGGACATACGTGGCACGAACGATGAGGCCCGCCTCCCGCTCCAGCACCCAGACGGACCCCTTCTTCCACCCGCGTTCCGCGCCGACCCTCGCTCCTCGCGCCTCGTAGTGCTCGATGGCTTCGGGGATCAGGTCGCCGTGGGCGCAGACGACCGTTCCGACGGATCGAGGATCGTCGACGATCGCGAGCATCCCTTCGAGCGGCGCTCCCTCGAAGAGCTCCTCCCGGACATCGATCTGCTGACCGCGCTGCTTCGCGAGCGGGCGAACGGTGTCGAGACATCGGAGTGCCGGACTGCTCGCGATGCGGCCGATCGAGCGGTCCGCGAGCGTACGGACGAGCCCCTTGGACTGACGGCGCCCCGACTTCGACAGGGGCCGGAGACGATCGTCCCCGGACCAGGCCGAACGGTCGCCGGCTTTGGCATGGCGGACGAGGTAGACCGACGCGTCCGCCGCAGCCGCCACGTCGAGCAACTCGCGATCCCGCTCCAGCGTCAGCGCCGCGCGAGCGTCGGGGAGCGAGAACCATCTCGCCTCGTCCACCTCGCCAGTTGGACGCAGATCGGAGCCGTCGACGGGCTGCATGAACCAGTACGCCACGACCTTGGACCTCCCGGCTCCGTCCCGGTACGACGAGGACGGGAGCTCGCCGCCGATCCGTGCATCCAGTCCCGTTTCCTCGCGGACCTCGCGGAGGGCCGCCTCCGAGAGGGATTCACCGTCCTCCACCTTCCCCTTGGGGAACGACCAGTCGTCGTACCGGGGTCGGTGCACGAGCACGGTCTGCACCTCACCGCGTACCACGCGGCGGAGGATGCCGCCCGCGGCCCGGACCTCGGCTGTCAGGTCCAGAACCGCTTCCTCTGCTCCAGTCGAGACCATCCCTTCGGCCAGGCATCTCGGAGGCGGTCGCGTGCCATCGACTCGTGCTCGGCGAGCCGCCCCGCGGCGAACGCGACCGACGTGTCGTCCGCGCCGATGCCGTTCGCGGTGAGCCAGGCGAGGGACACCACGGCGTCGTGATGCTTCCCGAGCAGGTCCTGGAGCTTCCTGGCGGCCACTGCGAACCGCTCCGCTCGCGTGCCGAACGCCGGCGTGAACGCCTCCGCCGCGTAGCGGACCCGCTTCACGCTCGATCCTCAAGCCGTGGAGATCGGCATCAGCCGGCTCGGGGCCGAGCCGTCCGGCAGCCCGTGCGAGCCGCCTCCAGGGCCGGGAGATGAGGCCGCCGGCCGTCTCTGCCGCGTCCTCGGCGCCGCCGTCCACGACCCTCGGGTCGCTCGCACCGTCGACGAGCCGATCGAGGAGCGTGTCGAAGCGTGCGGACCGCAGGGCCTCGAGGAGTCGGTGACGGGCGCCCATCCGCTGCAGCTCCAGATCGTCGAGGAGGATCTTGCCGGCCGCCATCCCGGGATCGGCGATCGCCTCGATCCGGGCGCTCAGGCGGGCGATCAGCACTTCGGGGTCTCGAACCCGACCGAGGAGCGCCCCCACCCACCCGAGCTCCGTACGGAGCGGCTTCGACCACGCCGGATCCAGCAGGGGTCCGAACGTCCGGAGGTCGGACCGGAGTCGCCTGGCCGCCACGCGTGTGTCGTGGATCCCCTCCGGGTCCTCGCCGAGCTCGACGATCGGCACCTGCTCCACCAGCCGGACCGTCGACCAAGCCATCGTGCGGCGGAGGAGGTCGATCGCGGTCGTTCCCTCCAGGTGGGCGACGGGATCGAGCGCCGACCGAACATCCTCGACGGATCGGGGGCGATCGCCTTCTCCAGCTCGATCGCCGTCATCGCTGGCCGCTCGCCCGCTCGAGCGCGATCTGCATCAGTCGCTCCTGGGCACTCGCCCCTCGCTCGGTCGGCACCTTGGTCCAGCTCCCCCCGGCATCGAGCTCCCAGGCGAGGACGTCGTCCTCCCAACCCGCCTCCAGGATCTCATCGAGACGTGCCGTCAGGCGGGGGTCGAGGACCGGCGCCGTCACCTCCACCCGACGGTCGAGGTTCCTCGGCATCAGATCCGCGGATCCGATGAAGTGCATGAATCCCCGCTCCTTGTTCCCGAACCGGAAGATCCGCGAGTGCTCGAGGAACCGACCGACGATCGAACGGACACGGATCGTCTCCGAGAGCCCGGGCACCCCCGGCCGAAGGCAGCAGATCCCACGGACGGAGAGATCGACCCGCACGCCGGCCTGTGACGCCTCGTAGAGCGCCTCGATCGTCTCCGAGTCCACGAGGCTGTTCATCTTCAGCACGATCGAACCGTCGCCGGCGGCCGCCTCCTCTCGGATCAGCTCGATGAGCCGTGCCCTCAGCGTCGTGGGTGCCACCAGGAGCCGTCGATAGCGCCGCTGGCGGCTGTAGCCGGTGAGGAGGTTGAACAGCTCGCTCACGTCGGCCCCGAGATCGGCGTCCGCGGAGAGCAGGCCCACGTCCTCGTAGAGGCGCGCGGTGCTGGGGTTGTAGTTCCCGGTGCCGACGTGCGTGTACCGGCGGATCCCCGTCGCCTCCCTCCGGACCACGAGACAGACCTTGGCATGCGTCTTCAGGCCCACGATCCCGTACACCACGTGCACGCCCGCTTGCTCCAGCGTCCTCGCCTGCGTGATGTTGGCTCGTTCGTCGAAGCGAGCCTGGAGCTCGACGAGCGCCACGACCTGCTTGCCGGCCTCCGCAGCACGGACGAGCGCCTGGACGATCGGGCTCTCCTCCGAGGTGCGGTACAGGGCCAACTTGATCGCGAGGACCGCCCGGTCTCGAGCGGCCTGCTCGATGAAGGCCACGACCGACGTCTCGAATGAGTCGTACGGGTGATGGACCAGGAGATCCCCCTTCGACACCACCTGGAACAGGTCTTCGGCTCCCTCGAGGCGCGGCTGGGTGACCGGCGTCCACGATCCGTCCTTGAGCTCCGGACGGTCCCGTTCGTAGAGCGACCACAGGGCCGAGGGGTCGAGCAGGCCCTTCACCACGTAGACCTCGTCGGAGATGAGGGCGAGCTCACGCATCAGGAGCGTGTGGACCTCCTCGGAGGCGCGCGCGTCCACCTCGAGCCGGACCGGGGTCGCCCCTCGGAGCCGGCGCCGGAGCACCGACTCGATCGCCTCGAGCAGGTCTCCACCCTCGTCTTCCTCCAGCTCGAAGTCGGCGTCCCGCGTGAGTCGGAAGACGGAGTGGCCGACGATCTCCATCCCGGGGAAGAGCATGTCCAGATGCGCCGCGATGACCTGCTCGATCGGCACGAATCGCTCTTCGTCCGGCAGCTCGACGAACCGCGGGAGCAACGGCGGGACCTTCACCCGGGCGAAACGACGTTCGCCGCTCGACGGGTCACGGACCAACGCCGCGAGGTTCAGGGACAGCGAGGAGACGTACGGGAACGGGTGGGCCGGGTCGACCGACAGCGGCGTCAGGACCGGGAAGACCCGTTCGCGGAAGAGTTCTTGCAGGTGTTCGCGGTCCTCGACGTCGAGATCCTCCCAGTCGATGATCCGGAGTCGCTCCTTCTCGAGAGCCGGCCGCAGCTCCTCCAACCACAGCGTGTCGGCCCGACCACCGAGCTCGACGACCCGGCCGTGGATGCCGGCCAGCTGCTCGTCGGGCGTGAGCCCCTCCGGTGTCGCAGGGCCGACCCCCGCGTCCCGTTGCTCCTGCAGGCCCGCCACGCGCACCTGGAAGAACTCATCGAGGTTCAACGCGAAGATCGCGAGGAACTTCAGTCTCTCGAGCAGCTTCTGGGAAGGATCCTCGGCGAGCGCCAGGACCCTGGCGTTGAACTCGAGCCAGGAGAGCTCGCGATTGAGGAAGCGGACCGCGGGTGGGAAGTCCTCGAGCATCGAGCCTCGCATACTAGTGACGGGGCGGAGCGCGCCGCTCGGGTCGCGCGGTCCATCAGCCCGACGACCGGGCCTCCGCTTCGGGAAGGGCACCCGGGACGACCTCTCAGCCGACGAACTTGTAGCCGAGACCACGCACCGTGACCAGGTGCTTCGGCTCGTGGGGGTCCTGCTCGACCTTCTTCCTGATCCTCTTCACGTGGACGTCCAGCGTCTTGGTGTCCCCGAAGTAGCCTGCGCCCCAGACCTCCTCGATGAGGAAATCTCTCGTGAGCAGTCGGCCCTTCCGCCGCAGGAACGCTTCGAGGAGCTCGAACTCCTTCGGAGGGAACCCGACCGACTGACCGCGCACGAGCACCTCGTGCTTCCCGGTGTCGAGCTGGACCGGGCCTCCGCTCAAGAGATCGTCCGGTGCCTCGGCCTTCATGCCGGCTCGACGGAGATGCGCTCGCACCCTGGACACGAGCTCTCTGACCGAGAACGGCTTCGTGACGTAGTCGTCCGCGCCGAGCTCCAGGCCTGAGACCTTATCGGCCTCCGAGTCCTTCGCCGTCACCATGATGATCGGCACGTTGGAGATCTGACGGATCTGCCGGCAGACGTCGAGCCCGGAGATCTCGGGGAGCATCAGATCCAGGATCACCAGAGCCGGGTTCTCCGTGCGGAACCGCTCGAGGGCACGTCGGCCGTCGGGAGCCACGGCCACGGCATATCCCTCGCGCTCCAGGTTGTAGCGAACCGTGTCCGCGAGCGACTCCTCGTCCTCCACCACGAGGATCCGTGTCAGCGGCTCCTCCGCCCTCACCCGACGCCTCCCGGTTCGGGCACGTCGTGGGAGGCGTCGGTGAACTCCCGGAACTCGCCGGTGATCAGGAACCCGACCTGCTCCCCGATGTCGACCGCGTTGTCGCCGACGCGTTCGAGGGCGCGCGCCGCGAGGTTCATGTGGAGCCCCCAGTCGAGCGACCGGGGGTCCTCGGCGAGCTTGAGCGCCTCGAGGTGCGTCGCGCGGTTCAGCCGGTCCACCGGGTCGTCCATCTTCGGCAGCTTCAGGCACAGCTCGAGGTCGCGGGTGCGGAACGCCTCCATCGCGGACCGGATCATCGTGACCACGTGGCCGCCCATCTCGTCGAGCTGCTGGAGGAGGGTCTGACTGGGCGGCAGGTCCTGCGTCGCCAGATACAGCTTGGCGATGTTGACGGCCTGGTCGCCGATCCGTTCGAGGTGGAGGCAGCTGTGCAGGATGGCGGAGACGAGCCGGAGCTGCGTGGCGACGGGCGATTGCAGGGCGAGCATCTCCAACACGCCGCTGTCGATGCGAAGGTAGAGCTCGTCGATCGGGTCGTCGTCGCGGATGACCCCCTCGGCGGCCTCCGTGTCGTGTTGGACGAGCGCCTGTACCGACCGCTGGATCGCCGTGGATGCGAGCTCGCCCATGGACAGCAACTCGAGCTCCACCCGCTCGAGCTGCTCGTGGAAGTGTTCGCGGCTCATCCGAACCTCCCCGTGACGTAGTCCTCCGTTCGTTGGTCGGACGGGTTGGTGAACATCATCTCCGTCCGATCGAACTCCACGATGTGCCCGGTCCGGTGACCGTCATCCGCCACGTCCACCGTGAAGAAGGCGGTCCGGTCGGAGACCCGGGCGGCCTGCTGCATGTTGTGCGTCACGATCACGATCGTGTACTCGGACACCAGGTCGCGCATCAGGTCCTCGATCTTGGCGGTGGCGATCGGGTCGAGGGCCGAGCACGGCTCGTCCATCAGGATCACGTCGGGGCGGGTCGCGATCGCTCGGGCGATGCACAGGCGCTGCTGCTGCCCGCCCGAGAGCGCCATGCCGGAGTCCTTGAGCTTCTTCTTCACCTCGTCCCAGAGGGCCGCTCGCTGGAGCGACTCCTCCACCAGATCGTCCATGTTCCCCTTGTAGCCGGCGATGCGGGGTCCGAAGGCGACGTTGTCGTAGATCGACTTCGGGAACGGATTCGGCTTCTGGAAGACCATCCCGATCCGCCGGCGAACCTCCACCGGATCCACCCGCTCGTCGTAGAGGTCGACGCCGTGGTAGAGGATCTTCCCCTCGACCCGAGCGCCCTCGATCAGGTCGTTCATGCGGTTGAGGCACCGGAGGAAGGTCGTCTTGCCACATCCCGACGGCCCGATGAGCGCCGTGATCTCGTGCTCACGGATCGGCAGGGAGATGTCCCGGATCGCGCGGAAGTCCCCGTAGTACACGGAGGCCCCGTTGATATCGAAGATCAACGGGTTCGCGTCGTCGGCGTGAATGGACCCGCCCGTGGTGTCGACGGTCACGATCGTCTCCTCGTCGGTGGCCGTGGGTTCCGGCTCCCTTACCACGTCAGTATCCATCGGGTCACCACTTCCGCTCATATCGGTTCCTCAAGATGATCGCCGTCAGGTTCACCAGGAAGATCGTCCCCATCAGGACCAGGATCGCAGCCGCCGCGACTTCCTGGAATTCGGGCTGGGGCTTCTTCGTGTACGCGAAGATCAGGGTGGGCAGGGCCGTGAAATGGCCCTGGACCGCCTCACCGAAGCCACCGCTCGTCGAGAGGAAGCCCGTCACGGCCCCCACCATGATCAGGGGAGCCGTCTCACCGAGCGCGCGCGCCATCGCCAGGACGGAGCCGGTCAAGATGCCGGGAGCCGCGTTCGGCAGGACATGGCTCCGGATCACCTCCCAGCGGGTGGCTCCCACCCCGAACCCCGCCTCCCGGATACCTCGCGGCACCGCCCGGAGCGCCTCGGCCGTCGTGATGATGGTGATCGGAAGCACCATGATCGCGATCGTCAGACCACCCGACAGCAGGCTCTGGCCCTCCACGTCCGGCCCGGTCACGCCGCTGAGCAGCTCGACGAAGATCGCCAGACCCGAAGATCCCGTACACGATCGCCGGCACACCCGCCAGGTTCCGGATGTTCGCGTTGATGATGCGAGTGAGCCGGGAATCGCGCGCGTACTCCTCCATGTAGACCGCTGCGCCGATGCCCAGGGGGAAGGCGATGACCACGACGAACACCATCAGGTACAGCGAGCCGACGATCCCGTATCGCACCCCCGCGCGTTCTGCCAAGGAGGAGTACCCCGAGGAGATGATCTGCCCCCCGCGATCCTGGAGCACGGGGAGCGCCTTCACCGCCACCTGCCCCAGCAGGACCAAGAGGATCGCGAGGGCGAGGATCAGGGTCAGGAGGAGCCCGAGCTGGAAGAGGACGGATCCGATATCGCGGCGACGACCTGTGATCGCCTTGAGCACTTCCTCCCGAGCGGCGCCGGTCGCGGCGGCGGTTCGCTCCATCAGTACTGCCTCCGCACGCGGCGAACGAATCGCTCGGAGATCACGTTCAGGATCAGGGTCATGAGGAACAGCAGGAGGCCCACGAAGAAGAAGCTGTAGTAGGCGGGGCCCGCGCCGCGGACCTGGTCCGATCCTGTCGCGAGAGCCGTGATCGCGGCCGTCATCGTCTGCGTGCCGACCAGCGGATCGAAGTGCAACGTCGTCCCCGAGGTCCCCCCCGCGGCGATCGCCACGATCATCGTCTCGCCGATCGCCCGAGAGACCCCCAGGATCAGGGCGGCGGTGATCCCCGAGACCGCGGCCGGGAACACGACACGGAGGCTGGTGATCCGTGGCCGCGCACCGAGTCCGAAGCTCGCCTCTCGCATGGCGTTGGGGACGGCATGCATCGCGTCTTCGGCCACCGAGGCGACGAGCGGAGTGACGAGGAGGCCAACACCGATCCCCGCGGCGAGGGCGTTGAAGAATTCCGCCTGTGGGAACAGGGATTGCACGATCTCCGGACTGATGAAGCGCAACGCGAAGAACCCCATGACCACGCTCGGAACGCTGGCGAGTGTCTCGAGGATCGGCTTCAGGAAGCGCCGGGCGCGTGGGCTCGCGAACTCCGAGAGGTACATCGCTGCTCCGAGCCCGAGGGGAGCTGCGACCACCATCGCGATCAGCGAGACGATCACCGAACCGACGAAGATGGCCCGGATGTCGAAGCCGTTGCTGCGGGGGAACCATCCTTCCGGCGAGAAGAGGATCCCCAGGTCACCCAGCTTCCGGAGGAAATCGGCCGCGCCGCCTGCGAGTGCCAGGACGATCCCGAGGCTGATGAGGATGGAGAAGGCCGCCATGCCGAAGAATGAGGAGCGAACGAGCCGCTCCCGGCGCCGACGGCGAGGATCGCCACGGAGGTCGACCGGCGATCCCCCAGGCCTGGCGGTCGTGCTCTCCATCCGTCCCTTCCCCCAATGACTCCGGAGCGAGCTGCGAAGAGTGTTCTATCAGCCGACGCCGATGGAAGGGCCGGCCGGACGACCGACCCTTCCACGGGATCGATCTAGGCCATCGCCGATGCCCAGGCGCTTCGGGTCTCCTCCAGGCGATCCGACGGGAGCGGGATGTACTGCACCTCCTCCACCGAGGCGATCCCCTCGTCCGAGAGGTAGAAGTCCACGAACGGCTGAAGCGCGGGGTTCGAGGTCAACTTCTCCTGGTTCACGTAGATGTAGAGCGAGCGGCCGAGCGGATACGAGTTGTCGATCACGGTTTCGGGTGACGGCGGAACGCATCCGTCGCCGCCGTCGACCTCGAACTCCTTGATCGTGTCGCCCGCGTTCTCGGCATAGGAGAAACCCACGAATCCGAGACCCGACGCGTTCCCGGCCGCGTTGTCGATGATCACGTTGTCGTCGCCGGAGGACTGGTAATCGGTCCGGAGCGTCTCTTCTTGCTCGCGCTCCCCAGCGATATCGCCGATCGCGAGGTCGATGAACGAACCGAACGTCCCTGATTCTGCGCCCGGCGCCACGATCGTGAGCGGTTGATCGGGGAACCCACCGTTGCCGCCAACCTCCGCAGCCAGGTCGTTGGCATCTGCCCAGGTGTCGAAACCCCCCGACTCCGGCCCGAACAGGGCGTACAGGTCGCCGAAGCTCAGGCAGTCGATGGGGTTGTCGGGGTTGCCGATCACCGACAGGGCATCGAACGCGATCTCGAGCTCCACGTAGGAGATCCCGGACTCCTCACAGGCCGCGACCTCCTCTTCATCGATCGCCCGAGAGGCATCCTGCACGTCGGTCTCTCCGTTGCAGAAGAGCTCGAATCCATCGCTCGTCCCCGGCCCAGTCACCGCGATCTCGACGCCGGAGTTCTCGCTCTGGAACTTCTCTGCGACGAGAGATGTGATGGGCTCGACCGTCGACGAGCCGGAGATGTTGAGCGACCCTGTGACCTCGCCGTCGTTCCCGTTGCCGCTGTCGCCGTCGTCGCCACACGCCGCAGCCACCAAGGTCAGAACCGCCACGCCGATGAGCATCCGTGCCCACCGTTTCCCCTTCAGCATGCTGCCTCCCCCTGTGATCGGGTACCTGGCGTCAGGCTAGGGAGGTCGGATGAAGCCCCCACGGCACGAAGATGAACGGAGGATGAACCCGGTCCGCCGTGATCAGGCTCGATCGGAGGTGGATCGGTCGTCGGAGCGGGCCGGTGGATGAATCATCGCGAAACACCACATGAACGGGGTGCGCCCGGGCCTACACTCGGCTCGTGGAGCCCGTCGCGATCGTGGTGGCCGTGGTGGCCGCCGTCGCCGCTGTCGCCGGTTGGCGGCGCTCCGCGCGTGAAGCGCGCGCGTGGGAGGAGCGAGCGCTCGCCGCCGAGGCGATCGGACGCGAGCAGCAGCTCGACGCGCTCGAGGACAGGAAGGTCCGCGACCTCACCCTGTCGACGATGCACGAAGGGGTGCTCCTGATCGACTCCGGTGCCCGGGTCGCCTTCGCGAACGAGGCGATCGGCCGTCACCTCCCCTCGTCGCCCGCCGCGTTGGACGCGATCTTGCCTTTCTCGCTCCGCACCGCGATCGAGGACAGCCGGGAGCGGCGAGAGCCGAGCTCGGTCCTGGTGGAGACCGGTGTGCCGACCCGCTGGCTCCGCGGCACCATCACCCCCGCCGCCGATGGAGCCACGCTGGTCGTGATCCGCGACGTCACCCAACAGCGACGACTCGAATCCGTACGGCGCGACTTCGTTGCGAACGCGTCGCACGAGCTGAAGACGCCCGCGGCCACGATCCAAGCGGCCGCCGAGACCCTCCGGGGAGCGGCCGAGGACGACCCCGCCGCCGTCCCTCGGTTCGCGCAGCAACTGGAGCGCGAGGCCGTCCGGCTGTCGCGCATCGTGGCCGACCTCCTCGACCTCTCTCGCCTCGAGTCGGGCAGCTCTCTCGACGACCTCGTGTCGTTGGGAGCCGCCGCGCGTGAGGAGAGGCAACGCCTCGAGGAGGCTGCCGGCGCGGCGGGCGTGGCCTTGGAGATCGAGGCCGCAGGGGAGAAACCCCTCCGCGGGTCGCAGCAGGACCTCGCCTTGCTCGTACGGAACCTCGTGGACAACGCGATCCGCTACAGCCACGAAGGGGGCCGGGTCCGCGTCGAGATCGACTCCGACGACACCGAGGTGACCTTGCGCGTGATCGACACCGGGATCGGCATCCCGTCCAAGGACATCTCCCGAGTCTTCGAACGCTTCTACCGGGTGGATCGGGCTCGCTCGCGTGACACCGGCGGCACAGGGCTCGGTCTGGCGATCGTGAAGCACGTGGTCGAGAACCACGGCGGCACGATCGAGGTCGACAGCGAGCTCGGGCGAGGAACGACGTTCACGATCCGGTTCCCCGCCGCCTCGTCAGGCTGAGCGAAGGACCCAGGTCAGCCCGGCGAGGCGAGGGTCGCGAGTCTCCGACGCCGGCACGACGACCAGCTTCGCCCCGAACGCCGCACGGAACCGGTTGGAGATGTTCCTCGGCCGCCATCGAACGGGGACGGGCGCCTGCACCTCGAAGCGCCCCCGTCGCCGCGAGCACTCGAGGGTGGCACGCTCTCCGGCCGGGATGCGTCGGTGGAGCTCCTCCGCGAGGGCGAGAGCCACGGCCGCCTTGCGCAGCGCCGGGCGCTCGTCGGTTGGGATCAGACGTGCGTACGGGCCGAGGCTCGTGTGCTCCTCCGCATGACGGAGGATCGTCGACAGGGCGACCAACCCCTGGTGGGTGAACCCCGCGAGGTCGGCCGCGGTCACGATCATCGCGGCATGGTCCCATCGCTCGTAGTGATCGATCGCCTTGCCGATGTCGAGCAGCGAGGCAGCGTGCTGGAGCATCTCGTTCACGAGCGGGGGCGCCTCCAGCTCGAGCGCCTCGACCAGCTGCGACGAGAGCGATACACGGCGCGCCGCCGCGGACGGATCCCACGTGGCGAACCGGGAGGCGAGGGTCGCGACGGAGATGGTCCGAACCTCACGGGGCGTGGGGATGGTGTCCGGATCTCCGAGGGCGAGGCCTTCACGGAGTCCGCGGCTCGAGATCAGCACCCGCTCGACCCCGAGGTGGTGCATCACGGCGAGCACGACGACGGCCCCGCCGACGATGGTGTCGGCTCGATCGGGGTTCAGCCCTTGCAGCCTCGCGCGTCGCTTCATGCTGCGGCTCGCGAGGTCCCCCAGGAGGTTCTCGACGCTGCCCACCGAGAGCTCGTATCCGTGCAGGAGTCGCAGCGGGTGATCGGATCGACGCAGGTCCATCTTGGCGAGGTTGCGCACGGTGCCACCGATCCCGACCAGATCCCCACCGTCCTCCACAGGACCGATCCCCGCCTCGTCGAGCGACGCCTTCACGGCCTTGCGGAGATCCTTCAGCTCACGGTCCTCGGGAGGATCCGAGACCAAGAATCGGTCGCTGACGCGCAGGGACCCGAGCGGGAGCGTCCACGACCTCTCGAACCGCCGGTCGCGGAAGCCGGTCAGCTCCATGCTGCCCCCGCCGAGATCCATCGCAACGCCATCGGTGACCGGCAGGTCGTGGACCGCGCCGAGGAAGCCGAACGTCCCCTCCGTCTTGCCGTCGATGACCTCGAGGGGAACACCCACTTCGCGGGCCTCTGTCAGCAAGCGCTCGCCGTCCGTGGCTTCGCGGACGGCGGACGTCGCCACCGCGATCATGCGATCCGCTCCGCCCCGTCCGCGATCGCGCGGAAATCCCGGAGCGCCTCCACGGTGCGAGCGATCGCCTCAGGACCGAGGAGCTCGTCGTCACGGAGCTCTCGTCCCAGACGGAGTGGGGCGCGGGCGTCCTCGAGGACATCGAGATGCTCACCGGGACGGAGTCGGAACACGATCATCCGCGCGGAGTTCGAGCCCACATCCACGACGGCGAACGGCCGGTCGTCGGAGCGCGGGCGGGAGAGATCACGACGTGATGCTCCCACACGCGACCCGGGAGCCCGAGGCGGGAAGTCGGTCGCGGGGCCGGGGAGAACCGACCCCGCGACCGACGCCCGGCGAGCCGACTCGTCGAGCGTCCGCCGCGCACTCTAGGGACCGAGCGCGGCGAGACCTCGAACGCTCGGGGGCTCCGGGATGAACGCTCGACGGCTCTCCCGCCGGGTC
>CAWAPY010000008.1:0-4079 GCA_963784055.1 uncultured Actinomycetota bacterium
CATCGCGGGCCCTGGTGCGCGACTCCGGCCGTGATCGCCTATGAGTGGAGCGTCGGCTGCGGCTGATCGGCCGGCTCGAGCGCGTCCACCTGATAGACATCCAGAAGCGCATCGAGGACGTCGCTGGCGGGGACGATGGCTCTCACTGGAAGATCGATCTCGACCATCGTTTCGAGGTGCTTCACGCACAGTGGCATCAGTTTTCCGCGTCGGAATATGGCCACCCGCGTGGCTACGCGAGAGGTGTCGAGACCTCGCTGCCAGAAGCAGATCGGACACACGAGCCGATCTCCTGCGGGTAGGCGAATCGAGCTCGGTATCCGACCGTGTGCTCGACCACCCTCCCCCAGAGGGCAACCGTGCCCAGGACGGAGGGGCCTTTCGTCCGCTTCAACGGATCCGGCTGCCGAGTCGCGTAGAGGCCGCACGTGCAGTCAGGTCCCGGGGCGCGGTGGAGATACAACTTGCCGCACGCCGCGTGCGCGGGCTTCCCCGGCGGCCATGGCCAATCATCCCGAGCCCGGGCCGCAGTCGTATCGCGGCATCGAGGCCGGAGATCGCCCATGTCCGCCAACCGATGACAGGCCCGACCACGAGCGGCCAGTCATCCGCACTGGGCCGCATCATCGCTGCGGCGCCACGGGGACCGGTTCTGCCGGTGCCGGCGACTCGATCGGTTCGGATTCCCAATCCGGAACCGGGCTCCAGAGCGGCTCGACCTCGATGATCCTCACCAGCTCACCGATATTCATGATTCACCTCGACATGAACGACATCTATCGGTAGTCGACGGCGAGCACCGTGTCGTCGTCGAACCAGGTCGGGAACAGCGTCGCCTCCGTGAGCTTCCTCGCATCACCGGAGTCGACGTCGACGACGTAGGTGTCGCAGCAGCCGTCGGCGTCTTCCACGAAGTACACGACCCGCGTGCCGTCCGGCGAGAACTGGGGACCGAACGAGACCGCCGGGCCGGGCACAACCTCGCGTCGGTGAGCACCGTCCGCGTTCATCACCCAGACCCCGCGCGGGCCACCGGGCCCTCCCGAGACGGCATCCAGGGAGTACACGATCGTCCCGCCGTCCGGCGACCACGAGCCCTCGGCGGCCGATTCCCCTCGATCGGTGAGCTTCGTGATCTGCCCGGTGCTCAGATGGACCACCCGTAGGACCGAGACATCGCTCGAGCGTCCGACCGTGTACAGGATGCTCGATCCGTCCGGGGACCAGGCGGGAGCGAACGCCTCTCCCGGCTCGTGCGTGAGCTGCCGCTCTCGCCCTGAGGCCAGGTTCACGATCCAGATATCCCAGTCGGTCATCTCCTCGCCCTCGAACAACGACCCGTATACGAGCGACTCGCCGTTCGGTGACCAGTCCGGGTCCTCTGCCCCGAATCGAGCCTCCGTGACCTGCGTGACGCCGGAGCCGTCCACGTTCATCACGAAGATCTGGTTGTAGCCGTCGACCTCCTGGGTGAACGCGATCACCGTGCCGTCAGGAGACACGTCGGGGTTCCCACCACCAGAGCGCCCGATCGCTTCACGCGTTCCCGTTTCCGCGTCGATCAGTAGGAAGCCTCCCCCTTCATCGCTCGGCTGCTGATCCCCGGTCCGATCGATCCGATCGCCTGTTCCAGGCAACATCCAGGAGGCGACGACCGCCGTGGCCAAAGCGAGAGCGCTCGCGAGGACGAGCGCCCCAACCTTCCGGTTTCGAGCGGAGCGCCGGCGCAGGCGCACTTGTTCGTTCCAGGCGTCAAGGTCGGGTTCGACCTTGTGCGAGACCATCTCGAATACCTCCTTGAGGTCAGGCATGCGAACCTCCCGACGTGCGTCTGAGGACGGCACGTCCCTGCGTCGCGAGGGCGCGGACGGTCGATGGGCGGATGCCCATGACCCGTCCGGCCTCCTCGGAGCCGTACCCATACATGTCGAGCAGGAGGAGAGCGGCGCGTTGGCGCGGCGCCAGGTCGAGTAAGAACCTTCGGACGTCTTCGCGGAGCTCGATCTCTTCGAACGGGTCGCGATCCCGTGCGACGGGGACCAGGCGCCTCGCGGCCCGGCGTGCGGCGCGCGTCCGCATCCGGGAGCCGTTCAACGCCACGCGGAAGAGGTAGGCCGTCGGATCGTCGATCCGATCGACTCGCTCCCACCGCTCCCATAGCTTCAGGAAGGCGTCCTGCATCAGCTCGGCGGCGTCGGCTCGGTTCCCCGTCACGAAGTACAGGGCCTTGAAGAGGCCTCGGTGCTCCTCGGCGAAGAACGTCGAGAAGTCGACCGGGACCGAGGCCCGTTCGGGGAACCTGATGACGTCGCCCTCTGCCTGCATCGCCTTCCTAGATGCCACAGGGCTGCCGTGCGCTTAGGACGATCTCAGGATGGACCGGCGATCGCAGGCTGGAAAGGGGGAGCGGCTCCGTCGGGCCGACGGAGCAGCGCGTGGGCGATCCGTAGCCGAAGGTCAGGCGCCTGCCGGGCGGTCCTGGACCAGCAACGTGTCCGCGTCGACCCAGCTGATCCGGAACCCGGGGCGAAGCACTCGGGTGCGTGCGGTCGCCACGTCGACCAGCACGACCTGCTCGATGCCGTCGAGGGCCCGAACGAACGCGATCGTCGACCCGTCGGGCGATGCCTGAGGGGTCCCGGCCCACTCGTCGCCACTGAGGGGGATCTCGACGAGCTGCTCGGGAACTTTCGACCCGTTCGCGAGCATCACGAGATCGACCCGATCCGCCCTCGCGGGGCTGAGACCCTGACCCCGGATGAACGCGATCCCCGTCGGTGTCCAGGTTGCTTCGTAGGCTTCGACGTTCCTGCCTCCGAACACCCTGCGCGAGTCGCTGGATCCGAGGTCGATCATCCGAAGCTGACGGCTCGCGGTATCCAGGAGGAACGACCCGTCGACCCCTTCGAACTCGGGACCCTTCACGGTCAGCTGGAACACGATGGAGCGACCGTCGGGGGACCACTCAGGGAACCACGCGTCCTTCGGCTCGTCCGTGACCCTCCGCGAGCGTCCCGTGGCGACGTCGACGACGTACACGCTCCGGACAGCGTCCGCGCCCGCGCCCAAACCGACGTAGGCGATCCGGTCGCCCTCGGGGACCACACCGGCGCCGCGACGTCGGGGAGCCCCCGGGTGAGCTGGCGCAGCCCGGATCCATCCAGGTTCGCGACGTACACCTGTGGCGATCCCGTCGCGTCGGTCGTGAAGGCGATCCGCTCCCCATCCGGGGAGACGTCCGGCCACCAGGCTTGTTCGAAGGCGTCGATCTCCGTCAACTCCGTCGTCTGACCCGACGACACGTCGACGAGGAATTCGCGGTCGTCGGTCGTTCCGGTGGGCCGGATGGCCGTCCGCTCCTCCTGAGCCAGCTCGAACGAGGACGCGCCGATCACGACCGCCAGGATGACCACGAGCGAGCCGCCGATGATGGTCGTCCCGGCGCGGCGCCGGGCACGGGTCACCGTACGCTCGGCCGCTGGGGCGTACGCGGGCGTCTCCCAGGCGGCGTCGAACAGTCGCCGGCGGAGGTCTTCGTGCGTATCAGGCATCGGCGTACCTCTTCATGTCGGCTCGGAGGGCCTGGACGCCCCGGGTCACGAGGGAGCGGACGGTGCCGTTGCGACACCGCAGGATCTCGGCGATGGCATCCTCGGAGAGGTCCTCGTAGAAGCGCAGGACGATGGCGGCTCGCTGTCGCTGGGGGAGCCGCGCGAGGGCCGCCATCGTGGCCTCCCGCTCGACGTACGGGTGCTCGTGGCCCGGGGAGGCGACGTCGGGACGAGCTCGTTCGAGGTAGGCACGCTCCACCGCGCGCCGCCGGAAGTGGTTCTTCGCCAGGTTCACCACGGCCCTCCGCAGGTAGGCGTCGAAGGCGCCGCCTTCTCGGAGATGGGCGAGGCGGCCGCTGACCCGGACGAAGGCGTCTTGCGTGATGTCTTCGGCGAGGGCGCGATCACCCGTCAAGAGGTAGGCGAGCCGCACGGCGCCCGGCGCGTTGCGCTCGTAGAGCTCGGTCAGGCTCGGCCGCCTGGCCTCCACCCCCGCTCCCACACTGGCCACGCCGCTCTCCTGGTTCA
>CAWAPY010000009.1:0-17382 GCA_963784055.1 uncultured Actinomycetota bacterium
TCGACGGCCCTCGCCGACCGGCCTAGGTTCGGCTCACCGTCACGAGCCGCACTGGCGAGCGGAGATCGTGGATAGGGTGCCTCGATGACCGGACGGCATCGTGTCACGCTGATCCCCGGCGACGGGATCGGACCGAGGTGTCTTCGGCCGCGCGGATGGTGCTCGATGCGGCGGTTCCCGGGATCGATTGGGTCGAGCGGTCGGCGGGGTCGGCGGCCCTCGCCGAGCACGGTGACCTCCTGCCGGAGGAGACCCTCGAGGCGATCCGCACCACCCGGGTCGCCATCAAGGGGCCGATCACGACACCGGTGGGCTCGGGGTTCCGCAGCATCAACGTCGCGCTCCGGCAGGGTCTCGACCTCTTCGCGGCCGTTCGCCCCGCCCGGTCGTTGCCGGGCGTGGCCACGCGTCACGAGCAGGTGGATCTCGTCGTGGTCCGGGAGAACACCGAGGACCTCTACCAGGGCGTCGAGTTCGCGGCCGGCTCCCCCCAGGCCGACGCGCTCCGGATCGAGCTCCGGAGCCTCGCAGGCGTCGAGATCAAGCCCGACGCCGGCGTCACGGTGAAACCGATCTCCGTGGCGGGGACCCGACGGATCGTGCGTTTCGCCTTCGAGTACGCCAAGGCCAACGGCCGCGCCCGGGTCACCTTGGGACACAAGGCCGGCATCATGCCGACCTCGGACGGGCTGTTCCTCACCACCGCCCGGGACGAGGAGATCGACCGCGGCGACGTCGAGTTCGAGGACATGCAGGTCGATCATCTGACGGCTCGCCTCGTCCGCGACCCGGCTCGCTTCGACGTGCTCCTGCTTCCCAATCTCTACGGCGACATCCTCTCGGATCTGTGCGCGGGTCTGGTCGGCGGACTGGGGTTGGTCCCCGGAGCGAACATCGGCTGGGAGTACGCGGTCTTCGAACCGGTCCACGGGAGCGCGCCGGACATCGCGGGCAGGGGGGTGGCGAACCCGGTCGCGATGATCCTCTCGGGCGCGATGCTCCTCCGCCACCTCGGCGAGGTGACCGGCGCGTCCGCCGTGGAGACGGCCGTGGACTCCGTCCTGTCGAGCGGCTCGGTGCGGACGCCGGATCTCGGCGGCTCGTCGTCCACGACGCAGGTCACGGACGCGATCCTCCGGGCGCTCGCCGCCTAGCGGTGGTGGTGCGACGGACCCCGACCGGGGTCCGGGGGGAGGCGTCAACAGCCCGGTTCGCCGTGGTGCCCGCAACAGCCCTTGTTCACGACGGAGATCGCTCGGTTCCGCAGGGTGAGCGCCACCTTCCGGGCGACCGGGAGGTCGGACTCGGACCAGTTGGTGAAGAAAGTGCCCACGTGCTCGCGCAGCGGGCGCATGAACGGGGCCATCGCACAATCGTAGTGCTTGGACCACGGGTCGCCTGGTGCGAGACTCCTCCCGTGCGGGACGAGCGGTGGCTCACGGCGGCCGGCTTCGGACTGACGGCCGCCGGAGCGTTGCTCGCGGCCGTGGGCACGACCATCATCTGGATGTCGACGGGGCTGCGCCGGGACATCCGCGGCCTCCTCGACCTCGAGTTCCGTGGGCTCGATCTCGTGGAGGGCGTCGTGGCGCTGGTCGTCGCTGCCATGACGCTCGTCGGCCTGGTGCTCGTCCGTCGGCTCCGTGGCAGCGCTCGCGTCGGGATCGCCGTGAGCCTCGTCGCCTGCGGCGTCGTGCTCGTCGCCCTTCCGGTGTGGGTCGCGGTCCGGGCGGAGGACCGGGCGGTCGAGGAGATCGCACAGGTGGTCGCCGGGTCGGTGGGGATCACGATCGACGAGGCGACCCGACGGGTGCGCACGGAACCCGATCTCGCCGTGCGAGCCGACTCGAGCGGCGTGTGGCTGTCGATCGCCGGCGGTGTCCTCGTGACGCTGGGCGGTGTGTCGACGCTCCTGTGGGCCCGCCGGGTCCGTCGGATCGCCTCGCGGAGGAACCCTAGACCTCGGCGAGGTCCGCGCATTTCGCGCGGATGCCCTCGGCCGCCTCCCGGAGCCTCGCGCGCTCGTCCTCGTTCAGGTCGAGCTCGACGATCTCCTCGACGCCCTTGCTGCCGAGACGGGCAGGGACACCCACGTACACGTCGCTGATGCCGTACTCGCCGGTCGTCCAGGCGCACACCGGGAGCACCTCCTTCGCGTCCCGGGCGATCGCCTCGACCATCGCGACCACCGACGCGCTCGGCGCGTAATACGCCGATCCCGACTTCAGCAAGCTCACGATCTCCGCTCCCCCGTCGCGCGTCCGTTGGAAGAGACGATCCAGGGTGGCGTCGTCCACCAGCTCCGGCAGGGGCGTGCCGTTCACGGTGGCGTGCCGGGGCAGGGCCACCATCGAGTCCCCGTGCGAGCCGAGGGTGATGGCCTCGACCGCGCTCGGCGAGACCGACAGCTCCTCCCCGATGAAGGTGCGCAGCCGGGCCGAGTCCAGCACGCCGGCCATGCCCATGACCCGCTCGCGGGGGAAGCCGGAGGCTTCCGCCGCGAGGAACGTCATCTCGTCCAGCGGGTTCGACACCACGATGAGGATCGCGTCGGGCGACCCGGGCACCACCCGGGAGACGACGTCCCGCATGATCGCGGCGTTCTTCCCGAGGAGATCCATCCGGCTCATCCCCGGCTGCCGCGGGAAGCCTGCGGTGATCACGACGATGTCCGAGCCGGCCGTGTCCGCGTAGTCGTTCGTGCCCACGATCGAGGGCTCGTAGCCCTCGATCGGTGCCGCTTGCCGGAGATCGAGAGCGAGCCCCTGCGGCTTGCCCTCGATGATGTCGATCAGACAGACCTCCGCGAGATCCTTCTCCAGGATCCGCATCGCGGTCGTCTGACCGACGAACCCGCTGCCCACCACGGTGACCTTCATCGCTTGCCTCAGCTCCTCGGACTCGGATGCGGCGTCATGCTATCCGGCACCGCGGAGCCGCCCGGCGACGGCCTCCGCCATCCGGCGGGTCCCGACGGCGGGCCGCTCGTCGCCGGGAGCCCGGAGGTCCGGCGTCACGTCGCGGCCGTCGGCGAGCACGGCGGCGACCGCCTCCTCGATGCGGTCGCCGGCCTCCCGCTCGCCGAGGTACCGGAGCATCATCGAGGACGAGAGGATCACGCCCGCCGGGTTGGCACGGTCCCGTCCCGCGAGACGTGGGGCGGTTCCGTGCGTGGCCTCGAAGACCGCGATCCCCTCCCCCAGATGACCGCCTGGCGCCATCCCCGGCCCGCCGATCAGCCCGGCCCCGAGCTCCGACACGATGTCGCCGTAGAGGTTGGGCAGGACGAGGACCTGGAACCGTTCCGGGGTTCGGACGAGCTGCATGCAGAGCGCGTCGATGATCCTGTCGTCGAAGACGACGTCGGGATACTGAGCGGCGACGCGGCGGGCCACGTCGAGGAAGAGTCCGTCGGAGAACTTCATGATGTTCGCCTTGTGGCCCGCGGTGACGGTGCCGAGACCCCGCCGCGCGGCCTCCTCGAAGGCGAACCGCACGATCCGCTCGCTGCCCGACCGAGAGATCGCCTTGACGGAGATCCCGCTGTCCCGGCGGATCCGCACGTCGGTCATCTCCTCGATGAACTCGATCAGGCGCTCGACCTCCACGGTCCCGACCTCGAACTCGACCCCCGTGTAGGTGTCCTCGATGTTCTCGCGTACCACCACGAGATCGACGTCCCCGTAGACGGATGGGACCCCCGGATAGCGGCGGCAGGGTCGCACGTTGGCGAAGAGGTCGAGCTCCTGACGGAGAGCAACGTTGGCGTTGCGGACGCCCCCCTCGGGCGGCGTCTCGATCGGCCCCTTCAGGGCGACGCCGTTGTCACGGATCGACGAGATCGCGGAGGCGGGCATCGCCTCGCCACGCTCCTCCCATGCGCGGAGTCCGATGTCCTGGACGTCCCAACGCACCTCGACGCCGGTCGCCTCCACCACGAGGCGTCCCGCATCGGTGACCTCGGGCCCGATCCCGTCCCCCGGGATCAGCGTGATGCGATGGACCACAGGGAGCCTCCCTCGAGCGTTGTCGGGTCAGGGCAACGGGGTCCGACTATCCTGGCAGTTCGCATCGGACCCAGCCGGCGCTGACCGGAGCACGGGTGGAGAACAGGAGGAACGTGGCCGACAAGGGGCTCCGAGAGGTCATCGCAGCGGACACCCACCTGTCCGACATCGACGGCGAGAAGGGCACCCTTTCCTACGTGGGGTACGAGATCGAGGAACTCGCCGCCCACTCGTCGTTCGAGGAAGTCGTGTACCTGCTCCACCACCTGGAGCTCCCCACGGCCCGGCAGCTCGAGGGGCTCTCCGCGTTCCTCGCGGCGGAACGAGACCTCCATCCTTTCCAGGTGCAGCTGATGGGGACGCTGGCCGAGCAGACCTCGCCGATGTCGATGCTGCGTACGTCCGTCTCCGCCGCGTCGGCGTTCGACCCCGACGGGTGGGATGAGTCCGAGGAGGCGCAGGCCCGGAAGGCTCTGCGGCTGATCGCCACGACGGCCTCGCTCCTCACGACCTACCACCGGCTGCGCACCGGGATGGAGATCGTCCCTCCCAACCCCGCCCTCGGACACGCGGCGGACTTCCTCTGGATGCTCCACGGCGAGGAGCCCGACCCGGAGGACGTGCGGGTACTCGACACGACCTTCGTGCTCTACGCCGACCACACGATGAACGCGTCCACGTTCACGGCGAGGATCGTGGCATCCACGCTGGCCGACATGTTCTCCGCGATCACGGCCGCGATCGGGACGCTCAAAGGTCCGCTCCACGGCGGCGCCAACGAGGAGGCCATGAAGAGCTTCGAGGAGGTGGGCAAGCCGAAGAACGCCGAGGCGTACGTGCGCGACCGGCTCGAGCGCCACGAGAAGATCTTCGGATTCGGCCACGCCGTCTACAAGACGTACGACCCTCGCGCGACGGTCTTGAAGCGGCTCTCGCGGGACGCGTGCGATCGCGCCGGGAAAGCGGAGCTCCACGAGATCGCCGAGGCGATCGAGGTCGCGACCTTCGAGCAGAAGGGGCTCTATCCGAACGTGGACTTCTACGCGGCCGCCGTGTTCCACGTGCTCGGCATCCCGACGGACCTGATGACACCGGTATTCGCCGCCGCCCGGATGGCCGGCTGGACCGCACACGTGCGCGAGCAGTACGCGGACAACAAGGTGATCCGCCCCGGGTCGCGCTACATCGGCCCCCCGGAGCGAACCTGGACCCCCGTGGACCAACGCGGCTAGGGCACGAACCCGGTCGGTCGAGGGAAGAGACCGGCCTCCTCGACGATCGTGCGGACCAGGTCGTCGCGACCGACGCCCATCAGGTGGATGCCGGCGATCCCGTCGATCGCGCGGATCTTCTCCACGACGGACAAGGTGAACTCCATGCCGGCGCGCTCTGCGTCGTTTCCCGCCGACTCCAGCAGGTCGAACGCGGCCTGCGGCACGTGCACACCGAAGAGCCCGTCCATGAAGCGCGCGTTCTTCAGGCTCCGCAGCGGGACGAGCCCGACGAGCACGCGTGCGCGTTCGAAGACCCCGCGCGCTCGGACCAGATCCGCCCACGCACCCAGTCGATCGGTGTCGTACGCGATCTGCGTCCAGACCACGTCGCCACCGGCGTCGAGCTTCGCCTCGAGCTTCGTGGCGTCGTACGGCTCGGCCAGCGGCACGTCGGCGACCCCGATCAGGTAGCGGGGTGGATCCGCGATCACCGCGCCGGCACCCGTCGTTCCCTCCTCGCGGATCGTCCGAGCGAGGGCGACCACCTCGTTCGGCGACAGGTCGAAGACCGGCTTCGCGTCGGGGTCGATCCCCCACCGACATCGGATCGCCACCGAGGACGAGCAGGTTCCGGGCGCCCAGGGCCCACGCCCCGAGGAGGTCCGCTGTGATCGCGAGCCGGTTGCGATCGCGGCAGACGAGCTGGAGCGTCGGCTCGGCGCCCGTCTCGTGCACGAAACGGGTGCCCGCCACCGCCGACAGGAAGGGGGAGGCCACCGGATTGTCGGTGATGTTGACGGCGTCGACGTAGCCGACCAGCCCACGGGCGGCGTCGCGCACCTGGGCCCCGCTGCCGGAGCGGGGCGGGACGACCTCACTGGTCAGGACGAACTCGCCGGCGTCGAGCAGGGCCGCGAGGCGGCCGCCGGTCGAGCTCACCCTCCGTAGGCCTGCGTCTCGGCGGCGGTGACCGTGTTCACGAGGAGCATCGCGACCGTCATCGGTCCGACGCCGCCGGGGACGGGGGTGATGGCCCCCGCCACCTCGACCGCCTGCTCGAAGTCCACGTCGCCGACCAGGCCGTCGTCGGTCCTGTGCACCCCGACGTCGATCACGGTGCCGCCGGGTTTGATCATGTCGCCCGTGATGAGCTTCGGCACGCCGGCGGCGGCCACGAGGATGTCCGCCCGACGCGTGTGGGCGGCGAGGTTCGCGGTCTTCGCGTGGGTGATGGTCACGGTGGCGTTCCCGCGGAGCGAGTCCTGCGCCAGCATGATCGAGAGCGGCGCGCCCACCAGGTCGCCGTACCCGACGACGACGACCTCGGCTCCTTCGAGCGGGATATCGCTGCGGAGGAGCAGCTCCACGATCCCGTACGGCGTGGCCGGCTGGAACGTCGCCTCTCCCCGGACCACCATGCCGACGTTCCACGGGTGGAGACCGTCCACGTCCTTCTCGGGCGCCATCGTGCGCTGGACCTCGAGCTCGTTCACGTGGGCCGGCAACGGCAGCTGGACGATGATGCCGTGGATCTCTGGATCGCGGTTCAGGCGGCGGATCGTGGCGAGCATCTCGCCGCCGGTCACGTATCCGGGGAGGTTGACCTGCTCGGAGTGGATGCCCACGTCCGCGCACGCCTTGTGCTTGGCGCCGACGTAGATGCGCGACGCCTGGTCGTCGCCCACCAGCACCGCGGCGAGCCCGGGGTCACGCCATGGTCAGCGAGCGCCCGGACACGCTCGGACACCTCGGAGCGGATCTGGGCGGCGACGGCTCGGCCGTCGAGGATGCGAGCGGTCACGGGCCCGGATGCTATCGGCTGACCACCCCCGCGCGGGGACGTCAAACCCACGAAGTCAATGACGGAAGTGGCGGCGCCCGGTGAGCACGACGGCGATCCCGCGTTCCTCCGCGGCTTGGAGCACGGCGTCGTCTCCCTTCGATCCCCCGGGATGGATCACGGCGGTGGCGCCCGCGTCGGCGGCGACCTCGAGCGCGTCGGGGAACGGGAAGAACGCATCCGACGCCAGACGGCGCCCTTTCGCGCGATCCCCCGCCTTGCGGGTCGCGATCCACGACGAGTCGACCCTCGACATCTGGCCGGCTCCGATGCCGACCGTCGCTCCGTCACGAACGAGCACGATCGTGTTCGACTTCACGCGCCACGCGATCGTCCACGCCAGCAGCAGGTCGCGCCATTCGTCCTCCGTGGGCTCCCGCGAGGACACGACACGGAAGTCGTCGCGTCCTCCGAGACGACGTCGCGATCCTGGACGGCGCGCCCCCGGGCATCGCGCGGATGTCGAGCCCGCCGAGAACCGGGCGAGCGGAGCCTCGAGCAGCCGCAGGTTCGGGCGCTCCCCGAAAACGGAGAGCGCCTCCGCTCGTAACCCCGGCGCGATCACGACTTCCGTGAAGACCTCCCTCATCGCCTCGGCGGCTCCGCCCGTGACCGCCGTGTCGAACGCCACGATCCCCCCGAACGCGGACACCGTGTCGCAGTCGAACGCGCGCCGGTACGCCTCGTCCTGGGTGCCGGCGACGGCCACGCCGCACGGGTTGTTGTGCTTCACGATCACGCAGGAGGGCCCGGCAGCGCCGCGACGAGGGAGGCGGCCGCCTCCGCGTCGAGCCAGTTGTTGAACGACATGTCCTTCCCCTGGAGCACCCCTCCGCGCGCCCGTCCCTAGCGCCCCGCTCCGCGCCGCCCTTCCGGCGGCGCGACCGACGCCTCCCGATAGAGGGCACCGCGCTGGTGGGGGTTCTCTCCGTAGCGGAGGTCGCCGACCTTCTCGAGCGCGAGTCCCACGAACGCCGGCAGATCGTTCTCGGCCGCCCGCTCGGCGAACCAGCCCGCCACCGCGGCGTCGTAGGCCGCGGTGTGCGCGAACGCGGCCGCGGCGAGCCGCTCGCGGGTGTCGCGGGAAAGCCCACCTCGTTCGCGGAGCTCCTCCACGATCGCCGGGTAGCGCGACGGATCCACGACGACGCCCACCGACTCGAAGTTCTTGGCGGCGGCACGGACCATCGCCGGCCCGCCGATGTCGATCTTCTCGATCACGTCGTCGACACCGGCCCCGGACGCGACCGTCTCCCGGAATGGATAGAGGTTCACGACGACGAGGTCGAACGGCTCGATCCCGTGCGCCGCGAGCTGATCGACGTGCTCGGGCTTCCGGCGGTCCGCCAGCAGGCCCCCGTGGATCCGTGGGTGCAGGGTCTTCACCCGGCCGTCGAGCATCTCCGGCGAAGCCGGTCACCTCCTCCACCGGTGTGACGTCGACCCCGCCGTCGCGCAGCGCGGCGGCGGTCCCGCCCGAGGAGACGAGCGAGACGCCGAGCTCCACCAGCCCTCGGGCCAGCTCGACCACGCCGGCCTTGTCGTAGACGGCGAGCAGCGCCCGCCGCACCTCCCGGATCTCCGTCACGTCGGCCCTCCCTCGATCCTCACGTGCCGCCCGTCGACCCGGATGCGGCCCTCGATCAGCGCGGCGGTCGCCGCGGGCAGCAGACGGTGCTCCACCGCGTGCACGCGCGCCTCGAGCGAGTCCCAGTCGTCGTCGTCGAAGACCTCGATCGCCTCCTGCAGGACGATCGGACCCGTGTCCGTCCCCTCGTCGACGAGGAACACCGTGACCCCGGTCACCTTCACCCCGTGGGCGAGGGCGTCCGCCACGCCGCGCATCCCCGGGAACGCGGGGAGGAGCGAGGGATGCACGTTCAGCCAGCGGCCGGCGTAGGCATCCAGGACCGCCGTCCCCAGCAGCCGCATGTACCCCGCGGTCACGACCGCGTCGATCCCCCGATCGCGGAGGAGATCGGCCACGGCACGATCGAACGCGTCGCGGCCATCGACGTCCTTCGGGTCGAGGACGACCCATCCGACGCCATGGGATTCCGCTCGCTCGATCGCCTTGATGCCGGGTCGATCCGACAGGACGAGGGCGATGCGGGGGCCGCAGACGGGGTGATCGAGGAGCGCTTGCAGGTTCGTCCCGGAGCCGGAAACGAGCACCGCGATCCGCTCGGCGGACGACCTCCTCATCGACGCGGCCACGCTATCAGAGGCGCGGACCGGCCAAGCCGTACGCTATCGCCGTGGAAGCCGACGAGCGGATCCGCGCGACCCCGGAGGCGACCGGGCCCGCCACTCCGGCACCCGCGAGGGACGAGACGACCGCGGGCTCCGAGACGCCCGGCGAGGTCACCCACGAACGGTGCGTCCACCACCCGGGCAGGGGCGCCGTTGCACGCTGCAGCTCGTGCGAGGAACCGATCTGCCTGCCTTGCGCGGTCCCGGTCCGTGGGCGCGTGATCGGTCCCGAATGCCTGGCCGCGGAGCTCGGCGACCCGGGGCTCTGCGGCGCCCCCGGAGGAGGTCACGGCCGTGCCCCGGTCGGGGGCGGCCGTCGCCGGAGCCGTTGTGGCCGTCGTGGCCACGATCGGTCCGTGGACGAGGACGGGCGCCGGCGACCGCCTGTTCGGGGCATGGGTTCCCAGCGTCCGATGGTCGATGATCGCCGCCGTCGCCGCCGTCGCCCTCCTCGGGGTGGCGTGGTGGTTCCGGGCTCGCGGGACCAGGATGGGAGCCGCTCTCGTGGCCATCGGGGGCGCCGCGGTGGCGTCGGGCTCGGCGCTCGCGATCGCGTTCCCGCCCACGTTCCAGGAGGCCTCCTGGGGGCCGTGGCTCGGTGCCGTCGGCGGAGCGATCGCGATGGCGGGTGCGTTCGCGAGCATCGCGCGGGAACAGCCTCCCAGGTAGGGTGTTTGACTCGGGTGCCGGGCCCCTCTTGGATAGCGGGAGAGATGCACCCGGCCGCGCGAGCGCGCGGCGGTTGAAAGGAGCGATGGATGGAAGGTTCAGGCTCGTCCGGCTTCGACATGTCGAAGATGTCGACGGCCGAGAAGCTCCTCGCGGGAGGCAGCATCCTGCTCCTGATCGACAGCTTCCTCCCCTGGCAGAGGTCCTGCTCGAACCTCGGCGAGCTCGGCGAGCTCATCGGCGGCGACATCTGCGTCTCCTTCAGCGCGTGGCAGGGCAGTGGAGGCATCTTCGGAGTGCTCATGGGCCTCCTCGCCATCGCGCTGATCGTGGTGGGCGTGATGTCGATGACCGGCAGCATGGCGAACATGAACATGGGCTCGATGTCCGCCGACAAGCTCACCGGGTTCCTGGGCCTCGGGGTCGCGGGATTCGGGCTCCTGAAGTTCATCTTCGTGCTCACGGAATCCCCCGGGTGGGCGGCGTTCGTCGGCCTCATCCTCCTGGCCGCGATCGGCTACGGCGCTTGGCAGAAGGTGCAGTCGAGCGGCGGCTTCCAGATGGGCGACACCGGTGGCGGCACGATGGGTGGCGGGACCCCGCCTCCCAGCGCCCCTCCGCCAAGTTCGCCTCCCCCGAGCATGCCACCGACCGAGCCCCCGCCGAGCGGTGGGATGCCCCCGTCGGGCACGTCGGACATGTGACCTGACCGATCCGCACCTCCGGACGAGGCGGGCCCGCGAGCCGGGTCCGCCTCTTCCGTTTCGGGGTAGCCTTCGATCTCCACCTGTCGGCCGAGATGGCGAAAGGAACCGTCGTGAAGAAGTGCCCGTACTGCGCCGAGGAGATCCAGGACGACGCCATCAAGTGTCGGTATTGCTTCAGCGACCTCCGCACAGATGCGGAGACCGCCATGCAGCAACGTCCCGAAGGAACGTCCGCCGGCGCGGGAGCGACGCCCGCCGAGACGTCGTCCGGCTGGGCGGCGGGTAACACGCCGGTCGGCTCGGGCGCGCCCGTCAGCCCGTCGCCAGCATCCGCGCAGTACACCCACTCCGGGTATCGCTACGTGCTGGGCTACGAAGCGGACCTCTTCGGCATCTGGGATCGCCAGACGCCCGGCCACCCGGCCGAGACCTTCCCGCGGACGGACGAGGGATGGCGGAACGCGTGGACCAGGTTCGTGCAGCTCGAGCCCAACAACGTCCCGGTCGGTGCGGGTGGATCCGCCTCGACGAGCGGGACCAGCCCGGCCCAGCCGATGGCGGGAGCCGGCATGCAGTCGTCCGGATCGCCGGCACCCGATCCCTCCGACGACCAGGTCCTCCAGTACACCCATTCGGGGTCGACGTACCTGCTCGGCTACGGGCGGACGTTCTTCGGGATCTGGCAGCGGACCGATCCGACCCGCCCCCTCGAGCGTTTCCCGCGCGACGACGACGGATGGGCGGCTGCCTGGCGTCGCTTCACGGCGATCGAGACGAACTACGCCGAGGTCGGCCTCGGGGAGCCCCGGCCCCTCGTAACCGCGGCCGGCGAGCCACCCGCCGAACGCACCGCCCGCCACACCGCAGAGCATCGGCCGCGGCGATCGCCCCGACCCACGCCGGACGCACCGCCACGAGCCGAGACCCGTGAGGAACTGCGGAGCGACCACCCAGCTGCCGAGGACGGCGAGCGACGCGAAGACCAGCCCGCGAGGCGGCTCCCGCCCCCACCGCTCGACCGCGGGCGGTGGTCACGCCGGCCGCGGCTCGCCAGCCGCCGAGGATCGCCGCGATGAGGGGCATGGCGCTCAGCATCCAGAGCCACGGGGAGAGCGCGAGCGGCTCCGGTACGAAGAGCGCGCCGACGGGTCCCGAACCCACCAGGCGCCACGGACACAACTCGACGATCGACCCCAGTCCGATGATCTCCACGCAGGAACCGGAGGCCGGTGCGAGCAACAGTGCGCTCTGCGCAGGGATCGCCAGAAGGTGGGCGCCGAAGAGCACGCCACCGCCGGCTCCGAGGCCCGCGAGGCCGTCCACATAGCTCCGGGTCACCGTCGGTTCGAGTGTCGCGATCACCAGGACACCCACGGCCAGGAGCCCGAGTGCCCACCAGTAGCGCGATCAGCCCTCCGCGGAACACCGACGCGATCCGCCGGCGCGAAGCTCGTTCCAGGTACGCGCCCGTCCCTGCGCCGGCCGCAGCCAGGATGGCCGCCCACATCGCCGCGCTCGCGCCGTCGACCTGGAGCCGGAGGTCGAAGATGGGGAAGGACAGAGTCACGAGGCTCGCACAGGTCGCGCCCGAGGAGTGCGGCCGGGACCGCGGCGCCGGCCGCTGCCAGACCGGCTGCGACGAGCGGCGAGGAGCCGGACCACGCCCGGGCGGCGCGGCGGCCCGCTCCTGCCGCGCACACGAGGAACGCGATGGTGAGCGCCATCGGGACGAAGCGCACGTGGACGCTGGCCGGCAGATCCGCATCCGAGAAGATCGGAGCACCCCTCACCGTTGCCACGACATCGGCTCGGAGAGCGAGCAGGAGCGTGAGGAGGCCCGCCTTCACCCACGACCACAGCCCGTACCCGCCGACGAGGAGGAACCCGATCCCGGCGAGGAACTGACCGACGGCGATCGAGCCGGCGAACGCGATGGTGCCGCCGACCACGGCACGACCGATCGTTCTCCCGACGTCGGCGAGTCCTCCGGGAGAGCCCGGGGGCGCCGGCGAACTCAACCCAGGCGCTCCGCCACCAGGTCGGCCACCTGCGTGGGGTTGCGGCCCACGGCGGCTCCTACGGCCTCGAGCGCTTCCGCCTTCGCGGCCGCGGTGCCGCTCGATCCGGTCACGATCGCCCCGGCATGGCCCATCCGCTTTCCGGGAGGGGCCTCGAAGCCGGCGATGTACCCGACGACCGGCTTGGTCACCCGCTCGGCGATGAACTCGGCCGCGCGCTCCTCGTCGTCGCCGCCGATCTCACCCGTCAGCACGATGAGCTCGGTCTCGGCGTCGGCTTGGAAGAGCTCGAGGGCCTCGACGAACCCGATCCCGTGCACGGGGTCGCCGCCCATCCCCACGCACGTGGACTGACCGATCCCCCGCTGCGTGAGCTCGTGCACGATCTGATACACGAGGGTGCCGCTGCGGGAGACGAGCCCGACGTTGCCGGGCGCGCAGATCTCACCCGGGATGATGCCGACGTTCGCCGCGCCGGGCGAGATCACACCCGGACAGTTCGGCCCCACCAGCCGGGTTCCCGACGCCTCCAGGTAGCTGTGGACGTTCGCGAGGTCACGGACCGGGATGCCTTCGGTGATGCACACCACGAGGCCGACGCCGGCGTCGACGGCTTCGAGGATCGCCTCGGCCGCGAACCTCGGGGGGACGAAGATCATCGACGTGTTCGCCCCCGTCTCGGCCACGGCGCGCGCGACGGTGTCGAAGACGGGGATCCCCTCGACGTCCTGCCCACCTTTGCCGGGAGTCACGCCGGCGACGACCTTCGTCCCGTAGTCGCGGTTCCGGAGGGTGTGGAACGTCCCCTCGTTCCCGGTGATCCCCTGGACCACGAGGCTCGTCCGCTCGTCGACGAGGATGCTCACGGTTCGGCCCCCGCGAGATCGGCGGCCTCCTCGGCCGCTTGGAGCATGTTCGCTACCGGCACGATCCGCGGATGCGCCGCCTCGGACAGGATGCGACGGCCGTCCTCCGCGTTCGTGCCGTCGAGGCGCACCACGATCGGGACGCGCGCGTCGACACGCTCCAGCGCCTCGAGGATCCCCTGGGCCACGAGGTCGCACCGCGTGATGCCTCCGAAGATGTTCACGAGCACGACCTTGACGGCCGGGTCGGACAGCACGACCTCGAGCGACGTGGCCATCTGGTCGGCCGAGGCGCCGCCTCCGACGTCGAGGAAGTTGGCCGCCCGGGCGCCGGCCTGCGCCACCACGTCGAGGGTGGACATCACGAGCCCCGCGCCGTTGCCGATGATGCCCACGTCCCCGTCGAGCTTCACGTACTGCAGCCCCTGCTCCTTCGCCCGGGCCTCCACGTCGTCGATCGGGAACTGATCCGCGAGCTCCGCGATGTCCTCGTGGCGCCACAGGGCGTTGTCGTCGATCGTGACCTTGGCGTCGAGGGCGACGACGCGGTCGTCTTCCAGGAGGACCAGCGGGTTGATCTCCACGAGGGTCGCGTCGCGGTCGACGACGAGCTCGTACATCTTCCGGAACGCCTCGGCTGCTCCCTCCCACGCCTCGACCGGGAGCGTCCCGACGAGCTCCCGGACGTGATAGGCGCGAAGCCCGAGCAGTGGATCGATGTGGATGCGACGGAGGGCCTCGGGACGCGTCCGGGCGAGCTCCTCGATGTCCACACCGCCCTCGGCCGTCATCATCGCGAGGTAGTCGCCGCGCGAGCGATCCAGCAGGAGCGACGTGTAGAACTCCCGGGCGATCGGCAACAGCTCCTCGACCAGGACGCGTGTGACGGCGAATCCCTTGAACGCGGTGCCGATCATCCGGTCGGCGGCCGCGGCGGCGGCTTCGGGGGAATCGCAGAGCTCGACTCCACCGCCTTTGCCGCGGCCGCCGACCTGCACCTGGATCTTCACGACCGACCGGCCGCCGAGCTCCCGCGTGGCGGCGGCCGCGTCCTCACCGCTGAAGGCGACGACCCCGCGCGGCGTCTGCATGCCATGAGCGCGGAACAGATCCTTGCCCATGTGCTCGTAGAGATCCATCGCGTCTCCTGGGCGGCTCCCGTTACGCCTTCGCGCTCAGCCGATCGCGGAGCCAGGAGGCGATGTCGCCGGTGTTGGCTCCGGGGGTGAAGACCTCCTCGATGCCCGCCTCCTTCAGCTTGGGGATGTCGTCGGCGGGGATCACACCGCCGGCCACGACCACGACGTCCTCGGCCCCGCGCGCCCTGAGCTCCTTCACGACCTTGGGGAAGAGCGTCATGTGCGCCCCGGAATGGCAGGAGAGCCCCACGGCGTCCGCGTCTTCCTGGATCGCGGCCTCCGCGATCTGCTCGGGGGTCTGGAACAGGCCAGTGTAGATCACCTCGAAGCCGGCGTCGCGCAGCGCCCGCGCGACCACCTTGGCTCCGCGATCGTGCCCGTCGAGACCCGGCTTCGCCACGATCACCCGCAGCTTCTCGGCCATACGGCGAGTCTATCGACGATCACCCCGTCAGCTTGCGGGGCGCGGCCGGAGCGGCAGAGGATAGGCCCGTGCAGGTGCCCGACGTCCACTACGCGAGATCCGCCGACGGGACCCACATCGCCTACCAGGTGGCCGGCGAGGGACCGATCGACGTGCTGATGGTCTCCCCGGCCTACTCGAACATCGAGCTGATCTGGACGCTTCCGTCGTTCGCCCCGTTCCTCGAAGCCCTCGCATCGTTCGCGCGCGTCATGTGCTTCGACCCGCGTGGGTCAGGCCTCTCCGACCCGCTGACGGTCGACCGGCTTCCGACGCTGGAGACGCGCGTGGCGGACGCGTTGACGGTCATGGAAGCCGCGGACTCCGAGCGACCGGCTCTCTTCGGGATGGACTCGACCGGGCCACTCGCGATGTTCTTCGCCGCGACGTATCCGGACCGCGCCGCCGCACTCGTCCTGTTCGGGACGTTCGCGTGCGGCTTGAAGGACGAAGAGTATCCGTGGGCCTGGAGCGCCGAGGAATGGCAGGCGCACGATCGCGAGGTCGAGGAGCGCTGGGGACAACCCGACTTCGTGGAATCGTTCGTGCGTTGGATGGGTCCCACCGCGCGCCTCGATCGCGAGTCGATCGCGCGCTGGGCCACCTACTACCGCCAAGCGGCGAGCCCGGGGATGGCGGTGGCGCTGAACCAGCTCGAGCGCGAGACCGATGTCCGTCGCGTCCTCCGCACGGTGCAGGCCCCGACGCTCGTGCTCCATCGAACGGACGAGGCCGTGTATCACGTCGACGAGGGTCGCTACATCGCTCGACACATCCCGGGCGCCCGCTTCGTCGAGCTCGAAGGCGCGGACCATCTGCCGGGGGACGGCGACACGTCGGCGGTGGTCCAGGAGATCGGGCGATTCCTCGGATCGGTCCGGGACGAGGAGGCTTCGTTCGATCGGGTGCTCGCATCGGTCCTGTTCACGGACATCGTGGGGTCGACGGAGAAGGCGGCCGAGCTCGGCGACCGGCGATGGCGAGAGATCGTCGAGGGCCACCACGCGACGGTTCGAGCCATCCTCGGGAGGTATCACGGCGTCGAGATCGACACCGCGGGCGACGGCTTCTTCGCGACCTTCGACGGACCCGCCCGCGCGGTCCGCTGCGCGCAGGCGATCGTCGAGGCCGTCCGGGCCCTCGATCTCGAGGTCCGGGCCGGGGTCCATACGGGCGAGGTCGAGACGATCGACAGGAAGGTCGGCGGCATCGCCGTGAACATCGGGGCGAGGGTCGGTGGGATGGCGAGGCCCTCGGAGGTCCTCGTCTCCTCGACCGTGAAGGACCTCGTCGCCGGGTCCGGTCTCGTCTTCCAGGACCGCGGCGAGCACGACCTGAAGGGCATCCCGGATCGCTGGCACCTGTACGGTGTCGTGCCGTGAGGGGGAGGCTCGACGGCAAGGTCGCGCTGATCACCGGCGCCGGCAGCGGGATGGGACGGGAGGCCTGCGCCGTCTTCGCGTCCGAGGGCGCGAAGGTCGCGGCCGTCGACCTCGACCCCGAGCCGCTCGAAGGGACGGAGGCGGCCGTCCGCGCCACCGGCGGTGACATCGCCTCCCTCGTGGCCGACGTGGCGGTCGAGGACCAGGTGCGCGACGCGGTCGAGGGCGCGGTGGACCGCTTCGGCGGCGCTCCACGTCCTGTACAACAACGCGGGTGTCCTGTGGCGCGATCGCGACGTGTCCGTCCTCCGAACCGACGAGGACGTCTGGGATCGCGTGTTCGCGATCAATCTCAAGGGGATGGTCTGGGTCTGCAAGTACGGGATCCCGCACCTGATCGCCGGCGGCGGCGGGGCCGTGGTGAACGTCGGGTCCACCTCGGCGCTGCTCGGGGACACGATCCCGCAGGACGCCTACACGGCCAGCAAGGGCGCGGTGATCTCGCTGACCAGGAACCTCGCCGTGCAGTTCGGGCCGCACGGGGTCCGGGCGAACTGCATCGATCCGGGGTTCACCGACACCCCGATGCAGACGGTGCGGACCACGGACCCCGCATGGGTCGAGGCCGCGACCGCCGAGATCCGCTGGGCCGGCTCGCGACCGCACGGGACATCGTGAACGCGGCGCTGTTCCTCGCGAGCGACGAGGCCGCGTACGTGACGGGCACGGAGCTCGTCGTGGACGGCGGCGCGGTCGTGGTCTGAGCCGCCGTCCCGAGGGGGCCGGACCCACGCCTGGCCTGCGATACTGCGGCCGTGACCCGG
>CAWAPY010000010.1:0-11149 GCA_963784055.1 uncultured Actinomycetota bacterium
CCGTGAGCCCGCTCGCGAGCAGCGCCGCCGCCGCGACGGCGCCGAGCGCGAGCTCGTGCCCCGCCCGCCGGACGGTCGCCTCCAGCGAGGCAGCCCGGAAGTTCACCTCGAGCTTCTGCCGGGCCGGGCGCCGATCATCCGCTCGATCGCCTCCACGACCCGCATCGCGCGCAGTCGAACTTCTGCACTGGAAGAAGACGGCCTTCGGGTCGAGCTTGCCGCCATGTTTGAGAGGCTCCGCATCGGAGCTGCCGGCGACCTCGAACGGATCGAGGTCCGGATCGAGCTGGGCGGTCGCGAGCTGCATCTGCGCCATCGCCTTGCCCATCAGCGTGAGCGACGCCGGGAGCGGGACGCCGTGCCGCACCCCGATCTCGGTCATCTGCTGCAGGATCGGGCCCAGGTGGATCTCGTTGAGCGAGGTGCCGCGGTGCCGGGCCAGCAGCGCGCCGATCTCGTCGCTGAACGCGTCGACGTCGAGGTCGCTGCGGTCGATCGCGCCCGGCGAGCATGCAGCGTGACGTCGGTGAGGAAGCCCACGTCCTCCTGCCAGAACGCCATCATCAGCAGCATCATCTGCTCGCGCATCTCGGCGTCGACCTCGCCGACCATCCCGAGGTCGAGTAGGTACAGGCGCTCCTCGTCGGGCTGCCACATCAGGTTCCCCGGGTGCGGATCGGCGTGGAAGAAGCCGTCGATCGAGGATCTGCTTGTAGAAGGACTCGAGGAGCTGGCGCGCGGTCTCGCGTCGCGGCGCCCCTCCTGCGCCGTCGTCGATCGGCCCGCCGCCGACGTCGTGCATCACGAGCAGGCGCGATGTCGACAGGTCGGGATGGAGCGCGGGGACAGCGAGCCGGGGGAAGGGCTCGAGCACCTCGCCATCCGCTCGCATGTTCGTCGCCTCCTGCCGGAAGTCGAGCTCGCGGTGAAGGGAGTCCGACAGGTGTGGAAGACGGCCGTCCATGTCGATACGAGCTTCAGGCTCGGACGTTCGCAGCCTTCTCCGCGAAGACCTCGAGCAGCGCAAGGTCCTGCTCGATCAGCTGCCGAGCCTCGGGACGCTGGACCTTGATCACGACCTTCGCCCGTGGCGAGCGAGGCGCGATGGACCTGCGCGATCGTCCCGGCGGCCAGCGGCTGGGGCTCGACGGTCTCGAACACGTCCTCCCAGGGCACCCCCAGCTCCTGCTCCATCACGGGACGACCTGTTCCTCCGACAGCGGCGGCACGTGGTCCTGCAGCGTCGCGAGCTCCTGGATGAACTCGGGGGGAAGGAGGTCCGGTCGCGTCGAGAGGATCTGCCCGAGCTTGCAGAACGTGGGACCCAGCTCCTCGAGCGCGGTCCGCAGCCGCTTGGCCTGCCGCCGTCGGCCCACTGCGCCCTCCTCGTCGGGACGACCGAACAGCTCTCGCAGGCCGTGTTTGGCGAAGACGACGGCGATCTTGGTCCCTCGCGCACCAGGTGCGGATGGGTCACCGGCTCGACGACGGAGGAGCGGATCGCGGCAGAGGCCTTCCCTCGCGTCGCCGTCGGTCTGACCGTTCGTCGTGTTCACGATGATCACCGTGCATCGGGCGTTGTGGCTGATCCGGTTCGGGACGTTGCCGAGCAGGAACTCCTTCCGCCCGGCCATGCCCGCGTTCCCGACGATCAGGACGTCGACAGCCTGGTCCTCGGAGGAGCGCACGATCGCCATCGCGGGATCGTCGTCGATCACGACGTGGGCATGCCCGCGCTCGCCGGCGAGCTGCGTGGTGTAGACCTGTAGCTCGTCGGCCGCGCTGCGCGCCCGGGTCGCCTCGGCCGCTCCGTGCTCCGTGTCGGCGGCGTGCTCCGGGACGATCACCTGGACGACGTGGAGTCGGCGCCGAACCGCTCTGCGAACGAGGCGGCCCACGCCACGGCCCTCGTCGCGGTCTCGGAGCGGTCCGTGCCCACCATCACGCGGTGGACGGGGCCGATGGGTCGGTCTCGGTGATCGCCATGGGTCGCATCATGGCGCCTGCGGTCCGCGCAGCCAACGGGGGAGCCCCGTGGACACGAGGTGATGGCAGCACCCACACCCGTCCCCACCAGGGCCGTTGGTATCCTGCCTCGTCCGCCGGAGTAGCTCAGTGGTAGAGCAACCGCCTCGTAAGTGGTAGGTCATGGGTTCGAATCCCATCTCCGGCTCATCCGGCCGCCGGACGGCGCCGACCGGGGATCGGACGATGCGAAAGGAGCGAGCAGGTTGGGAGAATCGCCGGCGGATGAGGGCTACCGAGCGATCGTGCTAGCTCCCGTCCTCATCGTCCTTTCGGCCGGGGTCGCGTTCGCCCAGACGCCGATCGACCCCTCCGTGACCCCCGAGCTCAACACGGGGGGCTGGGTCCATGGGATGGCGATCCTGCTCGGCATCATCGGAGTGATCGTGATCCTGCTCCTGGTGGCCGGGTACGTCCGCTTCGCCCCGCGGTTCTCGACCGACGAATCGACCCTGAAGGTGGTGCGCGCCGACCGCGTCCGCCCGGGCCAGGAGCTCCCGCGCCGCACCGTGGACATCAAGGCCGCCGTGCCGGTCATCGTGGCGCCGCCGCCCCTGCCGCAACCGGCCGCGGTCGCCGCGCCGCCGGCCGCCGGCTGCGGCTCCCGCACCCACGGCCCCCGCACCCGCGGCACCGGCACCCGCCGCGGCCCCGCGGCCGCAGCTCCCCGCCGAGGCGCCACAGCCGCACCCGCGAGCGAGGCCGCCCCGGCCGAGGCGGACGCCGCGACGAGGCACCGAGACGCCGCGGCCGCGCCCGCTCCCGGCGCCCGCAGCGCATGCCGAGGTCTCCTCGATCAGGAGGTCTTCGACAGAACGTTGAAGGAGCTCCTCGACAAGGGGACCGACAAGCGGGTCGCTGAGGGACAGGCGCGGCGAGCGGCGATGATCGCCGCTCGCAAGAAGGCGGCCGGCGAGGCCTAGCCTCGCCGAGCGCGTAGCCTGTCGGGATGGACGCCACCCAGGTCGACTGGTCCATGGGGTCGCAGGCCGCCCGGCTGGCGGATTGGGACGCGGCGCTCGCGATCGGGCGGCGGGTGGCCGGCCCGGGTGTCTCCGTCCCCGCATCCGAACGAGCTCGGATGCGCGAGGACTTCGCGGAGCTCACCCCGTTCGCGGAGGAGCGGATCACCGAGTTCACCTCGCTGGACCCGACGGATTCCGATCGCGCGCCTGGGTCATGGCGAGGAGCGAATGGATCCGGGCGAACCTGAACGGCCTCCAACGGATGCTGGAGCCGTTGGCCGGCCGCATCCTCGCGAAAGGCTCCGGCAACGGCTCGCTCCGGCGGAAGGCGCTCGGCGCGCAGGCGGGCGGGCTCCTCGGCTACGTCTCGCGGCGCGTGCTCGGCCAGTACGACGCCTTCCTCCCGCCCGACGACGAGGGGTTGCTCTACTTCGTCGGTCCCCAACGTGGCGGAGGTGGAACAGCGGTTCCTCCTGCCGCCCCGCGACTTCCGGTTGTGGATCGCGGTCCACGAAGTGACCCATCGCGTGCAGTTCGGGTCGGCGCCGTGGCTGCGCGACCACATCCGCGGTCAGGTGGATCGGTACCTCGGCACGGTGAGCCTCGAGTCGAACGATCTCGGCAAGCAGCTCCGCCGGGCGATCGACGAGGCGCGCGCCGGTGCCGATGTCCGCGGCATGGGCGGGTTGTTCCTCCTGCTGAACGACGAGCAGCGTGAGATCGTCCGGCACGTCCAGGGCGTGATGTCCCTGCTCGAGGGACATGCCTCCTTCGTGATGAACGAGGTCGCGAAGGACCACGTCAAGGACCTTCCCCGGATGCGCAAGGCGCTCGCCGAGCGACGGCGGCGCGCCGGCGGGGTCGAGCGCTCCTTCCAGCGTGCGATCGGATTCGACAAGAAGATCGAGCAGTACGACGCGGGCGAGCGGTTCGTCCGAGAGGTGGTGTCGCGCGCGGGCATGGACGGGCTCAACCGCGTCTGGCTCGCCCCCGAGGGGCTCCCCACGGTCGAGGAGATCGCCGAACCTTCCGCCTGGGTCGCGCGCGTCGCCGGGAGCTGACGTGCCGCGCCGGCCGCCGGCCGTCGCCAGGGTGCTCGAGCAGGTCACGAAGACGGCGCGGGAGCACGACCTGCTCGCTCCCGGGGACCTGATGCTCGTCTCCTGCAGTGGCGGTCCCGACTCCGTCTGTCTGCTGTACTCGCTCTGGCACCTCCGGCGCCTCTTCAAGATCCGGCTCGCGGTCTTCCACTTCGATCACAGGCTCCGGCCCGATTCCGCGGAGGATGCCGTCTACGTGCGCAGGCTCGCCGAGCGGCTCAAGCTGCCATTCCATCTCCGTGAAGCGAGCGATCGGCCGGAGCGAGGCCAGTCTGTGGAAGCTTGGGCGACCGTCCGGCGAGGGAACGCGGCGAACGATGTCCGTCGTGAGATCGGGGCCGAAGCCACGGCGGAGGGGCACACCCTCGACGATCAGGCCGAGACGGTGCTGCTCAACCTGGTCCGGGGCTCCGGCCTGGAGGGGATGGCCGGGATCGATCCGGGCCACCGGGAGCGCGCTCGCATCATGCAACCGCTCCTCGATGTCTCGCGCGGCGACGTCGAGGCGTTCTGTCGCGCGCTCCACCTGCGGCCGCGTCGCGATCCGATGAACGAGGATCGCCGCTACCTCCGCGCGGCGATCCGGCACGAGGTGCTGCCGGTGCTCGAGGCGAAGACGGGCCGCGGCGTGACCAGGTCGATCGTGAGGACCGCCAACCTCCTTCGAGCCGACCGGGACGAGCTCAACACCGTCGCCCTGGCCGCGTACCAGGAGACCGTCAACGGCGAGCGCGGTGAGGACGTCCGCTTCGACACCGCGGCGCTGCGAGCGCTCCCGCGACCCGTGGCCTCACGGGTGATCCGACTGGCGGTCTACAACGCGCTCTCGGGAGACTGGGCAGCTCCCTGGTCGAAGGAGGCGATCGAAGCCGTGCTCGATCTCGCCGAGGGCCGGCCGGGACGGAGACGAGATCTTCCCGAAGGCTTGAAGGCCGTCCGTGAGAAGGGGTACGTTCGCGTCACTCGCTCTTCCCCGGATCCCCGCGAGAGCTGATGGGTGCTTCGACGCGCGAAGGGGGAGCGATGGCAGCGGTCTCTACACTGACCGACTACGTGCAGGCATACGAGCCCGACATCGAACGCGTCCTGATCTCCTCGGAGGAGATCCAGGGCAAGCTCGCCGAGATGGGCGAACAGATCTCCGCGGATTACGAAGGCTCCTCGTTGCTGCTCGTGGGCGTCCTGAAAGGGGCGTTCGTCGTGATGGCGGACCTCGCGCGCTACGTACGGCTCCCGCTGGAGTTCGATTTCATGGCGGTGTCCTCCTACGGCGCGGCCACGAAGACCTCGGGCGTCGTGCGGATCCTCAAGGACCTCGATCACGACCTCGAGGGGATGGACGTGCTGCTCGTCGAGGACATCGTCGACTCCGGGCTCACGCTCAAGTACCTGCTGAAGAACCTCGCGGCGCGCAAGCCCGCCTCGCTCGAGGTCGCCGCGCTGCTGCGGAAGACCGGCATCCAGAAGGTCCCGCTCGACATCCGCTACGTCGGCTTCGACATCCCACCCGACTTCGTAGTCGGCTACGGGCTCGACTTCGCCGAGCGGTACCGCAACCTCCCGTACATCGCCACCCTGAAGCCGGAGGCGTACGGCGGCTAGCGGAACCACCCGGCCGAGCGCGTCCGTCGAAGCAGGTGTGCAGCGGATCGCCCTCTTCCTCGTCGTCGTCCTCGCCGCCTGCGGGAACGGTGCCGGCGGCGCGGACGGCGCCTCGGGGGTCCGCGGACGGGCGCTCGCCGGTCCCCAGTGCCCCGTGGAGATGGCGGAGTCGCCATGTCCGGATCTCCCCTGGGAGGGCACCGTCGTCGCGATCCAGTCCGATTCCGGCGAGACGTTCGCCACGTCCACCGATGCCGACGGCCGTTTCGAGCTCTCGCTCGCGCCGGGGACCTACGACGTGACGATCGACGCGGCGTCGACGCCGCCGACCGCGGAGCCGCAGACCGTCACGGTCGAAGAAGGCTCATTCACCGAGATCGAGGTGTTCGTCGACACCGGCATCCGGTAGCGCCACCTGTCGCAGCATGGACGGGTGCTACCCTTGCTGGACGGGCTCGGGCGCACACATGCCGGGGCCCGTTGCGTCCCCGAAACGGCTCCCTGTGGCCCTGAAAGAGGCGATCCGTGGCCCAGCCCGAACCTCCGTTCCGACGCCTCGCCCGCACGCCGACCTTGTGGATCGTCGGCGCGGTCGTCGTGTTCTTCGGTGTGCTGTCGCTGCTCCAACGTCCGGAGACGGCGGAGGAGATCAACCTCACACAGTTCTGGGCACTGCTCGAGGACGGGCGGATCCGCAACGCGGAGATCCTCGAGGGCGAGCAAGTGGTCCGCGGCGAGCTCACCGACGGCACGGAGTACGCCGTCACCTATCCGGTGGATCTCGCCGACGAGCTCACGACCGAGCTGCGGGACGCAGACGTCCCTATCCAGGCCACGTCGCAGAAGCCCAACGAGCTCGTACAGCTCCTGTACTACATCCTGCCGATCCTCCTCCTCGCCGGGTTCCTGCTCTGGATGATGAACCGCTCTCAGGGCGGCAGCGGGCGCGTGATGCAGTTCGGTCGCAGCCGTCACAAGACCGTCGGCAAGGATCAGCCGAAGACCACGTTCAAGGACGTCGCGGGCGTGGACGAGGCGATCGAGGAGCTGGAGGAGGTCAAGGAGTACCTCCAGCACCCCTCGAAGTTCCAGGCGATGGGCGCGAAGATCCCTCGAGGGGTCCTGCTGTTCGGCCCTCCCGGCACCGGCAAGACCCTCCTCGCGCGGGCGGTCGCGGGAGAGGCGGGCGTCCCCTTCTACTCGATCAGCGGATCGGATTTCGTCGAGATGTTCGTCGGCGTCGGCGCCGCCCGGGTCCGCGATCTCTTCGAGCAGGCGAAGGCGAGCGCTCCGGCGATCGTGTTCGTCGATGAGATCGACGCCGTCGGCCGCCATCGCGGCGCGGGGCTCGGCGGCGGCCACGACGAACGCGAGCAGACCCTGAACCAGCTGCTCGTCGAGATGGACGGCTTCGACCAACGATCGACGGTGATCCTGATGGCCGCCACGAACCGGCCCGACATCCTGGATCCGGCGCTCCTGCGACCCGGGCGCTTCGACCGGCAGATCGTCGTCGACCGACCCGACCTCGAGGGCCGGAAGGCGATCCTCTCCATCCATGCCAAGGGCAAGCCGCTCGATCCGGGGGTCGACCTCGCCATCCTCGCGCGGCGCACGCCCGGGTTCACCGGCGCCGATCTCGCGAACGTGATCAACGAGGCCGCGCTCCTCGCGGCGCGCCGGTCGAAGAAGACGATTACCATGCAAGAGGTCGAGGAAGCCGTCGATCGCGTGATGGCGGGGCCGGAGCGCAAGAGCCGCGTGATGAGCGAGCAGGAGCGGCGGCTGATCGCCTACCACGAGGGCGGTCACGCGATGGTCGCGCACGTCCTCCCGAACACCGACGAGGTCCACAAGATCACCGTGATCCCGCGCGGCCGCGCGCTCGGGTACACGCTCACCCTTCCCGAGCAGGACAAGTTCATGATGACGCGCGAGGAGCTGCGCGACGAGCTGGCGATGCTGATGGGCGGACGGGTCGCGGAGGAGATCGTCGCCGGCGACATCTCCACCGGCGCCGGCAACGACATCGAGCGCGCGACCAAGATCGCCCGCCAGATGGTGACGGAGCACGGGATGAGCGATGCGATCGGGCCGAGGACGCTCGGGCAGAAGCAGGGCGAGGTGTTCCTCGGCCGCGACTGGGCGTCCACCCCCGACTACTCGGAGGCCGTTGCGTTCGAGATCGACCAGGAGATCAGCCATCTGATCGACGAGGCGCACGATGTCGCGCTCGAGATCCTGACGCAGCACCGCGAGCGGCTCGACGAGCTCGCGGCCATCCTGCTGGAGAAGGAGACGCTGGATCGCGACGAGGTCGAGGCGTTCTTCAAGGCGGTCGAGAAGCGCGCTCCCCGCGCACCCGAGGTTCGCAGCGCCGGCCTCGCCGTCTCCCGGACCGAGATGTTCCCTCCCCCCGACGCGCCGGGGCCGCTCCGTCGGTGAAGGGAGGGAAGCGATGAACGACCGCTGGGCGACGTTCGACTGTTACGGCACGCTCATCGACTGGGACGGAGGCGTGCGCAGGGCGCTGGGCAAGGTCTGGCCGGACGAAGCCGGCGACCGGCTGTTCCAGCGCTACCACGACGTCGAGCCACGCATCCAGGCGGGACGAGGGATCTCCTATCGGCAGGTCCTGCGCGAGACCCTTTCCACGATCGCCGAGGAGGATGAGCTCGAGGTCCCTCCGGGGCAGGACGACGCGCTCGCCGACTCCGTGCCGTCGTGGCGACCGTTCTCCGAGGTGCCGGCAGCCCTCGGCGAGCTCCGGACCCGTGGCTGGAAGCTCGCGATCCTGTCGAACACCGACCCGGACATGCTCGCCGCCTCGTTGAAGACGATCGGCGTGGAGGTGGATCTGCGGATCACGGCTGCCGAGGCTGGCTCGTACAAGCCCGCCTACGGCCACTGGGACACGTTCTTCCGAACGACCACGGCGGATCGAGCGCGCCACGTCCATGTGGCGGCTTCGCTGTATCACGACGTCGAGCCATGCGCGCAGCTCGGGCTCCCGTGCGTCTGGATCAACCGGCTGCACGAGTCGAGCGATCTCCCACGCGCCGGTGAGCTCCCTCACCTCGGCGGCCTCCCCTCCGCCCTGGACGCGTTGGTTCCCGGGTAGCATCCGCGCGATGGATCTCCTCGGGCCACCCGACTCGTTCGACGCCAAGAAGGTCGAGGAGGGCGTTCGCCTGATCCTCGAGGGGATCGGCGAGGATCCCGACCGAGGGGGGCTGCGGGAAACGCCCGCCCGCGTGGCCCGCATGTACGAGGAGACGTTCGCCGGGATCGGCAAGGACGCCTCGCAGCTCGTCACCGTGGTGGAGGGCGCCGACCACGACGAGCTGATCATGGTCCGGGACATCCCGCTGCAGTCGTTCTGCGAGCACCATCTGATCCCGTTCGCGGGGAAGGCACACGTCGCCTACATCCCGAACAAGGCGCAGCAGATCACCGGTCTGTCGAAGATCGCGCGGGTCGTGGACCTGCTCTCGAAGAAGCCGCAGGTCCAGGAGCGTCTGACGACCGAGATCGCGGAGGCGATCGATCGCGCGCTCACGCCGCGTGGGGTGTTCGTGGTGATCGAGGCCGAACACCTCTGCATGACGATGCGCGGGATCAAGAAGGCCGGCGCCGTCACGGTGACCTCGGCGGTTCGAGGGCTCTTCCGATCCGACGCCCGTACCCGCCAAGAGGCGATGGACCACATCGGCATGCGCTGAGGTAGGGATCTTCTTCGGAAGATCGCGCGTCAGCTGTTCACCATCCGGCCGAGAAGCGCTCCTTTCGATCGAGAGTGCAGGATGCGCACGTGGGCGATCGCGATGACACCTCGGGAGAGGTCGAGCGTCTCTACCGAGAGCAAGGTGACCGCATGTGGCGGGCGGTGTTGGCATGGGCGGGCGATCCGGAGATCGCGAACGACGCGGTGGCTGAGGCCTTCGCACAGGCCCTTCGTCGCGGAGATGCGGTTCGCGATCCGGCGCGGTGGGTCTGGCGATCGGTCTTCCGGATCGCGGCCGGGATGCTGCACGAGCGACGGAGGCTCGGACCAGAACAAGAACTTGGACTCAGCTACGAGATGGACCTACCGGCGAGGGAGCTGGTCGACGCACTCCGCCGACTCTCTCCTCGCCAACGGGCGGCGGTCGTGCTTCATCATGCTGCGGGGTATCCAGTACGTGAGGTGGCGGCCATCCTCGGTTCGACACCAGCGGCCGTCAAGGTCCATCTCAAGCGTGGTCGCGATCGGCTTCGGAATTCGTTGAGCGAGGAAGGATGATGGATCTCGAGGACCGGTTCACAGCGCTGGCTCGTACGAATGCGCCGGATCTCTGGGAGCAGATCGAGCGAAGATCGTCGAGTGCTGAGTTGCCGCGACGTCCCGGTCCTGGTCGTCGGATCCTCGTCACGCTCGTGGCGGTGGGCGTTGCCGTAGCGGGGACGGGATTCGCGATCGAAGCGTTCGACACGGATGGACGCGACGGCCGCTCGCTCGTGCCGCTGAAAGACCGGATCGCGATCATCGAAAGCGTGCCGAGAGTGGGACCGTTCCCCACCACATCGGAGGTGGTACTCGTTCGATCCATCCTCCGGCCGATCGACCCAGGTCACGCACGCCGCCGAGCGCGGGTGGATCGTCAGAGCGGTCGAGTGGTCACCGGATGGCCGAAGACTCGCCTATGTCATGGGCGATCCCGCTCAACCCCTCGCCTTCGAGGGCACGTGGAACCTGTACGTCGCAAGCGCGGATGGATCCCATCAACGACGACTCACGGTTGACGCGAACATCGGCGAGATCGAATGGAGTCGAGAGGGCGACTGGATCGCCGCGACGCACGATCAGGGGCGTGGCGTGTTGCGGTTCGATCCGGAGAAGGGGTTGGCTGGGGTGCTCGCGGAGGAGCAGGCAGGTCCCTATCTCTCGATATCCCTCTCGCCCGACGGAGGGCGGCTCCTCTATCAGTCGCCGGTAGGCGATGGGGATCGTTCGGACATCTTCATCCTCGATCTCGGCTCCGGCAGACGGACACGCCTGACCACGGGCGGAAGGAGCTTCACTCCGGCATGGTCCCCCGACGGGTCGTTGATCGCGTACTCCCGGGCGGAGGAGATCGTCGTGATCCCCGTGAGCGGTGGTCCCGGCCGCCAGATCACGCGGTGCCGTCTGCCCGAGTGCATCGGCGACCTGGGTCCGAGTTGGTCGCCCGATGGGTCCGAACTGGCGTTCGTGCGGCAGGAGGATGGAGGGGCGAGCTTCCAGACCTACGTTGTCGACGTCGACGGATCGGAGCCGCATCGGCTTACCTCAGGTCCGCTCGATCACCGTTCGCCGGTGTGGCAGCCCGCTGTGGAGACGGTGACGCCTCCTTAGTCGGCCGCGACGGTCCCGGCCGCCCTACGATGACGAGATGCCATCGGTGTGGCGCTGCCGTGACCGCGAGTTGGTGCTCGGTG
>CAWAPY010000011.1:0-365806 GCA_963784055.1 uncultured Actinomycetota bacterium
GGCTTGGTCTCGAGCGGGACGATCCACGAGATCATCCCCCAGTCCATCTGCTCGACGTAGCCGTCGGGCAGGTGCTCGTTGATCCGGTTGCGCACCGTGCTGATGGCGGTGCGGCGATCCTCAGGCAGCCCCGCGAGGTACTCCTCGACGGACTCGGCGTCGCTCTGCATGATGACTCCCTCCCTCAAGAGCATCAGTATGACTTCGGCAGCCCCAAGGAGTGATTCCTACGTAGTTCAGGATCATCTCGCGACTGACCGGGGCGATCCGGCCGGCCCGGGCTGCGACGAGGAGCCCGGCAACGCCGTACTCCTGGGTGATGCCGTTGCCGCCGTGCGACTGCACGGCTCGGTCAGGCATCGCAGGCTGCCTCCGCCGCGGCGTACTTCGCCATGTTGGCCGCCTCGCCGGCACCGCTGTCGTCGCCGGCCTCGTAGAGGGCAGCCGCCTTCTGGGTCATCAGCCGCGCGAGCTCGATCTCGATCTTCGACTGCGCCAACGGGTGCGCGATGCCCTGGTGGCTGCCGATCGGGGCGCCGAAGACCTCGCGAGTCTTGACGTACTCCGTGGCCCGGTCCAGCGCGAACCGTGCGAGCCCGGTCGAGAAGGACGCCGCCATGATCCGCTCGGGGTTCAGGCCGGCGAACAGCTGCACCAGGCCGGCGTCCTCGTCCCCCACCAGTGCGTCGGCCGGGAGCCGTACGTCGTCGAGGAACACCTGGAACTGCTGCTCCGGGCTGACGATCTCCATCGGGATCGGGGTGAAGCTGAGACCCTCCGCGTCCGTGGGTACGACGAACAGGCACGGCTTGAGATTGCCGGTCTTCGCTCCTCGGCCCGCGAGACGACGAGCATGTTCTTGGTCGTCGACGCCGGAGATGTAGATCTTCTGGCCCTTGATCAACTACCGTCGCCGTCACGCCGGGCGGTGGTGGTGATGTTGTGCGAGTTGGTGCCGGCGTCGGGCTCGGTGATCGCGAAGGCCATCGTCTCGGTGCCGTCGCAGATGCCCGGGCAGCCACTTCTGCTTCTGCTCCTCGGTGCCGAACCGGCTGATCACGGTGCCGCAGATCGCCGGCGAGACCACCATCATCAGGAGTGGGCAGCCCTTGGCTGCGAGCTCCTCGCAGACCGCGGCGACATCGCCGATCCCGCCACCACCGCCGCCGTACTCCTCGGGGATGTTGATGCCGAGGTAGCCGGCCTTGCCGATCGCCAGCCACAGGTCGGTCGTCTTCTCGCCGTTGCGGGCACAGCGGGTGAAGTACTCCCTGCCGTAGTTGCCCGCGAGTTTGCCGACTTCCCTGCGCAGGGTCAGGCGTTCCTCGGTCTCGGTGTAGCTGCTCATGGCTGGTCTCCTTCTGGGTCGGCCTGGTCAGGCCCCGTCACTACGGCGAGCACTTCGCCCGCCGCCACCTGCTGCCCCATCGCGACTGCGAGCTCACTGAGGACGCCGTCGGTGGGGGCACTGATCGTGTGCTGCATCTTCATCGCCTCGAGCACGAGGACGGTCTGCCCTGCGGTCACCTCGGCACCTGCCTCGAGGGGTACGCCGATCACCGTGCCCGGCATCGGCGCGAGCAGCGATCCCTGCGCCACCACGTCCGCCGGGTCGATGAACCGCGGCAGCTCGACCAGTCGGACGTGCACAAGTGGTCCGTCGACGTAGACCTCACGCGTGTGCGACCCCTCTGCGGTGACGATCTGCACGTCCGAATGAACCCGCACGCCGTCCACGACGAGCACCACGTGGGTCGGCGAGGCGTCCAGCACCTCGATGCCGTCGACCACGTAGCCGGTGCGGCCTCCGACCCACTCGACATCGACCTCGTCATCGCCGGTGAGGAAGCGCGTCCGCTGCGGCTGGCTGAGCACGTTGCGCCAGGCGACCGGGACACCCAGTTGCACAGACGAGCGAGCCCGGTCATGCTCGGCCAGCGCCAGCGCAGCCGCCACGTGTGCAGTGCGGACGTCTCCAGACGCCCCGCCGAGCACCTCGCTGTGCAACTCGAAGAAGTCGGTCGAGACATCACCGGCATTGAAGGCCTCATGGCGCAACGAGGCGACGAGCAGGTCGCGGTTGGTGGTCAGGCCGTGCAGCCTTGCCCGACTGAGCGCTCCGGCGAGACGACGCACGGCCTGCTCTCGGGTGGGCGCCCACGAGATCAGCTTCGCGAGCATGGCGTCGTAGTGCGTCCCGACCTCGTTGCCCGCCTCGAACCCGGAGTCCAGTCGCAGGCCGGACACACGCTGTGGTGCGAACTCGACGTCGACACCCGGGATGTCGAAGGCGGCGAGCCGCCCGCTCTGGGGTTGGTAGTCGGCGGCCGGGTCCTCGGCGTACAACCTGACCTCGACGGCGTGCCCGCTTCCGGTGGTTGAGAAGGAGCGCCAGGGACTGTCTCGAAACCACGCAAGGAATCGACACCTGCACCTTCGGCGACCGCGATTTGGGCCGCCACAAGGTCGATCCCGAAGACGGCCTCAGTGACCGGGTGCTCGACCTGGAGGCGGGTGTTCATCTCCAGGAAGAACGCGCGGTCACCGGCGACCATGAACTCGACCGTGCCGGCGCCGACGTACGCGATCGCCTCGGCAGCGTTGCGTGCGGCATCGTGCAGCGTGGTCCGCAGGGCATCGGAGATCCCGGGGGCGGGCGATCCTCGACGACCTTCTGGTGCCGCCGCTGCAGCGAGCAGTCGCGCTCACCGAGGACGAGCACACCGCCGTGGCTGTCGCCGACGACCTGTACCTCGATGTGGCGACCGTGCTCGACGTACGGCTCGATGAACACGGTGCCGTCGCCGAAGGCGGAAGCTGCTTCCGCCTCCGCCGTGGCTGCCTCCTCGGAGAGGGACTCGAGGGTGCGGACGATCCGCATGCCGCGGCCACCGCCGCCCGCCGAGGCCTTGACCAGGACCGGCAGGTCGCCCTCGGTCACCGCGGACTGGGCGAGCTCGGAGAGCACCGGCACCCCGGCGTCGGCCATCAGCTTCTTGGCCTCGACCTTCGAGCCCATCGCCTCTATCGAGTCGGGGGTGGGACCAACCCAAGTCAGTCCAGCGTCGACCACGTCCCGCGCGAACGAAGCGCTCTCGGACAGGAAGCCGTAGCCCGGGTGCACCGCGTCGGCACCTGCGGTGCGTGCCGCATCGATCACGAGGTCGCCACGAAGGTAGGTCTCGGTCGGGGCGTTGCCGGGGAGTCGTACGGCGAAGTCGGCCTCGCGCACGAACGGCAGCCCCGCGTCGGCATCCGAGTGCACGGCAACCGTCTCGATGCCGAGCCGCCGGCAGGTCGACAAGACCCGGCGGGCGATCTCGCCGCGGTTCGCGACGAGCAGACGACGCACGGTGGTCATGGCCTACCTCGGTGGTTGAGGAGCGAACGGAGTGAGCGTCTCGAAACCATCTGGCTCACATCCTGAAGACGCCGAAGCGGTCGGTGCCCTCGATGGGCTGGTTGGTGATCACGGACAGGCAGATGCCGAGGATCGTCCGGGTGTCGCGCGGGTCGATCACGCCGTCGTCGTACAGCATCCCGGAGAGGAAGAACGGCAGGCTCTGCTCCTCGACGCTCGCCTCCACGAACTCGCGCATCCCTTGGTCGGCCGCGTCGTCGTACTCCTTGCCCTTGGCCTCCGCCGCGGCTCGCGCGACGATCGAGAGCACCCCGGCGAGCTGGGCCGGGCCCATCACCGCGGACTTCGCACTCGGCCAGGTGAACAGGAACCGCGGGTCGTAGGCCCGGCCGTTCATGCCGTAGTTCCCGGCACCGTACGACGCACCCATGATGATCGAGATGTGCGGCACCTTGCTGTTGCTCACCGCGTTGATCATCTGCGCACCGTGCTTGATCATGCCGCCCTGCTCGTACTCCTTGCCGACCATGTAGCCGGTGGTGTTGTGCAGGAAGAGGGAGAGGTACGTCGACCTGGTTGGCCAGCTGGATGAACTGGGTCGCCTTCTGCGCCTCCTCGCTGAACAGCACGCCCTGCGCGTTGGCGAGGATTCCGACCTGGTGGCCATGGATCCGCGCCCAGCCGGTGACCAGCGAGCTCCCGTAGAGCGGCTTGAACTCGTCGAACACGACACCGTTCTCCGCCCCGACACCGTCGGCGACCAGCCGGATCACCTCGCGCGGGTCGAACGGCTCCTTGAGATCGGTGGGGATCAGGTCGAGCAGCTCCTCGACATCCCCCTCCGGCTCAGCGAACCCCACCACCCCGGTGGTTGAGGAGCGAGCGCCAGCGAGCGTCTCGAAACCAGTAGGCGAAGGCTTCTGGCGGTTCAGCCTGGCCACGATCCGACGTCCGATCCGAAGCGCCTCGTGCTCGTCCACGGCGAGGTAGTCCGCCAGTCCGGAGACGCGCGCGTGCATCTCGGCACCACCGAGCGACTCGTCGTCGGACTCCTCGCCAGTCGCCATCTTCACCAGCGGTGGACCGCCGAGGAACACCTTGGCCTGTTCCTTGACCATCACCGTGTAGTCGCTCATCCCCGGCACGTAGGCACCGCCGGCGGTGGAGTTGCCGAAGACGATCGCGATCGTCGGCACCTTGGCGGCCGACGAGCGAGTGATGTCGCGAAACAGCTTGCCGCCGGGGATGAAGATCTCCTTCTGCGTCGGCAGATCAGCCCCGCCCGACTCCACCAGCGCAACCGTCGGAAGCCGGTTCTCCTCAGCGATCTGCGAGGCACGGAAGATCTTCTTCACCGTCCACGGGTTCGACGCGCCACCCTTCACCGACGGGTCGTTCGCGGTGATCATGCACTCGACACCCTCGATGACCCCGATGCCGGTCACCACGCTCGCCCCGACCGTGAAGTCAGAACCCCAGCCTGCGAGTGGCGACAGCTCAAGGAAGGCGCTGCCGGGATCGACGAGCAGCTCGATGCGCTCGCGGGGCATCGCTTGCCGCGCGAGTGGTGGCGCTCGACGTACTGCTCACCGCCACCGCCCACCGCAACGGCGTGCTGTGCGTCGAGGTCGGCGATCTTGGCGAGCATCGACTCGCGTCGCGAAGGCAGTGTCTGAGTCATCTGCCAGGCCTCTGGGTTCGGAGTGCATTTCTGCGACGGCTCAGTGAGCTCTGAATGCACTTCTCTGACGGGTCGCCGGGTTCTGGTCGATCAGGTCGATCATCTGCTTCATCTGGAGCCCGACGAGGTGGGAGGCCACGCTCACGACGCCGACGGCGCCCAGGCACACGTAGCCGAACGCGGCCCAGTCGTCACCGGAATACACCTCGAACCCGTCGGGGGCCTCAGAGATCAGGTTCGAGATCGCCTTGAAGTCGCCCGTGGAGTCCTTGACGGCGACGACGTTCGGCTTCTCGGCGATCCGGAGCATCGTCTCGTGCTCGATGCGAGTCCCGGTGCGGCTGGGGATGTTGTAGACGATGATCGGGAGCTCGGTGGCCTCGGCGATGTGCTCGAAGTGCGCGACCAGACCGCGCTGTGGAGGCTTGTTGTAGTACGGCGTCACGACGACGATCCCGTCGGCGCCCGCGTCCTCGGCGGCCTGTGTCAGCTCGAGGGTCTCGGCCGTGGAGTAGGTCCCCGTCCCGCAGATCATCTTGCCCTTGCCGCGGACGGCCTCGCCGACCGCGCGGAACAGGTCCGCCTTCTCGTTGTGGGACAGGGTTGGTGATTCGCCGGTCGAGCCCACGACGAAGATCGAGTCCGAGCCGTTGTCCGTGAGCCAGGACGCGAGCTCCTGCGCGCCATCGAGGTCGACGCCGTGGTCGGGACGGAACGGCGTGACCATCGCGGTGACGACGGAACCGAACCTTCCGGCCACGCGAATCCTCCTCGGTCGGGGCGGGCCTCGCGATCCGGTCGGATCTGCGGGGCGTCCGCAGTGACGCCCTATGCTAGCTCTCCATGCCGCGCATCTACACGAAGACCGGCGACGACGGCACCACGGGGCTCCTGTACGGCGGCCGGGTATCGAAGGACGACGCGGCGACCGAGGCGTACGGGACGACCGACGAGGCGGTGGCCGCGCTCGGACTCGCGCGCGCCTCGGCGGAGCCCGTGATGGCCGAAGAGCTACTCGCGCTCCAGCGCGAGCTCTTCGTCGTGGGCGCGGATCTGGCCACGAACCCCTCCGAGCGCGCCAAGCTCCAGCCGGGCGTGTCGCTCGTGACGAGCGACATGACCGAACGGCTCGAGCAGCGGATCGACGAGCTCGTCGCCGAGCGAGCGCTCCCCCAGGCGTTCATCGTTCCCGGCGCCAACGAGGGAAGCGCGGCGTTGGACCTCGCCCGGAGCGTGATCCGGCGGGCGGAGCGGCAGGTCGTCGCGCTCGAGCACGAGGACCGCGACGTGAACCCCGAGGTTCGGCGCTACCTCAACCGGCTGAGCGATCTGGTCTTCGTCCTCGCCCGCCGCCGGGCGGGCGAGGACGAACCCACGAGCCGCTGATCCACAGCACGGATCAGAAGTCGACGACGCACCAGGGCGCCGGCGAGGACGCGAACATCGCGTCGGCCAGCCCGAGCGAGCCCGGCGTGCGCTCCTCGACCTGTCCCGCCCACCACTGCTGGTGGAAGCTCGACCCGCCCAGGTAGGTCGCTCCCAGGGTGTTGATCGAGCCGGCGAGGTCGGCTGCCGCGTCGGTGCGGGTGCAGCGACCCTGCCCATCCTCGACCACCAATCCGTACCGGCCGTCGGTGTCGGGGCGGAACGGATCCGTGACCTCGAACACCAGCCGTCCGTCGGTCCCGTAGCGCCGGGCCTCGAGCGCAGCGGTAACGTCCAGGAGCCGGACCCAGAGCCCGTCGTTCATGGAGAACCGCAGGCGTCGCGGCTCACGGACGAGATGGAGCAGCGGATCGTCGGCCGGACGGTTCCACGCCTCGACGGTCGCGACCAGATCGATGTCGAACAGGAACCGCCAGATGTCCGCGTTGCCGGCGGGTGTCGAGGCCACGCACTCCCTGACCGTGATGGTCCCGGACGGAACGGAGCGGGGCCAATCGTGCTTCGTCCAGTAGACCGCGTAGGCATCCGCCGTCCCGCCGTCGTCGCGGTGCACCGCATACATCCAGGGGCGATCCTTGTCCTCACCGACCGTCGCGAAGTTGTGGTCGCGGAGGGCAGCGTTCCGCTCCACGCCTCCGGGGCGCATCGCAGCGTCGTACACCTCGTCGATGATCGGCAACGCCTCTTCTTTCGGACGAGTTCGACGTGACCGCTCGGTTCGTATCCGCGGACGAACGCCATCCGAGCGGACTCCGCCTGGAATTCGCCGAGCAGCCCTGCGAGGCCGTATCCGAAACGGCCGTAGATCGCGCCCTCCGAGGCGAAGAGGGCGGCGAGCGGCTCCCCTCGATCGGTGGCTTGATCGAGGACGACCCGCATCATCCCGGTGTTGATCCCCCTGCGGCGATGCGTGGGATGGACGCCCACCATCGTCACGCCCGCCGTCGGGATCCTCGCGCCCCCGGGGACCATCATCCGGAACGTCACGGCCGCCGATGTTCCGACGATCCTTCCACCGTCGATCGCCGCGAAGGATCGGTCCGGCTCGATGACGGGGAGCGATGCCTCCACCTCGTCCTCCTTGGCCACAGAGCTGAAGGCGGTCTCGGCAGCGAGGACCCACTCGGGGCGCTCCTCGTACGTGATCGGACGGATCTCGATGTCCATGACGCCCGAGCCTAACGGCAGCGGCGGGCCTACTCGAGGATCGCGTCGAGGCCGACGGTCAGGCCGGGGTGGGTCGGCACCCATCGGATCGCCATCAACACCCCGGGCACGAACGACGTCCGATCCGTGGAGTCGTGGCGGACCGTGAGCGTCTGCCCCTGACCACCGAAGATGACCTCCTGGTGCGCGACGAGGCCGGGGAGCCGGATCGAGTGGATCCGGATGCCCGCTCGCTCGCCGCCGCGGACCCCGCGCAGCGACTCCGACCCAGGTCCGGACCACGTGTTCTCGCGGGCGGCCGCGATCGCGTCGGCCGTCGCGGCCGCGGTTCCCGACGGTGCGCCTGCCTTCCCGTCGTGATGGAGCTCGACGATCTCGACGGCCGGCAGGTACCGGGCGGCCTCCCGTGCGAACCGTTGCATCAGGGCTGCGCCGATCGCGAAGTTAGGGGCGACGCACACACCGACCGGCGCATCGCGCCACGCCTCGTCCACCTCGAAGCCCGTGGTCCCGACGACGATGTGGACGCCGTGCTCGATCGCCCACGCGACGTGCTCGGGCGCAAAGTCCCCACTCGTGAAGTCGACCGCGACCTCAACCCCCGCAGCCTCGAATGCGTCGAGGTTCTCGGCCAGGACGACGTCGGAGCCCTCAAGGCCGAGCGCCGTGGAGGCCGGCTCGCCCGCCTTCGAGCGGGAGATGCCGGCGACGAGCTGAAGGTCCGGGTCGGCGTGCACCGCGCGACACACCTCGGCGCCGACCTTGCCGGTGGCCCCGAGGACGCCGACGCGGATCATGCCATGACCCCCGCGAGATCCCGCTGGGCGAACGGCCCCAGGACCGTGAGGGTCATCGGCTGCGACAGCACGCGCTTGGCGACCCGCCGTGCGTCCTCGAGCGTCACGTCCTCGACGCGTTTCAGCGACTGGTTCACCGTGAGGATCTCGCCGTGCGCGATCTCGGACTTGCCGATCCTCGACATCCGGCTCCCGGGGTCCTCGAGGGAGAGCACCATCGACCCCTTCACGTGTCCCTTGGCGCGATCGAACTCCTCGGCCGTGAGGCCGCCCTCCGCGACGTCGTCCAGCTCGCGGCGGAGCAGACCGATCACCTCCTGCGCGCGGGCCGGTGTGGTCCCCGCGTAGCAGGCGAACAGCCCGGCCTCGGTGTACTGCGAGTGATAGCTGTACACCGAGTACACGAGGCCGCGCTTCTCGCGGATCTCCTGGAACAGGCGCGAGGACATCCCGGTTCCCAACGCGCCGTTCACGATCAGGAAGGGGAACCGGTCCGGGTCGCTCCGCGCGAGCCCGTTCGTGCCGAGGCAGATATGGGCCTGCTCGGTCTTGCGCCGCTTCACCATCGGCTTCGCGGAGGACTCGGGCGCGGTCTCGCTGGCGCGGATGCTCCACCCCTGCGGGTCCCCCGACCGCACGATCCGTCCCGTGTCCATCCGGCTGCGGAGCATGTCGAGCAGCTCCTCGTGCCGGAGGTTCCCGGCGGCGGCCACGACGAGTCCGCCCGGCACGTAGTGCTTGCGGTAGAACCGATGGACCTTGTCTCGCGTCGCCGCGCGGATCGTCTCGGCCGTCCCGAGGACGGGCCGGCCCAGCGGATGGTTCGGCCAGACGGCCTCCGTGAACAGGTCGTGGACGACCTCCTCCGGTGAGTCCTCGTGCATGTTGATCTCCTCGAGGATCACCTGGCGCTCCGCGTCGAGATCCGCCGACCGCAACACGGAGTGCTGGAACATGTCGGAGAGGTGGTCGACCGCCATCTCCAGGTCGCCGTCGAGGATGCGCGCGTAGTAGCAGGTGTACTCCTTCGACGTGAACGCGTTCACGTCGCCCCCGACGGCGTCGAAGTCCTCCGCGATGTCGCGGGCCGACCTCGACTTCGTTCCCTTGAAGAGCAGGTGCTCGAGGAAATGGCTCGAGCCGCTGATCACCGGTGGCTCGTCGCGGGATCCGGCGAGCACCCAGAAGCCGAGCGACACGGAGCGGACGCCTGGCATCCGCTCCGTGACGACTCGCAGGCCCGAGGAGAACTCGGTTCGCTCGATCCCCACTGTCCGCCTCCGGATGGTTCGGCCTTAGGCCGAGGATCCCTTGTCGGCGTCGCGGAACCGGCGACCGGTCCGACGCGGCCCGCGGTCTGCGCCGTTGCGGGGCTCGCGCGGCTCGCGCGGCTCGCGACGCTCGCCGCCCGAGGAGCCCTCGCCCTCCGGCACCTCCCATTCGGGACCGGTCGGCTTCAGGCTGATCTTGCCCTGGGCGTCGATGTCCTCGACGAGGACCGTGAGCTTGTCGCCCTCCCGGACCGCCTCCTCCACGGAGCTGAGGCGCTTGCCCTTGCCCAGCTTCGAGATGTGCACGAGACCGTCCCTGCCGGGCACCAGGTTCACGAACGCCCCGAACGTCGTCGTCTTCACGACGGTGCCGTCGTAGGTCTCGCCCTGGAGGACGGGACGCGGGTTCGCGATCTCGTCGATCATCCGGGCCGCTTCATCGGCACCCTCACCTTCGTGAGAGCCGATGAACACCGTGCCGTCGTCCTGGATGTCGATGTCGGCACCGGTCTGGGCGATGATCTCGTTGATCCGCTTGCCCTTGGGTCCGATCACCTCGCCGATCTTGTCGACCGGGATCGTGATCGTGATGATCCGCGGCGCGATCGGGTTCACCGCGTCGCGCGGAGCCGGGATCGCCGCCTCCATCACGTCGAGGATCGTGAAGCGAGCCTCGCGGGCCTGCTGCAACGCACCCGCGAGCACGTCGGCAGGCATCCCGCTGACCTTCATGTCGAGCTGGATCGCGGTGACGAACTCCCGCGTGCCGGCGACCTTGAAGTCCATGTCGCCCAGCGCGTCCTCCGCACCGAGGATGTCCGTCAGCGTCACGAACGTGTCGCCTTCGGCGATCATCCCCATCGCGATCCCGCCGACCGGGGCCTTGATCGGCACACCTGCATCCATCAGCGAGAGCGTCGACGCGCACACGCTGGCCATCGAGGTCGAGCCGTTGGAGGACAGCACGTCCGAGACCAGTCGCAGGGTGTACGGGAACTCCTCCTCCGAGGGGACCACGGGGATCAGCGCCCGCTCGGCGAGCGCTCCGTGACCGATCTCCCGGCGGCGAGGCGAGCCCACGCGGCCCGTCTCCCCGGTGGAGTACGGCGGGAAGTTGTAGTGGTGGATGTACCGCTTGGAGTCCTCGGGATCGAGGGTGTCGATCATCTGGTTCATCCGGAGCATCCCGAGCGACGTGACGTTGAGGACCTGCGTGTCACCGCGCTCGAACAGCGACGACCCGTGGGCGCGGGGCAGGAGCCCAACGTGGGCCGCCAGCGGCCGGATGTCCTTCGGTCCGCGACCGTCCAGGCGAACGCCGTCCGAGATCACCCGCGCGCGCATGACCTTCTTCTCGAGCGACTTCCACGCGGGCGAGAACTCGCTCGCGCGAGCCGCGAAGACGTCCTCTCCCAGGGTCTCGGCGAGGTGGGCCTTCGCCTCGTCCTTGACGGCGGACATGTTCGCTTCGCGCTCTTTCCGGTCGGACACGAGGGCGGAGAGCACCTTGTCCTTCCCGAACGACTCGAGCGCGTCCCACAGGTCCTGCTGATACAGCGGGTGCGGCTCGAAGTCCGAAGGCTTCACGCCGACCTCTGCCAGGAACTCCTCCTGGAGCCCGATGATCTCGGTGATGACCTCTTTCGCCCGCTCGAGGCCTTGCGCGACGACCTCCTCGGTGGGCGCGGTGGCACCCTCGCCCGCGGCGAGGAGCGGCCAGGTCTCGTCCGGTGCCTCTCCCTCGATCATCAAGATGTCGATGCCGCCCTGCTCGTTCTTCGAGCCGGCGACGACGATGTCGAACGTGGCTTCCTCGAGCTCCTGGAAGGTGGGGTTCACGACCCAGTCCGAGCCGATCAGCCCGAGGCGGACCGACCCGACGGGACCGTCGAACGGCAGGCCCGCGATCCCGACCGCGAGCGAGGCCGCGTTCATCGCCGGGATGTCGTACTGGTTCTCCATGTCGACCGACAGGACCGTGACGACGACCTGCACCTCATCGCGGTAGCCCTCGCGGAACGAAGGCCGCAGGGGACGGTCGATCAACCGTGCCGTCAGGATCGCCGTCTCCGACGGGCGCCCCTCACGGCGGAAGAAGCTGCCGGGGATCTTCCCCCGGGCGTACATCCGCTCCTCGACGTCGATCGTGAGCGGGAAGAAATCGATCCCCTCGCGGGGGTTGGAGCTCACACACGTGGCGAGCACCATCGTGTCGCCGTAGCGAACGACGGCCGCGCCGTCTGCGAGCTTCGCGAACGTGCCGGACTCGAGGAGCAGATCCTTGCTCCCGATCTGCTTCGACTTGCTGGTGGCCATAGGCCTCATACCTCCTGTTGTGGGCGGCGCCTCGTGGCGCCGCAGCTGCGGGAGGCGGCTGGGCCGGTTGTCAGTGGTGGGCCTCCGGTTTCGAGGTTCGGCGCGCGCGCGGGTTCTGGGCGCTGCGCGCGATCCCGGGGGTCCGCGACTGAGAACCGACCTGTGTGGGGCCTCCGCCTCCGGTCGGGTGGGTCAGTGGGTCGTGGGCATCACTCCTCTTCTGGCGCCCGGTGCGCGCTGCTGTTGCTGGCGGGCGCTCGAGTCAACGCCGCAGACCGAGCTTCGCGATGAGCGCTCGGTAGCGTTCGATGTCCTCGCGCTTGATGTACTCGAGGAGGCGTCGGCGCCGACCCACCATCTTCAGCAGACCCCGCCGTGAGGCGTGGTCCGACTTGTGGGTCTTCAGGTGCTCGGTCAGCTCCGCGATGCGGGTCGTCAGTACCGCCACCTGCACGTCTGCAGAGCCGGTATCGCCGCTGGAGAGGGCGTGCTCCTGGATGATCTGCTGCCTGGCCTCTTTGGTCAACGTCATGCGAATGTCAAGGCTACCAGCAGGAACGCCGGGCGGACCCCGGGCGATCTCGCACCTACCATGGCTCGTGTGTGGAGATCCGATCGCCTCACGACGGCCTGCGGGGTGCTCGGGCCCGCGGCCTTCACTGCTGCGTGGCTGCTGGCCCAGCGGCGGCAGGACGAGTACCAGGTACGGCACGAGCACATCAGCGGGCTCGCGGCCCGCGACGCCACCGATCCGCATCTGATGACGGCAGGGTTCCTCGCGCTCGGGACGTGCACGGTCGCGTTCGCCTCCGCGCTGGAGCGGCGTCTCGGCCCGCGGCCCGGACTCGGTCCGACGCTGATCGGGGTGGCGGGGCTCGCCACGATCGCCGCGGGGCTCTTCCGGCGTGACCGGCGATCGAACTTCCCACCGCCCGGCGTGCCCGATGGTCAGTCCTGGGTGAACGACATGCACGACCTCGCCGCGGCAGTGGGCGGAGCAGCCGGGACGGCCGGGCTGGTCGCGCTCGCGCCGGCGCTCGCCCGGGAGCCGGAGCTCCGGGATCTGGCGAGACCCGCGATCGGAGCGGCCGGCGCGAGCGCAGGGATCTCGGCGTGGTTCCTCCGCGACGTGGTCCGACCCGGCAACGGGCTGCTCCAACGCGCGAACATCACGATCCCGCTCGTGTTCATGTCCCGCCTCGCGGTCCGGCTACTGGATGAGGACACCGAAGCAAGCACCAGGAAAGGTGGTCAGCCGAAGACCATCTGACGTCTGGATCGGTCCTGGGGCCAGTTTGGACCAGGAGCCAAATCCCCGGACTCGAAGCAACGTTGGCGGGGGTAACGACGTTCATGGTGCGGATGAAAGAAACACTGGAGGCGAGATCCGAACGGGGCGATCGCCTGTCTGAGCCGCGGACGTTCGAGGACTTCTTCGCCGAGGAACGCAACCGGCTGCTTCGGGCGCTGTTCCTCGTGACGGGCAACGCCCAGGAGGCAGAGGAGATCATGCAGGACGCCTTCCTCGAAGTGTGGGAACGCTGGGATCGTGTCTCAGCGATGGAGAGCCCCGTCGGATACCTCTTCCGGACCGCCATGAATCGCCATCGGAGTGGCGTCCGCCGCGCCCTGCGAGCAGCCCGTCGCGTGATCGGGTCCGCTGAGGGCGGAGATGACTTCGCCCGAGCGGATGAGCGTGACGCACTCGCTCGAGCTCTGACGAACCTGCCGTCGCGACAGCGCGCAGCGATCGTCCTCACCGAGTTGCTCGGGTACGAAGCCAAGACTGCAGCCACGATGCTCGGAGTGCGAGACGTGACCGTTCGGTCGCTCGCATCGAGGGCTCGAGCTGGTCTACGGAAAGAGTTGGAGGAGAACGATGGATGACCTGAAGACGCGGCTCGATCATCTCTCCACGCGGGTCGAGGACCGGCCCGATGCGCTCGTGCGGCTGGAGCGCCGTCGTCGGGTCCGGGCGCGAACACGCCGATCGGCCGGCGGGCATCCTCGCGGTCGGGATCGCGGTCGTTGGCACAGCCATCGTCTACTCAGCATTCACGACACCGGCCCCCCGCGAGGCAGCCGTAGGTTCAACCGCTGCGCCGATCGCAGCCCTCTGGCCCGAGCACGACACCGAACAGCTGCAAGCCACGCAAGACGCGGTCGACGCGGGCGACGCGACATTGGACTGGCGGCTTGACGCGGAGGACACGGCTGAACGGTTCGTCCGTTCGGTGCTCGGCTGGACGAGTCCTGACGAACGCCTTTTCAGCCACGCTTCGGAGGCTCCCAGTGGCCTGATGACGGTGACGTCGCGACCGTCCCGGCTTCCTGCGACGAGCGAGAGTTGCGACGTGGTGCATGACGTCGTCCTCCAGCTTCTGCGGCTGGGCGATGAGGACGGGATCTGGAGCGTCATCGCCGCCGAAACCGCAGTGTTCAACATGCAGTTCCGCATCGGTCAGGCGGTTCGCGTCGGCGACGACCTCGAAGTGATCTCGGGTCATCCGTCGGGTAGCGAGATCGCCGTCGGCGTGAAGGTCTTCGAGCCCTGCTCCGGCTTCCACGAGGGCACCGCCATCGTCCAAGACTATAGCGTCAGCGTCCCCATCGTGGGGATCGAAGAAGGGTGCGTCGGGTATGTGTATGCCTTGACGCCGCATGGACAGGGTCAGTCGTCGCGAGACCTCTTCGAAGGACGCTCCGGCGGTACGATCGATTCGATCGCCGTCGCCCCCATATTCATCGTGTCGTCTGACGGTTCTGGGTCGGTGAGCGAAGTCCCGCAGCCCGAGGAAGCATGAGGCACATCGATCGTGATCGACGAGCTACGAGCAAGCGGCGTAGCTGAGCGAGCCAGAACCTCGGTCTTGACGGCGACCCGCTTCAGGCCGATGTGACGGCGGCGCGGGTGCGTTCGACGTCGTCGGCGATCGCTGCGATGAGCTCCTCGACCGAATCGAACCTCACTTCGTCGCGCAGGCGTTCCCAGAACTCCACGGTGAGCGTGTCCCCGCGGAGCTCGTCGTCGGGGAAATCGAGCAGGAACGCCTCCACGTGGAGCGGCTCGGTCCCGAACGTCGGGTTCGTCCCGACGTCGATCGCCGCGAGGTAGCGGCTGCCGTCCTGCAGCTCCGCGACGCCGGCGTAGATCCCTTGCCCCGGAAGGAGGAGCCTGGGCCACGTGCGGAGGTTCGCGGTCGGATAGCCGAGGCCTTTCCCGCGGCCCGCCCCGGCGACGACCTCCCCGTCCACCGCGTATCGCCTGCCGAGCCCGGTGCGCGGCCACGCGAGATCTCCGGCCGCGAGCGCCGCTCGGATCGATGACGAAGACACGACCGTGTCGTCGATCGTGAACAGCTCGACCTCGTCCGCCGTCATCCGGAGCGGTGCGCCCACCTCGCGCAGCGTCGCTACCGTGCCGGCCGCGCGGTGGCCGAACGTGAAGTTGGCGCCGACCCGGGCGTGCACCGCGTGCAAGCCGCCGACGAGCACGTCACGAACGAAGGTCTCCGCGGGCACCAGCGAGAACTCCTTCGTGAACGCGAGCACGACCAGCACATCGATGCCGCATGCCTCGATCAGCGAGGCCTTCCGTTCGACGGTCGTGAGCAGCCTGGGCTCCTCCCCCGGCGTCAGCGTCTCGCGCGGATGTCGGTCGAACGTCACCGCGACGCTTCGCGCGCCCCGCTCCTTCGCGGCGTCGACGGTCCGGCGGAACACCTGTTGATGGCCGAGGTGAACGCCATCGAAGAACCCGACCGTCACGACCGACGGGCCGTCGGGCAGCGGGAGCGCCTCCAGACCTCGCACGATGTCCATCCGCGAGCAGGGTACCGGCCGTTCAGCCGGCCAGGATGACCTGTGGCCGGGCGCGTAGGTCCGTCGTCCTCGTACACGCCGATCAGACGGCCGTCGGCGTCCGAACACGCCGTAGGGACCCGCGATGCCGGCGGGGCCGAGCGGCCTCCCGTGGGAGGCGGCGGCGGCCTCGTCGGGGTCCAGGTCGAGTCGCGGGAGATGGCCGACGGCGGCCTCGATCGGCAACGGCTCACGACTGCCATCTGGCGTGACCGCATCCTCTGCCCGATAGGGACCGATCGCCGTGCGGCGGAGGGCCGTCAGGTGCGCTCCCGCCGAGACCGCGGCACCCACGTCGGCCGCGAGCACTCGCACGTACGTGCCGCCGGAGCAGACCACGCGGAACGTCACGTCCGGTGGGTCGAACGATCAGGAGGTCGAAGGCATCGACGCGGATCGACGCGTGGCTCCGCTTCGAGATGCTCGCCCGCCCGCGCGGCATCGTAGAGCTTCCGGCCGCCCACCTTGACCGCGCTGTACGCGGGCGGCCGCTGGAGCGACTCGCCCACGAGCGCGCGCATCGCCTCAGCGACCTGCTCCCTCGGTCACGTCGACCGCGGACTCGCGGACGACCTCGCCGTCGGCGTCCAGGGTGTCCGTCTCGACGCCGAGGCGGAGCGTCCCTTCGTAGGTCTTGGCGAGGCCGCCCAGGAAGCGGAGGAGCCGGGTCGCCCGGCCCACGCCGATCAACAGCAGCCCGGTCGCCATCGGATCGAGCGTCCCGGCATGCCCGACCTTCCGCGTGCGCGAGGGTCCGGCGAACGACTGTCGACGACGTCATGTGAGGTCACCCCCGCCGGCTTGTCGACGAGGAGCAGGCCTTCGACGTGAGGGGTGGTCACGACGGAACGGGCGCTTGGCGCAAGGCCGCGACGAGCCGCTCGATCGTCCCCTCGGGCCCGTGCTCCGACGTGTAGCCCGCCGCGAGGCGATGACCGCCGCCGCCGAACGCCGACGCCACGGCCGAGAGGTCGTGCGCCGCCACGGGAGCGCACGCTCACCTTGAATCGCCCGTCTCGCTGCTGCTTCAGGACCGCGGCGACGTCCACGTCGCGCGCGGTACGGAGCACGTCGATCACGTCGTCGGTCTCGCCCGCCGCGACGCCGGCGTCGGCGAGATCCGCCTGCGTGAGGTAGGTCCAGACCACGCTCGCCCCGGGCACCTCGGTCATCCTGCCGAGCGCCGTGCCGAGCAAGCGGAGGAAGCCCGGGTCGTTGTCCTCGTACATCGCGCGGACGAGCCCGGCATGGTCGAAGTCCTGCTCGCGCAGCCGAGCGGCGATCCGGAGCGTCTCCGGGGTGGTCGCCTGGTACTGGAACCGCCCGGTGTCCGTGACCAGTCCCGCGTAGAGGCAGACGGCGACGTCGCGATCGAAGTCTCCGCCCATCTCCTCGATCAGGCGGAAGACCATCTCGCACGTGGACGAGGCATCGGGGTCCACGAGCCGGACGGTGCCGAAACCGTCGTTCGAGCGATGGTGATCGATCCAGATCAGCTCGCCGGCGCGCGAGGCCGCCTCTCCGAGGACCCCCAACCGGTCGAACGACGCGCAGTCGCAGGTGACCATCACGGCGGGCTCCGGCGGGGAACTTCGGCTGGAGGCACGAGGTGATCGGCGCCCGGAAGGTAGCGTGATCCACCGCGGCAGCTCGAACGGCTCGTTCGCGAACGAGCCCACCGTCGGCTTACCCCGCGCCCGAAGGAAGTTCGAGAGCCCGAGCATCGACCCGAGCGCATCCGCGTCCGGGTTCAGGTGGCAGGCGAGCGCCACCTCATCGGCTCCCGACCAGGACCTCCGCCGCCCGGCGGAGCCCTTCTCGTTCGCTCACGTCAGGCATCCGGATCGTCCCTCGCGATGCAGGCGCTCGATGATCTCCTCGATGTGCTGATGCTGCGCGAGCGTCTGGTCCACCTGGAACTCGAGTTGCGGGAGGTTCCGCAGCCGGACCTGCTTGCCGAGCGCCTGCCGGAGGTGCGGGGTCGCCGAGCGGAGCCCCGCGGCCGTCGATCGCTGCTGCTTGTCGTCCCCCAGGACGGTGTAGGAGACCCATGCCCGGCGCAGATCCGCCGTCACCTGCACGCCGGTGACCGTGACGAAGCCGATCCGAGGGTCCTTCAGCTTCTGGATCTCCTCGGCGAGGACCTCGCGGAACTCCTCGGCCACCCGAGCGGTCCTGGCTCCCTGCGTCACCTCTGCACCTCGCCCTCTCTGATGCGCTCAGTCCTCTTGCCTCTAGTCCTCTGGCGAATGGAGCGTCAGATCGATGTCGATGATGTCGACCTCGGCCCACCGCTCCACGAAGCGCTCGACGCCGTGCATCACCTTCTTGAGGTGGTGGCCCTCCGACCCGACGGCCGCCACGCCCAGCTCCGCACGCTGCCACATGTCCTGGTATCCCGTCTCGGCCACCGCCACCTGGAAGCGTGGAGCGGATCCCGTTCGCGAGGGTCTTGATCACGTGACGCTTCTCCTTCAACGAACCGCACGCCGGGATCCGGAGATCGAGCCGGAGGGCGGCGACCAGCATCAGGAGGAGATCTGGCGGGCGACCTCCTCGACCTCGAAGGCCTCGATCACGTCGCCCTCCTTCACGTCCTGGAAGTTCTCGAGCCCGATCCCGCACTCGAATCCTTCGCGCACCTCGGCGACGTCGTCCTTGAACCGGCGGAGCGATCCCACGCGGCCCTCGTAGACGACGACGCCGTCGCGGATCAGACGCACCTGCGAGTTCCGGCGGATCGTCCCTCGGGTCATGTAGCACCCGGCGATCACCCCGAGCCTCGGCACGCGGAACGTCTGGCGAACCTCCGCCTCGCCGACGATGGACTCGCGTTCCTCCGGCTTCAGCATGCCGGAGAGCGCGGCCTTCACGTCGTCGATCGCGTCGTAGATCACGCGGTACAGCCGGATGTCCACGCCCTCCTTCTCGGCGAGCTCGCGCGCGTTCGCGTTGGGCCGGACGTTGAACCCCACGACGATCGCGGTGGCCGTCTTGGCGAGGTCGACATCGTGCTCGGTGATCGCGCCGGCGCCGGAGTGCACGAGGTTCACGCGGACCTCGTCCTGCGGCAGCTTCAGGAACGCGTCCGTCAACGCCCCGAGCGAGCCCTGGACGTCGGCCTTCACCACGAGGTTCAGCTCGGGGATCTCCTGGCGCTCCTGGCGCCGGAGGAGCTCCGTGAGCGACGCGGGCCGCTGGTTGACCACCTCGGCCGATCGGACGCGTGCCTCGCGCTCGGAGGCGATGTGGCGAGCCTCGCGCTCGTCGTCGACCTCCCGGAACTCGTCACCGACGTTGGGGACCCCGTTCCAGCCGAGGACCTGCGCGGGCTTCGCCGGTCCGGCGACGTCGACCGGCTGCCCGTTCTCGTCGACCATCGCGCGCACCTTGCAATGCGTGATGCCGCAGACGAGGGAGTCCCCGACCTCGAGCGTTCCCTTCTGCACGAGGACGGTCGCCACCGGCCCGCGCCCCTTATCGAGGTGCGCCTCCAGGACGGTCCCTCGGGCGCGCCCGGTGGGATCGCCCTTGAGCTCCGCGAGGTCGGCGACGATCAGGACGGTCTCGAGCAGACCCTCGAGGTTCGCGCTCGTCTTCGCGGAGACGTCGACGAACTCGGTGTCGCCGCCCCACTCCGACGGGACGATGCCCCGCTCCACCATCTGGGTCCGCACGCGGTTCGGATCCGCCTCTTCCTTGTCGATCTTGTTGACCGCCACCACCACGGGCACACCGGCCGCCTTCGCGTGGTCGAGCGCCTCCACGGTCTGTGGCATCACGCCGTCGTCGGCGGCGACGACGAGGACGGCGATGTCGGTGATCTGCGCGCCGCGCGCGCGCATCGCGGTGAAGGCCTCGTGGCCCGGTGTGTCGATGAACGTGATCTCCCGGCCGTTGACGTGGGCCTGGTACGCGCCGATGTGCTGCGTGATCCCGCCGAACTCTCCTGAGACGACGTCGGTCGTGCGGATCGCGTCGAGGAGCTTGGTCTTCCCGTGGTCGACATGCCCCATGACCGTGACCACCGGCGAGCGCGGCACCAGCTTGGACTCGTCGACCTCTTCGTCGAGCTCCTCGGCCTGGAGCTCGTCCTCCATCCCGACGATCTCCACGTGATAGCCGAGCTCGGATCCCAGGGTCTGGAGGGCTTCGTCGGACAGCGACGTCGTCGCGGTGACCATCTCGCCGGCCATGAACAGGATCTTCACGATGTCCGCCGGCGATCGGTTCGTCTTCTCCGCGAAGATCTGCGGCGTCGAACCCCGCACGACCTGCAGGATCGGCCCCGCGGGGGCGGCCGGGGGTGCGGCGGCGGCTCCGTCGGGGACGGCCGCCAACGAAGGGGTCGCCGGCACGGCGGGGGTGGCCTGAGCGGGAGTCGGTCCCGCGGTCGCTCGGGCTCCGGTCGGCGGGCTCCTCGGTCGGAGCGGGCTCCGCGTCGGGGACGGCTACCACCTTCGGGGCGGCCTTCGGCTTCGGCTTGGCCTTCGGACGCGGCTTCGGCGGCGGCTCCATGACCTGGCGTGGCTTCGCGGGCTTCGTGACCTTGCCGCCCGACGCTCGGAGCCGAGGCACGAGGTCTTCGGGCACGCTGGAGGAGGCGGACTTCCCCGCCACGCCCATCTTCTCGAGCGTCTCCAGCAGCTCCTTGCTCGAAACGCCGAGCTCCTTCGCGAGCTCATGGATCCTCATGTCGGTTGTGACGCCTCCTCGATCTCGTTCCTAAGCCTAGCGAGTTCCCCTTGGGTCAACCCCGTGCGCAGCGCGTTCGCCAACGCGCCCCTCCGGACGGCGGCGTCGGCGCACGCCGGGTCTCGGTGCACGTACGCGCCGCGACCGGGGGCCGACCCGATCCGGTCGACGCGCGCCCCCGCCGACCCCCGGACGATGCGAAGCAGGTCAGCTTTCGGTGCGCGCTGCCGGCATCCGACGCACGACCGCTCCGGCTCGCGCGCCATGGCTCCTCATTCCGCCTCCGCGGGCGCGGCGGGGACCGCCTCGACGGGCTCCGACTCCTCGGGCGTCGGCTCGGCGCCGGCACCGGTGGCCACCTCCTCCACCGTGGCTGCCTGCGGTTCGTCGGGAGCCTCCGCCGCTTCGACCTCGGGTGCCGCGTCGCTCTCGGGCGCGGGTGGTTCCTCCGCAGCAGGTTGCTCGACCGATGCCGGGGCCGCCGCAGGAGCGGGCTCGGCCGCCTGGCTCTCGGACTTGATGTCGATCCGCCACCCGGTCAGTCGTGCCGCGAGCCGGGCGTTCTGTCCCTCCCGGCCGATCGCGAGCGAGAGCTGGTAGTCCGGCACGATCACGAGCGCCGTCTGGGTCTCGGGGTTGACCGTCACCTCCCTGACCTTGGCGGGTTGCAGCGCGTTCGCGACGAACGTGGCCGACTCGTCGGACCACGGGACCACGTCGATCTTCTCGCCGCGGAGCTCGTTCACCACCATGCGCACGCGCGAGCCCTTCGGCCCGACGCACGCGCCGACGGGGTCGACCGCGGGCTCGTTGGAGGCCACCGCGATCTTCGAGCGATGGCCCGGCTCGCGGGCCACGGCCATGATCTCGACGATCCCCTCGTTGATCTCGGGCACCTCGAGCGCGAACAGCGACTTCAACAGACCGGGGTGGGTCCGCGAGACGACGATCTGTGGACCCTTCGTCCCGCGACGGACCTCCGTGATGTACGCCTTGAGCCGCTCCCCGTGCCGCAAGGGCTCCGACGGGACCTGCTCGCCCTGCGGGAGCAGGGCCTCGACCTTCCCGAGGTCGAGGAGGGTGTACCGACGCTCCTGCTGCTGGACGATCCCGGTGACGACGTCGCCCTCGCGGCCGGCGAACTCCTCGTAGGTCATCTCTCGCTCGGCATCACGGAGCTTCTGGAAGATCACCTGCTTCGCCGTCTGGGCGCCGATCCGCCCCTTGAAGTCGTCCGTGACCTCCACCTCTGCCTCGGAGATCACCTTCATCTCGACCCCCGGCTCGTCGCTCCCCTCCGCCGGGGGGACGTCCACCTCTTCGAGCTCCTGCTGCCACATGCGGAGATCGCCCGTCTCGGGATCGATCACGGCGCGGAACCCGACGAACTCGTCGTCGGCTTCGGGATGCTCCTGCTTCCAGTGTGCCTTGTAGGCCGACGCCATCGCCTCCTGGAGACCTCCCAGGATCGTCTCGAAGGCGATACCCTTCTCGCGCTCGAGCTCCCGCAACGCGGCGATCATCTCCGCGTTCATCGGTCGCCCCCCTTCTTCAGCTCCTCGTCCCAGTCGACGACCGTCTTGGCCGCGGCGACCTCTTCCAGGGCCAACAGCCGCTCACCCTCGGCGGCCGCGATCCGGATCGCGTCGTCTTCCGCCGCGCGGAGCTCCCCGACCAGCACGCCTTCCTCGGTCTTCACCTGGACACGCTCGCCGACGGCGCGCCGGAAGTCCTGCGGACGTCGGAGCGGTCGCTCGATGCCGGGCGTCGATACCTCGAGCGCGTACGGGCCCGGTTCGAACCCCTCGAGATCCAGCCGGCGCGACACCTTCTGCGAGATCTGCGAGATCGTGTCCAGGTCGACACCACCGTCGCGATCCACGGTCACGCGGAGGATCCGGCGGCCGCTCTCTCGGCCGAAGGTCACGTCGACGAGGTCGAGGCCTTCGCCCTCGATCACGGGTCTGACCAGCGCCTCCGCGTCCACGTTCCCTCCTCTCTCCCGAGCGGCTTCGCCCTTTCACAAAGAAAGTGGGCGGGGAGCCCACTTCCGGCCGTGCAGTTGGTCCTCGACCAGCCAGTATAGACAGGCCTCCCCGAAATCGAGGAGACGCGCGCCTCAGAGAGCCGTCGAGAGCAGGTCGACGACGGCCTGGGCGGCCTCGGCGAGGGGCGCCTGCGACCGCTGTGCGGTGGATCGCACCTTCAGGTCGACGGTCCCGGCCTCGATGCCGCGGGTGCCGACCACCACCTGCACGGGGTAGCCGACGAGGTCGGCGTCGGCGAACTTGACCCCCGCTCGCTCCTCCCGATCATCGAGCACCGCTTCGATCCCGCGATCCGTGAGCTCGCGATAGATCCGCTCGGCGTGCTCCGTCACCGCCGGGGCGTCGGCGTTCGCCATGATCACGGCCACCTCGAACGGCGCGAGCTGCCTCGGCCAGATCATCCCGGCGTCGTCGTGGTGCTGCTCGACGGCTGCCGCCATGATCCGGGTGATCCCGATCCCGTAGGACCCCATCACGTAGGGACGCTGCGACCCGTCCTCGGCTTGATAGGTCGCGTCGAGGGGCGCCGAGTAGTACGTGCCCAACTGATAGATGTGCCCGACGACGATCGAGCGCTCGATGCGGAGCTCCCCGCCGTCGATCGGACACCGGTCGCCCTCGCGGAACTGCACGAGGTCCTCCCACCGGTCGACGCGGAAGTCCCGGTCGAGGTTCGCCCCGGTGACGTGCACATCGGGCCGGTTCGCGCCGGTCGCCCAGTTCACGCGGCCGCGGATCGACGGGTCGGCGAAGATCGTGACCTCGGCCCCGAGCCCCTGCGGGCCGACGAACCCCTTCGCGAATCCTCGCGTGGCGAAGTCGGCGTCCTCGAACGGCCGGATGCGCTCGGGGAAGTGGAGGCGAGCGAGCTTCTCCTCGTTCACCTCGCGGTCGCCGGGCACGAGCACCGCGACCGGCCTGCCCTCGACCTCGAACAGGATGCACTTCATCGTCGCGTCGGCCGGGAGCCCCATCGCCTGGGTCATCAGTTCGATCGTCACCGCTCCCGGGGTCTCGACCTCGGTGAGCGTCTCGAGGTCGTCGGCCCGAGCGGGATCAGGTGGGCGCGGCGTCGCCGCTTCGGTATCGGCGAGGTAGTCGTCGTTCTCGCATCGGACGAACAGGTCCTCACCGACGTCAGCGAGCGCCATGAACTCGTGGTTCACGCCGCCACCGATCGTGCCCGGGTCGGCTTCCACGATCACGTACTCCAAGCCGAGGCGATCGAACACGCGCTCGTAGGCCTCGTACATCACGCGGTAGGACTCGCGCATCCCGTCCTCGTCCCGGTCGAGCGAGTACGCGTCCTTCATCAGGAACTCACGACCTCGGAGGAGCCCGTACCGCGGGCGGAACTCGTCGCGGTACTTCCATTCCACTTGGTAGACGTTGGCCGGCAGGTCCCGGTACGACGGGAGCTCGAGCTGCGCGAGCTCGGCGACGACCTCCTCTTGCGTCGGACCGAGCACGAAGTCACGACCGTGACGGTCCTCGAGCTTGAACATCAGGTCTCCGTAGGCGTCGTAGCGACCCGTCGCTCTCCACGGCTCCGCAGGCAGGACGATCGGCATCCGCAGTTCCTGGGACCCGGAGGCATCCATCTCCTCGCGAACGACGCGTTCGATCTTGGCCATCGTGCGGAGCCCGAGCGGCATCGTCGTGTAGATCCCGGCGGCGACCTTGCGGATGAAGGCCGCGCGGAGCAGCAGTCGATGCGACGGGACGTCGGCCTCCGCGGGATCCTCCCGGAGCGTGCGTGCGAAGAGCTTTGATACCCGCATCGGACCAGGATACCGGCGGACCTGCGCGCCCCCGGCCGGCTAGGTGTCCTCCACCGAGGCGATCACCTGCCGCCAGAGTCGGGTTCTCGCCCCGCCTCCGTCGTCGAAGGGGTAGGCCCCGTAGGTCGCCACCTGCGTGGGGGTCACGGGATCCCGCGACACGGCCGTGTAGTCGCCCCACCGCTCGACCTCACCCGGCGAGAACTCGTAGCGGCCGAAACCGGGCTTGATGAGGATCGACGCCGCGGAGAGCTCCCCCGGTTGCACCACGCCGGCGTAGGCAGCGAGACATTCCGTCGCTCCCGCGCGGGCGTAGTTGATCCAGAGCTTCCCGTCGCCGTCGGTCGTGATCGACGGCCACGCCAGATCACGGTTGACGGCGCCGACGATCCCGGCTCGTGTGACGTCGGAGTCCTCGAGCATGGGGGCGGGGTCCACCTCCCACCAGCGGATCACCGATTCGGTCGCGCCGCCGCCGACGTTGCCGGCGCGCGCCGTCGCGGTGTAGAGGCGACCGAGATCACCATCCCAGAACGAGGTCGTGAGCCGGAGGTCCCCCGTGTCCCAGTTGTCGTCCAGCCCAGAGGGGTTCGGGCACTGCCGTCCCCAGCGCGGAAGGGCCGTGGGGCCGCCCTTGACCGGTGTCCGGGCCAGCTTGAGCACACCGTCCGCCGCCTTCAGCCGCCAGAGGATCAACTTCCCGGTCGAACCGTTGAAGTCCATCGACGTCATGTATTGCACCGACGGGGAGCCTCCGAATGAGACGGTCGGCACGATCGTGAACGCGCGCGACCCGTCCGGATCCCTCGTCTGGTTCCCGCTGAAGATCTTGATCGGCACCGGGTCGACGTCGCAGTCGTAGAGGTGGGCCTTCCGGATGGAAAGGACCTGCGCGTATTGGAAGCCCCCGATCTTCGGCGCGTCCGAGAAGTCGAACTGGTTCGTGGTCAGCGTGATCCGGTCCTCAGTGAACCCGACCATCGGGTAGTCCGCGAACTGCTTCCCGTTGTTGGCGACCTGATCGCCCGACATGTGGAGCACGCACCAGTCTGTGGTCGTGTCCTCCGATCCCTCCGGGATCACGACGACCGAGATGAAGGACTGGGTGTCGGTCGCGGACAGGAACACCAGCACGAAATGGTGCCGGTAGGGGTCGTAGACCACCTTGGGATCGAACGAATCCGCCGGCCCCGGCAGGGCCACGTCGAGGTCCTCGAGGAACCTCGGCGGATCGAGCTCCACGCCGGCACGGTCGTAGAACGCCATCCTGATGTTGACCGCCGCCAGGTGGTAGTCGACCCCCAGCGCGCCGGTGGGATCTCCGGGCGACACGGGGCTCGTGGCTTGATCGGGAACACCGTCGAAGGCCGGCACCGCGACGACCGGGGCGAGCGGAGACGCGGTCGGCCGCGACACCCCGCCGCCGTCGTCGCCGTCGGGCCGTCGATCGCTTCCGGGCCGCACGAGCCGCGGGACCTGGATGGGTCCGGATCCGTCGGGCGTCACGGAGCGATCGACGCCGGCGAAGTGGATCTTCGGTGCACCGTCGGCTGGCGCCCCGGACGATGCGGGGACCGGAAACGTGAGCGCGGTGGCGAGTGCGGTGAGCCCCCAGACGAGGCGACGACGCATCGGGACCTCCCTCCTGATCCGGTGCGACGCCCCTCCCGCCGCATGAGCTGCTCAACGTAACAGGCCGTTGACTGACGGGGAATCCAGGTGGGACCATCGCGTCCACGATGTCGAGGGCGCGGATCGCCTGGACGTGGCCGAGCGGCTCGAGGGGCCTGTGGCGCCCTCGGGCCCCGGGACCGCCGCGCTAGTTCCCTTCGATCGATCGCGACGAACCCCGGGCATCCCGCCCGGGGTTCCTTCCTTCACACGGCCAACGAGGAGCGGGACGCTGAGACCGAGCATCCAGATCCGACCGGACAGAGCCACGTTCGACGCGCTCGCGCGCGACTGGGAGATGGTCCCCGTATGGGCGGAGCTCCTGGCCGACGTGTCGACACCCGTCGGCCTGTTCCCCGCGGTCGCCGGCGACGGGCCGGGGATCCTCCTCGAATCCGTGGAGCGCTCTGAGCGCTGGGGCCGGTACTCGTTCGTCGCCGGCGACCCGGCGGCGACCGTCGTCCTCGACGGCGACGAGGTCAAGATCCAAGGCATAGCCCGGGAGCTGCCCACTCGACACGATCACGCACGATCGGCGCGCGACGCGCTGGTCGCGGTGGCGGGATCGCTCCGAGGACCTCGCCTGCCCGACCTGCCCCCACTGACCGGTGGCCTGATGGGGTACCTCGCCTACGAAGCGGCCGGGGCGCTCGAGGGACACCCGTCCCCGCATGCGAGCGAGGCGCCGTGCCCCCCGATCGGGCTGCTGGTGATCGACCGGGCGGTGGTATTCGACCACTGGAGGCAGCGGCTCATCCTGGTCGCGCACGTTCCCGCCGGGGACTACCGCGGCGGCGTCGCGGCCGTTGAGGACCTCGCCGATCGGATCGCCGGCGTCGCGACTCCTCCGCTCGCGACCGTGGAAGGCCCCGTCGTCGCGGGGACCGGCGACCCGAACATGTCGGACGAGGAGTACCGGCAGATCGTCTCGTCGTTCAAGGAGCACATCCTCGCCGGGGACATCTACCAGGCCGTCCCCTCTCGCCGGGTTTCGTTCAGCGCGACGGCCGGCGGCTTCCCGATCTACCGGCGACTCCGTGTCTCGAACCCGGCGCCCTACATGTTCTTCCTGCGGATGCCCGGCCCAGAGATCGAGCCAGGGATCGAGCCAGAGATCAAGATGGAGCTCGCCGGCTCGTCGCCGGAACCGCTCGTGCGGGTCGAGGGACGACGGGTGTCGGCCCGGCCGATCGCGGGCACGCGCCCTCGTGGACAGACGGAGGTGCGGGATCGGTTGCTCGAGCATGAGTTGCTCGCGGACCCGAAGGAGCAAGCCGAACACGCGATGCTCGTGGACCTGGCGCGCAACGACCTGGGTCGCGTGTGCGTGCCGGGCAGCGTCAGGCCGACGGAACTGATGCAGGTCGAACGGTTCTCGAAGGTGATGCACATCGTGTCCACGGTCGAGGGCGAGCTCCGCGAGGATCGGCATCCGCTCGACGCGCTCGCGGCGACGTTCCCCGCCGGCACCGTCACCGGTGCACCGAAGCGGCGAGCGATGGAGCTGATCGCGGACAGCGAACCCACCCCCCGAGGCCCCTACGCCGGCGCGGTCGGCTACCTGACGTTCGCGGGCGATCTCGACTTCTGCATCACGATCAGAACGGCGGTCGTAACCGACGGTCGTGTCCACGTGCAGTCGGGCGCCGGCGTGGTCGCGGACTCGGATCCTGAAACCGAGCTCCGCGAGACGAAGGACAAGGCCGAGGCGCTCCTCCCCGCCATCGGTACGCTCGGACCGGAACCGACACCGGACCAGGCACGGTGAGGATGGATCCGACGCACATCGTCCAGCAGGGATACGACAACCTCGACGACACCTACCGACGGTGGGTGGAGCACACGCGCGACGGCTATCGATCGACGTTCCTCGCCAGGATCCTGGCGGTGGTGCCCGATGGTGCCGACGTCCTGGAGATCGGCTGCGGGCCGGGCACGGATGCGGCGGCGCTCGCCGCGGGTCGACGGTACGTGGGGATCGACCTCTCGGAGGTGCAGCTCGCACACGCCCGAGCGATCGCCCCATCGGGACGGTTCCTCCACGGGGACGTCCTGGACACCACGTTCCCACCGGCGAGCTTCGACGCCGTGGTGAGCTTCTATGCCTTCAACCACATCCCCAAGGACCGGATTGAGCTGTTGTTCGGCCGCATCACGTCCTGGCTTCGGCCAGGAGGGAGGCTGTTCGGCTCGTTCGGCACGTCGGACAACGCCGGCGCGGTGGAGCCGATGTGGCTGGGGAAGGCCGACATGTACTTCTCGAGCCTGCCCGTCGAACGAACCGAGGCGCTGCTCGAGGCGGTCGGGTTCGGGATCGAGTTCGCCGACACCGTCACCGAGGTCGAGGAGGGGGAGGGTCCGGCGACGTTCCATTGGGTCATCGCCCGGAAGCCCTCGCAGGAAGAGGTGCAGCGCTCGTCATGATCCTCGTCGTCGATCACTACGACAGCTTCACGTACAACCTCGTCCAGCTGATCGAGGGGCTCGGGCACGCGACCGAGGTGGTCAAGTCGGACGGAGCGCCGGCCGCCGACCTCGTGGCCCGCGAACCGGAGGCCGTGGTGCTCTCCCCCGGTCCCGGTCACCCACGCGACGCGGGCTCGTTCCCGGACCTGCTCCGCCTGCTCCCCGACCGGATCCCCGTCCTCGGCGTGTGCCTCGGACACCAGGCGCTGGGCATCGCGAGCGGCGGGACCGTGGACCGCACCACGCCGTTCCACGGGAAGGCGTCCCTGGTCCATCACGAGGGGCACGGGATCCTCGACGGCATCACGAGCCCGTTCGAAGCGGGCCGGTATCACTCCCTCGTCGTGCTCCGGGACGAACTGCCCGCGGACCTCGAGCTCACGGCCTGGACCGAGGACGGGCTCGTGATGGCGACCCAGCATCGCGAGCTGCCCCGCTTCGGCGTCCAGTTCCATCCCGAGTCGATCCTCACGCCGGAGGGGCCGAGGATCGTGGAGAACTTCCTGCGTCTGGCGAGCTGACTAGGGTGCCGGGCAGCCGGGGCCGTACGCGAACGTCGCGGAGTTGGCCGCCACCTTGCAATCGGACGCGTCGACGGCCACGAACGCACCGGCGGGCACCCGCTTGAGCTGATCGACGAACGCGTAGGTCCACCGCGGATCGACGGTCCCCTGGAAGTACCAGTCGCTCCCGTTGTCGGCCACGATCATCCCGTAGCGCTTCATCGCTCGCAGGACGATCTGCGCCTTCGAGGAGTAGCCGCTGATGTCGTAGCCACCTTTGAGCCGGAACCGCGCTCCCATCGGCGGGCAGTCCGGGTCCGCGACCCCAGCCTGGTGCCGTGCGGGCCAGACGTAGGCGCGGCGGGTGCAGGAGACGGTGAACCGCAGCGCGTGATGGATCCCGGCGTCCGGGCCGACCACCTCGTCGTAGCGGACCAAGCCCGGGAAGATCGGCAGTCCGGCCGCGTCGGCGCTCGTCCATCCCGCCGGCCGGAGATCGTTCGACGAGAGGTCGAAGATCGCGCCGCTGCCCGCCGTGGGCTCTCCGCCGTTGCGCCGGACACCGAACAGCTCGTAGAGCAGGCACGTGCCCTCGTCGATCATGATCGCGTGTCGATCGGAGCCGCCCTCGATCTGCACGTCGCCGCCGAACGGGTAGGGGCCGGGATCGCTCTCGTCGTCGTAGAGGAAGTCGATCGAGACCTTCTCGTGCGACGACGGCACGACATCGAACGGGATCCCGTAGGCGGGAGGACCGAAGTCGGGATGGAGCCGGGTGGAGCGGGCATGCGTCGCACGCTTCCAGGTGCCGCTCTTCGGATGGCGGGGCAGCTTGCGGATGTCCATGTTCCACGCGTTGTCCGAGGGGAAGACCGAACAGGTCGTGCCCGGGACGTCGGCCGCGCCGGCCGGCATCGTCGGTACCGCCGAGAGCGCGAGCGCCGCGACGGCGATCGATCGTCCGAGGATGCGCTTCACCTCAGGGGTATCGGCCGCGGCCTCGGCCGCGTTGAGCCGGGCTCAGCCGGAGCCGACGGGTGCGGCGGCGGCCATCTTCTTCGCCTCCGCAACCAGGCGCGTGACGAAGTCGGACTCGGGGATCTTGTCGATGACCTCGCCTTTGACGACCAGGAACCCCTGGCCCTTGCCCGCCGCGATCCCGAGGTCCGCCTCGCGCGCCTCACCCGGCCCGTTCACGACGCAGCCCATGACCGCGACCCGGATCGGCACCTTCAGCCCCTCACGCTCCAACGCCTCGTTCACCTGCTTGGTCAGGCCGAGCACGTCGACCTCCGCACGCCCGCAGGACGGACACGCGACCAGATCGAGGCCGCGCTTCCGGAGGCCGAGCGACTGGAGGATCGCCGTGCCCACCTTCACCTCTTCGACCGGGTCATCCGTGAGGGAGACCCGGATCGTGTCGCCGATCCCTTCGGCCAGCAGCGTCCCGATGCCGACGGCGCTCTTGACCGCGCCCATCGGAAGCGGGCCCGCCTCCGTCACGCCCAGGTGCAGCGGGTAGTCGCACTTCTCCGCCAGCTGGCGGTAGGCCTCGATCATCACCAGCGGGTTCGAATGCTTCACCGAGATCTTGATGTCGAAGAAGTCCTCGTCCTCGAGGATGCGCGCCTCTCCGAGCGCCGACTCGACGAGCGCCTCCGGCGTGGGCGCTCCGTAGCGAGCCAGCAGGTCCTTCTCGAGCGAACCGGCGTTCACGCCGATCCGGATCGGGACGCCCCGAGCCTTCGCCTCGCGTGCGATCACCCGCACCTTGTCCTGGAACTTGATGTTCCCGGGATTGATCCGCAGCCCCTGGATCCCGGCCTCGAGCGCGGCGATCGCGTACTTCCACTGGAAATGGATGTCGGCGATCACCGGCACCGTCGACTTCGCGGCGATCGCCTCCAGGGCCTTCGCGTCCTCCCAGTGGGGCACGGCCACGCGGACGATGTCCACGCCGGCGGCCACGAGCGAGGCGATCTGCTGCAGCGTCGCGTTGATGTCCGCGGTCTTCGTGGTGGTCATCGACTGCACGGAGATCGGCGCGTCGCCTCCCACGGCGACCGTGCCCACCTTGAGCTGGCGCGTCGAACGACGTTGGATCATCACCACGAGTCTCTCAGCTCCCCAACACCTGGAAGGTCACGGTGCGGTCCTTCGGCTCGTCCATCTCGAAGAAGAGCAGCCGCTGCCACGTGCCGAGGGACGGCTCGCCGCTCGCGACCGGGATCGCGTGCGACGTGGCCGACAGGAGCATCGCTTTCACGTGCGCGTGACCGTTCTGCCGCTCGTCGGGATGGAGGTTCTGCGTCCGGAGCTCGAAATCGTCGTGCCGGTAGTAGGCGCCCTCGTGCGGGACCAGCTCGGTCAGGTGACGGCGGAAGTCGTCGAGCGCGCCGTCCTCCCACTCGTTGATGAGGAGGGCGCAGGTGGTGTGAGCGCAGAACGCGACGACGAGACCCTCCGTGATGCCGGCGTCCTTGACCGCCCGGCGGAGGTCGTCGGTGAGGTCGAGGAACGCGTACCGCTCGGGCGGCGTGACCGTGAGGGTCGTGGTCGCGGCTTTCACCGGTCGCTCCCATCCGCGGCGGGGAGGTCGAACGTGAAGATGCTCCCGTGTCCGGGCCGGCTCTCGGCCCTGATCTGGCCGCCGTGCGCCTCCACCACGGATCGTGCGATCGCGAGGCCGATCCCGGTCCCACCCTCCCCGCGACCGCGGGCCGGGTCGGCCCGGTAGAAGCGCTCGAAGAGCCGCGGGAGGTGTTCCGGGGGGATGCCGGTCCCCGTATCGGAGACGGCCACCTCGACGGAGCCGTTCCGGCGGCGGGCGGAGACGGTGACGCTCCCCCCGTGCGGTGTGAACCGAACGGCGTTGTCGACCAGGTTGAACAGGACCTGATGCACGCGTTCGCGGTCGGCCGAGAGCGCGGGGAGGTCGGGGGGAACGTCGTTCCGCACGTCGACGCCGCGCCCCGGCAGCGCGACATCGATCTCGGAGATCAGATCGTCGACGAGGGGCTGCAGCGGCAGCTGCTCGATCCGGAGCGGAACCTCGCCGGATTCCAGCCGCGAGAGATCCAGCAGCTGATCGACGAGACGCCCGAGCCGCTCGACCTGCGAGAGCATCACGCCGAGCGTCGCAGGCTCCGGCCGCTCCACACCGTCGAGGAGGTTCTCGAGGTGCGCCCGGATGGCGGTGATCGGTGTCTTCAGCTCGTGCGACACGTTGGCCACGAGATCGCGGCGGCTCTGCTCGAGGTGCTCCAGCTCACCGCGCATGCGGTCGAAGGCCGTGGCGAGCTTGCCGACCTCGTCCCGACTCCGCGTCTCCACACGCACGGAGTAGTCGCCCGTCTCCATCCGCCGCGCGGCGGCCGCCATGTCCCGCAGCGGCTGCGTCATGCCTCGAGCCATCAGCCGGGCCACGACGAGGGACACGCTCGCCGCGACGACGCCCACGAGGAGGAACTGCCACCAGACGCTCTGCAGGAAGCCGGTCGTCGCCGAGAGGCGGCCGAGGAAGCCGCGCGACGGGGATCGCGTGAGCGCGGTGACCGAGCCGCCCTCGGCGGTGGGCACGGTCGCGTAGACGTTCGCCCCGCGCACCCCCCAGCGCGGAGCCTCGACCTCCAGGCGAGGCAGGTCACCGAGATCCGGCCCGTGGGTCTCGATCGAACCGTCGGGGCGGAGGATCACCACCATCGTGTCCGCCGGCACGGTGTCCAGCCCGCCCGTCGCGGCTCGCCGCGCGACACTCAGGGCGTCGATCGCCTCGGAGTCGCGTGGGGAGTTGCGCAGCGCGAACCCGATCAGGAGGTAGCTGATCAGCAACGCCAGACCGACCGCGATCACGACCGTCGATCCGAGCTTCGCTCGGATCGACGTGAGCCGGTCCAACGGACGCGTGGCCATCGTCACTCCTTGAACGCGTACCCGACGCCGTGGACGGTTCGGATGAAGCGCGGATCGTTGCCGTCCTCTCCGATCTTGCGCCGGAGACGCGCCACGTGCGAGTCCACGACCCGCCCGCCGGCGTGGTCCCGGTAGCCCCAGATCCGGTCCATCAGCTGATCGCGGGACAGGACGACGCCGGGTTCCCGAGCGAGCGTGAGCAGGATCTCGAACTCCAGCGGCGTGAGCGGGATCTCCGACCCGTCCACCTCCACGCGTCGTCGTTTGGCGTCGACCATCAGGCCGTCGTGCTCGATCGGCTCTCCGTTCGACGAGCTCTCGATCCGCTCCCGCCGGCGGAGGATCGCCTGGACGCGGACGGACAGCTCTCGGAGGCTGAACGGCTTGGTGAGGTAATCGTCGGCGCCGACCGCGAACCCGGCCACCTTGTCCGCCTCCTCGGTCTTCGCGGTGAGCATCAGCACGGGGGTCCAGCCGTTCCGCTGGATCCGCGTGCAGACCTCGAGTCCGTCCATCCCCGGAAGCATCAGGTCGAGGACCACGAGGTCGGGACGGGTCTCGGCGTGTCGACGGAGGGCCTCGGGACCGTCGGAGGCGACGACGACGTGATATCCCTCGCTCCGGAGACGGGCCTGTACGGCTTCGGCGATCGCGTCCTCGTCCTCGACGACGAGCACGGTCTGAGCAGCCACGACGTCATCGTATCCACCTCATCCCGCCCGCAGAGCCTCCGCGGGATGGAGAAATCGTGGTGGCGACGCGTCGGTCCGCACCGAACGAGCGGCGCGACCTAGATGAGCGGAAGCGGCTCCGTGATGTCCAGGAAGACGGTCGCGATGGCGAAGACCGAGAGGAAAACGATGACGGCCGCGGAGACCGGGACGAGCTTGCGATAGTCGGCCTGCCGGCCGGTCACCTTCTCCCACGCCAGGAGCAAGAGGTGACCGCCGTCCAGCGGAGGCAGCGGGATCAGGTTCACCACGCCGATGAAGATCGTGACGTACGCGGCGAAGTTGAGGAACAGTCCCCAGTCCCCTCGCTCGCCGGCTCCACCGATCTGCCTGCTGACGCCGACCAGGCTGGTGACGTCGTCCCCACGCCGTGGCTCGTCGGTGAACAGCACCGAGAACGTGCGGCCGACCCCCACCGTGAAGACCTTCGGGATGGTGACCACGCTGTTCCACGCGGCTCTCCCGACCCACTCCCCCGACTCCACGCCGATCCGGGGATCGACAGATCCTCGGCGCCGAGCGTGAACCCGATCCGTCCCTTCGTGATCTCGTCCTCCGTGACGAGACGCGGGACGATCTCGAGGGTGAGCGCACGGCCGTCGCGTTCGACCACGTAGGTGAGCGGCTCGCCGGGATGGTCCTCCGCATACCGGGTGACGTAGCGGCCGAGGGAATCGGGCGTCGGAGCCTCGAGGTCTCCGACGCGGGTCACGACGTCGCCGACCTGCAGCCCCGCCTCGAGCGCGGGCGAGGTCTCTCCGTCCAGCGTCGTTGCGACTTCACCGACGACCACGAGCTCGGTGTTCAAGTCGCCGTACGTCGCGAACAACGTGAAGTACAGGAGGGCGCCGACGAGGACGTGCGACAAGGGACCGGCCAGGATGACGAGAGCGCGCTGCCAGATCGGCTTCGAGCCGTACGCGCGAGCGACATCTTCGGGTGGGACGGTCTCGTACGGATTCATCCCGGCGATCTTCACGTAGCCGCCGGCCGGGATGGCCTTGATGCCGTACTCCGTCTCGCCGCGCTTCATCGACCAGAGCTTCGGCCCGAAGCCGACGAAGTACTCCTGGATCTTGAACCCGAATCGCTTCGCGACCAAGAGGTGGCCGAGCTCGTGGATCGGGATCACGACGAGCAGGATGAGCGCGAGGAACCCGACGATCGCGAGCGGACCGCCCACCTAGCGGGCCTCGATGATCTCCGCCGTGCGGCGGCGGGCCCAGGTGTCCGCGCGCTCGATGTGCACGACCGAGACGACCGAGGGTGGCTCGTGCTCGTCGACGATGGTCTGGACGATCTCCACGATGCGAGGGAGCGGGATCTTCCCCTCGAGGAAGGCCATCACGGCCACCTCGTTCGCCGCGTTCATCACCGCGGGGAACGTGAGCCCCAGCCCACCGACCCGATAGGCGAGGTCCACGGCCGGGAAGGCCTCGTGATCGACGGGCTCGAACGTGAGCGGCGACTCCGTGAGGGGGAGCGACGCGACGCCCGTCGGCAGCCGCTCGGGCCACGCCAGGGCGAGCTGGATCGGCAGCCGCATGTCCGCCGTGGCCATCTCGGCTCGCATCGAGCCATCGCGGAACTCGGCGATCGCGTGGACCAGGCCCTCCGGATGGATCAGGACGTGGATCTGCGAGTACTCCAGGCCGAAGAGGTAGTGCGCCTCGATCACCTCGAGGCCCTTGTTCATGAGCGTGGCGGAGTCGATCGTGATCTTGGGTCCCATCGACCAGATGGGGTGCTGGAGGGCTTCCTTCATCGAGGCCTTGGCCAGCTCGGTGGCGGTCCACCCGCGGAACGGGCCGCCCGAGCCCGTGAGCACCACGCGCTTGAGGTCTTCCCGGCGCTCACCGCGGAGCGCCATGGCGAGCGCCGCGTGCTCGGAGTCGACCGGCAGCAGCCGCTCCGGCTCCCCCTTGATCAGGTCCATGACCAGCTCGCCACCGACGACCAGCGATTCCTTGTTGGCGAGCGCCAGCGTCTTCCCGCTCTGGAGCGCGGCGAGCGTGGGCCCCAGTCCCGATGAGCCCACGAGCGCGTTCAACACGACGTCCGCTTCGGCCTCCGATGCCAGGCGTTCGGCCGCATCGGGTCCGACGACGAAGTCCACTCCTCGGATCGAGCCGAGGTTCGTCCGGACCTCCTCCGCGGCCGTCTCGTCGGCGATCCCGACGACCGGTGGGAGGAACTCGCGGATCTGACCGGCGAGGAGCTCCTGGTTCGTCCCCGCGGCGGACAGGCCGATGACCTTGAACCGCTCGGGGTTGCGCCGGACCACATCCAGCGCTTGGGTCCCGACTCGAGCCCGTCGACCCGAGGATGGTGACGCTCCGCATGGGAACAGACTACCCCCGTGCGCAAGGGAACAAGCAGCAACCGGGTCAGAACGCCGCGATCCGGAACGAAGTCGCTAGAAAGCGATGACCCGCAGCAGGAGGAGGGCCGCCGGCGCCACGAAGAGCAGCGAATCGATCCGATCGAGCACGCCGCCGTGTCCGGGGAGGACGCTCCCCATGTCCTTCACGCCCACGTCGCGCTTGATCAACGATTCCGCGAGGTCCCCGAACGTCGCCGCCAGCGAGACGATGATGCCGAGCAACGCCGCGTTCACACGCGCCGCCGGAGAAGATCTCCGGTGCCACGTCGACGAACGACGGTGATGAACGCCATCGAGACGATCACGGTGATCAGCGACGCCCCCACCAGCCCCTCGATCGACTTCTTCGGGCTCGTCGCCGGCGCGAGCGGCCGCTGGACGAACGAACCGCCCCAGACGGAGCCGATCAGGAACGCCGCCGTGTCGAAGACGAACGTGAGCGCGATCACCGCCACCACGACCTCGGCGCCGAACGAGGTGAGGATGATCAGCAACGAACCCGCGAGGGCGGGGATCCAGACCAGTCCGAGCATCGTCGAGTCCGATGTTGCCGACCAGGTCCTTCCGGTGCGGTGCAGGAACGGTCGAGGTACCACAGGAAGGTCGCCAGCAGGCCGAGGGAGACCATCGAGGTCAGCCCCGCCTCACCGTGGTAGTAGGCACCTGCGAGGACGAGCGCGCCGCTCACCAGACCGACGGCGGTGGCCGGTTGGCGGTGGTGCTTCACCATCACCCCGTACAGCTCACCCTGCGCGACGAGCGCCACGACCGACGCGACGATCGCGAAGACGCCTTCGCCGATCAGGAGCGCCACCACCGCGACGCCGGCGAGGACGATCCCCGTCAGGAACGCGGCCGGCATGTCCCGCTCGGCACCGCGTCGGTCGAGGTCGGCCCCGACCTCCACCGCGGCCGGCTCTTGCCAGCTCGGCCCGCCGAGGCCTTCCCCGCCGACGACGATCGTCCGTGACGGCTCCTCCTCGGCCATCGCGGCGAAGACGTCCTCGTGCTCATCGGGCGGGTAGGGCTCGGCTCCGAGCTCCTCCATGAGATCGGTCGCATTCTCCTCGTCGATCTGGACGACTCGGGGTGCGGCCGCGGCGCTCTCGTCGCCGATCGGACTCCGCGAAGTGCGCCGCCGCCTCCTCGAGCTCCGCGTCGGAGGGCCGCGTCGCCTGCTGGTCCTCGACGTCGTCGCCGGGCCAGTCGTCATCGGCGGCGGCGGGCGGTGCGAACAGATCCGCCTGGTCCTCGTCGGCGCCCTGCATCACCGCGGGGCCGCCCAGCGACATCTCGTCCGCGTCGTCGCTGCCGACGGAACCTCCCAGGGCCTGCCCGACCGGTTCGAGCGACGCCGTGTCGTACCAGTCGCCGTCGTCGTCATCATCGTCTTCGAAGACAGCCGCCTGCGTCTCGTCGCCCGCCACGGGCACCGAGACCACCTGCTCAGGCTCGCTGCGCACCGTGACGTGCTCTTCCTCGGATACCGCCGGGTCCGGCGATGCCGTCGCTGACGGAGCCTCCGGCTCGTCCCAATCGACGTCTTTGATCGGGGCGAAGAACTTGTCGAGATCCTCGAACAGGTCGTCGCTCTCGCGCTCGTCGTCGGGCACTAGACCTCCATGAGCTCAGATTCCTTGTGGCGCTGCACTTCGTCGATCGACGCCACGTATCGGTCCGTCAGCTTCTGGAGCTCCTTCTCTCCCCTCGAGAGCTCATCTTCCGAGATGGAATGCTCCCGCTCAAGCTTCTCCATATCATCCTTCGCGTGCCGGCGGACGTTGCGGACCGCGACGCGGCCCTCCTCCGCTCGATGATGGACCTGCTTCACGAGGTCCTTCCGGCGCTCCTCCGTGAGCGGAGGGAACGCGAGCCGGATCACCTGCCCGTCGTTCGACGGCGTGATCCCGAGGTCGCTCTGCTGGATCGCCTTCTCGATCTGTCGCGATCGAGTTCTTGTCGAACGGCTGGACGACGAGCAGACGGGGTTCGGGCACGTTCACGGAGGCGAGCTGATTCAGGGGAACGGGCGTTCCGTAGTACTCCACGGTGATCCGGCTGAGCACGGACCCGAGGCCCGGCCGGTCCGGACAGAGGAGAGGTCCTCCCGGAGATGGGCGAGCGCCTGCTCCATCTTGTGGTCCGCTTCCTTGAGGGACGAATCGATCGTCATCTCGTCCCTCCGTGCACCAGCGAACCCACCGTCTCACCCGTCACCACGCGGCGGATGTTCCCCTCTTCCCAGAGGTCGAAGACGATGATCGGAAGGTCGTTCTCCATGCAGAGCGAGATCGCGGTGGCGTCCATCACCTGGTAGCCCTCGCGGAGGATGTCGACGTAGCCGACCTCGGCCAGGCGCGAGGCCCCCGGCTCGAGCTTGGGGTCGGCCGTGTACACGCCGTCCACCTTCGTGCCCTTCAGGAGGGCGTTGGCACCGATCTCGAGCGCTCGCTGTGCGGCGCAGGTATCGGTGGAGAAGTACGGGACGCCGAGACCGGCCGCGAAGATCACCACGCGTCCCTTCTCGAGGTGACGTCGCGCCCGAAGAGGGATGAAGGGCTCGGCCAGCTGGGTCATCTGGATCGCGGTCTGCACCCGGGTCGTCACGTGCAGCTTCTCGAGGGAGTCCTGCAGCGCCAACGCGTTCATCACCGTGGCGAGCATGCCCATGTAATCGGCCCGGCTCCGCTCGATCGCGGGCGCCTGCCTCCCGCGCCAGATGTTGCCGCCGCCGACGACGACCGCGATCTGGGTGCCGAGGTCCACGACCTCCGCGAGTTGCCGGCTGATCAGCGTGGTCGACTCCGTGCTGATCCCGGATCCGTCGGTCGGTGCGAACGCCTCGCCGGAGAGCTTGAGGAGGACGCGGTGGTAGCCGTTCCCCCCGGGACTCCTGTCCGTCACGTTCGCGTGCGCTCCCCTCGTGATCGTCCCGGCCGCGTCAGCGTCGAGGGCCATCAGGCCTCGGTGGATTCACCAAGCTTGTATCGGACGAATCGGCGGACGGCAACCTTCTCGCCGACCTTGGCGGCGACTTCATCGAGCAGCTGCTGGATCGTCTTGGAGTCGTCCTTCACGTACGGCTGCTCCAGGAGCACGGAGCCTTGATAGAAGGCGTTGAGCTTCCCCTCGACGATCCTGTCGAGCACGTTCTCGGGCTTGCCGGCCTCCTTGGCCTGGGCCAGGGCGATGTGCTCCTCCTGTTGGATGACGTCCGCGGGGACGTCCTCGCGGGTGAGCCAACGGGGAGCGGCGGGACTCGCGATGTGGAGCGCGACGTCCTTCACCAACTGCTGGAACTCGGCCGTCTTGGCCACGAAGTCCGTCTCGCTGTTGACCTCGATGAGCACGCCCACCGTGTTGTTGAAATGGATGTAGCTGTCGATCACGCCCTGATCGGCCGTCCGGTCGGCCCGCTTGGCCACCGACGCCAGCCCCCGCTCGCGGAGCAGCTCGATCGCCTTGTCGAGGTCGCCGTCGGTCTCCTGGAGCGCACGCTTGCAGTCCATCATCCCCGCGCCGGTCCGCTCGCGGAGCGTCTTCACCTGGTCGGCGGAGATGGCGATCATGCCTCGCCCTTCGACGGAGCGGCGGACGCCGGCTCGTCGATCGCGGCTTCGGCGACCACTTCCGGCTCCTCCTCGGCGGGCTCCGGACTCGGGAGGTCGGGCTCGAAGACCGTGCTGGCCGCGATCGCGGCGGCGTCCTCGGCGGACGGCACGTCCTCGTCGGCGGGGGCCGGGGCGGCGGTCGTGGACCGGCGCGGCGCCGCCGTGGGGCGTCGTGCGACGGACTTCTCGATCACCTCGTCCTTCGCCATCCCGTAGCCCTCGGCGAGCGCGTCCGCCACCACACGAGCGACGAGGCTCACAGCGCGGATCGCGTCGTCGTTGCCCGGGATCACGTAGTCCACCTCGTCCGGATCGCAGTTCGTGTCCACGATCGCGATCACGGGGATCTCGAGCTTCCTCGCCTCGGTCACCGCGATCTGCTCCTTCTTCGTGTCGACCACGAAGACGGCGTCGGGGAGCCGCTCGAGCGCCTGGATGCCCCCGAGGTTGCGCTCCAGCTTCTCGCGCTCGCGCCTGAGGCGGATGACCTCCTTCTTGGGGAGGTTGTCCATCGCGTCGGAGGACTCCATCTCCCGCAGCTCCCGGAGCCGAACCAATCGCTTGGAGATGGTGCTGAAGTTCGTGAGCATGCCGCCGAGCCATCGGTTGTTCACGAACGGCATGCCGACGCGGTTCGCATGCTCCTCGACGACCTCTTGGGCCTGCTTCTTGGTCCCGATGAACAGGACCGTGCCGCGACGGCGGCCGAGATCGCGAACGAAGTCGAAGGTCTCCTCGATGCCTGCGAGGGACTTCTCGAGGTCGATGATGTAGATGCCGGATCGCTCCCCGAAGAGGTAGCGCTGCATCTTCGGGTTCCACCGTCTGGTCTGGTGGCCGAAGTGGACGCCGGCCTCGAGAAGCTCCCGCCTGGTGACGACAGGCACGTTTCCCTCCTGCTGTTGGTTTCTTCCTCCGTCCGGATCTTCCCGCGGGCGGCCCAGGTCCATCTCCGGTTCTTTGTGTGACCTTTGGGCCTGGGACCCCGCCATCGCGGTCCTCGGACGTGCGTGCTCGGCGCCTTCCGGCGCCGGCGCGGGCAGTCTACCAGCGGCGATGCGGGCTAGCCGGCGGCCCGTTCGGGCCCCGCGGGAGCTCGGACGTGCCCCGCGCCGGCGCCGCGCGGACGGGAGCATCCGGCACCTCGTCGGCGATCGCCAGGTAGCGGATCGCGATGGCACCGATGATCGCGGTGTGGAGGAGGCTCACCACGACCACGAAGATCCAAGCGGAGTACGGGGGGTTCACGCCGAGCCCCGATCCGGGGACGGACCCGACGATCGTCGCCACGGAGGTGGCGAACCACGGGACGACGTACAGCACGGCGAAGGTCAGGTTCCCCGATCCCGGCAAGCGGGCCGCTCGGAGGGCGCGACCGAGGCAGTCGAGGAACCGGCGCCCTTCCGTGACCGCGATCACGGGGGCGAACGCGAACACCCACATCGCGAGGACCAGGATCGAGAGCTGCAGGATGAACGACAGGCCCCCGCCTCCGAGCCCGGAGACGATCTGCGAGGTGAACAACACGGCGACACCGAAGGCGTGGATCGCGAACGCGACGGGCAACGCCCGCAACCCGCGGATCGCGCCCCACCGGCTGGCGCGACCGGTCTCGACCGCCTCCACCGCGAGCCCCACGACGATCGCGTGCCACAGGGCGTGCACCAGGGCAGGGAACAGGACCAGCGGGAGCCCCTTGCTGATGCCGAGGATCCCGATCGAGACCGAGAGGTCGGTGGTGGTGCTGAGGGGCGCGGGCGCGGCGATGTGGGCCAGGAGCGCGAACGGCCCCGGGTAGCCGAGCGCGACGATGACGAGCCATTCGGTCAGGAGCCACGCCACGGTCGCCCCGACGACGATCGGACTGGACCAGGTTGCCGCGAGGCCACGAGCGAAGGCCGTGCGGATCGGCGGCATCGAGTCCATCGGCGGGACGGACATCCGCGACAACATGCCGCCGCGGCGGGCCGGAGCCGCTCGTCCTCGGGTGCCACGCGAGCCCGCGCTCATCCGGCATCCTCCTCCTCGGGATCGAGATCCGAGCCGGGTCTCGGCGTGGGACCGAGACGCCGCTGCAACGGCCATGCGAGCGCGAGCGCGACCAGCGCGACCGGAAGGCCGCCGAGCGCGAACCCGGCGAGGAGGCTCCCGAGATCGAACGTTGTCGGGGACGGCTCGTCCGTCAGGTCGCCACCTTGGTCCACACCGAACGCGACGATCTCGGCGTCGTCGACTCCGCTGACCGCGACCAGGACATCACCGGCATCGGCGAGCCCACGGAGGAACACCTCTCCGGCGTCGATCCGGAACGCCAGATGCCCCGTCCGCCGGTCGATCGCGTAGAGCGAACCGGAGTTCGTCGGCACCAACAGGTGCGCGTCGGTGAGCACCGGTGGCGTGAGCGGGGATGGATCGTTCAGCGCGTGGTCCCACAGCTGGGTCCCCGTCTCGGCGTCCAGCCCATACGCGCGCCCGGTCACGTCCACGGCGTAGACCATGCCGTCGGCCGAGACCGGCGCCAGCGTGGAGATCCCCTGGGGCGAGAAAGGAGTCGTGAGCGGGTTGACGATCTCGGATCGCCAGAGGAAGCGACCCTCCGCCGCGTCGAGCGCGACGACGGAGCCCGGCTCGAGCACGAGGATCATCCCGTCCGCGACCACCGGTGCCGAGACCAGGTTCCCCTGGACCGCGTCCTCGCCGGTCCGCCACAGCTCCTCGCCCGTCGAGCGATCGAGCGCGACCACGGCCCCCGGCGTCTGTTGCTCGCCGACCGTGGCGACCAGCGCTCGATCCCCGTCCACGGTCACCGCTCCGGCGATCGAGCTGCCGATGTCCGTCGACCACCGGAGCTCCCCCGATGAGAGCTCGACGGCCGTGACGTGCCCGCTGAAGTCGCCGACGTAGGCGGCGGCCTCGTCGGCCGTGACCGGGGTCCGGACGACGTCCTCGAGCGGGACGGGCGAGGGCCACACCGTCTCCCCCGACAGGAGGTCGATCGCGACGAGGTGGGAGCCGGCTTCACCCTCCTCGCCCGGAGAGGCCGAGGGCGATGCCGTGGAGGACGCGGTCGGGGACGCGGTGCTGGCCGGACCGCGGTCGGCGAACCCCTCCGCGAACACCACGACCGGGCCGTCGGGACCCGCCCCGATCGCCGGCGTGACAGATGGTCCGAGGTCCCGCGGCGTCGAGAACACCTCCGAGCCGTCCTCACCGTCGAAGCCGAGGACCTCGTTCGGCCCGACGACCACGACGGTGCCGTCGTCCGCGACGATCGGCGACGAGAGCCCTCCGGTCACGTCCGCGTCGTCGATCGCGATGTCGCCGTGCCGCCAGGCCACTTCCAGCGGGGCAGAGGGTCCGTCGGACAGACCGTCGTGGGACGGCCCGCCTTGGAACTGCGGCCACTCGGCGAACGCCACCAGCGGCATGCCGAGCACCGTGGCGAGGGTGAACCCGGCCAGGGTCATCGAACGTCGTGGTACACGGGAACGGTGGACGGCGCGCAAGGCGCGTCATCCTAGCCGGTCGCCCGCGCCGGGTCGCTTCAGGACGCCAGCGGCGCGAGACGGATGAAGCGCCAGACCTCCACCGGACCGAGATACCCGAGCGGATCGACGTACGTGTCGGCGAGCTTCACGCCGAAGTGCAGGATGGGAACGAGATCGCCCGCGTGCCCTGTCCCGGAGCGAGCGATCGTCTGCCCGTGCGACACGACATCGCCTCTCCGGACCGCGATCGAATCGAGGAACGAGTAGGTCGACTCGAGGCCGGCGCCGTGGTCCACGGTGACGAACAGGCGCCCGCCCACCGGCCCGGCGAACGTGACCGTGCCCGCGGCGGCCGCACGGACGGGGGTGGCCACTGGCGCGGCGATGTCGATCCCGCGATGACCCGATCCGAACGGAGAATCGGGCGGATCGAACCGGCGGATCACGGGGCCGACGACCGGCCAGGCCCAATCCCCCGAGGCGCTCGCCGTCCCCGGCACGGCGGACGCGAAGACCGCGCTCCACACCACACACCACAGGACGAGTTCCTTCACGCGCGGAACGCTAGGAGGTCCGGCCGGCGCGCGCCGTGAAGCGCGTCACACGGAAGGGTCAGTCGAACTCGGAGAGTTGACCGCGGAGCCCGCCGACGGCCTTGGTGTGGATCTGGCACACACGCGACTCGGTCACGCCCAAGATCTCGCCGATCTCGGCGAGCGTCAGGCCCTCGAAGTAGTACAGCGTGACCACGATCTTCTCGCGCTCGGACAGGGAGTTGATCGCGGCGGCCAGCATCCCGCGGGTCTCCTGGCTCTCCACGCCCCAGGTGGGATCGATCCCCTTGTCCGCGAGCGTGTCGATCAGCGTGACCGACTCTCCCCGATCGCTGCCTGCGCTCACGACCTCGTCCAGGGCGAGCACGGAGACGAATGAGATCTGCGACACCATCTCGTGCAGCTCGCGACGATTCATTCCGAGCCGGTCGGCCAGCTCTTCTTCGGTCGGCTGCCTCTTCAGCATGGCCTCGAGATCCGCCTGTGCCTTCTCCAGCTCCCGGGCCTTGAAACGGACGGACCGGGGAACCCAGTCCATCGCCCGAAGCTCGTCGATGATCGCGCCCTTGATCCGTGGGATCGCGTACGTCTCGAACTTGTTGCCCCGGCCGGGCTCGAACTTCTCGAGGGCGTCGATCAGCCCGAACATCCCGTAGCTCACGAGGTCGTGCTGGTCGACGCTCGAGGGGAGCCCGCTCGCGACGCGGCTCGCGACGTACTTCACGAGCGGCGCGTAGTGCAGGATCAGCTTCTCTCGGCATCTCCGTCGGCCGTCCGCTTGTAGACGTCCCAACGGATCGCCAGCTCGTCGTCGACGGCGGGTGGGATCGTGACCGTCTTGGCCCTGGCGTTCTTGGCCGGCGCCTTCCGGGCACGGGCCGCCGGCTTCGTGGCCACCTTCTTCGCCGTCGCCATCTCAGGCCCTCGGGTGCGCGCGCTCGTAGGCATCGAAGAGCCGGCGACGGGAGACGTGCGTGTACCGCTGCGTCGTCGCGACGCTCGCGTGCCCGAGCAGTTCCTGCACGGCTCTGATGTCGGCCCCTCCTTCCAGAAGATGCGTGGCGAACGAGTGCCTGAGGGTGTGTGGGGTGACACGCCTCCCGGGCAGCAGGGTAGCGCCATACCGTTCAACCATCGAACGGATGTCGCGCTCACTGAAGGGTTTCCCACGCCGATTGAAGAAGAGCTGACGCGATCCCTCGGAAGCCATCTGGGGCCGTCCGGCCTCCAGATAGTCGCGGACGGCGTCGGCCGCATACTCGGAGATAGGTACGTCTCGCTCCTTCGAGCCCTTCCCCAGCACCAGCACGCGGCCTCGACGCACGTCGATCCGGTCGACGGTAAGGCTCGCGACCTCTCCCACCCGGAGGCCGGAGCCGTAGAGGAGCTCGAGGGCCGCCCGATCCCTGAGGGCCACCGCGTGCTCCAGCGGATCCCCCTCCCCTCCGACCGGTGGCGCCTCCGCGAGCACCTGTGCCTCGTCCGGTCGGAGGACGGTCGGAAGGCGGTTCACGACCTTGGGGCGGCCGAGGAGCAGGGACGGATCGGCCGGGAGGCGTTCCGCCGAGACCGCCCATCGGTAGAACGTCTTGATCGCCCCGACGCGGCGCGCGATCGTCGCCCGTGCGTAGCCGAGCGTGTGCTGCTGGGCGAGGAACCGGCGCAGCATCGGGTACGGGGCGTCTCCCAGGGAGGTGCGGTTCCGGACGAGGAACGTCGCGAGCTGCTCGAGGTCGCCTCGGTAGGCCGCGATCGTGTTCGGCGACAGGCGACGCTCGAGGGCCAGATGGCCCTCGAAGTCGCGCAGCAGCTCGAGCTCGGTTGGGGGAAGTCCCTGGGGCATGCACGCTCCCGGTCGGTCTGCCCTGTCTATCAACCGGAACGGGTCGACGCAAGCCCCCACACGGGGGGTGCGGCCGTCACCCGGTGTCGGCCGTCGGCCCCACCGTCAAGGGGGCGACGGTTCCGCGTCCGCGACCTCCACGGTGGGTCGATGACGGCGCTCGAACCGACCGCCGGCGCTCATCACCAGGCCTCGGAGCTCGAGCCGCACGAGGGTGGTTACGGCATCCGGCACCGACATCCTGGCCCGGCGAGCGACCGCGTCGGCGAGCAGGCGGCCGGCGAGCGCGTTCCAGACGCGTTCCTCGGAGCCATCGAGGTCGGGTGGCGCGGGGGGCGGCACCTCCCGGTCGACGCCCAGATCTTCCAGGAGGTCGTCGGCACCACGGATCAGCGTGGCGCCGTCCCGGATCATCTCGAGCGGGGTCTCCGCGAGGGGACTCGTGACGGGACCCGGCACGGCGAAGATGTCCCGCCCCGATTCGAGCGCATGATCGACCGAGATCCGCGACCCACTCCGCGCCTCGCCCTCCACGACCACCAACGCTCTCGCGAGCGCGACGACGATCCGGTTCCGCGCCGGGAAGTGCCGGGGACCGGCCGGGACGCCGGGCGGGTACTCGCTCACGATCGTGCCGCTGCTGGCGATCGTGCCGAGGAGCTCCCGGCTGCTCGCGGGGTAGGCCACGTCGATGCCCGAGCCGAGGACGGCAACCGTGCGGCCCCCCGCCTGGAGCGCGCCACGATGGGCGGCCGAATCGATCCCGTGTGCCGCCCCGGAGACGACTGCGAGGCCTGCCGACACGACGGCGCGCCCGAGGTCCTCCGCGATGGAACGGCCGAGATCCGAGCACTTCCTCGAGCCGACGATCGCGACGCGGTCGGGAACGTCCGTGATCGATCGCCCCCGCAGGAACAGCCCCACCGGCGGGTCCGAGAGGTCGAGGAGCCGGTGGTCGTACTCGGGATCGGCCGGCGTGATGAAGCGGGCCCCGACATCCGCCACCCGCGTGGCGGTCATGTCGGGGTCGATCCGGAGGAGCCACTCGCGGTCGCCATCACTCCCGAGCCTGCCGGAGCGCACGGACTCGAGACATCCCGTCGCCGTGCCACGCTCCCATGCTTCCGAATAGAGGGCGAGCGGCCGGAGGCTGCGGAGCGCGGAGAGCGCGATGATCGCGCGCCGTTCGTCGCGGCCCGCTCCGAATCCGGGTGGCCAGCCGCGAGGCGGCGGGGTCCGCGGGTCAGACGGCACGGGCCAGCTCCTCCGTCCCGAACCCGGTGCGGTACGACAGTGCCTCGGCCAGATGCTCGGTCTCGATGCGTTCCGATCCGGTCAGGTCGGCCACGGTCCGACCGACCTTGATCGCCCGATCGAAGCCTCGACCCGTGAGGGCGAGCATCTCCACCGCTCTCGTGAGGAGCGCCTCGGCGCCGGACGACAACGAGCAGGTCCTGCGGGCGACGGGTCCCGGGAGGTGGGCGTTGCACGACACCCCGAGAGCGGTCCATCGGTGTCGCTGACGATCGCGGGCCTCCACGACGCGCGCGCGTGCGACCTCCGAGGTCTCCCCCGCCGACGAGCCGAGCAACTCCTCCTTGGTCAGCCGGGGGATGCGGAGCCGGATGTCGATCCGATCGAGCAGCGGGCCCGAGAGCTTGTTCCTGTACAGCTGGACGCGGTCCGGTCGGCAGACGCATCGCCGTACGCCGTCGCCGTCGAACCCGCACGGGCATGGGTTCGCGGCGGCGACGAGCGTGAACCGCGCCGGGAACTCCACCGAGCCGACCGCTCGGGTGATCACGACACGGCCGTCCTCGAGCGGCTGGCGGAGGCCTTCGACGGCGTCGCGGCGGAATTCGGTGAGCTCGTCGAGGAACAGGACACCGTGATGCGCGAGGCTCACCTCGCCGGGACGGACGTACGTGCTGCCTCCTCCGAGCAAGCCAACCGTGGAGACCGAATGGTGCGGGGCCCGGAACGGCCGGACGCGTAGGAGTCCGCGTGACGCGCCCAGGAGCCCCGCGACCGAATGCAGCTGGGTCGCCTCCAAGGATTCCTCCCGCGACAGCTCCGGCAGGATCGTCGGCAGCCGCCGCGCGAGCATCGTCTTCCCGGCTCCCGGCGACCCCACCATCAGCAGGTTGTGGCCGCCGGCGGCCGCGACCTCCAAGGCCCGGCGCGCCTGCGTCTGACCTCGCACCTCGGAGAGGTCGACGGTCGCGGCGGCCGGCGTGTCATCGGCGACGTCGGCCACCTCGGGCGCCGACCACGTGCCGCGGAGGAATCCCACGGCGTCGGACAGGGTCTGCGCGCCGATGACGCGGAGCCCCTCGACCTGAGCGGCCTCGACCGCGTTCGCGCTCGGCACGACGATCCCGTCGAGCCCCGCCCTCGCGGCCGCGATCGCGACGGTGAGGATGCCCGGCGTGGAGAGCAGCTCGCCCTTCAGGGAGACCTCGCCCGCGAACGCCAACTCGCGCAACCGGTCGTGGGGGATCTGCCGGGTCGCCGCCAGCACGCTCATCACGAGCGGGAGGTCGAGTCCGGGCCCCTCTTTTCGGACGTTCGCCGGAGCGAGGTTCACGACGACGCGCCGCAGGGGCCACTCGAGGTTGGCACCCTCGACGGCGGGACGGACCCGTTCGCGAGCGTCCTGCACCCCGGCGCCGGGAAGGCCCGTCACGATCAGCGCGGGGAGACCGCGACCGACGTGCGCCTCCACGGTCACGAGGTGTCCCCCGACGCCGAGCACCGCCACCCCCAGGACCCGCCCGTACATGGGCGCCGGACGATACCCCTGACCACCGACACGGGTCGGTCACGCCGAGTGCTCGCGCTAGCATCCCGCCGATGCCCGAGCCGCTCGACCATCCGGAACCGGAGCTGATCGACGTCCGCGATCCCGAACGATCGCGGGCCGCGCTCGAACGCCTCGGCGAACGGACGTGGAAGGAGGCGCTCGACTGGCTCTACGGACCCGCTGCGGATCGCCCGACGGCCCCCGACCTGTACCCGGAGATGCGGCGCACGTTCTTCGGGGAACGCGGCCGGCCCGGCCCCGCGCCGTCACAGGGCTCGACTTCGGACGAGGTCTTCACCGAGTTCCGCGACCGACTCGCGCCGTTCGCGTACGCGGCGCAGCATCCCGGCTCGAACAGCTACTTCACGCCGCCGCCGCTCCCGATGTCGATCGCGGGCGAGACGCTGTCCCGATGGCTGAACCAGGGCATCGACCTCTGGCTCGCGGGGATGGCGGGCCCGTTCGTGGAGGAAGAGGTCATCCGATGGCTGTGCGACGCCTGTGGCTTCGGCGACGACGCCTGGGGCGTCCTGACGAGCGGCGGCGTGATGGCGAACATCATGGCGCTCACGGTCGCCCGGGACGTGCACCTCGGGACGCTCCTCGGATCCCTTCCCCGTGGCGCCGCCCTGGAAGGGATCCGCGTCTACGCCTCCGACCAGACGCACTTCTCGATCGAGCGCGCCGTCGATCTGCTCGGCTTCCCGGAGGGCACGCTCCGAACCATCCCGTCCGACGCCGACTTCCGACTGCAGCCCGCCTCCGTCGCCGCCGCGATCGCCGAGGACCGCGCCGCCGGCCTGACCCCGCTCGCGATCTGCGCGGTCGCCGGCTCGACGAACACCGGCTCGATCGACGACGTCCCTGCCCTCGCGGATCTCGCGGAACGGGAAGACCTGTGGCTGCACGTCGATGCGGCGTACGGCGCCGCCGCGCGTCTCTCGCGGCGGGAAGCGCGCAAGCTCCCCGGGCTGGAGCGAGCCGACTCGCTCACCATCGATCCCCACAAGTGGCTGTTCCAGCCCTACGACCTCGGCGGACTTCTCGTTCAGCGGCGCGAGGACCTCCTCCGGACGTTCCACCGCGAGCCCGAGTACTACGCGGTCTGGGGCCCGGAGGAGCAGCCGCTGCACTGGTACCAGTACTCGCTCGAGGGCACCCGCCCGTTCCGAGCGCTCAAGCTCTGGCTCTCGTGGAAGCACCTCGGGTCCGACGGCTTCGCGCAGCTGATCGAGCGCAACGTGGATCTGGCGCAGCATCTCGCCGGCCGGGCTCGGGAGGTCGGTTTCGAGGTGATCGAGCCCGAGCTCGCCGTTGTGTGTCTGCGGCTCGCCCCGCCCGACCTGGACGATGCCGGCACGGATGAGCTCCAGAAACAGCTCCAACGCGCGCTCGAGGTGTCCGGTGTCGGCTGGCTCTCGACGACGACGCTCCGTGGCCGGACATGGCTCCGCGCCGGCGTGATCAACTATCTGTCGACCGGCGAGGACATCGACCGCGTGATCGGGACTCTGACGGCCGCCTCAGAAGGCATCCTCGAAGATCTCGACGGCTGAGCGCTCTCCACGAACGGCCACGCTCGCCACGTCGAAGCGGATCGCCTGCGGCCGGGAGCCGGCGGCTCGGAGGAACGCCTCTGCGAGCGACCGGAGCTTCGTCTGCTTGCGCCACGTGACCGCCTCGTAGCCGACCCCCAACGCGCCCCCGCGGCGGGACTTCACCTCGCAGAAGACGAGCACGCCTCGCCGCTCCGCGACCAGGTCCAGCTCGCCGATCCGGCAGCGCCAGTTGCGCGCCACGATCCGATAGCCGCGTCGACGGTACGCATCGGCGGCCGCGTCCTCTCCCCTCGACCCGATCGGTCCCGTCGCCATGCCGCGACGGTAGCCAGGGCCGCCGACAGGCCTACGTGACGGCAGGGCGGCGGCCCGTGAGCGCCGACGCGACGCCCAGCCCGATCAAGGTCAGACCGGGGATCCACCGTCGGGCCGGTCGGACGCCCCGCCGTGCCCTGATCGCTCGCGACACGCGCGCCGAGACCAATGCGTACGTCCCGTCCGAGATGAACCCCAGCACGATGAACGTGGCGCCCAGGATCACCGCCTGCAACGGCACGGAACCCTTCGATACGTCCATGAACTGCGGCAGGAACGCGAGGAAGAACAACGCCGTCTTCGGGTTCAAGACGTTCACCACGACGCCCTGCGCGTAGATCCGAGCCAGGGAGTGCTCGCGTCCCCCCAGCTCGGCGCGCTGCTCCCCTCGATCGCGGATCGTCCGATCCCGAGCCAGATCAGGTACGCGGCGCCCGCGTACTTCACGATCCCGAACGCGAGGGCCGACGACGCCAAGATCGCTGACAACCCGAGCGCTGCGGCCGCGACGTGCACGATCGAGCCCGTGTGGATGCCCAGGACGGAGACGAATCCCGCCGCCTTCCCCTGGTCCACCGAGCGCGTGACGATGTAGAGGACGGATGGGCCGGGGACGATCAACAGCGCGAGCGATGCCACCGCGAAGGCCGCGAACACCTCCGGGGAGGGCATCAGACGTCGGGCGCGTCGGGGATCGTGGTCGCGTCCTGCCGGAGCTCCTCGACGTTGACGTCGTGCCGGGTGACCACACGGACGGAGGAGACGAACCGGGCCGGGCGGAACATGTCCCAGACCCATGCATCGCTCAGCTCGAGGCGCACCCAGCCGCCGTCGAGGTGCTCGAGATCCACCTTGTTCGCCAGATAGAAGCGCCGCTCCGTCTCGATCACGAACGCGAACATCGGGAGGACGTCGCGGTACTCGCGGTAGAGCTCGAGCTCCCGCTCCTCCTCGAAGCGCTCGATGTCGTCCTCGTTCATGGGGTCATGCTCTCATGCGAGGGTGCTTCCCACGTCGTGAGACCGACCGACCGATCCATCCCTGGGAGCAGCGGTTGCCCGACGCACGCGAACGACAGCCGGTGGATCGGCGTGGGCCCGAGACGGTCGAGGACCTCGAGATGCTCCGGCGTGCCGTAGCCGACGTTGTGATCGAAACCGAACGCCGGGTAGCGCCGATGCATGCGGATCATGATCCGATCCCTGGTCACCTTCGCGACGATCGAGGCCGCCGCGACCGAGACCGCCACGGCATCGCCTTTCTTCATGGCGAGCGAGGGACACGGCATCCGGGGCACCGGGAACCCGTCGGTGAGCGCGTATTCGGGCGGCGGGTCGAGCGCGCGGACGCATCGCCGCAGGAGCGCCAAGTTCGAACGATGGAGACCGCGGCTGTCGATCACACCGGGCTCGGCCTTCGCGACGGCGAACGCCGCCACCGCGACGATCCGCTCGTACGCGACCTCTCGTTGGTTCCGCGTGAGGATCTTCGAGTCGTCGATCCCTTCGGGGTCGAACCCGTCGGGAAGCACCACGGCGGCGGCAACCAGCGGCCCCGCGAGCGCACCACGGCCGGCCTCGTCGGCGCCCGCGACACGCGAGAACCCCTGCTCTCGCAGCGCGCGCTCGTAGCGGACGAGGTCGGCGGTCAGTCGATCCCTCCGATCCTGCCGAAGGGCCACGCGATCACGATCGCCTCTCCGATCACCTTCTCCTCCGGGATGTAGCCGAGCCCTCCGGGCGGGGGGAACCTCGAGTCGCCCGAATGCAGCCGGTTGTCGCCCAGCACGAACAGCATGCCATCCGGAACCGTCTCCGGGCCGAAGTCGCGACGATCCTGTTCCTCGGACACGTAGGGCTCGTGGACCTGCGCGCCGTTGACGAACAACAGGCCGCGCCGCATCTCCCAGGTGTCCCCCTCGATGGCCACCACGCGCTTGATGAAGTCGTCGTCCTCGGGTCTCGCGACGCCGATCCCCTCCCCCAACCAATGGACGAAGCCCCCCGCGATCCCCCTGGCCTCGTGTGGCGCAGGATCGGGGTCGGAGAACACGATCACATCGCCGTAGGTCACGTCCGAGAACAGCGTGCACACCCGGCAGACGAGGATCCGATCGCCGGGTCGCAGCGTGGGCTCCATCGAACTGGAGGGGATGAAGAACGCCTGGATCAGGAAGCTCTTGATCACGATCGCGAGCAGGAGCGCGGACAGGACGAGCGGGACCAGCTCGCGGAGGGAGTCGGTGAGGTTCTGCGGCTCGTGTCGGTGGCGACCGGCGCGACGGCGCCGTTCGGAGGTGCTGGCCCCGCCGTCAGGGACCCGAGGCTCGGACGGCGCCGGGTCGGCCACCTCGGCCGGATCCCGCGTCTCGGTCACTCCCTCAGGCCTCGGCCCGCTCCCCCGCCTCGTCGGCGGATGGGTCGGATCCGTCCTCGGACGCGGCCCCGACCTCGGCCGCCTCCTCTGTGGTGGGCTCCGCCTCGTCCGAGAGCGCCTCGCCCTCAGCGGCGGGCTCGAGCTCGGCGATGGATTCCGCCTCCTCGAGGGCCTCCATGGAGCCCTCCTCGGCGGCACCCATCGCCTCCTCCTCGGCCCGCATCGCCTCCATCGCGGCGAGCTTGGATTCGTCGATCCTGCGCTCCTTGATCCGGGCCTTCTTCCCGCGCAGATCGCGGAGGTAATAGAGCTTCGCGCGACGGACGTGCCCGTGCTGGACCACCTCGAGCTTGGCGATCGACGGCGAGTGGAGGGGGAACGTGCGCTCGACACCCACGCCGAAGGAGATCTTGCGGACGGTGAACGTCTCGCGGAGCCCGCCGCCCGAGCGCCGGATCACCACGCCCTGGAAGACCTGCACGCGCTCCCGGTTGCCTTCGACGACGCGGGCATGGACCTTGACGGTGTCACCCGGTCGGAACTGGGGAAGCCCCTTGCGCAAGTACGACTGCTCGACGAGATCGGTGGTGTTCATGGCGGGCGAGCAAGGATACCAGCGACCTCTCTCCCGCCCGCAGACCGTCTCCGGACCCCGGTCCCCGCGGGGCGTGTCGAGCCCGTGACGACCATGGCGGAGCCGTGTCGACGGCGTCACGGCGTCGTGACGATCGGCGCCGCGCCCTTGAGGAGCCGCTCGGGCGTGCTGAGGATGACTCCATGAGGTCCGCGCCGCACCCTCTCCGTGTCGCGAGCGTCCTGGGCTGGGCGCTCGCATTCGGACTCGTCGTCGATGTCTGGGCCGACGGGCCCGCCGGGGCCGGCGCGCTCATCGCAACGGCGGTCGCGGCAGGTGGACTGGTGCTCACCACGCGACCTTCGACCGCGGGGCTCGTGTTCCTGGCCGCGGGAACGGTGTCGGTGAGCTTCGTCATGGTCCGTGCGAGCCCCGTTCTCGCCGGCATCGACGTGGCGAGCGGGATGTGCCTCTTCGCGCTGGCGGGCGCCTTCGCCCGAGAGGGAGACCCCCTCCGGACCGGTCTCCGCGCCTACGCCGCGTGCGGCCTCGGATGGGTGGCTTCCGTCCGTCCCGCCCTCGGCGTGCTCACGTCACCAGTGACCCGGCTTCGCCCGGCGGGCGCGAGGCTGCTGCCTGCGGTGCCGCGAGCCCTCCTGGTCTGTGTGCCGGTCGGTCTCGTGTTCGCCCTCCTTCTCGGGTCGGCCGACGCCGTCTTCGCCGACCTCCTCAGGTCACCGTTCGAGCATGTGCCGTTCCCCGATCTCCCGAGGCACCTCCTGATCGTGGGCATTGCCGGCTCGGCCTCCGTGCTCATCACGGTCAGGGCGGCAACACCCCTCCGGCTCGAGCGTGCCGCGGCACCGATCGAGGGAGGGGTCCTCCGACCCGCCGACCTGGATCCTCCTTGCTCGTCACGGTCGACGTCGTGTTCGCCCTCTTCGTGGGTGTGCAGCTGTTCACGTTCTTCGGCGGGCGCCGCCACGTGCTGCGCGGAGGCCGGCCTCTCGTTCGCCGAGTACGCCCGATCCGGCTTCTGGCAGATGCTCCTCGCAGCGACGCTCACGGGCGCGGTGATCGCCGGCGCCTGGATCGGCGGACGACCGCCGGCCGGTCGGCGACGCCTGTGGTTCATCGTGCTCTCGACCCTGCTGGTCGCGCTCGCCATGGTCGTGCTGACGAGCGCGTTCAAGCGCCTGCTGCTCTACGAGACCGAGTTCGGGTACACATGGCCACGACTGATCCCCCATGTGGCGATCCTGCTCACCGGCGCGCTGCTCACCTGCGGCGTGATCGCGATCGTGAGCGGGAGGACGGCGTGGCTGCCTTCGGCGGCCCTGGGTCTCGGCTTCGTCGCGCTGATCGGGTTGAACCTCTTCGACCCGGAAGCCTTCATCGCCGATCGCAACATCGCCCGCGTCGAGCCGGGTGGACACCCGAGGGTCGAACTGGACACGTTCGAGCTCGCCTCGCTGTCCGCGGATGCCGTTCCCGCGACCGTCGCCGCGCTCCCGACCCTCGATCCAACGACCCGGAGGGTCGTGGAGCAGAACCTCTCGTGCCTCCGCGAGGAACTGCGGGAGGGTGTGGATCGATTCGGATGGGCTTCGTTCAACGTGGCGAGAGACATCGCCCTCGAGCGTCTGAACCCCTTGACGCTTCCGTCCTGCTAGCGAGCTACCCCGCCAGGTCGGGGCGGTTGCGGACGGTCTTCTCCTGCGCGGCCTCCCGGCGCCACCGTTCCACGGCACCGTGGTCGCCCGATCGCAGGACCTCGGGGACAGCCATCCCCCGGAACTCCGCGGGTCGCGTGTAGTGGGGGTGGTCGAGCAACCCCGGCTCCGCGAACGAGTCCCGCTCGTGTGACTCCTCCTTGCCGATCACACCGGGGATCAGCCGGGTGACGGCTTCGATCACCACCAGGGCCGGGACCTCTCCCCCGGCGAGCACATAGTCGCCGATCGAGACCTCCTCGGCGGGAAGGCCCTCGACGACGCGCTCATCCACCCCCTCGTACCGACCGCAGACCAGGGTCAGGTGTTCTTCGCCCGAGAGCTCTCGGACGAGTGACTGCTCGAGGCGTCGGCCGGCGGGCGACAGCAGCAGCACACGGCCGCGATCGGGATCGAGGGACTCCACGGCCGCGAAGATCGGTTCCGGCTTCAGGACCATCCCGGGACCACCTCCGTAGGCCTCGTCGTCGACGCTCCGATGACGATCCGTCGACCAGGTCCGCAGATCGTGGATCCGGACCTCGAGCAGCCCCTCCCCGATCGCGCGGCCCAGGAGGCTCTCCCGCAGAGGCGCTTCGAGGATCGCGGGGAAGATCGTGAAGACGTCGATCCGCATCCCGCGAGGCTAGCAACGTTGCGCATGGGCGCTGCGAGAGTCAGGATGCCGCCGACCGGCACCGCGGCCGGCCGGAGGACATCGATGCCGACGATCATCCTGTTCGTGATCCTCGCGGTCGGGTTGATCATCGCCGTCGACAGCGTCCGGCAGCGTCGGATCCGGGCGACGAGAACGATCGACCTGCGAGGGATCGTGACCGCCCGGCTGGCGGAGCCGACCACCCCGATCCTCGCGACAGCCCTCGAGCGGGCGCTCGCGAAGCCTCCCGCGGTACAGGCGAACGTCTACTCGCGCCTCGCCGGATCCTGGAGATCGCCGACCAACGCCCTCGCATGCGAGACGGGTGCGAGGTGAAGATCTTCCGGCTCCGATGGGGCAACGACTACGCGATGCTCGCGCGGGACGACCGGGAGCTCCACTACCGCCTCGAGGTGTGGGAGGCCGAGATGCTCCCGAAGATGGACGGCTCGAGGACGGTCGGCGAACTGGTCGTGGAACGGATGGAAGCGGGCGGAGGGCTCGACGCCGAACCGGTCACCGACCTCGTCCTCGCCTTGTACTCCGGCGGGTTCCTCGATCCGGCTCCGATCCCGACCGACGAGCTGATCGCCGACAGGCTCGACGCGTCGTCTCCGGGTCGGAAGAAGCTGAAGCGGTTCGGCAAAACCCTCTCGATCGATTGGAAAGGCGCCGACCGGCTGGTCCGCTTCTGCTACCGGTACCTTCTGCGACCGTTCTTCTGGTGGCCGATCGCCGTGATCTCAGGCGTGGTCGCGATCGCCGGGCTGATCGCGTTCCTGGACGTGGCCATCGCGAGGCACTTCCAGCTCGGCGACTCGAACGCGGCCGTCGAATCGGGGATCCTGCTCGCGCTCGCGTTCTTCCTGACGTTCATGCACGAGCTGGGGCACGCGGTCGTGATCTCGCGGTACGACCGGAAGGTCAAGAGCGCCGGCTTCATGATCTACTTCGGCGCGCCGGCCTTCTTCGTGGAAGCGACGGACAGCCTGATGCTCGACCGCCGCCAGCGGATCCTGCAGTCCTCCGCGGGCCCGGTCACCGAGCTCGTGATCGCAGGCGTTGCCGGGCTCGCCGTCTTCCTGTTCCCCGGCGGGCCGCTCGCCGATCTGCTCTACAAGTTCGCGCTCCTCAACTACGTCGTGATCTTCATGAATCTGATCCCCTTGCTGGAGCTCGACGGCTACTGGATCCTCTCGGACCTGATCCAGGTCCCCGACCTCCGGCCGCGCTCGCTCCAGTTCGTGCAGCACGACCTGTGGCACAAGTTCCGGCAGCGCGAGCGGCTCACGCCGCAGGAGTGGGGCCTCGGTGGGTACGCCGTGGCCGGGATCGCCTTCACGATCTTCTCGTTCGCCACCGCCTACATCTTCTGGGAGGCGATCTTCGGCGACCTGGTCATCAGCCTCTGGCGAGGCAAGATCGGGTCGAAGATCCTCCTCGTCCTGTTGGCCCTCTTCCTCACCGGGCCGGTCCTCCGCGGGCTGCTGAACCTGATCCGGGTCCTCATCCGCCGGGTCGGGGGACTGGTCCGGGCGGTCCGCTTCCGACTGGAGACGACCTGGCGGGTCGAGGCCGCGGAGCTGATCGACGAGCTCCCGGCGTTCGACGACCTGCCGGAGGACGTCCTGTCGGATCTGGCGGGCCGCATCCAACTCAGGATCCTCCGCGCGGGCGAGCCGGTGTTCCGTCAGGGCGACCGGCCGGATGCGTTCTACGTCGTCCGGACGGGGACCGTGCAGATCGAGGACGAGGACTCGGAGACCGGCGACACCCGGGTCCTCCGGACGATGTCGAGGGGCGAGTCGTTCGGCGAGATGGGGCTCCTCGGGTCCCATCGTCGCCAGGCGACCGTTCGCGCGTTGGACGAGGTCGAGCTCTTCGAGGTGGACAAGGGGACGTTCGATCGGCTGCTCGCCGAGGACATGCGGGCGCCGGACTTCGGCCACACGATGCAGGCCCTGGCGGAGCTGCGGGAGCTTCCGGTCTTCCGCGCCCTCGACTCCGAGCAGCTCACGGTGATCCTCGAGCACGGCGTGTGGATCACCGCCGCCCCCGGGGAGGCCCTCATCACCCAGGGAGAGCCGGGCGACCGCTTCTACGCGATCGCCTCGGGACGGGCCGAGGTCCTCCGCGACGGAGCACCCGTGGGCTCGCTGGGGAAGGGCCGGTACTTCGGCGAGGTGGCGCTGCTCCGCGACGTCCCCCGGACGGCGACCGTTACCGCATCGACGCCGATGCGCCTGTTCGCACTCGATCGCGACGGGTTCGAGCTCGTCGTCGCCGACGCGTTCCGACGCGGTACGCTCCGCCCCGCCGCCGACCGTATCTGGCAGCACTGAGGAGGAACGCGTGGATTGCTGGCACTGCCGGAGGAATGCCGTCGGGGTGTGTCGCTTCTGCGGACGCGGGGTGTGCGAGGACCACGCGGAGACCCAACCCTTCGTGCTGGAGCTCTTCCGAGGCAAGGACGTCACCAGAGCTCTGGTCGTGGAGGACGCCCTGTGGTGCAAGGTCTGCACGCCTCGTCCCGACCCCGTCGACCTGCCCGAACTCGATTCCTGAGCCGCCCCGCCGCGACGGACCGGGTGTGACGTACGTCACACGCTCGGTCGGGTGCACGTCACATCGCCGAGAGTGACGAACGTCACGTGGGAGAAGTGACCGCGCTCACCGTTCCTCCGTGACCCACGTGACAAGCTTCGCGTGTTGAAGAAGGGGCCCCGCCGGGGCCCACGGCACAGGAGGAGGACCACGGGATGGCGGACAAGAAGATCACCCCCAAGGCAGCGGCTTCGAAGGACAAGCAGACGAGCGACCGCGCCGCTGCTCGCGTTTCGCTGAAGCGGACGGCGAAGACGACCACGAAGAGGACCACGAAGAGGACGCACAAGAAGGTCTGATCCTCCACACATCTGCGAACAGGGCGGGGGCCTACGGCCCCCGCCCTGTTCGTTGTGGGCTCGCGTGGGCGGCGGGGCGCCGCTAGGCTCCTCCCCATGCGGCGAGCGCGTGACCTCGAGGTCGGCAAGGTGATGACGGGGGCACCCTTCCTCGAAGAGGTCCCCTCGAAGGCGCTCGACCGATTCGCCTCGCAAGGGGCGGTGCATCGCTTCCGCCGAGGCACGTACCTCTGCCATCAAGGCGATCCCGACGGGGACGTGTTCTTCCTGCTCGAGGGGCGCGTCGAGATCAGCTCCGAGACGGCGAACGGGAACCGGGTCCTGCACGCGACCCTCGATACACCCGGCTTCCTGGGTGAGCTGTCGGCGCTCGGGAAGATGCCGCGGACGGCGAGCGTCCTCACCCTCGACGACTCGGACGTCTGGTCCATCGGCCCGGAGTCGTTCCTCGATTTCGTGACCGCGGAGCCGACGGCCTCCCGCGGGTTCCTCCAAGCGCTCGCCCGCCAGGTCCGGGAGCACCAGTCGTTCACCGACGATCTCCTCCACCTCGACCTCAAGGGACGCGTCGCCAAGCGGCTCCTCCAGCTCGTCACGCCCACCCTCGACGACCTCCCGACCGACGGCGTGCTGGTCCCGGCGGTCACCCATGCCGATCTCGCCAGTCTGTGCGGAGGCAGCCGCGAGAACGTGACCCGCATCCTCACGGAGTGGCAGCGGCGGGGATTGATCGAGCGCGACGGCCACCGGTACGTGCTGAAGAAGGTGTCCGGATTGGCGAAGATCGCCGACCTCTAACCCTGTTCGTCCTCCTCGTTCCTGGCGGCTCCTCCGGGGCGGTGAGGCCGGGCACGTCCTTGACGAGGACCGTGCGGGCCGCCACGTCGACGTCGATCAGGAGATCCGCCAGGGCGGGCACGAGCGTCTCCCGACCCTCGTCGTCGACCGCGACCCACAGGTCGTTCGCCGGATTGGGGATCGACCTCTCTGACCACTCCCAGGATCCGGCCGGACACCGTTCGGACCTCGCACCCCTCGAGCTGATGAGCCCACCATTCCCCTTCGGGGAGGTCGGGGAGCCAGCTCTCCGGCACGACGAGCACGGTTCCTCGGAGTCCTTCGGCACTGCTCCGGTCGGAGACCCCGGCGAACCTCACCAGCAACCGGCGCCCGTGACGTCGGCTCGCGGAGATCGTGAGCGCGGTGCCATCTTCACGGAACACGGTGCTCCCCGACGTCCATCGATCGGGGTTGTCGGAGCGGTTCTGGACGGAGACCTCGCCGCCGAGACCGTGGACGCCCGTCACGACGCCGACGACGACGGTCGGCTCGTCCACCTCAGTCTTCGATGTCCACCATGGCGCCGTGTCCCTGGCGCTGCGCGGCCGCCCGGACCACGGTGCGGATCGCCTTGGCCGTGCGGCCTCCACGGCCGATCACCTTGCCCATGTCCTCGGGCGCGACGCGAACGCGGTACCGAGGTCCTCGGTCGTCGAAGGACTCCTCGACGGTGACGGCGTCGGGTTCATCGACCAACTCCTGGACGAGGAACTCGACGAGATCCTTCACGATCCCTCGGGCGTCTCGGTGGCCGGGGCATCGTCCGTGGGCGAGTCCTCGACGGCTGCGTCTTCGACCGTCTCGACCTCGGCGGGCGTTTCCTCCACGGCTTCCACAGCCTCGGCTGCGTCGGCCTCCGCGATCGCAGGCTCGTCTTCGATCGCCTGGGGTTCGTCGGCCGGAGGTGTCTCGGGTTGCGCGGCGGCGGCCTCCGCCTTCGCCTTCGCCTTCTTGGAGATCTTCGGCTTGTCCGGACGCTCCTTCGACGGAGCCGGCGCCGCGGACGGGCGTTCCTTCACGAACTCGTCCCAGATCCCGATCTTCCGCATCAGGTTGCGGACCTGATCGGACGGCTGGGCGCCGACGCGCAACCAGTGCAGCGCGCGGTCCTGGTCGATCTCGATCACGCTCGGATCGTCGAGCGGGTGGTACTTGCCGATGTTCTCGATGAAGCGGCCATCGCGGGGACTCCGCTGGTCGGCCACCACGACGCGGAAGAACGGGCGCTTGTTCGAGCCCATCCTCCGCAGCCGGATCCTCGTCGTCATGTTCCCGCGTCCTCTCGCTATCGCTTCGGCACCCGTGGCATGGACAGCATGCCCGGAAGGCCCTTCCCGCCGCCCATCATCGTCCGCATCATCTTCCTCGCGCCCTCGAAGTCCTTGAGGAGCGTGTTGACGTCGGAGGTGGTGGAGCCCGCCCCGCGGGCGATCCGCAGGCGGCGAGACCCGGAGATGATACCGGGATTCCGTCGTTCGTCCGGCGTCATGGACAGGATCAGAGCCTCGGCCTGACGGAGCTTGCTCTCGTCCACCTGCTCGGCGAGGTCCTTGATCGCGTTCTTGCCACCCGGCATGCCCGGGAGCATCTTCAGCAGGTCCTGGATCGGCCCCAGCTGCCGCATCTGCCGGAGCTGCGTGAGGAAGTCCTCGAGGGTGAACGCTCCCTGGAGCATCTTCTCGGCGGACGCCTTCGCCTCGTCCGCGTCCAAGGTGTCCGTGGCCTTGTCGATCAGGCTGAGCACGTCGCCCATCCCGAGGATCCGGCCGGCCATCCGATCCGGATGGAACTCCTCGAGATCCGCCGGCTTCTCCCCCACCCCCGCGAAGAACACCGGCTTGCCCGTGACCGCCGTGATCGAGAGCGCCGCGCCACCGCGCGCGTCGCCGTCGAGCTTGGTGAGGATGAACCCGGTCGTCTCGACCTCCGCCAGGAACGCGCGAGCCTGGACCACCGCGTCCTGTCCGGTCATCGCGTCGCACGCCATCAGGACGTGATCGGGCTTCACGACGTCGCGGATCCGCCGCGCCTGCCGCATCATCTCCTCGTCGACATGCAGCCGGCCGGCGGTGTCGACGATCACCACGTCGTACCCCTTCCCGTCCGCCTCCTTCAGGGCGGCCTTCGCCACCTTGACCGGATCGCGGCCCTCGGACACCACCGGCACGCCGATCTCTCCACCGAGGGTGAACAGCTGCTCGATCGCCGCCGGACGCTCGAGATCGGCCGCGACCAGCACCGGTCGCCGGCCGTCCTTCTTGAGGCGGAAGGCCAGCTTCGCGCACGCCGTGGTCTTCCCCGAACCCTGGACACCGGCCATCATCACCACGGCCCTCCGAGCCGAGGGCACCACGAAGCGCACGTGCTCGCCACCCAGCGTCGCCTGCAGCTCGTCGCGAACGACCTTGATCACCTGCTGCGCCGGCGTGAGGCTCTTCATGACCTCCTCGGAGAGCGCACGGGTCCGGACCCGACCGAGGAAGGCATCGACCACCTCGAGCGCGACGTCGGCCTCGAGCAAGGCCGTCCGCATGTCGTCCAGGGCGTTGTCGACCTGCTTCGGATGCAGCTTGCCGCGGGAGCGCAGCTTCTTGAACGTGCCGTCGAGCTTCGCGGTCAGCGTGTCGAACATCGAGAGCAGATCTTCCTTACGGCGTTGCGGACGAGCCGGCGGCCCGGTCGCGTTCCCGGCCGAGGTCCCCGGTGAGAACCGGCATCCTACTCGTCGGGCCCGTCCGTCTCCGCCCCCACGACCTCCTCGACGGCCTGGAGGAGGGCGATCGGGCTGAACGGCTTCGTGAAGTAGTGGTCCGCGCCCCCCGCCATGGCGGCGGACCTGCCCTCCTCACCGGTCGCCGTCACCACGATCACCCGCACCTTCGACGTCGAGGGGTCGCTCTTGATGGCGGCGAGCACCTCGGGGCCGGCCGTCCCCGGGATGCTCATGTCGAGGAGGACCAGGTCCGGTGCTTCGTCGTGCACCGCGACGAGCGCCTGGTCGCCGTCCGAGGCCTCGTCGATGTCGAAGCCCTCGCGCTCGAGGACGAGGCGCATCGCCTCCCGCATCGTGGGGTGGTCTTCGACGATCAAGATCCGCCTGCTCACGACGCCAGGATCCTGTTCGCGAAGGTCTCCGCGCGGAACGGTTGGATGTCGTCCGGACCCTCGCCGGTGCCCACGAGCCGCACCGGCACGCCGAGCTCCTCGCGAACCGCCAGCACGACCCCGCCCTTCGCGGTTCCGTCGAGCTTCGTCAGGACGATCCCGGACACGTCCACCGCCTCGGTGAATGCCTTGGCCTGGGCGATCCCATTCTGCCCCGTCGTGGCGTCGAGCACGAGCAGGGTCTCGGCGACCGTCGCGCCCGCCTTCCCCACCACCCGCCGATCTTCTGCAGCTCATCCATCAGCGGTGTCTTCGTATGCAGCCGCCCCGCCGTGTCGACGATCAGGACGTCAGAGTCCCTGGCGATGGCCGACTTCACGGCGTCGAAGACGACGGAGCCGGGATCGGCACCACGTTCCTGCGAGACGAGGTGCGCGCCTGCCCGCACCGCCCAGACCTCGAGCTGCTCGCCGGCGGCGGCGCGGAACGTGTCGGCGCCGGCGATGCTCACGGTCCGGCCCTCACCGGCGAGACGCCTCGCCAGCTTGCCGATCGTCGTCGTCTTCCCCGACCCGTTGACGCCCACCACCAAGATCACGCCGAGCCCTTCGTCCGGGAGGGAGAGCCGAGAATCCGGGCCCAGGATCTCGACCATCTCCTCTCGGAGCAGCGATTCCGCATCAGCCTCGCGTGACCAGCGCGCACGGACCCGCTCCACGAGCCGGGTGGTCGCCGATGGGCCGACGTCCGCCTTCAGCAGGAGGTCGTGGAGCGTCTCCCAGGCCTCGGTCCCGCCACGGGACAGGAGGGTCCGAACACGCGCCCCGAGGCGCGCTCGCGGTTCGGGCGCGGGCGCCTCGATCGTCGGCGCCGGGATCTCCACCTCGGGTTCGTCGCGGAGCCGTTCGGCTTCCTTCCGTGCGCCGGACAGTCGGACGAAGATGAACCCGACGGCGAGGCAGACGAACAGGATGGCGACGAAGATCTCCACGCCCGGACGCTAGCCCACCCGCTCGCTCTCTGGCACCTCGACCAGCTCGGGGGACGCGACCTCGCCCGGATCCGGCGGCACCTCCGGATGCTCCAGGCGCTGACAGAGGATCTTGGTGGTCCCGTCCTTGTTCAGCGAGACGCCGTACATCATCGACGCGATCTCCATCGTGCGCTTCTGGTGCGTGACGATCATCACCTGGGCGTCGCGGGCGAATCCGGCCACCAGCCGGAGGAACCGGTGGAGGTTGAGGTCGTCGAGCGCGGGCTCCACCTCGTCCATCAGGTAGAAGGGTGACGGCCGCGCGGTGAAGATCGCGAAGAGGAACGCGAGCGCCGCCAGGGATCGTTCGCCTCCCGACAGGAGGGAGATCCGCTTGACGCGCTTGCGTCCGGGACTCGCCTCGATCTCGATCCCCGCCTCCAATGGGTTCGCCGGGTCCGTGAGCACGAGGCGTCCTTCCCCACCGGGGAAGAGCTCCTTCACCAGGCGCTCGAACTGGACCGCCACGTCGCGGAACGCCCCGTCGAAGCTCTCCTGGATCTCCCGATCCACCTGCGCGACGAGCTCCAGCAGGTCGCGACGCGCCGTGCGGACGTCGTCCAGCTCTCGCTGCATGAAGTCGTGACGCTCCTGCACCGCTTCGAACTCGCCCGTCGCGAGGAGGTTGACGCGCCCGAGGAGGCCGAGGCGCCGCTGGACGAGCTCGCTCGCCTTCTCCAGGGACTGGACCGAGTCGTCCTCCGTCACCATCGACAGCGCGGCCTGCGGCTCGAGCCCGTGTCCCTCGCGGAGCAGCCGCTCCGCGTCGCGGACCCGCCGCTCGATGTCGCCGCGGAGCCGGTCGTCGTCCTCGTAGGTCTCGCGGAGCCGGTCGAGCTCGGTCGAAGCCTCCCTCCACGCCTTGTTGATCTCCGCCTCGTCGGACGCGGCCGCGCGCTCCGCCGCGGCGGCGGCGTCCCGCTCGTCGGCGGCCGCGACAGCCCGTTGCTCGGCGGTAGCGGCGGCCTGCTCGGCGGAGGCCCTCGCCTCCTCCGCCTGCTCCAGCGCCGATCGGAGCTGGAGTGGGTCCTGTGCGGTGGCGTCGTCTCGCTCGGCACGGAGCCGCGCGAGACGCGCGTCGAGCGACGCGCGGTCGCGTCGGAGCGTTTCCACCATGACCCTGGCTTGGACGGGCGGTTGCGGGAGCGGCGGGAGCTCCGGGATCGACTCCGGACCGGCCGGCCCGAGCTCGGCGAGGCGGCTCCGCGCGGCCGCCTGGGCGTCCCGCACCCCGCCCAGCCGCTCGGAGAACAGGTCCTCCTCCGTGCCGGCCGCGGCGAGGTCTCGTTCGATGGCCGCCAGACGCTCTGCCGCGGACGTGATGTCGGCGTCGGCCGCCTCGATCTGCTGGTTCAGGAAGTCGATCTCCTCCGAGGTCTCCTCCATACGCTGCCGCTGCGGCTGCAACCGGCTCCGCGTCCCCGCGAGATCGTGCGCGAGGACCTGCAGCTCCGCGCGGATCTCGCGGGCACGGCTGTCGGTCGCCTTCGGCGTGTGGATGACCGCGGGTCCCACGAGGGTCCCGTCGGACGTGACGAACGACGCCCCCGGGTGGGCGTCCTGCTTCTCGGCCGCCGCCTCGGTGGAGCTCGCCAGGTAGACGTCGCGAAGCACGGTGCTGACGATCCCTCGAGCAGCCGGATCGGCATCCACGACGGAGAGCAGCGGTCGTTCGCCCGACAGTCCCTGGGGCACGGGTCCGCCGGCGGCGATCGCGAGGATCGCACCGTCGCCGTCCGGCGTCGCGGCGAGCGCGTGCTCCCGATCCTCGAAGACGACGGCGTCGGCGAGGGGCCCGAGCGCGGCGAGCAGCGCTCGCTCCAGACCCGGTTCCGCCCGAACGAGTATCCTTCAGGACGCCGGCGGCGCGGCCTCGGTGCGTCTTCAGGAAGCGAGACCCCGGGGTCTCCTCGATGTCTCGTCGGCGCGCCTCCAGCAGCTCGAGGCGAGACTGCTGCCGCCGCTCGATGTCGTCGAGCTCCTCCACCTTCTCGATCGCGCGCCGTCGCTCGTGCTCGAGCTGCGTGCGGCGCTCGGCGAGCGGCGACGTCTGACCGTCGAGGCTCTCGATGTCCGCCTCGATCCCTTCGCGTTCGGTCTTGAGCGCGGCGAGCCGATCGCGCACGGCGGTGAGCTCCCCCTCGAGGCGATCGCCTTCCCGCTCGCCCGAGGAGATCGCGCGCTCCAGCGCCTCGACCTCGACCCGGCGTCCGACCGCCTCCTCGCCCGCTCGGCGTCGGAGCTCGTCGATCTCCCGTCGACGCTGGTCTGCCTCGCGGAACGCCTGCTCCGCCTCCTCGAGGTCGCGCTCCCGCCCCACCAGCTCCTCCACGGTCCGCTCGAGGTCCGCCTCGACGCGGGCGAGCTCGGCCTCGATCGCGTCGATCCGTGCCGCGCTCCCCGCCTGCGAAGCGAGCGCCTGTCGGGCCGCGCCCTCGAGATCGAGAGCCCCGCGGAACGCCTGCTCGGCTTCGGTCCGGTCCGCCTGCGCATCCCGGAACCGGAGCTCGACGTCGGCGAGCCGGCGAGCGGCGGCGGCTCGGGCGTCGGCCCCGGCGAGCACCTCCGCGTCGAGCGCGTCGAGCCGGGAGCGGGCCTCCTGTCGCTGCGCGAGGCCTTCGTCCCAGCCGCCCTGCCTCCGTTCGCGCTCGGCCAGCAGACCCCGGAGTCGAGCGGCCGCGAGCTTGCGGGACAGCTCTTCCGCCTGCGCGGTCAAGGTCTCGTGCTTCTTGGCCATCTCCGCCTGCTGCCGGAGCGGCTTGAGCTGGCGGCGCAGCTCGGTCATCACGTCCTGGAGCCGGAGGAGGTCATGGTCCAGACCCGCGAGCTTGCGCTCCGCGCGTTCCTTGCGCCGGCGATGCTTCGCGATGCCCGCCGCCTCCTCGATGTACTTCCTGCGCTCCTCCGGCCGGGAGAGGAGCACCTCCTCGAGCTGGCCCTGACCGACGACGGTGTGCAGCGCCCGGCCGATCCCGGATTCGGACAGGAGCTCCTGGACGTCGAGCAGCCGGACGAGCTTCCCGTTGATCCGGTACTCGCTCTCGCCCGAGTGGAAGATCGAGCGGCTCGACCTCGATCTCGGACATCGGCACCGGGATCAAGGCGGCCTCGTTGTCGATCACGAGCTTGACCTCGGCCATCCCGAGCGCGGGCCGGCTGGGCGTCCCGGCGAAGATCACGTCGGCCATCTGCCCACCGCGGAGCGCCCGGGGACCCTGTTCCCCGAGGGCCCAACTGATCGCGTCGACGAGGTTCGACTTGCCGGAACCGTTGGGACCCACGATCACGCTGACGCCGGGGATGAACTCCAGGACGGTCTTGTCCGCGAAGGACTTGAACCCGCGGATCTGGATCTGTCGCAAGAACATGCGGCGCGATGCTAACAGTGGTCCTGTGCCCGACCGGGTAAGCGGCGTGCTTCTTCTCAGGGCTCGACGCGGAAGCCGGTGTGGCCGAGCGGTGGCTCCGGACGCACGTCGACCGCGTCCACGCGCGCGTGCCGCGGTCCTTCTCGGCACCACGCCAGGATGCGCTCGACGGCCGCGTCGCGGCCCTCGAACACGGCCTCCAGATCGCCGTCCGGGAGGTTCCGGACCCACCCCGAGACGCCGAGGTCCTCGGCGAGGCGCGCGCACGATGCCCGGAAGAAGACCCCTTGCACGCGTCCCGAGATCCTCACGCGCACGGTCCGCATGCGCGCGATCGTCGCATATCCACCGGCGGGGACTGCCCACAGAGGTCCTCGCCGCTAGGCTGAGACGATGCTCGGCAACGCAGGGCGATACGACCCGTCCACGGCGTTGATCGTCGTCGACCTGCAGAACGACTTCGCGGATTCCTCGGGCTCCCTGTCCGTCCGGGAAGGCGAGCTCGTCGATCCCGGTGGCGAACCGGGAGATCTCCGCCGCCGGCTCGGCGGGGTCGTACATCGTGTATTCGCAGGACTGGCACCCGCCCAGCACACCGCACTTCGAGAAGGACGGCGGGCTGTGGCCCGTCCACTGCGTGCAGGGGTCGTGGGGTGCGACGTTCCACCCGGACCTGCAGGTGGTGGGCGACGTGGTGCACAAGGGCGACCAGGGGGCGGACGGGTACAGCGCGTTCAGCGAACGCGACCCGCTCAGCGGCGAAACGGCGCCGACGATCCTCCAGCGCCTCCTCCAGGAACACGGCGTCGAGCGACTCGTCGTCTGCGGGTTGGCGACGGACTTCTGCGTCGTCGAAACGGTGACGGATGCGCGCGACCTCGGCTACGACGTCGTGGTGGTGCGCGACGGCATCCGCGCGGTCGATCGCAAGGCGGGCGCGGGCACGCGGGCGATCCAGCGGATGCGCGACGCCGGCGCCGACATCACCTGAGACCTAGCTCTGACACTGCGGGCAGAAGTACGACGTTCGTTGCGAGACCTTGACCGTCTGGATCGGGCTCCGGCAGCGTCGGCACGGCTCTCCCTCCCGCCCGTAGACCTTGAGCTCCCCCTGATACTCACCGGGCTTGCCGAAGAGGTCCACGTAGGCCTCATCGTCCAGCGTCGTGCCTCGGAGCTTGATCGCTTCCTGGATCGTCTCCTGGATCGCCCGATAGAGGCGGCGGACCTCCTGCGAGGAGAGGGTGTCCGACACGCGGTCGTAGCGGAGCCCCGCCGCGAAGAGGACCTCGTCCGAGTAGATGTTGCCGAGACCACTGATGAACTTCTGGTCCATCAGGAGCTGCTTCATCTTCGCGCCGCGTTCCGCGAGGAGGTATTGGAACGTCGGCCAGGTGAAGACCTGGTCGAGCGGATCGATCGCGATGTGCTGGAGCTCCTTGACCTTGCCGATCTCGTCCGCGGTCGTGACGAACATCTCTCCGAAGGTGCGGGGGTCGATGAACCGGAGGTCCCCTCCTTGCTGGAAGGTCAGGATCACATGGGTGTGCGGCTCGATCGCGACACGGCCGTTCCCGCGTTGGAACTGCCCGCTCATCCCGAAGTGCGTGACCATGACGTCACCGGAGTCGAGGTGAACGAGGAGATACTTCCCTCGACGCTCCACCTTCGTGAGCTTCCGTCCCTCGAGCCGCGAGGTGAACTCCTTGCGCTTCCCGTGCCGCCGGATCACGCGCATCGCGTTGCGGGACGTCTTCACCTCCGCCGTCTTCACGCGTCGGCCGACCACGTCCTTCTCCAGGTCCCGGCGCATGACCTCGACCTCTGGCAGCTCCACCCGGCCCCCTATGCCCCGACGCGTTCCGTGATGTGGTCGAACGCCTCGCGAGCGGCTCGCTGCTCGGCTTCCTTCTTCGACCGGCCGATCCCCACGCCCAACGATTCGCCGCCCAGGAAGACCGTCGCGGTGAACTCCTTCTCGTGGTCGGGTCCTCGTTCCTCGAGGTGGTACTCCGGCATCGTGTGGAGCTCGCGGGAGGCGAGCTCCTGCAGGATCGTCTTGTAGTCGCGGTCGCCCTCGCCCCGTGCGTAGGCCTCCATAAGCGGCCGGAACAGCCGCTCGAGCAACCGACGCGTCTCGTCGAGCCCGAGGTCCAGGTAGACCGCCCCGAAGACCGCCTCGAGGGCGTCGGCGAGGATGCTCGCCTTGTCCCGTCCGCCGCTCAGCTCCTCGCCCTTGCCGAGCCGCACCAAGGAGCCAAGCCCGAGCGACCGCGCCACGTCGGCGAGCGCCTGCGCGTTCACGATCGCGGCTCGGAGCTTGGCGAGCTCCCCCTCGGGCAACTCCGGGAAGGAGGCGAAGGCCATATCGGTGACGACGAGGCCGAGGACCGAGTCACCGAGGAACTCGAGCCGTTCGTTGGTGGCGTCCAGGCCGTGCTCGAACGCGTACGAGCGATGCGTGAGCGCGGTTTCACGCAGGTCCTCATCGACGAACTGGATGCCCAGAGCCGTGTCGAGGGCCTCCGGCCCGGGCAGCGATGAGGTCTCCGTCTGGGTCACGCCGTCACTCGACCTCGATCGCCTGTCGGCCCGCGTAGTACCCGCAGTTCCCGCATACGCGATGCGGGAGCTTCGGCTGGTGGCATTGTGGGCATTCCGAGTACGCGGGCGGCTTCGCCTTCCAGTTCGCGGCGCGCTTGTCACCCCGCGTCTTGCTCTGCTTCTTCTTGGGGACTGCCATCTCTTCATCCCTTCATTTCTTCTGGCATGTCTTGTGGCATGTCTTCTGGCACATGTCCTGACACATCTCCTGGCACGTGTTCCGACGTGTGTGCTGGCGTCTGGTCTGGCTCGTGTCGATCACTGCTCCGGGGACCGCTCCGCGGCCTGGTCGTGGACCTGACCGGAACCGGACTCCGAGCGATGCAGGGTCTCGAACAGCTCGCCGAGACCTGCCCAGCGGGGGTCGATGTCGGGCTCCGTGCACGTGCACTCACCGAGGTTCAGGTCGCCGCCGCAACGGCCGCACAGACCTTGGCAGTCGGGACGGCACACCGGGGCGAAGGGAAGCTCGACACCGACCAGGTCTCGGATCATCTGGTCGGGGTCGAGGAAGCCCTCAGGCTCCAGCGGATACTCGTCGGAGTCCTCGTGAGGGAACGGGGCGAACAGCTCGCGGACCTCGACGGTGAGCTCCTCTTCGAACCCCTTCAGGCACCGCGCGCACCGCAGAGACAGCACGCCCCGGAGCCGGCCGCTCGCGAGGATGCCTTCCGCGAGGGATTCGAGGATGAGGTCGGCCGTGATCGGGGTATCCGCGGGCAGACCGGCGAGCTCCGTTTCGAGATCGTCGATCGTGCCGGAGACCTGTTCGGACCGCCACACCCCAGGCCGCCCCACGAGGTCGCGCACATCGATCGCGCCGATCACCGGTCCCCCTCCTCGTCGAAGAGGTCGTTCTCCGGCCGGAGCTCCGCCTCCGCGACGGTCGCCGGTCCGCGGAGCCGCTCGCGGCCGACCTCGACCTGGTCGAGCGTCCGGTTCAGCGACTTCGTCGATGCCTGCGAGGCCTCGAGGATCTTGCGGATCGAGTTCTCGAACTGCGCGAGCTTGCCGTCGACGTAATCCTCGGCCTCCGAGCGCATCAGCCGGGCACGCTCCTCCGCCTCGGCGACCACCCGATCGGCCTCCGTCGTCGCCCGGGCGACGATCTCCTCCTTGCGGGCCATCCGGAGCTGCTCCTCGTGCGCCTGCTCGACGATCTGCTCGCCGTCCTGGCGCGCCTTCGTGAGCAGCTCCTCTCGGTCCCGGACGATCCACCGTGCGCGCTTGATCTCTTCCGGCAGCCCTTCCTTCATCTCGGCGATCAGCTCGAGGAGCTCATCGCGGTTGACGAGCACGGACGAGGACAACGGCATCGACTTCGCCTCTCGCACCAGCTCGTCGAGCTGCTCGAGTCGGGCCGCGAGGTCCATCAGCGTTCCTCCAGCCGGTCGTCGAGGGCCGTCCGCACGTGGTCCGGGACGAGTCCCGAGACGTCCCCCCCGAGCTGGGCGACCTCCTTCACGAGCGAGGACGAGAGGAAGGACCACTTCGGGCTCGTCGACATGAACAAGGTCTCCACGCCCGCGAGCCGGTGGTTCATCTGGGCCATCTGGATCTCGTACTCGTAGTCGGAGACGGCGCGGAGTCCCTTGACGATCGCGGCATCGCCCTCCTGGGAACGCGCCAGATCCACGAGGAGACCCCGGAACGAGACCACGGTGACGTTGGACATGCCTGAGCACGCCTCCTTGAGCATCGCGACCCGCTCCTCGAGCGTGAACATCGGCTGCTTGGACGGGTTCTCCAGCGCACCGACGACCACCGACTCGAAGGTCTGCGATGCACGTCCGATGATGTCGAGATGACCGTTCGTCACGGGGTCGAACGTCCCCGGACACAGGGCGGTCAGGCCCATCACACCTCCAAGTTTCCTGGCATGTCCCCTGAGGTCCCCGGCGGGATCCGTGCCCGGAACAACGTCACGAGACTGTCTCCGTAGGAGAGCCGTCTCGCGGCCTCCCAGTGTAGCGGAATCACACCGTTGGAACTCTTGGATCCGCGGCTGAGGATCACGGTGAAACCCTCTCTGAGCAGGGAACTCAGGTCCAGGGCGGCGAGGACCGGATCCAGATCAGGGGGCCCCGTTTCGTACGGCGGATCGAGGAAGACGAGGTCGAAACCCGGCCCGTCTGCCCGCTCGACGAACGTCCGGACGTTCGACCGCCGGACCGCGCCACGGCCTTCGAAGCCGGCTCGCCGGAGGTTGTCGCGGACCGCGGCGACGGCCGAGGGTGAGCTGTCGACGAACGTCGCGTGCTCCGCTCCCCGGGAGAGGGCCTCGATGCCCACCGCGCCCGTTCCGGCATACAGATCGAGGACCCGCGAACCTTCGATCCATGGACCGATGCTGGAGAACAGGCCTTCCCGGACCCGATCGGACACGGGTCGGACGCCTGCCGGCGCCCGCCCCAGGCGCGTCCCCTTCGCGGTGCCCGCGATGACGCGCATCACATCGAGGATACGGGGAGGTGCGCGGGACCCTCGGCATCACCCCTGCTCGAGGAGGCCCCTCGCCGCCGCCTCCCGAACGAGCTCGGCTCGGGTGTGGACGCCGAGCCGGCGATGCAGGGTCGAGCGTTGCTTCTCGATCGTGCGGAGCGAGAGGTTGAGGACCGCGGCGATCTCGGCGTTCGTGTGGCCGGCACCGATCAGGCGGAGGACCTCGGTCTCCCGATCCGTGAGCGATGCTGAGGCCGCGGGCGCGCCGGCACGGGCCCGGGAGGCGAGCATGGCACCGAGGCGCGGGTGGAGGTATTCGTGTCCGGCCGCGACCTGTCGGATCGCGTCGATCAGCTCGGTGGAAGCCGCCTCCTTGGGGAGATAGCCGCGGGCGCCCGCCGCGAAGCACATCTGCACGTCGGTCGGGTTGTCGATCATGGACACGACCAGGATCGCGGCGTCGGGGAAGCGCGAGGCGATCTCGGCCACCACGGACGGCCCGCGGCCGTCGGGGAGCACGAGGTCGGAGACGATCACGTCCGGTGTGTCACCGATCGAGGTGGCCTCGCGAAGGGTCGACGCCTCACCGACGATCTCGAGATCGTCGGTCTCGTCGAGCAACACCCGCATGCCTTCCCGCATCAACGCGTGGTCCTCGACGAGCGCGATCCGCAGCCGACCGGGGTCGCGGGCCGACCTCCCCTCCTGCGCCCTCGTCACCCCTCGCCCCCTCTCGGCGACCCTCCGATCCGGCCATCAGAACCGAACTTCCACCCGAAGGCAACCTCCCCTCACGCGCTGAACAGCCAGGCGATCGAATCCTCGAACCGCTCGCGCAACTCGGCGAGGAGCATGGGGTGGTCCTCGAGCGCCGGGTCGCCCTCGATCAGCTCGAACGCGCGGGTCCGGGCGCGTTTCACGAGGTCGAGAGTCCTCGGCGAGACGGGCGAGCTTCAGGTCGGGCATGCCCGACTGCTTCGTATCGAACAGCGTGCCCTCGCCTCGGAGCCTGAGGTCCTCGTCCGCGAGCTCGAACCCGTCGGTCGTCCGGGTCATCGCTTCGATCCGGGCCCGTGCATCCTGGTTCGTCTCCTCGGACTCGTCGAACAGGACGCAGTACGAGACGTGCGTGCCGCGGCCGATCCGCCCACGGAGCTGATGGAGCTGCGCGAGACCGAACCGTTCGGCGTTCTCGACGAGCATCACGGTCGCGTTCGGGACGTCGACGCCCACCTCGATCACCGTGGTGGAGATCAACACGTCGGAGCGACCGGAGCGGAAGTCGTCCATCACGCGATCCTTGTCCTTGGGTCGCATGCGCCCGTGCAGGAGCTCGACCCGGAGATCGGGGAAGATCTCCGTCGGCGAGCCGCTCGGCTTCGGCCTCGGCCGCGCGCACCTGCGAACGATTCCCCTCGTCGATCGCCGCGCACACCACGAAGGCCTGCCGTCCCTCCCCCACCTCGCGCCGGATCAGGTCGTAGGCGGCGGCGCGTTCCTCGTCGGTTCGGGCCGCCGCCGTCCCGATCGGCTGACGACCCTTGGGCATCTCGTCGAGCACCACCACGTCGAGGTCGCCGTAGTAGGTGAGCGCCAGCGTCCTCGGGATGGGCGTCGCGGTCATGATCACGACGTCGATGTCGCCCTCGCCCTTGCCCTTGAGCGCCATCCGCTGATGGAGGCCGAACCGGTGCTGCTCGTCCACCACCGCCAGGGAGAGGTCGGCGAAGGACACCGCTTCCTGCACGAGCGCGTGGGTCCCGATCACGAGGTCCACACCCCCGTCCGCGACCCCGGCGAGGATCCGGGCCCGGTCCTTCCCGGTGACGGCGGCGGTGAGCGACGCGTACGTGATCGGATGGTCCTCCGATGGCGTCGGCGCGAGCTCCTCGAGCAGGGAGCCCTGGCCGTGGGGCGCCGACGCGCCGTTCGACCCGTGTTCGAGCAGGTCGATCGCGCCGACCCCGCCGAGCAGCGCCGCGACCGAGCGGGCGTGCTGGGTGGCGAGAACCTCGGTCGGCGCCATGATGGCGGCTTGGTGGCCGGACTGGATCGCCATCAGGCAGGCCGACACGGCCACCAGCGTCTTCCCGGAGCCGACGTCTCCCTGCAGGAGGACGTTCATCGGCCGACCGGCGGCCATCGCCGCCCCGACCTCCTCGATCGCACGTGTCTGGGCCTTCGTCGGCTCGAACGGCAGGGTCGCGAGGAGCCGGTCGGTCAGGTCCCCGTCCGCCTGATGCGCGATCCCGGCCCTCTCGGACTCGAGCCGGTGCTTGCGGAGCGCCACACCGAGCTCGAGCGTGAACAGCTCGTCGAACTTCAGCCGTTCGATCGCGCGGGCGAGCTGCTCCGCGTCATCCGGGAAGTGCACCCGCCGCAGCGCCGTGTCGAGATCCTCGAGGCCTTCGGACTCGATAAGGCCGAGCGGGATCGGGTCCGGGATCGACGGGAGCCGTTCGAGCGCGGAGAAGACCAGCTCCCGGATCGTCCGGGTGGCGATCCCGTCGGAGGCACGGTGCACCGGGGTGATCCGTCCCGTGTGCACGAGCTCCCGCTCGTCGCCGCCGAGGATCTCCGCCTCTTGATTCGCCAGCTGGAGACGGCCCCGGTACCTGGTCACGGTGCCCGACACGGCGAGCTCCAGGCCCGCCTTGTAGATGCCCGCCGCCCACGGTTGGTTGAAGAAGGTGAGGTCGAGCTTCCCGGTGCCGTCCGAGATGGTCACGGTCACCATCGACTGCCGGCGACGCGTGAGTCGCTTCACCGTGGCGTGGACCCGAGCGATCACGGTCGCCTGCTCCCCGACCCGCAGGTCGCGGATCCGTTCCACGGCGGAGCGGTCGATGTACCGGCGCGGGTAGTGCCGCAGGAGGTCGCCGACCGTCTCGATGCCCATGCCGGCGAGCACCAGGTGCGCCTCCTCGCCCTTGTCGCGGAGACCGGTCCTGCGGGTGGCGAGCTTCCGGTCCACGTGCAGGACCGGGCTATCGAGCGCGAGCGCGGAGGGAGAGCCGGACACGTCCGTGAAGGGTTCTACCATCCACGTGTGACCTCTCGACGCCTCATCGCCGTCGTGGCCGGGCTCCTGGTGCTCGTCGCCGTGCGATCCCCCCGAGCCACCACCCGACCCGCCCACCTGTACGATCCCCGCCCGGAACGCGGTCGAGGTGCCCCTGCTGCCCCAGTGCGCGGACACGCTGCCTGCGATGGATCCCGACTCGTTCGAGCGGCTGCTGTCACAGCTCGAGGGCACGCCGGTGCTCGTCAACTTCTGGGGATCGTGGTGCCCGCCCTGCAAGGACGAGATGCCCCGCCTGGTCGGGGCGCACCGCGAATTCGGGGACCGGGTGCAGTTCCTCGGAGTGGACATCATCGATTCGCGGGAGGATGCCACCGCGTTCATGGAGGAGTTCGAGATGACGTTCCCGAGCGTCTTCGACCCCCCGGACGTGATCAAGACCTCGCTCGGCCAGTTCGGACAACCGACGACCGTGTTCTTCCGATCGGACGGCACCTTCGAGTTCGCGTACGCGGGTCCCATCCCCGAGGACATCCTGCGCGGGCACCTGGAGAGGATCGCGGGATGACGGTGCACCTCTGGTAGCCTCGTCGCACCTATGGCAGCGGTCTGTGACATCTGTGGCAAGAAGCCGTGGTTCGGCAAGTCGGTGACGTTCTCGCACAAACGGAACAACCGGCGATGGGACCCGAACATCCAGCGCGTGCGCGCGCTCGTCGACGGCACGCCGGGCCGCGTCAACGCGTGCACGAGCTGCATCAAGGCCGGCCGCGTGACCCGCATCCCGCAGCGCCAACCCTAGGGCTCAGCGCGCGTTCGAACCGTCCTCACGCACGACCCTCGATCGACCACAGCTGGTCGACGGGACCGATCCCGTCACCCAACGGGAGGGCGCGGCGGATCGCCTCCGTGACGAACGCCTTCCCCTCGCGGACCGCGTCGGGGAGCGTCGCCCCTCGCGCGAGATGCGCGGTGATCGCCGCGGACAACGTGCAGCCGGTGCCGTGCGTGTGCGGGGTGTCGATCCGATCGACCTCGAGCCACTCCTCCCGCTCGCCGTCGACGAACAGATCGGTCGCGCGATCGCCCTCGAGGTGCCCACCTTTCACGAGGACGGCCCGGGGTCCGAGCGCGAGGATCGTCGTCGCCGCACGTCGCATGTCATCGCGGGTCACCACGTCGAACCCAGCCAGCCCGGCGGCCTCGGCGAGGTTCGGCGTGACGAGCGTCGCGAGCGGAAGGATCGATCGACGGAGGGCGTCGACGGCATCGTCGGCGAGCAGCGGATGCCCGTGCTTCGACACGAAGACGGGGTCGACGACGATGTTCGGGAGCGACATCTCCGCGGCCGCCTCCGCCACCGCTTCGACGATCGGAGCAGAGGCGAGCATCCCCGTCTTCGCCGCATCGACGCCGATATCGCCGGCCACGGCCCGGATCTGCTCGGCCACGGTCGTGGGAGAGAGCTCCTCGAATCCGGCGACGCCCTTCGTGTTCTGGATGGTGACCGCCGTGATCGCGGTCATGCCGAACACGCCGAGCGCACTGAATGTCTTGAGGTCGGCCTGGATGCCGGCGCCGCCGCCGGAGTCGGACCCGGCGATCGTCAGCGCGCGCGCTCGAGGAGGTCGCTGTCGCGTGGACGGCCCATCGGTCATCGGAAGTGATCCCACCCTTCGATCGCGAGGGGACGTTCCGTTCCGTCCTCGTCGACGGCCACGAGTCCTCCTCCTGCGCTCTTGGCACCCGTTCCTTCGATGATGACGCCGATGTCGCTGAGCGACACGCCGAACCCCTCACGGATGTCCGTCGTCGCCCCGGCCACGGCATCGGGGCTCGGGAGCGTCGCGAGCAGCTCGTAGTCCTCCCCCCCGCCGAGTGCCTCGTGGATGGTCGCCGCCGCGTGCACAGGCACGTGCGACATCTCGACCCGTACATCGACCGCGCTCGCCCGGCAGAGCCGTGACAGGTCGATCGCGAGGCCGTCGGAGACGTCCATCATCGCGGTGGCTCCGTGGGCCGACAGGATCGAGGCCTCGCCGACACGCGGGACGGGGCGCATCGAGCGGCGGAGCGCGTCGCGCTCGTCGTCGGACCAGGAGCGTTGCGAGGAGACCCGCAGTCCGGCGGCCGAGCCGCCGAGGGACCCCGTCACGACGACCCGGTCCCCGGGCCGGGCGCCGTCCCGGCGCACGGCGCGCCCCGGACCGACCTCGCCTGTCACGGTGACGACGACCGCGAGCTCCTCACCGCGCGAGAGGTTCCCGCCCACGAGCGACACCGCGAACTCGTCGCAGCATTCCCGCATCCCCCCGGCCAGCTCGACGACCCACGAGGCGTCGATCGCGTCGGTGAGGGTCAGCGCGCAGAGCGCGAACCGCGGGCTCCCCGCCATCGCGGCGATGTCGCTCACGTTCACCGCGATCGCCTTGTAGCCGAGATCGCGCGGCGTGGTCCGATCGGTGAGGAAGTGCACGCCTTCGACCATCGCGTCCGTCGTCAGGACGAGCTCCCCCGAACCACCCCGCACGACCGCGGCGTCGTCCCCCGGTCCCACGAGGACCTCGGGCCCGGTGCCCGAGAGCACCCTGCCGATAGCAGCGATCAGTTCGTCCTCGGTGAGGTCCATCTGCTCCGCTCTGGCCGTTCCCGGTTCTGGAGGAGGCAGCTTGGGCGTTCGCTAGACTCTAGGCTTTCCCCTTGCTCACGCGTTCCGCGTACCCATCGACCCCATCCGAGGATCAGCCAACGATCAGGAGGACCGAGTGTCAGACGTGTTCGTCGATCCGAGCCCGGAGGAGCTCCGTCGCTTCACCGAAGCGATGCCGGAATGTCGGATCACCGAGTTCGGCAGCGTGAACGTCCAGACCCGAGTGGTCTCCCGCAGCGCCGGCAGCACCTACGTCGTCGATCGGCCGTCGAGCGGCAAGACGATGACCCGCGACGCGTATGACGAGATCGCTCGCCGACAGGACGAGTACCTGGCTGATCACGACATGGTCCAGATCGACGGTTGGATCGGGAACGACCCGGAGCTCCGGACCCGCGCCCGCCTCCTGATGGAGAAGCGGTTCGCGAACATCGCCGGGATGCAGCAGAAGCTCTACTTCCCGCGCGACGACGGCGATGAGCCCGAGGTACGGGTGATCTACACACCCGGTCTCACGGCGCCCGGCTATCCGGACGACCGCGTGATCGCGGTCGACCTCGACGGGAACGTCACGCGCGTCCTCAACTCCGACTACTTCGGTGAGTCGAAGAAGGGCGGCCTGCGGATGTGGAACAACCTCGTCTTCGACAAGGGCGGCCTCGCTCTGCACGCCGGGCTGAAGGTGATCCCGACGTCGGCTGGCGACAAGGTGTTCATGATCATCGGTCTGTCCGGAACGGGGAAGACGACCACGACGTTCACGACGCAGAACGGTTCGAAGCCGATCCAGGACGACTTCGTGGGACTGATGCCGGCGGGTCGCGCGTTCGGCACGGAGAACGGCTGCTTCGCCAAGACGTTCTCGCTCGACGAGGAGTTCGAGCCGTCGATCTACGGCGCCGTCACCAAACCCACCACCTACCTCGAGAACGCCTACCAGGACGACACGGGCACGGTGAACTTCTTCGAGGAGAGCTACACGCAGAACGGCCGGGCAGTCTTCGAGATGCAGGACCTGCAGACCTTCGAGGACGCGAGGAACGTCGGCCCCGTCGACTACCTGCTCGATCCTCAATCGGAACGAGAACATCATCCCGTCGGTCGCGAAGCTCGACCAGGAACAGGCCGCCGCCTACTTCATGCTCGGAGAGACGACGGGAACGTCGGCGGGCGGCGCCGCCGAGGAGGGCAGATTCCTGCGCGTGCCGGGGACCAACCCATTCTTCCCGCTGCCCCACGGACTCCAGGGGAACCGGTTGCTCGAGCTCCTCGCGACCCATCCCATCGAGACCTACCTGTTGAACACCGGCAGGGTCGGCGGGAAGGACGGCGATGACCGCTCGAAGAAGGTGAAGATCCCGCACACGTCGGCGTGCGTGAAGGGGATCGCCGAGCAGACGATCGTGCTCGAGGAGGATCCGGATTTCCGCTATCAGGTGGCCACCGAGGTCCCCGGGTTCGACGACCCGGAGCTCCTCCGCCCGGTCCTCCTCTACGAGCGGGAGGGTCGCACCGACGAGTACCGCGAGATCGTCGAGCGGCTGAAGGTCGAGCGGGTCGAACACCTGCAGCAGTTCACCGAGCTCTCCGAGGACATCATCAAAGCAGCCGGCTGACAGCCGTTGTCGGCATACCCCCTCCGCTCAAGGTTGTTGGAAGGCGACAGGCCAGCGCTTTGACGCTCCTACCCCCTGGGGGTATATCTTCCCGAGGGGCAGCCAAGCGAGGGAGTCGAGGCGAGGGAGTCGAGGCGATGGAGCACGAGGGTCACGAGGGTCACAGTGGACACGAGGGTCACAGTGGACATGAGGACCACTCCGGGCATGAGGACCACTCCGGGCATGAGGACCACTCCGGGCACGAGGACCACGCCGGGCACGAGGACCACGCCGGGCACGAGGGCCACGCCGGGCACGAGGGTCACGCAGAGATGTTCCGCGATCGGTTCTGGCTCAGCCTCGCCCTGAGCGTCCCGGTCCTGCTGTTCTCCGAGATGATCCAGGACTGGCTCGGGTTCAGCCTTCCGGCGTTCCCCGGCGACGACCTCGTGGCGCCGATCCTCGGCTCCGCGGTCTTCCTCTACGGCGGCCAACCGTTCCTCACGGGCGGTCTCGAGGAAGCGCGCGCGCGACGCCCCGGCATGATGTTGCTGATCGCGCTCGCGCTCATCGTGGCGTTCGGGGCGAGCGTGGCCAGCGCCGTCGGATGGCTCGATCTCGAGTTCTGGTGGGAGCTCGCGCTCCTCGTCGACGTGATGTTGCTCGGTCACTGGATGGAGATGCGTGCCCTCGGCCAGGCGACGAGCGCGCTCGAGTCGCTCGCCGCTCTCCTGCCCGACACGGCGGAGCGCGTGACGGAGGCCGGGACCGAGGAGGTGGCGCTCGACGCACTTCGCCTCGGCGACCTCGTGCTCGTCCGCTCAGGGGCCGGGGTCCCGGCCGACGGCACGATCGTCGAGGGCGAGGCGGCGTTCGACGAGTCGATGATCACCGGCGAGTCCCGACCGGTGATCCGGGGACCGGGCGATCGGATCGTGGGAGGCACCATCGCGACCGACTCGTCGGTCCGCGTCAGGGTGACCGCGGTGGGCGAGGAGACGACGCTCGCGGGGATCCGCCGTCTGGTCGCCGAGGCGCAGGCGTCACGTTCCCGGGCGCAGGCGCTCGCCGACCGGGCGGCGGCGCTCCTCTTCTACGTCGCACTCGCGTCCGGGACGATCACGCTGGTCGCGTGGCTCGTCGCGGGTGAGCCCGACCAGGCGGTGGAGCGCACGGTCACCGTGCTCGTGATCGCGTGTCCCCACGCGCTCGGCCTCGCCATCCCGCTCGTCGTCGCGATATCGACGGCGATGTCCGCGCGCGAGGGGATCCTCGTGAAGGATCGCCTCGCCCTCGAGCGGATGCGCACCGTCGACACCGTGCTCTTCGACAAGACGGGAACGCTCACCACGGGGACGCCCGCCGTCCGCGAGGTTCTCACCGACGCCGGCGACGAGGACACGGCGCTCGCTCTGGCGGCGGCCGCAGAAGCCGACAGCGAGCATCCGCTCGCGCGCGCGATCGTGGAGGAAGCACGCCGGCGGGGGCTCGACGTGCCGACCGCATCGGGCTTCCGCTCGATCACCGGGCGCGGGGTGCGCGCGGACGTGCAGGGATCCGAGATCGCGGTGGGAGGTCCCGCCCTGCTGCGGGAGCTGGGCGTGGAGGTGCCGGAGGGGTCCTTCGATGCGGTCGCCGACTGGCGGCGCCGTGGTTCGTCGATCCTCACCGTGGTGCGGGATGGGAAGCCTGTGGCGATGATCGCGCTGGAGGACACGGTGCGCCCCGAGTCCCGGCAGGCCGTCGACGACCTCCGGAGCGCGGGGCTCCAGGTGCTGATGATCACCGGCGATGCGCGCGAGGTCGCGGAGGCGATCGCTCGCGACCTCGGGATCGACGACGTCCGCGCGGAGGTGTTGCCAGAGCACAAGGAGGCCGTCGTCGTCGAGCTCCAGGGCGAGGGCCGCCGCGTGGCGATGGTGGGCGACGGCGTGAACGACGCGCCGGCGCTCGCCAGAGCGGACGTGGGCATCGCGATCGGGGCCGGTACGGACGTCGCGATCGGGTCGGCGGGGGTGGTCCTGGCCGGCGACGACCCACGCGGCGTGTCGAGCGTCCTTCGGCTGTCCCGCGCGAGCTACGCGAAGATGATCCAGAACCTCGTCTGGGCCACCGGCTACAACGCGCTCGCTCTCCCGTTGGCGGCCGGCGTGCTCGCTCCCTGGGGCGTGGTGCTCGCCCCGGCGGTGGGAGCCGTGGCGATGAGCCTCTCGACGATCGTGGTCGCGTTCAACGCGCTGCTGCTCAGGCGGCTCGATCTCCGTCCGGGGGAAACTCGGACTCCCCTCGAGACCGCCCCAGCAGGTACCCGGTGACGAACTGGAGCGCGATCGGCACCAGGAGGACGACGAAGTACCAGTTGAACTCCGCGGCATCATCGGTGAAGGCGCGTCCCTCGGACTCGACGCTCGCGAAAAGCAGGAACAAGCCCATCAGGCCGAACCACACGCCTGCGCGGGCCATCACGAAGAGGGCGTAGAGGACGAGATCGCGGCGGCCCACGAGGTCGTCGACCGGGTGTCGGAGCCAGTGCACGATCGAACGAACGCCGAGGAGCGCGAACAGGCCTGCCACCACCAGCTCGATCCGACTCATCCCCGCTGCTCCCGGAGCACGCCGAGGACCTCGTCGTCGCTGACCTGGTCGAAGTTCCGGTACCACTCCCCCACCGCCAGGAACCCGAACGGCTCCTGGAGGAGCACCACGTCGTCGGCCTCGGTCTCCAGGCGGGAACGCACGGCCGATGGACCGACGGGCGCCGCGAACACGACTCGACTCGCGCCGGCCGCGCGCGCCCATCGCAGCGCGGCGGCGGCGGTGGCGCCGGTCGCGACGCCGTCGTCGACGACCACCACGGTCCGGCCCGCGACCGGCGCCGGCGACCGGCCCTCTCGATACGCGGCTTCGCGGCGCGCGATCTCCGCCTCCTGGAGGGCCGCTTCCCTCTGGATGTAGTCCATCGAGACCCCGAGCTGCCGCACCGCCCGCTCGTGGAGCACGCGCACGCCGGGTGCCACCGCCCCTATCGCGAGCTCCGGATTGCCGGGCGCCCCGAGCTTGCGGGGGATGACCACGTCCAACGGCGCCCCCAGGACACGCGCCACGGGCCGGGCCACCGTCACACCGCCCCGCGGGATCGCGAGCACCGTCGCGGGCTCCGCCACGACCTTCGCCACCGCCGCGGCCAATGCCTCGCCCGCCTCGTCCCGATCCCGGAACACGCTCTCGATCATCGCACCCGCGTTGCTCGGTGCGCCCGCCCGCGACTAGCATGAGCCACGTCCCCACGGACCCGAGGAGGCACCTGGTGGTTCACGCGTACATCCTGATCCAGACGGAGGTGGGCAAGGCCGCGTCCGTCGCCAACGCTGTGCGGAACACCACAGGGGTCACCGAAGCCGAGGACGTGACGGGTCCCTACGACGTGATCGTGCGCGCCGAGGCGGACAGCGTGGACGACCTGGGCAAGCTGGTGGTGGCACGCATCCAGGCCGTCGAGGGCATCACCCGCACCCTCACGTGCCCGGTCGTCCACCTCTAGGAGCGTCACCGCCGAAAGAGCGCCTCCCTCCTCAGCCGCCCGACACTCGGACACCGGTGCTCTTACGTTCCGCCTCATGCCGTTCCACGGCGAGATCGAGCAATCGTTCCACGAGCTCACGATAGGACAGCCCCGATGCCTCCCAGAGCTTCGGGTACATCGAGATCGACGTGAATCCCGGGATCGTGTTGAGCTCGTTCAGCCAAAGCTCGTCCCGGCCGAGCAGGAAGAAATCCACCCGGGCCATGCCGGCGCACTTGAGCGCTCCGAACGCAGCCACGGCGAGTCGCTGGACGTCCTCCAGAACGCGCGGCTCGAGGTCCGCGGGGATCACGAGCCGCGCGCCGTGCTCGTCGAGGTACTTCGCCTCGTAGTCGTAGAACGCGTGGCCCTGCGGAACGATCTCACCCGCGACGGAGGCGACCGGATCGTCGTTGCCCAGGACGGCGCATTCGATCTCCCGGGCGCCCTCGGCCGCCTTCTCGACGAGCGCGTCCCTGGCGTACGAGAACGCCTCCTCGAGACCGGCCGTGAGCTCCCCAACGTCCTGCACCTTCGAAACGCCGACGGAGGAACCGAGGGTCGCCGGTTTCGTGAAGAGGGGGTAGCCGAGCGCCTCCGCGGCCGCCTCGATCGTCTCGGGATCGTCGACCCACGCGGACTCCCGCACCGCTTCGTACGGACCGACCGGGAGTCCCGCCGCGACGAACAGTCGCTTCTGCACCTCCTTGTCCATCCCGAGCGCGGAGCCGAGGACGCCCGCACCGACGTACGGGACGCCCGCGAGCTCGAGGAGACCCTGCACCGTGCCGTCCTCGCCGTACGGCCCGTGGAGCACGGGGAACACGACGTCGATCGGCTCCCGCGAACCGTCGGCGCCCACGATCTCGGCCGAGGTTCCCTCGGCGGCGAGCTCCACCGCACCCCCACTGCTGTCGGTGACCTCGGGCAGGCGTCCGGTCTCGGACGGGAGGGCCGGCGGCCCCGCGACGCGATGCCAGCGACCCTCCCGGGTGATCCCGATCGGGATCACCTCGGTTCGCTCCGGGTCGAGCGCATCGATCACCGAACGAGCGGACAGGCACGACACCTCGTGCTCGGCCGAGCGACCGCCGAACAGGACGGCGACGCGGCGACGCGTCATGCCTTGTCGAGGGCCCGGGTGAAGTCCTCGATCGAGATCGTCGGGGTCCTCCAGCCCGACAGCCACCCGCAGGAGCCCGTCGACGATGCCCGCCGACCGCCGTGCATCGGGATCGACCTGTCGGTGCGTGGTGGATGCGGGGTGCGCGACCAGGGTCATCACGCTCCCCAGACTCCCGCCGATCCAGCCGAGCTCCAACGCCTCCGCGACCCGGCTGCCGGCCTCCAAGCCACCCGCCACCTCGAAGGCCAGCGTTCCCCCGAACCCGCGCAGCTGTCGTGCGGCGATCTCGTGCTGCGGATGCGAGGCGAGACCCGGGTAGTGGACACGCTCGACGGACGGATGGGTGGCGAGCGCTTCGGCCAACCTCCCCGCCGACGCACAGTGGTGATCCAGCCGTAGCCCGAGGGTCGAGAGGCCGCGCAGACAGAGCCAGGCCTCGAGCGGCTGCATGCTTCCCCCAGGTCGATCACGGTGGCGCGCAGCCTCCGGAAGAGGCCCTCGTTCGTGCACGCGACGCCGCCGATCAGGTCCGCGTGCCCGCCGATGTACTTCGTCGCGGAGTGCAGCACCACGTCGAAGCCGAGGGCGATCGGGGTGCAGAGGTACGGCGATGCGAAGGTGTTGTCGACAGCGGAGAGGACGCCCGCCTCCCGGCACAGCCCGGCGAGCGCCGCCAGGTCCGGGACGGTGGTCGTCGGGATTCACGATCGTCTCGCAGTAGAAGAGATCGGCGCCGGGGAGGGCGTCACGGACCTGGTCGAGGTCCGTGGGATCCACGAACGTCGTCTCGATCCCGAAGCGAGGCAGGACGTGGTGCAGCATCGACACGGTGCCGCCGTACAGGGCCGTGCCGGCCACGATCCGCGAACCCGCGCTCGCGACGGTCAGGAAGAGCGAGGAGATGGCCGCCATGCCGGAGGCGAATCCGATCGCGGACTCCGCCTCTTCGAGATCGGCCATCGCGGATTGGAACGCGTCGACGGTGGGGTTCCCGTACCCGCGCGAGTACACGTAGCCCGGACCTTCGAAACGGATCGCGCGCGCGAACTCTTCGTTGGTCTCGAATCGGAACGTGGAGGACTGGAAGATCGGCACGCTGCTCGACGGCTGCTCGGGCAGCGCCGGCCGGTGGGGATGCACGGTGCGCGTCTGGAACCGGCGCCGCTTCCCCGGGTCGCTCATCGCGGGCAGCCTACTTCGTCCACCGTCGCGGGTAGCGGTCACGGAGATCGATCGGCGAGCCCGGTGATCGCGTCCATCACCTCGGCGGTGAGCGCACGCAGCTCGACCTGCCCCCCGTCCGGTTCGGGGGGGAGCGCGATGGGCTCCCCGACCGTGGTCCAGATCGGCCGGCCGAACGTCAGTGATCCCCGGCCCGACTTCTGCCACACGGCGCGGGATCCCCAGCTTGCCATCGGGATGATCGGCACACCGCTCGCGAGCGCCACCCGGACGAGGCCGGTCTTGCCCTTCATCGGCAATCCGTCGTCGCGGTTCGTGACGGTCCCCTCGGGATAGACGACGATCACCTCGCCGCGATCGAGCGCCGCGATGGCCAGGTCGAGGGAGGAGCGGTCGCGCGTTCCCCGCGAGACCGGGATCTGGCCCGCCCCGCGGAGCGCTCGCCCCACGATCGGGATCTTGAACAGGTCCTCCTTCGCGAGGAAGCGCGGGCGGCGGCGGGCGCGCACGACCGCGTCACCGTTCGTCAGAGGGTCCAAGTAGGAGATGTGGTTGCAGGCGACGATCGCCGGTCCGCTCCTGGGGATGCGATCCAGGTGCTCGTACGACAGGCGGAACCAGAACCGAAGCGGCGGAAGCGCCACCGTTCTGGCGATGTGAAACCAGGGTTCCGTTGCCGTCCCTCCTCGCTCGGGCGCCGTGAGGGTACCGCGAGGGCTCGGCTAGGCTGCGAGCCCGTGCGCGCGATCGCCCTCCCCGTGAAATCACTGGGCCACGCGAAGTCCCGGCTGTCCTCGCTCCTCGCTCCGCTCGAGCGGGGTGCGCTCGCCCTGGCGATGTTCGAAGACGTGATGGACGCCACCCTGGCGGTCGACGGCTGGGAGACGTGGGTCGTCTCCTCCGACGAGAGCGTCCTGGAGATCGCCCTGTCCCGCGGGGCGCACGGGATCCTCGGAGCTTCGACCGACGCTCCGCTCCGCGACACTCCAGATCGAGGCCGAGGCGGCGGCCAGGTCCACCGAGGCCCTCGCGATCCTCCTGGCCGACACACCGCTCGTGACCCCCGAGGCATTGCGAGCGGCGCTCCACACGCTCGGTCCCGTGGTGATCGCCCCATCCTCTGATGAACGCGGCACGAACCTGCTGCTCCGCCGGCCCCCCGGAGCCATCCCCAGCCGCTTCGGTCCGGATTCGTTCCGACGACACCTCCAAACGGCGGCCGAACGCGGCTTGCCGACGGCCGTCGTCGAGAGGGAGGAGCTGTCCTTCGACGTGGACGAGCCGGGCGATATCCTCACGGTGCTCGAGACCCGGCGTCCGGGGCGGACGCTGGACGTGTGCCGGGACATGGATCTCGCCGGAAGGCTGGCGGCACGGACCTGACAGGAGCGAGCGTGGATCAGGGGACCATCAAGGACTTCGACGAGGAGGGACGCACCGGCGTGCTGCTCACCGACGATCGCACGGAGGTCGTGATCGATGCGGACTCGCTCGATGCGTCGGGGATCCGCACGCTCCGGATCGGTCAGCGGGTCAAGTTCGAGACCGAGCAGCGAGACGGGGCGACGGTCGCTCGTTCCCTGCGCATCGTGACGTGGGAATGACCGCGTCGTCGTCCTAGCCGGAGTTGTTGTCCAGGACCTGGTGGCGGAACTCCTTGCCCGGCGTGAACGCTGGGAGGTCGCGCTCGGGAACCACGATGGGGACGTCGGGCTGCCGAGGGTTGCGGGCGATCCGACGATTGCGATGCTTCCGCTCGAACGTTCCGAAGTCCGCGAGGGTGACGCGATCGCCTTCCACCACCGTTTCGCGGACCGTGTTGATCGCCGCGTCGATCACGCGGCCGACCTCGGCCTTGCTCAGGCCGGTCTTCTTGGATACTTCAGTGACCAAGCCGCCCTTGTTCATGATGCTCCCTCCATGGTCGTCGCGGTTGCTTTCGAACGTACCGAACGCGGGCCGGAGGGGTCAACCGAGCGAGCGTGCGCGGGAGGCATTTCCACTCCTCGGATCGATGCGTGGCCGGCCTTCCGAGGCCGCCAGAAGGTCCTCCGGTAGACTGGCAAGCACCCTGGGGCGTGGTGTAACGGCAGCACGACAGGTTCTGGCCCTGTTAGTCGAGGTTCGAATCCTTGCGCCCCAGCTCCGCGAGGCGAGGACCACATCCCGGTTCGGGCCGGGTTCAGAGACCCAGGCCCACGAGGAGGCCGACGAGCACCACCGCCAGGCTCATCCCGAACAGCGCGAGCGTCTGCCCGACCTCGCTCCGTAAGCCGTCGTCGTCATCACGCGTCTGCATATCTGTTCCGTACCCGGATAGCTGCCGCTTCATACCGGAAGATGTCGGAACATCGGCTCAGAACTTGAACGTCGACCTCAGGCCGCACGGCGGCGGCGAGCGGACTCGGGTTCCAGGAGGTCGAGGACCCGCGATTCCACCGTCGCCCTGACCCGGTCATCCGTCAGATCCCCGCGTCGTGGCAGCGCGATCGTCTCCCCGTTCAGGAACCGATCGATGACGCGCGGATCGATGTAGGACGCTCGGCACACCGCCGGGGTGTTCCCGAGCACCTCGGCGACCTCCTTCACGACCGAGGACACCACCCGCTTGCGTGAGGTGACAGACCTGAGCCCTTCCTCGTGCGAAGCGAGGAGTGCGGCGGTGAGCACGGTCGCATGCCACGTCCGGAAGTCCTTCGCCGAGATGTCCTCCCGTGCGAGGTCCTTGAGGTAGCCGTTGATGTCCTCCGACCGGACGTCCCGCCATGCGGTCCCGTCACGGAAGGCCAGGAGCTCCCGTCCCCCGCCCTTCCGTCGTAGCAGTGCACGCGTCAGGCGAGCGAGAGCCTGATCCTCGATCGCCTGGATCCGGCGCTGGCCGCCTTTCGCCGAGAAGTCGAAGCGCACCTCGTCGCCTCGCACACGCACGTGAGTGCGGCGGATCGTCGCCAGTCCGTACGAGCCGTTCTCCTCCGTGTAGGTCTCCGATCCGATCCTGAAGAATCCGAGATCGAGGAGCCGGACCGCTCCCGCCAGGGCCCGTTCGCGGGTGAGCCCGGGTGACGCGATGTCTCGATCGCAGATCCGCCGCATCGTGGGGAGTCGCCGAGCCAGGCGGAGGACGCGATCGAACTTCTGACGATCCCGACGGGCCCGCCAATCCTCGTGGTACAGGTACTGTCGGCGTCCCGCCGCATCGGTGCCCACGGCCTGCAGGTGCCCGCGGTCGTCCGGGCAGACCCAGACGTCCTCCCAGGCCGGGGGGATGGCCAGCGCGCGGATGCGCTCACGCGTGGCCTCGTCCCGGACGGGCTGCCCGTTCGGGTGCAGGTAGCGTGAAGCCACGACCCTGCCGCCGTCGCGAGATCCCCGGCGAGGTCCATCGCACGCGCTTGAGCGCGCTCATCGCCGATCGTCCCCGGCTCGGTTCCACGAACGTGACGTCGACATGCTCCTCGGGCACGAGCCCGTTCCTCCTCGGCCTGGCCCGCGAGGACTTCGCGGTCCTGGGTGGTGAGCGGAGGACGGGCGACCGACCGCGGCCAGAGCCGGCGCGCCAGCACGACGTTCACCTCGCCTGCCAGCAGGAACAGCTGCGCCGCGAGGTGAGATCCAGGCGAGCAGGCCGATCACGGTTGCGAACAACCCGTAGATGACGGATGCCTCACCGATCTGGCGTTCGACGATCCAGCGTCCCCACCAACAGCAGCGCCGTCCATCCGACGGCGGCCACGAGCGCGCCGGGTAGCACCTGGCGCCACGAGATGCTCGCAACGGTCAGGACCCGGAACGCGAAGCCGAAGACAGCAGCCGACACGAGGAGGAGCCCGACGATCGAGATCGCGCGCAGGATGACCTGACCCCAGCCGGTCTCGGTGCCCGTCCCCGCGAGGAAGGTCGAGAGCACGAGCGATGCGCCGAAGACGAACAGGAGAAGGAACGCGCGCACGATCCGGCCCAGGAGGCCGGGCCGCTCAGCGCGTGGTACGTCCCAGATATCATCCATCGCCTGCTGCGCCGCGGCGACGACCGCCGTCCCCGTCCACAGGGCCCCGACCAAGCCGACGGTCAGCGCGAGCGGTGACCCTGACAGCTGCTTCACGCTCTCGTCGATGACCTTCCCGATGTCCGACCCGACCACCGGGAACTGCTCGAGGACCGAATCGATCAGGCGCCGCTGGAGATCGGGATCGCCATCGAGTACGAACGCCACAACCGTGGCGAACACCAACAGCAGGGGGAAGAGCGAGAAGAACCCGTAGTAGGCGATCAGCGCTGCGAGCTGGCTCGCCCGGTCGTCACCGAACTTCTTGATCACTGCGAACGGGAATGACAGCGCGGGGCGCGCTCGCTGGATGTCATCGGCCCGGCGCAGCATCCGCTGCACCGCCCCCTCTTTCGGCTCCGTCATGCCGGGTTCCTTCCCCCGCCTCGGCGGGGTCAAACGCCGAGGTCGCGGAGGGTGCCGCCCGGTACGCTGTCGACATGACGGCATCCGAAGCCGAAAGGTCTGGCGGCCGCTGCCCCATCTGCGGCGTTGGAACCCTGGCAGACATCGACTTCGGCGGCGATGCCAACGTCCAGGACACCGAGAGCCGGCAGGTGGACATCTACACGTGCGGGCACGAGGTCCAGCGCGCCCCCTTGGAGGTCGCCGACGCGGAACGACTGGACGTCGAGCAGCGGACCTCGGAGGAAACGACGTCCCCCACGCCGGAGGAGGGGACCGCTCGCTAGGGGTCCCGGGAACGGGTGCCGAGCGGCATCGCCGGTTCCTCCGAGGGTGACGGCTCCGCCGAAGGAGTTGGCGACGGGGACGGTTGCACGGACGGCGACGGGTCGGACGACGGCGAGGGTGACGGCTCCGGCGACGTCGACGGTGCAGCGGACGCCTCGGAGGGAACCGCCGCCGGCGACAGCTCCGGCGACGGGGGCGGATCCGCGTAGAGGACGTAGCTCGCCGCCGGGAAGCCGACGACCGGCATGCCCTCGGTGGCCCCGGTCATGAAGTCGTGCCAGATCTTCGCGGGGATCGTGCCTCCGTACACCTCCGGGAAACCGGCGACGTCGCGCATCGGGCGCGCTCCCTCCGGATACCCCACCCAGACGCACGTTACGAGCTGCGGCACGTAGCCGCAGAACCACGCGTCCGTCGCGTCCTGGGCCGTGCCCGTCTTGCCCGCCGCGGGGCGATCGTCCAGACGGGCGGCTGTCCCGGTCCCGTGATCGATGACGCCCTGCAGGACCCGGGTCGTCGCGTCGGCGTCCTCCGGGGAAAGGACCTCACTGCCCACGCTGGCGAGCCCGCGGAGCGGCCCCTGAAGGATCTGTCCTTGGGAACCGATGACGCTCTCGATCGCCGTCGGCTCCACGTACGAGCCTCGCGTCGCCAGGGTGGCGTAGGCCGACGTCATCTCCAGCGGCGTGACCTCCGACGTCCCGAGCCCGATCGAGCACACCGGGGCCAACCGGGATCGGATGCCCATCCGATGGGCGACCTCCGCGACGGCCTCCGGCCCTACCTCGACCGTGATCTGCGCGAAGATCGTGTTCACCGACCCGGCCATCGCGTTCTCGATCGACATCGTTCCGGCGGACTGGTCGCCGGCGTTCGACAGACTCCACGGCTGCCCGTTCGTCTCGCAGAACGGATCCGGGATCGTGATCGACGAGGGACCGGAGCGGACCTCGAGCGGGGAGATCCCGCGCTCCAAGGCCGCGACGAGGACGAACGGCTTGAACGCGCTCCCCGCCTGTCGTCGGGCCTGCGTGGCGAGGTTGAACTCGCTCCGCGCGAAGCTCCTCCCGCCTACCATCGCCCGGATCGCACCGTTCCTCGGATCGATCGCCACGAGCGCCGCCTCCGGGTCGGACCGGGACGGGAGGGAGCTGTTGATCGCGCGCTCGGCGGCTCGCTGCCACTCCATGTCGAGCGTGGTCCGAACGCGCAGCCCTCCTCGGTAGAGCGCGTCCAGCCCGTAGCTTGCCTTCAGGTCCAATCGCACGTGCTCCATGAAGTGCGGCGCCGCCGAGCGCACGCTCGCTTCCTCGGCGAGGTCGAGGGGCCGAGCCTGCAGCCGCCGAGCGCGCTCCGGACCGATCGACCCGACCTCGACCATCCTCGCGAGGGCGAGATCACGGGCGACGCGGGCCTCCTCCATGTGCACGAACGGATCGCGCGCCGATGGTGCCGAGATCAGGCCGGCGAGCGTCGCGGACTGCAGCAACGTGAGGTCCTTCGCATCACGATCGAAGTACGTGCGTGCCGCGGCCTGAGCGCCGTACGCACCGTGCCCGAAGTAGACGGTGTTCAGGTACCCCCGCAGGATCTCGCGCTTGGAGGTCGTGTCCTCGAGCTTGAGGGCGAGGATCGCCTCCCGCACCTTGCGTGAGATCGATCGCTCCGACCCCGTCAGCACGTTCTTCACGTATTGCTGTGTGATCGTCGAGCCCCCCTGGCTCAGCGACCCGCTGGTGAGGTTCCTCCACGTCGCGCGCACCACGGCCAGCTTGTCGATGCCGTCGTGCCGGTAGAAGTCCGCGTCCTCGACCGCCACCACGGCCTCGCGGAGCGACTCCGGCATCTCCGAGAACGGGATCAAGACCCGGTCGACGCCCGCGTGGAGCTCCGCGATCTCGTTGCCGTTGCGATCGAGGAGCATCGTCGTCTCCGCGGGAGGCGGGATCTCGGGGAGCGACGTGGTCGCGTACAAGGCCAGGAGTGCACCCGTGGCGGAGAGCAACGGGAGGAAGACCGAGAGGATCGCGATCCATGTCACCCGGCGCCATCGGCTCGTCGGGAGGGACGGCGCGGTCGCGACCCAGGCGTCCCCACGCTCGGGACGGGATCGGATCGTGCGGGGCGAGGTGGCGCGGGCAGCACTCACGGGGACGGCAGAGGACTACCCAGATGACTTGGGCCGCAAACCGCTGTGCCGGCCGGCCTCTCCGCGCTGCACGCGGAGGCGGAGGAGAACGAGGGCCAGACGCTCCGCCGATAGCATGGCGCCCTATCTGAGGAGGCGCTCGTGGCCACATCGACACAACGGATCCCCGTCACCCTCGTCCCCGGCGACGGCATCGGACGCGAAGTCACCGAAGCCGCCAGGCGGATCGTCGAGGCAACCGATGCCCCGATCGACTGGGAAGAGACCGAGGCCGGAGCCGAGGTGTTCAAGAAGGGGCTGCCCTCGGGCGTTCCCGAGGAGACGATCGCCTCCCTGTCCCGCACCCGCGTGATGCTGAAGGGGCCGCTCGAAACGCCCGTGGGCTTCGGCGAGAAGAGCGCGAACGTCACGCTCCGGAAGCTGTTCGAGACCTACGCGAACGTCCGGCCGGTCCGTGAGCTCCCGGGAGTGAAGACGCCCTACAGCGGCCGTGGCATCGATCTCGTCATGGTCCGGGAGAACGTCGAGGACCTCTATGCCGGCATCGAGTACATGCAGACCCCCGGCGTCGCAGAGGCGCTGAAGCTGATCTCCGTGAAGGGATGCGAGAAGATCGCGCGGTTCGCGTTCGAGTACGCGCGGAGCGAGCACCGCGCCCTGGTCACCTGCGCCACGAAGGCGAACATCATGAAGCTGTCCGAGGGAACGCTGAAGCGGGTGTTCGAACAGGTCGCGCCCGACTACCCCGACATCGAGTCGTGGCACCTGATCGTCGACAACTGCGCGCACCAGCTCGTGAAGCGTCCGGAGCAGTTCGACGTGCTCGTGATGACGAACATGAACGGCGACATCCTGTCCGATCTGACGAGCGCCCTCGTGGGTGGACTCGGCTTCGCTCCGAGCGCCAACATCGGGAGCGAGGTGGCGATCTTCGAAGCGGTGCACGGTTCGGCGCCGAAGTACGCGGGCAAGGACGTGATCAACCCCACCGCGTTGATCCTGTCCGCCGTCCTGATGCTCCGGTACCTGGGTCTGTTCGCGCAGGCGGACGCGATCGAGCACGCGGTGCTGGTCACCCTCGAGGACGGCGTGCTCACCGGCGACGTCGTGGGCTACGGCAACGGCGCGTCCACGACCCAGTACACGGAGGCGATCATCGGGAACCTCGGCCGCAGATCCGAGGGATGGACGGTCCGGGAACACCGACCGCTCGAGCTCCCGAAGCTCTCGGACGCGATCGACTACGTGCGACCCGAGTCTCGGGCCGTCGTCGGGATGGACGTGTTCATCGAGTCGCCGATGGGTCCGAACGAGCTGGGCGCCTCGCTGATGGAGCTGACGCACGACACGCCGCTGTCGTTGAAGCTCGTGTCTTCACGAGGCACGAAGGTCTTCCCCCCGACCGGAGCGATCACCGATACCGTGGATCACTACCGGTGCCGATTCATCATCAAGGAGAGCCCCGGCGACCTCTCCGACGGAGACGTCCATGAGCTGCTCGTCGCGATCAGCCGGGAGCACCGCTGGATGCACATCGAGAAGCTGCAGGAGTTCGACGGAGAGCTGGGATTCACCCGCGACCAGGGCGAGAACTGAAAGGCGATCGGGAACGGAGAAGGAGCCGGGACGGACGGCTTCGCCGTCCGTCCCGGCTCCAGGGTCCCGTTCGTGTCCGCGACTGGGACGTCAGTGCCAAGATCTCAATGGCGGAACGGTGAGGCCAGCGCCGCCACGAAGCCGCTGTAGACCTTGCGCGCCACCGCTCGACGATCGTGCCGCTGGGCCGTCCGCGTGGTCCGTGACCGACGGAAGGAATCGGCCTCGCGTACGCGATCGCGGATCTGCTCCCTCGCCATGTCTCCCGTGATCATCGTCCGCCCCCTTGTTCGGTAACAGGAGCGACGCTACGCGCGTGCGCTCGTCACAGCTGTGCTCTGAGGCACCGACGGAGGGTGTCCTTCGCCACTCGGCGGATGTGTCGCACATCACCTCGACGCTGCAAGATGGGCGGGATGACCTCGGTCGCCGTGATCGGTCTCGGAGCGATGGGCGCCCGATTCGCGGGCAGGTTCCTCGAAGCCGGCCACCAGGTGATCGTCTGGAACCGAACGCCCGAGAAGGCCGAGGAGCTCGTCTCGCGAGGGGCGTCGGCAGCGGCCAGCCCCGCCGAGGCCGCCCGGCACGCGGAAGCGGTCGTCACGGTCGTGTCGGATCCCGCGGCGCTGCGAGAGGTCACCGAGGGCCCGGAGGGCATCGCCGCCGGCGCGAACGCATCGACCACGGTGATCGAGATGTCGACGGTTGGCCCTCGGGCGGTGCGCTGGCTGGAGACCGCGCTCCCGACCGGCGTGGGCCTCCTCGACGCTCCCGTCCTCGGCAGCCTGTCCGAAGCCGAGTCGGGAACGCTCCTGGTGTTCGTCGGAGGTCCGCACCGTCTCGCCAAACGGTGGATCCCGCTCTTCGGAACGCTCGGCTCGGTGATCGTGGCCGGCCCCCTCGGGTCCGGAGCGGCGGCGAAGCTGGTGGCGAACGCCACCCTGGTCGGCACGCTGACGCTCCTCGGCGAGACGATCGCCCTCGCGGACCGGATCGGCCTCGGACGGAGGCTCACGATGGACATCCTGGCGTCGACGCCGCTCGGCCTGGCCTCGAAGAGGCGGCGCGATCAGCTCGAGACCGGGGACTTCCCGCTGCGATTCCGTCTCGCCCTGGCTCGGAAGGACGCCGAGCTCATCCAGGAGACGGCGGAGGCAGCCCACGTGGACGCGCGCGTGCTCGCAGCGGCCGCGACGTGGTTCGCCGAGGCCGAAGAAGCCGGCCTCGGCGATCGCGACTACTCGGAGATCCTGCGGCTGATCACACGTGAGGCGACGGTCTCCGGACCGGACTGACCGTGTTCGAGCGGTTCACGGACCGAGCCCGGCGCGTCGTGGTCCTCGCCCAGACGGAGGCGAGCATGCTCAACCACAACTACATCGGGACCGAGCACATCCTGCTCGGCCTGATCCACGAGGGCGAAGGGGTCGCGGCACAGGTCTTCGAGTCGCTCGACATCTCAGTGGGGGCCGCCCGCCAGCAGGTCGAGGAGATGATCGGTCGCGGAACAGCGGAAACCACCGGCCACATCCCGTTCACGCCACGTGCCAAGAAGGTCCTCGAGCTGTCGCTCCGAGAGGCGCTCCAGCTCGGACACAACTACATCGGCACGGAGCATCTCCTGCTCGGGCTGATCCGTGAGGGGGAAGGCGTCGCCGCGCAGGTGCTCCGAACGCTCGGCGCCGACCTGAACCGTGTCCGCCAGGCCGTGATCCAGCTCCTCTCCGGCTCGACGACGAGCGAGACCGCGGAGGAGCCTTCCCAGCCGTGGGTACCGGCGTCGGGCCCCAGCTGCCCGTGGTGCAACCTCCCGTTGGAACGCACCCTCGCGCACCGCACGCTGCTCGTCCCTGCAGCGGATGACGAGGGTGAGCCGATCTCCCTCGACACATTGTTCTGCACGGGCTGTGGCGGCTTGGTGCGCACGTCGCTGGACTAGGACGCGCCGTTGCTAAACTCGGATCGGCCGCGGTCCCATCGTCTAGAGGCCTAGGACATCACCCTCTCAAGGTGAAGACACGGGTTCAAATCCCGTTGGGACTACCAGCGTTGGCAAGAGGAGCCCACATCCCTCCGACGCGCTATCGTCAAGGAGCCATGTCGGAGGATCGGTCCTACATCGAGGAGAACACACGAGAGCGCGAGCGGATGCGCGCCATCGTCGATCGCGTGAGCGACGACGTCCTCCGCCTCTCGGTGAACCCGCACTGGACCGTCGCGGGCGTCCTCGGCCACATCGCGTTCTGGGACGCGCGGGTCCTCTCGCTCGCCGACAAGCTCGAGCGCGGGGAACCGTTCACGTCCTCCGACACCGAGCCTGAGGACGTCGACTGGATCAACGACGCAAGCCGTGAGCTGATCCACGCGATCCCGCCGCGCGAGGTCGCTCGGCTCGCGCTCGAGATCGCCGAGGAGACCGACGAACGGGTCGCGATCCTCCCGGTCGACCGTCTTTGGCCGACCGACCCGGACAGCCCGCTCTACGCGCTGCGCGCGTCGCACCGCGGCGAGCACCTCGACGAGGTGGAGTCGGCGCTCCGCGCCGGCGGCGGAGCCTCGAACCCCTAGGGACCCTCGTAGCTGAACGCGGCGACGGCCGTGTACTTGTTCGCGTAGTCGATATCGAGCCGATCGACCCGCAGGCGCTTGGACGAGCCGAACAGACCTTCCTTGAAGATCGTCCCCTGGGGCAGCATCACGCCTGGGGTGATCTCGGCTCCGGTCACCGGGTTCCGGATCGGCTCGGACTCGAGCTCGTAGGCGTCGCCGGCGTGAACGCTCGACCGGATACCGTCGAGGTGGAGGTCGTACGGGACCGCCTCCGGCCCCTCGAGCGTGGGCCAGGTCCACCCGAGGACACCCCAAGGTCCTCCGACGTCACCCTTCGCGAGGGTGTGGATCGCGTCGCGCTGTGCCTCGTCCGCGCGTTCGTCGACGAGCAAGAGAGCGACGCCGTTGCCTTCGTGGATCGGCCCTGGCCAGTTCACGGTGAGCGTGAACGTGATGCCGTCGAGACGGATGTCACCGTAGACACCCTCCTCGACGTGCCACGTCCACCCGCCCTCGCATTTGCCCATCGTGGGGAGGGCCTGGAAGTTGCAGGGGCACCCGTAGTCGCAGTTGCACGCGACGACGACCGTTCCCTTCATCGACCACGCGTCACCCATGGTTCCCCTTTCACGTCAGTGCGACGGCCACCGCCGCCACGAGCAGACCGATACCGATCAACCGGGCGGACACCTCGCCGCGCGGCAGCACCTTCTGCACGAACACGGCTGCCGCGATCACGATCGCCCACACGAGCTGCATCGACGCCGCGAGGACGAGGACGGCCATCAGACCGACGCAGCACCCGAAACACCAGATCCCGTGCTCGACGCCGAGCCGCACCGCTCCGCTCCGGTAGTGGTCCATCAGGAACGCGGCCGGGTTCCGGCATCGGCGGAGACAGGCGGACTTCAGCGGGCTGAGCTCGTAGACGCCGGCCAGGCCCAGGACGACCGGCACGGTCACGCCCATCGCGCGCTCCATGGCCACGTACGGCACCACCCCGACGACGCCCCAGACGGCGAGATAGCCCACGGCCATCCCAACGCGCGATCCTCGGTAGAGGAGCCAGAGGGGCGCGATCGAGGGCAGCATCATCGCCGCCATCATCAGTGACCACCCGGCGGTGAAGCCCAGGAATCCCATCGGGGGCTCGTAGGTAGCCAGCGCCACCCAGGCGACCGTGGACGCCGCCACGAGCGCGGCGAGGGCGACGATCGTCGTCCGGTCGACGGCGACGGATCTCGATCCACGAGGCTCCAGCATCAGCTCCTGACCGACGGCTGTCGCGATCGGAGCCTATCGCCGCGAGCACGGATGGTCCCCGAACGTACGTGAACGGCCCCCGGAACGGGGGCCGTTCACTCGCGGATCAGGAGCCGAGCTACTCGGACTTGGTCTCGCAGACCAGGTCTGCGAGACAGTCGAGCAGCCAGTCGCGGACGACCGGGATGTCCACGCGCTGGTAGCCGCCGAGGTAGCGGCAGTTGTTCGTGTAGCCGTAACTGGTGTCGCCGACCACGAAGCCGTCGTGGATCGCCGGCCCGCCGGAGTCTCCGAAGCAGGTGCCGCCTCCGGCCCGTGGGTCGTGCTCGTTCCCGTTCATCTGGAGGATCTGCGCGTCGAGCTTCTGCCCGATCTCGGTCGTGAAGCGGCGAACGATCGGCTGGCGTTGCGGCAGCGGCGTCTGCGGACCGGTCTCCGCCGTGCGCCGGACCTCGGTGCCGTAGCCGATCGTCAGGAACTCGGTGTGGTTCAGGAGCGGCTGCTCGAAGTCGTTCAGGTAGTTCTCCGGCGCGAGCGGCGACGTCGGAAGCGTCGAGGCCTCGTCCAGGATCACGACGCCTGTGTCGTTCCAGTTCTTGAGGTCGGTGAAGTCGCTGTACTCGGGATGGGTCCGCGGCGTGCCGAACACCCAGTTCTGCTCGCCCTCGTATGCGGGATCGGTGATGTCGGCGGCCGTGAATCCGATCGCGGAGATCGTGTCGTCAGGCCCTTCGTCGTCGGCCGCTCGAGGGATGTCGATCTCCGATTCCGGCTCGGTACGGGAGATCACAGGGTCGAACGTGACGACGACCTTCCCGATGTCCTGGAACGTGCAGTGGGCCGCCGTGAGGAACACGCGCGGCGCGATCAGCGTGCCGGAGCAACGGAACCGACCGTCGGGCTGATAGAAGACCACCATGCCGACGTTCGAATAGGTGTTGCCGGTGTCCTCGGTCCCTCCGGTGATGGCGCCGGCAGGGGCCGCGACGGCGAGGAGCGCCATCACGGCGATCACCGAGACGATGACGGGGCGGAACACGGAACGGATCCGGGTCATACAGACCTCCGCTGGAGTTGGAGCCGGAGACCACGCGCCCTTCATGACACGCAGGCGAGCCGGCGGGGGGATTCTCCAGCGTACGGGAACCCATCCGCGCAGGGCAACCCAACCCCGATCCGGTGAAGCAAGGAACCGCTAGTTGCGCGCGATCCCCCGCTCGCGAGCCAACGCTTGGAGACCCGCGACACTCTGCGCGTCGACCGGTGTCGCCTCGCGAAGGAGCGCCCGCAACCCGCCTCGCTGGTTCTCCTTGCGATCGCCGATCACGATCGGGGAGCGTGCGAGCGCTTTCACCTGGCCGAGGCGCACGAACTCCCCGTCACCTCGGCGCTCGATCTGGAGAGACCCGATCGCCGACCACTGGCGGATCGCCCGCACCTCCACGTTCATCAGCTCCGCGGCGCTCTCGATCGTCACCGATCCGTCCTCGCCCACCATCGTGTCCTCCGTCATCCGAGTCGTTCGAGGACCTTAGATGGCCCACCTCGAGGACCACATCTGCCGTCGGTTGACGATCCTCGAGCCGTCACCGGACCGGCGCGTGGCTCAGAAGGGCTAGCTCGAGGTAGTTCGAGCGCGTGTCCGCGCTCTGCTCACCACTCGTCGTGCCGCTTGCCCACCCGGGCTCGGGTGTGACACTCACACGCGTCGTCGGAGCATCGCTTGTCGTGATGGCGACCGGGCTCCCACACGAGGTCATGATCGTCCTCGGCGACGAGGTATCCGCAGCCGCACCAGCCGCAGACGTCTTTCAGGACCATGTGCCAGGATCCCTCGGCGTCCTGGCGCTCGGACAGGTTCAAGACCTTCGACACGGGCGCCTCCTGGCTCGACATCCTAGACCCGGACGACGCGCCGGGGAAATCGCCTGGAGCGATTCAGCAGCCGATGTCGATCCAGGCGGGCTTGGGACCGATGGGCACGTCCGCGGCGCGAGCCCGATCGCGTAGCCGTCCCCGATACGTGATCATCGCGGACCGGGACATGTCGGAGTGGGTCATGCACTTCCACGAGGCGTACAGCTCGTAGCGAAGCGGGCTCTCGAGACTCTCGCCATGCCCGATCACGTTCCGGATCTCGATGCCGAACTTCGCCACGAGCCAGAGCGTGAGCTTCAACGACGCCCGCATCTGTGCACGGTTGCCGAGCACCTCGGCATCGGAGCGTCCCACGTGCTCGATCCCGATCGAGAGCTGGTTCATCCCGATCGTGTGGCGGCAACGGGTGCCGAGCCCTACCAGCTGATAGATCGTGCCGTCGGTGTGCACGATGAAGTGCGTGCACGTGCCTGGGTACTCCCCCAGGTGCTTCGAGTTGGACGCGAACGTGTTCCAGGCTCCCTGCCACGTCGTGCCGGTGGTGTAGTGCTCGACGATCGCGACCGGGGCGTCGAGCTTCCATCTCCACCCCCCGTAGTGACGCCGCGAGTAGGCGGCCATCTGACGGCGTCGGCGATCGCCGTACGGGATCGGCTTCCGCACGATCGGCGGCCGCAACGAGGCCACGTCCGGTTCGAGCGGATCGCTGGCGACCACCGCCGGCACCGGTGACGACACATCGGTGGACGTGAGGCCGACGGCGGGTACGAGACCGACTGGCACCAGCCCGAGGGCCTGGGCCGAGGTCACCGCCAAGAACACGATCCGGCGCGTCACGCCCCCGCGGCCGCGCGCAGGCGCGCGACGGTGCGTTCCTTGCCGAGGAGCTCCAACGACTCCGGCAGCGGAGGCGACACGTTCGAACCCGTCACCGCAGCGCGTACCGGCTGCCATCCCTTGGTCCGGCTCAGGCCGACCGAGGCTGCCAACGTGTCCAGCGCTCCCTGGATGTGTTCGGTGTCCCATCGCTCCAAGGCATCGAGCGCTTCGGCCGCCTCCTTGAGGTAGCCCTCGGGGGCCTTCGCGATCAGGCCCGCGGCCTTCTCGTTGGGCCGGATGTCATCGGTGAACAGGAACCGCAGCAGGGTGGGCGCCTCCGTGAGGGTCTTCATCCGCTCGCGGACGATCGGCATCGCGCGCCGGAGCAGGTCCGGATCGAGGGAGAGCCCCTCCTCGGTGAGGAAGTGCACGCATCGCGCGGCGAGCTCGTCCTCGCCGAGTGACTGGATCGAATGGTTGTTCATCCACTCGAGCTTCTGCACATCGAACACGGCCGGGTTGTGGGAGACGCGGGAGAGGTCGAAGGCCTCCACGAGCTCGTCGCGGGTCAGGAACGTCGTGTGGTCGTCCTTCGACCAACCGAGGAGCGCGAGGTAGTTGACCATCGCTTCGGGGAGGAACCCGTGTTCCCGGAAGGCGGCGACGCTCGTATCGCCGTGCCGCTTGGACAGGGGCTTCGAGTCCGGTCCGAGCACCTGCGGGAGGTGCGCGTAGGCGGGCGCCGTTCCCCCGAGCGCCTCGATCACGGCGGCGTTGCGGGGAGCGCTCGCGAGCAGGTCGTCGCCGCGGATCACGTGGGTGATCTCCATCAGCAGGTCATCGACGGCGACGGCCAGCAGGAACACGGGAGATCCGTCGGAACGGACGATCACGAAGTCTCGGAGGTCGTTCGGTCCCCATCGCACTTCGCCCTTCACGAGGTCGTCGACCGTCCATCCACGCTCCGGCATCAGGAACCGGATGGCGAACGGTCTCCCCTCCGCCTCGAACGCGGCGACGTCGGCTGCGGGACGCTCGCGGCAGCGGCCGTCGTAGCCGGGCGGCTCACCCCGGGCGAGCGCTGCCTTCCGGCGCTCATCGAGCTCCTCGGCCGTGCACCAGCACCGGTAGGCGTGCCCGCCTTCGAGCAGCCGGCCGGTCATCTCGCGGTAGATGTCCAACCGCTCGGACTGCCGGTACGGTCCGTGCGGGCCACCGACGTCCGGGCCCTCGTCCCAGGCCAGGCCGAGCCAGCGGAGGTCCTCGACGACGCCCTGCGTAGGCCTCCTCCGTCACGCGACTCGCATCCGTGTCCTCCACGCGGAGGACGAACGCCCCGCCCTCGTGACGCGCGTAGAGCCACGAGAACAGGGCGCTGCGAGCGTTCCCGACGTGGATCGACCCCGACGGGGCCGGCGCGAAGCGACACCGGACGCTCACCCGCGGACCTCGTTCCGGAGGATGCCCACGCCTTCGACCTCGACCTCGACCACATCGCCGTCGGCGAGCTTGCCGACCCCTTCCGGCGTGCCCGCGAGCAGGACATCCCCCGGGAGCAGCGTCATGAACGCGGTCGTGTACTCGATCAGTGTCGCGACTCCGAAGACCATCTCGGCGGTGGATGCCTGCTGCCGGATCTCGCCGTTCAGCCGGGTCCGCACGATCGCGTCGTTCGGGTCCAGGTCCGTCTCGATCCACGGTCCGAGCGGCGCCGACCCGTCGAACCCCTTCGCCCGCGCCCACTGATCGTCCGTCTTCTGCAGGTCGCGGAGCGTGACGTCGTTGCCGCACGTGTAGCCGAGGATGTACTTGAACGCGTCCTCGGCGCGCACGGAGCGGGCTAGACGACCGATCACCACGCCCAGCTCTCCCTCGTAGTCGATCCGCCGGCTGATCGGGAGCAGCTGGATCGGATCGTCCGGGCCGATCACCGCCGTCGACGGCTTGAGGAACAGGAGCGGCTCCTCGGGCACGGCGAGACCCCACTCCTCCGCGTGAGCCACGAAGTTCCGGCCGACGCACACGAGCTTCGACGGGAGGACGGGCGCCAACAGGTGGACGTCGCTGAGTGCGACCGTCTCGCCCGTGGGGAGCGGATCCTCGAAGAACGTGCCGCGGAGGACCCGGATCTCCTCGGATCCCGCGATCCATGGCGCCGGTGGCGATGCGGTCGCCGTATCGGAATCGCGCCAGTCGCATCTACGCGAGCCTGGTCCCGCCGTCGAACGTCGCGCCGACCTGGCGCCAGTACCCGGCGATCATCTCCATCGGTGCGAGCGCCGCCAGCTCCTCCCCCGGCGCGTCGAACAGCCGGATCTCGGCCTCGCCGACGTAGGCCGGGCCGAGCTCCACGTCGCGGGAGCGGATCGTGACGAGCTCCGCGAGCGCGTCGCCTCCGTCCTTCTCGATCGAGGGCATCCACCGGGAATGCAGCATCGGAAGGGCGTTCACGAAGCCGGCCGACTCGGACGAGCCGGTCAGCGTGACCCGAGCCTCGGCGAGTCGCCGGTCGTTCGCCTGGAGCGTCGCCCCGAACACCGCGCCAGCGCCGAGCCGAGGTCCGGCCCGGCCGACCGAGACCGGGCGCGTCATCCAGATCGAGCCGAGCTTCTTCGGATACCCCTGATACCAGCCCCGCGCCAGCGCGAAGTCCTTGTCGACCCAGATGTAGACGCACCGCGAGTAGGTCTCCCCTCCGTACCGGCAGCGGATGACCACGAAGCATTCCTTGTACTGCGAGCGCACGGGGTCGAGCAGCTCCTCGCCGGAGTCGCTGCACGACTGCCAGTCGGCCCAGACGATCGCGACGGCGCCGGGGTCCTCCTCGGCGGGCTCAACACCGTCCGGAAGGAGCGCCGCGACGCGAGCGGGATCCGCGCGGTACTCGACCGTCATCACGTCGCCGGAGTAGTGCCACGGCGGTGCCGGGACGAGCGACGCCCTGCCCTCGGGCGACCGCGGCGGGAGGAACCCCTTCAGCTCGGCCACGGATGCGGAGTCTACGTGCCGCGTCCCTCCGAGGCGGCCACGCCGACACACGTCGCGCGAGCGTTCGCGCTGAGGACGGCGCGCCAGCCCGCACCACCGTCGTCGGAAACGAATCCCCGGCCGTCCTCGGTCCCGAACACGATCGTGCCCCCGCCTGCAGCGAGGCAGTGGCTGTCGATGTTCCCGGGGAACCAGTCCGGGAGGGTATCCGCACACCGCTCGAACGCCTCCGCTCCCGGCTCCCGCCGGTAGAGCGCTGCCCGGCCGCCGCGGGGACCCGTGGAGGCGCTCAGGAACAGTCGGTCCCCGTCGAGCGCGACGGCGCGGGCGTACGGAGCGTGGAGTCCCTCCGCGGTGAAGTGCCAGGTTGCCCCCGCATCGTGGGTCTCGGCGAGCCCGCGTGCCGTCGCGGCGACGATGTGGGAAGGGTCGAGGGGATCCGCCAGGACCTGATGGACGTCGGCGTCGATGTCGATCGTCGGTGACCAGACCCCCTCGGGGACGTCCGCGCGCAGGATCCCGCCGACGTGGACGTTGGCGAAGAGGGAGCCGTCGGCCGCCGCGGAGAGCGACCTCGTGTCCGGAGGCCCGCCCCACGGCGTGTACCACTCATCCCGTCCTTCCGCCTCATCGAACGACCGGAGCATCGTGACGGCACCACCGCGGAGCACGCCGAGCCGCGCATGCGCCGTGCCGAGCAGCACCCCATGGGCGGTCGGCAGGAGACAGCGTCCGACTTCGTCGTCGATCTCACCGAGTGCCTCGACCTCGCCTCCGTGGACGCGGAGCACCTCGCGACCGTCGGCGAGCACGAGCCACCCGTGGCCGTCCCACGCCAACGCGGTGATCGCTCGATGTGCGAGCCAGCGCTCACCCTCGCCTTCCGACGAGCCCCTCCGCGGTTCCGACGACCCAGCGCACGACCTCTAGGCTATCGACGGCCAAGGAGATGCGGATGGAGATACGACGGATCGTCCTGGACGGCGTGGCGACCACCGTCACGCGAGAAGGGGATGAGCTCGTCGCTCCCGATGGCCGCCGGATCCCGATGGACGAGCCGACCCACCTCCCCCCGATCCAGCCCTCCAAGATCGTGTGTGTCCACCTCAACTACGAGAGCCGTCGGGCGGAGTTCCTCGCGGAGCTCGGACCGGCGCCCACGTTCTTCCACAAACCCACCACGTCGTTGAACGCGCACGGCGGCGAGGTGGTGCGCCCGGCGCGATGCCGGTACCTGAACTACGAAGGTGAGATCGCCATCGTGATGGGCGAGCGTTGCAAGCACATCGCTCCCGAGGAGGCGGACGACTACATCGCCGGCTACACCGTCGCGAACGACTACGGCCTCCACGACTTCCGCGACACCGACGCCGGCTCGATGCTCCGCGTGAAAGGCTCCGACACCCTCTGCCCGCTCGGTCCCGGCCTCGTGACGGATTGGGACTTCCACGGCAAGCGCATCCAGACCCGCGTGAACGGCGAGGTGGTGCAGGACGGCACCACCGACGAGATGATCTGGGACATGCGGTACCTCGTCGCCGACATCGCGCGCACGATCACGCTCCTCCCCAACGACGTGATCCTTTCGGGCACCCCCGCCAACTCCCGTCCCGTTGAACCGGGCGACGTCGTCGAGGTCGAGGTCGACGGCCTCGGGACCCTCCGGAACTTCATCGTCGAGGGTGACGTGCCCGTCCGCGAGGACGTGGGCGCTCAGCCGAGCGGGTCCGAAGAGGTGATCTCGACCGCGTTCGGCGGCGACTGGGAGTTCCGGGGGGTCAGGGCTCCGAAGCGCGGCTGATCTCGGGCGGATCGCGCCGTCATCGGATACGGTCCTGGTTGCCACAGAGGAAGGCGCGACATGGACCTGAGCGGCAGGCGGCTGCGGTTGCTGATCTCGGACATCCTGGGCCTCGAGCGCGGGAAGTATCTGTTCGGCGACGTCGCCGAAGCCGGTCACGCGGCGTTCTGCATCGGGCTGTATCCCCTCACGACCGACAAGGAGATCCTGCCCATCCCGCGCCAGCAGTTCGACGTCGGCCTGCCCGACGTGGAGGCGCAGATGGATCGGGACACCCTCCGACCGGGGTGGGAGGACGACACCGTGGTCGGGATCGCCGACGTCACGCAGCACGGCATCCCCCTCGAGGTCGATCCTCGGCACGTGTTGAAGCAGGCGGTCCGAGCGTGGCGCGAGATGGAGCTCGAGCCGCAGATCGCCTTCGAGCTCGAGTTCTACCTCTGCGAGCGAGCCGAGGACGGCTCCTGGGAACCCGCGGACCTGCCATCGCACCGCGTGTACGGCACCGGCATGTCCGTCGACCCGAGCGGCGCAGTGCACGACATGGTGACCGCCTCGCTGGCGTCGGGCTTCCACGTGGAGAGCTGGTGCAGCGAGTTCGACAGCGCGGCGTTCGAGGTCAACTGGCGCTATCGCGACGCGATCGCGGGAGCGGACGAGGCGTTCCTGTTCCGGGTTCTCGTCCGGGAGATCGCGGCCCGGCACGGCCGGCACGCGACGTTCCTCGGGAGGCCGTTCAACGATCGCGGGGGAAGCGGGATGCACGTGAACCTCTCGTTCCGGCGGCGGGACGGTTCCAACGCGTTCCACGACCCGGACGATCCCGACGGCCTGTCGGATCTGGCCAGGAAATCGATCGCCGGTCTCCTCGCCCATCACCGCGGCATCTCCGCGATCTGCGCGCCCACCACGAACGCGTACAAGCGGCTGAAGCCGGACATGCTGAACGGCTACCTGGCGAACTGGGGGTTCGACGACCGGAGCGTGGGCATCCGCGTCCCACCGGCCCGCGGCGAAGGCTCGCGGATCGAGCATCGGATGGCCGACGCCGCGGCCAACCCGTACCTCGTGGGGGCCGCGTTGCTCCACGCCGCCCGGCTCGGGGTGACCGAGGAACTGGAGCTCGGCCCGGCGCAGGAGCCGGGCGCCGACCCCAACACCGACGTCGGCGTGCCGAACACGCTCGAAGAGGCGCTCGAGGAGCTCCGGAAGGACACGAAGGTCGCCGGAGAGATGGGCGACTGGCTCGTGGAGTCGTTCGTTGCGCTGAAGCAGGCGGAGTGGGATCGGTACGTCGCATCCGGTGAGACCTCCGACACGGAGGTCACGCCCTGGGAGCTCGAGTACTACCTTCCTTTCTTCTAGGCCTTTCTTCTCGGCCCTTCTTGGCCATCCCACGCCTTGACAAGCTGTAAGCCTTGGCTTACATACTCGGGAGAATCCACGAAGGAGGGAAGGCCGATGGCTGGGGTGAAGTTCTCGATCACGATCGACGCACCACCGGAGCGGGTCTTCGAGCACCTGGCCGACGTGCCCGCCCATCCCAGGTGGGCCAACCCGAAAGCCAAGATGACGATGGAGCAGACCGCAGGATCCGGGGCCGGGCCGGACGCCGCGTACCGCTCGTCGGGCATCTTCGTGGGCAAGCCCGTCAGCGCGGACATCTCCGTGGTCGCCTACGAGAAGCCGGCCCGGTTCGCGATCCGCTCGGAGCAACATCAGGAGGGCAAGAAAGACATCTGGTACGTGAACGACTACACGCTGACGCCTGAGGGCGGCGGCACCCGTCTCACGAAACGGGTCACCTCAAACGGGAACCCGCTGATCTTCTACGTCGCCTACCCGGGCGTCCGAGCCGACCAGATGACGTCCCTGCGGAACCTGAAACGCCTCGCGGAGTCCGGCGCCTGACCCGCGGGCGGCGGGTTCACGGCGTCCCCGTATGATTCGGCGATGGCCGCGGAGCACCCCGAGATCGACCTCGCGAACCCGGACAGCTTCGTCGACGAGGTCCCGTACGACTGGTTCGATCACCTCCGGACCGAGCACCCGGTCTTCTGGCATCCGGAGCGAGCGCCCAATCAGGGCTTCTGGGCGGTGACCCGGTACGACGACCTCACCGCGATCCACATGGACTGGCGCACGTACTCCTCCGAGCTCGGCGCCGTCTCCCTGGAGGAGCTCGACGACGAGCAGCTCGAGATCCGGAAGTCGATGCTCGAGACGGACCCTCCCCGGCACACCGAGTTGCGCGCGATCTGCTCGAAGCGGTTCTCGGCGCGGGGGGTCGGCAAGTACGAGGACTGGATCCGCGACGTGGCCCGCGACGTCTTGGATCGGGCGCTTCCGAAGGGCGAGTTCGACTTCGTGCCCGAGATCAGCCGCGACCTGCCGATCCGGTTCCTCTGCTCGATCTTCACGGTGCCGCAGGAGGACGCTCCGCAGCTGATCTCCTGGGGCGACCAGATGATCGCGAACCAGGACCCGGACCTGTCGCGCGCCGTCGTCGACCGCGACGACACCGAGGCATATCGCCTGCTCCCTTTCCGGTCCCCCGCGGCGTACGAGGTCTTCGACTACGCCGACCACCAGCGGGATCTGCGCCTCGCCGACCCGCAGGACGACGTGATCCAGGCGCTCACGATCGCGCAGTCGGAGGGCGTGCTGAACGAGCAGGAGTTCCACAACTACTTCGGCGTGCTGATGATCGCGGGCAACGAGACCACCCGGCACACGATCAGCCACGGCATGCTCGCGCTGATGGAGCATCCGGAGCAGCTCGAGCTCCTGCAGAAGGAGCCGGAGCGGATCCCCCGCGCCACAGAGGAGATCCTCCGGTGGGCGACGCCCGTGCACCACTTCCGCCGCACGGCGACGCAAGACGTCGAGCTCCGAGGCGCGAAGATCAAGCGCGGCGACAAGGTCGTGACCTGGTACGCGAGCGCCAACCGCGACGAGGAGGTGTTCCCCGAGCCCTACACCTTCGACGTGACCCGGAAGCCGAACGACCACGTGACGTTCGGCCCGGGCGGTCCGCACTTCTGCCTGGGCGCGCACCTCGCGCGGCTCGAGACGAAGATCCTATTCCAGGAGCTGCTGCCACGGCTGAAGTCGATCGAGCTCGCCGGGCCGGTGGAGCGGATCCGCTCGGACTTCGTGAATGGCATCAAGCGGATGCCCATCCGCGTCGAGACGATCTAGCGCCCTCGCATATCTCGGCGGCGAAGCGCAGACTCCGTCGGTGATCCTCTCGACGGCTCGTGAGCTCAACTCCCGGTGGGCATCCCTCTCGGCGATCATCCTCTTGATGCTCACGTCCGCCGCCGGATGCTCCGGACACCGTGCCCACGGCCAGGAGCACGACTCGAGTCCCACACTTCCGGCGTTCCCGGAGATCGACGCGGCGACGCGGCTCGGCGCTCTCGGCCATGCGTGGACGCGAGCATCCGCGACCGTCACCTATCGCACCACCGGCCGGGTGCCGGGACAGCCGACAACGGCACATCTCTGTCTCCGCCAGATGTTCGACGATGACTACGGAGAGGACCGAACGGCCCTCTTACGGCGATGCAGCCGGCAGGGGACCCTCCGTTTGGTGTGGGATCCACCCGACGGGTGGCAGATGGACGTGATCACGCCGGTCGATCGGTTCACGCTGGCCTCGACCCATGATCGCACCCGGATCTGCCGGAGTGGAGACCCGCATGCCTGTCGCCGCATCCGAACGGACGAGGCGATCGTCAAGGCCGGAGCGGACATCCTCTTCCAACGGCCGCGGACGATCCTCGCCGCGATCGGCGCCACAGCTGTGACGACGACCGCGTCGCCCACCGTGTACGCGGGGCTCCCTGTCGAATGCTTCGCGGCGACAGGTCGCGACGAGCACGTCGAGTGGTGCTATTCCGCCGACGGGGTGTTGCTGAGCTTCCTGCGCGGCTCGGCGACCGATGGTTGGACGTCCCTCGAGGCGGTCTCCGTCTCGCGCGGGGTCGCCGAGGACGCCTTCACGACCCTTACGCCCTAGCGAGCACCATCCCGCCTGGGAGATCAGGCCCAGAGGCGATCCGCAACCCGCCCCACCAGCTCGAGCTTCCGCCATTGGGCGTCCTCGGTTGTCTCGTTGCCGACCATCACCGATGCGAACCCGCACTGCGGGCTGATCGCGAGCCGGTCCAGCCCACCCGCGAACCCCGCCGCCTCCTCCATCCTTCGAAGGATGTCCTCCTCGCGCTCCACCACGGGCGTCTTGCTGGAGATCAGCCCCATCACCATGGTCGAGCCATCCCGCAGGTGCCGCACGGGCTCGAACCCTCCGTCCCGACCGAGATCGTCCCACTCGACGAGGAACGCGTCGTACGGAAGGTCGCCGAACACCCGTTCCGCGACCGGCTCGAGCGACCCTTCGCACATCCAGGAGGATCGGTAGTTCCCGCGGCAGATGTGGAGGCCGGTGGTCACGGCGTCGGGGATGCCCTGCAGGACCGCTCGGTCGGCGGAGAGCGCCGTTCCGAGGAGGTTCGCTGGATCCGCGCCGGCCTCCCGGAACCGCTCGATCCACGCGGGATCGACGAGATACGGGTACAAGGGGAAGTCGAACTGGACGTAGCTCGCGCCGGCGTCGATCGCGTCGGCCACCAGGCTGCGTTCGATCTCGATCGCGTGGTCGACGAACTCGTCGAGCGAACCGTACGCATCCGGGACGGTCGTGAGCGGATGCCCGAAGATCGACGCCGCGGGGAACGTGACCTTGAACGGATGCCCGTTCGCGACCTCGGCCATGAACGCCGCCTCACGGGCCGCAGGCGAGTCCACGGGCCGAAGCCGCTCGACGATCTCGTGGACGCGGAGCTCCACATCGCCACCGCCGGCGTGCCGGAACCGCACCGTCTTGTCGGTGCGCACCCCCTCGACGGCGTCGTAGAAGGAGTTCATGAACATCCACCGGCGGAACTCGCCGTCGGAGACCACGTCGAGCCCGGCGTCGATCTGCCGCTGCACGACGGCGCGGATCGCCTCGTCCTCCAACGCTCGCAGCGCGCTCCGATCCTGCGCGCGCTCCTCGTCGAGGACCGCCGAGTGGCCGGGTTGGTAGAAGGCATCGATCGCCGCGCGGAGATCCGACGGCCGGAGGAGCGAGCCGATGGTCTCGGCCCGCGCGGGCTGCCTCACGCCGGATCCCAGCGGACCCACGTGGAGTCCGGCGCCCTGAACTCCCAGCCGGACAGCTCCGGCGGTCGATCGGGATCCAGTCGAAGGCCGGGGAGCCGCTCCAGCAGGATCTCGAGCGAGACCCGGGCCAGGTGCCGCCCGAACCAGGCCCCGAGGCAGAAGTGGGTTCCGATCGCGAACGCGAGGTGCGCCCCGTGGTTGCGATGGATATCGAACCGGTCGGGATCCTGCCAGCGGCGAGGGTCGCGGTTCGCGGAGGAGAGGACGGCACCGATGAGCGCACCCTCCGGCAAAGGAATGCCGGCGAGCTCGGCGTCGCGGGTCGTCTGACGGGTGGAGGTGCCCACCGGCCCGGCCCATCGGAGGGTCTCCTCCACCGCGCCCTTCACGAGGGATCGGTCCGCCTCGACCTCGGCGAGCTGCGCCGGGTGCGAGCCGAGCGCCCATACGATGAGCGCGATCACGTCCCGCGGCTCCTGCAGACCGCCCGAGAGCATGAGCTTCGTGTTGGCCACGATCTCCTCCCGGGACATGCGCCGGCCGTCCTCCTCGTGATGCAGCATCCACGAGAGCACCGAGCCGTCCGGCTCAACCTCGAGGCGGTCGAGGACGCGCTCGATCGCCTCGCCGAGCTCCGCGCTGGCTCGATCGGCAGGCGTCTGCTTCTCCGGGTCGCCTTCGAAGTTCGCCAGGCCGAGCATCAACCCCTGGTTCCACCGGAGGAGGTCCTGCCACGGCACGTCGTCCAGACCCAGCATGAACTGCAGGGATTCGCACGCTCATCGGGTCGGCGTACTCGGTGAACAGGTCGGTCTCCCCTCGGTCGGCGAACCCGTCGATCAGTTCGTGCGCGAGCTTGGGGATCATGCCCTGCGTCCGACCCTCGACGTCGCGGGGGCGGAACGGCGGCTCGACGATCGCACGGAGCCACTGTTGGTGCGGCCCTTCCGACCCGAGCATGTTGACGCCCATCGTCCGGTTGAGCGTCGATGGATCCGTCGCCGCCGTGAACGTCTCGGGATCCAGATCGATCGCTCGCACGTCGTCGTGGCGGGTCACGAGCCACAGCTGGACGGCCGGCACCCAGCTGACCGGCTCCTCCTCGCGGAGCCGCTCGTACGCTGGGTAGGGATCCCGCTCGAGCTCCTCGAGGGTGATCGACTCGCCGACCGTCACCCGTCACCTCTCCGCCGGAGCGCCGCGTTCGACATCGCGCGGCGACAGCGTAGCGGGCGAGCATCGGGTAGGTTCGGCGCGCCGCCAACGAGGCTGGTCGACGGAGAGCGGGATGCGGTTCGAAGGGAAGGTCGCGATCGTGAGCGGTGGCGGCACCGGCATCGGTGCCGCCACAGCGGTCCTGCTCGCCCGCGAGGGCGCGTCGATCGCCATCACCGGGAGGCGGCCTGAGCCGCTCGCGGAGGTGGCGGAGCAGACGGGCGCCGTGCCGCTCCCGGGCGATACGGCGTCACGGGAGGATGTCGACGCGGCGGTCGCGGCTACCCTGGAGCGATTCGGAGGCCTGGACGTCGTCGTGGCGAACGCCGGGCTCGGCCTCGGCGGCGCCGTGGGCGAGGTCTCGGACGAGCAGTGGGCAGCGACGCTCGACGTGAACCTCACCGGGGCGATGCTGCTCGTGCGATCGGCCCTCCCCCAGCTCGTCCGGCGCGGAGGCGGCTCGATCGTGCTCGTCTCCTCGGTGTCCGGACTCGTGGCGGCGCCGAGGAGCGCGGCCTACGAGGTGTCGAAGGCCGGCCTCCTCGCGCTGACGCGGTCGGTGGCGCTCGACTACGGGCCGCTGGGCGTCCGCTGCAACGCGGTGTGTCCGGGATGGATCCACACGCCCATGGGCGACGAGGCCATCGAGGAGATCGCCGCTGAACGAGCGATCTCGCTGGCGGAGGCGTACGCGCTGGTGAACGAGCCGGTCCCGCTCAAGCGAGCGGGCACGCCCGAGGAGATCGCAGCCTGCTGCGCGTTCCTCGCGAGCGACGAGGCGTCCTACGTGAACGGGGCCGCCCTCGCGGTCGACGGAGGCGCGACGGTCGTGGACGTCACGTCGCTCCCCTGGTCGTCGCCCTCTGCCGATGAGGCGTCGCGATGACGTTCGATCACACGGGCCGGGTCGCGATCATCACGGGGGCGGGGTCTGGGATCGGCCGGGCGACCGCCGCCCGTCTCGCCGCCGAAGGCGCCGCGGTGGCGGTGCTGGACGTCGCGCACGACCGGGCGGAGGAGACGGTCGCCGACATCGCCGCGGACGGCGGCGTGGCCGCCGCCTTCCGCGCCGACGTTCGCGACCGCTCCGAGATCCGCACCGCGCTCGAGGGCGTCCTCGAGCGGCTGGGTCCGCCGCGGTACCTCGTGAACAACGCGGGCCTCGTCCGGATGTCGCCGCTCGACGACCTCGAGGAGGACGAGTGGGACCTCGTGGTCGACACGAACCTGAAGGGGATGTATCTCGTCACCCGGGAAGTCGCCCCGGCCATCGCGGACGCGGGCGGCGGCGCGATCGTGAACCTCTCGACGATCGAGGCCGAGGTGGTCGCGGCGCCGAGCGGCCACCCGCAGGTCCATTACAACGCCTCGAAGGGCGGCGTGAAGATGCTGACGAAGGCGCTGGCGGTCGAGCTCGCCTCGCGATCGATCCGCGTCAACGCCGTGGCCCCCGGGGCGATCGCGACCGGGTTCATCCCCGGCGGCGACCCGCGATCGCCCGAAGCATGGGACTCGATCAAGGATCGGGTGCTGGTCCCCCGGTTCGGCGAGCCGGAAGACGTCGCCGCCGCGATCTCCTTCCTCCTGTCCGAGGACGCCTCATACATCACCGGCGCGCAGCTTCCGATCGATGGCGGGTGGCTCGCGACGTGACCCTGCGCCCCGAGGACCTCGCGACCGAGGGATTCCGCACGGTGATCGTGACGTCGGCCGACGTGACCGGCCGGCTCGTCGGGAAGCGGTTCGCACCGGAGGTCTTCTCGGCTCTGCTGGAGGAAGGGGTGGCTCTGTCCTCGTGCGTCCTCGGCTGGGACATCGAGCAGTGGCCGGGACCGACGCAGGCCTACACGGGCCATCACACGGGCTGGCACGACGTACTGCTGGTCCCCGACCTCTCGACCTTGCGACCGGCGGCATGGCTCGACCGGACGGCGATCTGCATGGCCGACTTCGCCGAGATCGGTGGCGGTCTCGTCGAGGTAGCGCCTCGGACGATCCTCCGACGACAGCTCGAGCGGGCCGCCGAGACCGGCCTCGAAGCGCGGGTCGCCACGGAGCTCGAGTTCGCGCTCTATCGCGGCACGTACGACGAGGGACGCGTTGACGCGTTCGGGTCGCTCCGACCGACCACGCTCGCGCGCGCGGACTACACGATCCAGGCGGGAGACCGCGACGAGGGATTCTTCGCCGAGGTGCGGGAGGCGCTCGGTGCGTCCGGCCTCGATCCGTGGACCTCGCAGGCCGAATGGGGTCTCGGACAGTGGGAGATCAATCTCCGGCACACGGCGGCCCTCGAGATGGCCGACCGGCACGCGCTCTTCAAGCTCTGCCTCCACGACATGGCGGCGGCCTCGGGGATGGCGGTGACGTTCATGGCCAAACCCTTCGGAACGACGACCGGGTCCTCGTGTCATCTCCACCTGTCGCTCGTCGACGCGGCCGGCCACCACGCGTTCGCGGACCCGGACGGCACGCGCGGGACGTCCGCGAGGCTCCGGGCCGCCGTGGGCGGGGTGCTCGAGCGTGCTCCGGACCTGATGCTCCTGTACGCCCCGACCGTGAACTCCTACCGACGGACGACGAGCGGCGAGTTCAGCGGCAACGGCGCGTCGTGGGGCTGGGACAGCCGGATGGTCTCGTGCCGTGTCCTCGCCGGCTCCGAGGCCGAGACGCGTCTCGAATGGCGCGTGCCGGGCGCCGACGTGAACCCCTACCTCGCGATCGCGGCGCTGCTCGCCTCCGCCCACGACGGGATGGCCAACGGCACGGACCCCGGCGACCCGCTGGAAGGCGAGGGGTACGCGGATCCCGTCCCGCCGCTCCCCACCACCCTCGGGGAAGCCGTGGACGCCTTCCGCGCGAGCGCGTTCGCGAAGGACGTCTTCGGCGAGGCCGCGGTGGCCCACTACACCGAGGCCGGCCGGTGGGAGTGGGAGCGGTTCCTCGCACCCGACGCCGTCACGGACTGGGAACGGCGCCGGTACTTCGAGCACATCTGAGTGACCCGTGCGACTCGTCTGCATCCTGAGCGAGAACCACACGTTGGTCCCCCCGAAGGATCTCCGCGCCCTCGTGCGCATGGCCGTTGACGCGGAACGGGCAGGCTTCGACGCGGTGATGGTGAGCGAGCACGTCGTCCTCGGTCGCGGATCGGACGCCGACGGGAGGCCGGCCAACCGCCGCGACTACGCGCTGCCGGGGAACCAGGATCCTGAGACGCCGTGGCCATCCTCACTCCTGCTCTTGGCTGCCGTCGCGGCGGTGACGGACCGGATCCGACTGGTCGCCGGCGCGGTGATCCCGCCGCTGCGCCACCCCCTCCTCCTCGCGAAGGAGCTCGCGACTCTGGACGTCCTGAGCGCCGGCCGCCTCGTCGTGCAGCCCACGGTGAGCTGGCATCGCGCCGAGTACGAGGCGTTGGGCGTGCCGTTCGAGACCCGTGGCGAACGCCTCGACGAGCACCTGGCCGCGTGGGAAACGCTCTGGCGACCGGGGCCGGCCACGTTCCAGGGCCAGCACTACCGCTTCGAGGACATCCACCTCGAGCCGAAACCGTTCCGGGCCGACGGACCGCGCCTCTGGTTCGGGGGCAGGCGGCTGCACGAGGCGATGCTCCGACGCCTCGTCAGACATGGCCATGGTTTCAACCCACTCGGCCGGCCGAGCGACGACGACCTCGATCGGCTCCGCGAGGCGATGGCCGCCGCGGGGCGAGACCCGGGCGAGCTCGAGCTCGTCGGCGGGACGCGCGGCCGATTCCCCGATGCTGTCGGCGTCGCCGATCTGGACGAAGCGCTGGACGCGATCCCCGGGCAGGTCGAGCGAGGCTTCACCACGATCTGCGTGAAGCCGAGCCAGTTCATCGACGATCCCGGCGAGATCCCGTCGCTGCTCGAGCGGATCGTCGAGCGCGTGGCGGCGTTCTAACGCTCCCGCGCCGCCGATCCAGGCATGTCGGCCTGGACACCGCGGGTCAGCGAGCGAAGCATCGACGCGAGTCGGTCCTGCTCCGCCGGCTCGAGGACCGACGCGAGCCTCCGTTCCTCCTCGTTGAAGCGGGGGAACAGCTCCTCGATCTTCCGTCGCCCGCTCGGCGTGAGCGAGACGAGCACGACACGGCCGTCGGCGGCGGCTTTCCGTCTCCGCACGAAGCGACGAGCCTGGAGCGTGGACAGGACACCACTCGCCGTGGGGCGCGAGATCCCGACGGCCTCGGCGAAATCCCTGGCTTCGAGCTCGCCCCAGATCCAGAGGACCCAGAGCGCGGTGAACGCCGTCCACGACAAGCGGTCCTGGGCGAGCACCGTCGATTCCAGGTGTCGTCGAAGCGCCGCCCCACTTCGGAAGACGTTCGAGATCGCCCACATCGCGCGGAAGTCCATGGGGAGGTGACCGAGCTCCTCGAGGACCTTCGCCTCGGCGGGAAGGAGGTCATCGCCAGTCATCCGCGCTCGGCAGCCAGCCTCTCCCCCAGCTCGGCCGCGACGTCGAGCACAGCCATGACGTCGTCGTCGGTCGTTCGGTAGTTCACGAAGCACGGTCGCAGCCAGACCTTGTCCTCGATCAGCGCGGACGCGAGGTACACGCGACCGTCCGCCTGGATCGCGTCCGCGAGTGCCTGGTTGTGCGCGTCCAGGTCCTCGACCTCGGGCGGGGTGTGACGGAGCGGGACGATCGAGAGATGCGGAGGCGCGTCGAACGTCTCGAAGTCGGTACGAGCCGACGCGGAGCGATGCAGCAGCCGCGCCTCCGCGAGGTTCCGCCGGATCGCCTCCCGGAACTGCTCCGCGCCATGCGCGCGGAACGCCAGCCACAGCTTCAGGGCCCGGAGGGGTCGCGAGTACTCGAGCGTGAGATCGGCCGCATGCAGCTCGTGCCGCTGGTGCGGGAGGTAGCCCTCCTCGTGCGCGAACGCCTCCGATAACGCGTCGGGCTCGCGCACGAGCGCGACGCTGCAGGCCTTGGGGACGTAGAGCCACTTGTGGGCGTCGACACTCACGGAATCCGCCCGGACGACGCCCTCGAAGCGCTCGGGAACGACCGAGGCCGCCGGCAGACCGTAGGCGCCGTCCACGTGCAGCCAGATCCCTCGCTCGGCACAGATGTCGGCGATCGGCGCGATCGGGTCGATCGCGCCGGTCAGCGTGGTCCCGGCGGTGGCGACGACGGCGACGGGGGTGATGTCGTCGGCGACGTCGCGGTCGATCGCCTCCGCCAGAAGGTCGGGGCGCATCCGGTGTTCGTCGTCGATGGGGATGTCTCGGAGCCGGTCGCTCCCGATGCCGAGCAGCTCCACCGCCCGCGTGATCGAGTAGTGCACCTCGGCCGAGGCGTACACGGCGACGGTCAGCCCGCCGAGGCCGGTGGCGCGTGATTTCGGCAAGGCTCGCTCGCGCGCAGCCGCGAGTGCCGTCATGTTCGAGATCGTGCCGCCGCTCGTGAACGCTCCGTTCGTCGCCGGATAGCCGATGAACTCCCCCACCCATCGGACGGCCTGCTGCTCCAGCATGGTCGCGGCACGCGCGTCCACGGCGAGGTTCATGTCGTACGTCGCGGCGAGGAGATCGCCGAGGGCGCCGATCTCCAGCCCAGATGACCCGATGAAGGCGAAATAGCGCGGACGTGGCTGCGCGATCGATTCGTCGAGCACGCGGAACGCGTCGTCCAGCGCCTCGTGGACGCTGACCGGCTCGGACGGGAGCCCAGACCTCAGGAGCAAGCGGAGCCGCTCGTCGAGCGGCGGCTCCTCCGGGCGCGGCCGATCGAAGCTCTCCCACGCCTCGGCGACGAGCTTCGCCGCGTGCTCGAGCGCCTCCTCGCGGGGCGCGTCGAGCCGCAGCGGTCGGTCGGGTGCCTCCATCTCTTCGGGACTCTGCCTCCGCGTGTTTGGGTCCGTCGCCCTCCGGTCCCTAGCCCTCCTCGCCGGTCGAGAGGTCGGCGAGCGCGACACGGGCCGGCTCCCGCCCTCGCACGACGAGCATGTACAGCAGCCCGACGCCGGCCCAGATCAGCGCGTAGATCGGCGCCAGGATCGTGGGCCTGGGCACGTCGGCGAACGAGCCGTAGATCGCGCCGCCGGTGAGGGCGATCCCCACGACCGCCGCGAGCACGACGCCTCCGTACCTCGGGTGGTCGCGCAGCCCCACCAGCGCGCCGACGGCCATCAACAGGTACACGACCACGAGCGCGAAGCCACCGAACGTCGACGCCCACGCGAAGATCGCGAAGTAGTGGGGCAGCTCCGGGATCGCGAAGAGGTCCTCCCAGAACTCGGTCCCGACGATGAACGCTGCCTGGACCACCAACAGGAGCACGATCGCCCCGATGGGCGTCTCGTACTTCTTCGAGACGGCCGCGAACGGTCCCGGCAGCCGGCGATCGCGGGCCATCGCGAAGACCCCTCGGGTGGAGGCGACGGCGGCTCCGATCCCCACGGCCATGATGTCGAGCAACACGACCAGCTCCATCACGCGGATGAGCGTGGTGGACCCGTAGCCGCCCGCGGCCTCGGGTGACGCGAGCGCGAAGAGCGGAGCGGTTGCCGCCGACGCGAAGGTCTCCACGCTGAAGCCGAACCCCGCCACCTGCGTGTAGGACGCGATCAGGTAGAAGATCGCGACCACCACGACCGAGAACAGCACGGCCCTCGGGATCGCCCGCTTCGGCTGGCGGGTCTCCTCGGCGAGGTTCGCGGCGGTCTCGAACCCGACGAAGATCAGCACTCCGTAGAGGACGCCGAACAGGACCCCCGTGATCCCGTCGGGTGCCTCGTCCGGGTTGAAGGCCCGTGCGACGTCGTTCGTCTCGACCTGCATGATCACGTAGACGAAGAAGGCGAGCACCACCACTGCGGAGACCAGAGCGAGCGTCAGCTGGACGCGGGTGGAGATCTGCACGCCGAAGTACAGCACCGCGAACAGCACCACGGCCCAGACCACGTTCCAGGCCCAGATCGGGAGCGGTTCCATCTCGAACTCTGCCAGCAGCGTGTCGTGGATGTAGCCACCGATCAGGACCCCGAGACCCGTCGTGAGCACGATCGTGCCCGCGTAGTAGAGCCATCCGGCAGCGCCGCCCACGATCCTGCCGAGACCGTTCGACACGTAGTCGTAGAGCGCGCCGGCGGCGTGGATCCGCTTCGCGTACTGGGCCACGATCCATCCCAGCGCGAACACGCCGATGCCGGCCAGCAGCACCGAGAGCGGCGCCGCCACGCCCGCGCCCTTGCCGGTGGCACTGATGATGCCGACGATCAGCGGGATGATGAAGGCCGCCGAGAAGACCGGCCCCATGAATCCCACGGATTGCGCGACCACGTCCACGAGCGACAACTTCGCCCCGCCCAGCCGCTCGTAGCCCTTGCCGCCACCATCCATCCCGTCCGCCACGCGGTGCCCCCTCTCTTCGCTTGCGACCGAACCCTATGCCGCCGCCGTCGTGCCGGTCCAACCGGCCGCCGGACGTTCGAACCACACGTGGACCTGCCCGGTGCCGACCGAGGCCTCGTACTCGCTGAACAGCTCCCCCTGCGCCGTGCACGCGCGCTCCCCCGAGCGCGCCGGCCATGATCAGGTAGTGCCCGAACTTGCCCCTCCGGGCCGACCTTCTTGTACTCGGGGACCCAGTCGATCACCGACGGCGTGGTCTCCCTTCTGCAGGAGGTCGAGCACGTGGAGGTCGGCCTCGCGCGCCTCCGGCGTGATGATGTTCTTCATCGGGTCGGAGCTCTCACGGCCGCGGAGCTCGCGGAACGGCAGGAACCGGTGTGAGAGACCGCCCGAAGCCAGCAGGACCACCTTCCGGTCGAGGGAAAGGACCGCCTCCCCGATGAGCTGACCCAGCAGCAGGAAGTCCTCGGTGGTCCCACACTGGTTGATCCCGACGCTCACCCACTTCTCCGGTCCCTCCTTCAGGTAGGACCAGATGTTCACCGTGCCGTAGAAGATCGGGAGATAGGGGTCGTCGGACGCGAGTACCCACGTGTCGTCGCGCCCTTCCGCCTCCTGCGAGACCGCGAACGCGAGCTCCGGGTCGCCCGGCATCTCGTAGGGGATCTGCCGCATCCCGCGCGGGAGCTCGTGCGAGGTGAAGATGCCCTCGCGCTTCTCGTGGGCCGTGATGATGTGCTCGAACGTCACCTCCCAGTGCGTGTCCATCACGACGAACGTGTCGGGCCCCAACGCGGTCGAGGACCTCGGAGCGGCAGCCGCCGCAGCCCCGGGACGAGCGTGATCTCCTTCCCGTCGTTGATCTCGAGCCGGGTCTCCTCCGGCAGCATGATCGTGGGGACGTGCGAGACGAGTCCCCGCGCCGACGATCTCTCCCATGGTCGGTGCTCCTCTCAGGTCTCCTTGGTCGTCCCAGGGTGCGGTGACGACGTTCTTCACGTCCGCGTAGAAGTCGAAGCTCCAGAAGCCGCCCTCGCGGCCGATCCCACTGTTCCGCGACCCGCCGAACGGTACGCGGAGGTCGCGGACGTAGAAGCAGTTGACCCACACGGTCCCGGCCACGAGCGCCGACGAGACGCGGTCCGCCTTCTCTTGATCGCCGCTGTAGACGATCGCCGAGAGGCCATACGTCGTGTCGTTCGCCTTCGCGATGCCGTCCTCCTCGCCGGAGAAGCGCTGAAGCGTCAGCACCGGCCCGAAGACCTCCTGCTGGAGGATCTCGGACCCCGACGGCGGCTCGAGCGAACACCGTCGGCCGGTAGAACAGGCCTCGCCAGCTCCTCGTTCGGACCGCCGCCGAACGCGACCTCGAGTGCCCTCCGCCTTCGCGCGTTGCACGAAGCCGTCGACGCGCTCGAAGTGCTCCCGCGTGATCAGCGGGCCGATGTCGGACGTCTCCTCGCGCGGGTCGCCCTGGCGGATCGCCGCGGACGCCTCGGTGAATCGTGCGAGGAACTCATCGAAGATCGCGTCCTCGACGAGCAGCCGTGTGCCCGCGAGGCAGACCTGCCCGGCGTTGTCGAACTGGTTCACGGCCTGCTTCACCGCGGCGTCGAGGTCGGTGTCCGCGAAGATCAGGAACGGCGACTTGCCCCCGAGCTCGAGTGATACGGGCGTCAGGTTCGCGCCGGCGGAGGCCGCGACGAGCCGGCCGGTCGCGCACCGATCCCGTGAACGCGACGCGACCGACGTCGGGATGGGCGACCAGTGCCGCTCCCGCCTCCTCCCCGATCCCCTGGACGACGTTGAATGCTCCGTCCGGCATGCCGGCGTCTCGCGTGATGTCGGCGAGCAGCGAGGCCGTGAGCGGCGCCCACTCGGGCGGCTTCGCGATGACGGCGTCACCGGCGGCGAGCGCCGGCGCGATCCGCCACGTGGCGAGCATCAGCGGCGCGTTCCAGGGCGTGATGACCACGGCGACGCCGGCGGGGTCCCAGCTCACGTGGTTCGTGTGACCGCGTGTGTCGAAGTCCTCGAGCTCGTCGAGCTTGTCGAGATGGTCCGCGAAGAAGTGGAAGTTGTAGCCGGCCCGCGGGATCACCGAGTTCGTCATCGAGCGCAGCAGCGAGCCGTTGTCGCGGGTCTCGACCTTGGCGAGCTCCGGCGCCCGCTCCTCGATCAGCTCGCCGACCCGGTGGAGGATCTCGGCGCGCTCCTTGAGCGACATCGAGCCCCAGGTCTCGAAGCCCTTCTTGGCGGCGTCGACAGCGGCCGCAGCCTCGTCGACGCCGCCGCGGGCGACCTCAGCGATCGGCTCCTCGTCGATCGGCGAGATGTCGGTGAACGTCGAACCGGATGCGACGCGCTCACCGCCGATCCAATGCTCGGTCGAGACCTCGACGCCCTCGACCTGAACTCGCCCGCTCGTGCCGTCCTCCCGACTCGTTCGTACCCGAACGGTATGGACGACCCGCGAGCCTTGTCAAACCGCGCTCGGTGCCCCGTCTAGCTGGCTCAGGGATGGGTGGTCTCTGGTGGCTGGGTTCTCGACGTCCGGTCGCCCTCCCGTGACGCGACCCGACCTTCGATGAGCGAGCCGAGGCAGTTGAGGAGGGGAACGCACGACTCGTCTACGCACGCCATGAGCTCTCGACGTTTACGGAGATGCAACGGAACGGGACGAAGTTGCCTGGGACCGCCTGTGCGACAGCGCCTGGAGGACGGTCCGAGTACGCGGCCGCTGATCCGGACTCGGCGACTGACGCTCTTCAGACTGAGTCGGACGATCTCGCGTGAGGATGCCCACGGCATCAACGAGCTTCGCCAGGAACAACGACATCCTGCGTGTGTGCGCGTGACGGCTCGAACCGCAGTCCTCAGCCGATCGATGACGGTGCCGCGCATGCCGAAGTCGTAGTGGCCGGGGAGGTGACAGCCGAAGATCAGCGAGCCGCTGCTCTTCGGGAACGTGTAGGTCGTCACGACGGTCTCCCCCGCCGGCACGGAGACCTCGCCGGGTCGCGGGGCGTGGTGCGCCTCGGTCCCCTCCTCGTGGACGAGCTGTACGCGTTCGTCGCCGAGGATGAACTCGTGGTCGATCGGGTCCGTGTTCTCGATCACGAAGCGGACGGTCTCGCCGGGCTCGACGGCGAGATCGGCCGGATCGAACTTCGAATAGTGGATCGTGATGTGGACCGTCCCGTTGGTTGCGCGGGCGGCGGCGCCGCGGGATGCCGCTGCAGCCCCGACGAGGAGCACCAGCGCCACCGCGGCCGCCGCCGCCCGCAGCTTCACCGACGGAACACCCTCGAGACGGCGCGCCTGGCGGCCGGGTCGGTGATCGCCATCAAGACGACCACCGCCCCGAGCGCCGCCATCACGGTCCAGACGACGGACCACGGTGCGGCGCCCGCGGGAACGGGGTAGCCGGCGGCCACGGGGCTCGGCCTTCCGTACCCGCTCGCGTCGATCGCCAGATCGTGCTTCAGGTTGCCAGCCGTCTCGTTGACGCGGATGTAGGTGAGCCACATGTCGCTCTCGGGCAGCCACTTCATCCCGCGGTCGGATCGGAGATCGGCGAGGAGCGTCGTCGACGCGGGCTCACTCAACTCCTGGATCAACCCTCGCTGGCTCTCGTCGAACCCCTTCGAGCGCTCGGCCTGGGGAAGTGTCTCCGGCCGCCGGTCGGTGAGGAGGTAGACGTCCGCCTGCACGATCTCGGAGGCCTTGCGGCCGAGCGCCAGGATGCGGAGGGGCACCCACGGGCTGGGGGTGGGGATCACGATGTGGACCGGCGTGCCCTGCCCGGTCTGCACGCCACGGTTCTCGGCGCGCTCCGCGTTGAACCGGGCGGCCAGGAAGATCGGGCTCCGCTCGGCGTAGAACGCCAGCACTTCAGGCGCATCCGGCGGGAGGAAATAGCCGTGCTCGCGCGCCCAGTTCCCGACCTCGACCGCCCCGCCCTTCAGCACGGTGATGTCGAGGGCGTCGATCTTCGCTGTCATCAGGACCTCGGCGCCGGCGGCGCTATCCAACGCGAGGAACGAATTCGCCCGAAACGCCTCGGGCTGCGGCTGCGTCTCGAGGATCAAGCGCTGGAGGGTCCAGTCGCCGCCCTTGATCACGTCCGTCGGGACGCCGGGGAGCGGGATGATCGACCCGACCTCCTGACCCTCGCCGGCGAACTCGAACGAGGTCACGTAGTGCTCGATCCCGTCGTGGTAGGCCGCGAGCGTCGTCGTCTTCAGCAGGCTGACCGTGCCGTTGGGCGTGACCAGCCCGCCGCAGGCGAGGGCGCTCCCAGCCGCGACCGTGAGCAGGATCGTGGTGAGGATCGCGATAGCTGCGGCACGAGCGACTCGGTTCCGCATGGCGGACTCCTTTCGAGTGGGTCCGAAAGCCGTTGGACGCCCCGAGCACCGCGATGGGTTCCTCGGGATCGAGGCCGTTCGCCAGAACCATGCCTCGACCGGCGCCGGCCGTGACGGACCGAGAACCTGCTAGCCGCCGAAGCGCTCGAGCAGCTCCGGGGTCGCGCGCTCGCGGAGCTTCGCGTTCACGCGCATCCGCTCCAAGCCCTGCTGGAGCATGAGGTGGTTCTGCGGGATGTCGTGCTCGCGGAAGAAGGCGTCGACGTCCGCGACGGATGTCGGATCCGTGAGGTACCGGATCCCCGAGACGAGGCCGATGATGTTGGACGACGCGAACCGACCCTGCATCGCGTCCCAGTGCTCGGCGATGAACCGCCACACCTTCGGCCCCTGGTGGCGGTTGGTGGTGGACCGGGCCAGCAGGTACGGAGCGTCCTGGGTCCGGATGTCGTCCGTCATGCTCGCGGCGAGGATCCGGTCGATCTCCGAGTCGCCGGGGAAACGTGAGGTCGCGAACAGGTAGCGCTCCTCCACCTGCGGCGTGGTGGCGTTGCGGTACCGCTCCCAGTAGCGATCGAGATCGTCCTTCGTTCCTTCCGCGGCCACCGCCTCCACGGCTGCCTGGAGGAGCTGCGGGTCACCCTCGTCTCCGAGCTCGAGCTCGCGGCACTGCGCGAGGGTCTCGGGATCCGCCCCGAGGATCGCGAGGGACTGCACGAGCTGCCCCCGGAGGGCGCGGGTGAGGTCTGGCTCGTCGGGCGAGGGGTCCCATCCGAGCCGCGCGAGCGCCGGCCGCAGGAGGTCCCGTACGAACGCCCGCAGGCGCTCGCGCGGCTCGTCCTCGACGAACCGATCGAACCAGCCGAGACCGCCAAGGATCGACTGCCAGACCCGTAGGTCGGTCTCGTCGGCGAACCCCTGCACGAGATCGAGGAACGACGCGGAGGACGCCGTGCCCGCCACGACGGCCGCCCACGCATCGTCAACGAGGCTGTAGCGCTCGATCGGCGTGAGCACGTTCATCGCCTGCGCGACGATCCGCGACCGAAGCTCGTCGTCGTACCAGACGCGCACGAAGCTCGCCGAGCCAGCGTTCGCGATCACGACAGCGTCGGGCGCGAGCAGCCCGATCTCCGCGCCGTCGGCCTCGATCAGGACCCGATCGACCTGCTCCCGGTCACCGCTCACCTGCCGGACGGTCAGCGGTACCGGCCACGTCGTGTCGTCGTCGTCCCTGGACGGAAGGAACCGTCGCTGGGCGAACCGGACGCGCTCGCCGTCGAGGCTCACCGAGATCGCCGGGTAGCCGGGCTGGAAGATCCAGGCGTCCATCGTCCGGCGCACGGGCTCCCCGGTCTCCTCCTCGAGGGAATCCCAGAGGTCGTGCGTCTCCGTGTTGCCGTAGGCGTGCTTCGCGAGGTACCGGCGGATGCCGTCGCGGAAGCGCTCGGCGCCGAGCCACTGCTCGAGCATCCGGAGCACCGCGCCGCCCTTGACGTAGGTGAGCGTGTCGAACATGCCGCTCGCGTCGTCCGGCGAGAGGACCTCGTACTCGATCGGCCGGGTCGTCTCCAGCGCGTCGACCTCGAAGGCGTTCGAGCGATCGCGCGTGAACGTGTTCCAGATCTCCCACGCGGGCCGGAAGTCGTCGACGGCGAGCATCGACATGAACGTGGCGAAGGCCTCGTTGAGCCAGATCCCGTTCCACCATCGCATCGTCACGAGATCGCCGAACCACATGTGGGCGAGCTCGTGCGCGACGGTCTCCGCGACGCCGAGCTGCTCCTCCTGGGTCGAGCGAGCCGGATCGATCAGCAGCACCTGCTCCCGGTACGTCACGCACCCGACGTTCTCCATCGCGCCCTGCGCGAAGTCCGGCAGCGCGACGTTGTCGAGCTTCGCCTCCGGGTACGGGATGCCGTAGTAGTCCGCGAACCAGTTCAGGGAGTGGACGCTCGAATCGATCGCGAAGCCGGTGAGCGCTCCTTTTCCGGGCACGTGGACGATCCGCACCGGCACGCCGCCCGCGTCGGCGGGCTCGGTGAGCTCGAGCGGTCCGACCACCCACGCGGCCAGGTAGGTCGACATCTTCATCGTGTCGCCGAAGCGGATCCGCACCCGTCCGTCCCCGAGCGCCTCCCGCTCCACCTCCGGGCCGTTCGAGACGGCGGTCAGCCCTTCCTTGACGACGAGCGTGGTCGCGAAGACGGCCTTGAGGTCGGGTTCGTCCCAGCACGGGAACGCGCGTCGCGCGTCCGTCGCCTCGAAGTGCGTGGTGCCGACCACCTGCGTACGGCCATCCCCGTCGGTGTACGTGCTCCGGTAGAAGCCCGTGAGGCGGGGGTTCAGCTCGCCCGCGAACACGATCCGGAGCGTCCAGTCCCCCGGCTCCGCGATCTCGGCGAGGTCGACCGTGGCTCGCTCGGCGTCGTCATCGGTGAGGATCTTGGAGACCTCCACCGAGCGGCCGTCGGTGGCCGTGAGCGTGGCGCCCTCGAGCCGCAGCTCGTTCGCGTTCAGGACGATCTCGGTGACCGGCTCGAGGACCGCGAGCGCGACATCGACGCTCCCGCGGAACGTCCCCGCGTCGAGGTCCGGCTCCAGCGTGAGGTCGTAGCGCGAAGGAACGACCGTCCGGGGCAGCCGGTATCGCTCTTCGGATTCCCCCATCAGTCGTTCACGTACGTCAGCCAGTGGACGTACTTCTCGTTCTCGCCCTTGGTGGCCGCGAAGAACGCGCCCTGGAGCTCCTTCGTCACCGGCCCCCGGTGCCCCTCGCCCACCACCCGATCGTCCACCTCACGGATCGGTGTGAGCTCGGCAGCGGTGCCGGTGAAGAAGCACTCGTCTGCGTTGTAGAGATCCGAGCGGACGAGATTCTCCTCCCGCACGTCGTACCCCAGGTCGCGCGCCAGCGTGATCACCGACCCCCTCGTGATCCCGTCCAGGCAGCCAGCCGAGATCGGCGGCGTGGTGAGCACGCCGTCCCGCACCACGAACACGTTCTCGCCCGAGCCGTCCGTCACGAAGCCGGCTTCGTTCAGCATGATGGCCTCGTCGTAGCCGGCCTTGAGGCTCTCCACCTTGGCGAGGACGGAGTTGATGTATTGCCCGGTGGCCTTCGCCGCGGCCGGCAGCGAGTTCTGACCGTTGCGCCGCCAGCTGCTGATCTTGATCCGCACGCCCTGCTCGAGCGCCTCCTCCCCGAGGTAGGCGCCCCACGGCCACACGGCGATCACGACGTTCACCGGCGCCAGCAGCGGGTTCACGCCCATCTCGCCGTAGCCCCGGATCACGAGCGGCCTGATGTAGCAGGCGTTCAGCTCGTTGGCCTTGATCACGTCCTTGGTGGCCTGCGTGATCGCCTCTCGCGAGTACGGGATGTCGGTGTGGTAGAGCTTCGCGGAGCGGAACAGGCGCTTCAGATGCTCATCGAGGTGCCACACGGCGGCGCCGCGGGACGTCTCGTAGGCCCGGATCCCCTCGAACACGCCGCTGCCGTAGTGGACGGCATGCGAGAGCACGTGGACCTGGGCGTCCTGCCACGGCACCAGCTCGCCGTCCATCCAGATCTTCTCGACCTGCGTGATCGGCACCCGAACCCTCCTTGATGGCCTCCGGCGGGCTCTCAGGATACCCGGCACCGTTCAGGGCAGGTCGAACGCGAACCACTCGATCGCGACGTCCCGCCCGCCCGGCGGATCCAACGTGCCCCAGCGCTCCAGCGCCCACGCACGGACCTCCGCGACGGCCTCCCGACGCGCCTCCTCGTCGACCTCCCAGGTCCACGAGTGCATGCCGGCCTCCATCTGGTCGAGGAACTCTGCCAACGTCTGCCCGACCCGCTCGGTGATCGCCGGGAGCTGCCGAGCCTCGGCTCCATGCGCCCCGAACGCCTGGAGGATCGCGCCGGTCTCCCACGAATCGAGCGCGTCGGCGAAGGATGGGCGGCCGACCCGGTCCATGAACCGTTCGGTCAGTTCGTGCCACGGATCCGGGACCTGGCCGCTCGAGACCAGCACGAGGCCGCGAGGACCGACGACGCGGACGAGCTCCGCCACGACCTGTCGCCACGCCGGCACCAGATGCAGGACGTGTCGTACCACCGCCCCGCCGAAGCGATCATCGGCGAAGGGCAGCGTCGTCGCGTCCCCGACGACGAGCGGGAACGGTGGTCGCCCGCCCGCCTTCTCCACGAGTTTCGCGAGCATCGGCGCGGACAGATCGAGGCCCACGAGCGGCACGCCGGCCGCCGCGAGCGGCAGCGCGACGAGGCCGGTGCCCACGCCGATCTCGAGCGTTCGACCGCGATCGTGAAGCTCGTTCCCGAGGAGCGCGGTCATCCCCCGGGACGCTTCGTCGGAAAGCCCCCGGGTGCGGTCGTAGTACTCGACCGCCCGGTCGAAGCGCATCGACCCGCTCACGACTTCGGGATCTCCTTGGTTGGATCGACGAACGGTAGCTCCGCCACCGTCGCGTCCCTGGCGCCGTCGTGCGCGCGAAGCGCCAGCCGCGTCCCGACCGCCATGTGGCTGGCCGGCACCCACGCGTAGCCGATGTTCCGCTCGAGGCGCGGCGACCACGCCCCGGCCGTCACCCTTCCGATCCTCGGCCCGATCCGATCCCCGCCAGGTTCGTGTACCGGCCAGAAGTCGTTCAGGGCGCCCTCGTCGCTCATCGGCGCGCCCCCGATGTCGATCCCGACGAGCTTCCGATCCACCCCGTCCTCGGCGAGCCGGCGCAGCGCGTCCTTCCCGATGAAGTCGGCTTCCTGGTCCTCGACGAGCCGCTCGAGCCCGGTGATGTGGAACGGCGTGTCCTCCGTGCGCATGTCGGAGCCGTAGTTGAAGATCCCCGCCTCGATCCGGCGCGCTTCGGAAGGAGCGATCGCGCGGATCCCGTATGCCGCGCCGGCCTCCTCCACCCGACGCCAGAGGTCGTTGCCGCGGGACGCGTCGCGGAGGTAGAGCTCGTAGCCGACCTCTCCGGTCCACCCGGTGCGCGAGACGACGAGGGGGATGCCGTCGACCTCGGCCTCGGCGCACCGGTAGTACCGGAGGGCGGCGACTTCGTCGCCGACGAGATCGCGCACGACGTCCCTCGAACGCGGGCCCTGGATCTGCATCGGCGAGACGTCCGCCTCGATGACCCGGACGTCCATCCCCGCCAGGGCGGCCACGCCCTTGACGTAGAGGAGCGCATCGGAGTCCGCCAGCGCGAGCCAGAACCGGTCCTCGGCGATGCGGAGCAGGACCGGATCGTTCACGATGCCGCCCTCGCGATCGGTGATGAGGACGTACTTGCACTGGCCCACCTCGCACGAGGTGAGGTCCCGGCACGTGAGGAGATTGGTGAACGCGAGCGCGTCCGGCCCCGAGATCTCGACGCACCGCTCGACCGAGACGTCCCACATCGTCACGTCGCGCAGGAGCGCCCAGTACTCGGTCACCGGGTCGTCGTAGAGCGTGGGCAGCAGCATGTGGTTGTACAGCCCCCAGCTCGTGCATCCGGCACGTTTGGTGGCTTCGAAGTAGGGGGACTTCCTGTACCAGGGCTGGATGTAGAACGTGAACGTCTCCGGCATCGATGCTCCTCCTGAAAGGTCCGCCGGAGCCTACGATGCAACGGACGTCAAGGACGTGTCTCTTCGGTCCGATGGGGGAATCGGAGGTCGTTGCCCGTGACACCCATGAGCGCGAAGAGGTCGGAGAACGACGCGGCGCCCGAGCACGAGGTCGAACTGCCCTATCGATCCCTGGTCGAGCGCGTCCCCGCGATCGTGTATGTGGACCCCACCGGCCCGGAACCGACCTCTCCGTCCTACGTGAGCCCGTTCATCGAGACGATGCTCGGATACCCACCGGAGGTCGCGACGGGCGACGCGGGATGGTGGGCGAGGGCGCTGCATCCCGACGACCGCGAACGGGTCCTCGCGGAGTGGTCCCGCAGCGACGCATCGGGCGAGCCGTACGCCGGCGAGTATCGCCTGGTCGCTGCGGACGGACGAACGGTCTGGATCCGCGACGAGGCTGTGCTCCTGTGCGACCGTGACGGGACGCCGGTGCACTGGCAGGGCGTGATGATTGACATCTCCGACGCCAAGGCCGCCACGGAGGATCTCACCCGGGCGCTCGATCTCGAACGCCAGGCCACGGAGGACATGCGCCGGGCCGATGAGATCAAGACGACGTTCCTCACCGCGGTCTCGCACGACATCCGAACCCCGTTGTCGGCGATCCTCGGCAATGCGCTCACCCTCGAGGAAGGCGACCGGCTCGGCATCACCGAGGAGGAGCGGAAGCAGTTGATCCACAGCCTCGCGGCGAAGGCGCGCCGACTCAACACCATCGTCACCGATCTGCTCGACACGGAGCGCCTCGCGCGCGGCGTGGTCGAGCCCAAGCTGCAGGAGATCGCCGTGGGCAGGCTCATCTCCCTCCTCGTCTGGGATTCCGAGTCGATGGCGGGGCGCCAGGTCCACGTGGACACGCGAGCGGTGAGCGCCTGGGTCGATCGCCAGATGATCTCCCGGATCGTCGAGAACCTGCTGATGAACGCGGCACGCCACACCCCGTCCGAGTGTCAGGTCTGGGTCAAGGTGCTCCCCGAGGGCGACCACGTCCTGATCGAGGTGGAGGACGACGGCCCGGGGATCCCCGAGGAGCATCGGGTGTCGATCTTCGAGCCCTTCGAGCACGGGCCGATGACCTCGGTGCACAACCCCGGCGTGGGCGTGGGGCTCTCGCTCGTGGCCAAGTTCGCCCAGCTCCACGGGGGCCGCGTGTGGGTCGAGGACCGCGAGGGTGGCGGCGCCTCCTTCCGGGTCTTGATCCCGAGGGGTGATCCCGAGGTCGTGCCCGCGAGTGCGGTCCCGGGCGAACGCTCCTGAGCTGGGGCGGGGGATGCCGCATGGGCCCAACGAGCCGGGCTCGGAGGGACCATTCACGTACGGGCTGGGGAGCGCCGATGCTTCCTACGGACCCGCAACACACACCGAGTGACCTATGACGACCCCGACGCCGCTGGACGCGCGCGACTTCCCGATCCAGGACCTGAGCTTCCATCACGTGCTCGGGTCCATGCCGGGCGTGGCCTACGTGGAAGCCGAAGGGCCGACGGGCATCACGGCGTATATGAGCCCGCGGATCGAGGCGCTCACGGGCTACCCGCCCCAGCGCTTCACGGAGTCTCGCGAGTTCTGGTACTCCCTGGTCCATCCGGACGACCGCGAGCGGGTGGAGCTCTCCGACGTCGCGGCGGACGCGACGGCGGAGCCGTACCTCGAGGAGTACCGCCTGGTCGTCGCGGACGGGCGTGTGATCTGGGTCCGGGACGAGGCCGTGCACGTCGACGCGTCGGAAAGGCAGGTGGCGCATTGGATCGGACTGATCGTGGACATCACGAAGGAGAAGGAGGCCGAGGCGCGCGCCGCCGAGGTCGAGCATCGCTACCGGACCCTGGTTGAGCAGCTCCCGATCGTGACCTATATCGATGTTCCCGACGAGAGCCTCGCGAACATCTTCGTGAGCCCGCAGATCAATGACCTCCTCGGCCGGCCCTCGGGCTCGACCGGTGAAGAGTGGGCGGAACGGGTCCATCCGGAAGATCGCGAACGCGCGCACCGCGAGACCGTCGAGGGCGTCCGATCGGGCGAGCCGTTCACGCTCGAGTACCGGATGGTCCGCGACGATGGACGGGTCGATCTGGGTGCGCGACTCGGCGACCACCGTGCGCGATGAGGCCGGGGAACCCGAGTACGTCCTCGGGTTCTTCTTCGACATCACCAAACGGAAGGAGGCCGAGCTCCAGCTCGAGGAGCTCGAGCGGCGCTACCGCAGCCTCGTGGAGCAGCTCCCGGCCGTGACGTACATGGACACCGCCGACGACGATCTGACCTCGATCTACGTGAGCCCACAGGTCGAGAAGGTGCTGGGACTCTCCGCGGACACGTTCATCAGCGATGACGCGTGGGCCGCGCACCTGCACCCCGAGGACCGTGACGAGGCGGAGCGAGGAATCCGCGACGCGATCCGACGAGCGGAGCCGTTCACGCTCGAATACCGGATGATCCGGCCGGACGCCAGCATCGTGTGGATCCGTGACCAAGGCACGGTCGTCAAGGACGAGGACGGCCAACCCGCGTACGTCCAGGGGTTGTACGTCGACATCTCCGAGCAGAAGCGCCTCGAATCCGACCTCCGCTCGGAGGCTGTGAAGTTCAAGTCGCTCGCCGAGCGGATCCCCGCCGTGGTCTACATCGAGGGCGAGGGGGGCTCCGACGACGCGCCCTTCTACATCAGCCCGCAGTACGAGGAACTCTTCGGCTACACCCCCGCCGAGCGGCAGGCGAACCCCACCCTGTGGCGGGAGCTCCTGCACCCCGAGGATCGCGCTCGAGCGATCAAGGCGGCGGAGCGTTCCTACGAGCTTGGCGGATTCAGCGAGGACTATCGGATGGTGTCCCGGGACGGGAACGTGGTGTGGGTCCACGACGAGACCGTCCTGATCCGCGACGAGGACGGAGAGCCGCTCTTCTGGCAGGGCGTGATGTACGACATCACCGAGCAGAAGCGGGCCGAGCAGGAGCTCGCGCAGGCGCTCGATATGGAACGGCTTGCGGTGGAGCGCCTCCGCGAAGCCGACGACATGAAGAACACGTTCCTCACCGCCGTCTCGCATGACCTCCGGACGCCGTTGGCGGCGATCCTCGGGAGCGCGATCACGCTGGAGAGCGCGGATGAGCTCGGAATCTCCCAGGAGGATCGCCGCCAGCTGGTCCGGAGCCTCGCCCGCAAGTCCCGGCGCCTGACGGCGATGGTCAACGACCTCCTCGACATGGATCGCCTCACACGCGGACTCGTCCAGCCCCGGCGCGAGCTGATGGATCTGGGGGCGCTCCTCGGCCGTACGGTCGCGGAATCCGACGTCGTGGAGGAACGGACGGTCCACGTGCAGACCGAGCCGATCGACGCTTGGATCGACGAGTCGATGGTGGTGAGGATCGTGGAGAACCTCCTCGTCAACGCGATCAAGCACACTCCGCCGGGATCCGCGATCTGGGTCGGGGCTCGACGCGTGGACAACGGCGTGATCGTGCGCGTCGACGACGACGGGCCCGGCGTGGCCGAGGACGAGCGGGACCGTCTCTTCGAGCCGTTCGAGCGAGGAGAGCGATCCGCGCCTTCACCCGGCCTCGGCGTCGGCCTGTCCCTCGTGGCGCGCTTCGCCGAGGCGCACGGGGGTCGGGCGTGGGTGGAGGACCGGGAGGGCGGGGGCGCGTCGTTCCGCGTGTTGTTCCCCGATCCCGCGACCCGGCTGCCGCGCTCCTAAGTCCTCGCGGACCGATCGGGGACGGCGCGCTCCGCCGGCTCGAAGACGAACGCCTCATCGGCCCGATGTCGAGGCAGGCCCGGATGCAGGAGCGGCCCCGCCATCACGATCCCCGCGCCGACGGTCATGAGACCACCCACGTAGTAGGCGGCGCGGGGCCCGAGCCACTCGACGATCGGCCCTCCGGCCGTGAGCGAGATCGCGAGGGCGATGAGGGTCGCGGCTTCCACCGCGCCCGCCACCCGGCTCCGGACGTCGTCGGGGGTCCGCCGCTGGAGCAGCCCTTGTTCCGAGACGCTCGCGAACCCCTCGAAGATGCCCTCCGTCACCATCAGTCCGAGCGCCAAGATCCACACGGGCGACCATCCGATGGCCACCATGATGAGACCCCCGAGGAGGACGGAGACCAGGAGGGTCCTCGGCTCACGTTCGGCCGTGAGCCATCGCGCCGCGAGCAAGGCGCCCAGGGCCGCCCCTCCTCCCCACAACGCCGAGATCAGCCCGTAGCCGAACGCGCCCTGCCCGAATCCGAGCGCGTAGGGCAGCTCGGCCACCAGGATCAAGCCGACGCCGAGCAGGAGCACGGACCATCCGATAAGGATCGAGCGAAGCACGCGGTCGCTCATCGCGTACCGGAAGCCCGCCCGGATCCCGGCGTGCTCGCTGTCCTCGTGCCGTTCGTCGTTGAACCGCCCGGGCGTGCTGCCGATCAACCATGCGGACACGAGGAACGTCGCGGCGTTGATCCCGAACACGAACGCACCGGCGCCGAGGAGGCGATCGACCGATGCGCCCTCGCCGGCGAGCCAGACGATCAGCTGCGTCCCGAGCAGCGGCCCGATGAAGCTGCCGAGGTGCCTCCCGATCGCCACCTGCCCGTTCGCCCACGGGAGGTGCTCCTCCTCGATCAGGTTCGGGATCGACGCTGCCGCCACGGCCCACACCGGCGACTCGAGCACCGCCGTGATGGCGGCGAGCATGACCAGCTGACCCGGGGTTCGGGCGAAGGCGAGCGCGACGAACCCGGCGGCCGCGGCGACATCGGAGATCGACCAGCACCCGTCGCCGGTCGAACCGGTCTCCGAGCCAGCTCGCGAACGGCTGCACCACGCCCTGCAGGCCCATCGTGAGCAGAAGGGTCACCGAGAGCCAGACCGCGGATTCGCCGGTCAGCCGGTACACGATGTACGCCAGCGCCGCGAACGCGGCGCCGCTGCCGGTCAGGGAGATGCCCCGCGCCGCCGCGACCCGCCGTACCGCTGCGCGCCCTGTGCCCTCCGTCATCGAGGGCAAGAATCACACAGTCGCGCGGTCCCCGGTAGTCGGCTGCTGCACAGGCACTCCTGGGCCGGTCGGCCTACCGTTGCTGGCGTCGGTCTTCAGACGGACGAGGGGCAACAGGACGACGGTGGCCCCCACGGCGAACACGCCGGCGACCAGGTAGACCGTCTGCGCCTCCACGAGGCGGAGGACCGGCCCGGCGGCGAGGAAGGCGACGGCCAATCCCAGGGAGAGGACGGCTTCCAGGGCCGCCATCGTCCGGCTCCGGACCGCGTCGGGCGTGCGCCGCTGGATGATGCCGTTCTCGGCGACGATCGAGATGCCGTCGGACGTCCCCATCACGAGCAGAGATACGAGGACGAGCGGGAACAGCCCGAAGAGGCCGACCCCGAACGCCGACACGGCTACACCGGCCGCTCCGAAGACCATCCAGAGCGGCTCGGTGCGGGCGTTCATCCATCGTCCGAACACGGTGCCGAGCACGGAGCCGGTTCCCCAGCACGCGATCAACAGACCGAAGCCCCACCCACCCGTCCCGAAGGACTCCGCGAGCGGTGCGTCGGCCACCATCCCCATGCCCATCCCGAGGACGAAGACGAGCCACGCGAAGGCCATCCTGCGGAGGACCCGCTCACGCCACAGATAGGCGGCGCCCGCGAACAGCCCCTCGTGCTCGGAAGGCGCGTCCGGGGACCTCTCCTCCTCGAAGCGACCCCGCACCGTCAGCGTGACGGCGAGGGAGATCGAGGAAGGAGATCGCGTTCAACCCGAAGACGACCGCCCCGGCCATGTGCAGCCGGTCGGGCAGCGGCGTGTCCCCGGGCGCCAGGATCGCGACCAAGCCGCCACCGATCACCGGACCGACCGCGATCCCCGCGTGGACGCCCATCGACACGAGGCTGTTCGCCCACGAGAGATCCTTCTCGGACTCGACGAGGTTCGGGATCGCCGCACGCGAGGCGGAGAAGAACGGCAGCTCGGCGATCGCGGAACCGAACGCGAGCGCGATCAGGAGGCCGGGGTCCTTCGCGAAGACCATCGCCGCGAAGAAGGCGGCCGAGATGGCCTCGGACCAGATCATGACCGTCCGACGGTTGTACCGGTCTCCCAGCGCGCCCGTGAAGGGACCGATGAGGCCGGCGACGCCGAACGTGAGCAGCAGCGAGAGCGCCTGCATGAACGGCGAGTGGGTGCGCTCCCACACCGTGTAGTTCAGCGCCGTATAGGCGGCGGCACCGCCCGTGACCGAGATCATGCGGCCGAGGGCGAGACGACGAACGTTGGACTTCGGTGAGCGGGTCATGGAGCGGTCTCCTTGCGGGGGTGGTGCGGAGGGTCGACGAGGAACGGACTACGGGGCGCGACGCGTGAGACGCGTCAGAGGGCCCCGTGCACTGGTCGTTTCGTCGTGTACCGCTTCATGGTCGTTCCAGGGTAACACGGGCGTCCACCCCGACGGCTGAGGTTCGGCGAGACCGTCGGTCACGCGTCGAGCGTGACGGCGCGGATCGTGTGGGCGTCGATCGCCTCGGCCACGACCCGCAGCACGTCGGGCGGCACGGGCGAGTCCACCGTGAGGGCCATCAAGGCGTCGCCGCCCGCAGCCTTCCGGCCCACCTCCATCGTGGCGATGTTGATGCCGTGCTCGCCGAGGATCGTGCCGACCTTCCCGATGATCCCGGGGCGGTCCTCGTAGACGAAGAAGAGCATGTGCGGCGCGGGCTCGATCTCGACCTCGAAGTCCCAGACCTGGATCACGCGTTCGGCGTTCTTCTTGCCGAGCAACGTGCCGCCGACCTCGATCTCGGACTCGGACTCCGTCTGGGCCCGCAGGGAGATCTGGCTCACGTAGTCCTGCGACCCGGTGGAACGCATCTCGCTCACCGTGAGGCCCCGGTCGCGCGCGAGCAACGGCGCGTTCACGAAGGACACGGGCTCGTTCACGGAGCGTCCGAGGATCCCTTTCAAGATCGCGAGCGTGAGCACCCGCGTGTCGTGCTCCGCAACGCGACCAAGGTACGACGCGACGATCGACCGAACGCCGCCGTCCGCCAGACCCGCGACCAGCGATCCGAGGCGCTCCGCGAGACCGACGAACGGTCGGACGGCCTCGCTCACCTCTGCTCCGGCGGAGACGTTCACGGCGTACGGCACGAACTGCCCTTCGAGCGCCAGCCGCACCATCTCCGCGACGGTCATGCCGGCCTTGTCCTGTGCCTCGATGGTCGACGCCCCGAGGTGCGGCGTGACGACCACCTGCTCCATCCCGAACAGCGGTGAGTCGGTGGCCGGCTCCATCGCGAAGACGTCGAGCGCGGCGCCGGCCAGGCGACCGTCCTCCAGTGCCTTCGCGAGCGCCTCTTCGTCCACGATGCCGCCGCGCGAGGTGTTCACGAGCCGGGCGCCGTGCTTCACCATCGCGAGCTGGTGCTCCCCGATCAGCCCGAGGGTGTCCGGGGAGCCCGGGAGGTGGATCGACACGAAGTCGGACTGCACGAGGAGCGACTCGAGGGTGGGCATCACATCCACCCCGAGCTCCTTGGCCCGCTCGCCCGAGACGTATGGATCGAACGCGATCACGCGCATCCCGAACGCCTGGGCGCGCGACGCGACGAGCGTGCCGACGCGCCCGAGCCCTATCAACCCCAGGGTCTTGCCCGCGAGCTCGACCCCTTGCCATCGCTCCTTGTCCCAGCGGCCGGCGTGGAGCTCGCGGTCGGCCTGCGGGACGTTGCGCGCCTGTGCGAGCAGCAGCGCCATGGTGTGCTCCGCGGCGCTGATGGTGTTCGACTGCGGCGCGTTCACGACCATCACGCCGCGGCGCGTGGCGGCCTCGACGTCGACGTTGTCGACGCCGATGCCGGCGCGCGCCACCACCTTCAAGCGGGGCGCCGCGTCGAGGACCTCGGCCGTGACGCGGGTCGCGCTCCGGATCACGAGCGCATCGAACGGCCCGATCGCGCCGGCCAGGTCCCCGTGCGCGAGGTCCTCGCGCACGTCGACCTGGAACCGTTCGCGGAGCAGTTCGAGGCCCGCCTCGGACAGCTTCTCGGTGACGAGGACCCTCATCCCGGGACCGCGGCCTCCTGGAAGACCCCCTCCGCGGACGCCACGGCGGCACCCCGCTTCACGGGATGGCCGAGACGCTCGAGGGTCATCTCCAGGGCGGCGAGCCCGCGGACGATGTCGAGCTCGCTGAAGTAGCCGAAGTGCCCGATGCGGAACACCTTCCCCTTCAACGGCCCCTGCCCCGGAGCGAGGATGCAGCCGAAGTCCGAGCGGATCCGGTCGCTGATCAGGTCCGCGTCGATCCCCTCGGGAGCGCTGATCGCCGTGACCGTCCAGTTCGCGTCCAGGCCCTCTCCGAACAGGTCGAGGCCGAGCGCCTTCACGCCCTCCTTCACCGCGCGCGACAGGAGCTCGTGGCGGCGGTACGCGGCGTCGACCCCGTCCTGGAAGTACAGCTCGAGGGCCGCGTGGAGGCCCTGCATCACGCTGATCGCCGGCGTCCACGGGTTCTCCGGGTCAGGGAGCTCGGCGAACCGCCGATAGATCGACCAGTCGAAGTAGAAGCGCGGCAACGTGGCGCCCTCGTGCGCCTCCCACGCACGCTGGCTGATCGCGACGAACGCGATCCCGGGGCTCGCCGACAGAGCCTTCTGCGACCCGCCCACCGCCACGTCGATCCCCCAGTCGTCGAACGCGAACGGCACCGCGCCGAGGCTGCTCACGACGTCGGCGACCACGAGCGCGCCTGCGTCGTTCGCGACCCGTGAGAGCTCCTCGACCGGCTGGATCACGCCCGTCGACGTCTCCGACTGGGTGAGGAGGATCGCCTTGGCGGGACGCTCGGCGAGCGCGTCCGCGACCCTCGACGGGTCGACCTTCCTGCCCCACTCGTGCTCGACCGTCCGGACGGTGAGACCCATCGCCGTGGCGAGGTTGCGCCAGCGCTCCGAGAAGAACCCCGCCAGGGGGACCAGCACCTCATCGCCCGGCGAGAAGACGTTCTGGACGGCCGACTCGAGCCCCCCGGTGCCCGAGGAGGTCATCAGCAGGACGTCGGCGCGATCCGTGCCGTAGAGCTCCTTCAAGCGCGTGGTCACGTCGCGCATCAAGCGACCGAAGCCGGGCCCTCGGTGGTACACGAGGGGACTTCCCTGGGCGAGCAACACCTCGGGAGGGATCGGGGTGGGTCCGGGCGCAAGGATGATCTCGGGCCTGTCCATGCGGGTCTCCTGTCGTGTCCGAGGCCGTTGTTCCCCGCCGGTACGCGGCGAGTCCAGCCGCTCGCAGCGTAACAAGCGCACAGGTGGGGGCAAGGTTCCGACAACCCGGAAGGTCGGCAAGGAACCGCAGGTCCGTATCATCGGCAGGGACGGGGCCCGTGGAGGGCCCCGAGGTGCGTCATGGCGACCCTTCGATTCCTGTTGAAACGCTTCGCCGCTCAGCGGCTGCTGGGCCTCGCCGTCGTGGTCACGCTCGCCTTCTCGGTGGGGGTCCTCGTGGCCGGTCCGATCTACGCGGAGGCAGCACGAGAGGCGATCCTGTCGTCCGAGCTCGCCGGCGCCGCACCCACGGTCAAGAACGCGCGGTTCCAGGTCTTCGGAGACGACTCGTTCGACTGGGACGCCGCCGACGGGGTCATCACCGATCGGATCGACTCGCTGCCGGTGCTCGAGACCGTGCGGCAGGGCCTGGGAACCGTCCGTCTCGGCTCGCCGGCGGGCCCGTCCGTCGCGATCCTCGCGCGCGAACGGCTCGAGGAGCACCTGGAGATCCGCGGAGAGCCACCGGGCGAGGGTGAGATCGTGATCCACTCGGGGGTGGCGCAGCTCCTCGGCGTCCGCGCCGGCGACCAGCTCGCGGTGATCGGTCCCACCGGCGAGCGGATCGAGCTCTCGGTGGTCGGGACGTACGTCAGCCCCGAGCGGAACGACCCCTACTGGTTCGGCTCGCAGACCCCGTTCCCCGCCCCCGACTCGACCCAACCGCAGCCGGCTCTGGTGAGGATCGACACGTTGGTTCTGGCCACCCAGGAACTCGGTCTCACGACCCAATATTCGTGGGACGCCTTCCTGGACCTCGTCGGCGTCCCGTTCGAGCAGGTATCCGACGTCCCTGACGACATCGGGCGGATCTTCTCGAGCTTGCAGGGCGAGGCCGAGCTCGGCCTCAGCTCGATCACGTTGATCTCGGGGCTCGACACGTTGCTCGAGATCGTCCGACAGCGGATCGCCGACCTCGCGGTCCCGATCCTGCTCGTGGTGTTCCAGATCGGGGCCGTCACGCTCGCCGTGCTGGCCGGGGTGGGGGCTCTCGCGCTCACGCGGCAAGCGTTCGAGCTCGCCGTGCTCCACAGCCGCGGCTTCCGACGCGGTCTGCTCCTCGCCGCGCAGGCGTCGCAGGCGGTGTTCGTCGCCATCGTCGCGTTCCCGCTCGGGCTGCTCCTCGGGATGGGGTTGGCCGCGCTCGCGAGCACGGCCAACGGCCCCGATCTCCCCGGTGTGAGCTTCCCGATCCGCCTGAACGCAGCCGGGCAGCAGCTGGGCATCGTGGCCGCGGTGATCGGCTGCTTCATCCTGATCGGCCTGTCCGTTCCCTACGTCTCGCGGACGATCCTCGAGGAGCGACGAGCGGCGTCCCGGGAGGATCGGCCCCTCCTCGCGCGGGTGCCGGTGGAGCTCTTCGTCCTGCCGCTCGGCGTGTTCGCGTTCCTCCAGCTGCGGACGGGAACCGGGCCCGAGGCGGGCTCCGGCGAGATCGACCCGTTGATCCTCGTGGCGCCCACCCTGCTGCTCTTCGGCGGCTCGTTCCTGGCCCTCCGGCTCCTCCTCCTCGTCTTCCGGGCGCTCGACACACGGATCGGCCGGACCCGTCATCTCTCCCGCTATCTCGCGGGCCGGCGGGTCGGACGCTCCCCGGGAACGGGCTTCGCGGCCGCGCTGCTGCTCCTGCTCTCGATGGGCCTCTTGGTCGTGTCGACGTCGTACCGGGCGATCGTGCTGCGCAACCACCAGGACGCCGCGCACGCCCAGGTGGGCGCGGACTGGCGGATCGAGGTGACGCCTCCGGACGACATCCTGTCCGTGATCCAGCGGATGCCCCCGCTCACCACCGCCGTCGTTCGCACGGAGCCGCGGCTCGAGAGCGGCACCTTCAACCTGCCCCCGATCGCGCTCGGGATCGACCCCGAGCGGCATGCGGCGGCGGCCTGGTGGCGCGAGGACTTCTCCGAGACGCCTCTGCCGGAGATCATGCGCCGGCTCGAGACGCCTCCGTTCGGTCTGACGCTGCCGGCGCCGACGTCCACGCTCACGCTGGAGATCGAGTCGAGCGATGACGTCCGGAACCTCCGGATCGCAGCGACCGGGGTCGACGCGGACGGGTTCGTGCACACCGCCCCGCTCGAGCCGGTGGAGCCCGGTCTCGCCCGCTACGAGTTGGGCCTGGATGCCGCCGTGCGTTTGTTCTCGATCACGATCCACCGGACATCGCTGGACTCCCCCGACGAGGCGACGTTCGACGTCCGGTCGATCGAAGCCGAGGGCCAGGCGATCTCCCTGGAGGGATGGGAGCCGCTGACGTGGCGTGGGAGCGCGGGATCCGTCGAACCCGAGGGCGCCGGCGTCCGCTACGAGATGGAATCAGGTGCCGCCGACGTGATCGGGGGCCTCCTCCCGGGCTCCGCCCCTCTTCCGGTTCTGGTCTCCCCCGGCATCGCCTCGGTGGACGGTCCGATCTTCCCGGCGACCCTCGGCGGCCAGGAGCTGGAGCTCGACCCGGTGGTCGGAGCGCTGCAGTTCCCCTCGATGATCCCCAACGCCCCGTTCATCGTGCTGTCGGGTCCGGCCCTCCTCGAACGGGCTGCCGCGGTCCCCGAGCCGGGCCTCGTCCTGAACGAGGTGTGGGCCGACGGGGATCGCGACCCGATCCCGCTGCTCCGCGCCGACGGGCTGATCTCCGGAGCCGTGGCACGGACGGCGCCGATCGAGGGGTTCCTCGCGCAGCTCCCGCAGAGCCTCGCCCTGGGGATGAACTTCGTGGCGGCGGCAGGAGGCGCGGGACTCGTGGTGGTGGGAGTCGCGGCGGGGCTGTACTTCGCACAGCGCCGCCGCGACTACGAGTTCGCCGCACTCCGGGCGATGGGGACCGCGCCCGGACAGATCGTCCGGGCGCTCGCCCTCGAGCAGGTGCTGCTCCTCGGCTTCGCGGTCGTCGCGGGACTCGGCCTGGGCTACCTGCTGCTCCGCATGATGATGCCGTACGTGGGACCGAGTCTCTCGGTCGCGTATCCCCCGCCCGTGTTCCTGATGGACTGGACCTCACTCGGGATCGCGCTCGCCGCGATCCTCGGCTCGACCGCGATCGCGTTGGCGCTGTCCTCACGCGCACTGCTGCGGGCGTCGGTGACCGGCGTCCTCCGAGGGGAGGCCGAGTGACGGAGAACGTCGTCAGCACGGAGCGCTACCGGCCGGAAGGCGCGGACGCGCTGGTCCGCCTCCGCCACGCGTACAAGGTGTACCGCGTGGGTGACATGGGGGTCGTGGCCCTTGCGGGCGTCGACCTCGACGTGATGCCGGGTGAGTTCCTCGCCGTCGTCGGCCCCAGCGGCGCGGGCAAGTCCACGATCCTGAACCTGGTGGGCGGCCTCGACCGGGCCTCGGCCGGCATCGTCGAGGTGGAAGGGCGCGATCTGGGGCTCCTCGAGGACCAGGAGCTCACCGAGTACCGCGCCGAACGCATCGGCTTCGTGTGGCAAGGCACGGCCCGCAACCTCGTCCCGTACCTCTCGGTGCGGGAGAACATCCGGCTGCCCGCCACCGTGCGCCGGACGCAGATCGCGGGGAAACACGACGTCGACGGGCTGCTCGACCTGGTCGGGCTCCGCGACCGCGCGAAGCACACGCCCGGCATGCTGTCCGGCGGCGAGCAGCAGCGCGTGGCGATCGCCGCCGCGCTGTCCAACACCCCCTCGATCCTGCTGGCCGACGAGCCAACGGCCGAGCTGGACTCCGAGTCCGCGGCTCGGGTCCTCGACGCGTTCCGCGCCGTGAACCAAGAGTTCCACGTCACGATCATCATGGTCACCCACGACCTCGTGGCGGCCCGGCGCGCCGACCGCCGGATCCGCGTACGCGACGGACGGGTCCTGCACGAAGGTGTGCCGGTCGACCCCGTCTCCGAGGACGGTCGCGTGCGGCTGCCCGACGAGGCGATCGCCACCCTCGGAGGGGTCGACCTCGAAGCCGAGATCTCCGCCGACGAGGTGCGGCTGCGGCGAAGGAGCGAGACCGGCCATGCCTGAGCCCGCGCTCGTCGAGGGGATCGACGTCGTCCGTCGGTATCCGGGCGCGCAGGGCGTCATCGCGGTCCGAGGTGCCTCGATCGAGGTCCGGCCGAGGGACTTCGTGGCGCTGATGGGACCGAGCGGCTCCGGCAAGACCACGTTCCTGGGCGTCCTCGCGGGCCTCGATCCACCCGATGACGGCGAGGTGAAGTGGAAGGGCCGGCCGATGTCGTCGATGTCGGGCGACGAGCGCCGCGACCTCCGGCAGACGGGCATCGGCGTCGTGTTCCAGAGCTTCGGGTTGCTCCCCGCGCTCTCCGCCGTCGAGAACGTGGAGCTGCCACTCCGCGTGAACGGTGTGGACCTGACGGAGGCGCGGGAGCGCGCGGAGGGATGGCTCCACCGGCTCGGCCTCGAGACGCGCATGCACAACCGCACGTACGAGCTGTCGGCCGGACAGCAGCAGCGCGTGGCCGTGGCCCGCGCCCTGATCCCCGAGCCGGAGATCGTGATGGCGGACGAGCCGATCGCGGAGGTCGATACCGAGAACGCCGACGTGATCCTCGAGGCGCTCTGGGACGTGATCCGGCGCGACGGCGCGGTGCTGGCGGCCACGCATAACCCTGAAGCGCTCCGTTACGCGAACCGCGTGGTGCTGTTCCGCGACGGCCTCGTTGAGCAGGAGGGAACCCCTCAAGAGGTCGCCCCCCACCTCACCACCGACTGATCGGCGCGATCACCGCCCGCCGCGGGACGTTCAAAACCGGAAGGCTTGGCCGACGTCTTCGCCAGAGGGCCGGAAGACCTCGCCGTCGGCATCGACCGGCCGCTGATGCCGACGATGCCGCGTCTTGCCTCGGAGCGACCGGGCCACCGCATCCTTGCGGGCTTCGCGGATCCGCTGGTGCAGGTCGAGGTTGCACACGGGGTGCGTGACGACGGGCGAGCCGAACACCTACTCCTCCTCCTCCTCCTCGACGAGTTTCCGCAGGTCGACATCCGGATCGGCGAGCGCCGCCGGACCCGGGGCGACCTGCGCCTTGATCAGGCCGAAGGATCTCCGGACGTCGCGCTTCCAGTCTAGGCTCACCGTGGAACGCAGCACCCCTCCATCATCCAACAGGAACGCGCAGAACGAGCGGTCCTCGAGCGAGCCGCGGACGATCATCCGGTGCCAGGTGGGCGCGTACCCCGCCATCTCGACCTTGGAGTCGTACTGGTCGGACCAGAACCAGTGGGGGTCGTCGAAGACCTCGTCCGATCCCAGCATCGCCTTCGCTACGTGCTCACCCATCTTCACGGCGTTGTCGTAATGCTCGACGCGGATCGGCCCGAAGACGGGATGGTCGTGCAGGGCAACGTCGCCGGCGGCGAACACATCGGGCACGGTCGTCGCCAAGGTCCCTCCAACCGGGATCCCGCCGCCGCGGTCGAGGCCCGTTCCCGCCATGATCTCGACGGCCGGCTCGGTGCCGACGCCGACGATCGCGACGTCGGCGTCGATCTGCTTCCCACCCTCGGTGACGACGCGCTCGAGCTTTCCGTCTCCCTCGAACCGCTCGACCGCGTCGCTGAAGTGCATGGTCACCCCGTGATCGCGATGGATCCCCTCGAGCACCCGACCGATCTCCGGCCCGAGGATCCGATACAGGGTGGTCTCGAAGATCTCGACGACCGTTACGTCGCAGCCCACCGACCGCAACGACGCCGCGACCTCGGCGCCGATGAAACCCATACCGACGCACACGACCCGGGCGCCCGACGTGGCCGCCTCCCGGATCCGCACTGCATCGTCGTGCGTGCGGAGATCGAAGACGCCGGGGAGACCGGCGCCCGGAACCTCGAGGCTGCGGTTCCGGCAGCCCGTCGCGACCAGGAGACGGTCATAGGCGACGCGCTCGCCCCCGGTGCAGATCACCTCGCCCCGGTGGACGTCGATCTGTGCTGCTCGCGTGCCGAACCGCGCGTCGACGTCGTGCTCCGCGTACCAGGCGGCGGGGCGAACGAGCGCGTCCTCGAGGGTCGCCTCACCTCGCAGGAGCTCCTTCGACAACGGCGGCCGCTCGTAGGGCGGCTCGTCCTCGGCGCCGATCAGGTGGAGGGCGCCGTCGTAGCCCTCGTCGCGAAGCACGCCCGCGGCGGTCCCACCGGCGAGGCTCGCCCCGACGATGACGATGGACCGAGGAGCGTCCTCTTCAGAGACCGAACTTGGCTCAGACACCGACCTGGATCTGCCCGTCGACCTCGCGGGCCTCGTAGGTCTCCAGCGGATCCGTGGCCGGCGGGTTCACGACCTCCCCGGTCTTCATGTCGAACTGGCTCCCATGGCATTCGCACTCGATCGTGGTGCCGTCGATCTCGCCGCCCATCGCGAGGTTGCAGTGGCGGTGCGTGCAGATGTCGCTGAACGCGTAGAGCTGGCCGTCCACCCGGGCGACCGCGATCTCGGCGCCGCTCACGTCGAACGCCTTCGCCTCCCCCTCGGGAACCTCGTCCGCATCGCCCACCGTCACGAACTCCGCCATGTCGAGACCTCCCTCTCTCCGCACAGCGCGGAAACAGCGTGTCAGCCTACGGCACCTCCAGCGATACTCCGACCGGCTCCCGGCCGCCGCGGAAGAACCGGTAAGCCCACGCGCCGGCCAGTGCCAGGTAGAAGCCGGCCATGATGAGGATGCCGGTCTTGAAGTCGATGGCGAGCAGGGCGGGTCCGGCGGCGCCGGCGACCCATGAGATCTGGAACATCACCTCGTAGCGCACAAAGACGCGTCCGAGGGCCCCTTCTGGCGCGTTCGCCTGCATCAGGCTCTGGAACGCGAGCCGGCCGAGCTCGGTTGCGGCGCCGGCGGCGATCGCGAAGATCGTGAGGACCGGCAAAGAGAAGACCGAGAAGGCGAACAGCGCCCCTAGTCCGGCGGCGACCGTACAGCCGACGACGATGAACTCCTCGCGGAGTGTCTCCGGGAGCCTCGGTGCCAGGACATCGGCGAGGAATCCGCCTGCCGCGGCCGCGATCGCCATCGTGGCGAACGACGTCTTGGGGAAGCCCTCGCGGGTCGCAAAGGCGGTGAGAAACAGAACGAACCCGGTGGCGGCACGCATCCCCGCCGCGCCGATCGCGGGGCCGGTGAGGACCGGCAGCCGGCCCCGGCGACCGATCGGTTTGGGTGGCGTTTTCAAGCGCGGGTGCGGCAGCCGAAGCGTGACCAAGGCACACGCGGAATACACGACCCCGGCGAGCACCATCGCGCCGCCGGAACCCCAGAGAACGACGGCCCCGCCGCCCAGCGGTGCGGCCGTCAGCGCACCCGCGACGGCAACACGGCCAAGACGCGCGTTCGCCCGCATCAGCCCCTCGCCCGGCCCCGCGTAGGCCATCGTTAGGCCGTTCTTCGTGATCCCGTGCACTTTTGCGGCGACGAGGATCGCGAACGCCGCCGGGTACAGCGCGATGGTGTCTAGCTGTCCCGCAACGATGAAAGCGATCGCCGCGCGGACGACCGCGGCGAGGAACGAGATCAGCCGGCGCGGGCCGGCGCGGTCGAGCGGAACCACGAGCAGCGGGCCCGCGACGGCGAGCGGCAGCATCGTGAAGGCGAGGTAGGCGACGACTCGCAGCTTCGCCTCGCCGACGTCGGGCATCGAGAAGAAGACCGAGTCGGCGAGGGCGATCGCGAGCAGCGTGTCGCCCGCGGCGCTCGTGAGGTGACAGAGCGCGTACCGGTCGATCGCGTTCTCCGCATGCCACATCTTCCGGATCGGATGCGTGGCGCCACCGGCGGCCGCCGCGGTGGCGTAGAGGGCGAGCTGCCAGAACGGGACCCGGTTCCGCTTCGGATCGACGCGCACCGCCCGGCCTACCCGGAGAGCCGCTCGCGCAGGAGCTCCTGCGCGAGCGTCGGGTTCGCGGATCCGCCGGACGCCTTCATCACCTGTCCGACGAGGAACCCGATCACGGACTCGTTGCCGTCGCGGAACTTCCGCGCGGCGTCCTCGTTCTCCGCGAGCACCCGATCGACGACGGCGCCCAGCTCGCCGGCGTCGGAGACCTGCCGCAGGCCCCGCTCCTCGACGATGTCGGCGATCGCCGCTCCGGTCTGGAAGGCCTCCTCGAGGGCCCGCTTCGCACCCGCTCCGGACAGGGTTCCGTCGGCCACCAAGGCGACGAGGTCGGCGATGTGCCGAGGCCCCACCGTCGGTTCGGCGTCCGCGTCGGCCACGATCACCTCGTTGCGCAGGCCCGCCAGGTCCTGGGTGATCCAGTTGGCCGACGCGGCCGGCTCCGCCCCGAGCGCCACCGTCTCCTCGAACAGGCCGGTCGCGGCCCGGTCGGCAACGAGGACACGCGCGACCTCGGCCTTCAACCCCAGCCCCTCCGTGTAGCGCGTCCGACGCGCCCGCGGGAGCTCCGGGAGGCTCCGCCGGATCTCCTCGATCCAGGCCTCGTCCGGTTCGAGCGCAGGGATGTCGGGCTCCGGGAAATAGCGGTAGTCGAACGCCTCCTCCTTCGAGCGCATCGTCTTCGTGGTGCCGGAGTCCTCGTCCCAGTGCCGTGTCTCCTGCACGAGCGGCTCACGCGCCTCGAGCGCGGCGACCTGGCGGTCCACCTCGAACGCCAGCGCGCGCTCCAGGGATCGGACCGAGTTCATGTTCTTGATCTCGACCTTGACGCCGAGGGCGTCGGTGCCGACGGGCCGCACCGAGACGTTCGCATCGCAGCGCAGGGAGCCCTCCTCCATGCGGACGTCGGAGACGTCGAGCGACTCGAGGAGCGCCCGCAGCTCGCGCAGGTACGCGGCGGCCTCCTCCGGCGCGCGCATGTCGGGCTCGGAGACGCACTCGACGAGGGGCACGCCGGCCCGGTTGTAGTCGATCAGCGCGGACTCCGCCTCGTGGATCCGGCCCGAGGCACTGCCGTGCGCGGTCTTGCCGGTGTCCTCCTCCATGTGCACCCGTGTGATGCCCACCCGCTTCGTCGATCCGTCGGGGAGCTCCACGTCGAGATGCCCGCCGACGCACACGGGCAGGTCGTACTGGCTGATCTGATAGTTCTTCGGCATGTCCGGATAGAAGTAGTTCTTCCGGTGGAACAGGGAGTGGGGCGCGATCTCGCTCCCCAGCGCGACCCCCACCTTCACGATCCTGGCGATCGCCTCCCGGTTCGGAACGGGGAGCGACCCCGGATGTCCGAGGCAGACCGGGCACGTGAGCGTGTTGGGCTCGGCGCCGAACTCGTTGCGGCACCCGCAGAACATCTTCGTGCGCGTGCTGAGCTCGACGTGACACTCGAGCCCGATCACGGTCTCCCACTCGGCCATCGCGCGGGCCAGCCTATCGGACCCTCCCGACGGGCCGGTCGGAACCCGTCCGTATCCTGTGCCGATGTCTGCGCCCCGAGCCCGTCACGCATCGAGACAGCCGCCCACCTGGTTGATCTGGGCCGCGCTCGGGACCGTCTACGTGATCTGGGGTACCACGTACCTCGGGATCCGCATCACCAACGAGACCCTGCCGCCGCTGATCGCCGCCGGGACGCGCTTCGTGATCGCGGGCTCCGTCCTGTTCGCCGTCTCCACCAGGCGGCGAGACGCGGAGTCCGACCCGATCGGCCGGCCACAGTGGTTGGCGGCGCTCCTGGTGGGGACCGGGCTGATCGCGTTCGGCAACGGCTCCGTGGTGCTCGCGGAGCGCAACGTCCCGTCGGGCACCGTCGCCCTGATCTTCGCGCTCGTGCCCCTGTGGCTCGCGCTCTGGGATCGCTTCGCCGGTCACCGCCGGCTCGCGGGCCGGGTGGCGATCGGGATCCTGCTCGGGTTCGCGGGCGCCGCCCTCCTCGTGAACGACGCGCGACTCGCCGACGTGCCGATCTCCGGGTTGCTGCTCGCCGTCTCGGCGTCGATGAGCTGGGCCGCCGGCTCCCTCTTCGCCCGCGGCGCGCGGCTGCCCCATCGTCCCCTCGTCGGCAACGCGATGGTGATGATGGCCGGCGGGACGATCACGCTCGCGTGGGGGATCGCCCGCGGGGAGCTCTCCCTCGTCGATCCCGACCGATTCTCCGCGGCGTCCGTCCTGGCGCTCGGTTACCTCGTGGTGTTCGGTTCCTGGATCGCGTTCACGGCGTACGTGTGGCTCCTCCGCAACGCGCGGACTTCGCTCGTCGCGACGTATGCCTGGGTGACACCGATGCTGGCCGTGTACCTCGGCCACCTGATCGCGGACGAGACGCTCCGGAGCCGCTCCCTGATCGCCGGGGGTGTGGTCCTGGCGGCGGTCGCGCTCACGGTCTCCGCCGGAGGCGTCGCCCGAGACGACCCGGGCTCAGAGCCCGGCGAGGACCGGCGGACGGAGGACGAGGCCGAGGTCCCGCTCTAGCGCGTGCGCCGCGCGGAAGAGGACCTGTTCCCCGAGGACGGGTGAAGTGAGCTGCAGCCCGATCGGCAGGCCCGCGTCGTCGAGACCGCACGGGACGCTGATCGCCGGCACGCCCGCGAGGTTCGCCGGGATCGTGAAGATGTCGTTCAGGTACATCGCCATCGGGTCGTCCACCTTCTCTCCCACCCGGAAGGCGGTCGTCGGCGACGTCGGTGAGACGAGCACGTCGAAATCCGCGAACGCCTTCTCGTAGTCGCGGATGATGAGCGTTCGAACCTTCTGCGCCTGTCCGTAATACGCGTCGTAGTAGCCGGCGGACAGGGCGTACGTGCCGAGCATGATCCGCCGCTTGACCTCGGGGCCGAATCCCTCGCCACGGGTGCGGAACATCATGTCGATCGAGTCCGTGCCGCCCTCGGCGCGGTAGCCGTAGCGGACGCCGTCGTAGCGAGCCAGGTTCGACGAGGCCTCCGACGGCGCGATCAGGTAGTAGGCGGACAGCGTGTACTCGGCGTGCGGCAGGGTGGCCTCGCCCACGGAGGCGCCCAGGTTGGCGAGCCGATCCACCGAGGCTCGCACGGAGTCGCGCACCCCCGGCTCCACGCCCTCGCCGAACGCCTCCGCCACGACGCCGACCCGCAAGCCGTCGACGCCGCCCTCGAGCCCCGCGAGGTAGTCGGGAACGTCCTCGTCGAGGCTCGTCGCATCGCGGTGGTCCTTGCCGGCCATCGCGCCGAGCAGGACGGCGGCGTCGCGGACGCTGCGGGTGAGCGTCCCAACGGTGTCCAGCGACGACGCGAACGCGATCAGCCCGTACCGCGAGACGAGCCCGTACGTCGGCTTCAACCCGACCACGCCGCAGAGCGAGGCGGGCTGCCGGACCGAGCCGCCCGTGTCGGTTCCGAGCGCCCAGACGACCTCCCCGGCGGCGACCGCGGCGGCGCTGCCGCCGCTGGATCCGCCGGGGACCCGCTCGAGGTCCCAGGGGTTCCGGACGGGCCCGTACGCCGAGTTCTCGTTGGAGGAACCCATCGCGAACTCGTCGCAGTTCGTCTTGCCCGCGAGCACGCTGCCGTGGCCGGACAGGCGCGCCCATGCCGTCGACTCGTACGGCGGCAGGTAGTTCTCGAGGATCAACGACCCGCAGGTCGTGCGGATCCCCATCGTGGCCAAGACATCCTTCAGCGCGAGCGGGATGCCGGCGACCGCGTGCTGCGGCGCACCCGTCCCTCGGTGCGCGTCGAGCTCCGCCGCGCGCTCCAGGGCGACCTCGGGCGTCCGCGTGAGGAACGCGTGGATCTCGTCGTCGACCGCCTCGATCCGCTCGAGCGAGGACTCCACGACCTCCGTCACGGAGACCTCTCCACCCGGCGATCTTCGTCGCGAGCTCGGACCCGGTGAGGTCGCAGAGCGCTTCGGTCATCGGTCCGCCTCGACGATCCGAGGGACCTTGAAGCGTCCGTCCTCTCGCTCCGGTGCGTTCGCGAGCGCCTCGCCCTGCGGGATCGAGGGCTCGGGCGCGTCCTCCCGATAGACGTTGGCGCGGGGGATCGCGTACGCGGTCGGCGGGACGTCCTCGGCAGCGACCTCACCCACCTTCGCCGCGTGTTCCAGGATCAGGGCGAGCTGGCTCCGCAGCTGCGACTTCTCCTCGTCGGTGAGCGCCAGCCGCGCGAGGCGCGCGACATGATCGATGTCGATCTCGATCGCCATGCGCGGCAGTGTAGAGGGCCGCGGGTGAGTCCGGATCTCCGAGACCTACGCGGTGTCCGGTCTCGGCGGGGGCACGCCTCGGGAGCCGGCCGCTCGAGGAGGCGTTCCTGGCGCCCGTTCACGGACCGAACGATCGCGATCGCGAGGAGTCGCCGGCCACGATCGAGACCACCTCACCGATGAGGAACAGCCGACTGCCCGAGGTCAGCTTGTCGATGGTCGGCGCTCCGCTCGCCACCGCTGCCGCGATGCGATCGAGGACGGTCGTCCCGAGCCACGCCGCCCACCACCAGCCGATGAGGGACCACGTCGTGTTCAGCCACCAGGAGTCGTCTCCGCTACTGGCCTTCCACAGCTCGCGCACCGTCTGGAACGGCTTCACGAGGTTCGCGAACGGGATCAGCCACCAACCGACCACCCAGCCGGGCGTGTAGTCGAGCTCCCGGAGCCGTGCCGCGTGGAGGTTCGACTGCGCGCGATGCTGCCAGACGAGCCAGACGATGCCGGTGACGAGGATCACGACGACCTGGGCGATCGCGACCGCTCCCACTCGGTCGTCGGAGCGCGTGGCCTCTTCGAAGGACACGAGCTCCCCCCGCGCGGCACGCTGGAGGAGCCCGAGCTCGGAGAGCCGCAGCGCAACCGCTACCGCCGCCAGGACGACGTCCAACGCGAGGAGACCGACGAGCGTCTGGCCAAGCTTCCTCGATCGGACGCGAACGGCGCACCTTCACGCTCATGTCGTGAACCCGAACCGCGGCTCGACGCGGAGCGCAGCCGCCGCGGCGCTCACCGCGTTCCCGATCAGCCATACGTCCGTGATCGGTCCCACGCCACCGGGAACCGGCGTGATCGCCTCGGCCTTCGCGGCGACGCTGTCGAACTCGATGTCTCCGACGAAGCGCACCTTCCCGGTGTCGGGGTCCTTCACCGGGTCGATCCCCACGTCGACCGCGACCACGCCGTCGCGGACCATGTCGCCGGTGACGAGCCCCGCCATGCCCGCGGCCACGATGAGGATGTCGGCCTGGCGCGTGAACGCGGCGAGGTCGCGTGTGCGCGAGTGGCACGTCACCACGGTGGCGTTCCGCTGGAGTCCGAGCGACGCCGCCGGCTTGCCGACGGAGTCCGACCGGCCGACGACCACGAGCGTGCTCCCCGGATAGAACGACTCTGGCTCTCGACCCGTCGAGCGAGCGTAGGCATCAAGCAGGTAGTAGCACGACGCCGGCGTCGACGGGACGAAGCGGGGACGGCCCTGGGCGAGCAGACCCGCGTTCTCCGGATGCACGGCCTCGACGTCCTTGTACGGATCGAGCGCGCGATACACGAGCGGCTCGGAGATGCCGTCGGGCAACGGCCGCAGGACCAGGATCCCGGTGATGCGCGGATCGGCGTTGAGCTTCCCGACCACGGCGAGGACGTCGGCGAGCTCGGCGTCGTCCGGGAGGTGCTCGTTCGCGTACTCGCACTCCAAGCGTTCCGCCAGCCGCCGGACGTGGCGCTCGTACGCGGCCGCGGCGTGGTCGTCTCCCACCAGGATCGTGGCCAGACCCGGACGGGCGCCCGAGATCCGGAGCTGCTGGAGCTCCTCGTGGACGTGCTCCGACAGCTCATCGGCGAGCTTGTTCCCGTCGATCACGGTGCCGGCCATGCCACCCCCTCGTCTTACGTCCGGCCGAGCCGCCTGAGCAGTTCCTCCTCGTCGACGATCTCGACGCCGAGCTTCACGGCCTGGTCGTGCTTCGAGCCCGGATTCTCCCCCGCCACGACGAAATCCGTCTTCTTCGACACGCTCGAGGAGACCCGCGCTCCCGCGCGCTGCGCGAGCTTGGTGGCCTCGTCTCTCGACAGCGTGTCCAGTCCCTCCGGTCAGCACGATCGTCTTTCCCTCGAGCGGCTTCGGGCCCTCGTCGGGACGTGGCTCGTCCTCGAGGCGGACGCCGGCTTCGCGGAGCTTCTCGATCAGGGCGAGGTTGTCGGGATCCTCGAACCACGCAGCGACCGTGGCGGCGACCTCCGGACCGATCTCGGGCACGGCATCGATCTCGTCGGCGGACGCGGCGGCGAGCGCATCGACCGTGAGGAACGCCGACGCGAGGACCTCGGCGACGTGGGAGCCGACGTGGCGGATGTTGAGGCCGGCCAGCAGCCGCCAGAGCGGCCGGTCCTTCGACGCGTCGATCGCTCGCCGGAGGTTCTCGATCGACTTCGTGGCGAACCCGTCGAGCTCGGCCATCTGCTCGTCGGTCACCCGGTAGATGTCGGCGGGATCCTTGATGAAACCCTTGGTGAGCAGCGCGATCCCGGTCTTGTACCCGAGGCCCTCGATGTCCATCGCGCCGCGCCCGGCGAAGTGGAACAACCACTCGACGGACTGGTCGGGACAGCCGGCCTTGTTCGGGCAGCGCCAGTCGGCCTCGCCCTCGCGTCGGATCAGCTCGGTCCCGCACGACGGGCACTTCTTGGGCATCTTCCAGCGCCGGGCGCTCTTGGGCCGCTTCGCGAGGACCGGCCCGACGATCTCCGGGATCACGTCGCCGGCGCGGCGGACGATCACGGTGTCGCCCTTGCGAACATCCTTGCGCCGGGTCTCGTCCTCGTTGTGCAACGTGGCGTTCGTGATCGTGACCCCGCCCACGAACACCGGTTCCAGGACCGCGAACGGCGTCACCTTCCCGGTGCGGCCCGTGTGCACCTCGATCGACTTCAACAGCGCGGTGCGCTCCTCCGGCGGGAACTTGTAGGCGATCGCCCACCGAGGGGCGTGGCTCGTCGTGCCGAGTCGTCGCTGGAGCTTCGCGTCGTCCACCTTGATCACCGCGCCGTCGATCTCCCAGTCGAGGGAGTGCCGCTTCTTCTCCCAGCGCCGGAGGAAGGCGAGGATCTCCTTCAGGTTCTTCGTCCGGTGATTGGTGGGCGGCACCGGCAGCCCCACCTTCTCGGACCAGGCGAGGAAGTCGGAGTGGGAATCGAACGTGATGCCCTCCGCGGCGCCGAACGAGTGCACCCACATCCGGAGCGGGCGAGAGGCGGTGATCTTCGCGTCCTTCTGCCGTAGCGAACCCGCCGCGCCGTTCCGCGGGTTGGCGAACGGTCGCTCGCCCGCCTCGGTCAGCCTGACGTTCAGGTCCTCGAACGCCTTCACGGGGAAGTACACCTCGCCGCGGACCTCGATCACGGACGGGGGGTCCTCCGTGTCGAGCTGTCGTGGGATCGACTTCAGGGTCCGAACGTTCGCCGTGATGTCCTCGCCCACGCGGCCGTCCCCCCGGGTCGCCGCCACCGTGAGGACGCCGTCCTCATACGTCAAGGCGCACGCGACGCCATCGATCTTCAGCTCGCAGACGAACGTTGGGCGTCGCGCCGGCCAGTCCGCGGTCGACGCGCGCGCCCCACGCTCGGAGCTCGTCCTCGGAGAAGGCGTTGTCCAGCGAGAGCATCGGGGCACGGTGCGGGACAGGCCGGAACAGCTCGGCCGGCGCGGCACCGACGCGCTGGGTGGGCGAGTCCGGCGTGATCAGCTCCGGGAATTCGTTCTCGAGGGCGCGGAGCCCTCCGATCAGCTCGTCGTACTCGGCGTCCGAGACCTCGGGGTCGTCGAGGACGTGGTACCGGTACAGGTGGTGATTGACGAGCTCGCGGAGCTCCTCGACCCGGAACTCGGCCTCTGCGAGCTTCCGCTCCTCCGGCTTCGCCTCCTTCACCCGGCGATCTCCACGTTGCCGGCCAGCCCGATCCGCTCTCCCACGACGAACACACCGCCCCGCACGCCGGGGACGCCCTTGAGATAGCGAACCGCCTGCGCGAACCCGAACTCCTTCGGCAGGAGGGCCTGGACACCGGCCGCGGCGGCGTCGGCCGCCATGCACGAGTCCGCGATCACGGCGAGCCCGTCGGGACCGCCGCCGCCGCGGCCGCGCCCGAGGGTCGTGGAGACGCCCACCCCCTGCGCGTCCGGCTCGAGCGCGACGGTGATCGGCTCGCCCCCGTGGCGCTTCACCGCAAGCTTCACGCGCTTCTTCGCGGTGATGAAGTAGTCCCCGGCACACGCGACGGTGACCTCGTTCAGCGACTGGAGGAGGAACCGCCCGACCTGGTCCACCACGGCGCCGCGGAACGTGAACATCGGCCCCACACCGGCGGCCGACGCCGAGGCCACCATCTCCTGGACGATCGCGGGAGCCTCGGCCGCCGGCGGGTTCAAGGGACGCTTGCTCGTGCGGAACTCTGGATGCTGCAGCGCGTAGGACTGGAGCTGTTCCCAGAACGACAGGGCGGCGGCCCTCGACTCCTCGGCGAAATCGTCGTCGGCCGTGATCCTCAGGACAAGGTCCTGCACCTGGATCTCGAAGCTCTTGGTCTTGCGGCGGAGGAGCCTCACCGGTCTCTTTTCCGAGTTGGAGGGCCGAGTTGGGGGCGGCCCGATGATAGTCGAGGGGTGGGACCCAACCGGGAGGGAGCTCAGTTCCCCATCAGGAGGTCGAGCACCGCTTGGTCCTGGTTCATCGCCCAGTACTCGACGATCAAGCCTTCGCGCAGATGCATCACCTGCACCTGCTGCTGATCGTAGCGGCGGCCGCCGGCATCCTCGAGGTGGAGATGCACCAGCGCGACGGCGTGCTCGTCGTTCGCGACGACATCGTGCACGTCGAAGCGGGTCTGGAGGCCGGCGTCGGCGAGCCTCGCGATGCGATCGAGGACGGCGACCTTGCCCTCGAACATGCCGCTGAACCGGCTGGTGCCGGGCGCGTGCCACACGACGTCCTCGGCGAAGGCCGCCGCCATCGCCTCTCGGTCCCCGCGAGCCATGGCGTCGAAGACGCCCCGCACGATCAGGGCGTTCTCGTGCTCGACCGGCGCGGCATCGCTCATCGGATCGCCTCCACGATCCTTCCGCCTCCGAGGACCTCGTCACGCGCATACAGCACGGCGCTCTGGCCGGGCGCCACCGCCCGCTGCGCCGTGCGGAACTCCACTCGGACACGGTCGGGCCCGAGCGGCTCCGCCACACAGGGCACGTCGTCCCCTCGGTAGCGGATCCGGACCTCCGCCTCGAACGGACCGCCTGGGGGCGGCCCGCCCGCGACCCACGAGAAGCGGTCCGCGACGAGACCGCGGCGCTCGAGCAGCTCACCCGCGCCGACCACGACCCGGTTCGTCGGCTGATCGACGTCGACCACGTAGCGGCGCTCCCCCATCGCGACGCCGGTGCCGCGCCGCTGTCCGATCGTGAACGCGAACGCGCCGTCGTGCCGGCCGAGCACGGTCCCGGCGGGGTCGACGACCTCGCCCTCCCGCACGAGATGGGGCAGGTGCTCCCGCGCGTAGGCGTCCGCGTCGCCCGAGGGCGCGAAGCAGAGCTCTTGCGAATCGGGCTTGGTCGCGACCGGGAGGCCGAACCGCTGGGCCATCGCGCGCGTCTCGGCCTTGGGGAGCTCGCCGACGGGGAACAGCGTCCGGGCGAGCGCGGGCTGGCCCAGCATGTGGAGCATGTACGACTGATCCTTCGCGGGGTCGAGCCCGCGGAGCAGCCGCCAGCCGGTGGCGTCATCGCCCGCGCGGCGCACGTAGTGACCGCTCGCGACCATGTCGATCCCGAGCTCGTCGGCGCGCCGGAGGAACGCCCCGAACTTGATCTCCCCGTTGCACCGCGCGCACGGGTTCGGCGTGCGGCCCGCCTCGTGCTCCGCGGCGAAGTCCGCGAGGACCGTCCGCTCGAAGGCCGCGGTCAGGTCACAGATCTCGAAGGGGAACCCGCCGATCCGGGCCGTCTCCTCGGCATCTCGACGCGCGCTCGGGCCGCAGCAGCCGTGATCGACACCGTCGAGGTGGACGAGGCGCATGTGGGACCCCAGCACCTCGTAGCCCTGCTCGTGGAGCAGGCACGCGGCGACGGACGAGTCGACGCCACCGGACATCGCGACCAGCACCGAAGGCATGCGACGAGGCTATCAGCGGTGCGGTGGGGAACTCGGGACGAGGGTTGTCGCAGCGCGGGCTCGTATCGTGGCGACCATGCTCGAGGCGCGATTCGACGACCTCACCGGCGCCACGCCGTCGTTCCGGCTCGTGGGACCGGTGGGGGTCCTGGAAGCGACGCGCGCCGGTGAGGTCGTCGCGGTGCTCGAGGCGGCGGAGGCGGCGGCCGTGCGTGGCCTCTGGGTCGCCGGGTTCGTGAGCTACGAGGCCGCGCCCGGCCTCGACCCCGCCCTCGCGGTTCGGGCCCGCGATCCCGAACGACGCCTTCGCGGCGCTCCCCCTGGCGTGGTTCGCGATGTTCGAACGCGCCGAGGAGACCACGCTGCCGGTCCCTCGCGACGAGGGCGTCGCCGACGCCCCGGCCGGCACGTGGATGCCGACGACCCCGCGCGAACGCTTCGAGTCCTCCGTCGAGGAGATCCGCGAGCTGATCGCGGCCGGCGAGACGTACCAGGTCAACCACACGATGCGGCTGCGCTCCCGCGTGGAGGGCGATCCGCGCGGGCTCTACCGGGATCTCTGCTACGCGCAGCGGGGTGCCTACTCGGCCTACCTCGACCTCGGCCGGTATCGCGTGCTGTCCGCCTCGCCCGAGCTGTTCTTCGAGCGCAGTGGCGGCTCGATCGTGACCCGGCCGATGAAGGGCACCGCGCCGCGAGGCAGGTGGCCGGAGGAGGATCGCGCAGCGGCGGAGCACCTGCTCGCGTCCGCGAAGGACCGCGCCGAGAACGCGATGATCGTGGACCTCCTCCGGAACGACCTCGGGCGCATCAGCCGGGCCGGCTCCGTCACCTGGGCGGACGTCTTCCAGGTCGAGCGCTACGAGACCGTCTGGCAGCTCACCACGACCGTCTCGGCCGAGCTCGAAGCCGGGATCGGGCTCGCCGAGACCTTCCGTGGACTGTTCCCGAGCGGATCGGTCACGGGTGCGCCGAAGGTCCGGACGATGGAGATCATCCGCGATCTCGAGGATTCACCACGGGGGGTCTACTGCGGGACCGTGGGGTTCCTGGCGCCGGAGGGCTCCGGCCGCCCCGGGGCCCGCTTCAACGTGGCGATCCGGACGGTCACGGTGGACACGGCCTCCACGACCGCCGAGTACGGGGTGGGGGGCGGCATCACCTGGGATTCCGACGCAGGCAGCGAGTACGAGGAAGCCGTCGCGAAGTCTCGTGTCCTCACGGCGCGCCGCCCCGGGTTCGAGCTCCTGGAGACGATGCGCTTCGATCCGGCCGAAGGCGTCCGCCATCTCGACCGGCATCTCGCGCGCCTCGCCGCATCCGCGGAGTACTTCGACTTCCGCCTCGACGAGATCGAGGTCCGTGAAGCCGTCGAGAAGACCGCCGCCTCGGCGCCGGCGGCGGCGGCGCGCCTGCGCCTGTCGCTCCGCAAGGACGGCACGGTGCGGGTGGCGGCCACACCGTTCGCGGGCGACGCCGAGGTGGTTCGCGTGGCGATCGACGACGTCGCCCAGGATCGGAGCGACGTCTTCCTGTTCCACAAGACGTCCCGCCGCGACCGGTACGAGGCAGCGCGCCGTCGTCACCCCGATGCCGACGACGTCCTCCTCGTCAACGACCGTGGCGAGATCACGGAGTCGACGATCGCGAACGTCGCGGCCCGCATCGACGGGCGATGGGTCACTCCGCCGCTCGAGGCCGGGCTGCTCGCGGGGATCGGGCGCGCGGTCGCCCTCGAGGAGGGACGCCTGGTCGAGGGAACGGTGACGATCGCGGCCGCGCGATCCGCGGAGGAGCTCGCACTGATCAGCGATGCTCGCGGGTGGCGCCGGGCCGTCCTCGTCTAGTCGCGGTCGGGTTCGGCGGGGAAGGAGAACGGGCGCATCCCGAACTCCTCCAATGGGCAATCACACAGGGGACACCGGGGCTCCTCGTACACGAGCACGGTCCGCTCGCAGTACGGGCATTCCCCTTCTCGCATCGCGGGAGGTTGCTGTGTTCCGTTCGGCATCAGGTTGGCGCTCCGGGGGGAGCGGTCCACTCCTGCATCGGCACGAACGCGCGTACCTTGAATCAGGCAGACCAGGTCCGTGGCGAGCCCGGATGCTCGAGGACCCTCCCCGTCGGGGAGGGTCGCTCGAGCGTTCCGCGAAGGGGGGCGCCTTACGCGGCTTCCATCTCCTTGCGGCTGCGGCGCTTGCCGCGAGCGACGTAGGTGTGCACCGGTTCGTGCTGCCAGCAGTAGTCCCACTTGTTGTAGATCGAGAGCTTGGTCCGGCATCCCGGCGCCGCACACGTGCGGTCCGCCTGGTAGCGCTTGTTGGCCCTCGGGAGCGACCGGACCGACTGGCCGCGGAAACTCTCCTCCGCCATCTCGTTCACGTCCCTTCGTTGCTCTCACCGGAGGGCGGATGGGGTCTCCGTCCTCGTCGTGTGATTCGAACGATGCCGGAGACCGGTTCATTCCGGGCGACGAACCTCGCACGAGCGGCAGCGCGTCGCAACGGAATCGCAACGGACAGGGCAGGATGCCGTCAGTCGCTGCCGAAGGCTGGGGGTCGCTTCTCGATGAACGCCCGCATGCCCTCGCGCTGGTCGGCGGTCCCGAACAGCTCGATGAAGAGCTCCTTCTCCCGGGCGATGCCTGCCGGACCGGGCGTCTCCACCGCGCCCCGGATCGCTTCCTTCGCAGCCGCGATGGCCTTCCGTGGCCCCTGGGCGAGCACCCGAGCGTCCTGCACGGCCGCCTCGAGGACCTGGTCGGCGGGCAGGACCCGCTCGACCAGCCGGAGCTCCTTCGCCTCCTCGGCCCCGACCTGCCTGCCGGTGTAGGTGAGATCGCGAGCGACGCCAGCGCCGGCCAGCCACGTCATCCGCTGGGTCCCGCCGGCCCCCGGGATGACCCCGAGCTTGACCTCCGGCTGGCCCACCCGGGCGTCATCCGCCGCGTACCGCAGATCGCACGCGAGCGAGAGCTCGAAGCCACCCCCCAAGGCGAATCCGGTGATCGCGGCGATCGAGACCTTGGGCATCGCCTCGAGGAGGTCGCACGCGTCCCCGAGCTCCGTCACCTGCTCGCGGATCCCGTCGGGGTCAAGGTCCACGATCTCCTTGATGTCCGCGCCGGCGGCGAACAGTTTCGGACCTCCCCACAGGACGAGGGCGCCGACGTCGTCGCGAGATCCGGCCTCTTGCAGCGCTCGGAGGAGCTCGATCGACAGCTGCAGGGAGATGGCGTTGGCCGGGGGACGGTCCAGGCGGACGATCCCGACGCCGTCGTCGACCTCGAGATGCACGAGCTCAGGCATCGCGGCGCACCCTATCAGCCGCTTTCCTGGACCTTGGCCTCGGCTCGTGGCCTCGACCGTGGCTGCGATCGCGCGGAGGCCGTCTTCGAACGCCGTCGTCGGGACATCGAACGCGTCGGCGGCATCCGGCGCGTCGTGGACCGAGGACATCGCGAAGAGTCCGGTCGCTCGCGCAGAGACCGAGATACCCGAGCAGCTCGGTCAGTCGCTCCGCCGCTTCGTCGGCCGTCGAGATGCGCCGGCTCCCCACCCTCGCCCTCGATCGCGAACACCTCGTCCGCGGTCAGCTCCTCCGGACCACCCACGCTCCAGATGCCTTCCACGGGGTCGCTTCGGTCGTCGATCGCGGCCACCACCTGCGCCACGTCGTCGGCGAGCACCGGCGCCCATCGCTGGCTGCCGTCGCCGATCACGAATCCGTGATCCGCACCCATCACCGTGGCGGCGAACCAGAGGCCGCCGAGCCCGTACGCGTGCGACGAGCGGAGCACCGCGTGCTCGAGACCGCTCTGCACGACGACCTCCTCCGCGAGCCCCTTCGCGCGGAGGAACGGATGCTCGTGGTCGAGGGACGCGCCGGGGACCGAGAGCAGGATCAGCCGACGGGTGCCCGCCTCCTTCGCGGCGGCGACGGCCGCGAGCGTGGAGCCGTGGTTCGCGGCGAGGATCTCGTCATCGCTCGGCTGGTTCACGCCGCCCACCAGGTGGACGATCGTGTGGACGCGCGGGAGGATCTCGATCAGCTCGTCCGGCTCGTCCACCGGGAGGACGGCGACCTTCGCGCCGAGGGCTCGGAGCGCGCTCTCCCGCCTCAGGACGACGGACCGTCGCCCTGACCTCGTCTCGCTTCACGAGCGCCCCGACGATCGCGTGCCCCAGGACGCCGGACGCTCCCGTCACCATCACCGTCATGCGAGCACCGCCATGCCGGCGATGGTACCGACGGCGCGACGGCGGACATCTGTAGCCTCGGACGGTGCAACCGGACCCGGTCGATGTCGAGCGTGTGCGCCGGGCCCTCGGGGCTGCGCCAGTCGCCTGGCGCGCCGCCTCCGGGCACGGCGCCCCCTCGAACCGGCGCTTCGTCGTCGAGCTGGACGAAGGGACCACGGCGTTCGTGAAGATCGCCGCCCTCGATTACACGGCCGACTGGCTCCGCGACGAGCACCGCATGTACGAGGCGCTGGACGGACACCCGTTCCTCCCACGCTCGCTCGGATGGGACGACGACGGCCTCGCGCCCGCGCTGGTCCTCGAGGACCTGTCCGGCGAGACCTGGCCGCCGCCCTGGGACGCCGCTCGCATCGACGCGGTGCTGGCGACCCTCGACGCCGTGCACGCGACCTCACCGCCCCCCGGCGTGCCGCCCGCGGTCGAGAGCCAGTTCGGACTGGATGGATGGCCGGACGTGGTCGCGGACCCGCAGCCGTTCCTCGCGCTCGGGATCTGCTCGCCGGCATGGCTCGAGGACCACCTGGCGACGCTCGCGGATGCGTCGGCGGCGGCCGAGATCGGCGGCGACTCCCTGCTCCATTTCGACGTGCGGAGCGACAACCTGTGCCTGCGGGGCGACCACGCCGTGTTCGTGGACTGGAACAACGCGTGCGTGGGCAACCCCGTGCTGGACACCGCCGCCTGGTTGCCGTCGCTCAATGCCGAAGGTGGACCGGCCCCGCACGAGATCCTTCCCGACGAGACGCCCGGCCTGCCGCAGATCGCATCCCTGCTGGCGGGCTACTTCAGCGCCCGCGCCGGGCTGTCGCCGATCGCGCAGACTCCACATGCGCGGCCGCTCCAGCTGGCTCAATCGAAGACCAGCTTGCCCTGGGCGGCCCGTCTCCTCGGTCTCCCACCGCCCTCCTAGGAGCTCGCCGTCTGTTGCACCTGCAACACACTGCTACGATGCCTCGCGTGGACACCTCCTATGCAGACCTGATGGATGAGCTCCGGAGCCGGGGGCTGCGGATGACCCCGCAGCGGCGGGCGATCGTCTCGGAGGTGATGCGCGCGAAGGGGCACATCTCCCCCACCGCGATCGCACGGAAGGTCCAGGGCGACATGCCGGGGGTGAACGCATCGACCGTGTATCGGACGCTGACGCTCCTCGAGAGCGTCGGGGTCCTCCAGCACTCCCACGTCGAGACCGGAGCCGAGTACCACCGCGCGGATGAAGCGCACCACGTGCACCTGACCTGCCGGAACTGCGGTCAGGACGACGAGCTCTCCCTCGAGGAGGCCCGCAAGCTCCAGGGGCTCATCAAGCGCCATCACGGGTTCGTCGCCGACCTCACGCACTTCGCGATCACCGGACTGTGTAGCGACTGCGCCGCCTGACCGGGATCAGCCGGCGAACAGGGCCGGCAAGACGGTGTCCTTGCCGAGCACGAAGAGCACGCCGATCGCCAAGCTGAAGACGCCGGTGATCACGGCGACCGTGGCGTAGACCGCGAAGTTCTTCGACGCCCGGAGGAACCCGAACGCGCTGCCGACCGTGATGATCGAGTTCGACGTCATGAGACCGACGAGGAACGCAACGAGGACGGCGATCCCTGCCGCCTTCCCCCCTGCGCCGGCGGCGGCCGTGAAGATCAGGATCTGCGTCGGCGTCTCCGCTCCGATCCCATGCAGCATGCCGACCAGGAACGACGTCCCCTTCTGGTAGTTCACGAACGGGTCGTCCGGCTCCGGATGTTTGTGGTGATGGTGTCCAGGGCGTCCGTGGTGACCGTGGTGCCATTCCGCCACACGCTCATCTGCGTCGACGGCTTCCGCACCACCGGCATGCACGTGGACCGGCTCCCGCTCGTGATCGTGGGTCTCGTTCCCCGAGGAGGGCCCGCCCCTGAGCCTCCACCAGGCGCTCCGCACCCCGGCGAAGACGAGCATCCAGCGGCTCCGCATCCGGAACTCGCGCCCATGCTTGATCAGCGACCAGAACACGTACACGCCGAGCGCGATCAGCGTGACCCCGACGATCCGCCCCATCGCCGCATCGACGCTTTCCGGGAGCTCTTGGCCGATCAGCACGGCGACGATCCCGAGGGCGAGGACCACAGCGGCATGCCCGACCACGTAGAGCGTGCCGAACCAGATCGCCCTCCGCCGCTCCTCCTGAGAGGACGTGATGTCCGTGATCGCGGCGATGTGGTCCCAGTCGATGCCGTGCCGGAACCCGAACCAGAACGAGGCCACGAGCAGCCCGAACCCGAAGCCCCCGTCGGAGATCGCGCTCAGCACGGTCGGGCCCTCGGACATCCTGCTGAATCACGCAGATAGCCTAGCGTGTTGCTGCAATGGTTGCAACTGGCTTCGAGGGCAGTCGTCCGCTAGAAGGCGGGCGTCTCCCGGTAGGTGCCGAAGACCGCCGCGAGGGCCCCCACGATCTCCCCCTCGGTGCATCGGGCTCGGGCGCAGTCGATCAGCGGCTCCATCAGGTTCACGTCGGTCGTCGCGGCCTCCTTGAGGGCGATCAGGGCGTCGTCCGCGACGGCCGCGTCACGCGCCGCCCGAGTGCGGCGAACGCTCTCGAGCTGGGCCCGCTCGGCCTCCTCCCCGATCACGAGGGTGTCGATCGGGCTCTCGTTCGCGTCCACGAAGTCCGTCACGCCGACCTTCACGAGGTCGCCCGACTCGTAGCGTCGCTGCTCCTGGAACGCCGACTCGGCGATCCGTCGCTGGAACCACCCTTGCTCGATCCCCTCCAGGACGCCCTCGAGCATCGAGCCGTCCCCCATCCGCTCGATCTCCGCGAAGATCTCCTCGGCCTGGGCCTCGATCCGGTCCGTCGCGTCCTCCACGAACCACGAACCACCGAGCGGATCGATCACGTCGGGGACCCCCGACTCGAACGCGATCACCTGCTGGGTCCGGAGCGCGAGCTTCGCCGTGTCCTCGGTGGGGAGCGCGAGCACCTCGTCGAGGGCGTTCGTGTGCAGCGACTGCGTGCCGCCGAGCACCGCGGCGAGCGCCTCGATCGCCGTGCGCACGACGTTGTTCATCGGCTGCTGGGCGGTGAGGGAGACGCCCGCCGTCTGCGTGTGGAACCGGAGCCGCATCGCCTCGGGGCTCGTGGCGCCGTAGCGATCGCGCATCCAGCGCGCCCAGATCCGGCGGGCGGCGCGCAGCTTCGCGATCTCCTCGAAGAAGTCGATGTGCGCGTTGAAGAAGAACGAGAGCGCGGGCGCGAAGGCCTCGACGTCGAGGCCCCGCTGCATCCCGAGCTCGACGTAGGCGAACCCGTCCGCCAGCGTGAACGCGAGCTCCTCCGCCGCCGTCGCCCCCGCCTCGCGGATGTGGTAGCCGGAGACGCTGATCGGGTGCCACTTCGGGACGCGCTCGGCGCAGAACGCCATCAGGTCGCCGATCAGCCGCAGGTGGGGCCGCGGCGGGAAGACCCACTCCTTCTGCGCGATGTACTCCTTGAAGATGTCGGTCTGGAGCGTGCCGTCCAGCGTCGCCCAGTCGACGCCTTGCTCCTCCGCCGTCGCCAGGAAGAACGCGAACACGACGACCGCGGGGCCGCTGATCGTCATCGACGTGGTGACGTCGCCGAGCGGGATCCGGTCGAACAACGTCTCGAAGTCGTCGAGGGAATCGGTGGCGACGCCGCAGCGCCCGACCTCGCCCTCGCTCCGCGGATCGTCGGAGTCAAGGCCCATCAAGCGTCGGCATGTCGAAGGCGACCGAGAGACCGGTCTGCCCATGCTCGGTCAGGAAGCGGTAGCGGGCGTTCGTCTCCGCCGGCGTGCCGTATCCGGCGAACTGGCGCATCGTCCAGAGCCTGCCCCGGTACATCGAGGGGTAGGCGCCGCGGGTGAACGGGAAGGCGCCCGGTTCGCCGAGCTTCTCGTCCGGCTCCCAACCGTCAAGGTCGTCCGGCCCGACGATCGCCGGGACCGGCTCACCGGACAGGGATCGGTGCGAACGCTCGCTCCACGGAGCGCGGGGCCGCTCGGGACTCACCCTTCGAGGATACGAGGCGTGGCAGGTGGGGGCAGCAGGGAACCGAGGGAGGGAACCCCACGGTATTCCGGGAGGTCATCCTCGTGTGAGGTTCCTCCCCGTATCCATTGCCCTGGTGTGGCTGGTCATCGCCGGATGCGAAGGGGGGTCATCTCAACGAGCTCCCTCGCAGCAGCCCCGCTTACCCCGCCCGAGGCGCCGCCGAGCGATCCCGACCTGGCGTTCCCGGGCGGTGGCCGGATCCTGTTCCTCGTCTCTCCGGGCCGGGGTTCGGGTGGGGGCAGGTCGGCGTCATCGACTCGGATGGCAGAGCTCGACACTACCCGCGAGACCGTCACGCATTTCCGTACTGGGACCCCACGTCCTCTGAACGGTTGCTGATGCTGCCGTTCGGATCCGATCCGACGACTGCGTTCGTTCGAGATCGCCGGAGGAACCTTGCGACGTATCGGGTCATGGCGAACCACGGAGGTCTGGACGTTCCCGTCGTTGGACGGGTCGACGATCGCCTTCACGCCGGTCGACGCGTCGGGGCGCCCGCGCTACGACCTGCTCCGACTCGTCGATCGTTCGACAGGGCGGAGGATGACGGTCCCTTCGAACGGATTGGTACCGATCGGGTGGACACCCGATCGCGAGCTCCTGGCGGCGCCCTTGACCGGTGGCGACCTCGTCCGCTGGGATCCATACACGGGCACGACGACACCGTTCGGCTCCGGTGGGTTCTCGGACATCGCGTGGGATCCCTCAGGCAGACGGTTCGCCGCCAACGTCTACAGAGAGGGATCCGGCTCAGTGCGGCAGGTATCCGTCGTCATCGGCACGCGGCGCGGCAGGATCACGACGCGCATCCGCACAGGAAGGCAGTCGGTCGGGATGCCCACGTGGTCTCCCGACGGGAGGCGGATCGCGTTCATCGTCCAGGGGTCGGGTCGACGCGGCCACCGGAACGCGAGCCTCCACGTCTACGACATCCGTCTCGGGATCGATTCGGTCGTCGCGCGGCCTGTATCCAACGCCCGATGGGCATCGTGGTCACCCGATAGCGAGTGGCTCCTTGTCGAGGATTGGACACGGAGGCGCTGGCTCTTCGTCGCAGCAGCGGGAGACGTCCAGCTCCGGTACCGCTGGCTCGGGGCCTACCCGCGCTGGTGCTGCCCGTCGAGTCCGGACTGGGTACCGATCCCCGTCAGCTGATCGTCACGTTCCCGATCCCTCGGCGCGGCGGAGGAGCTCCTGCGCCGCGGCATACGGGTCGATGCGTCGCTCGGCGAGATCGTCGCCGAGCGCCGGGTCCTGCTCGAGGGCTTCGGCGGCCTCGACCCGGAACCGCTCGGCGGCGAGGCTCTCGGCCTCGCGGAGGAGGCGGGCTCGCCGCTTCGCGGCGAGCGCGCCGGACGCCTCGGCGCCGTCGCGGTGCTCGCGGATCGCCGCCCACACCTCCTCGACCCCTTCGGCCTTCGCTGCCGTGGCCATCAGCACCGGCGGGTCCCAGTCGCGGGCCGCTCCCATGTGCAGCATCTGGCGGAGCTCCTTGGCCACGTCCGGTGCGCCGTCGCGGTCCGCCTTGTTCACGACGAAGACGTCGGCCGCCTCGAGGATGCCCGGCCTTCGCCATCTGGACGGCGTCCCCCATCCCCGGCGCCATCACCACGACGGCTGTGTCCGTCGCCGCCGCCACGTCGACCTCGGCCTGCCCGACGCCGACCGTCTCGACGAAGATCACGTCGTAGCCGGCCGCATCGAGGATCCGCACCGCCTCCGGCGCCGCGAGCGCCATCCCCCCGAGGTGCCCCCTCGTCGCCATCGAGCGGATGAACACCCCGGGATCGACGGCGTGGTCCTGCATCCGCACGCGGTCCCCCAGGAGGGCGCCGCCGGTGTACGGCGACGTGGGGTCCACCGCGAGGACGGCGGCGCGGAGATCGGCGGCGCGGGCGATCCGCACGAGCTCCCCCGCGAGCGTGGACTTGCCGACGCCGGGCGCTCCGGTCAGTCCGATCGTGCTCGCCCGACCGGTCTTCGGGTAGATCCCCGCCGACAGCTCGGCCAGCTCTGGCGCGTCGTCCTCGACCGCGGAGATCGCGCGCGCCACCGCGCGTCGCTCGCCGGCCAGCACCCCGTCGACGAGCCGCGCGACGTCCACGACGCGCTCACCCTACCGGTCGGTCGGCTCGAGCCGGCTGCGGCGCCACCGGCGGAGCTCGCGCCCGGGATCGCCTCCAGCGCATCGCGGAGCGATCGACACAGCGCGCGCTGCCGAAGGAGGGCGGGATCGTCCTCCGACGCCACCCTCGACCGCACCATCGCCAGGTTGACCTGCTCGCGCTGGAGCCGGCCCAACAGGCCGGCGGCTCGATCGCCCGCTCTGCTCTCGCATCGCGTGCCTGGACCGGCGTCGCGCCCTCGGACTCTCCAAGATCGACAGCTCTTCCGGCGTCACGGCCTCCTGCTCGACCTCGCTCATCAGCGCCGCCCGGAGCCACCGTCGCTCCCGCGCGTGCGCGAGACGGACCGCGAGCACCACGAACAGGAGCAGTGGCAGGCCCTTGACGGCGGTCGCGAGGGGGATGAGGAACCACTCCCCGCCCTCCCACGGATGGGCGGGGAAGAACTCGAGGATCGGCGAGTTCCACAGGAAGTGCCCGAGGACGGCGGCTCCGGCAAGCAGCGCCGCGGGACCGAGGCGATCACGTCGGGGCCGGCCGTCACGTCGGGTGATGAGCGTGCCGACCGCCATCCCGACCAGGCCCGTGTACAGCACGTGGGAGTAGAGGCCGCTCGCGATCACGCGTACGAAGAACCCCTCGAGCACGCCGCCGACGTCTCCCCCGAACACGGCGACGAAGTAGAAGACATCCTCGACGACGGCGAAGCCGAGCCCGCAGAGCGCGCCGTAGACGAACCCGTCCATCACGTCGTCGACCTCGTCACGGGCGATCAGCACGATCAGCACGACGCCGAGGCCCTTGAGGATCTCCTCCACGAACGGGGCGGTGAGCGCGGCGGTCCATCGCGCGGCGAACTCGGGTCCGCCGATGCGCGCGACCACCACACCCCACCCGGCGTTGCCGATCGCCGACAGCGTGGTGGCGGCCACCGCTCCCCAGACGAACGCGGCGATCAGCGAGGGGATCGGTTCCCGCTCGTAGAGATCGAGGAGGTAGACGAGCACGGCGACCGGGGCGGCGTAGAGGATCACGAGCCCCCACGACAGGAGCCAGCCACCGGGCGACATCTCGCGGAAGAGGTTCTGCTCGCCGATCGCGACGATGCCGGTCAGCGTCACGACGACCACGTAGAGCCAGAAGGCGGGGAGGCGGGGCTGGAGGAACCGCGCGTGATGCAGGGGCGAGTGCGCGAACACGCGACGGCGCATCATCAGGCCACTTCGGCCCCTTCGATCATCGCCGCGAGTTCCTCGACGATCAGCTCGAGCTGCCCCTGGAACGCCCAGCCGTCGAAGATCGCCCGTTGCCGGCGGGCGAGACCGCGACCGTGACGGAACCCTCCACCGGCGAGCCGCTCCGCGGCTCCGACCCGATGTAGCCGAAGCGGACGGCCTCGAGTCCGTTCCGGAGAAGGATCTGCTCGACGCGGTCCGACACGGACAGGCGCTCGAGCTGGTGGCTGAGGACGCCGCGCCGCGTACAGGTCCGCCAGCTCGAGCGGCTCGCCGCCCACCTCGGGGAGCGCCAGCAGGTCGAGCGCGCCATTGCCGCGGGTGAGTTGTGCGAACTCTCCCGACAGCACCCCGCCGGAGGTCGACGGGAGGGAGACCTGCTCACGATGCACGACCTCCCAGCCCGGGAGCGTGTGGACCGTGACGACGCCTCCCAGCGCGACCGCCTGGACATCCGGCTCCGGCAGCGTCTCCGCCACCACGAAGCCACCGAGCACGGTCACGGACATCACGAGTGCGACGAGACCGGTGGGGAGCCATCGCCGAGCGGGCCGCCCCGCTCGAGGGGAGGCGTCCGGCCTGGTCGGCACGTCCGCCGGCGGCGGCGGCGGCGATGTCATCAGGTATCCCCGTCCGCAACGGAGAGGAGCTTCGTGAGACGCACGAGCCGGAGGGGGTGCAGGAGCAACCCTCGGATCCGGATGCGCCCGCCGCAGGAGATCTCCGACGATCGCTCGGCCCTCCGGCCGGAGCGGGTCTGGGAGCCCCCACCGCAGGGGCGCGGTGGTGAGGTCGAGCAACCGCCCCGAGTCCGACCGGATCCGGAGGTGCGCGTCGGGAACGTCACCGTCGCCGACGCGGACACCGTCGGGGTCGATCCGGAGGAAGACCGTGACATCGGCGTCGGGCGCGTCGAGCACCGCGACCGACCTGCGCAGGAGCGCCCGCCGGGCCGGATCGCGTGCGAGGTTCTGCTCGATGAGGTCCGCGACCATCGAGGCGAGGCCGCTCGGCTCGCCGCCGACCACCGCGATCGTCACAGCTCGAGGACCACCTTCGTCGCCTCTCGGCTGTCGAACAGGGCGTAGCCCTCGCCCGCTTCCTCGAGCGGAAGTCGATGGCTGATCAGCGGCGTCGGGTCCACCGCTCCGCGTTCCAGCTCCCCCATCGCCCGCCCCCACCACGACACCACGGGGGTGAGCCCCGCGAACCGGAGCGTGAGCGCTCGTGACCAGTACGCGCCGAGCTGGAGCTCCGTCGTCTCGGACGAGTAGACCCCCAGCACCACCACGGTGCCGCCGCGTCGGACGGTGTCGATCGCGCTCTCGAACGCCGTGGGATGTCCGACCGCGTCGATCACGACGTCGGCCCCTCGCCCGTCGGTCGCCTCCGCGAGCGCGGTCACCGGGTTCCGCTCGTCGATGTGCACCGGGATCGCGCCGGCCGCCTCCGCCAGCGCCAGCCGCGACGGATCTCGATCGAGCGCGTAGACCGTCGGGCCACCCTGGGTCACGCAAGCCCTCGATCGTGCAGAAGCCCACCGGGCCGCAGCCGAGCACCGCGACCACATCGTTCGGGCCGGCGCCGGTCGAGCGAGGCGCCATAGAACCCGGTCGTCAGCACATCCCCGACGAAGACGGCGGCCTCGTCCCCCACCCCGTCCGGGATCTCCAGCAGGTTCAGGTCGGCGTCGGGCACGCGGAGACGTTCGGCCTGCGCGCCCGGGAGCGCGCCGCCGAAGATCCCGTAGCCGAAGATCTGGTCGTCATCGCACAGCGAGGACTGGCCGCTGCCGCAGAACCAACAGTGGCCGCACGCGATGTTGAACGCGACGGCGACGCGATCTCCAACCCTTCGCGTCTCGACCCCGTCGCCGACCGCCTCGATCACCCCGACGGCCTCGTGTCCGAGCGGCTCCCCCGGCTCCATCGGCGCCTTGCCGTGGAGCAGGTGGAGATCGCTCCCACAGATCGCGGAGCGCGTGACCCGCACGATCGCGTCGCCGGGCGCTTCGAGCTCCGGATCGGGCAGGTCGGCGACCCGGACGGTGCCCACGCCGTCGAAGACGACGCCGCGCATCAGCCCTCGTCGGGAAAGGTCGTGTCCACCTGACCGGCGATGTACGCCAACTCCTGCGTGCCCTTCGTGTAGCGGAGGATCTTCGGGAGGTCGCCCCGGACGCGGAGCTTGCCCTGGACGAGCCCTTTCACCGGCTCGAGGTCCCCGCTGATCACGTCCTTCCAGCGCGAGTACGGCGCGCGGATCACGAACTCGGCCGAGGCCGCCCTCTCCTCGTCGACGATGCCTCCGCCGCGGCATGCCCCGTGCCAGAGGTCGAGGAGCCCGCGCACGTCGGCCGGCAATCCCTTGTCCGGCTCCGCCTCGACCTGGATGACGGCGTCGCCCTCCCATGTCGCCGCGTACTCCGCGTACTCCTCCGACGCGTTGATCGCCTCGATGTAAGGCCTGGAACCACTCCTCGGTCGGGAACTCGGGCATCTCAGGACCCCCAAAGCGCCGAGGATCGATGACGACACCGACGGCGTTGAACGCGGCGTGCGTCGCGATGTTCACGAGCAGGTTCCGGTGGCTGCCAGTGGATCCAGGCCCAGACCGATCCCGGTGACCATCATCGTGAACACCGAGCACGCTCACATCGAGCGCGCTCCCCGGGGACCACGTGGATCAGCCCGAACGGGATCGCGGAGGCGAACGCTCCCGGCCAGAACCCTCCACGATCGGCGACCGAGTGGAAGATCAGACCGCGGAAGACCAACTCCTCGGCGAGCGGTGCCAGCGATCACGGCGTAGACACGCGAAGGGCACCAGCCGCCCATCCGGTCGAGATCGGGGCTGACCTGCTCGGGGACCTCGACGTCGCGTCCGGAGACTGCGCGAGGGCCGAGTCGACGAAGTACGCCGGCTACCAGACGCCGACGCATGCGAGGCGAGATCCCGAGCCGGCGCCCGACGCCGCCTCGCGGAGTCGGTCCCCGCGCGGCGCGGCCATCCGATCGACCGCCACCAGCCGCGGTGGCGCCATGCTGGAGCCACATGACGAGAAACGATCGTAGAGCACGATGTAGGTGACCGCTCCCGCGGCCGCGCCGGGCCCATTCATCCGCTGGGCCCGAGGCACCGCCGAGCGCGACGAACAGCGGGGCACCGAGACCGCCGACCCGAGGACGAACCCGAGCGAGCGTCACGATGGCGGCCTCCCACCAACGCCAGGTGGCTCTCGGCGGCGCGTCCTTCGAGGAGCAGCTCGTCGGGCGGCGGAGGGAGCGGGGTGTTCATCGCGTCATCTTCCCGCGGGCGACGGCGAGAGACACGCCGAGGAGACCGGACAGCGCGAAGCCGAACCCGAAACCGACGGCCGCCGCGCCCGTGTCGTTCGCCAGGTAGGCGACCACCGACGCCGAGGAGGATGCACGAGGACCGCGTCCCGCCACGCGTCGTGCCCCTCGAAGCTCGTGGCGATCGCGGCGGGCGGCCGAAGCACGACGACGAGCAGGACCAGCACGCCGACGACCGGGATCGCCGCGAGCGGCGTGTCGATGAGCTGATCCCACCCGATCCCGAGCCGGCCGGTCAGCCGATCGATGACTCCGGCGACCGACGTGGTGCCTTCCAGGAACGCGGTCACGTGGGTCGGCCGGTCTGTGAGGTATCGATGCATGACCGCGATCGCGGCCATCCCCGTCGCCGTGATCGCTCCGGTGATCAGGACGACGAGCCACCACGGCCGGCGGCGGCGGATCGCGAGCCACAGTCCCGGCGGCAGCGAAGAGCGTGATCGCCGCGCCGAAGTTCGCGCCGGTCCAGGGCGAGCCGGCGACGAGAGCGCACGTAACGAGGAGGAGGAAGCCGCTGTCCACGCGGATGCGGTGCGCGACGAACAACGCCGAACCGAGCACGATGCCGATCTCGATGTTCGGCATCCCGAAGAAGCGGCCGCCGTCGAGCTGCCCTCCACCGGCGAGGGGCGTCACGGCCGCCGGCCAGCCGAGGGCTGCCTCGACGGCGAGGATGCGCGAGGATCGACTCCTCCGGTCGCCGCGAGCGCGACGAAGGTCCCGCGCCGCGCGGCGACCCAGCGCGTGAACACCGACGCCGGCGGCGACGAAGACGACGAGGAACGGGATCACGCGTTGCCGCGGTCAGCGACGGCGAGATGCCCACGAGCAGGAGGCCGATCGCGAGCCACGGCAAGGCAGCCGTGAGCGCTTCGACCGCTCGCGAGCGGCGGGAGGAGAGCCGCGCCGTCGGAGCGCGAGGGCGACGACCGCTGCGAGACCGAAGAGCATCATCACGCCCCAGCGCGGCGGCGGCGGCGGGCACGGCGAGCCGGCGCTGCTGGAGGTAGCGCTCGTAGAGGTCGAGGGGCGCGGGCTCGCCGGTGCGCTCGATCGGCGCGCCGGCGTCGTACGGCAGATCCAACCACTCGGCGACGGTCGCGGCAGGGTCGACGTCGGCGACGACGCCGGCGCGCCGCGTGGAGTCGGAGGTGAGGGCGTGCGGCTCGCCATTCGCCGCCAAGCAGCTCGTCCGGGATCCCCCCAGGCGGCGATCACCGTGCCGAGCTCGTCGCCGTCCGCGGCTGACGCCGCGGACGGCGACGTCGACACGATGATCACGAGCGTCGGCTTATCGAGCATCCCCAGGATCTCTTCACCGAGCCTGCGCCGCCTCGCTGGGATCCGTCGACGTGGCCGCTGAATCGAGAACGGCGTGTCAGCCGGGGAAACCGGCACCGCGTCCCATGACCCACGAACCCCTGCGCGGACACCGGTTCGCCCGTTCATCAGGCCGATACCTCCGGCGGCGGAGAGCGATCGCAGGCGCGGTTCGGCAAGCAGCTCCGGAAAGGACTGTCCGATCATGAAGATCGCCGAGTGGCCTGCGTCGGTTCCTGACGCGATCGCAGGCACCGCGACGAGAAGAGACGGCGATCGCCGCCGCCGGCGCCAGAACTCGCCTCACGGGAGGCGGACGAGCTCGGGGTCGCGCCGGACCTCGGCGCCGAGCCCCGTGAGCTTCGCCTCGAAGTCCTCGTAGCCCCGGTCGACGTGCTCGATGTCGGCGATCTCGCGTCACGCCGTCGGCGGTCAGCGCGGCGATCGCCATCGCGGCGCCGGCGCGGATGTCCAGCGCCCGCACGGGCGCGGCGGACAGCCGCTCGACGCCCCGGATCACCGCGTGGTGTCCCTCGGTGCGGATGTCGGCGCCCATCCGCCGCAGCTCGTCGACGTACAGTGAATCGCCCCTCGAAGACGTTCTCGGTCGCGATGCTCGTCCCGTTCGCCGTCGCGAGCATCGCCAGCAGGATCGGCTGGAAGTCCGTCGCGATCCCCGGGTACGGCAGCGTCACGAAGTCGGCAGCCCGGGCCCGCTCCGGCTGCCGGACGCGCAGCCCATCGTCGGTCCTGCGGATCTCGGCGCCGCCCTCGCCGAGCTTCTCCAGCAAGAGCTCCAGGTGGTCGGGCCGCGCGCCGTCGAGCACGATGTCTCCGCGGGTGGCGACCGCGGCCGCGGCCCACGTTCCGGCCTCGATCCGGTCGGAGATCGCCGTGTGCTCGGCCGGCTCGAAGCGCCTCGACGCCCTTCGATCTCGATCGTGGCGGACCCGGCGCCGTGGATCCCCGCCCCCATCGCCGACGAGGAACGCGCGCCAGGTCCGCGATCTCCGGCTCCCGCGCGGCGTTGTCGATCACGCTGACCCCTTCGGCGGTGACCGCGGCCATCATCAGGTTCTCGGTGGCGCCCACGCTCGGGTAGTCCAGGGTGATCGACGCGGCCGTGAGACCGTCGGCACGTCGCGAGGAGGAACCCGTGCTCCGCGTCGATCCGGGCGCCCATCCGCTCGCAGCCCGTCGAGATGGAGGTCGATCGGTCGCGAGCCGATGTTGTCGCCGCCCGGCATCGCCACGCGCGCCTCGCCGGTGCCGGGCGAGCAGCGGGCCGAGCACGACGATCGAGGCCCGCATGCGCCGCACCAGCTCGTACGGCGCCTCCACGGACGAGAGGTGCGTGGCGTCCACCACGACGCCTCCGTCCTCCCACGCGACCCCGGCGCCGAGGTGCTCGAGCACCTCGCCCATCGTGAGGCAGTCCTGGATCCGGGGAACGTTGCGGAGCACGGAGCGTCCGGGCGCGAGCAGCGACGGCGGCCATCAGCTTCAGGGCCGAGTTCTTGGCGCCCGAGATCCGGACGGAACCGGTGAGGCGGGCGCCGCCCGTCACGAAGAGACGGTCCATCCGGGCATCGTACCGGTGCCCGCCTGCGAGACGGCCGCGGCTGCGATGGGTCAGCGGGAGCCGTCAGGCGTGAGCCTGGCTTCGGCCCGCGCGATCTCGGTCTTGACCTGCTCGTCGCCGTCACCCTCGGCGGCCGACCGAAGCTCCTCGAGGCGCCTCGTGACGGCGTCGACGTCGATCTCGGCCTCGAGCTGGGCGTTCGTCGCGAGCACGTCGACCCGCGACGCTCCTTCCTCGGTGGACACGTGCAGGAAGCCGCCGTCGACTACGGCCTTGAGCCGGTGCCGTCCTCCTCCTGGATCCGGAGCGGCCCGATCGCGAGGTGGACCAGCAGCGGCGCGTGTCCGGCGAGGATCCCGACCTCGCCGTCGACGCCGCGGGCGATCACCTCGGTGGCCTGCCCGGACCAGACCTCCCGCTCCGGCGTCACGACGTGGACCTCGAGCGCCACGCTACGCGGCCTCGAGCGGCTTCGCCTGCTCGACGGCCTCCTCGATCCCGCCGACGAGGAAGAACGCCTGCTCGGGTAGGTGGTCGTACTCGCCCTCGCAGAGCGCCTTGAACGAGGCGATCGTCTCGTCGATCGGCATGTACTTGCCGGGCGAGGCCCGTGAACTGCTCCGCGACGAAGAACGGCTGCGAAAGGAACCGCTGGATCTTGCGGGCCCGCGACACGATGACCTTGTCCTCCTCGGACAGCTCGTCGATCCCGAGGATCGCGATGATGTCCTGGAGGTCCTTGTACCGCTGGAGGATCTCCTGCACGCGGCGCGCCGACGTCGTAGTGCTCCTGCCCGACGTACCGCGCGTCGAGGATGCCGCGAGGTGGAGTCGAGCGGGTCCACGGCCGGGTAGATCCCGAGCGCCGCGATGTCGCGGGAGAGCACCGTCGTGGCGTCGAGGTGCGCGAACGCCGTGTGCGGCGCCGGGTCCGTGATGTCGTCGGCCGGGACGTAGATCGCCTGCAGCGACGTGATCGAACGGCCCCCGGCCGACGTGATCCGCTCCTGCAGCTCGCCCATCTCGTCGGCGAGCGTCGGCTGGTAGCCGACCGCCGACGGCATCCGGCCGAGCAGGGTGGAGACCTCCGAGCCCGCCTGGGTGAACCGGAAGATGTTGTCGACGAACAGCAGCACGTCCTTGCGCTCGACGTCGCGGAAGTACTCGGCCATCGTCAGCGCCGAGAGCGCCACGCGCAGCCGGACGCCCGGCGGCTCGTCCATCTGTCCGAACACCAGCGCGGTGTTGTCGATCACGCCCGACTCGGTCATCTCCAGGAACAGGTCGTTGCCCTCGCGCGTCCGCTCGCCGACGCCGGCGAAGACGGACACGCCGCCGTGCTGCTTCGCCTGCCGGCGGATCATCTCCTGGATGATCACGGTCTTGCCGACGCCGGCGCCGCCGAACATCCCGATCTTGCCCGCCCTGCACGTACGGCTCCAGCAGATCGATCACCTTGATGCCGGTCTCGAGCATCAGCTTCTTGGGCTCGAGCTCGAGAACGGCGGCGGCTCGCGGTGGATCGGCCAGCGGTCGCGGCGTGGATCTCGGTACGGCGTCCGTGTCGAGCGGCTCGCCGAGCACGTTGTACACGTGGCCGAGCACGCCCTCCCCCACGGGGACCGTGATCGGGACCCCGTGTTCGTGACGGGGGTCGCCGCGCACCAGGCCGTCGGTCGGCTTCAGGGCGACCGTCCGGACGACCGAATCGCCGATGTGCTGGGCGACCTCGCAGGTGATCGTCGTCGATCTCCCTCCGAGCGTCGAGGTCGACCGTGAGCGCCGTGTGGACCTCGGGGAGCTCGGCCGGCGGGAACTCCACGTCGATCACCGGGCCGATCACCCGCACGACTCGTCCTTCCGGATGCTCGTTCTCGTTCTTGGCTCTCTGCCATCGTCATCCCTCCGAGCCGGCAGCCAGCGATTCGGCGCCGCCGACGATCTCCATGATCTCGGTCGTGATCTCGTCCTGGCGGGCCCGGTTCGCTTGCCGGGTAGGATCTTGATCAGGTCTTCCGCGTTGTCGGTCGCGGCCTTCATCGCCCGGCGCCGGGCAGCGTTCTCCGACGCCGCCGACTCCAGCAGCGCCGCGTAGACCTTCGTCACCACGTACTGCGGGCAGCAGGTGGTCCAGGATCTGCTCGGGCTCCGGCTCGAACAGGTACTCGGGGTGGACGACGCCGAGCCCCTTCCCGGTGACCTCCTCCGGCGCGATCGGCAGGAACCGCTTCGTCGTCGCGCGGAGCGTGAACGCCGAGCGGAAGTCCGTGTAGGCGGCGTGGAGCTCGTCGATCTCCTGCGTCCGCGAAGTCCTCGATCAGGACGCGGCCGACGCGTTCCGGCCTCCTCGTAGGGCGGGCACCTCGCTGAACCCCTGCCAGCTCTTGCGCATCGGCACGCCGCGGAACCGGAAGTAGCCGACGCCCTTCTTGCCGATCACGTACAGGACCGGCTCCAGGTTCTCGGCGCGAACGTCGCGGACCACGCTGCTCCGCGATCTTCAGCACGTTGGCGTTGTACGCGCCCGGCGAGCCCTCGGTCCGAGGTGACGACCAGGATGCCCGCTTTCGAAGGGTTCTCGCGGTCCTCCAGCAGCGGGTGCTGCACCGAGCCCGTCTGCCGGGCGAGGTCCTCCATCGCTTTGGTCAGCTGGATCGGCGTAGGGGCGGGACGACTCCACGCGCTGCTGCGCCTTCACGATCCGCGAGGACGCGATGAGCTCCATCGCGCGCGTGATCTTCTTCGTCGACTGGACCGAGCGGATCCGCCGGCGGACGATCGCGGAGCTGGGCGCCCATCGGCTAGGCGCCCTCGTCCTCGTCGCTCTCGTCATCGGCAGGGGCACCTGGCCCTCGACGTCGTCCTCTTCGGCCAGTGAGGGACCCCAGCCTTCTGTCCTCGTCGCCGTCGTCGTCGTCGACCGAGGACATCCGATCCCAACCGATGTCGGGCTTGACCTCGTCGGGCGGCGTGCCCGCGCCGCGGCCGGCCTCGCTGCCCGCGGCCGCTTCGCTCGTCTGGAACGACTGCGCGAACGCCTCGACCGACTCCTTCAGCGTCGCCTCCGTCTCGTCGGACATGTCGCCCGTCTCTTTGATCGTGCCGAGGACGTCGGTCGTGGCGCGTGTCGAGGAACTCGTGAACTCCTCCACGAAGCGCCTCGCGTCCTCGACCGGGAACGGATCGAGGTAGCCGCCGGTGGCCGTCCAGATCATCACGACCTCGCGCTCGACGGGGAGCGGTTCGTACTGGGGCTGCTTCAGGACCTCGACGACCCGTGCGCCACGGGCGAGCTGCTGCTGCGAGGCCTTGTCCAGCTCGGAGCCGAACTGCGCGAACGCCTCGAGGGCTCGGAACTGCGCGAGGTCGAGCCGCAGGCGGCCGGCGACCTTCTTCATCGCTTTGGTCTGCGCGCTCCCGCCGACGCGCGAGACCGAGATGCCGATGTTGATCGCCGGGACGCACGCCCGCGAAGAACAGGTCCGGCTCGAGGAAGATCTGCCCGTCGGTGATCGAGATCACGTTGGTCGGGATATAGGCGGAGATGTCGTTGCCCTTCGTCTCGATGATCGGCAGCGCCGTCAGCGACCCGCCGCCGAGCTCGTCGGAGAGCTTGGCGGCGCGCTCGAGCAGCCGCGAATGCAGGTAGAAGACGTCGCCGGGGAACGCCTCGCGTCCGGGCGGCCGGCGGAGTAGCAGCGAGAGCGTGCGGTACGCCGTCGCCTGCTTCGAGAGGTCGTCGTAGACGATCAGCGCGTGCTCGCCGTTGTACATCCAGTGCGCGCCGAACGCGGCGCCCGAGTACGGGGCGATGTACTGGAACGGAGCCGGGTCGGAGGCCGGCGCGTTCACCACGACCGTGTACTCGAGCGCGCCGTTCTCCTCCAGCGTCGCCACGACCTCCGCGACCGTCGAGGACTTCTGTCCGACCGCGACGTAGATGCACTTCACGCGCTTCTTCGGATCCCCGGTCGCCCAGAGCTCCTTCTGCGCGATGATCGCGTCGACCGCGACCGCGGTCTTGCCGGTCTGCCGGTCGCCGATCAGCAGCTCGCGCTGGCCCCGGCCGATCGCCGTCATCGCGTCGATCGCCGTGATCCCCGTGTAGAGGGGCTCCTTCACGGGCTGCCGGTTCACGACGTTGGGAGCCTGGACCTCGAGGATCCGCCGGTCCTGCGACTGGACCGGGCCCTTGTCGTCGATCGGGCTCGCCGAGGCGCGTTCACGACCCGCCCGAGGAACCCGTCGCCGACCGGAACGGACAGGATCTGGCCGGTCTGCTTGACCGGATCACCCTCCTGGATGTGCGAGGCGTCCCCCAGGACGATGCACCCGATCTCGCCGACGTCCAGGTTGAACGCGAGCCCGAGGACGCCCCCGGGGAACTCCAGCAGCTCGTTGGCCATCGCGCCGGGAAGACCCGACACGCGGGCGATGCCGTCGCCGGCCTCGATCACGCGGCCGAGCTCGGCCCGCTCGACCGACGGCTTCCAGGTCTCGACGTGCTTGCGGAGGGCGTCCGCGATGTCCTTCGGGTCAAACCCCTCTGGGGGGTCGAGTCTTCTGCGTCCACAGCCATCGGATCACACGCTCCCTGTGAGGTACTGCTTCGCCTCGGTCAATCGGCTCGCGAGCGAGCCGTCGAACACCTCGTCGCCCACCCGGGCCACCACGCCGCCGATGACGGCGGGGTCGACATCGATCTTCAGCTCCACCGGATGGCCCGTGGCCCGCTCGAGCGCGTCGGCGAGCAACGACTTCTTCGCATCGCTCAGAGGAACGGCCACACGCACCTCCGCGAGCGTCTTGCTCCGACCGGTGGGCGGCCTCCTTCGCCAGCTCCTCGGCGATCGCCCCGATCCGGCGCGCCTGCCCGGCGTCAACCAAGAATCCGACGAGCGTCGCGGTCGTGGGATGCGCGCGCTCGCCCAGGAGCTCGTCGATCACGGCCTTCTTGCGCTCGGGCGGGAGCGCCGCGTCGGTGAGCGCCTCGCGCAGGTCACCGTTGCGTTCGACCGCCTTCGCGAACGCGTAGAGCTCGTCCTGGACACGATCGAGCACGCCCTCGGCCTCCGCGACGGACAGGAGCGCGTGGCTGTACCCGCGAACGGTGTCGTCGACCGTCACTCAGTCACCACTCCCGCTGTCGTTGGTCTTCCCTTGCCGTTGCCGTTCGCAGCCGCGCCGGAGGCGACCTCGTCGATGAACTCGTCGATCAGGCGCTGATGCGCTCTTCTCATCGAGGGACTGCCCGACGACCCGCCCGGCGATCTCCACCGCGATCGATCCGACCTGCGCGCGGAGCTCCTGGAACACGCGATCGCGCTCGGCCCGGATCTCCTCCTGGGCTCGGCCGACGATCGCCTGGGACTCCTCCTCGGCTTTGGCCTGGAGATCGCGGCGAAGCTGGTCCGCCGTGGCCCGAGCTTCCTCGATGATCCGGTTCGCCTCGTCCCGCGCGCCGGCGAGCTGCGTCCGGTACTCCTCCTGGAGCTTCTCGGCCTCCCCGCGGGTGGCCTCCGCTTTCTCCATCTCGCCCTGGATCTGCTCCTTCCTCTGCTCGAGGACCTCCTTGAACTTCGGGAGCACCCACTTCCACGTGAAGAAGAACAGGACGGCGAACGCGAGCAGACCGACGATGAGCTCGCCTGCCGCGGGATAGAGAGTCCTTGGCCTCGGAGACCTCCTCCCCGTGCTCCTCGGCCTGCGCGAGGATCGACCCGATCAGTGCATGCACGAGCGGTCTCCCCTCCTCAGATGATGAACGAGAACGCGATGCCGAACAGCGCGAGCGCCTCGATCAAGCCGATGCCGATGAACATCGTGGTCCGGACCTGGTTCGCGTACTCCGGCTGTCGAGCCATCGCTTCGACCGACTTCCCGATCAAGATCCCGAGCCCGATCCCGGGGCCGATCGCCGCGAGCCCGATGATCAGCCCCTTGCCGATCGTCTCCAGACCCGAGAAGTCACTGGCGGCTTGTGCGAGCAACCCCAACATGTGATGCCTCCTTGTCTAGTGCTCTTCCGCCAGGACCCCGCCGATGTACGAGGCGGTGAGGATGGCGAAGATGAATGCCTGCAGGATCGCAACGAAGACCTCGAACGCCACGAGCGCGACGGAGATGGGGGCGGTCACCACGAGCCCCAGGTAGCTCACTCCTCCGTTCAAGAAGAAGAACTCGGTCCCGAGGAACGCGAGCGCGAGCAGGAAGTGCCCGGCGACGAAGTTGGCCGCGAGACGGATCGTCAGCGTGATCGGTCGGATCACGATGTTGGAGACGAACTCGATGACCAGGAGCAGCGTGTAGCGCAGGATCGCGGGCGCGCTCGGGATGATGCACGTGAACCTCAGGTACCCGAAGAAGCCGTGCTTCGCGATGCCCACGGCGTTGTACGTGACCCAGGCGATCACCGCCAGGACGAGCGGGAACGCCACCCGGCTGCTCGCCGAGAAGTTCACCCAGGGGGCGACCTCGAACATGTTCATGAAGAAGATGAAGAAGAAGAACGTCACCAGCAGTGGCAGGAACCGGTCCGCCGCCGGCCCGAGCATCGGCATCGCGATCTGCTCGCGGACGAACTCGATGCCCATCTCCATCAGCGCCTGCAGCTTGCCGGGCACGGTACGCGGTTTCCGGAAGGCGAACAGGAACAGCAGGACGTAGATCAGGACCGACGCCACGACGAGCGCGATGATGAAGTTGAAGCAGATCTCGATGCCGAAGAGATCGACGCTGAAGTAGCAGTCGAAGACGAAGTCTTTCGTCGAGGGCGGATGGAACTCGGCACCGAGGATCGCCGCGATCACGAGGTCCGCTCCGGGAAGTACCAGAGGTCGGCCTGCATCCGTCCGCCGAGGAGCCGCATCTCCACCGCGAGGAGCGCGACCGTGGCCGGCGCGAACGCGGCCACGAACGCGAGCGGGGAGAACCAGGCGAGCCGGTTCAGCAGCAGGAGGGCGACCGTGAAGGCGGCGACCCGCACCACGTAGCCTCCCAGCCCCACCGCCATGACGAGCATCGGCGAGATCCGCGCCGCCCACGCCATCGAACCGGCGTGGGCGACGAAGTTCAGGGCCACGACGCCGATCGCGATCGCCGCCGACCACGCGGCTCCCGCTCCGCCGAGCGCGGCGCCGACGCCGGCCGCGATCGCGAGGGCGGGGACGGCGAACGGCAGGAGCCGGCGCACCAGCTCGCGCTCCGGCTCAACCGTGGTCGTCACTCGCCTCCTCTGCCGTACCGCAGATACACGATGTAGATCGCGCTCGCCGCCCCGAGGACGATGCCGAGCGCGGTGAACCCGGATCCCGTATCGAGGAACCGGTCGAGCAGATATCCCAACCCTCCGACCGTGGCCATCCCCCCGACGAGGGTGGAGGTGATCGCCCAGCCGATCCCCATGCCGGACCACGCATCGCTGTTGCGGGATCCGCTCATCGGGGCGGACACTCTAAACGGCCCCTTCACGTGCCGTCAAACCGTGGAATCGACGCATTTCCGCTGGTCAGAGGCGTGTTTCCGGAACCCGGGTCGGCGAGCTTGTGAATGATTTCACATGGACGGCACTTCGATCCGACGATCGCTGGCTATCACGTTGCTCTGGGATCGACGGGCGCTGCACCCGGGGCCGGCTGTGCGGCTTCGATGCGGACATGGCGGCCGCCGGGACGTCTCGGCGGGATCCGCGAGCCCGCGGATCCTCGCCCTCCCCGTTCGCATCCCCGTTGCGACGACGTTCCAGGAAACGAGGCAGCGCCGTCACGAGGAAGAGCACGATCGCGCCCGCGACGATCGCCCCGGCGACCAGCAGGCCGTCGATCACGCCGATCGCGAGCGCGGAGCCGCAGACGAGGGCGGACCAGAGGTACATCAGCAGCACGGTCTGCCGGTGCCCGTGACCGATGTCCATGAGCCGATGGAAGATGTGCTCCTTGTCGGCGTGCGCGATCCCGAGGCCCTTCCGCGTGCGACGCACGATCGCGAGGACCACGTCGAGGAACGGGATCGCGAGGACCAGCAGGGGGACGAGGAGCGGCAACGCGATCACCGCGACGTCTCCTCGTTCCGGCGGGAAGGGGTTCAAGCCGACGCCCGAGATCGTCGCGACCGCCACGAGCATCCCGAGGAGCATCGAACCCGTGTCGCCCATGAAGATCTTCGCGGGATGGAAGTTCCAGGGGAGGAAGCCCAGGCAGACACCCACCGTGATCGCGGACAGGAGTGCGGCCACCGATGCCGACTCGGACAGGTCGGCCCCGCGGACCATGTAGATGAAGAACGTGGCGGCCGCGATCGCCACCATGCCGGCCGCGAGCCCGTCCAGCCCGTCCACGAGGTTGATCGCGTTCGCGGCCGCCAGCACCCACAGGATCGTGAGCGGCACCGCCTCGTCGGTCCCGAGCACGGCCAACCCTTCGCCGGGGAGGACGAAGAACGCGAGCTGGACCCCGAGCAGGATCAGGATGCCCGCGATGAAGATCTGCGCGGTGAGCTTCGCGAGCGCCGAGGTGCCCCGCCGGTCGTCGATCACGCCGAGGCCGACCATCAACGTGCACGTGACCACCGCCGCGAGCGGTTCGACGGCGGTCTCGTTCATCGGCTCGAAGAACGGCAGGAGCCCGGGAGGCGCCCGATCGCCACGAGGAAGCCGGCCCACATCGCGAGGCCGCCCATCGTCGGCGTGGGAACCGTGTGGAGCTTGCGCTCCGACGGCTGCGTCGATCGCGCCGAACCGGATGGCGAGGCGCCGTACCAGCGGCGTCAGCGCGAACGTGGTCCCCGCCGCGACGAGGAACACGATCAGATAGGCGATCACGGTGGCCTCAGTGTGCGGGGGTCCCTGCCACCCGGCAACCGGTGGATGCGCTCACGGCTTCACGGGTAGAGCGGGAACCGCTCCATCAGATCCCGGACGCGCTGTCCGGACTTCTCCTTCACGGACCCGTCGTCCGGATGCTTCAGGACGTCGCCGATGATCGACGCCACCTCGCCCATCTCGGCCTCGTCCATCCCGAGCGTGGCCGGGCCCGGCGTCCCGACGCGGATCCCGGAAGGTGACGAGGGCGGGTTGGGGTCGTAGGGGATCTGGTTCTTGTTCAGCGCGATCCCCACCTCGTCGCAGACGGCCTCGGCGGTCTTGCCGTCGGTGCCGACCGGGCGGACGTCCGCGAGGATCAGGTGCGAGTCGGTCCCGCCGGAGATCACCCGGAGACCTTCGTCGGCCAAGCCGCCGGCGAGTGCCCGCGCATCCCGGACCACCCGATGCGCGTAGTCGCGGAACGCCGGCTGCATCGCCTCCTTGAGCGCGACCGCCTTCGCGGCGATCACGTGCTCGAGCGGGCCGCCCTGCATCATCGGGAACACGGCCTTGTCGATCGCCTTCGCGTGCTCCTCCTTGCAGACGATCATGGCGCCGCGCGGTCCTCGGAGCGCCTTGTGCGTGGTGAACGTCACGACGTCGGCGTGCGGGCACCGGCGAGGGATAGGCGCCGCCGGCGACGAGGCCGATGAAGTGGGAGGCGTCGACCCACAGGAGCGCGCCGACCTCGTCGGCGATCTTCCGGAACGCGGCGAAGTCGATCGCCCGCGGGTAGGCCGTGTAGCCGGCGAGGATGATCTTCGGACGATGCTCCTTGGCGAGATCCCGCACCTCGTCCATGTCGAGCTGCTCGGTGTCCTCGTCGACGCGGTACCCGATGAAGTTGAACCACATGCCGGAGACGTTGACCGGGTGACCCGTGCGTGAGATGGCCCCCGTGCGCGAGCTCCATCCCGAGGACCTTCGAATCGGGGTCGTTCGGCTCGAGGAAGGCACCGAAGACGGCGAGGTTGGCCTGGGCGCCGGCGTGCGGCTGGACGTTCGCGTGCTCCGCGCCGAAGAGCTCCTTCGCCCGGTCGATCGCGAGCTGCTCGGTCACGTCGACGAACTCGCATCCGCCGTAGTAGCGACGACCCGGATAGCCCTCGGCGTACTTGTCCGTCATCGTCGATCCGAGCGCCGCCAGCACGGCGGGACTCGCGTAGTTCTCGGAGGCGATCAGCCGGAGGTTCGTCCGCTCCCGCTGCAGCTCGTTCGCGATCGCGTCGGCCACCTCCGGATCCGCGGCCTTCAGCGCCTCCCAGTCGGCGGGGTACTCCCTCATCGCTACAGCTCCCCTCGTTCGATCTGCGCGATCTGCTCCACACGCGCCTCGTGGCGGCCGCCGTCGAACGGCGTCTCCAGCCACAGGCGCACGATCTCCCGAGCGTACGCGGGCGCGACCACGCGCGCCCCCATCGCGAGGACGTTCGCATCGTTGTGCTGGCGAGGCGAGACGGGCCAGGAAGAGGTCGTGGCAGAGGGCGGCCCGGATGCCGTCCACCTTGTTGGCGGCGATCTGCTCCCCTTGGCCGGATCCTCCGAGCACGATCGCCCGGTCCGCAGCCCCGGTGGCCACGGCCCGAGCTGCGGCCGCGCAGAAGGCCGGGTAGTCCACCGGTTCGGTCGAGTCGGTCCCGTGGTCCTGGACCTCGTGCCCTTCCTCGGCGAGGAACGACTTCAGGTCCTCTTTGAGCGGGAAGCCCGCGTGATCGGCGGCGAGGGAGATGCGCATCAGGCCGGTCCCCGGTGAGGGCGCCCGCCAGGCGGCCGGCCAGGTCGTGGAGCTCGCTCGGCGATCTCTCGATATCCGTCGATCGGATCGCCGAGCGGGTCGCGGACATCCTCGGCCGCGGCCGCGCCGAACCGTTCCGCGCTCCGCCGCGGCCGAGGCGATCCGCGAGGAGGACGAACCCGTCGGCGACGACGCCTCGAGCAGCCGGACCAGCTCCTTGATCGTGAACGTCTTGTCCGCGGCCGCGGGCCAGGCACCCACGATCGCCTCTCGATGATCGGCCGCCATGCACACCACCAGGTCGGCGTCGAGGACCATCTCCGGGAGCCAGGCGGCGGGCGAGGTGCGTCCCGATGTCGATGCCCCGCTCTCGTGCCGCGCGGATCGACTCCTCCATCGCCCCCGAACCGTCCCAGCCGGCGGTCCCCGCCGACGTGACGACCGGCGCGCCGTCGCCGAGCCGCTCCTCGAGCGCCGCGCGCAGGAACCCCTCGGCCATCGGCGAGCGGCAGATGTTCCCCGTGCACACCACCAGGATCCCGCTCATGACGAAGGGCGCGAGTCTAACAACGCGGCCTCGTCCGGCAGGAACTCGGCGATCGCGTCGCGTCCGAGGTCGCCCTCGCGGAGGATGGACGCCGGACCGTGGGCGAGATCGAGCACGGTGGAGGCCGCGCCCTCCAGCGGGTCGCCCTGGCAGAGGTAGACGGCGACATCCTCCCCGAACAGCTGATGGAGCTCGTCGCACGTCTGCACGGGGGATCGCCGCCGGAGCGGTTCGCGCTCGTGACGGCGAGCGGACCCGTTTCGGCGAGCAACGCGAGGGCGAGCGGATGGTGCGGGAACGCGGACGCCGATCGTCGCCGCGATCCCCTCCCAGGTCCCACGCCGCCGCGTCCGCGCCTCGCGCGAGGACGAGCGTGAGCGGACCGGGCCAGCATGCGCCGGCGAGCCGCTCCGCGCGCTCGTCGAAAAGCGGCGATCGATCGAGCCACCTCGACCGTCGCGACCAGCACCGGGAGCTCGAGGTCACGCGGCCTGCTGCTTGGCCGCGAACACGCGGGCGGTGGCGGCGCGATCGTCGGGGCGCGTCCCCAACCCGTAGACGGTGTCGGTCGGGAAGACGATCAGCTCGCCTCGCCGGGCGGCGGCCGCCGCCTCCCCCAACGGTCCCTCGAGGGGTGTCACGGGAGCGGCCGTCGTGCGACCACGACGCGGTCCCGGCCGGTGAGGTCTCGGCGCACGCGTGATCCCCTCGAACCCCTGGTGCGCCGCCGCCTTCGACACGACCTCAGCCGCGGTCTCTTCGATCTCCACGGCCACGATCCCTCCGGGCGCGAGCCATCCGACGGCCTGCGCGAAGAGTCGCTCGTAGATCTCGATCCCGCCGAACACCGCGAGCGGCGGCTCGGCCAGCACGTCGGCCGGGAGCGTGTCGCGGGCTTCCTCGGCCACGTACGGCGGATTGCAGACGACCGCGTCCACCCGGCCGCGGAGCTCGGCGGGAAGCGGTTCGAGCAGGTCCCCCTCGAGGACCGTCAGCGACGAGACCGAGGGAGTGCGCGTTCTCGCGAGCGAGCTCGACCGCCTCGGGCGACAGGTCGGTGGCGAACATCGTCGCGTCGGGCACGCTCGTCCTTGATCGCCAGCGCCACGGCGCCGGTCCCGGTGGCGACGTCGACCACCAGGGGCTCGGCCACCGACGCGAGCTCGCCCACCACCGACTCCGACGAGGATCTCCGTCTCTGGCCTCGGGACGAAGACGCCGGGTCGGACGCGCAGGACGATGCGGCGGAACCCCTGCTCACCGGTCACGTGCTGGAGCGGCTCCCCGACGCACCGTCGGCAGAGCGCGCGACCGAACAGCTTCGCCTCCTGCGACGTGAGCCCTTCCCGGGCGTAGATGCCCGCTCGATCCGTCCCCAGGACGTGCGACAGGAGCCGCTCGGCGGTGGGAACCGGGCTCTCCACGCCGTGGCGCTCGAGGTACCCGGCCGCTCGGCGAACTACCTGCGCCGCGTGCACGTCACCCGGTCCCAGCCGGTCGCGCGTCGCCCGGATCGGCGAGCTGAGCGGATCGCTCCGCGGCCTGCAGCCGTTCCGTGAAAGTGTCGAGCTCGTCGCCGCCCGCCAGCACGTTCGCGAGTTGATGCGAGGTGTGCTTGATCCGATGGTCGGTGACCCGCCCCTCGGGGAAGTTGTAGGTCCGGATCTTCTCGGACCGTTCGCCGGTTCCCACCATCGAGCGGCGAGCGGCCGCCTCCTTCGCCTGCTGCTCGTCGAGGGCCTTCTGATACAGACGCGCGCGCAGATAGCGCATCGCCTTCTCCCGGTTCTGGAGCTGGGACCGCTCCTCCTGGACCTCGACCTTGATGCCCGTCGGCTTGTGCATGATCCGCACGGCCGAGTCGGTGGTGTTCACGGACTGGCCGCCGGGACCGCTCGACCGGTAGACGTCGATGTCCAGGTCCTCCGGCCGGATCTCGACCTCCACCTCCTCGGCTTCGGGCATCACCGCCACGGTGGCGGTGGACGTGTGGATCCGGCCCTGCGACTCGGTCACCGGGACACGCTGCACGCGATGGACGCCCGACTCGTGCTTCAGCCACCCGTAGGCATCGCGTCCGCGGATGCCCAGGACGATCTCCTTGTAGCCACCCATCTCCGCCGGAGCTGATGCGAGCACGTCCGTCTTCCATCGGCGCCGATCCGCGAGGTGTCGGTACATCTCGAACAGGTCACCCGCCCAGAGCGCCGCCTCCTGGCCGCCCGCGCCCGCCCGGATCTCGAGGATCAGGTCCTTGCCCTCGTTGGGGTCTTTCGGGACGAGCAGCGTCTCGAGCCGGGACCGGAGCGCCTCCGCTCGCTCCGCGGCCGCGCGAGCCTCCCCCTCGAACGCCTCCGCCATCTCGGCGTCGCTCTCCGCGGCGGCGAGCTCACGCGCTTCGGCGACGTCGGCCGTCGCCTGCCGGAGCTCACGATAGGGCCGGACGATCTGCTCGAGCTCGGCGAACTGCTGGCCCAGCGTGCGCATCCGATCGTGATCGGTCGCCGCTTCGATCGTGGACATCTCGGCCTGGACCTGCTCGAAGCGGGCCTCGATCTCCTTCAGGCGGTCTTCGACGTCCATGACGCCGACGATTCTCCCAGGCGCTCTCGCGGCGCCTCGGGTCCGCTACTCGTCGCGCTCGTCGAACTCGAGGTCGATCGCCGCGAGATCCGGGATGTCGATCGACGGCATCCTTGTGGACCCAGAGGTCCTCGTACCGCGGGTCCATCGGCGACTCGCCCTCGTCGGCGTCGGCCGCCTTCTCGCCGTTCGCACCGGCCTCGGCGGTCGGCGGGACGAGGTCGGCATCCTCTGCCTCGGCCTTGGCGGCCTCCTCGATGGGCGCCACCAGGTCCTCGGCCACCGTGAGCAGCTTCGAGCGCATCTCCTCCAACTGCCTGACGAGCCCCTGGCGGCGCTCGGCGAGACCCGCCAACATCAGGCTGGATTCCGTTCGGGCCCGCTCGAGGAGCTCCGTCCCCTCCTGCCGGGCCTCCTCGGCGTGGGCCTGGGCGTCGACCCTGATCCGGTCGGCCTCGGTCCTCGCTTCGTCGAGGGCGAGCTCCGATTCCGACCTCGCGTTCTCGAGGATGCGCTCGGCCTCCTGATCCGCCATCTCGATCAGCGTGGCGAAGCGCTTCGACAGAGCGTCGTACGGGTCACCGGTCTCCGATGACGTGGGTGCCGGCGTCGTCGGAGGGGTCGCCGTCGACGGTTCGCCACGTGCGGCCGCGGAGCCGACCTCCAAGCGGAGCTGGCTCAGCTCCTGCTCCAGCGTCCCCACCTGCTTCGCGATCGACGTGAGGTAGGTGCGCACCTGCTGCGGATCGTAGCCACGGCGCACCGTCGCGAACTCGCGTCTGCGGATCTGTTCGGCGCTCGGTAGCAGCGGCATGTCCAGGTCGCTGGTCGGCATGGGGAAAACCTCCCGGGTCATGGGGACCGCATCATCTTCGCGCACGGATCCGCGGATGCAACGACCTCCCCGAACTCGGCTGGGAGGCTCGGCTAGCGCTCGACCGCGGTCGCTTCCGCCTCCCGACGGAGCAGCTCGCGGAACGAGGTGACGGCCACCTCGATCTGCGAGGCATCCGGTTGTTGCGTCGTGATCTTCTGCAGCCAGATCCCCGGCGTCATCAGGATCCGCATCCCGAGGGACCCAGGGTGCTTCGCACCGAGCCGGAGCGCCTCGTACGAGATCGCGGCGATGATCGGGATCGCGATCACGCGCGAGAGGATCCGCCACAGGAGGGCCGGGGTGCCGAACAGCGTGAAGACGAAGATCGTGATGATCATCACGATGATGAGGAAGTTCGTGCCACAGCGGACATGCTCCTTCGGGTAGCGGTCGATCGCCTCGGTCTCGAGCTCCTCGCCGTGCTCGAAGGCGGCGATCGTCTTGTGTTCGGCGCCGTGGTACTCGAAGACGCGATGGATGTCCTTCGTCCTGCCGATGAGGAAGAGGTACGCGACGAACAGCGCCACGCGGAAGAGCCCCTCCCCGACCAGCGTGAGGATGCCCGCGGACCCGGTGCGGTTCTCGAACCACGCGAACAACGTCGTCGGGCCGATGATGAAGATGCCGATGAACAGCGCGAGCGCCAGCACGACCGAAAGGATCACCTGCCGGGGCGTGAGGCGCTCCTCCTCCTCCAGCGATTGATTCGCAGAGATCATGAGCGCGCGCATGCCGATCGCCAGCGACTGGCCGAGCACGATGATCCCGCGCAGGAACGGTTTCCCGAGGAGCGGCACGCGGAGCACGATCGAATCGATCTCGTGCGACTCGATGTGGATCGAGGCGTCGGGCTTGCGAACGGCGATAGCCCAGAACCCGGCGCCACGCATCATGACGCCCTCGACGACCGCCTGGCCACCGTAGAGGTGGGTGCGCGGCGACGCCGGTCGGGGGAGTTCTGCCTCCGCCACGGGTCGACTAGCCCTGCTGGGCCTGTTGGGCAGCCTGTGTCTTCGCGTACCGCCGCTGGAACCGCTCGACCCGGCCGCCGGCGTCCACGAACTTCTGCTTGCCCGTGTAGAACGGGTGGCAGTTCGAGCACAGCTCGGCCCGGATCTCGCTCACGGTTGAGCGGGTCTGGAACGTGTTGCCGCACGAGCAATGCACGTTCGCGATCTGATAGTCGGGGTGGATGCCTTGTTTCATGTCCGTCTCCTCTTCGCACCTCCAGGGTAGCCGACGGCGACGACCTCTCGATCCCCGGCCGGTTCCTCGGCCCCGGTCGTCGTGCCGGCTATCCCCCGGACGGTGCCTTCGCGATCTCCTTGAGGAACTGCTCGTTGGATTTGGTGGCCCTGACCTTGTCGACCAGGAGCTCCAGCGCGGCGCCCACATCGAGGGCGTGGAGCACGCGCCGCAGCTTGATCACCAGGGCCAGCTCCTCCGCGGGCATGAGCAGCTCTTCCTTGCGGGTCCCCGAGGCGTCCACGTTGATCGCCGGGAACAGCCGCTTCTCCGACAGTGAACGATCCAGACGGAGCTCCATGTTCCCGGTGCCCTTGAACTCCTCGAAGATGCCGTCGTCCATCCGGGAACCGGTCTCGACCAGCGCGCTCGCGATGATCGTGAGCGACCCGCCCTCCTCGATGTTGCGCGCCGCGCCGAAGAACCTGCGAGGTGGGTAGAGGGCGCCCGAATCGATACCGCCCGACAGGATCTTGCCCGAGGACGGTGCCGCCAGGTTGTACGCCCGAGCCAGGCGGGTGATCGAGTCGAGGATCACGGCGACGTCCTTGCCGGATTCGGCGAGGCGTCGCGACCGCTCGAGCACGAGCTCCGTGACCTGGATGTGCTGGTCCGTGGGCTTGTCGAACGTGGAGTACACGACCTCGGCGGCTTCGACCGTCCGCTGCCAGTCGGTGACCTCCTCCGGCCGTTCGTCCACGAGCAGCACGATCACGTGCGTGTCCGGGCTCGAGTTGATGATCCCGTTCGCGATCTGCTTGAGGACGGTGGTCTTCCCCGCCTTGGGGGGCGACACCACCATGCCGCGCTGTCCCTTACCGATCGGCGCGATCATGTCGATGATCCGCTCCGTCACGGCCGTGGGCCCGGACTCGAGCCGGAACCGCTCGTCGGGGAACAGCGGCGTCAGCTTGTCGAAGTTCCTCCGCTCCTTCGAGGCCTCGGGGTCCATGTCGTTGACCTTCTCGACCTCGAGGAGCGCCCAGTACTTCTCATTGTCGCGTGGCTGGCGCACCTTGCCGGTCACGACGTCTCCCTTGCGGAGCGTGTGCTTGCGCACCTGCGACATCGAGACGTAGATGTCGTCCGGCCCCGGGAGGTACCCCGACGTGCGCATGAAGCCGTAGCCGTCGGGGAGCAGGTCGAGGATCCCGGAGGCGGAGGGGGCGGTCTTCAGCGCTTCGATGCGCTCCTGCTCCTCCCGCTCCCGGCGCTCCTCGCGCATCTGCCGACGCTCTTCCCGGGTGGGGCGACGGCGTCGGTTCCGCGGGTCGTTGCGGTCCCCGGAGTCCCCGCGGTCGTCGCGGTCGCCGCCTTGCGGCCGCGATCCGCCACGTCCGCCCTGCCGGTCGTCCCTGGGACGGTCCTCTCCGCCGGAACGCCGATCGTCCCGGCGCGGGGACTCGGTTTCGACCGACGCGGCCGAATCGTCGTTCCCGCCGTCAGTGGGCTGGGCTTCGTCTCCGTCGTCTCCTTCATCGGCCTCGTGCGCGCTCGTGGGAGCGCGCTCGATCGTCGCGACGGCGGTCTCGAGGGAGGGAGAGGACTTCGCCTCTCCGTTCTCGGGTCGCTCGCCGTTCGACGAGGCCTCGACGATCGCGTCGATGAGGCCTGCCTTGCGCAGGCGTTGGGTTCCTTCGATCCCCATCGTCTGTGCGATCTGCTGCAGCTCGGGGAGGAGTTTCCCCTCCAGCGTGCTGCGGTCCATGGTTTCCATCGGTGCCCTGCCTTTCTTTCTCGCGAGGGCTTTGACTCGCTAGGGCTGTTGGTCTGTGTTCGTGTCGGGCCGGTCGGGTCCCTCCGCCGAGGGCCGTTGGCCCGCGAGCGTTCGCCAGTCGGCGAGGAACCGTTCCAGCCCGGAGTCGGTCAGTGGATGCTTCACGAGCTTCGTGAAGACGTCGTAGGGCATCGTCGCGATGTCCGCGCCCGCGAGCGCGGCATCCACGACATGCATCGGGTGACGGAGCGACGCCGCGAGGACGTTCGAGGTGTAGCCCTGCACCGCGAAGATCTCGCAGATGTCGTGCAGCAGCTTCATCCCGTCCGCGCCCACGTCGTCGAGCCGTCCGAGGAACGGTGAGACGCAGTACGCGCCGATCTCGGCGGCCAGGATCGCCTGCGCCGGCGAGAAGACGAGCGTCACGTTCGTGCGGATCCCGTCGCCGCCGAGCCGCTTGCCGGTTTCGAGGCCCGCCGGCGTCATCGGGACCTTGACGACCGCGTTCGGCGCCATACCGGCGAGCCGCAGTCCCTCCTCGTACATGGGGCCCGCCTCCAGCTCGGTCGTCTCGAGCGAGATATCGCCCTCGACCTCCGCGAGGATCTCCTTCCAGACCGCCTCCGGATCGCCGCCTTCCTTCGCGACCAGCGACGGGTTGGTGGTGACTCCGGACAGCACGCCCCAACGATTGATCTCGCGGATCTCCTCGATGTCGGCCGTGTCCAGGAACAGTCTCACGCCGTCCTCCCCTGTTGTCCGAGCTGCGCGTGCTGGGCGATCCTCGCCGTCGCGCGATCCATCACGAGGTCGAGCACGGCCGAGATCGCCTGGTCGAAGCTGTGGTTCGGCACGATCGGCACGCCGTGCGAGAGCGCCTGACTCTTGATGTAGCGCTGGAGCTTCCTGATGTTGCCGAAGTTGTTCGCGTACCGCTCGGCGGGCCGGACACCCGTCTCCCGCGCGGCGAAGTGGTTCAGGTGCGGACTCTCGTCCTCGACCTCGACCACCAGCGGGACGGGCACGATACCGTCCCCGTGCGCGCTCAGGTCGAAGAACCCCGGCACCACGTGGACTCCCTCGATCACGATGCTCGTCCCGTCGGCGGCCGCCCGCTTGATCAGCGCCTCGATCCCGACCGCGACGGCCGCCGTCTGCTCGCGGAACCCGGCGACGAGCGCATCCGAGCGCCGCGTGGGCTCGCGGACGACCGTGTCGGTCTGGAACGAAGAGACGTGCAGCGTGGGCATCAGCTCCGCGGACAGCATCGAGCGCATCACCTCGCGGATCGAACCATCGGTCGCGACCACGCGGACGATGCCGAGCCGGTGCGCCAAGTGCGTGGCGATCGTGGACTTCCCGACCCCGGTCGCACCCCCGATCAGGATCACGAGCGGCACGTCGAGCCGCTCCACGTCCTGCCACCTGGCGAAGTTCGTCGCGTATCGATCGCCGGCCAGCTCCTGGATCACCCCGAGGGCAAGCTCGGACAGCTCACGGCTCTCGACCGAGGATCGCCCGGCATCGAGCAGCTGGAGCTCGATCGTCTCCGCCACCTCGTAGGAGCGGTAGACCGACAACCCCGTGACCATGACCTGGGAGGCCATCAGTCCCTTCGAATAGGGCAGGCCGTCGCGATCGGAGATCGTGATGTGCGGTGTCTTGTCTCTCGTCATCGTTCTCTCATGAGGTGGGGCGGATACGGCCCCGGTCGAGCGCGAGGTCGATCACCCCGCCGAGCGCGGTATCGAGGTCGACGGATCCCTCCGCAGCCTCTGCGCGATTGTCCACGAACACGACCTCCGCCCCTCGGTCGAGGGCCTTGGCAACCGCCGTGTCGACGGCCGCCGCCTTCAGCTCCGTGAGGAGGACGTCGTATCCCTGGACGGCATCAAGGTCTTCGACCAGGCCGGCGCGATCCGCCAGCCGCGCGCTCCAACCCACGACGGTGCACCCGTGATCGGCTTCGAGACGTCTGATCGACTCCTCGACGACCGCAGGAGGTGCAGTCGTAGCCAAGAACGCTTCCTTGCCCCGTATCTCTTCCAGCGGCACCGGAACGAAGTTCGTCACGATGAACGCCGCATCGTTCAGGTAGCGCCGAACAGGGGAACGGAGCGCGGAAAGGTTTTCGGACCCGGATGGGTCGCCAGCCATGGTAACAACCACCAGGTCGGACCGCAAGAGGCGGTAGGGGCCTAGGTAGCCGCCCAGGTATTCCGGAGGGGCGGTCGCGGGCACCACGAGGATCGCCGCATCCCAGGGGATCGGCGGGATCGCCGACCCGCTCCCCTCCACGATGACCATCCCCGGGTGGAGTGAGGCCGCCAGCTCGGCGGCCTCCCGGACGTTGGAGGTGAACGGCGCGCCGGCCAGCCCGCCGCCGGCGCGCCTCGCCCCCACGGTGGTCACGCCGGTGGTCACCGCGTCCTCCAGATAGTCGGAGGCGGCGTGCTCCCCTTCCGCCACGAGGCGGACGAGGTGAGCCAGGTCGATCGAGCCGGCGGGCGCGAGGGTCGGCTCCGGCGGCCCGCCGCGACCCATCGCCACGACGACTGGTTCGAGGCCGCGGCTCGCCGCCAGCCGGGCGACGGTCCCGGCGATCGCGGTCTTGCCGGTGCGCTTTCCCGTCCCGATCACCGCGAGGGTCGGGACCGAGAGGGGCGGGCCTTGCTCGGGGGGGTCGAGGCGGAAGTCCGCCCCGACGTAGGGGGTCCGCGCCGCCAGCGCGACCGAGGCGAGCTCCATCCGCTCCCGGTAGCCGAGCACGGGTTCGTCGGAGAGGTCCAGGATCACCTCCGGCGCGAGGTCCGCGATCGCCTCTCGAAGTGCGACCATCCGATCCGGGGACGCGAGCCGAACCGGGACCCCGAGATCGGGTGGCTCGACCCCCGCCGGGAGCTTCTCGGTACCGCCCACGAGGAGCGCAACCACGACCTCGTACCCGCGCTCCGCCGCGACCACCAGAGCAGCGCGGGTCACCGGGGGGTAATGCTCACCGTCCACGAGGGCGAGCGTTCGCATGTGGGTCTCCTGGGTGGGATGGGTCGGATCGGGCGGTCAGTCGCCCGGAGCAGACACGGTCTGCGCGGACTCCTGGACGAGGTGTTCGTCCTCCCGCTGCATCTGCGTTCCCGTGGCGATGGCGACCTTCGCCATCTGCTGCCGCTCGCCGAACGGGAACTTCCTGAAGATCGTGACCTCGCCGCGGTCGATCTCCAGCACGTTGTAGCAGGGCTTCGTATGTCCTCGCACCCGGAGGGAGGAACACGTGCCGGCGCTCGCGAGATACATGTCCTCGAGCCGCCAGACGTACGGAACGTGCTTGTGTCCTGCCAGGACCACGTTCACCCCCGATCGCACGAGGACCTCGAGCAGGTCCCCGGCATCCATCACGGTGCTCCGCTCCCGGCCCGTGCCGGGGATCGGGATCAGGTGGTGGTGCAGGACGAAGATCTTGAGCTCGGCAGGCTGGGCGAACTGTTCCCGGATCCAGGTGTAGTGGCTGCGTCCCACCATCCCTTCGTTCAGGTCCGGTTCGCTCGAGTCCACCCCGACGATCCGGATGCCGTCCACCTCCACGGACCAGTTGCGCGCTCCGACCAGCTCCTCGAAATGCAGGTACCCGACGTTGCGGGAGTCGTGGTTGCCCGGGATCGTATGGAGCGGCGCCTTGATCCGCTCCGCGTACGACAGCCACGCCTGGTACTCCTGTCGATAGCCGTCGGTCGTCAGGTCGCCGCTGCAGATCACGGCTGCGGGGTCCAGCTCGTTGATCTCCTCGATCACGCGATGGAGCATGTTCGGCACGAAGTGGGGCGAACCCACGTGCGGGTCGGAGATGTGGGCGAGGGTGACCACGTCGGCAGTGTAGGGGGCGAGGACGGCCGATGACGTCGCTCGCGAGCCGCGCGTCGACCCATGGGACGATGTCGGTCCATGACCGTCCTGGACGTGGCCCTGCTGTTGTTGCTCGCACTGTCCGCTTGGGGCGGCTATCGACGCGGCGCCCTCCTCCAGGTGGCGGGGCTCGCCGGGCTCGCGCTCGGGTTCCTCGTCGGCATCCAGGTGGCGCCTCTGGTCGCCGATCTCGTCCGTTCCGACCTGGCCAAGGCAGGCGTCGAGCTCGGTACGGTGCTCGGCTTCGGGGCGGTGGGGGACGCGGTGGGGTCGATCCTCGGCGCGAAGCTGCATCGCCGCGCGATCGGCGCGCGATTCAAGAAGGCGGACGCGCTCGGCGGATCCGCACTGTCGGTGGGCGCCCTCGTCCTGGCGATCTGGTTCCTGGGGATCAACCTCGCCGCGGGACCGTTCCCCTCGGTCGCGCGTGCCCTACAACGGTCCGCCGTCGTTCGAGCCGTCGATGCGACCCTCCCGCCCCCGCCCGCACTCGCGGCGCAGCTCGGCACCGTCCTCGACGTGATCGGGTTCCCGGACATCTTCACCGGGCTGCCGCCGCTCCCCGCCGAACCGGTCCGCCAACCGACCGAGGGGCTGGCGGCCGACGCGGCTCGGGACGCTCGCCCCTCGCTCGTGCTCGATCTCCGGCCCGGCGTGCGATCAGATCCTGCAAGGAACCGGGTTCGTCGTCGCCGACGATCTGGTGCTCACGAACGCGCACGTGGTCGCGGGCGGGAGCCCCCGGGTCGAGTGGGATGGTCAGACGTTCGACGCGGTCCCGGTGCACTTCGACGACGACCTGGACGTCGCGATCCTTCGCGTCGACGGCCTGGACGCGCCGGCGCTCACGCTCGAACCGGGCGAGGTCCCGCGAGGGACGGGCGGCGCCGTGCTCGGCTACCCGCACGGCCGGTACACGGAGCTCCGCGCTGCGGCTCGGCGGGCGTTGGATGCCGAGGGCCGCGACATCTACTCGGAGGACGAGGTCCATCGGCGGCTGTACGAGCTCCAGGTGACGGTGCGACCGGGGAACAGCGGCGGGCCGTTCGCACTGCCGGGCGGCCGGGTGGCGGGCCTGGTCTTCGGGGCGTCCGTCACGCACGAGGGTCTCGGCTACGCGCTCACGTCCCCACGGTTGATCCCACTGGTCGAACGGGTCGAGGATCGGGGCGCCGCCGTCAGCACCGGCCGTTGTGTCGCGTGATTCGGCCCTCGACGACGACCTCCACACCAGTCGCGCGCACGCCCGGCCGGATCACGCGCCACCCTTCGGGCAGCTCTTCGACGACGTGACCGTCTCGCTCGAACGCGAGGATCGACGGCCCGGCCCCGGAGAGACAGGCCGGAGATCCGTTGCCGCGCAGCGAACGGAGCAGAGCGGCGGTCTCGGGCATCAGCGCCGCGCGCGCGTCTTCGTGCAGCCGATCCCGAAGCGCTACCGAGAGCAGCTCCGGATCCTTCGTGAACGCGATCACGGCGAACGCTACCTGGCCGATGTTGAAGACCGCGTCCTCGCGGGGCACCGTCGCAGGCAGGGCCTCGCGGGCTGCGGCGGTGGCCAACCGCTCCTCGGGTACGAGGACGACCGGCGCGAGGGAGGGATGCGGATCGAGCCGACGAGCTATCCCGCCCGCGACGATGGTGAACCCCCCGTAGGCGGCTGCCGCCGCGTTGTCCGCGTGTCCCTCGAGGACCGCAGCGACATCGAAGCAAGCCTCTGCCGTCTCGGCTGGCGGAACGCCGGCGAGCACGGAACCGATCGCGGCGCCGGCGACCGCTGCAGCGGCGGATGACCCGAGACCACGCTCGAGCGGGATCCGGTTGATCCCGTGCAGCGCGAGCTCGGGCAGTGAGAACCCAGCGCGCAGTGCCGCGTCGGCGATCGCGCGGCTGACCATGTCGGTGCCGTCGGTCGGGAGCTCGTCGGCCCCCTCCCCTTCCCACGAGACGCCGGTCTCGGCCTCGGTGTCGACGGTCACCTCGTTGCAGAGATCGAGCGCGAGCCCGAAGCAGTCGAACCCAGGACCGAGGTTCGCCGACGTGGCCGGCACCCGAACGGTGATCCGCACTACAGCCCCAGCTCGGCAGCCACCGCCGCGGGGTCGACCGGAACGGTCTGCGGCTGCGCCGCCCCCGCGATCGCCCACTCCGGGTCCTTCAACCCATGGCCCGTGAGGACGCACACCACGGTGGCGTCGGCCGCGAGCTGGCCCTCGGCGTGGAGGTGCAGGAGCCCGGCGACGCTCGCGGCGGACGCGGGTTCCGCGAAGAGCCCCTCCCGAGCCACCCGGCGATACGCCGCGAGGATCTCCCGGTCCGTCACGGCGAGGATGGCGCCCTCGGACTCCTTGGCCGCGGAGACAGCCTTCTCCCACGACGCCGGGTTCCCGATCCGGATCGCGGTGGCGATCGTCTGCGGGTCCTTCACCGGCTCGCCGAGCACGATCGGCGCCGCACCCTTCGCCTGGAAGCCGAACAGCCGAGGTGGCTCGTGGATCATCCCGGCCTCGAGGTACTCCGAGTAGCCGAGCCAGTGGCTCGAGATGTTCCCGGCGTTGCCCACGGGGACGAGGTGGAGGTCGGGCGCCCGCTCGAGCGCGTCGCAGATCTCGAAGGCCGCGGTCTTCTGTCCTTCCAGACGGAACCGGTTCACGCTGTTCACCAGCGTGACCGGGTATCGGTCGGCGAGGTCCTTGGCGAGCTCGAGCGCGGCGTCGAAGTTGCCGTCGACCTCGAGCACGCGGGCGCCATGGACGAGCGTCTGCGCCATCTTGCCGAGCGCGATCTTCCCCTTCGGCACGAGGACCGCACAGGTCAGACCGGCCTTCGCCGCGTAGGCCGCCGCGCTCGCGCTGGTGTTGCCGGTCGACGCGCAGACGACCGCCTTCGCGCCCTCCTCGATCGCCTTCGAGATCGCGAGCGTCATCCCCCGATCCTTGAAGGATCCGGTCGGGTTGGCGCCGTCGTACTTCAGCCAGACGTCGCAGCCGGTCTCGGCCGACAGCGTCTCGGACCGGACCAGGGGCGTCCCCCCCTCACGGAGCGTGACCACCGGCGTGTCCGCCGTGACCGGCAACCACTCGCGGTACTCCTCGACGATGCCGCGCCACTGGGGCGCCCCGGCGGCGGTCACTCCTCGCCCTCCACCCGGAGCACGCTCGCCACGGCGTGGACCGCATCCAGCTCGCGCAGCTCGCGCATCGTCTTCTGGAACGCGCCCTCCTGGGCTCGGTGGGTGATGAACGACAGGGTCGCTTCCTCGCCCGTGCCTTCCTGCCAGACGCGCTCCAGCGAGATGCCGTTGCGACCGAACCGATCGGCGATCTCCGCCAGGACGCCGGGGCGATCGTCCACGCGGAGCTTCAGGTAGTACTGATCGTGGGTGTCGTCCATCGGGCGGACGCGTCGCGCGTTCGTGGAGCCGGACCCTGGTCCGCGCGCGCCCTGGAGCAGGTTCCGCGCGACGCTCACGAGATCGCCGACCACGGCGGTCGCCGTGGGATCGCCGCCCGCGCCCGCTCCGTAGAACATCAGCTGCCCGATCTTGGGTCCCTCGACGAAGACCGCGTTCGACGCGCCCCGGACGGACGCGAGCGGGTGCACCTCGGGGATCATGGCCGGATGCACCCGGACCGCGATCGCCTCGTCGTCGAGCTCCGCGATCGCGAGCAGCTTGATCACGTAGCCGAGCCGTGCCGCGTCCTGGAAGTCCTGCGGCGTGACCGCCGAGATGCCCTCGCGGTAGACGTCGTCGGCAACGACCCTCGCGCCGAACGCGACCGAGGCGAGGATCGCGCACTTCGCCGCCGCGTCGTATCCCTCCACGTCCGCGGTCGGATCCGCCTCTGCGAACCCGAGCCGCTGCGCCTCGGCGACCGCCTCGTCCGCCGTCCATCCGTGCTCGGACATCTGGGTGAGGATGAAGTTCGTCGTCCCGTTCACGATGCCGAGGATCCGATCGACCCGCTCCCCCGCCAGGGACTCCCGCAGCGGCCGGATCAGGGGGATGCCGCCCGCTACCGCCGCCTCGAAGTAGAGATCGCCGCCGGACTCCTCGGCGGCGATGAACAACTCCTCGCCGTGCGACGCCAGGAGCTCCTTGTTCGCCGTGACGACGGACTTCCCGCTCGCGAGCGCGCGCACCAGCAGATCGCGGGCGGGCTCGACGCCACCCATCAGCTCGCAGACGATGTCGATCGTCGGGTCGTCGACCACCGCGCCGGCGTCGTCGGTGAACCTGTCCGCCGGGAGCGGCAGGCCTCGGTCACGGCCGGGATCGCGAACCGCCACCCGGGCGACCTCGAGGTGCACGCCGGCTCGGCGCGCGACGTCGTCGCCGTGCTCGTGGAGCAGCCGGATCACGGCGCCGCCCACGGTCCCGCTGCCGAGCAGCCCGATGCGAACGGTCCGCCCGTCTCCCGTGTTCGCTTCCCGCGCGCTCACCCGTCGCCCCCGATCCAGGCCGCCATGAGTATCTCGTCCTCGTAACCGTAGGACTTGCGCGAGTGCCTCGCGAGCCTTCCCTCCTCGACGAAGCCGACGCTCCGGTACAGAGCGATCGCCGCGTCGTTGTGCGGGTACACCGACAGCACGAGCTTCTCGACGCCGGCGCGCGTAGCCCACGCGATCGCCTCGTCCATCAGCCGCCGGCCGATCCCCCGCCCGCGGGCGTCGGCCGCGACGGCGATCGAGAGCGACGCGACGTGGTGCGTCACCGGATGCCGCTCGCGCTGGACGGTCACGTGGCCGACCAGGCGATCGCCGTCGACCGCGACGATGTCGGTCTCGAGGTCGGACCCTCCGCGGAACCGTCGGCGGTAGGCGCGAACGGAGGTCCGGACCTCCTCCGTCCGGACGAACCGCTCCTCGGCCACGATGGCCTTCCAGAACGCGAGGAACGCGCGGGCGTCGGCCGGCCTCGCCCGCCGGATCTCGAGAGCGTCCGGGTCGACACCCTCAGCCGTCATCGGCGGCACCGCGATCGGATTCCTCGGCTTCGTCGAGACGGTCCATGCGTTCGGGAGCCGAGACGCCGACGAGATCGAGGAGGGTGCCGAGCACCTGCTTCGTCGCCGACGAGAGCAAGAGGCGAGCCTGCGTGAGCGAGTCGTCGTCGGACACCACGCGGCACTCGGTGTAGAAGCGATGGAACGTCGCCGCGAGATCCTGCGCGGCGTGCGTCAGACGGTGCGGCGCCCGTTGCTCCGCCGCGGTCGCGATGATGCCGGGAACGTCCGCGAGGGCGCGCATCAGGTCCTGCTCCGGCTCGGTGGCGAGCAGCGTGAGGTCGGCGTCGTCGGTCGGGCGGAGCTCGATCCCGTCGTCCGACGCCTTCCGGAGGATCGATGCGATCCGGGCGTGTCCGTACTGGACGTAGTAGACCGGGTTCTCGAGCGTCTGCCTCGCGACCTCGGCGATGTCGAAGTTCATGGGCCGATCGTTGGAGAACAGGAGCAGGTGGAAGCGGGCGGCGTCGGCCCCCACCTCGTCGATCAGCTCGTCGAGCGAGACGAAGGTCCCGGCGCGCTTGCTCATCTTCACTGGCTGACCACCGCGGAGGAACGACACGAACTGATACATCACGATCTCCACGCGGTCGGCATCGAAGCCGAGCGCCGTGGCCACCCCTTTCACGCGCGCGACGTCGCCGTGGTGATCGGCTCCCCAGACGTAGAGCAGATGGTCGAAACCGCGCGAGAACTTGTCGAGCACGTAGGCGATGTCGGCGCCGAAGTACGTGTGCGTCCCGTCCGACCGGATCGCGACCCGGTCCTTGTCGTCGCCGAACGCGGTCGAGCGGAACCACGTCGCGCCTTCGGCGTCGTAGACGAAGCCGGCCTCCCGCAGCCGCTCGATCGCTTGCGCGATCTCACCGCGCTCGACCAGCGATGCCTCGAGGAAGTAGGTGTCGAACGTCACGCCGAACCGGGCGAGCGTTGCCCGGATCTGCTCCATCGCGAGGCGGGCACCCTCCTCGCGGAGCCGGACGAACCGCTCCTCCGCCGGCAGGTCCGCGAGACCGGGGCCCTCCGCTGCGAGGATCTCGCGCGCGAGGTCCCCGACGTATGCCCCGTGATAGCCGTCCTCGGGGAGCTCCGCCTCACGGCCGAGGGCCTCGAGGTACCGCGCCTCGACCGAGGCGCCGAACCGGTCCATCTGTCCGCCCGCGTCGTTGAAGTAGTACTCGCGCTCCACCTCGTGCCCGGCGAACGTGAGGAGCCGCGCGAGCGCGTCGCCGATCGCGGCGTTCCGCGCGTGACCGATCGTGAGCGGGCCGGTCGGGTTCGCGGACACGAACTCCACCTGGATGCGCTGGCCGGTCGGGGCGGCGGCGCCGTAGCGTCCGCCTTCCTCGACGATCCGGCGCACGACGTCGTGGAGCCAGTCGTCGGTGGTCCACAGGTTGATGAAGCCGGGCCCCGCCACCTCCGCCTTCGCGAGGAACGTCGCGGAGGAAAGCGCCTCCACGATCGTGGTCGCCGTCTCCCGAGGGTTCGTACCCGCCCGCGATGCGAGGACCATCGCGACGTTCGTGGTGAAGTCGCCGAACCCCTTCTGGCGAGGTCGCTGCAGCTCCGGCGTGGGGAGCGGAGGCTCGACCCCCAGGCTCGGAGCAGCAGCGGCCATCGCGTCAGCGAGCAACGCGGTGAGCTGCTCCTCGATCATCCCCGTTCCCCCATCGCCTCGCGGACCACCTGGACGAGCTCGGTGGGGTCGAACGGTTTGGTCATGATCCGCACGTGAGGTCCCTTGTACGCCTCGAACTCCTCGGCGCCGCGGCCCGTGAGGAAGATCACCGGGAGGTCCGCGAGCGCGGGCACCTCGCGGAGACGCCGGTACACCTCGTGACCGTCCATCCCCGGCATCGTCGCGTCGAGGACAAGCGCGTCGGGAGGCGAGGCCACGACCCGCTCGAGCGCGGCGTCGCCCCTGCCCACCGATTCGATCGTGATCCCCACCACACGGAAATTGACCTCGAGGAGCCGGTGCAGGATCGGGTCGTCGTCGGCGAACAGGACCCGGGGCGCTACGGGATCGACCACGGGGCCGAGGATATCCGTGCGGCGCGAAGCGCCGGGGAGGCCGTTGCTAGACTGACCGCCCGAGCCCCCGTAGCTCAGGGGATAGAGCACCGGCCTCCGGAGCCGGGGGCGCAGGTTCGAATCCTGCCGGGGGCGCCGAGGAGGGTGATGAGCAAGGTCACCGCCGATATCTCGATGTCGCTGGATGGCTTCGTCACCGAACCCGACCCGGCGTCGGTCGAGAACCGGGGGGCGAAGCGGACGTACCCGGCCACCAACAGGAGGATCACGATCGTGCTGGGGAACGGGGTCCGCCTGTTCCAGGACCTGAGCCCCGCAGGGATCGAGCTGACGAAGACGAGGTCGATCGATACCCCCACGGCGACCCACCTTCGATTCTCAGTGCTGACCTGACCGGCGGGTCGCTGGATGACACGCGGGTTCCACACGAACGGCGAGTCACTCCGAGCCTGGGGAGAGGCCAGCTCCATCAGCCGGCGTTCGAGGAAGCGCCGCTCGGCACCGTCCTCCGTGAGCTCCCTCGCACGTCGATAGGCGCTCCGGGCCTCGTCGGTCCGCCCGAGGCGTCGCAGGAGATCGCCCCTGGTCGAGTGCAGATAGCGGAAGTCGTCGAGACCGATCTGATCGACGATGCGCAGGCCGGCCTCGGGCCCTTCGGTCTCGGCGACGGCGATGGCCCGGTTCAGCTCCACGACGGGCGAGCCGGTCAAGCGGGCGAGCTCCTCATACAACGCTGCGATCTGCGCCCAGTCGCACGGGATCTCGGCGTGCAACGAGGCGATGGCGGCCTGCAGGACGTAGGACCCCCGCCCACCCAGGGCGAGCGCGCGGTCGAGCTCGGCGCGTCCCGCGGCGATCTGCTCGATGTCCCAGCGGGACCGATCCTGATCGCCGAGCAGCACGAGCTCACCGTCGCGGACCCGGGCCTCACGACGGGAGTCGTGCAAGAGCATCATCGCCAGCAGCCCACGGACCTCGGGGTCAGCGGGAAGCATCTCGGTCAGTGCGCGTCCCAGCCACAGCGCCTCCGTCGCGAGCTCGTCGCGCCCGCCATAGCCCTCGTTGAAGATCAGGTAGACGACGGCGAGGACGGCGTCGAGTCGCTCGCGGAGCAGGTGAGGCGGCGGCACCCGGAACGGGATCCTGGCTGCCTTGATCTTGCGCTTGGCTCGCACCAGCCGTTGCGCCATCGTTCGCTCCGGCACGAGGAAGGCGCGGGCGATCTCCTCGGTTGTCAGGCCGCCGAGGGTCCGCAAGGTGAGCGCCACCTGGGCCTCCGTCGCGAGCGCCGGGTGACAGCACGTGAAGATGAGCTCCAGCCGCTCGTCGGGAAACGTCGTGGTGTCCATCGGCACCTCAGCCCGGTCGCCCGCGACGAGCAGGCCGAACTTGGTCGCGAGGACGCGGTCGCGGCGGATGCGGTCTATTGCCCGGTTCCGAGCCGTCCTCATCAGCCAGGCGCGAGGATGGCTGGGGATGCCGTCGCGTGGCCACCGGTCGGCAGCGATGGTGAACGCCTCCTGCGCGGCTTCCTCGGCGAATTCGAAGTCGCCGAGGAAGCCGATCAGGGTGGCCACGACGCGGCCCCACTCCTCGCGGAAGATGCGATCGAGCGTCGCTACCAATACACCTCAGAGGGTCGGATCTCGACGGCGCCACCATAGCGCGCCGCCGGGACCCGGGCGGCCACCTCGATGGCCGCGTCGAGGTCGTCGGCCTCGAGGATGAACCAACCGCCGACGGCCTCCTTCATGCCGACGAACGGCCCGTCCGTGGTCAGGGTCGTGCCGCCCTCGACGCGGACCGTGGTCGCGTTCTGGGCCAGGCCCATCGGCAGTCCGGGAGTGACGCCCGGCGTCTGGTTGATCCCCTGGTAGTCGGCGGAGACCTGCTTCTGCTCCTCCTCGGGGAGCGCGGCCTGTCGCTCGAGCGCATCGCCCTGGTAGATCAGCATGACGTACTGCATCGTCGCCTCCTTGTCCTCGCCGGATCGGTCGAAAACTAGACGAACGACGGCCCACGAGATCGACAGGTCGACTCCGGAACTTCGGCCGAGGGCGTCACCGGCAGATGCGAACATGTGTTCGTGTCGAACGAGCCGACGATCTTGCACGCAGACGTCGATTCGTTCTACGCGTCGGTCGAGCAGCGTGACGACCCCAGCCTGCGCGGCCGTCCCGTCATCGTGGGGGCGGGCGTGGTGCTGGCGGCCAGCTACGAGGCGAAGGCGTTCGGCGTGTCCACCCCGATGGGCGGAGCGCAGGCTCGGCGGCTGTGCCCGCACGCGGTCGTCGTCTCCCCGCGGATGGATGCCTACAGCGAAGCGAGCACGGCGCTGTTCGAGGTCTTCAACGACACGACGCCGTTCGTCGAAGGGCTGTCGATCGACGAGGCGTTCCTCGACGTCGGTGGGCTCCGGCGGATCTCGGGCACGCCGACGGAGATCGCCGTCCGATTGCGCCGCGAGGTCCTCGAGAAGGTCGGCCTGCCGATCACGGTGGGTGTCGCGAGGACGAAGTTCCTCGCCAAGGTGGCGAGCGGTGTCGCGAAGCCGGACGGTCTGTTGCTGGTGCCGACCGACGGGGAGCTGGAGTTCCTGCACCCGCTTCCGGTCGAGCGGTTGTGGGGCGTCGGGCCGGTCACCGCGAGCAAGCTCCACCAGGGCTCCATCACCACCGTGGGACAGGTCGCGCAGCTCGGCGAGGCGGCGCTCGTCCGGATGCTCGGCCGGGCAGGCGGCCGCCATCTCCACGCCCTGGCTCACAACCGCGATCCGCGGCGGGTCCAGGTCGGCCGCCGTCGCCGCTCGATGGGCGCGCAGCGGGCGCTCGGCCGAGGACCGCGATCGCCCGAAACGCTCGACGCCGACCTCGTGGCACTGGTCGACAGACTCGCCCGCCGGCTGCGCGCGGCCCACCGTGTCTGCCGCACGGTCGTCCTTCGGCTGCGGTTCGACGATTTCACGCGCGCGACGAGGTCGCACACGCTCTGGGAAGCGACCGCTCGCACACAGACGATCCTCACGATCGGGCGGGTCCTGCTCGCCGCGGCGATGCCGATGATCCGGGACCGCGGGATCACGCTCATCGGCTTGACCCTCAGCAACCTCGACGACGATTCGGCGATCCAGCTCGCATTGCCGTTCGATGCTTCGCTCACCTCCGCCATCGACACCACACTCGACGAGGTGCGCGATCGATTCGGATCGTCGGCCATCACCCGCGCGGTGCTCCTCGGCCGCAACCAAGGCTTCTCGGTACCACTGCTCCCGGACTGAGTGCCGTCGCCGGAGGCGCGCGCGCGCCGGCTCGACGCCGGGATCCGCGGAGCGTCGCGATACGGTTGGCCTGTGGGCAACGCCGTCGACGAGCCGCTCGACCTGGAGAGCCTCCCCCCCGAGCCGGTCGTGCTGTTCCGGCGCTGGTGCGAGGACGCGGAGGGCGCTGGGGATCCGACTGCCGAACGCGATCGCACTGGCCACCGCGTCGGCCGACGGGCGCCCCTCGATCCGGCACGTGTTGCTGCGAGACATCGGCGAGGACGGCTTCACCTTCTACACGAATCACGGCAGCCGGAAAGGATCCGAGCTCGCCGAGAACCCGCGCGGGGCCTTCTCGATCTACTGGCGGGAGCTGGACCGTCAGATCTCCGTCACCGGCGACGTCGAGGTCGTGAGCGAGGAGGAGTCCGATGCGTACTTCGCGACCAGGCCACGCGAGGCGCGGATCGGCGCGTGGGCTTCGCGACAGAGCGCGGAGCTCGCGTCCCGTGACGAGCTGATGGAGCGGTTCGCCGAGTTCGACGTGCGCTACCCGGGCGATGACGTACCTCGTCCATCGTTCTGGGGCGGTTATCGGGTCCGACCGATCACGATCGAGTTCTGGCAGGGCCGGCAGCATCGGCTCCACGACCGCTTCCGATACGAGCGCGGCGGCGCCGGCGGCTGGACGATCCGGCGGCTCTCGCCGTAGCCGATAGGCTCGCTCCCCCATGGACGACCGTGCCCTCCGCGAGCGCATCGCCGCCGACATGCCCCGCGTCGTCACGGACCTCGAGCGCCTGGTGCGGATCCCCTCGATGGGCTATCCGGGATACGACCCCGCCGACGTGCGCGCCTCCGCGGAGACCACCAGGGACATCCTGATCGAGGCCGGCGTGACGGATGCCCGTCTCCTGGAGCTCGACGGGGGCCATCCCGCGGTGTTCGGCGAGATCGCCGGGCCCGAGGGCGCACCCACCGTCTTGCTGTACGCGCACCACGACGTCCAGCCGGAAGGGCCGCTCGAGGGATGGGACACCCCGCCCTTCGAACCGGTCGTGAAGGACGGGCGGATGTATGGACGCGGCGCAGCGGATGACAAGAGCGGCATCGTCGTCCACGCGGCCGCGATCCGAGCGCTCCTGGCCGACGGCCCTCCGCCCGTCTCGATCAAGGTCGTCGTGGAGGGTGAGGAGGAGTGCTCGACCGAGCACCTGCCCCAGCTCGTTCAGGGCAACGCCGACCTGCTCCGCGCGGACGTGGCCGTGATCGCCGACGGCGGGAACTACCGCACCGGCGTCCCCACGTTGAACTCCTCGATCCGTGGGGTGACCGACATCGTGGTGCAGGTCCGGGTCCTGCCCCGGGCGCAGCACTCCGGCTCCTACGGCGGGCCCATCCCCGACGCGATCACGGCGCTCGCGCGCATCATCGCGTCGCTCCACCACGACGACGGCAGTGTGGCCATCGAAGGGTTACAGCGCTTCGAGTGGACCGGGATGCAGATCCCCGAGGACGAGTTCCGCGAGGAGTCCGGGGTCCTCGATCAGGTCGAGCTGATCGGGTCGGGCACCCTCTCGGATCGATTGCTGACGGGCCCCGCGGTCGCCGTCCTGGGGATCGACGCACCCGCGATCGCGGGCTCCTCGAACCAGATCGTGCCGCTGGCCCGCGCCCGGGTGAGCCTGCGGATCGCCCCGGGAGACGACCCGGTCGCCGCCCGGCAGGCGTTGGTGGACCATCTGCGCTCGCACGCTCCGTGGGGGGTGGAGGTGACGTTCGAAGGGTCGTCCGGCTTCGAAGCCGGCCACGGGCACCTGGTCGATACGACGAGGCCGGCCAGCCGAGCGGCGATGGACGCCCTTGCGCAGGCATACGGCCGGGAGGCGATCGAGATGGGGTCCGGCGGCTCGATCCCGCTCGTCCCGATGCTGACCCAGACGTTCCCGGGGATCGAGGTCCTGATCTGGGGCGCGATGGACGAGCGCTCCCTCATCCACTCCGTGAACGAGAGCGTCGAGCTCTCGGAGATCGAGCGCATCGCGCTCGCGGAAGCCCTGTTCCTCCGGAACCTCGGCGGGGTGTCCGAGGGAGCGGCTGCTAGGTTGGAGCGGTGAGCGATCCCCAGGCTCCGCCGCCCCCACCCGTGCAGGCGGTCCCCGTCGAGGCGATGCCGGAGCCGACCGGCGACGGACCGTCGCCCGAGACGATCACGGAGCCGGCCAAGCTCCTCCGGATCGCGTCGATGGTGCGCGAGCTCCTCGAGGAGACCCGTCACGCGTCCATGGACGAGGCGGGACGCAAGCGGCTCGTGGACATCTACCACCGCTCGGTCGAGGAGCTGGGCGGATCCGTCAGCGCCGACCTGAAGGCGGAGCTCGAAGACCTCCTCCCGCCGCTCGGCGACGTTCCGAGCGAGGCCGAGATGCGGGTCGCGCAGGCCCAGCTCGTGGGATGGCTCGAGGGCCTGTTCCACGGGATCCAGGCGGCGATGTTCGCCCAGCAGATGGCCGCGCGGCAGCAGTTCGAGGAGATCCGGCGACGCGGCCTGATGGCGCAGAACCCGCAGCAACCCGAGCAGCCCGAGCAGGGCGGTCCTCCGCGGGGTCAGTACCTCTAGAGCGTCTCGTCCGCCTGCGCCTTCGCGCCCGCCGCCTGCACGTCGGGTCCGCCCGCGAGCCTCTGCGCGATGTAGACCGGGATCAGCATCAGGAGCACGACCACCACGGCCACGACGTTCACCACCGGACGGTTGTGGGGCTGGCGCACGCTGTTGTAGATGAACTTCGGCAGCGTCACGGTGCTCCCAGCCAGGAAGTTCGTCACGATGATCTCGTCGAACGACAGCGCGAACGCGAGCAGGCCTCCCGCCGTCACCGCGGTGCGGATCGCGGGGAACGTCACGTAGCGGAACGTCTGCCATCCGTCAGCGCCGAGATCCATCGAGGCCTCGATCAGCGAGGTCGGCGTCCGACGCAGACGAGCCAGCACGTTGTTGTAGACGACGACGATGCAGAACGTCGCGTGGCCGATCACGATCGTGAGGACTCCGAACGAGACACCGAAGGTCTCGATCGCCGACCGGAGCGCGATCGCGGTCACGATCCCGGGGAGCGCGATCGGAAGCACGAGGAGGAACGACACGGCGTTGCGCCCGAAGAACCGGAACCGATGCACCGCGAAGGCCGCGGCGCTGCCCAGGACAAGGGCGATCGCCGTCGCAAGCAGCGCGACCTCGAGCGAGGTCACGAGAGCATCGCGCACCCGCTCGTCGCGGAAGGCGATCCCGAACCACTTCGCCGTGTAGTCCTTGATCGGCCACGACTGCCCGATCGCGTCGTTGAACGCGTAGATCGCGACGATCGCGAGCGGGACGTAAAGGAATGCGAGCGTGAACAGGCTCCCCGCCCGGACCAGGTTCCTCGCCCACGTCGATCCCATGGCCGTCAAAGGGACTCGAAGGCGCCCGCGCGCTTCGCGAGCAGGAGGTAGACGGCCATCACGACGATCGGGACGAGCGCGAAGGCCGCGGCGAGCGGGATGTTGCCCGCCACGCCGACGTTGTCGTAGATCACGTTCCCGATGAACTGCGTGTTCCCCACCAGCTCCGGCACGATGTAGTCCCCGAGCGTGAGCGAGAACGAGAAGATCGAGCCCGCGACCATCCCCGGCAGGATCAGCGGGAACACCACCCGGCGGAACGTGAACCACCCGCGCGCGCCGAGGTCGCTCGATGCTTCCAGGAACGATTCGGGGATGCGTTCCAGCGCCGAATAGATCGGCAGGAGCGTGAATGGGAGCCAGAGGTAGACCGACGTGAGCCACACCGCCCAGTTCGATCGACCGAGCTGCAGGGAGCCGAGGCCGACCGAGCCGGCGACCCAGTTCAAGAACCCGTTGGGGGTGAGGATGATCCGCCAGGCGAACACCCGCACCAGGTAGTTCGCCCAGAGCGGCAAGACGACCGCGATCAGGAGGGCGTTGCGCACCCGTGGCGTGGCAAGCCGCGCGGCGTGGTAGGCCAGCGGGAACGCGAGGACGATGTCGGTGACCGTGACGGCCGCGGCGATCCCCACCGTGCGGAGGGCGATGGCGCGATAGACGTCTCCCTCCCAGAGCGTCCGGAAGCTCGTGAACCCCCAGTCATGGACGATCTCCGAGGTGAACACGTCGAGACGCCAGAACGAGAAGGCCAGCAGGAGTCCGAGGGACCCCAGGTAGACGACGACCATCCACACGAGGGGCGGCCCCAGCGTGAGCAGGAGCCGACCCCCTCGATGGCGATACAGCGCGGTGCTGAGGCGGCGGACGGCTCCGCCGTCCGCCGCCTCGGTCACCGATGACACGGCGCTCCTAGGTTCCCCGGACCTCGGTCCAGGCCTGCGTCCACTGGGAATAGTCGATGCAGGTGTCCCCTCGGTCGTCGCCACAGGCCACCTGGGGCGTCTTCCAGAGGTGGATCGAGTCAAGGAACTCCGCGTCACCGCAGAACGAGTACTCCACGGTGTTCACGAGCTCCTCTCCTCCCTCACCCAGCTGGCTCGCGATCTCCGCGCAGGAGTCCACGTTGGAGCCGGCCGCCCCGTAGTAGATCCCGACCTCCGCCTGGACGTCAGGCTGCAGCGTCCAGTCCATCCACTTCAGCATGCAGTTCGGATGTGGCGCGTTCGCCGAGATCATCCACGTGTCGGCCCAGCCGGTGACCCCTTCCGAAGGGATGACCGCGGCCGTGTTCGCGGCCTCAGGGCCCTTCGTGTACGTGAGGTTCACGGGCCAGGCCGTGCCGACCACCATCGAGCCGTCGACGAAACCGTCGATCTCGTCGGTGTAGAGCGCCCAGTACGCGCTGATGATCCCCGCCTGCTGCTTGAGCAGGTCCACCGAGGCGTCGAACTGCTCCTGGGTGAGCTCGTAGGATCCGAGATCCCCAGGTCAGGCTGCGTCGCCATCAGGTACATGGCGGCATCCGCGATGAAGATCGGCGAGTCGTACGCGGTCACGCTGCCCGCGTACGGGGAGTCCGCCTCGAACGTCACGTCCCAGCTCGTCGGAGCAGGGCTGACCTCCTCCGTGTTGTACATCAGGAAGTTCGGCCCGTACATGTACGGCACGCCGAACACGTTGTCGCCCACGATGTAGTGGTCGGTGTTCGTACCGCCGTCCGGGTTCAGTGGCGCGATCACGTTCTCCATCTCGGGGAACAACGACGGATCCACCGCACCGACATCGCCGCCCGCGATCAACCGGTTGGATGCGTCACCGGAGGCGGACACACCGTCGAACTCCGCGCCACCACCCTGCCGCATCAACTGGACCATCTCGTCCGAGCTGTCGCCGTAGGTCACCTCGACCTGGCAGCCGGTCTCGTCCTCGAACGGGGTCACCCAGTCGTACTCCTCGTAGCCCTCGGTGGTCCCGTCCTCCGTATACCCGTGCCACGCGACCAGGTTGAGCTGACCCTCCCCCTCACCGATCTCGTCGAACGTCGTGACGTCGTCACCACTCGGTTCCGTGGGCTCGTCGCCACATGCGGCCGCGATCAACGCGAGCGCAGCACACACGACGAGCCATCGGCTCACCTTCTTCATACAGCCCCCTCTTCCGGGTCCTCCGAGGACCCCTCGTTCCCTCCGGTCGTGTCTACGGGCCGGTTGTTGCTTCGATCCCACCGTAGCCCAACGGCCTTGCCGCGGACCTGCAGCGCTTCCATCGAGCTCGTGGTGAGGTTCTGCTGCATCACCACCAGCTCCCCTCCTCCGTCGAGCTCGACGATGTACCGGGTCACCGCGCCGAGGTAGACGACCTCTCGGACGCGCCCGGTGGTCGTGTCGTGCCCCTCGTCCGCCCCTGCTTCCAACGGCACGATGGCGATCTTCTCCGGACGGATGGTGAACGCGTGCGCGCTCCCCGTGATGCGAGCGGCCACGTCGCCCTCTAGCACGTTCGAGACACCGATGAACCCCGCGACGAACGCCGTGGCCGGTCGTTCGTACACCTCGGCCGGCGAGCCGACCTGTTCGATCTTCCCCTGGTTGAAGACGGCGAGCCGGTCGCTCATCGTGAGCGCCTCCTCTTGATCGTGCGTGACGTAGAGGAAGGTCAGGCTCACCTCCTGCTGGATCTCCTTCAGCTCGATCTGCATCGCCTGACGGAGCTTGAGGTCGAGCGCGCCGAGCGGCTCATCCAGCAGCAGCACCTTCGGCCGCATCACGAGCGAGCGGGCCAGAGCTACTCGCTGCCGTTGCCCGCCGGACAGCTGTCCGGGCTTCCGATCACCGAGGTGCTCGAGCCGCACCATCTCGAGGGCGTCGGCAACGCGTCTGGCCCGTTCTCCCGCGGGGAGCCTCCGGACCATCAGCCCGTAGCCGACGTTCTGCGCCACGGTCATGTGCGGGAACAGGGCGTAGTCCTGGAACACCGTGTTCACGTCGCGCTCGAACGGCGGGAGATCGGAGACGTCCCGGCCGTCGAGGAGGATCCGCCCCGACGTGGGGTGCTCGAACCCGGCGATCATCCGCAGGCAGGTGGTCTTGCCCGATCCCGAGGGCCCGAGCAGCGAGAAGAACTCTCCCGGGCGGATGTCCAGGCTGACCCCGTCGACCGCGACCACATCGCCGAACCGTTTGACGACGTCGTCGAGCGCGACCGCAGTCGGTGCGCCGGCCGTCTCGGCGTGCATGTTGTCCCTCCGGGCAGCTTCAGCCACTCGCTGCTTCCCCCTCTCGTCCCCGCAGCGTGGCGAACCCGGCAATCTTGACCGCGAAGACCGGGCCGTGCAACGGGGTGCGCTGCCGGGGTAGTGGGTCAGTTTGACTGACCCACTACCCGCTGCCGGTCGGTCAGGCGGGAGGGCGGGCCAGCAGGCCACGGGTGAGGGCGCCGACGATCCCCGGGCCCCGGTAGATCAGGCTCGTGTAGAGCTGCACCGCCGTCGCTCCCGCATCGAGGCACCGGCGTACGTCCTCCGATGTGAAGATCCCTCCGCAGGCCACGATCGGGACCGCGCGGCCGGTCGCGGCGGCCACATCCGAGACGGTCCTCGGGGTCTGCTCGGTCAAGGGACCGCCCGAGAGACCGCCGCGACCGGTCGCCAGTCGCGGTTCCTCCATCGGGAGCGTGTTCGAGCACACGAGCCCGTGGGCGCCCGCCTCCGCGGCCGCTCGAGCGAGGTCCAGCACGGTCGCGCGTTCCTCGTCGGTGGTGAACGGTGGCAGCTTCAGCAGGATGGGCCGGTCCGTGCGCCCGCGGAACGTCTCCAACAATCGGGTCATGTGCGCGGGGTCGTGCCGCCAGGGCGCGTTCGGACTGCTCGCGTTCAGCTCGATGCCGTCGACGTGGGGGGCGAGGAGCTCGACGGTCTCGATCGCCATCGACAGGTCCTCGTCCGCGACGCTCGCGAGCCGCGGCGCGGTGCCGGCGGCGCGCGAGAGGTTCGTCGAGGCGGCCTCGGCCCCGGGATTCGGGAGGCCCATCGAGTTCACGATCGCTCGGTGCTCGGGCGATCGGACGATCCTCGGCTTGGCGTTCCCCTCCCTCGGGGCCCGGGTGATCGTCCCACCCACGACGAAGCCGAACCCGAGTCTCCCGAGGGGACCGAGGTGCCGACAGGTCTTGTCGAAGCCCGCCGCGAGCCCGATCGGGTTCCGGAGGCGGATCCCACACAGGTCGACCTCGAGGGAGGGATCGTCCACCACGCCACCGATCCGCTCCCATGGCAGCGGCAGCGAGAGCAGGGAGGTGGCGACGCGGTGCGATGCCTCGGGGGGGAGCGCGAAGAACGCCGGGCGCCCGACGGTTCCGTACCAGCCATCTCCCTGGCCGTCGCGACGACCCACGCCCGTATGCTATCCGCCCTGTGACCACGACTCCGCCGCCCACGGGAGACGACCTCGTGCGGCGGATGGTGGCCGCCTCGGAGCTGCACGGGGACTTCGTGCTCTCGAGCGGGAAACGGTCATCGGTGTACTTCGACAAGTTCCGGTTCCTCACGGACCCCGCGTTGTTGCGCGACGTCGCGAGGGCTGTTGCGGCGCTCCTCCCGGCAGGCGCCACCCAGCTCGGCGCGCCCGAGGGCGCCGCGATGCTCCTCGTCGCGGCCGTCTCCCTCGAGACGGGCTTGCCCGTGACCGTGGTCCGGAAACAGGCGAAGGAGTACGGGACGAGGGCACAGGTGGAGGGCGTGGTCGAGGCCGGAGCCAGGGTCGTGCTGATCGAGGACGTTTCGACGACCGGCAATCAGGTGCGGGCTGCGGCGGAGGTCCTCGAGGCAGTCGGGGCCGAGATCGTGGCGATCGTCCTCGCGATCGATCGCGGGGGCGCGGATCTCCTCAGGGATGCGGGGTACGAGGTGCGAGCCGTGGCGGTGCTGCGACCCGAGGACTAGGCGCGGGACGACTCGCCCGTTACCGCTCGCAGCGCCAGACGCGGAGACGCCACAGGAAGCGGGACCCGCGCTTGTGGAGGTTCAGGAGCCCATCCTTCATCAGGCGTGCTGCCGCGAGCGACTTGCCGACAACGTCCGGGAGCGGGAAGTCTCGCTCGATCACGGCCTGCATCCGCTCGCCGAAGAGCTCTCGTGCCTTCGCGAGGATGGTCCGCTCGTCCTGGATCGTGCCCGTGGGCAGATAGAGATGCCCCCCATGCTTCAGCGTCTCGCCGATCGACTCGAGCATCGCGGAGGGGAGCTCGGCCCCCGTGGGCCCGCCGGCCCTCCCGTCGGGGAACCAGCCGGCGACCTGCGCGATCTCGTCCGGGATCCCAGAGACGTCTCCGATCAGGACGTCGGCCCGGAGGTCACGGACCGGGTCGAGCAAGCTGCCGACGCGGAACTCGCACTGTTCCTCGAGCCCGAGTGCCCTCGCGTTCAATCGCGCCATCTCCACGGCCTCTTCGGAGATGTCGCAGCCCACGACGCGCTGAGCTCCGAGGCGGGCGGCGACGAAGGACAGCACCCCGGAGCCGCAGCCGACATCGATCACGGTGTCGCCCGGACCGACCTCGAGCGCCTCGGCGATCGTCTTGCTGGTGTGGGTCGGCGCGAACACGCCCGGGTTCACGCGGAATGTGAAGGGACCCGTCCGCCCGGTCCAGTTGACCTCACTCACGGCCTGGCTCACCACTCCAGGCTACACGGCCACGGGCTCGACCGGCGCGTGCTCTCCCGGAGCGAGGTCGCCTCGATCGACCGCGTCCGCATCCGCGAGGAGACGCGCGGCGAGCGCCGTCGTGGGAACACCCCGGGTACCGTCCTCGTACGACTCGATCCGTCCCGCCGCTCGCCTGAGCAACGTGGACGCCCCGTGCGCGTTGCCCCGCAAGAGATGCACGTAGCCTGCCCCCATCTGGGACAACCCCTTGAACAGCTCCGCTTCCTCGGTGTCCCGCGCCTGCTTCCACGCCGTCTCCCAGGCCTCGTGCGCGGGGAACCAGCGACCGGACCGGGCGTGCGCTCGCCCGAGCTCGTGATTCTCATCGAGGCTCAACGCATCGAAGTCCTCGAGCTCGAGATCGGTGTCGGATCCCCACGGGAGCGGCCTGCCGAGTCGATCGCGAGGCCGCTCCGGCTTGTTCCGCGCCTCGGTGGGTTTACCGGTCTTGCCTGTCGCCTCGGTCCTGCGCAGATCGTCTCCAGAGGCCACGCGATGATGCTACCCGGGCGGCGTTCGCCCGAAGCGGTCCCGCACACGTTCGACGAGGCGACGACGAGCATGGGCTCGCTCTCGCGCGCCCGCCAGCGCCTCCGCCTCGGCCCGATCGTGCTCCGCGAGCTTCTCCTGCGCGGCCGGGTCGCCTTCGGCGACCCGGTCGCGCAGGAACACCTCGACGAGGATGACCTTCATCGTGGCCGCCGCCGGCAGCGCGAGGACGGCACCCGCGAACCCCGCGAGCGAGCCGAGCACGAGGGTGGAGATGACCACCGCGACCGGCGACAGGTTGACGGCGTTCTTCATGATCCGCGGCTGGATCACGTAGTTCTCGACCTGCTGATACACGATGAAGTAGAGGAGGATCAGGATGCCGGTGAGGGGCCTCTGGAAGAAGCCGACGATCACCGCCGGTGCGGCGCCGATGTACGCACCGACCGCGGGGATCAGCCCGAGGAGCCCGGAGAACACGGCGAGCGGCACCGCGAACGGGATCCCCACCTCGAACAGGGCCAGGAGCGAGAAGAACACGAGGGCGGAGGTCCCGGCGATCGATGCCGTGGTCAGGATCCCGGCCACGTACGCGCCGATCCGCAAGATCGCCTGATCCATCACCCCTTCGGCGCGTTCACGCGTCTCCGGCGCGAACCAGACCGCGGCGGTGCCGCGCATCCTGGGGAGCGAGAGCATGAAGTAGATCGTGAGGATCGCCACCGTGAGGATGTTGAAGAGCGCGCCTCCGACCTTCCCCGCGACCCCGACGATCGTCCCGAACGAGTTCGTGATCTTGCTCGGGAGGTCTTTCACGAACCGCTGCAGCTTGTCCGCGACGTCGTTCTCCTGGAAATATCGCCCGAGGGCATCGTCGCGTCGGGACAGTCGCTCGACGTACCCGGGGATGTCATCGGCGAGCTCGCCCACCTGAGTGACGAGAGGCGGGATCACCAACGAGGCGAACAGGATCACGACGGCGAGGGCTCCCAGGAAGATCATCGTCACCGCCCGGCCCCGGGACCGGCCGCGCCGCTCGATCCAACGAACCGCCGGGTCCAGGCCGATCGCCAACACCAAGGACATCAGCACCAGGATCACGATGTTGATCACCGACCACAGCGCCACCAGCACGGCGGAGACGGCGGCGATCGTCAGCAGCAGCCGGATCCAGTACGACATCGGCGGCCACCGGCGCCGCCACATCTCACGGTCCGGCTCAGGAACGTCGATCGTCGGATCCACGGTGGGGGGACTCGGTTCCGTCACCAGCCGAGTCTCGCCCGGCCCACGGGGCGTTTCCACTACCCGGTACGCTCCGCCCGCGATGGAGCGCGTCGACGTCGTGATCGTGGGAGGCGGACCGATGGGCACGGCCGCCGCGCGCGCGCTCAGCGCGAGAGGCCGCGCCGTCGTCCTGCTGGAGCGGTTCACGATCGGGCACGACAAGGGAAGCACCGCTGGGACCACCCGCAACTTCCGCCTCACGTACCACGATCCTCTCTACGTCCGGATGGCGAGGCGCTCGTTGGAGCGGTGGCGGGAGCTGGAGGATGAGGCCGGCGTGGAGTTGATGCGTGTGGTCGGCGGGCTCGACAGGGGTGCGGCGACCGACGCCTCGGCACGTGCGCTCGAGCACGCGGGCGAGCGGTTCGAGCGTCCGTCGGACGCCGAGGTCGCCGAGCGATGGCCGATGCTCCGGTTCCCGCCACGCTCGACCTTCGTGTTCCAGCCCGACGGAGCCGTCGTGCGTTCCCGGGAGGCGGTCCGAGCCATCGCGCGGCTGGCGACGGCGCACGGCGCCGACGTCCGGGAGGACACAGCCGCGGAGTCGATCACGCCCGCGGGTGATGGCGTCGAGGTGGTGACGGCCGAGAGCACGATCCAGGCCCCGGTGGCGATCGTGGCCGCCGGCGCGTGGACGAGCTCCCTCCTCGAGCCGGCAGGGATCCCCCTGGCGCTGCGTCCGACCCTCGAGCAGTCGACGTACTTCGACGCGAACGCGACGGAGCTCCCCACGGTGATCGACTGGGACGAGACGCCCGATCAGCCTCCCTACATCGTCCCCGACCCCTTCGAGCCAGGCACGATCAAGGCCGGGGCACATCTGTCGGGCCCCGTGGTCGATCCGGAGACGAGGTCGTTCGAGACCGACGCGGCCCGCGAGCACCGGGTCGCCGACTGGGTCGGACGGCGACTCGTGTCAGCTGCAAGATCCTCCGCACCGAGACGTGCCTCTATACGAGGACCCGCGACGAGGATTTCGTGCTCGACCGCCTGGGGCCGATCGTGGTCGCGTCCCCCTGCAGCGGCCACGGCTTCAAGTTCACGCCGCTCATCGGCGAGGTGCTGGCGGACCTCGTCACCGGTGAAGCGGCCGAGATCCCCCTCGAGCGGTTCCGTGCGGACCGACCCACCGTCCGCGGCTGAGGCGGCTCACGCCGTCTCCTCTTCGGACTCGAGCAGGAGGTCGAGCGTTTCCCGAAGGCCCTCGTAGCGACGTCCGCCGAGCGTCCTCCGAGTGCGAGCCTCGACCGCCGCGACGGCTCGCCGGCATTCGGCGGCGAGCGTGCGGCCTCGCGCCGTCAGCCGGACCACCTTCGCCCGGCCATCGTCGGGGTCCGGAGTCCGGCGGACGAACCCTCGCACCTCGAGCTCGTCGACGACGACCATCATCGCTTGCTTCGTGACCCCGGCCCGCCGGGCGAGCTCGGTCAATCGGGTGCCGGAGCGCCGGTCGACGTTCAGCACCAACGAGGCCTGGGAGGCTCGGAGCTCGGGCCATCCTCGCTCCTCGAGCTCCACCACGAGCTCCGCGGCGAGCGTTCGGTGCGCGGCGAGCAGCTGGCGTCCGAGCTGGGGTTCCGTCACTGCTTCCATCCTCCCTTGCCTCCTCGGGAAGTCAACGAACCTGACGGTCATCGCAGCGCGGCTGCGCGCGGAACACTCCGCTAGCCTTCCGGCGATGGAGATCCGAGAAGCCACGCCCACGGAGCACGCGGAAGCCGGGCGCGTCACGGCAGACGCGTATCGCGAGTTCGTCCGTCCCGGCGATGACGACTGGGAGCGCTATCTCCTGCGGATCGCCGACGTCGAATCACGCGCCGGCGACACGACGATCATGGTGGCGGTCGAGGACGAACGCGTCCTCGGGTCCTTGACCCTCGAGCTCGACGGGCGGGTTCGCGACGGGGACCAGGAACACCGTCCCCTGGACCCTGGTGAGGCCCATATCCGGATGCTCGGTGTGGACCCGACGGCGAGGTCCCGGGGCGTGGCGCGGGCACTCATGGCGGCATCGGAGACGCGAGCGCGCGAGGCAGGGAAGACCTTCATGACGCTGCACACGACCGTGCGGATGGAAGCCGCACAGGCGATGTACGAGCGCCTCGGCTACGAGCGATTGGATGATCGCGTCTATCCCGACGGGTTCGTCCTGCTCAGCTACAGGAAGCAACTCGAGGTTTCGGAGAGCCGGACCTGAGGGAATGGTCCCGGCATGCGGCAACGGATCGCGACGTTCCCTGCCTCGATCTGGCCTTCGCGGATCTGGATCGCGGTGCTGGCGATGACCGTCCTGCTCGTGTCCTGCCCCGGTGGCAACGGCGGCGGGTACTAGCGCGACAGCTCAGCTCTCGGTGCGCACGACCTCGCCGGAGGCGAGGACCACGCCATCCTCGAACTCGGCCTGCACGAGGCCGCCTCGGAACTGCTGCTCGTAGAGCTGCGCGTACAGGCCCGCCTGTTCCGAGCAGCTCGTCGTGCGTCCCGCGCTCCACGATGCGACCCCGGTCGAGCACGAAGATCACGTCGGCCGGACAGGATCGTCGAGAGGCGGTGCGCGATCGCGATCGTCGTCCGGCCCTTCATCAGCGGCTCGAGGGCCGACTGGACCAACCGTTCGGAGGTCGTGTCGAGCGACGATGTCGCCTCGTCGAGGATCAGGATCCGCGGGTCCTTCAGCACCACCCGGGCGATCGCGAGCCGCTGCTTCTCGCCCCCCGACAGCTTGTAGCCGCGCTCCCCCACGACGGTGTCGTAGCCCTCGGGGAGCTCCGCGATCCGGTCGTGGATGTTCGCCGCTCGTGCGGCGGTTCGATCAGCTCCTCGTCGGTGGCGTCGGGCTTGCCGTACTGGAGGTTGCGCCGGACCGTGTCGTGGAACAGGTAGGTCTCCTGCGTGACCACCCCGATCGCCTCGCCGAGCGACTCGAGCGTGATCTTCCGGACGTCGAGCCCGTCGATCTCGACGGCACCTTCCTGGACGTCGTAGAGACCGCGGCACGAGGTAGGTCACGGTGGTCTTGCCGGCGCCCGACGGTCCGACGAGCGCCGCGAGCTGTCCCGGCCTGATGTCGAGGTCGACGCCGTCGAGCGTCCACTCGCGGGGACGGGTCGTCGTCGCCGAGCGGCGACGCCTCCGGTGAGACCGGGGACGCCCTCGGGTGGGTCCTCGTACCGGAAGCGCACGTCTCGGAGCCGCACGCGGCCCGTCGACGTCGTGGATCGTCACCGCGTCCGGCGCGTCTTGGATCTCGTGCGGCAGGTCGAGGTACTCGAAGATCCGATCGAACAGCGCGAGCGAGGACTGCACCTCGGTGGACACCTGGAGCATCGAGCCGATCGGGAAGAAGAGCCGCGACTGCAGCGTGGTGAAGCCGACGAGCATCCCCGCGGCGATGATCGGCCGGCCGCCGTCTCGAGTTCACCCACCCGGCCACCAGGTAGACGAGCGCGGGCGTGATCGAGAAGAACGTCCCGACGAGCGCGAAGAACGACCGTCCGATCATCGTCTGGCGGAGCAGGAAGCCCGTCAGCCGCTCGTTCTCGCTGCGGAAGCGATCGATCTCGAACCGCTGACGGCCGAACGCCTTCGACAGGAGGATCCCGCTCACGCTGAGAGCGTCTCCTCGGTGATCGGTGGTCATGTCCGCCAGGGTCCGCTGCGTGCTGGTCGCGACCTCCCGCCGGGCTCGGCCGACCTTCACCGTGAGCCACAGGAACAGCGGCATCAGCAGCAGCGAGAGGATCGTGAGCGGGATCGAGATCAGGAGCATCGCGATGATCGTGCTGATGATCGTGACCACGTTCGACAGCACCGTCGACGCGGTGTCGGTGACCACGGACTGCACGCCTCCGACGTCGTTCGCCAGGCGTCGACTGGATCTCGCCCGGTCCGCGTCGTGCGTGAAGAACCGCAGCGGCATCACCTGGAGGTGCTGGTAGAGCCGGATCCGGAGGTCCTGCATCACGTTCAGACCGACGATGTTCGTGAGGTACGTCTGGCCGATCCCGATGATGCTCGTCACGATCGGGACGGCGATCATGATCGCCGACGTAGAGGTACAGCAGCGGCAGGTTGGGGCACGGCTGCCCCTGACAGACCCCGTTCGGGCCGAACAGGGCGTCGTCGAAGACCGCACGATCATCAGCGGGTTGATGACCCCGAGCCCGGACGTCACCCCGATCATCAGCCCGACGAGCCCGACCTTGCCCTTGTACGGACGGAACGTGCGGACCACGCGTCGGACGGTCTCGCGATCGACCTTCCGGTCGATCCTCGTCGATCGGAGGGACGCGGAAGAAGCCGTGACGACCCATGCGATCGAGCATACGGGGGGCGGCGGACTACGCCCGCCGCCCCCGTTCTCCCGAGCTACTCCGCGAAGCAGGGACCGAAGATCTCGGCGCTCAGTCACATCGTCGCCGGGGTCGGACCAGTAGTCGTCGATCCCGGACCGCCGAACACCGCGTCGTTGCCGCTCCCGTCGATCGTCGTCACGCAGGCGTCGTCCCCGTCGCCGCCGTACACACGATCCGTCGCCGGCGGAGCCGCCGTACAGCGTGAAGTCCGGGCCGGGGCCCCCGTGCACCAGGTCGCTCCCGATGCCTCCGTCACCGTCGTCGATGCCGTTCCCGCCGTGCAACCGATCGTCCCCGCCGCGTCCGATGATGGTGTCCCTTCCCTGCTCGCCGAAGATGACGTCGTTGCCGCGCCTCCCCCGTCAGGAAGTCGTCGCCCGGGCCGCCAAGCAGGCGATCGTTCCCCTCGCCCGCCGTAGAGCTGGTCGTCGCCACCCATGCCGCAGAGCACGTCGTTGCCGGGCGTTCCGTGCTTCTCGTCCGGGCCCGGCGTTCCCGTCCACGTGCATGCCGGCGGTGCAGCCGCCGGGGCTGAGCCCCAACGAGAGCGTCGCGACGGTCACCGCGCCGAGCACCACGATCGCGTCGAACGATCCGCATCGTTCCCTCCCCCTGCCGTCCGTCTCTTGGCCGTCCCGTTCTTCACCCCCGACCGTAGTCGGCGCGGCGCAGGCCGTTCAACGGTCACGCGGGGGTCCGACCGTCTCGCGAACTAGTCTGGTGCGTGATCGGGGACATCTCGATGAAGGTCGGCTCGTCGCTCGAGTTGACGCTCGCCGCGCCGGATGGGACTCGCGGCGGTGCTCGGGTTCTTGATCGGCCTGGAACGGGAGTCCCGGGGCAAGAGCGCAGGCGAGCGCACGTTCGCGATCGTCGCCGCTGGAGCCGCCGGGTTCGCCGGCACGGCGATCACGATCGTTCCCCGACGACCGCCGGGCAGGCCGTCGCGGGCGTCGGCGACAGGGATCGGTTTCCTCGGTGTCGGCATCATCTGGCGTGCCGAAGAGGGTGAGACGCGCGGCCTCACGACCGCGGCCTCGATCCTCGTGCGTGCGCCGCGATCGGCGTCGTACGGGCATCGGCCTGTACCTCACCGCGATCCTCGGGACGCGCGCTGGCCACTCTTCATCCTGCGAGTTCGATCGATGCCGGGCCTGCGTGGCTGCATCGGTCGCGTCACGGGACGACCGGACATGGAAGGCGACGGTCAGACCGAGCCCCAGCTCGCGGGCGCGGTCGAACACGGCGTCGAGCATCGCCGGCGTGAGCTTGCCGGTGAACGTGTTCTGCTGGCTGGGGTGGAAGCAGCCGATCAGCGTCGAACGGCCCGACGCGCGCCTCGGCGAGGTGGCCGAACCGCGGGCGCGGCTTCACCGCGTGCCCGAGCGGGCGAGGCCGCGCGGAGCGCGCCGTCCCACGCGAACGCCCCGAGCGCGACGATCACCCGGAGATCGCGAGAACCGCGATCTCGCGCTCCAGGTACGGGAGGCAGCGGTCACGCTCCTCCGGCGTGGGCTTGTTGGCAGGCGGCGCGCAGCGGTTCACCGCGCGCGATGTAGACGCCGCGGAGGCGGAGCCCGTCGTCGCACGGCGACCGACGTCGGCTGGTTCGCGAACCCGGTGCGGTGCAGCGACGCGAACAGGAAGTCGCCGCTCCGGTCGCCCGTGAAGATCCGGCCCGTCCGGTTCCCGCCGTGGGCGGCCGGAGCGAGCCCGAGGATCGAGGATCGCCGCACGCCGGATCGCCCCAACCCGGGAACGGGCCGTCCCCAGTACTCCTCGTCCGCGAAGCGAGCGACCTTCTCCCGCGCGACCTGCTCGCGCCACTCCACGAGCCGCGGGCACGCGCGACAGACGACGACGTCGTCGCGGATCCTGCTCGAGGCGTGTCGCTCCCGACGCTCACACGGCGGCCTTCGCGGCGACCCAGTCGTCGTAGCCGCCGTCGAAGCTGCGCACCTCGCCGTCGCGGACCTCGAGGATCCGGTCGCAGAGCCGGTCCAGCAGGTACCGGTCGTGCGAGATCAGGATCGCGGTCCCGTCGAACGACTCCACCGCGCCTTCGAGCACCTCCATGCTCTCGATGTCGAGGTGGTTCGTCGGCTCGTCGAGGATCAGGCAGTTCGCGCCCGAGAGCATCAGCAGGCAGAGCTCGAGCCGCGTGCGCTCGCCGCCGGAGAGCGACCCGACCGGCGTGCGCATCTGGTCGTAGCGGAAGAGGAACTTCGCGAGGAGCGCGACGGCCTCGCCTTCGTACATCGCTTTCGTCTTCCGGACCGATTCGACGGGCGTGAGCGTCGGATCCTGGCTCTGGAAGCCCTGCTCCAGGTAGCCGATCCGGATCGAGGGACCGACCCACCGCTCCCCGGACGTCGCCTCGAGCTCGCCGGCCAGGATCCGCCCGAGCACCGTCTTCCCCGCGCCGTTCGGCCCCACGACGCCGAGCCGCTCTCGGCGGTAGACGTCGAACGAGACGTCGAGGAGGACCGGGTCGTCGTCGAAGGCCATCGAGACGTCCCGGAGACGAGCGATCCGTTGTCCACCGCGCTCGGCGGGACGGAGCTCGAGCGCCATCTTCCGGCGCTCGAACACCGGACGATCCACCTTGTCCATCTGATCGATCTGGCGCTGCTTGTTCCTCGCTTGCCTGATGTGTCGCTCGTTCGGCACCCAGGACGCCCACAGCTCGAACCGGGCGATCGCGGCCTCGAGCCGTGCGATCTCCTTCTGCTGCGTCACCCAGACCCGCTGCTGACGCTGGAGCGCGAGCTCCTTCGCCACGGCATAGGCCGAGTAGGTGCCCGGCCACATCGTGACCGCGCCGCGATCGAGCTCGGCGATCTGGTTCACCGTGTCGTCGAGCAGGTAGCGATCGTGGGAGACGGTGACGACGGCGCCGGGGAACTCTGCGACCACGTCCCCCAGGATCTCGCGCTTGTCGGAGTCGAGGTGGGTCTCGGGCTCGTCGAGGAGGAGCAGGTCCGGATCGCGGATCAGGCAGGCGGCGAACGCGGCGAGCTTGCGCTGGCCTCCGGAGAGCGCGGTGGTCGGAAGCGTCAGGTCGTGATCGTCGAAGCCGAGGCGGACGAGCAAGCTCCGCGCCTCCCCCGCCAGACCAGGTCCACCGGCTTCCACCCAGCGATCGAGCACCGCCTGCTGTTTGACGAGGACGCGATCCATCTTCGCGAGGTCGGCCGTGACCGCAGGCCGCGCCAACTCCGCCTCGATCGTCCGGAGCTCGTCGTCGAGCGCGGCGATGTCCGGCCTCCCGGCGAGCACCCACGCCTCCGCGGTCCTGTCGTCGCCCTCGGGGTTCTGCTCGAGGTAGCTCACGGTGACCCCGCGCCGGCGGACGACCTCGCCCTCGTTCACGTCTTCGGTGCCTCCGACGATCCGGAGCATCGTCGACTTGCCGGCGCCGTTCGGCCCGATGATCCCGATCCGGGCGCCGTCGGGCACCATGAAGTCGACCCCCTGGAGCACGGGCCACGTGCCGTACGACTTGTGCACCCCGACGAGGCTGACGACGGACATCTCAACGACGGAGCGTACGGAACCGCTCGGCCGCCGCCTCGAACGCCTCCAGCGGTGCGAGGAGCTGGTCGACGGCCCAGATCAAGCCCTCGAACCCGCCGAGCTCCGGAGGGTCCTCCCGGATCCGGCGGGCTCGATCCAACGAATCACTGATCCCGGCGTCACAGGCGAGCCACTCATCCTCGAGGTCGGGGTGCCGCCACGCCGGCATCAGCTCCTGCGCCGCAGCGAGCCGCTGCTCCAGCTCGAGGATCCCTTCCGCGAGTGGCGTCCCCGCCGACCGCGTCGACGGAACGGTGCCCGTCATCGCCCCCTTCGCCGCCTCGATCTCATCGACCACCGCTCGGAGCGCACGCAACGAGGGTCAAGCTCGTGAGGAAGACGCTTGCGGCGGAGCATCTACCCGGCGACGTCGTTTCGCACATGAACGATCGCACGAGGGTCGTTGGTCGCGACAGCGTCGGCGCCGAGCTCGAACAGTCTCCTGGCGGTCTCGGGATCATCGGCGATCCACACGCCCAGGAGCGCGCCACTGCCGTGTACGCGCAGGGCAAAGCCGTCGTCTGCCTCCAACACCTTCAGGACGAACGGCAGGACCCAGGGGTGTCCTCCTGCGGTGGCGCGCCCGAGTGCTTCGTCCGCGTCAACCTCGTACTCGGTGAGCAGCCCGGTCGGAACGTCCGGTCGAAGGCCGCGGCTGTGCGTGATCGACGCCGGGTTGAAGCTCGAGACGATCACCGGGCTCGCGAAGCCGGTCGCGTCGAGCGCGTCGAGCGTCGCCTCGACAGCCTGCTCACGGTCCGGCACGAAGCCGGGCTCGCCTGGCAGGTTCTTGATCTCGATGTCGGCGGCGGCACGTCCGGAGACGCACCGCAAGGCCTCCTCCAACGTCGGCACACCGAGCTTCCGGATCTCCTCGAGCGTCATCTCCGACACGAGGCCGCTACCGTCGGTCGTTCGCGACACGTCGGGGTCATGCATCACCACCGCATGGCCGTCGGCTGTCATCCGGACGTCGAACTCGACCGCGTCCGCTCCGGCTTCGATGGCTGCCTCGAACGCCGCGATCGTGTTCTCGGGCTGCTCGACCGACGCCCCGCGATGCGCCACCACCATCGGGCGAACCGGCCGTTCGGCGCTCACGCCTGGCTGGCCGGGCACAACTGCTCGACCGGGCAGTCGGCGCAGCTTGGGGTTCTTCGCGGTGCAGAGCGCGCGCCCGTGGTCGATCAGCACGTACGTGAAGTCGAACCACTGCTCCCGCGGGACCAACCGCATCAGGTCCTGTTCGATCTTGTCCGGGTTCTTCTGCTCGCTGAACCCCAGGCGGTGGGCGAGCCGGTTCACGTGGGTGTCGACCGCGATGCCCTCGACGATGCCGAACGAGTTCCCGAGCACGATGTTCGCCGTCTTCCGCGCGACGCCGCGCAGCGTGATCAGGTCCTCCATCGTGCCCGGCACCTCGCCGCCGTACTCCTCGACGAGGCGACGGCAGGCCTCGCGGATCGAGATCGCCTTCTGGTTGAAGAACCCGGTCGCGTGGATGTCGGCCTTCAGCTCGTCCTCGGGGACGCGCAGGTAGTCCGCGGCGGTCCGGTACTTCTGGAACAGCGTCTCGGTGACGCGATTCACCGTCTCGTCGGTGGACTGGGCCGAGAGGACGGTCGCGACCAGGCACTCGAGCGGGTTCGTGAAGCGCAGCGCGACCTTCGCGTCCGGGTATGCCTCAGACAAACGCCGGATGATCTCGGGCGCGCGCTCCTCGATCGGATCTTCGCGCGTGAGCTGCTTCTTCGCGGGCACGACCGGATGCTACTCGGAGGTCACCGAGCGGTGACCGTCTCTATCAGACGACCGTCGCGTCCGGATCGAGGGCTGGGTCGCCGTCGGGCAGGACGTCGACGGCCCAGTCCGCCCGCTTCCACGAGGGCACCGGCGTCTCGCAGTCCTCCCGCGGAACGAAGACCGACGCGGCCACCTTCTCGTACCGATGCACGTAACGCGGACAGTTCGGGAAGATCTCCCGCGCACGGACGCGGACCACGAACTGCGCCTCCGGCCACCAGGACCGGAGCTCGTCGTCGAAATCGACCGATGCATCGCCGTTCACGCGCATCCGGTCGCGCCCCATGAAGTCGACGAACAGCATCCCCACGTGCGGGTTCTTCAGGAGGTTGCCCATCGACAGGTACATGCCGTTGCCGTTGTAGTTGGGGAACGCGAGCGTGTGCTCGTCGACGACCCGGATGAACCCTGGGTCGCCGCCCTTGTAGCTCACGTTCGGCTTTCCCTCCTCGTCGGCGGTGGCGAGGAAGAACATGTCCCTCGAGTCGACGAACGCACGATCGCGCTCGGTGAACGTCTCGTGGACCAACACGTCTTCGATGCGGTCGGCGAGCCTGCGCGTGTCGAACCGATCCTGCAGCTCGCGATTCCCGTCGTGGTACATCTCGTCCATAGCAGCCACCCCTCAGATCAGCGCGAGATCGAACCGGTCACCGTCCCGATAGGTCGTCCACGTGTCGGCGACCCGCACGTGGATCCCGCTCTTCCCGAGCACTTCCCACGCAGACCCGTCGCCGATCATCGCCGTGTCCTCGTCCATCCCGATGAACGTGTTTCCCTGAGGCGCCGAGCTCACCAGGAACTCCGTCGCGCCGGGGATCCACGTGTCGACCATGTCCCAGTGGGGAGCGAACGTCGTCCGCGGCACGAACCCGAGCCCCGGCCTGAACACGTCGCCGACGTCGGTGGAGTCGCTGTCGAACGTGACCTCGTTCAGGCACGCGACGCCGGCGCTGCAGCCCGCGTAGGCCATCCCGCGGTCGAGCTGCTTCAGGAGCGCGTCGAGGAAATCGCTCTCGGCGAGTATCGCCGAGAGGTAGGCGGGGTTCCCGCCGGAGAAGTACACGGCGGACGCGCCCTCGAGTCGCTCGATCAGACGTGGGTCGTCGGTGTCCTCCTTGGTCTTCAGCTCGAGCACCTCGGCCGCGATCTCGAGGCGCGAGAAGTGCGCGAGGCCGAGCGATCCCCAGCGCTCGAAGACATCCTTGCCCTCGGGAGCGGACGCGGTGGGCAGGATCAGCACGCGACCGTCACCGTCCGCCTCCTCGACCAGGCGACGGTCGACCGGCTCCGACCAGGGTTGGAACTCCCCTGAGCCGAGCAGCGACCACCAGGTCATCGCAGCGCCTCGGGACGGAGCTCGACGTCGAGCTTCGCGCCCAGCTCGGATGCCACATCCAGCAGCGCGTCCATGTCCTCGGCCTCGGTCCGGAAGTTCACGATGCAGGACCGGAGGCAGAAGCGCTCGCCGAGCACGGCGTTCGAGCAATACACGCGGCCGTCGAGCTGGATCTCGGTCATCAGCCGGTTGTTCAACACGTCGAGATAGGCGTCCCGCTCCTGTCCCTCGTGCCGGGGTTCGGAGGACGCAAGGTCTGTCGGCACGAACCGGAAACACGTGATCGAGAGCCCGACGGGGGTCATCAGCTCGAACTCGTCCGACTCTTCCACCCGGGCGCCGAGATACCGGGCGAGCGCCGCGTCGTGGGAGATCCGGCGCCCGTACGCCCTCCGCCCGTGAGCGAGGAGCGAAACCCACACCTTGAGCGCCCAGAAGCCACGGCTGAAGTTCGGCGAGTGCCGACCGAGGTCGATGCCCCAGTCCGTGTGCTCCTCGTCTTTCACGACGTACGCCACGTAGTCGACGTCGAAGGCGCGCCGCATCAGCTCCATGTCGCGGACGATCACGCAGCCGCCCGACTGCGGGGTGTAGAGCCATTTGTGCGGGTCGAACGCGATGGAGTCGGCTCGCTCGATCCCCGCGAACAGGGGGCGGAGGTCGTCGGCGAGCATCGCCGGGCCTCCGTACGCCGCGTCCACGTGGAACCACAGGTCCTCGTCACGGCAGAGGTCGGCGATCTCCTCGAGCGGATCGACCACACCGGTGGAGACCGTGCCGGCGTTCGCGACCACCGCGATCGGGTGGATGCCCGCCGCACGATCCGCCGCGATCGCTTCCCGCAGCTCGTCCACCCGGATCCGGTAGTCGTCGCCGACCGCGATCTTCCGAACGTTGTCCGAGCCCAGGCCGAGCATGTCGGCGCCGCGGATCGACACGATGTGGGTCTCGGTCGAGACGTACAAGCTCAGCGTCGGACCCCCGCCACGCCATCCTTGCGGATGTCCCAGCCGGCCTTCGCGTCTCGTGCCACCTTCAGCGCGATGAAGTTGGCCATCGCGCCGCCCGAGGTGAGCGCTCCTCCCGAGCCGGCCGGCAGCCCGAATACGTCCTGAGCGAACCAGCGGGTGAACCCCATCTCGATCTCGGTCCCCGACGGCGCGAGACGCCACCCGCCGGTGTTCATGTTGATCCCCGAGGCGAGCAGGTCGGCGGCCGCGCCGGGCACCGTCCCGGCGCCCGAGATGTACGCGTAGAAGCGCGGATGACCGAGGTAGCCGGAGTAGTCGAACGTCATCGTCCGCAGGTAGTCGAGGATCTCGTCGTCGGGCATCGGCTCGTCCGGGACGGGGATCGCGACGGCGTCACGGACCTCCTGGACTCCCCAGTCTCGCGAGACGGGGAGGTCGCGGAGCCGCGTCAGCAGTTCCTGGTAGATGTCGGCGACGCCGTCGGTGAAGGCACGGGCACGCTTCGCGTCCCAGTCGAGGTCGCGGACGGGCTCGGGCCGCTCGACCATCACGATCCCTTCGTGGCCGCCACCACGAACGCCTCTTTCGACATGAACCGGCGGAATCCCTCGTCGCCGAAGACCTCGTACAGCGCCTCGATCTGGCTGGCGTGCTCCTTGATCGATGCGACCTTCTGGTCGAGGAACTGGCCCTCGACGTCGTAGTCGAGATCGATCTCCTCGTCAGCAACGACGTTCGGTGTTCCGGGCCGGAAGATGTCGAACGGCGCGAGCTTGTCGAGCCACTCCTCGGCCAGACTCGTCGGGAAAACCGCGTGGAACAGGCGGGCGCCGGACTTCGCGACGGCGTCGAACGCCTCACCGGCCCAGCGCGAGACGTCCTGGTGAGCAACGTGCCCCGTCATCCCCTCGGGCCCGAACGTGAAGACGGTGTCGGGATCGACCTCCTCCATGATCCGCCGTACCTGCTCAGCGCCGGCCGCGTCCAAGCCGGCATCCATATCGATGTCCACCGGCCCCTCGAGGAAGTGATGCTCCTTCACACCGAGCACGTCGAGGCTCCGGAGGAGCTCGGTCGTGCGGACGTCGCCCATCGACTCCGGTGGCCAGCGCTCCTCGTCCATCGACCCGCCCTCGCCGCGCGTTGCCGTGACGTCCACGACCCGTTGGCCGCCGGCGACGGCTGCCGCCATCAGACCGGCGGACAAGTAGATGTCGTCGTCGGGATGCGCCCAGACGCCGAGGATCGTCCCGAGGTCGGCCACGTCGATCATGCGGAGGGATGCTAGCCGGGCGCCGGGTTGTCCCGCTAGGGGCTCGCGCTGCGGATCCGCTCGCGGATCCGCTCCGCCAACCCCTCGGGGAGGACTTCGCCGCGACACTTCGTCGCGATCAGGAGCTTCATGTGCTTCTTGAACTCGGCGTGGTCGGTGCAGTCGGCGCATCCGGCGAGATGGGTCTCTACCTGGACCGTGAGCTCACGGAGACACTCGCCGTCGACGTAGCGCTCGACCTCGCGGAGCGTCTCATCGCACCCCATGTCGCCCTTCTCACCCATCGACGAGTCCTCGCTCCTTGGCTACGCCGTACAACGCGCGCTCCAGGGCTTTCCTTCCCCGATGCAGACGCGACATCACCGTTCCGATCGGCACATCCGTGATCTCCGCGATCTCCTTGTAGGAGAAGCCTTCCACATCTGCCAGGAGGACCGCCATCCGGAAATTCTCGGGGATCGACTCGAGGGCCGCCTTCACGTCGGCGTCGGGGATCTTCTCGAGCACGTCCTCCTCGGCCGAACGCTCCACGCTCTTGGCGCCCAATCGGTCGAACAGGAACCATTCGTCGATGTCGTCCGGACCCTCGACGGTCTTCGGCTCGCGCTGCTTCTTCCGGTAGATGTTGATGAAGGAGTTCGTGAGGATGCGGTACAGCCACGCCTTGAGGTTCGTGCCCTCCCGGAACGACGCGAAGCCGCGATAGGCGCGGAGCGTCGTTTCCTGCAGCAGATCCTCTGCGTCGGCGGGATTCCTGGTCATCCGGAGGGCGGCCCCGTACAGGCCGGGGAGCAGGGGGAGCACATCTCGGTCGAACCGATCCAGGAGGTCCTGGTCGGCCGGCGCAGGGACCCTGCTCGCGTTCGCCATCTGAGGACCAGTATCCCTGCTGCGCCGCCGCACGCCTTCGTCGGTCGTCACAACTACAGGGCGGTGGGAAGATTGGGCCATGCCCGAGCAAGACCGCAAACCCTTCGGACGCCGCCCTGTTCCGGGCTCAGCGCAGCCACGGCCCCGATCGGCACTGGTCGTCGTGCTTGTGGTGGCCGGCTCCCTGGTGCTGTTCAACACGTTCCTCACGCAGGCGGCATCCACCCCGGTGCCGTTCTCGGACTTCCGGACGGCGATCGACAACGGCGACCTCGTGAAGAGCGAGCCGGTCACGATCACGACCACCACGATCAGCGGTGTGGTTCGAACCGCCGATGGCGACGAGACCTACGTGGCGACGATCCCGCCCGGGTACGTCCCCACCGATCTCGTCGACGACCTCAGCGCGCGGGGCTATGAGGTCGACGGTCAGCAGCCGAACGCGCTCACGGGGTTCCTCCTCCAGATGGTCCTGTTCATCGCGCTGTTCGGCGGGCTCTATTACTTCCTCTTCCGGCGGATCGGCGGAGGGGCGAGCTCCGCTCTCAACCTCGGGCGCAACAAGGTGAAGATCTACGACCGCAAGGAGATGAAGACGTCCTTCACGGACGTGGCGGGCGTCGACGAGGCGAAGGAAGAGCTCCGCGAGATCGTCGACTTCCTGAAGAACCCGAAGAAGTACCAGCGACTCGGCGGCCGCATCCCCAAGGGCGTCCTGTTGCTCGGTCCGCCCGGATGCGGCAAGACGCTGCTCGCCCGGGCGGTCGCCGGCGAGGCGAACGTGCCCTTCTTCTTCATGTCGGGATCGGAGTTCGTCGAGATGTTCGTCGGGCTCGGCGCCGCCCGGGTCCGCGAGCTCTTCCAGCAAGCGAAGGAGAAGGCGCCGGCCCTGGTGTTCCTCGACGAGATCGACACGATCGGGAAGGGCCGCGCGGGGCCGATGAGCGGCAGCTTCGGCGGCCACGACGAGCGCGAGCAGACCCTCAACCAGCTGCTGGTGGAGATGGACGGGTTCGACGCCTCCAAGGGTGTGATCATCATGGCGGCCACCAACCGGCCGGACGTCCTGGACCCGGCGCTGATCCGGCCCGGCCGGTTCGATCGCCAGGTGGTCGTGGACCTCCCCGACCTGAACGGGCGCGAGGAGATCCTCCGCGTGCACGCCCGCGGCGTAGCGCTGGATCCCTCCGTCGACCTGAACACGATCGCCGCGCGCACACCCGGGTTCACCGGTGCCGACCTCGAGAACGTCGTGAACGAGGCGGCGCTGCTCGCCGCCCGCCGCGAGAAGAACGCGGTCTCGATGGAGGAGCTCGAGGAGGCGATCGATCGGGCGACCGCGGGTCTCGAGCGGAAGTCACGCGTGGTCTCGGACTCGCAGAAGGAGCGGGTGGCGGTCCACGAGATGGGCCACGCGCTCGTCGCGCTGAACTGCAAGGAGATCGATCCCCTGCACCGCGTCACGATCATCCCGCGCGGCGCGGCGGCGCTCGGGATCACGATGACGAGGCCGCTCGAGGATCGGTACGTCGTGACCGAGCCGCAGCTCAAGGACCAGATGGCGTTCGCGATGGGCGGTCAGGCCGCGGAGGAGATCTACTTCGATGGCGTGATCTCCACCGGCGCCCAGAACGACCTCGAGAAGGCCACGGACCTCGCGCGCGCGATGGTCTCCCAGTTCGGGATGAGCGACGCGGTGGGGCCCCTCTCCCTGGGCCGTCCCGATCCCAACGGCTGGATGCCCGGCTCGGTCCCCAAGGTGAGCGCCCACACGTCGGAGCTGATCGACAAGGAGGTCCGGCGACTCCTCGAGGAGGCCCGCACCCGCGCGGCGAAGATCCTCAACGAGAACCGGGGCCTGCTGAACCAGCTGTCGGCCCTGCTGATCGCCACCGAGGTGATCGACGGGGACGAGCTGAAGGCCTACGTCGAGGGGACGAAGCCGATCCCGGATCCCGCCACGATCAGGCCGACGATCCCCCAGCCGGCGGCGTCCGAAGAGCGCGCCCCGGCCGAGCCGACACCGGTGGCACGCGCGGTCTCGATGCCACCTGCACCGCCGATGCCCGCAACCGACTAGCCGCCGCCCTCGTCGCGGTCGTGATGTTCGTGCTGCTGATGCGGCCGCTCGCCCTCGGGGAGCGGATCCACCAGCAGATCCCACCGCTCGCGGAACCGGTCGAGGAATCGGTAGAAGTTCCTCTTGGACCATCGAGCGCGATCCTCCGGCCTCGTCTCGAACCACATCCGGTGGTCGTGCTTCGTGACGGGGACGTCCACGATCGTGGCCCGGCGATCGAGGTCCTTCACCCGGAACGAGAACTCGATGTCGGCCGTGCGGTACCAGCGGAACTTCTCGTCGAAGAACCCCACCTCCACGAGCGTCTCTCGTCGGAGCGCCATCAGGTAGCCCTCGATCGCGTCGACGTCCCCTGTGCGCGCCTCGTCGAACTGCCGCAGGTCGCGGGTCACGATCCCGAAGGGACCGCACACGCCGACCCCCGGATCCTCGAGCGCCCGTTCGAGCGGACCGAACACGTCGCCGGTGGGCTCGACCGATCCGTCGGCCATCAGCACGGTGCGGCCGCGGGTGCGCCGGATGCCCGCGTTCCGCGCGGCCGCCCAGCCGGTCCCCTCCTCCAACCACAGGACGTCGACGCCCTCACCCCAGGTCGTCGGATCTCGGTCGGTCACGTCCGCCACCACGTACTGCACCGACCGGCCGCCCTCGTGCGCGCGGAAGGCGGCGATCGCCCGCTCGATGTCATCGTGCCAGCCCTCACAGACCCAGTGGACGGTCGCATCCATGTCGGGCGCCTGCTGCAGGATCGACGGGACCTCGGCGGCGCGACGTCGCGCCGGAGGCTCGGTCTTGCCGCCCGAGATCGGTTCCAGTCGGTAGCCGCCGAGGTCGTCGACCACGGTCCAGCCGGACCGGGCGATCCGGTCGCGGAGCGCATCGGCCGCCGCGAAGTCCCGGGAGCCTCGCGCGGCGGCCCGCTCTTCCGCCAGCCGGATGACCTCCTCGGGCGCGTCAGGCATCGCCGTGCCTCCGGACGAAGTCGAGCACCACCGCGTCCGCCGTTCCGGCTTGCTCGGAGTGGTAGAGATGGCCGGCGCCCTCGAGCAGCACCAGCTCGGCCCCTGGGATCCGCTCCGCCAGGAGCTCCGCGTTCTCCGGTGCGATCGCCTGATCCTCGGAGCCGTGCACGACCAGCGTCGGGACCCGGAGGTTCGGGAGACGTTCGTAGCTGTCGAACCCCTGCATCGCCTCCCATTGTCTCCGTCCGCCTTCGGGGTGCTTCGGCTGGGCGGCACCCACCCGGAGATCCTCGGCCACGTGCTCGGGATGGAGGTCGGGGAAGCCGGGGGCATACATCGAGCGCCAGGGCTCTCCCTTGGGCACGTGGACGCGCTTCCCCCGCAGCACGTGTCGTGGCCCCGCGTGTGTGCACCCGAGGATCAGGGTGCGCACACGCTCGGCGTGGGTGAGCGCCAGCTCCTGGGCCACCATGCCGCCGAAGGACTGGCCGTAGACGTGGACCCGGTCCACTGCGAGGGCATCCAGGAGGGCGAGGGTGTCGTCGACGAACGTCGCCATCGTCACCGGACCGGAGGGCTCGTCGCTGTTCCCGTTGCCGCGGAAGTCGTAGGCGATGACGCGGAGCTCGCGCGCGAGGACGGGGACGTTCCGGCGCCATCCGGGGATGTCGCCGCCCATGCCTTCCAGCAGGATCAGCGGCGGGGCGAGCTCCGGCCCATGGAGCTCGTGGTACAGGCGGACGCCGTCCGGGCGGGTCAGGACCGGCATCGGCCGGGAAGGGTTATGCGGTCGCGGCTTGCGTCGCGTCGCGGAGTCGGCCGGCCATCGACTCGAGGGTCTTCACGGCGATCGACGGGTGCTCCTGGAGGAGCCCTCGGAAGACCCACTCGGTCAGCCCGAGGAGCCGGATGTCCGTCCGCGCCGCCACGGTGGCCGAACGAGGCCCTCCGTCGAGCAACGCGATCTCACCGAAGAAGTCGCCGCGTCGGAGGATCGCCATCCGCTTGCCACCGATCGTGACCTCGGCCTCACCGTCGACGATCACGAACAGGCCGATGCCGGGATCCCCTTCGGTGGCGATCACCGTTCCCCTCGGGTGATCGACCTCCTTCACCACGCCCGCGATCGCGCGGAGCTCACGGTTCGAGCAGGCGGAGAACAAGGGCACCTGCCTCAGCCATTCGATGACGACGGTGCTTCCAGCCATTCGACGCTCCCTCGGGTTCGGGCCGGAGCATCGTACTCCAGTCGAGGGAGGGCCTGTTCGCATGGGTCAGCGCCACATCTCCTCGTCGTGGATGGGGACGAGCGGTGCACGAGGCTCCGCGGTCACCCGGGCCTTCGAGCTCGCTTCGGCCGCCCGCACGAGCTGCCGGTTCCGGACGATCGCCCAGACGGCCAGACTGAGCGCCACACCCCAGAGCACGAAGCCCACGGTCCGGACCGTCCCCGCGATCCTGTCGGCCAGGAAGACCTTGTCGAAGAACTCGACACCCAGGATCCGTTCCCAGTCCCCGGCGGCATCGGGCCCGGTGGCTCCCAGGAGCGCCAGCCGACCGTCGTCCGCGTCCCCGATGTAGGTGGCCGCGCTGGCCAGGGCGCTCGCCGCCCACCCCCAGGCGACGGCCGTGGACAGGAGGTCGCGCTTGAAGAGCAGGAAGAACGCGCCCACCGCGAAGGGGAACAGGACCTCGAAGCCAGATCCCATGATCAGCATCGTGAGCTCCCCGAACGGCCGGAAGAGGACGTGACCGACCTCGTGCACGGCGATGTTGAGGTACACGAAGAACGGCGTCTGATCGCCCTTGACGAGAGCGAACCAGCCCCAGACCGCGATCAGCAGGAGCGCGCCCGCCGCCTTGTAGACGTTCAGTCGCCGCTGGATGTCGTCGGGGAGCTGCACCGGTGCGAGGGAGTCCATCTCGACCTCATCGGCATCGACGGGGCCGGAGATGAGAACGGCGGTTGCTCTCCCATCCCGCCCGCGCGACCATAGGGCCGTGAGGAAGCGTGCGCTCGCGGTCCTGTCGATCCTCGCGGCGCTGGTCGGGGGCGCGGTCATCGCGCTCACCAGCTCCGGCGACGATCCCACGGTGGCGCCATCACCAAGACCCGATCGGACGTCGTCGCTCTTCGTGGAGCCCGAGGGAACCGACGCCCATGCCTGCGGCGACTACATCGCCACCTGGCTCGACCTCCTCCACGCCGAGGACGCGTTCCCGATCAACGAGTTGAAAGCCGATCTCGGTCAGGGCCCCCTGTGGGTCGCCGTGACGGATGCATGGGACGAGGCGCTCGAGCTGGAGGCGAGGATGCCGCGGGAGGAGGCGGCGCGCCGCGTCGTTCCCAAGATCGCGTCGGCCTGCGAGGATCCCAATGTGCGAGCGCAATTCCTCCAGCTGCAGTCGGTCTAGCCGCGACGACGACGTGACCCGATCGTCCGCCAGCCACTCGCGCGGCGGCGCAAGATCAAGCCGCCGGCCCGACGGTGAAGGAGATTGCGGTAGAGGCGCGGCCGTGCGCTACGCCGAGCTCCTCCGGAACGGAGGTCGCGGGGCCAGCCGCTCTCGACCAAGACTGTCGCGAACGCGCACCTGCCCCTCGCGAAGGCAGTCGGGGATGCCGCCCGTCGTGGTCTCGTTCCGATGAACGTGCCCACGCTGGCGGAGAGGCCCAGAGCCCCGAGGACAGAGCGGGAGGCATGGACCCTCGCGGAGGTCCAGCCGTCCGTTGCGCGCGCCGACCGGGATCGGCACGCCGCCCTCAGGAGAGTTGCGCTGTCAACCGGGCTTCGGCGCGGCGAGCTGCCGGGGGAGTCGTGACTGCTATCGAATGGTTCTTCCTCGGATGGGGCCTCTTCATGCTCACCGGAGGCGTCGCCTATGTGTTCGCAACGGAGAGGACCTTGCGGTGGACGTACCGGTGTCAGGATCGGATGGCCCGATGGCTCACGTTCGGGCTCATGAGGAAGGCCATCGGTCCCATCATGAGCGACGAGACGGCGATCCGAGTGTCGTTCTGGATGGGTGTCGTCATGACGGTCGTCGGGACCGGGACCCTGACCTACCTGGCGATCAGATGGCTGACTGCTTGAGAACCGGGAAGAAGCCGGGAAAGCTGAGGGCCTCGGGGCGGCGATCGCCTCGAGGCCCTTTCGCGTTCCGGCTCTGGAGAGCCGTTCTCGCTGGTCGCGGGGACAGGATTTGAACCTGTGACCTCTGGGTTATGAGCCGCTAGGGTGAGGGGTGTTTGTGAGTTGTTGTGGTGTTGGTGTGTGTTGTTTTGAGTGTTGTTTGTTTGTTTGTGTGTGTGCTTCTGAAGGGAGCAAGCAGAAGATCGCGAGGAGATTGGGTTAGCGGGTGTGGAGCTTGTGCGTTTCGATGGAGTGTGTTAGCGAATGATCGCACGCAACGAAGCACAGGACGTAGAATGACGGCCACGGAGAAAGAGCGAGCTTGAACGCAGGCACGGGTCTTACCGGCCAACTACCAGCGCCAGACGAGACGAAGTGGTTGGTCTTCGCCTACTGCTATGCGGCTCGGTGAAAAGGGTGGAGGAGCGACTCCCTCAGGATGGCCCGCGCCGGATCCGAGATCGCCACTAGCCAACGATAGCTGCGAGCCCGACGGCGGAAACGATCCAGTCTGATGCGCTCACGGCTGGCCTCCTTGACCTCCAAGGATTCTACCTCGCAAGTAGGGTTGAATCCACTCGGCGAGCAGGGGGCCGGCCTGCCTCGAACGCAGGCTCTATCGGCGGATCAGGTCGCGACGAGCGTCGCTGCCTCCTTGTGCGCCGCCGCCAGCCGTGGGCGTAGACATCCATCGTGAAGGCCGTGGTGGCGTGTCCGAGCCGCCAGGCGAGCGCGATTCGATCGTGAGCGCCGGGAAGCCTTCGAAAGAGCCAGCTGTTGGGCCAGGGAAGTTGCCCGCAGGAGGCAAGCCTTGAGGCCAACAGGATGCGAGCGGCTATGGCGGAGACAGGTGCCAACACGGTCGCACAGAGCCTCTATGACAGAGCCCTCGAACGGGTTCGGCAGACCCCTGGTATCGAAACGTGGGAGATCGGGCGGGCGACAAGGCCCGCGACAGAGCTCAGGACGGAGCCGTTCAACCTCGCGTATATGGCGAAGGTCCGCTCAGCGTGCATGGATGAGATCGATGCAGATCGAAGCCAGTCCCTCCGCAACCTCGTAAAGACGGGGCACGTCTTCCACGAGATGCTAGTGCGTGCAGATGGGTCATTCGACACCGCTGAGCGTCGCGTGGCTGACAAGCTGACCGGTTCCGCTCCCGACTACGTGGATGGCTCATTCATCGACCAGCTCTCCAAGGCACTGCTCCAGTGGTAACCGGACCCCGCGGCGACGCCGCTGCAATTGGGTGAGATCGCCGAAGATTCCAAGGGGGGCCGCCGCCACTAAACTGGGGAACAGTCATGCTGTATCGACACGGTCGAGCGTGCGTCAACACCGAACGCTCCACGCGAAGGCGCTTGGGCTTAGCCTAGAATGGAAAGGAGTCTCGTCCTTGCGGGCGGAGCTCGGGAATGTCTTGACGGACGACTGGCTCTCTGAAGCTTGTCGAAGTTGCGAATCGCTTTCAGGATGGCTTCTCGATCGTTCTTCTCGAATTCTCTCGTTGCGGGGCTATCTGTGAGCAGATACTCTGCTGACTCAGTCCGCTACTGCTGTGTTCTCCGCAACATACAGATGCTGGGCTTCGTGCGCTATTGCGCGTCCAACACGACGCTATAACGTTGTTGGTAATCGGTGGCAATTGACCATCTTCGCAACGTTCTCGTAGAGGAGGAGAACTCTCGTATCTTTGAGGGATTGGGCTGAGCTAAAGTAGTTGATGAACTTACTAAAATCTGGCTCTCCTCTTTTTGAAGGAGACAGCAATCGTTTGCGCTGCTTCGATCTTCTCAAGGGCTCAACAGCTCAGAGACGAAGCTACTCGCTACTCTACTGCTTGGACTACTGCTGCAACTATCGTCAAAGTGACACGCGGGTTGTCCAAAGGCTTTCTGAGTATGAAGAACTGCGAGCTCGACACGCTCGGGAGAGCAGTTGCGGCTCTGTTCTTCACAGTAACACGGGCTCCAACGCTCTTAGTTCTGCGGCAGCGTTCTTGAGTTGCACTCGCAGGCTCGAGTTCATCCTCGCCCAAAGCTGGCATCGTCCGTAACTCGGATGACTGAGTCGGAAAATAAAGACGCTTCTGGAAAGCTTGCTGGTTGAGTTAGCTTCACTGACATCGGTTTCTCTCGTGGCTTCGCTCCGACGAACGCATAGGTTCGCTGCAGCTCCGCAATAGCAGCGTTTAATAAAACAGAAGTAAAACTGCTGAACGATTGATAGCTAACTACGTAGATAGTTAGCAAAATCAACTCGAAAAGCTTTGTCTGATAGTTAATCTTAGCTGAGCTAGAGATAAAAACCAGCAACTGAAGCTGTAATTGACGAGAAGAGCAACAATAGCAGCGGCTGCTAAGAATGAAAGAGAGGTGCAAGCCTACCAGAGCGAGCGTACGGGACCTGCTAGCGGCGAAAAGACGCGCCTGTTGGAATATTGAAGTTCCTCAGTCAAGCGATCTGGCGCTGAAACACTCACGATGCGGTCGACTCCCATCGATGTATAGCTCACGCTAGATGTCCTTCTCCCTCACGAGCTATGCGCTGTCTGAATTGACCCCTCCGTGCGATTCAAGTTCCTGAAAAGTAGTGAGACGCTGCTAAGCGCGATGTTTGACTCAGATCGTCGATGAGCTATAAATAAAGAGCTCGAACTATCTGCTCTGAAGATAGATCTGTACAGAGTGATAAATTAAAGAGATCAGCTCATCGCTTCAGCTCGAAGTAGTACAGCATCTCTCTCAACCGGCGAGACTGGAACTATCAACTGCGCGCATAGCGTAAGAAAGAAGCTAGCGAAGATCGCGGCGGTAACTGACTCAGAAGTTCAAGAGTCGCTGAGCTCAGTAGTACGAGTATAAGAAGTAGCTGAACTCAGACCTCAAAACTCTCTCGAAGAGTGACAACGCGCGCAGATCTCTCTGCTGCAATGAATAACGAACGCTGAACGCTCGACGGCTGAAGTGAACGAGAAATCTGCCGCTGATGACTCCAGCTCTAGAGTCACGTCGGCTGGGCCTGGCAGCTCATGAAAACTCCCACGGAGTCGCGCTCAACCAGCTGCCTGTACTGCTGCCCCTCGGCGCTGTCCGCATGCTCTAGGTCGTAGCTGCATGCAGCCACGGCCTCCTCGGTGCGCTCACACCTCATGGAAACCTGCGCGACCAGGGTCTTATCGAAATGTCCGTGCGCCCTAACCGATACTGGTACCCCGTTCGGCCACGCGAGGGACGGATCAAACACCAGCTCTCCGTCGCTGTCAGCGAAGTCGACACCAGCTTCGTCCACAACGACGATTCCCCCGACGGCCATGAATACGTCGACGTACCAGGCTTTTGCGGGGTGTGCGCTGATGAGCGCTACCCATCGACCGGCCTGTAGCCAGGAGGAATCACGATGCTGTCAGCCACCGTATCCTCCGCCGTGTCCTCGTCCACGTCTTCGCTCGGCGCTGACGCCCACGAGTAGCCGACTTTGATGAATTGCGCCGGTGGTGGCTGGAGATCGGACGCGCCGAACACCGAGGCGAGGCACATGTAATTGCCGGGCTGGACGTCTGTCGGCGCCAATGTGAACTCAGCTGGCTTCCTCGGCTTCCCCAAGCCAGACCGTCGCTCTAATAGCGAGATCGCTGGCTCAGGGATGTGGGAACTCCACGAGCATCCTCGTTCCGTAGTGTCGCAACTCGACCTCGTAGAGCTTTTCCAACCAAAGGTAGATTCCACTCACATCGACTGGAGCAGGCCCTCCCCCTGGAGGCAGCACGTTCTCCAAGGTGTGTCGATTCAATTCTCGCAGCTGCTCCGTGATCGTGGTTCGGCGAAGCTCCCGGATTCGCTCAAGCGTTCTTTCAACCGCTTGAGACACGACCTCCTTTGATACCTCCTGAGATGACGACTTCGATTCCGACTTGCTCTGCTGGAATCCGACCTGAAGACTGGTCTCGACGCGAGTCAGGCCATATCTGCCAGACGTGTTCACACCGGCATCGATGGAGAACTGCTGCTGGATCGCAGTCTGTGATTCGGAGCGAAGCTCGAAACGATCGGTCGTTTGGATGATCCCGTTCGGACTCTGTCTCCCGGCTTGTCTCGACCTCGACTATCTCCTCGACCGTGCGTTGCCGTTCGTGCTCGCGGACTTCACCTCCCGGGCATGATGTTCTCGATGTGCGCAATCTCTCTGGCGTCGTAGCCGATCAGCGTTTCACGAGCGACGACCAAGTCGCCCCACCCTGATCGCCCTCACGAGAGGACGCTCAGGCGAAACTCCCGCGGGGTTGGCAACCGGCAAGCGATCGGTTTCTTCATCCTCCCAGAGTCGGATGCTCTTGCAGATTCGGTTGGCCTCGTCCACATAGCCATCCGACGTGAAGACATCCATCAAGCCATCAAGGTTCTCTGGCCGAAACTGGCCAGGAGCGAGTTGAATAGACCTCTCTCCGGCGCTGAAAGCGAGTCTCCGAGGTCGCCATAGAACGTAGGATCGAGAGGAATCCGGGAGCTGTCAGCACTTGGGGCTCTGAACGGGGACGTACAAGGCCAAGAGCGCGAGATAAAGTCCCGGATCGTGTGGCCGGGCGGCCAAGTCTCTTCGATAGAAGGTCGCTCTTCCAATTGAAGTAGGTGACGTGCGCCTTCGATTGGATTGACTCGGCCAGCCCCATGCGCGCGACTGTCTCCTGATATGAGCGGCTCCCCTTCTCGATCTTTCCGCGCAACTCAGACGCCTTGACCCGCTTCATCGAGGTTAGCGCCTTCTCGCGTTCGCTGCGGATCCGGCGCTGGAACGCCGCGTTAGGCCCCCAACCGTCGGGCAATCGGAGGTCCGCGTTGCGAAGACGGCTCACTACACCACCTTCGGCAAGGTCCTCGGGGCGATTCCCCAAGGCGTAGATGAGATGTGCTAAACGGATGAGGTCCTCGTGTCTGCGTACGTCGCTGGAGGAGGAATCGATCAGACGCGTCTTCAACCACGATTTGGCGATGGCGTCGTATTGCCTCAGAAAGGGCTTGGTACGTGCGATCGCAGTCAGTGTTCTCGTTCCAGATCCGTCCTGAATGCGAACGCGGCGGACGTCCCTCAAGGAATCCAGTCGACGGTTAACAAGGGCCTTCTCGATGTCCGCAATGGTGGTCTGGTCCAGGTCAGACCCCGACAAGACCTGAACCTCGGAGAGCCTTCTCCGAACTTCTGAATCGTCAACGTCAGGGTCTACGGGCAAGCCGGCCAGCAGCTCGACGACCTCAACGCCGACTCCATCGTCGGTCGGATCGATGGTGAAGCCAGCCTGAGGGCCCCTCAAGCTGACGAGTCGAAAGAGGTCGTTGTGCTTAGGCTTCAATCACCACCGCCGCATATCAGGTTGGTGTCAAGACCTGTCCCGTTGCAAGTCCAAACTCGTGGGCATCTTGGCCTACAGCTTTAGCTGTGGCACCGTCTCAAGTCTTGCTGTGCCAACTACGGCGAATCATCAGCCCGAAGGATGCATGCTTCGGACCACGCATATCTGGGTGTACCTCCATCTTGTGATTGATCGGAAGAACCTGGATACGTTAGCCCAGGCTTAGCAGCTCAATCTCGAATCGGGTTCTGAGTTCTCATCGACCTAGAGATCAGTCAGAAGGTCGGCCATCCCCCGGTTCCGCTGAATCAGCTCGGCGATGAGGCGTGCTCTCTTTTTTGAGGACGCCCCCAGTAGCGGAGTAGCTCTCGCCGCAGCGGCCCCGGAACCTGGCTGGCGTCCACGCAACTTCACCCGGACGAACGTCTGAGGCCAGCCGAAGAGATCGCAGATCTGTTCGAAGGTCTCGTAGTTGGGCAACACCAAGCCGGCCTCCATGTCCCGGCAGCGGCGAGGAGTGAAGGCGACTCGCCGTGCGGCTTGCTCGATGGTTAGACCCGCCATCAGTCGATCTCGTCGCATGAGATTGTCCATGAGGACGCCCATGGACGTACGCTAACGCCGGTTGAGGACTCACGGCTAGGGTTCTCCTGATTCCGATGCTGGATAGCGTCTCTCAGGTCTCACCTGACGCAGGCTGGTTCTTCTCGTCGCTCTCCCAGGTGGCAGCCACGCTGGTGGGATTCCTGGGCGGCTTCGTGATCCTGAGTCTCTTCAACATGATGACCGAATGGGGGTTCACTTCATATCCAACTCAGGCTGACGCAGGTGGCATGGGCGGGCAAGCATCAGGCGATAGAGGACTTCCTTCGAAACAACGCTGCCGTTCGGCCCACTGATCGAGCGGAGGAACGGCGGCGCTTGGCTCGAACTTGTGCGACTCCTCGACGAACAGGGGAAGGCCCGAAAGGGTCTGAGGGATCTTTGACAGTGGCGTCCGCATCGCTGGTGATGCTTGCCATCGGTGGGATCGGGGCGCCGTTGCTTGTGCTTGACGCCCCATCATTCGGAACCAACTGGGGGTGGTTGCCGACTTCTTCAGCCTGCTCCTGAACTTCGCCGTGTTGATTGCGGTCCGAGCGATGTGGGTGCTTGGAGCTGGAGAGTTTCAAGCTCTGGGACTGGGTCGCGGGCTACTACGAGAACTACCAAATTGACCAAGAGGGACACCGATTGCGTGCGGAGATGGAAAGCGGAGGAGGCTGATGACTGAGAATCTTTCCGGCTGCCTCCAGGCCGTGGCCCTTCCTGCGTCCTCGTTGTCAAAACTCTGTCAGCAGGCCCGCCACGAAGTGAGTTGCAGCTTCCAAGGAATCGAGCAAGGGGAGGCCGTCGTCAAATGAGACATGCGCCTCCGTATCGATGTCGAACTTGACAGCAGGTGTTGGGCCAGTCGGGACGAAGTTCACGCTGCAGATGGTCCTCCAACTCGGTACGGGCTTCGAGGGAACGAAAAGCCTACATACGTCGCATCCTTCAGTACGAGGTCTTCGACTTCGATCCTGCCTGGTCCGAAAAGCGAGAGCAACGGAAGGCGATGCTTGTCGTGGTTCGACAATCGCTCGAGCGTGGCTAACGGATGCCGGTACACGAGGGTGCCGTCTCGCTGCGGCCAATCTAGGGCATGGTATGGCTGGAGGGCCTCGAATAGGGTCCGACTCCTGTCGTCGATCCGCGACATGCGTCTTCCGGCCCACCGGTTGAAGTCAGATCGTGAGTAGGCGATCACGAACTGCGACCGCGGGTGTTCGCAGTTACCCCCGCCCGCGATGGTGAGCTGGCAGACGAGATGGTCGAGTCCGGATCGAAGGTTGTGGACGATGTCTCCGACGATTCCTGACCACTTCAGGGGCGGCGTATCGACGTGAGTGCAGATCAGATCAAGGGCCCATGCCGAACCCTGGAACGTAGGCTCCCTGACAACCTCCTGCATGCTCGTGACGAAGGGTGTGTCCTCGATCTCCCGACGAAGGTCGTCGAGGTGTTGCTGAGCTCGCCTGACCTTGACCCAGCAACCCTGAAGGTCTGGTGCAGCGGGGGCCCAAGAGGACCCCAGCCCCGGGAATGGTCGGGTGATCCCATCGCGTGCCACCCCCTCAGGCTAGCCAGTGGCCATTCCGACCGATGAGAGTTGCCCCGGATTTGCCTCGTCAGTGGAGATTAGAACTCTGATATCTGCTCTGGCCTGCGCGCCGGGCAGGATTCGAAGCTGCGACCTGAGGATAAGAAGTGCCGTCGCCGGTCTTCCGGGTCGTGCCGCCACGTGCCGTGACCTGCAGTGTCGAACCGACCCGGGGAGTGCCCCAATCGAGCGCACAGTGTTCGCGGACGATCCAGTCGTTCCGGTCGGTGGGACAACGATCCTCCGGTTCGAGGCTTCAGGTCTGCAAGGGCAGGCGGAAAGCTTCCTCGGCAAACGATCGTCCTGGGGGGTACTCATCATGTCCGTCACTACACCGACAGCGCCGGCGGTCAGCCGGTTAAGGCCGAGTTCGAGCTTGCCGCCGTCGAAAAGACAGGTTATCGGTGGGCTTGTCACCGCATCCAATCATTCCGGCCCGATGAGATGGAGCCGTTTGAATCCGTCGTCGTTGGACTACGCGCCAGATGTGACGCTCCGGCCGCCGAAAGAGCTGCTTCGATGGCAGTCGCCACCTGATCGCCCACGGTCGGAAGGGCGTGCGATAGACATCCATCGTGAACGCCACGGAGGAGTGGTCCAGGCCTCGCAAACGACCTTCGGGTGATGGGTGCTCGGAACCATGGTCAGCGGTGAGCGCGCTCCTAGGGCCTCCTCTCCCAGCGCGCCTGTTGCCATCCGTTGCCACCAGCCAAACAGAAGGGGCCTCCCTATCGGGAGACCCCTTGCCTTGCAAGTCGCGGGGACAGGATTTGAACCTGTGACCTCTGGGTTATGAGCCCAGCGAGCTACCAGACTGCTCCACCCCGCACACCCAGGATAGCGACGTGGGCCGAAGATGACAGGTGGTCGCGGGGTGCGACGACACGCACTTAAGGCGTCTTGGAGCTAGCCGTAGATGAACCAGCTCATGTTCCCCTGCGATGGCACCTCCACGATGAGACTGGCGCCGGCAGGTGCGGTCGGCTCGTTCACACGATGGAGGACGAGGAACGGCCGGATCTCCCGGCGTTCGAGACGTTCTGCTCGCTCGTCCCACGCGCCCAGGACCGTGCCGACCTGGGACCCACGGCAGCCGGCGGCGTACGACATGATCGGGTAGTTCACCTCGCTGAACACGTGGCACGGTTGGTTCGCGGCGAGCTCACGGACCTGGTCGCCGACGCGTTCGGCCGACGATCGCCGGCCCACCAGGCCACGTTCGACGTTCGTGGCGATCCCGAGCTGCACGATCGTCCACGCCGCCAGGAGCGCCGTCGTCGCCGCGACCACCACGACTCCGGCGGACCTCGACCCTTCCGGAGCCCGGATCCCGGCCACGATCGAGGCCAGTCCGAGTCCGGCGGGGACGCAGAGCACCGCGAGCGCCGGCAACAGGAACCGAGGAGCGAGGGCATCGGTGAACGCGACGTACTCGGCCGCGAGCGCGACGCCTGCCGTCGCCGGGACCAAGAGCGCAACGATCAGCCCTCGTGGTTTCGCCGTTCGAACACCGATGATCAGGAGGGTCACGAGCCCGAGGAGCCAGAGCACGCCGACCACCGGGAGCTCGGGCCTGGGATCGGGACCGATCGTGGGCCCGTCGCCGAGGGCGAGGTACTGACGCACGTTCTCGAAGAACGACCAACTGCCGGCCGGACCGAACCGGGCTGCCGCCGAGATGGCCGCCCCCGGCGATCCGAACCGAATGGACATCTCCACGAGCCACGGCGCCAACCCCGCGCCGGCGCCGAGGAGGAGATGGACCGTCCAGGCGACCGTCGCCCGTTGGATCACGATCGGGAGCACGAGCAGTACCGAGGTCAGCACGATCGCATCGAGCGGGCGGATCAGGACCGCCACCGCGACGAGCCCGCCAACGAGCAGCTCGTCGTAGCGACCGCCGCCACGCGCGATCCTTCGAGCGAGGACGGCGGTCGCGGCCACGCCGATCAGCGCTACCCACAGGTTCGGCATCAGCTCCGACCCGTACAGCAGGGTCGGCCAGACCCCGACGAACAGCAACGCTGCTCCGACCGCGCCGAAGCCGATGATGGAGGCCCATGCTCGGAACGAGGCGGTCAGCGCGGCGGCGGATGCCACCGCCAGGAAAAGGCGAAGCTGCGGCAAGGATCCCCCGAGTTGGAGGACCGGGAGCGCGATGAACGTGATCCCTCGTGCGCGGTACGGAAGGAACGGCAACGTCACGGCTCCCGGGCTGACCTGAGACAGGTAGATCGCCTCGTCCCAGCTCGGGGGGCGGTCGAGCGAGAACGCGAACAGCTGGACGACGAGATACCCGATCCCCACGATCAGCAGGAGCCGCCGCGCGAGCGCGATCTCTTCGTCCCTGGGCAGATCCATGCGCCGCCATCCTGCCGTACGACGCGCCGGCATGCGGTAGCCTCGCGTGATGCGCGTGCCGAACCCCTTCGGCTGACCTCGTCCCGCCGCCCGCAACGCGGTCGCGATCTTCCTCGCGATCGAGTTCCTGGACGAGTTGGTGTTCGGCCTGCGGGAAGCCGCCTGGCCCCTGATCCGTCGGGAGCTCTCGCTCTCCTACGTCCAGGTCGGCTTGGTGTTGTCGATCCCCGGGATCCTCAGCACCGCCGTGGAGCCGGGACTCGCGCTTCTCGCGGACACCGGATGGCGCCGCCGCGTGGTGTTGGGCGGGGGGGCCGCGTTCGGTGTGGCGCTGTTCGCGTCTGCGGCGGCGCCGGACTTCGGCGTCCTGCTCGCGGCGTCCTGCCTGTTGTACCCCGCTTCCGGCGCGTTCGTGAGCCTCGCACAGGCGACTTGGATGGACCTCGAGCCCGCCTCGACGGAGCGGAACATGGCGAGGTGGGTGGTAGCCGGTTCGGTCGGCAGCCTCGCGGGGCCGCTCCTGCTCGGCGTTGCCGTCGTCCTGGGCTTCGGTTGGCGCGGAGCCACGACGACCGCCGCGCTGTTGACGCTTCCGTTCCTGCTGTCCGCGCGACACCTGCGATTCCCCCCGCCCCACCCCGACACCACCGATCTCCGGGCGGCGGTGCGCGGGGCGATCGCCGCGCTTCGGCGACGCGCGGTGCTCCGATGGCTCACCTTGCTGCAGCTCTCCGATCTCTTGGGCGACGTCGTCTTCGGGTTCACCGCGCTGTACCTGGTCGATGTGGGAGGCGCCACTCCCGGGCTCGCGGCGGTCGGCATCGCGATCCTGTCCGTGGCCACGCTCGTGGGTGATGCACTCGTCATCCGGTTGCTTCGACGGATCGACGGGCTCTCGTGGCTGCGGTGGTCAGCCGTGGCGGCCCTCGTTGTCTATCCGGCGTTCCTGCTGATCGGGTCCGTGTCAGGGAAGCTGATCCTGTTGCTCCCGCTCGGGCTGATCAGGTCCGGCTGGTACGCGATCCTGCAGGCCCGCCTGTACGCCGAGCTCCCGGCCCGGGGAGGGACCGCCATCGCGGTCGGCGCGCCGGCCGACCTCGTCGGATCCCTGCTCCCGCTCGCGATCGCCTTCGTCGCGCAGCGATCGGGGCTGCACTCTGCGATGTGGCTCCTGCTCGCGGCGCCGATCGCCCTCCTGACCCTGCTGCCGACCCGTGGCCGGGAGTCGTCCTAGACGGCCTCCCAGCCCTCGACGACCGCGTGGTCCTTGGGCTGTGGCCCCGCCTGTGCGGCACCACCCGGGGAGCCGAGACCTGTCGTCTCGAACCATTCGGCGTTGACCGCGGTGAACTGCTTCCATTCCGACGGAAGGTCGTCCTCCGGGAAGATCGCCGTCACCGGGCAGACGGGCACGCACGCGTCGCAGTCCACGCACTCGTCCGGATGGATGTAGAGCATCCGCGGCCCCTCGTAGATGCAGTCGACCGGACACTCGTCCACGCAGGCCTTGTCCTTGACGTCGATACAGGGCTCCGCGATCACGTACGCCATGTCTTCATCACCCTTTCGGTCGGGCCGTACCCTCGGATGCTGCGTTGGAACCCTACGCCCAGATGGGGTTGGGTAGCATCGCTGCAGGATGACCGCCACCCGCACCGTGACGTCCCTGCTCGACGGCACCGCCGAGGAGAACACACCCGGCGGAACCCTGACGATCGTGAACCCCGCCCGCCTCGAGGAGACGGTCGCGGAGGCGCGGCTCGGCGATGCGGCCACCTACCTCGACGCCTGCCGGCGCGCGAAGACGGCGCAGCCGGCATGGGCCGGGGTTCCCGCGCCGGTCCGCGGCAGGGCGATCCAGCACCTCGGCAGACTCGTCGAGGACAACCTCGAGTCGCTGTCCCAGCTGATCACCCGCGAGATCGGGAAGCCGATCCGAGAGTCGCGCGGCGAGGTGCAGGAGGTCATCGATACCTGCACCTTCTTCCTGGGCGAGGGCCGCCGACTCTACGGGCAGACGGTCCCATCCGAGATGCCGGACAAGCAGCTCTTCACGTTCCGGGCACCCGTGGGGGTCTCGGGGATCGTCACCGCGGGGAACTTCCCCGTCGCCGTCCCTTCCTGGTACATCGTGCCCGCCCTGCTCTGCGGGAACACGGTCGTCTGGAAGCCCGCCGAGTACACGCCCGCAACCGCCGAGGCGTTCGCCCAGCTGATCCTGCACGCCGGGTTCCCGCGCGGGGTCGTCCAGCTCGTGCTGGCCGACGGCCCGCAGACGTTCGAGGGGATCGAACGCGCCCTCGACGACGGGGTCCTCGACAAAGTGGGGTTCACCGGCTCGACCGAGGTGGGCAGCCGGATCGGGGAGCTGTGCGGACGCCACCTCCAGTCGCCCTGTCTCGAGCTCGGTGGCAAGAACCCGCTCGTGGTGATGCCCGACGCCGACCTGGACCTCGCCGTCGAGGGCGCGCTGTTCAGCGGTTTCGGGACCGCCGGCCAGCGCTGCACGTCGCTCGGGACGGCGATCGTCCATCGCGACGTTCACGACGACTTCCTGTCTCGGTTCACCAAGGCCGCGGCGCAGGCTCCGATCGGCGATCCCACCGAGGACGTCCTCTACGGGCCGATGATCTCCGCCCGCTTCAGCGAGCGCTACGAACGGTGGCTGGAGTTGATCCGCCCGCACCACACGGTCTCCGGCTCCGACGGCATCGGCCGGATCACGGCCGGCAACCCACGGATCGGCTTCGTGGGCGATCCGGAGACCGGTCTCTACTACCACCCGGTGATCGTCGACGGCGTGACGATCGACGACGACCTGTATCGCACCGAAACGTTCGGTCCGATCGTGGGGGTCGCCGCGTTCGACACGTTCGACGAGGCGATGGACCTCGCGAACGGGCATGGATACGGGTTGTCGAGCAGCATCTACACGATCGACCCGCTGCACGTCTTCCGCTTCCGTGACCGGATCTCCGCCGGGATGGTGAGCGTGAACAACTCCACGTCGGGGGCGGAAGCGCACCTGCCGTTCGGCGGCAACGGGCGCTCAGGGAACGGGAGCCGGCAATCCGGCCAATGGGTGCTCGACCAGTTCACCCGGTGGCAGGCGATGAACTGGGACTACTCGGGGCATCTCCAGAAGGCGCAGATGGACACCGTCCAGCTGGACGCCGACCTGGGGTTCCGCCTTCCCGCCGACTAGGGCGAAGGCGACGGGGACGGCTCGCCGGCTCCGCCCGAACCACCGGCCAGGAGCTCGTTCGCCTGCTCGACGAGTGCCTGCGCTTGCTCCTGCTCCGACTGATAGGTGGCCAGATCGCCGGCCCGGAGCGCTTCCTCGGCCGCGGCGAAGTGCGTCACGGCCTGCGTCAGCAGTCGTTCGATCTGCTGCTCGACCGTCCCTTCCCCGCCCCCGCCGTCGGGCGGCTGCGGTTCCTCGCCCGTGACGGCGCCGGTCGACTCCTCGATGGCTTCGGTCAGTGAGCGCCCCAGGGTCACGGTGGATCCGTTGACCACCAACACCAGTTCGAGCTCCGGCACCGCCGACGTACCGGCCGCCCGCACGTAGACCGGCAACACGTAGAGGATCGATTCCTCGATCGGGATCGTCAGCAGGTCCCCGAAGAGGACCCTCGACCCGCCGGTCCCGAGGAGCGTTCGCGCTTCGGAGAACTCCTGGTCGGAGTTCACGCGGGCGAAGACCAACCCCGGACCGTCAACGTCCCGACCGGACGGCAGGGTGAACGCGACGAGCTCTCCGTAGCCTTCCTGATCGGAGTTGGCGGCCATCCACCCCACCATGTTCAAGCGGTTCTCCGGCTGGAACGGGATCACGAGATGGAACCGCTCTTCGGTGTCTCCCGGCAGGCGCAGCAGTTGGTAGTTCGGAAGGAGCTTCCGCGCGCTCGCGTTCGGAGCGGGCGACGGGGAGCCGTCGGGGCCCGTCACGTCGCTCTGCAACGTCGGGTCGCCCGGCACTTCCCAGAAGTCCTGCTTCCGGTAGAAGGCGTCCGGCTCCTCCACGTGGTAGTTCGCGTACTGGAACGCTTGGGTCTGGAACAGGTTCTCCGGGTAGCGGAAGTGGGCGGCGATCTCTTCGGGGGCTTCGTCGATCGGGGTGAACACCCCCGGGAACGCGCGGCTCCACGCCTGCATGATCGGCTCGTCGAGATCCGCGTAGTACGTCACGGACCCGTCGTAGGCGTCAACGACGGCCTTCACCGAGTTGCGGATGTAGTTCACGTCCTGCTGGGGAAGGAGGTTGGCGGTGACCTCCGCCATGTCGACGGACTGGGAGTAGGGGTACGCGTTCGACGTCGTGTACGCGTCCATGATCCAGACGTACCCCTCCTGGGTCACGGCCAGGTAGGGATCGGCATCGAACGTGAGGAACGGCAGCGTCGCCTTCGCCCTCTCCTCGATGTCGCGCCGGAAGAGGACCCTGCTCTCGCTGTCGACCTGCCCGGAGATCAGCAGGTTCGCATCCTGGAACCGCCACGCGAACAGCGCGCGGCGGAGGTAGCCGCCCAGCTCGATCCCGCCCTGGCCGTCGTAGGTGAAGGGCGTTTCCCCGGACGCGCCCTCGTAGTCGAGCTCCTCGGTGGCGGAGTTGACGACGACGAAGTCGACGTCGTCGATCTCCCCGTAGTAGATCCGCGGCTGGTCCGTGCTCGGCTCGCCCTGGGGCGGGATGTCCTCGAGCGTGAGCAGGGGCCCACCGTCCGGCGTGATCGAGTTCACCTGCGCGGCCACGCTCCCGAACCCGTGCGTGTAGACGAGGTGCTCGTTCTGCCAGGTGCGTGCCTGCTGGCTGATGCCGCTCTGGGTCACCTCGCGGGCCGACACCATCAGCACGCGCCGCTCGCCGTCGATCTCGTAGCGGTCGACGTCCACGTCGTCGAAGTCGTAGTACTGGCGGATCCGCTGGACCGATTCGAAGTTCTCCTTCAGGACCGAGGGACGCCACAGGCGGATGTTCGCGATCGTGGCCGCGTTCGCTTCGACGTCGTCGGCGGTGACCAACGGCTGGAACGGGCGTTCCTCCAGCCGGATGTCTTCGAGACCGAAGGCTCGTTGCGTCCCCGCGATGTTCCGCCCGATGTACTCGCGCTCGTACTGCTGCTCGTTGGGCCTGACGCGGAACTGCTGGATGAACGCGGGATAGGCCGTGCCCAGCAGGATCGACACCACCAGGAGGAGCCCGACGGCGATGATCGGCAGACTCCAGACCCGGTAGCGGGCGTTCACGAAGAACAGCACCGCGCAGAGCACCGCGACGATGGCCAGGAAGGTCAGCGCGGGCAGTTGCGCGTTCACGTCGGTGTACGAGGCCCCCTGGACGACTCCCCGGTCGGAGCTCAGGAGGTCGAAGCGGCCGAGGTAGTAGCCCCAGGCCTTCGCGAGCAGGATCAGCCCGAGGAGCACCGACAGGTGCGCCCGTACCTGCGGGTCCACCTTGTCCCGCAGCCCCACGGCTTGCGGACGGATCCCACCCTGGAGGAAGTGGCCGATCCCCACGATCACCGTGATCCCGACGAGCGAGGAGAACAGCCAGCTCTGGAGGTACTTCAGCCAGGGGAGCGTGAAGACGTAGAACGCGGGATCGCGGTGGAACACCTCGTCGGGGTGCCCGAACACGATCCCGCCCGAGGACCGCCACAACAGGAACTCCTGCCAGTGGCCGGCCGCCGCGAGGCCGACGAAGATCGACAGGACGGCCGCACCGACCGGGATCGCCCACCGGAGGTAGGGCTCGACGCTCTCCTTGAACCGCTCGACGATCTCCTGCTCCGGGGTGAGGGCCACGATCGTCGGGGCGAGACGGCGGGTCACGACGAGGTTGGCCAGGAGCAGGGCGAAGAACGTGACGAAGAACGCCGACGCGAGTCCGGCCTGGGCCCAGATACGGGTCCAGAAGACCTGCGAGAGGTCGACCTCCCGGTACCACAGGACGTCGAGGTAGAAGTTCGAGAGGAACGTGAGGAGCAAGAAGCCCACGACGAGGATGCCGATAGCGACCACCGGCCAGCGGCGCCGCGGGTACGGGATCCGGACGGTCGTCGTCGACATCGCCAGCAGCCTAGCTCAGGCCGTCGTTTCCGATGGGTCGAGCGCCTCCACCGCCTCTTCCAGGGTGGCGACCGGGATCAGCTCGGAGATCGCCGGTGTCGACGCCCCGGAGCTCGCTCGAAGTTGTCCCGGGGAACCAGGAGGATGTCCGCGTCCACGCTCTGTGCGGCGCCCACCTTGTCGGTGACCCCTCCGATCGACCCGATGTTGCCCTCGAGGTCGATCGTGCCCGTACCGGCGATGGTCCGCCCACCGGTGAGGTCCCCGGGGGTGAGGAGGTCGTACAGCCCGAGCGCCCACATCAGGCCGGCAGAGGGCCCGCCGACCTCCGAGCTCTCGATCGCGATCTCGAAGGGGAACGGCTCGACGAGCACGATGCCGATCAGCGGCTCGTCGACGCCGGGACAGCGCCCGCGGGTAACGCGGACGTCGTGCATCTCGCCGTCCGTGTCGACCCGGAACTCGATGGGCTGATCGATCGGGACGGCGTCGATCAGCCGAGAGGCCTCTCGCCGCGAATCCACAGGCTCGTCGTCGATCCGGACGATCAGGTCGCCCGGGAACAGCCGGTCGTCCGCCGGGCAGTCCGGACCGACGGCCTCCACGAGCGCCCCGGCCCCGTGTTCCTTCGGATAGTCCGTGAGCAGCGAGAGGACGACCACCGCCGCGTCGATCTTGCTCTGATCCATCTGGGAGATCGCTCGCCTGGTCTCCTCCTCGGCGGTCAGTCCCGGGGGGTAGACGACGTCCTGCCCTTCGACCGAACGATCGGGATCGATCCATGTCGCGAGCATCCCCAACGCGGTCAGCTTGTCGAATCGGATCGTGGTCATCACCAGGTGCCCCGCCGATCCGTAGGTCGGCACGTCCTCCACATGGATCAGGGGCGCGATCTCCCGCGCGGGGCCCGCCCCGAACGAGTAGTACGGGAGGCGGATCCAGCTCACCGCGATCACCGCCGCGATGAGGAGCAGGGAGCCGGCGGAGCGGAACGATCGTCCCATCGCCCGATGGTAGCGGTGGCGCGCAGATGCGATCCCGCCAGGCCGCCTGCGCTCCTTGAGCGCCGGTCTGCGCTACCGCTTCGCTCCGGGTCTCCGAGCGCCCTGCGCTGGGGTACGCTCGAACCGAGGGCATGGGATACCTCCTGATCATCGCGATCTCCGTTGCGGTGGGCGTGGCCGTGTACCGCATGACCGAGACCGTCGCGGTCGCGGAAACGGATCAGGACACGTGGTCGGGGGCGGGGCCGGCGCCTGCGGAGCAGGCGCCGGCCCCGCCCCCGACCAACTTCGAGCGACTCTCGATCGCACGCGACCGACTGACCTGGCACGATCGGATCATCGGGACCCTCGGCCTCGTGGTCGTCGTGACGGTCGGGGCGACCACGCTCGCATTCGTCGTCTACCTCATCGCCTCGACGGCCCTCTCGCTGCTGGAGAAGGCCGCCGGGCCCTAAGGCGGAGGCAGCTCCGGCGTCACGTCCCGGATCTCCTCGACCAGCTGATTCGAGATCTGGTCGTCGTCGCGCAGCCGGCCCTCCAGGTTGTACTCACCGGCCCATCCCGCGAGAGCGGCGCGCGTGGCATCGTCGTAGACCCCGCTCGGCTCACCCGTGTACCTCCCCAAGGCGGCCAGACGCAGCTGCAGATCCGCGACGAGGTCCGGGCCGGCAGGCAGCAGCGGGTCGTTGCGGATCAGGACGGTCGCGTCGTACACGTCGAAGAGCCGAGCCAGCTCGCGGGGCGCGTCCGGATGGTCGTCCACGCGAAGGTCGATGTAGCGGTCGTTCCGACCTTCGTAGCCACCTCCCTCCCGAACCACCAGGAGGGCGGCGGACTGCCGGCCGCGCCTGTCCCCACCGGCCGCGTCACCCGCGAGCAGCGCCGCCAGGAGACGGTCGCACAGGTCGCCGTCGGTCTCGGAGAACGCGCCGGACATCGCGTCCACCACCTGCTCGCCGACCAGGATGTTGCCCTGCGCCGCGAACCCGGGGCCCGTCGCGCCGCCGGCCCACTCCATGCACGCCGAGCCCGTGAACGTGGCGGCGCGCCCGACCCCGTCCACCACACCGACCTGCCGATCCGCACGGCCTTCGTCGCCGTCGACGAGCGCGCCCAGGGCATCGGCCGCCGACACGCCGTCCGCCATCAGCGCGAGACCCTCCGGTCCGAATGACGTGTTCGCCCACGACTGCGTCGCGACCGCGCCCACGCCAGCCCGCGCCCATGGGACCACCGCGCCGACGGACACGAACTTCGACGCCACCGCCACGCCCCAGTCCCCGGCATCCGGATCCGCGGCGACGATCGAGAACGTCATCGGCTCATCCTCGGCGGAGCAGCTGGAAGGAGGTCCGGTAGTCGTCGAGATGCTCCAGCATCCGGCCGGCCCCGCTGACGACGGTCTCGAGCGGACGCTCGACCACGTGGACCGGCACCTCGCATTCTTGGGCGAGCAGCATGTCCAACCCGCGGAGGAGGCTGCCACCGCCCGTGAGGAACATCCCCGTCTCCAAGACGTCGTGCGTGAGCTCCGGGGGCGCCTCCGCGAGGGTCATCCGCGCCTCGTCGACGATCGTCTTCACCGCCGGTGCCATCGCCTGCCGGATCTCGTCCTCGTCCACCTTGACCTCCACCGTGTTCCCGGTCGCGAGCTCGCGGCCGATCACCTTGGCCGCGCGGCCCGTGGGCGACGGGAACGCCGACCCGATCGCCACCTTCAGCTCCTCCGCAGACTTCTCTCCGATCGAGACGCCGTAGGTGATCCGGATGTGCTCCTGGATCGCCGCGTCGAGGTCGAATCCGCCGACGCTCGCGGAGCGCCCCGAGACGACGCCGCCCATCGAGACGACGGCCATCTCGGTCCGCCCGCCGCCGATGTCGACGATCAGGTTCCCGAGCGGCTCGTGGACCGGAAGGTTCGCGCCGACCGCCGCCGCCAGCGGCTCCTCCACGGGGACCACCTGACGCCCGCCCGCGTAGCGGATCGCCCGCTCGATCGCACGACGCTCGACGTTGGTCGACAGCGGCGGCACGCAGACCAGGACGCGCGGCTTCGGGAACCGGGTGACGCCGACGCGCCGGAGCACGACCGCCAGCATCCGTTGCGTCACATCGAATTCAGTCATCGTGCCTTCGCGCAGGGGACGGACCGCCAGCACGTTGCCCGAGTCGCCCCCGAGCATCTGCCAGGCCTCCTCCCCCATCGCGACCACCTCCCCGGTCCCCCCGTGCAACGCCACGACGGTGGGCTCGTCGAACACGATGCCGTCTCCCTGCCGATACACGAGGGTGTTGGCACTGCCGAGATCGATCGCGAGGTCGCGGCCCAACTAGCTCCCCATGACCCACCGTGCATCGCCGGAGACGAGCCCCTCCTTCTTCCAGATGGGGACGTCCTCCTTCAGGCGCTCGATACCGTGCCGACACGCTTCGAAGGCCTCCGCCCGATGCGGGGCGGAGCACGCGACGATGACCGAGGCCTCGCCGATGGCAAGGTCCCCGGTGCGATGCAGGATCGCGACCCGTCTGAGCGGCCATCGTTCCTGCATCTCCCGTGCGATCTCGCCGAGACGCCCGGTCGCGAGATCGTCCCACGCCTCGTAGTGCAACCCGGTCACCTCACCCGCGTCGGACCGGTCTCGAACCGTGCCGATGAACACGCAGGTACCGCCGGCACCCGGATCGGCGATGAAGGCGAGCGCTTCCTCGGCGGAGAGGGGTTCGGCCGACACACGGGTGAGGACGGGCTCGGACACGGCGGCCATCGTATCGGGAGGGCCACGTACGATGGCCAGGTGATGACGATCAGATGAGCGGCTTCGACTTCGGCTCCGGTGACCCCGAGGCCTTCCGAGACGCCCCCTTGTTCCGGGAGCTCCAACGCGTCATGTCCGCATCGAGCGGGCCCGTCAACTGGGAGCTCGCACGACAGGTCGGCGTCGCGAACGCCGTGGAGGCGGGACCCGACGCGGAACCAACCGAGGGCGACCACCGGATGCTCGAGGAGGCCGTACGCGTCGCCGAGCTGCACGTCGGCCGGTTCACCGGCCTGGCGGCACCGGCGGACGTCGCGCAGGTGCTCGCGGTTCGACGAGCGGGCTGGGTCAACGCGAACGCGGAGAATCTGAAGGCCCTGCTCGAACCGGCCGCAGGAAAGCTGACCGACGCGATCCAACGGAGCGCCGGCGACCAGCTCCCCCCGGAGATGGCGCAGTTCTCGGCGTTCCTCCGCCAGCTCTCACCGCTCCTGCTCGGAACGCAGGTGGGCCAGGTGCTGGGGACGCTCGCGCAGCGGGTCCTCGGTCAATATGACATCGCCGTGCCACGGTCCGGCCCCGGCCAGCTCCTGTTCGTCGTGCCGAACCTGGCGGCGTTCGAGCGGGATTGGTCGCTCGATCCTCGTGAGTTCCGCACGTTCGTCGCGCTCCACGAGGTGACGCATCGGTTCGAGTTCGCCCAACCGTGGGCGCGCGATCGGTTCCAGGCGCTCCTGGACGACTACCTCTCGACGCTGAAACTGGACGTCGAGGGCATGCAGGCGCGACTCACCTCGGTCGATCCGGCCGACCCGGAGGCCCTCCGTGAGCTCGCCGGGTCGGACGAGGGCTTGTTCTGGGCGGATCTGGACGACGAGCAACGGCTGAAGCTGGGCCGGATCCAAGCCTTCATGGCGGCGGCCGAGGGATACGGCGACCACGTGATGCAGGCGCTCGGCGCGGAGCTGCTGGGGAGCTACGCGCGGATCGAAGAAGCCATGAAGCGCTACCGCGAGGGCGAGCACGGCGATCCGGTGTTCGAGCGGCTGCTCGGCGTGGACATGAAGCGAGAGCAGTACCGGAAGGGGCGGGCCTTCTGCGACGTGGTGGTGGAGCAGTCCGACGAGGCCACGCTCGCCCGGATGTGGGAGTCAGCCGACGCGATGCCCTCGCTGCCGGAGCTGGATGAGCCCCGGTTGTGGCTCGCCCGCACGGTCTAGCGACTCCGGGACCCGCGGGCAGGTCGGCTATCATCGCCGACGATGTCCATCGGAGAGCTGATCTCGGCGGCGGTCGTCGACGAGCGGGTCTGGGACGCGTACCAGGAGACGGCGCCGGACGGCGTGTACCTCGTCGGTCAACCCGGGCCGGCGCTCCCGTTCGTCGTGTTCCGGGCGTGGAAGGTACCCACCGGCTTCGTATCGGAGGAGGTCAGGCTCGTGGGGCCCTCGGGCCGGACGCTCTACCGATGGGGGCCGGAGGTCCGCCGGATGAAGGGAGCGATGGACCTCACGACCGAGGTCGACCGGATCGACGACGCGGTGTTGGACGAGACCGGCACCTACGTGGCGTCGTTCATCCTGGAGGGGGAGGTCCTCGGGGAGATCGAGTTCCCGGTGTACGTGCAGGCGGCGGCGCAGAAGCTCCCGAAGGAGACCGAGGAGGGACTGCGGAAGTCCGACGTGATCTGGGTGGGCACCCGGGTGAACGGCCACAAGCGGATGGCGCCGGTGTGGTTCGCGTACAAGGAAGGGAAGGTCTACGTGCTGTCGAGCCGTGACCCCGACCTCCAGGAACAGCAGGTGCCCGGCGTCCCGGATGCGCAGGAGCTGGTGGTGGTGACCCGGCGAAAGGGACGTGACACGTCGCTCGAGGAGTTCACGGCCGCGCAGCGGTTGCTAGAGGGGCCCGAGTGGGAGAACGCGGCGAAGATGCTCGTGGATCGCCGTCGGAGCCGGGTCGGACCCCCGCAGGAGTCCCTGGGGCGTTGGCGCGGGAAAGTGGACATCGTGGAGCTCACGCCGAACATCGCCACGCTCGAGACCGCCGCCCCCTAGCGGTTCATCGCTCGGCCCACAGCTGCTGCGATCGCCGCCAGCTGCGCGCCCAGCTCCACCACCTCGTGCGGGAGGAGCGCTTGGGCGCCGTCCACCATCGCCTCTTCCGGGTTCGGGTGCACGTCGATCATCACGGCATCCGCCCCGGCGGCCACGGCCGCTTTCGCCATCGCCGCCACGAGGTGTCGCTTCCCCACGGCGTGCGACGGGTCGACGATCACCGGCAGGTGCGACTCGTACTGGGCCACGGCCATCCCGGCGAGGTCGAGCGTGTTCCTCGTGGCCGGCTCGAACGTCCGGATCCCGCGCTCGCACAGGATGATCTCCGAGTTCCCCCGCTGCGCGACGTACTCCGCGGCCTGTAGCCACTCGTCGATCGTCATCGCCAGCCCTCGCTTCAACATGACCGGCTTCTTGGTCAGACCGACCTCTTTGAGCAGCTCGAAGTTCTGGGCGTTCCGCGTCCCGATCCGGATGCAGTCCGCGACCTCGGCCACGCGCTCGACCTGGTTCAGGTCGACCACTTCGACGATGAACGGGAGCCCGGTCTGGCGACGGACCTCCTCCAGGATCGCGAGGCCCTCCTCGCCGAGCCCCTGGAAGGAATACGGCGACGTCCTCGGCTTGTACACGTCGCCGCGGACGATCGTGGCGCCCGCCGCCCGCGACGCCTCCACCGCGGCCACCGTCTGCTCCATGCTCTCCACGGCGCACGGCCCCGCGATCAACGTGAACGTCTCCCGACCGACGGGCGTGGTCCCCACCTTGACCGTGGTGGTCTCGGGATGGAGGTCGCGCGCGACCATCTTGTAGGGCTTGCCGATCCGGATGACGTGATCGACGCCCTGCATCTGCTTCCAGTCGATCGCCTGGAAGCGATCCGTGTCGCCTACGAGCCCGACGATCGTGTGGACCGCTCCGCGCGAGACGAACGCCTCGCCACCCGCCCCACGCACCCGTTCGGAGACGGCTTCGATGTCCGCCTCCGTCGCGTCCTGTTTCATGACGACGACCATCTGTATCCCCCTGGCTGCGACCCTCCTCCGGCCGGACGGCCCCAGGGACGCAACGACCCCGGGTCTTCCGCCCGGGGTCCCTGTCGCTTCGGCTGCAGGTGACTACTCCGGGCAGCGCCCGAAGGAGAAGTACCAGTCGCCGAAGCACCGCTGCTGCATCAGGCGCTCATGGTGACCGGCGGGCGCCTCCGGTGTCAACAGGCGCGCGATCCTGCGGTCGAGACTAGGATGCAGGCCGATGCCGCTCACGGTCCTGGATCACCCGCTCGCGCACGACCTCCTCTCACGACTGCGCGAACGAGGGACCGGACCCGCCGAGTTCCGCACGCTGACCCGGCGGCTGGGGTGGCTCCTCGTGATCGAAGCGACCCGCGATCTCCTGACCGAGAAGGTGACGGTCGACACCCCGATCGAGGAGACCAAGGCAGCGCGCCTGGCGGAGCCGCTGGTGGCGATCCCCGTGCTCCGAGCGGGCTTGGGACTCCTCGATGCGGTCACGGACCTGTATCCGGACACGATCGTCGGCTACCTCGGACTGGAGCGCGACGAGGAGACCCTCGAGCCGCGCGACTACTACGCGAAGCTTCCCCGGATGGAGGGCCACCGAGCCCTCGTGCTCGATCCGATGCTGGCGACCGGCGGGTCCGGCAGCGCCGCGATCGCGCACATCAAGGCGCACGCGAACCCCACCTCGATCTCGTTCGTGTGCATCGTGGCGGCACCCGAAGGGGTCGCGCGGCTCGAGGCCGATCACCCGGAGGTCCCGGTCGTCGCCGGCGCGCTCGATCGCCAGCTGAACGACGTCGGGTTCATCGTGCCCGGTCTGGGGGACTTCGGTGACCGTCTGCACGGCACCGACTGAACGGATCGCTCAGCCCCCGCCCGCTCCCTCGTAGGCGCGACCGGCCGCGGCGGGAGGCCGCACCTTGGCGACGAAGCCGGCGATCGCCACGATCGTGACCACGTAGGGGATCATGTTGATGAACTGATCCGGGAGGGCCGAGATGATCGGTGCGTCGTCCAGGCGCAGCGGGATCGCCAGCGCGAAGCCGAACAGGAAGGCCACCACCATCAAGCGCCTCGGATCCCAGTTCGAGAGGATCAGGGCAGCGAGCGAGATGAACCCGAGCCCGAGCGTCTGTCCCTCTCGCCAGTTGCCGACGACCTCGACGGAGAGGAACCCGCCTGCCAGCCCGGCGAGGGCACCCGACAACAGGACGCCTTGCCATCGGAGAGGCCCGACCGCCACACCGAGGGATCGGGTGGCCTCCGGGTTCTCGCCGGCCGAGCGGAGCCGGAGCCCCCAACGGGTCCGGTAGAGGGCGTACGTCACAGGGAAGACCAGGAGAGCCGCGAAGATCACCACGGGCGACAGGTTCTGGAACGCGACTCCCAACCCGCCCGGGATATCGGACAGCAACGGGATGTCGAACCGGGACAGGTGCGGCCCCCCAGGATCGGATTGCGTGGCTTGTTCGAAGAAGATGTACGACAGGAACCGGGCAAGCCCGACCGCGACCAGGTTGATCACGACGCCGGACACGATGTGGTCGACCCGGAAGTTGATCGTGGCCACCGCGTGCACGGAGGCGAAGAGCGCGCCACAGAGCGCGCCGAACAGGAGACCCAGCACGACACCGCCGGCGCCGAGCCCGAGCCCTTCCGTGGGGCCGGCGAACAGGGCAACGCCGGCCGCGCCGGAGACGGTCCCCACGACCATCAGGCCCTCCAGGCCGATGTTCACGATCCCAGATCGCTCGCTGAACAGCCCGCCGAGGCCCGTCAGATACACGATCGTGAAGTAGATGAAGGCGATCCGGATCGAGGCGCCGATGTCCTGAAGATCCATCAGGCCTCCTCCGGGGCGAGGTCGCTCGGGGCCGCCGTGTCGCGGAGCCCCACCTCGGCGCCGGCTCGTTGCAGCTCGCGCCGTGCGAGACGCCGTTTCGCGATCTGGTACACGACCACGACGCAGAAGATCAGGATCCCTTGCAGGATGATCACGAACTCCCGGGGGACGTCGGTCTCGATCTGGAGCGCCGTCTCACCCCTCGAAAGGAGCGCCCACAGCATCGCCGCGAACACGATCCCGATCGGGTTGTTCTGCCCGAGGAACGCGACGGCGATCCCGGTGAAACCGAGCTGCGCCTCGTAGTTCTGGACGAGCGCCCCGCGCTCCCCTAAGACCTGCTGCATCCCGACCAGTCCGGCCAGGGCCCCCGAGATCAAGAACAGCTTGATCTGCACCGCGCCGATCGAGATGCCGCCGGCGCGCGCGGATCCAACCGATGATCCGACGGCGCGGGCTTCATAGCCCAGGCGCATCCGTTTGACGAGGAACCAGACGAAGACACTGGCGACGATCGCGATCGGGAACAGCCATGAGAGGTGCGCGGAACTCTCGACGCCGAACAGATGCCCAAGGTCCGGGACGAGGGCGCTCGATTCGAAGATGTCGGTCCGGAGATCGACGTTCTGGCCGGGAGGTGCTTCCGTGAACCGAAGCGGCCCGTCCAGCACGAACTTCACGATGCTGATGGCGATCTGGTTCATCATGATCGTCGTCACGACCTCGTGCGCGCCGGTGGTCACCTTGAGGATGCCCGGCACGGCGGCGTAGACCATGCCTCCGATGCAGGCGAAGACGAGCACGACGATCATGTGCGTGAGCCCCGGAAGGAAATCGAAGGTCAGCGCCGCCCAGGACGCCGTCACCATCCCCACCAGGAACTGGCCCTCGACGCCGATGTTGAACAACCCGCCCTTGAAGCAGACCGAGACCGCCAGCGCCGCGAAGATCAGAGGCGTCGCGATCGACAGGATGTTCCCGACGCTCGTCGCGTCCCTGAAGCCGAAGCTGAGCATCGCCCCGTACACGGTGAGCGGGTTCTCGCCGTACAGGATGATGATCAGCGACCCGACGGCGACCGCGATCGCGAACGCGGACAGCAGCGCGAGCCCCTGGCCCGCGAACGCCTCGAGCCAGGGTGGCCGGGAGCGGCTCGGCAACGAGGTCGCGGCGGCGGACATCAGCTCGCCTGAGCCGTATCGGTGGCGCCGAGCATGCCGATGCCGAGCTCCTCGGGCGGCGCATCGGGCGGGTACTCCCCGGTGATCCGGCCTTCGTAGATCGTCAGGATACGATCGGACAGCGCATAGATCTCGTCGAGCTCGGCGGAGATCAGCAGCACCCCCCGCCCCTCTTCCTTCTGATGGAGGATCTGGCGCCACACGAACTCGATCGCTCCCACGTCGAGACCGCGCGTCGGCTGCGAGGCGATCAGGAGTTTCGGGCCGGTATCGAGCTCACGGGCCAGGACCAGTTTCTGCTGGTTCCCTCCCGAGAGCGTGCTCGCGTTCACGTTGATCGATCGCGCGCGAACGTCGAAGGCTGCCACGAGCCTGCGCGCCATCTCCTTGATCTTCTGGATGAAAAGGAACCCGGTACGGCCGGAGAACGGTCGGTCGTCTTCGCGGCCGAGGAGGCTGTTCTCCCAGAGCGTCATGTCCAGGACGAGCCCCTGCTCCTGGCGGTCCTCCGGGATGTACGCGACACCCGCGTTCCGGATCTCGGCCACGGACCATCCGGCGATATCGTGGCCGGCGAGCCGGATCGTGCCCGCGGCCGGCTGCCGCAGCCCGATCAGCGCCTCCGCGAGCTCGCGCTGCCCGTTCCCCTCGACCCCCGCGATCCCGAGGATCTCGCGTGCGCGGACCTGCAGCGAGATACCGTTCAGCTTCCCCTCACCCAGCAGCCCGTCCACTTCGAGCACTGGCTCGCCGATCTCGACGTCGGGCTTGTCCAGACGGAACAGCACCGGGCGCCCGACCATCATCTCGGCGAGCTTCGCCTTGGACGTCTCGGCCGGGCGGGTCTCGCCGACGATCTGCCCGCGCCGGAGCACGGTGATGCGATCGGCGATGTCCAGCACTTCGTCGAGCTTGTGGCTGATGAAGACGATGGCCTTCCCGTCGTCGCGCAGGCGTCGCAGGTTCTCGAACAGGTCCTTCGCCTCGAGTGGTGTCAAGACGGCCGTTGGCTCATCAAGGATCAACAGATCGACGCCTCGATAGAGCGCCTTCAGGATCTCGACCCGCTGTTCCTCTCCGACCGACAGATCCTCGACGGTCGCACTCGGGAGCACGTGGAAACCGTACGTCTTCGCGAGCGCAGCGACCCTCTCGTGTGCGGCGTCCATGTCCAGGACCGCCTCGCCCTCGTCGCCCAGGATCACGTTCTCCGTCACGGTGAACGGGTCGACGAGGACGAAGTGCTGGTGCACCATCCCGATCCCGTGCGAGATGGCAACCCGAGGGGAACCGATCTTGACCTCCTCGCCGTTCACGACGATCCGTCCCTCGTCGGCCGGATACATCCCGTACAGGACCCGCATCAAGGTCGACTTGCCGGCGCCGTTCTCCCCGATCAATGCGTGCACCTCGCCTGCGCGCAACTCCAACGAGACGTCGTCGTTGGCCACGACACCAGGGAAGCGCTTCGTGATGTGCTCCATCACGACGAAAGGCGGGGCGCTCGCGCGCCCCGCCTCTCGTCGATCGCTCATCGGATCTTCACGTCCCCCGACTACGGAGCTTCGGGAACGGTGATTTCGCCGTCGATGATCTGGTTCTTCAGGTCGTCGAGCAGGGCGATGATGTTCTGGGTCATCAGCTCGTCATTGCTCTTCGAGTAGTCGACGCCACCCTCGGCCATGCCGAACACCTGGGGGCCAGCCACGAGACTGCCGCCAGCGGTCTGCCCGATGGCGTCAAGGACCGCGGTGTCCACGCGCTTCAGCATCGACGTCATGATGTGCGGCTGCTGTTCGGCGCTGACCAAGAGGTACTGGTCGGAGTCCACGCCGATCGCGAGCGCGTCCGCGGCGACCGCTGCGTTGAACAACCCGGCGCCCGATGCGCCGGCGGCGTGATAGATGATGCACGCGCCGTCGTCGTACATGCCCGTCGACAACGCCTCGCCCTTCACTGCGTCGTTGAAGGCGGTCACGTCGTCACCGATGTACTCGACGAGGACCTCGATCCCGTCGTCGACGTGGGCGACGCCGGCCTCGAAGCCGGCCTGGAACTTCTCGATCAGCGGACCGGTCTGCCCGCCGAGGAAGCCGACCGTGTCGCAACCGTCCTCAGCCGCCTTGGTCGCCGCCGCAGCGCCAACCAGGAACGAGCCCTCGTGCTCCTTGAAGGTCAGGTCCGTTACGTTCGTGAGGCCGTCGTTCGTGAGACCGCACGCGGTCCCACAGGTCGCGTAGCCATCGATGACCGCGAACTGCGTGTCGGGATAGTCGCCTGCGTTCTCGTTGATGCCGGGCGAGAAGGCGAAGCCCACGCCGATGACGAGGTCGTTCCCGTCGTCGGCCAGCGCGAGTACGTTCTCGTCACGGTTCGATCCCGTGGCGTCGGGCTCGAGCGAGGCCGCGTTCTCTTCACAGACGAGCCCCGCGTCGATCGCAGCCTGGAGACCGGCGTTGGCCGCGTCGTTGAACGACTTATCCCCGATCCCACCGATGTCGTAGGCGACCCCCACGCTGAGGTCTGCGTTGCACTCCGGTGCTTCGCTGTCTCCCCCGCCTGGCGGTTCAGTGTCATCGCCACAGGCCGCCGCGACGAGCGCGAGCACGGCGAGCACAGTGAGCATCCGTAGCCATTTCGGCATGCTTCCCTCCCCTATCGGGTTCCACCGGGCCGCGCGGCCCGCCGCACGGATTCTCCGGGCGGAGCCGGGGTCCGTCAAACGCCATCCGGCGAAGACCCCGTGGGAGACTACGGAACGGGAGGTTCGGAGGGATGTCGGACGACGAGGGCCTGTTCCAGGAGCTCCGCGCCCGCCTCGCCGCCTCGCCGTTCCACACCTGGGCCGGGATGGAGGTCGTGAGCGCCGCTCCCGGGGCGGTCACGATCGCCATGGAGCTCGAGGAGCGTCACGTGAACCTCCAGGGCTTCGTCCACGGCGGCATGCTGGCGATCCTGGCGGACACGGCATGCGGGTTGTCGGTGCGCTCGGCGATGGAGCCCGGACGTCTCCACGTCACCGCCGACCTCGACATCCACTTCCTCGCGCCCGCGAAGCCCGGGAGGATCCTCGGTCGTGGGAACGCCGTCAAGGTGGGTCGTTCCCTGGCGTTCGCCGAGACCTCGATCGAGGACGATGGGGGACGGTTGCTCGCGAAGGCCCAGTCCCGGTTCTCGGTGAGCGGGACCGAGTCCTAGTACGCGACGTCGATCTTCGCCATGGCCGCGGGGAGCTGCGCGAGCGCCCCCTGCAGGCCGAGGATCATGCCCATGTTGCCGGCGATCTTGAGCTTCCCGGTCATGAACGCGGTGACGGGCGAGAGCTCTCCTCGGGCGAGCGCCGCGGCGGAGTCGTAGCTCTGCGTGATCGTGGCGTCCTCACCTTCGACGTCACCCACACCGAGGTCGATGCTTCCGTCCTGGATCGTGATCCAGTAGTGCGTGTCGTCGACGTCGCCGCCCGTGATGACCTGCTGGATCGTCGCGTGCTGGCCCGCGGCCGCCCGGCGGAACTCCTCGCTCTCGTTGAGCTCCGCCTTGAGCGCCTGCGCCCATTCGTCTGACAGGAACTTCACGGACACGATGACCCTCCTCGGGATGTCGACGTCTGGCGTGGGTGGGATGCGGTGGACGGCCCCGGGAGTATAGGAGGGGTCCTCACTCGAAGAAGAGCGGATCGGTGAGATGCAGGACGTCGTTCAGGAAACGGACGCTGCGCGTCTCGCCGTCGAGATCGACGCTGTTCAGGCTGGTGTTCTCGGGGAGGAAGAACATCTCCTGCCGAAGCCCGAGGAGCTCGCCGACGTACGCGTTGATCACCCCTCCGTGGGCGAAGATCAGCACGTTCTCGGCCGGGTGTCGGTCGACGATCGCGGTGACGGCCGTTCGCACCCGAGCGCGGAACCCGTCCCCGCCCTCCGCACCCGGCGCACGATGCCAGATCGCGCGTTGGTTCCGGATGTGCTGCACGACGTCGGGATCTGAGCCGATGATCTCTTCGAACGGCTTGCCCTCCCATCCACCGATGTGGGCCTCGACGAGCTCGTCGTCGATCCTGACAGCGGTTCCTGCCAGCCGCGCGAACGCCTCCGCGGTCTCGTTCGCGCGCCGGAGCGGAGAGGAGTAGACCACGAACGGCTCGAGATCCATCATGAGCAGCCGGCCTGCGAGCAGGGCCGCCTGCTCGAGACCTCGCTCCGACAGCGGCGGGTCCCATTGCTCGCCGCGGGCGCTCGCCCAGGGCTCGCCCTGCCAGCCGAAATCGGACTGACCGTGCCGGATCAGGTACAGAACGCGGTCGGTCACGCGGGCGCGGAGAGCGTCGGCGAACGTCTCGGAGGGGGCGGCGGATGGGTCGCCCGCCAGTGATCGGCGTACCCCTCGATGTCCTCACGGATCCAGATCCGGCCGGACGCGAGCGTCGTGAGGGGCTCCGGGAACGACCCGCGGTCGATGTAGGTGATGACCCGGCGCTTGTCCCAGCCCATGATCTCGGCGGCCTCCGCGACGCCGACCACCGCCGGGATCACCTCGATCATCAGGTCGACGTCGTCGCCCGTGACCTTCCGGAGCTCCTCGAGGCAGCCGGCCCGGCTCGTCGCGGTGACCTCGATGTATGCGGAGACGTCGAGGATGTGCGCGAACCATCTCCCTCCGGTCTCCCACATCCGGGCCCGGGCAGGTTCGCCAACAGCCATGCGGGGATGCTAGCGCGGCCGTTGACGGCGTCGTTGCTGCCGGCCCCGTGAGTCGGGGAGAGGCGCCCGGCGGCCGGCGTCTCAATCGGAGTCCTGCGCGAACCGATGGGATGCGATGAACGGCCGCGTGCCCAAGGAGTCCATCAGCGCCGCTCGATCCGGCTGGTGGGACGCGGCGTTCCTGGTCGCCCTCATGATCGTCGCGGGCGCGCTCGACCTCCGGCTTTCGCGGTCGTTCGATCCCGTGTGGTTCGTCCTCTTCCTTCCGATCATCGTCGTCGTCCACGAGGCAGGGCATGCCGTGGCGTCCCTGCTGCTCGGCCACCGGATCTTCGAGATCCGGATCGGCGCCGGTCCGGCCGTGCGCCTGAAGGCCGGCGGCGCCCATATCGTGATCGGACCGCTCCTCGTGAGCGGGCACGTCGCGAGCGGGTCCACGAGAGCGCGCGGCTTCCGGTGGAAGCGCCTGGTGATCGTCGCCGCCGGGCCCACGACGAACGCGCTGATGGTCGGCATCGGCATGCCGTTCCTTCCCTCGAACCAGCTCCGCGACTTCGCCGTCGTGAACGCGTTCGTGCTGATCAACAACCTGCTTCCGTTCTCACAGCGGACCCCGCTCGGCCCGCAGCCGAACGACGGGCTCGCGCTCGTTCGCACGCTCCTCGATCCGGAAGGCGAGCTCGAAGAGCAGCGCGCCGCGATACCCGCGGTCGAGGCGCAACGCCTCGTGGAGCTCGGTGACCGGGACCGCGCCAGGGCGACGGTGCACGAGGCCCTCGCGCTCCACCCGCACAGCCGGATCCTGCGGAACTGGCTCGGCCACGACCTGGTCGTCTCCGGACGGTTCCCCGAGGCCCGGGAGGTGTTCTCGGCGCTCGTGCAGGACGATGAGCGGCGGGAGGACCCGGTCCTACGCCAGCGCCACCTGGCGTCGTCCGCGATCCATCTCAACAACCTCGCCTGGGCCGATCTGATGCTGGCCGATCCAGGGCTCGTCGTCGAGGCGAACGTCGCCTCCGCGAGGGCCATCGAGCTGCTCCCTCGAGTGTCGGCGATCTGGGGGACGAGGGCCTTCGCCCTGATCGCCACCGGTCATTTCGCGGAGGGGATCGCCCTCGCGCAGAAGGCGTTCAAGAAGGAACGAGACCCCATGAACAAGGCATCGCAGGCCTGCGTCGTGGCGATCGGTCATGCGAGGAACTGGCGGTTCACCGAGTCCGAACGGTGGCACGCCATCGCCCGGAACCTGGACGCTGAGTGCGCGCTCCTCGATCGCGTGACCGAGGAGCTGGCCGATCGGCGACCGCCGACCTCGGATCCGGTCCCGGACGCCGGATAGGGATCGCGCCGCTCCGCGTCCCGGCGTGTCCGTTCAGCCCCCAGAGGGCGTCGGACGGTAGGCGCCGATCCGCCGGAGCTCCTTCCGCCAGCACTCCGTGTGCCAGTGACGGCGCTCGTCGGGCGCGTCGAGAGGGATGACCACGAGGTGCCAGATGCCCGCCCGCACGATGTGGTCGCACCCCGGGCATCGGTACTCCTTCTCGCCGCCGACGTGCCGGACGTCGTAGCCGGGCAGCTCGGCCCATCGGGGCGCGGCCGACCGCGGCCGCGGGGCCTCCTGCGGCTGGAAGTACTCGGGATCGCGGCGGTTCTTGCGCGGCATCAGCCGTGGTCCCGGATGAACGCCGCGGCATGCGGAGCCAGCGACGCACCGACCTCGCGAGGATCGCGCTTGCGGCCGCGGACCTCGAACGAATGCCCGCCGCCCTCGAACGGGACGAGCGTGGCGCGGGCGCCCAACTTCCCCACCACCCGCCGGAGGAGCTCGGGTGAGGCGAACGGGTCCGAGGTTCCCTGCAGGAAGAGCATCGGGACCTCGATCCGATACAGGTGCTCGTCCCGGATCCGCTCCGGCTTGCCGGGCGGGTGGAGGGGATAGCCGAGGAAGACCAGGCCGGCCGGAGCGATGTCACCGTCGGCTGCCGCCATCGATGCGAGCCTGCCGCCGAGCGACTTCCCGCTGGCCCACACGGGCTCGGCCTCCTGGCGCGCGGACGCGGCATCGAACGCTGCGCGCCATGCGTCTCGCAGGACGCCCTCGGTGTCCGGCGAGCGCCTGCCGCTCTCGATGTACGGGAAGTTGAACCGCATCGTCGCGAGTCCTTCCTCCTTGCAGGCACGAGCGAACCCGACGAGGAAGGGGTGGTCCATCCCGGCGCCGGCGCCGTGGGCGACCACGATCGTCGCGATCGGGGACCGCGGCCGCGCGTACTTCGCCGACACCGTCCCCTTCACGGTCTCGATCTGGAGCGTCTCTTCCGGACCAGCCATCGCGTGCCATGATGCACGCGATGGCCGGCACCCTCCACCTGGGCACCTCGGGCTTCTCCTACGACGGTTGGAAGCACGGCGTCTTCTACCCCGAAGGGCTCAAGAACCGGGAGATGCTCTCGTACTACTCGGAGCAACTGTCGTCCGTCGAGATCAACTACACGTTCCGGCGCTTCCCCACCGAGAAGTCACTCACCGCCTGGCGCGAGCAAGCAGCCGACGGCTTCACGTTCACGCTGAAAGCGAACCAGCGGATCACCCACTTCAAGCGCCTCGCCGATACCGACGAGGACGTCCGCATGTTCCTCGACCTGGCGAAGATCCTCGGCGGCAAGCTCGGGTGCGTGCTCTTCCAGTGTCCGCCCTCGCTGCACTACGACCGAGCCCTGATCGAAGCCTTCGTCGGGTACCTCCCCCCGGGTGGGCGCTTCGCGATGGAGTTCCGCCACGCGTCATGGATCGAGGCGAAGGACCTGCTCTTGTCCCAAGGGGTCGCGTGGTGCGTCGCGGAGACGGACGAGAAGGACCCGGGACCCGACGACCTCTCGTGGGAACCGGTGGGTTACCTGCGCCTGCGGAAGACCGAGTACTCGGACGACGAACTCCGAGGCTGGGCCGATCGGATCGCACCGGCGCTCGATGCAGGAGCCGACGTCTTCTGCTACTTCAAGCACGAGGAAGACGGGGCGGGTCCGAAGATGGCGAAGCGACTCGAGGACATGTTGGGCCACAGCTGATAGCAGCCCTACTCAGAACCCTGTCTCGTGCGGTCATCAGGGACACTAGGCGACATGTCAGGCAACACTCCCACTGATCCGACGCGCCACATGTCAAGTTCGATGCCTCGCGTACACGTCGTCGGGGTCGTTGACCTTCACCTCCTAGAGAAGCGCACGACGGTACATCCCTGGGCTCTACGGGCCTTCCGGCCGCAGTGGTAGAAGCCTGAGGGCGATCAGCACCAGGCGCCTGCCAGCACCACCCTAGGTAGGGGTCCCCACCCTTCCGCCAGGTCAGCCGTTGGGCCAGAATCCAACCGAGGAGGGTGGCTGCTCGTGAGGATCGCGGCGGCACGGCGCTTGGCCTGGGGCCTCCTGGCCTTCGGGATCGTGCTCGCCGGAACAGGGTTGGCCCTCTCCGCACTGAATGGCGAGCGGGGCGGGCTCCTCTCGATCACGCTGTTCACGGTGACTTTCTTGGGCTTCGGCCTGACCGGGTCCCTGGTCGCCTCCCGCCGCTCTGACAACTCCATCGGCTGGCTCCTCCTGGGGACGGCGCTCGGCCTCGTGATATTGGGGCTGTCAACCCAGTACGCAACGTACGCGGTGGGGACCGATCCGGGGGCGCTCCCAGGAGGGGTGTGGGCCGCGTGGGTCATCAGCTGGGCATGGGGGGCCGTCATCGGTCCCATGGTGACGTTCCTGTTCCTGCTGTTCCCGGACGGGCACGTCCCATCGCGGCGATGGCGGCCGGTCGCCTGGGCCGCCGGAGTGGATCTGGTGATCATCGCTGTAGCCGGCATGGTGAACCCCAACGCCGACTCGGGCCTCCCAGTCGGCAACCCCGTCGGGATCGAAGCTGCCGGTAACGGGGTCGATGCGCTGATCGGTGTTGCGTTCCCCATCCTGGTGGTCCTGGCTCTCCTGTCGGTCGCGTCGTTGATCGTCCGGTTCCGCCGTTCCGGCGGCGACGAGCGCCAGCAGATCAAGCTGCTCGCGTTCGCGGCCGGGCTCCTGGCCGCATGGCTGACGCTGACGAGCATCGGCGAGGCCGCCGGGATCTCGTGGCTCGTTGAATCGCCGTTGATCACGGTGTTATCCATCGTGGCCTTCCTCGCCCTGCCCGCCGCTGTCGGTGCCGCGATCCTGAAGTACCGCTTGTACGAACTCGACCTCGTGATCCGCAAGACGGTCGTGTTCGGATTGCTCGCCCTGTTCATGACGCTCGTATACGCCGCGGTGGTCGGCGGGATCGGTGCCCTTGTCGGCAGCACGAGCAACACAACTCTGTCCTTCGTGGCCGCCGCCGCCCTCGCGGTCCTGTTCCAGCCGGCGCGGGAGCGGGCGCGGCGCATCGCCGACCGGCTGGTCTATGGCAGGCGCGCGACACCGTACGAGGTGCTGGCGGAGTTCTCGGGCCGGGTCGGCGAGGCGTACTCGACGGACGACGTCCTCCCACGCATGGCTCAGTTGCTCGCGGAGGGCACGGGCGCGACTTCGGCGACCGTCTGGCTCCGGGTCGGCGGCGAGGTCCGCCCGACGGCGTCGTGGCCTGAGGGGCGGCGCGACGACCCCCTCGCGCTCGAGGGAGAGACATCTCCCGACGTTCCAGAACCAGGACGCCGTCGAGGTTCAACACCAAGGCCAGCTGCTCGGCGCCCTCACCGTCACGATGCCCCATGCGGATCCGATGAACCCGGCGAAAGAGAAGCTCGTGCGCGATCTCGCCGGACAAGCCGGGCTTGTTCTGCGGAACGTGCGGCTGATCGAGGAGCTCCGAGCCTCCCGGCAGCGCCTCGTCGCGGCCCAGGACGAGGAGAGGAGACGCCTCGAGCGGAACCTGCATGATGGGGCGCAGCAACAGCTCGTGGCGCTGTCGGTAAGACTGCGTCTGGCCGAGTCTCTCGCGGAGCGCGACCCCGCCGAGACCAAGGCGATGCTCTCAGCGTTGCAGGCCGAGACTGGAGACGCCCTCGAGAACCTCCGAGATCTCGCGCGCGGGATCTATCCGCCGCTCCTGGCGGACCAGGGCCTGCCCGCCGCGCTCCAGGCTCAGGCGCGCAAGGCGACAGTGCCGGTTGAGGTGCGCAGCGACGGGGTTGGCCGGCTACCGAAGGAGGTCGAGGCGGCCGTCTACTTCTGCTGCCTAGAGGCTCTGCAGAACGTGGCGAAGTACGCGCACGCCATCCACGCCGAGGTGCGGTTGTCGGCGAGCGGCGAGGAGCTCGTGTTCGAAGTCACGGATGACGGGGATGGGTTCGACACAGGGACCATGCCACCGGGGAGCGGCCTCCAGGGTATGGCCGACCGTTTGGAGGCCCTGGGCGGGATCCTCGAGGTCCGCTCCGAGCCCGGCGCGGGCACGACCATCACCGGGCGCATCGCGGCAAGGCCGCTGACGCCGATCCCATGAGCAGACGTCTCCGGAGCGGCTCGAGCGGACGCCAAACGCGGAGCGCGCTGACCCCGAGGGTGATCGAAGGGTCGCCTTCAGGAGTTCCGATCTCCCGCGGCCGGCGCATCGCCTTCCTTGCTTGGGTCAGCGTAGTCACAGCGACCTTGGGCATCATGTTCTTCGGTCTGACCTCCCTCGTGCTGGGATGGTTCGAGGCCGAGGACGGTCCCATGATCCCTGTCACCGATCTCGGCTACGGTGCGCTCCTCGGCATCCTCATCACGGGTGGGGTGCTCGTGCAGCTTCGCGACTCCGAACGGAGGATCGCCGGCGTGCAGCAAGCCGCGCTCGGGAGCCTCGCACTGCTCATCTCAGCCCCGCTCGCCTCCGATACCCAGAACGTCGTGCCGGGGCTGATCGCCCTCGCCGCGGTTGCGGTCCTGGTGGCGCTTCACCCCGCCCGCCGCGAGTTCTTGCGCCCGGGCATCAGTTTCAGTCCAGCCCTGGCCGCGATCGCCGTCTTTGGCGGCCGTCCCCTTCATCACCTACGCCCTGAGCATGGCCGCCGATGCCCGGGAGTTGGTCGCGCCTCCTCATCACATCCAGCGCCTTGCGACGATGGTGGCCATGGCGATCGCCGTCATCCTGACCGGCCTGCTCGCCGCCTTTCAGACGAGAGGGTGGAGGATCCCCGCGTGGTGCGCCGGGACGGCAGCGATGGTGTTCGGCCTCGCTTCCATGGTCTTCCCTACCTACCGGGGATCTGCGGGTCGAGGGTGGGGGGCACTGGCACTCGGAGGTGGCTTCCTGTTCATCGCCGTCGCTGAGGGGCGGGCCAGGCGGCAACGTCGAGACACGCCGCGCGAGTCTTGAACGGGCACATGGACGGATCCGCTGCCCGAAGGGGGCGCGGGGGGTTCGAACCCCCTTCGTACCGTTCTAAGCTTTGACGTCCCTGACTCACCGGGCCACACTCCGCGCATGCAGGCGGACGTGAACTTCTTGCCTAGCCCGACGCTCTGGGTGATCCTCTCGATCCTCGTTCTGGGGTCATCATTGGGCTGGCTCTGGGTGAGGCGTTCGCGGAAGTCCAGGGGGCCTTTGGCCCGACCTGCGGTGTTCTCTCTCCTGGGCGACGTGACGGAGAACGCCCTCCCTACGGATGGTCCGATGAGCAGATCGTGGTCCTCGTCGGCGACGTGCGGATGGACCTGCGCAACCGACCTCCCAGCGAAGGAGCCGTCCTTCGCGTCTTCCACCTGATCGGGGACGTCCGGCTGCGTGTCTCATCCGGGACACGGGTGATCACGAGCGGCAGCACACTCCTCGGCGATCAGCGCGTTGGCGTGGAAGCGGGCGAGGGTCCCGAGTTCGAAGTCCGAACATGGGGACTCATCGGCGACGTCGAGATCAGTGACTAGAAGCCCTGCCCATCCGATACGCCCCGATCGCGCGCCCTCTATGCTCACATCTCGTTCACCACAGGACGACACACCAACGCCCGATCGCCAGTACCGCGACTTCCCCGATGGCCAGGGTGGTGACTGTCCTCACGTCTGGGAACACCGCCTCGAAGGCCGATCATTTATCAAATCGGGCAACGTTCTGGGCAACAGAATTCCTTTGACAGACTTGAAACTGCTGGTCGTAGGCGGCTTGATATGCAGCATGGGCGAGTGCTACGGTCCATTGCTGTGCAAGGTATCTGGGCCTCGCGCAGACTCGTCAAGCACGAGGAAGACGGGCGGGTCCGAAGATGGCCAAGCGCCTTCGTCCACGCTCCGGTAGAGGGCGTAGCGACAACCCGGATCAGACTCCGACACGGCGAAGCACCCGCTCGAATCTGGTCGGCGACATCGCCCGGGATGGTGTACACCATGTCGTGGGTGGTGTCGTACTCCGACGAGCCTTCCCTCCGGCAGACCCCGCATGAACTTCCGCAGCGCTCCCGGGTAGGCGCCCTTCCACTCCTTCGGATAGGGCTCGTGCTGCAGCGCGAACATGTACGTGATCGGGACCTCGGGGAGGCGGTCGAGCACCGCCTCGGTCGTCGCGCCGGCGCCGTAGAAGTCGATCCGTTCGGCGTTGGCGTTCAACTCCTCCTCCACCTGGGGGGCGATGCTCTGGCGGGTCGAGGTCCCATTCGAGGGGCAACGTGGCGTCGACCAGCACGATCCCGTTGACCTCGTCCGGATAGGTGCCGGCGTAGAGAAGAGACAGAAGTCCTCCGAACGAGTACCCGGCCAGCACGTACGGAGGGTTCTCGCCGGCCGCCTGTAGCAGGCCGCGCAGATCTTCGATCGCATCCTCGGCGGAGCTCATGCCGGGAACCTGCTCGCTCTGCCCGACGTTGCGGCGGTCGTAGGCGCAGGTGCGGGTGTCCCCAAGCTCGTCCCGGGTCCGGGCCCATTCTGATGAACCCCCATCAGCGAGGTCTGCGGCCTCAAAGATGCTGCCGTGCATCAGCACGACGGTCGGCGTGCCGGTCCCCTCGCAGTCCAGGAACAGGTCGTGTCCGCCGACCTCGAAGGTGCCCTGGATATCGCCGTCGCCCGGCTCCGCGGCCGACGACATCGCAGGGGAGGCGGGGACGATCGGAGCTCGGCACTGGGTCGACGGATCGTCAGTCTGCCCACACCCCGCGAGGACCGCCAGGGCCGTTGCGAGGACGAGGGGTCGAGCGAACCGAGTGCATGGGGTACCGGTCATCTCTTGCGTGTCTCCTTCCGAACTCCCGTCGTCGTCGCGATCGCCGCGAGGGCGGTCATCCTTGGATCCATCCGTCGATCACAACCTCGTCGATCTGCTCGGCCGAGCCGGTGCCGTCGGCGTTCACCACGAACCTTCCGAACATCACGTCGCGGTCGTTGAAGGCGATGCGATCGCCTTCGGGAGACCAGACGAGCCCCCACGGCCCATCGATGCAGCACCACTCGCCATGGAAGAGACGGGCCTCACCGGTGCCGTCGGCTCCGATGACCCAGACCTCCGAGGAGGCTCCGTTCCCTGGCGTCCGCACGTACGCGATCCTCGTGCCGTCCGGGGACCAGACCGGCGCGCTCAAGTCCTGGGATGCGTCCTGATCGACGAGGATCCGATGGTCCGATCCCACCGCGTCGACGACGATGATCCGGTCCCTTCCACCGCTGCTCTCATCGAGCACGAGACGCGTTCCATCGGGCGAGCATGAAACCGCCTCGACGGCTCCCACCTGGCCGATCTCCGTCGTGCCACCGGTACGGAGGTCGACCACGAAGGCACCTGAGGACGGCGATGCGACCGCGATGTTGTTCCCGTCCGGCGACCACGACAGGGAAGAGATCCCCGTGACCGTTGGGACACTCGTTCTTTCGTCGGTTGCGGGGTCGAGCAGAACGAGCTCCGCTGAGCCCGAGCGTTGGGTCGCGAATGCGAGTTGCTCCCTCGCGGGTGACCAAGCCCAGATCCAACCCGGGGGATCCGTGCCGGCCGAGGACGTCACCTGGACCGGGGGATCCGTCCGCATCTGCCACCCACAGCCCGGACGTGCACGATTCGGTGCCCCCGCCGGTGCACCCCTGCTCCCAGGCGATCCAACCTCCTTCGGCCGAGAGGGCGAACTCGTCGATGTATCCACAATCCGGGTCGCCCGACGCGACGACGCATCCATGGATGAGGCGTTGCGATCCGGTCCCGAGATCCGTGGCGACGAATGTCGCGGAATCGCCGAACTGATCCACGACCTGGAGCACCTCCCCGTCGCGAAGGATCCCGGGTGCGTTCCTGCCCACGTCTTTGTTTTCGGGGGCGGACCGGAGGATCGCCGAGCCCACGATCGCCACAGTGATCGCGATCGCGAGACCGACGACCCCTGCCGTGAACCGCGTCCGCGCACGCTTGCGGTCGCGCCTGCGGTAGAACGACTCCAAGGTGTAGGACTCGGATCCCGCGCGGGCGAGGCCGCGCTCGATGACGCGTCCGGGGATCATCCATCGGGATCCTCCATCGTCGCGAGGGCCACACGCGCCTGATGCGTGAGGGCCCATACCGTCGTTGCCTTGATGCCGAGCAACCGCCCCGCCTCCTCGCCCGAATAGCCGAGCGCCTCGGTGAGCACCAGCGCCGCGCGTTGACGAGGGGACAGCGATCCGAGCCTCCGCAACGCGAGATCGCGGTCGTCCACCTCGGCGAAGACATCGCGAGGCGGACCGATCGCAACGGCTCGGCGGAGCCCAACCGCGGCCCGCCGATACCTGCTTCGGAATTGGTTCATCGCGACGCGGTGCAGGTACCCCTCCGGGTTGTCCATCTTCGCCACGGTCTCCCAGCGCTCGAACACGCGAAGGAACGCCTCTTGGGTGATGTCCTCGGCTTCCGAGCGACTCCCGGTGATCACCCGCATGACACGGATGAGACGGTCCTTCTCGGCGTGGAAGAAGTCCTCGAAGGTGGACGGCCCGGACTCCCCCTGCACCACGGAAGCATTCCGCCTCTCCTCGATGCGCGCCACCTCACCCATCACGTCGGTCTAACGCGCGAGGCGTCTGGAACCTGTAGCCGGCCGAGACGCGCGGTTCTTCACGCCGTTCACCGCTCGGAAGGGGGAGTCCGAAAGGGAGGGAACAGCTGCCGAGGATCATGGACGAACCGGGCTGCGAGCCGGGCGTCAGCTGAGCGGACTCAGGTTTCGAGCCGGCTTCGGAGTGCGCGATCCAGCGCGTCGAGGTCGCCGGCGAGCTTGGGACCGAGCGCGTCCCGAACGTAGAAGGAGTCGATGACCCTGCCTTCGTAGGTCGCCACCTTCGCCAGGTGCACGTCGATGTCGAGCTCGGCGAAGGTCCTGGTGATGTCGTAGAGGAGACCGAGCCGGTCCGGAGCGCCGACCTCGATCACGGTCGAGAAGTCCGAGGCATCGTTGTCCACCGCGACCGTGACGGGCGTCGGCACCCTCGGTGCCGGATACCAGCGTCGCTTCTCGTCCACCCGCCGTTCGAGCGAGATCGAGCCGTCGACCGCGCGCCGGAGCACCCCGCGGAACTCGCGCCAGCGGCGCTCGGGCACCTCGGGCTCCCAGACGCCCTCCACCTCGAAGAGGTCGGCGGCGACCCCGTCGTCGGTGGTGAACACGTGCGCGGTGAGGATCGACATCCCTGCGAGCGCGAGCGATCCCGCGATCCACGACAGGAGTCCCGCGCGATCCCTGGCGACGACGAGCACCTCGTAGGTGCCGGGTCGCGTCCCATCGAGATGCACCGCGCGGACGTCCTTGGCGCCCACGGGCGGCGCGATCGTCGCGTAGTGCCTGGCGACGCGGGCGAGGTCGGCGGCGAGGAGGTAGGCCCGCGGCATCCGTCGGAGGAAACGCTCGACCTCCTCCCGCGGCTCGTCGTCCAGGATGCCGCGGATCCGGTCGATCCGGTCCGCGAGCTGTTCCGCGATCTCGGTCCCCATCTCACCGCGCTCGAGGACGTGCTCGACCTTCGCCACGAGCTCGTGGATGAGCGTCTGCCTCCACGACGTCCACGCGGCGGGCCCGGTGGCCTCGGCATCGGCCTTGGCGAGCAGGTACAGGGCGGCGAGCCGATCGGCGGAACCCACCACGGCCGCGACGTCGAGCACGAGGTTCTCGTCGGAGAGATCTCGGCGGGTGGCGGTGTCGGGCAGGAGCAGATGCCGTTCCGACCATGAAGCAGACGAGTTCGCGCGCCTGCGGCTCGACACCCATCCGGTCGAGGATCGACGCGACGACCCGCGCGCCGACCGGCACGTGCCCACCCTCCCCGTTCTTGCCGATGTCGTGCAGGAGCGCCCCGAGGAGCAGCGGATCGCGGTCGGGAACCTGGCCGACGGCCTCGGCCTGCACCGGATCGTCGCCTGCCCCCTCGCCCGCGAGGAGCCGGCCCATCACGCGGAGCGACCCCGTGAGATGGGCGTCCACCGTGAGGCGGTGGTAGGGATCACGCTGCGGACGACAGCGCACGTCGGACCACCCCGGGAGGAACGCGGCGAGGATCCCCAGGCGGTCGAGGGCCTCGAGCGACGCCGCGCCCCGGTCGCCCGCCCGGAGCAGTCGCGAGAAGGCGACTCGCACATCCTCGTCCCACACCACCTCCTCGCGGATGCCGAGGTCGTCGATGGAATCGAGCAGAGCCGCCGACGGCTCCCGATCGGCCTCCGCCTCGGCGGCGAGGGCCTCGAGCGCACCGGCCGGCGTCGTCGGTGGCGCGATCGGCGACGCGCCCACCTCGCGGAGCCGCTCGATCACCGCGCGGAAGACGAACTCGACCTCACGCGCGTGCTCGAATAGGGCTCGCATCAGGCCGTCGATCGCGATGAGCCGCGGCTCGTCCTCGAACCCCATCGCCCGCGCGATCGCGGGCTGATGATCGAGGACCAGCCGCTCCCCCCGCTTCCCCGTCTCGAGGTGGAGGGCGCTCCGGGCCCGGACGAGGAACTCCTCCGCGGCCGCGAGCGCTTCGCGCTCGCGGCCGCGGAGCAGCCCGGCCTCCTCCAGCGGCATGCCGACCGCCGACTCGAGCAGCCAGATGGAGTGGAGGTCGCGCCATCCGCCCGCACCTTCCTTGAGGTCGGGCTCGAGCAGGTGGGCGGTGGAGCCGAAGCGCTCGGCGCGCCGCGCGGCGTCGTCGCGGAGCGACTGCGCGAACGCGCGCGGGTCCCGCCGAGCCCACCCCTCGATCCTCGCGGCGACGTCCGCCACCAGGGTCTCGTCGCCGGCGAGGAAGCGGATATCCACCATCGCGGCGCCCACATCGAGCCGGCCGGCGGCCGCTTCGCACTCCTGGGGCGTCCGCACCGCATGACCGACCTCGAGACCCGTCGTTCCAGAGTGGATACAGGAGCGCGTCCGCGAGCCGCGCCACCACGTCCGGATCGGAACCGTCGTGGAGGACGAGTAGGTCGATGTCGGACCGCGGGAAGGAGCAGCCCTCGCCCGTATCCCCCCACCGCCGCGATCGCCGTCCCGGGCGGCGCGCCGGCGCGTGCGAACAGCGCGACGATCGCCGCGTCCACGAGCTCCGAGCGTCGGCGTGCCGCCCACACCCCGTGGTGCCCGGACGAGTAGGCCCGCTCCAGCGCCCGCACCTCGGCCCGGAGCGTTCCAACGGGGTCGGGTGCTGCGGCCACGGGAGTGCTAGAGGGCGTCAGGACCCATCTCGGCCGTCCGGATGCGGACGAGCTGCTCCACCTCGGTGACCCAGAGCTTGCCGTCGCCGATCTTGCCGGTCCTGGCGGCCTTCACGATCGCGTCGACGACGCCCTGCGCATCGGGGTCGTCCACCACGACCTCGACGCGAACCTTCGGGACGAAGTCGACCTGATATTCCGCTCCTCGGTACACCTCGGTATGGCCGCGTTGGCGCCCGAACCCCTCGACGTCGGTGGTCGTGAGCCCGTTCACACCGATCTCGCGCAGCGCGTCCTTCACCTCGTCCAGCCGGTGGGGCTTCACGATCGCGGTGACGAGCTTCATGCGCCGCATCCTAGTCGGCGTCGATCCGCTTCTCGTAGAAGAGCCACGACCGTCCCCGTGTCATCCCGACGCTCTCATAGAGGCGGGTGGCCCCGGAGGTGTTCTCGCCGTCCACGTTGAGCTTGACGAGGGTGTGGCCCCGCGCGGCCAGCTCGGCGAAGGCCCTGCGCAGGAGCGCCCGGCCGATCCCTGCCCCGCGGTGGGCCTCGAGCACGCCCAGCTCGGCCACCCACGCCTCTTCGTCGATCGCCGTCGTCAACGCGCCGACCATCGCCCCTCGCCGCTCGGCCACGAACAGGAGCGAGAGCTCCGTCGAGGGCGCCCTGAGGTTCGCCTGCTCCCACGCCTCATAGACCATCGGCTCGGAGCCGAAGTGGCCTTCGAAGGATGCCTCGAGGACTCGGTGGAGGGCAGGACCGTCCCCGTCCCGGAAGGGCCGGATCGTCACGCCGCCGGGTGGCCGGCCGGCACGTTCGGCACCGTCGAGGCGGCGCTCCATGTGCCAGAAGGTGCGGACGTGGCGGTATCCCAGACGCTCCAGGAACGCTCCACCGTCTCCGGACGACGAGACGGTCGGGCGGAGGAGCGTCGAGGTCCCCGGTTCGGGGAGCACGCGGCAGGCCCGAGCCTCCGCCCAGCCGACCAACCACGTGCCGAGCCCCTCGCCGCGGTGGTCGGGGTGCACGTTGATCCACGCCTCGACCGACGACGCCGGGTCGATCCCCCAGCACGTGGCGGACGCGGCCAGCGAGCCATCGTTCGCGAACGCCAGCATCGTGTCCTCCTCGGCACGGAAGAGCGGATTCGCCCAATCGTCTTCGATGTGGCCACGGACCGGTTCGACGACGCCGTCGTCGGAACGATCGACCGCCTGCACGAGGCCGGCCATGCGATCGATGTCGTCTCGCGCCGCCGGCCGGGCCGTGAATCCGGCCGGCGGGAGGATCACTCCCCGACGGCCTTCTTGCGGGCCGCCGGCTTCTTCGCTGCCGGCTTCTTGGCCGCCGGCTTCTTGGCCGCCGTCTTCTTCCGGGCCGTGGCCTTCGTCTTGGTAGCCGGCTCCGCCTTGGCTTCCTTCTTGGCGGCGGCGACCGAGGCCTTCAACGCCTCCATCAGGTCGACGACCTTGGCGGTGGGCTCGGCCTCGACGACCTCGATCTCCTCGCCGTTGATCTTCGCCTCGACGATGCGGAGCATGGCCTCGCGGTAGTCGTCGTTGAACTCCTCGGGCTCCCAGTCGGCCGAGAGGTTGTCGATCAGCGTCTGCGCCATGTCCAGCTCGTTCGACGCACCTTCATGGTCGACGTCGACGCCGCCGAAGTCCGCCTCGCGGATCTCGTCGGGCCAGTACATCGTCTCGAGGACGAAGGCGTCGTCGCTGAACCGCAGCGCGGCGAGGTGCTCCTTGTCGCGGAAGCTGACCTTCGCCACGCCCACCTTGCCCGGCGTTGAGCGCCTCCCGCAGCAGCGCGTAGGCTTTCGCGCCGGTCTCTTCGGGCACCAGGTAATAGGACTTCTTGTACATCATCGGGATCGATCTCCTCGAGATCGACGAACTGCTGGATGTCGATGGCGCGGGAGGACTCGACGGGGATCGCCTCGAAGTCGTCGTCCGTCAGGATCACGTAGCGATCCTTCTCGTACTCGTACCCCTTGACGATGTGCTCGTAGCCGACCTCCTCGCCGTCGATCGGCGCACACGCGCTTCATCCGGATCCGTCCGCCGTCGTCGTCGTGGAGCTGGTTGAAGCGCAGGGTCTTCTCCTCGGTGGCCGGGTAGACGCTCACGGGGATCGTCACCAGGCCGAAGGAGATGGCTCCTTTCCACATCGCTCGGGGCATGGTCGTCCTCCCGTCGTCATCGGTCTGTCCGCAAGCACGGGTCGCTTGATCCATGCGTCCCCGGGGTCGCGTCTCATCCTAGTCGCGCCCGGGGACACCGCGGCCGCCGGGACGGCCCGCGGTCGCCCGCTCGACCGCGGGGGAAACCGTCCTCAGGCGTAGCATCGAGCGATGCCGCCCCGCCGACGCGACCACGTCATCCGGCCCCGCGTTCACGCTCGACCTTCCGAAGGCCCTCGAGGCGCGGAAAGACGGCGACGCGTGGTGGGTCGAGGTCGACGGCCGCGAGCTCCGCCTCTCGAACCTGGACAAGGTCTTCTGGCCTGCGGAGGGCTACACGAAGGGCGACCTGATCGCCTACTACTTGAACGTTGCGCGATCTGATCGCCCCACCTCCACGGGCGGCCACTCACGATGAAGCGGATGCCCGACGGCGGCGGAGGGCCCCATTTCTACGAGAAGACCGCGCTCCTCCCACACGCCGGACTGGGTCCACCGCTGCAGGTCCCTCCGAGGACGCGAAGCGTGGCCGGATCGACTACCTGATGGTCGACGACACCGCGACGCTGCTTTCGTCGCGAACCTCGGCTGCATCGAGATGCATCCGCTGCACTCGCGCTGCGAGACGTCGCGCATCCCGACTACCTGTTCTTCGACCTGGACCCGTTCGAGCCGTACACGTACGAGGACGTCCTGGCCGTCGCTCGCCACATGCAAGGTCGTCCTCGACCAGCTCGGGCTGACAGCCTATCCCGAAGACGCGCGGGGCCACGGGACTCCAGATCTACGTTCCGATGCAGCGCGGGCCGCTACACCTACGGCCAGGTCCGGGCGTTCGTCGGCGCGTGCGGCCGGTTGATCGCGAGGGCCGACCCCGACCGCGTGACGATGGCGTGGCGGGTCGCCGACCGCGCCGGGAAGGTCTTCATCGACCACAACATGAACCGACAGGGCGCGAACATCGCCGCCGCGTATTCGCTGCGCCCGGAGCCGCGCGCGCCCGTCTCGACGCCACTCACGTGGGAGGAGGTCGACGAGGGCGGGTTCGAGCCCCAGGACTTCCGGATCGACAACGTCTGGGAGCGGTTCGACGGCGTCGGCGACCTGTTCGCGGGCGTGCGCGAGGGCCCGGTCGACGACCTCGACGGGCGCGTTCGGCGCGCTCGGCGTCGAGCCCGAGGAGGACGACCGAGCGCCCGGCCGCTCCCGCGGACCGCGGCCCGACCGTCGACGCGGAAGACCTCCGACGAGATCGTGCGCGCGTCGAAGGACCCGAACCTGTTCGAGTACGTGCGCAGGCGCGAGTTCGGCGAGGCCGGCACGACCGAGCCGGCGCCCGGCGAGCAGGCCGGCGACGGGCAACTCGTTCGTGATCCACAAGCACCGGGCGACGCGGCTGCACTACGACGTGCGGCTCGAGCGCGAGGGCGGCGCTGCCGTCGTGGGCGGTGCCCGAAGGGCCTGCCGACCAGCAAGGGCGACAAGCGGACTCGCCGTGCGAGACCGAGGTCCACCCGCTCGAGTACGGATCGTTCGAAGGGACGATCCCCGAGGGGCACTACGGCGCCGGCGAGGTCCGGATCTTCGACGACGGCTGGTACGAGCCGGTCGAGTGGACCGACACGAAGGTGAGCTTCCGGCTCCACGGCCGCCGGTACCCGGGGCTGGAGTTCCACTTCGTGAAGACGCGGACCGACTGGCTGGCGTTCCTCGCGAGCGCGCAGGACGCGCCGCTGATCGCCTCGCCTCCGCGGTTCCAGCCGATGCTCGCCGAGGGCGGCGGCGAGCGCGTTCGACGACCGACGGTGGCGGTTCGAGCCGAAGCTCGACGGCATCCGGTGCCCTCGCCGAGATGGCGACCGGCGAGACGGTGCTCCGCACGCGCACGGGGCGCGACGCGTCGGAGACCAATACCCCGAGCTCCACATGATCCACGAGCTCGTCGACCAGGTGAACGCGGTGATCGACGGCGAGATCGTGGCGTTCGACGCGGACGGGCGGAACTCCTTCGAGACGCTCCAGCAGCGGATGAACCTGCGGAACGAGCGCGAGATCGAGCGGGTGCGACGCAGGATCCCCGTCACGCTCGTGGTCGTTCGACCTGCTGTGGCTCGACGGACGCGACATCACCGGGCTTCGCCTCGAGGAGCGACGCGAGCTCCTCGAGCTGATCGTCGAGGAGGACGACCGGCTGCAGCTATGAGCTACGTGGAGGGCGACGGCACGGCGTTCGTCGAGGCGGCGCGCGCGCTGCGGCCTCGAGGGCGTGGTGGCCAAGCGGCCGGGGTCGCCGTACGTCCCGGGCAGCGCCGCCACGACTGGCGGAAGATCAAGCTGCGGCTCGACCCAGGACTGCGTGATCCTGGGATGGACGCCGGGTCAGGGAGGCCGGGCGGGGAGCTTCGGCGCGCTGCTGGTGGGCGCGATCGACGACGGCACGATGCGGTGGGTCGGCCAGGTCGGCACCGGGTTCAACCACCAGATGCTGGACCGGCTGATGGAACAGCTCGCGCCGCTCGTGCGCGAAGATCCCCCCGATCGACGACCCATCGCTGCGCAAGGTCAAGGGGGCCAGGTTCGTGGAGCCGGAGCTCGTCTGCGAGGTCGAGTACCTGGAGATGACGAAGGCGACGGGGAAGATGCGGGCGCCGTCGTTCCGCGGTCTGCGCCCCGACAAGACGCCCGACGAGTGCGTGCTCGAACCACCCGCCTTCGACAAGATCCGTCGGAAGCGATAGCGCGGCGCGTCAGAACGGCTCGAACCCCGCCCGGACGAGCATCGCTCGGACGTCTCGCTCCTCCATGCCCTTGCCGATCAACTCCTGGTACAGGCGGACGGCGCCCATCGAGCGCCCGCAGCGGGGACAGAACGCATGGTCCTCGGCGAAGGGGACCTGGCACCATGGGCATCGCGTGAGCTCGATCCGGCGATCGGGCTCGAGGCCCGTGTCCGTGAGCGCATCCACGTAGCCCTTGCCGTAGTCCCACTGGATGTACTCCTCCTCCACGATGTCGAACGCAGGCTCGTGCATGCGGGGCTCACCCGACTGGAGCATGTGCTCGAGGTTGTCCCGGAGGAGCTCCCATTCGTAGAAGTGATTCGCCCCGCACTCCTGACACGCGATCACGACGCCCTTCACGCTCTGGCTGGCGAAGACCGCGCGCATCGACGAGAGATCGTCCAGGTCCGACTGGATGTCCCGCCGCTCCTCCGCGGTGAGCTCGTACGGCTCGTCTCGTTCGTCGTCCATCAGTCGTCCTCGTCGTCGGTCATTCGGAACCCACGGAAGCCCTCCGCGAACTCGCAGCCCGCCCGCTCCCCCAGCTCCCGGGCGCGGGCGGTGACCCGTTCCTCGACATCCGGTCCCAGCTGCGAAGCGTGTGCGGACAGCGCCTTGAGCTTGACCGCGAGCGTGTCCGTGATGTCGACGAACGTGTCCGCCTCCTCCGCCGACAGATAGAGGTTCGGGACCTCGAACGGTTCCAGGCCTTCGTCCTCCAGCTCCTGGAACATCACGCGGGTCGGGTGCATCCGGCATCACGGCGCAGAGCGCGAGCTCGCCCGCGGCCTTGTGGTCCGAGTGGTTGATGTAGCCGCTCCCGCTCCACAAGCGCGACGGATCGGGCGCCACGAGCACGTCGGGGCGGAGCCGGCGAACCTCCCGGGTCACTTTCCTCCTCGTCTCCGGGGATACCGCGAGGAACCCGTCCACCTCGCCGAGGAACGTGACCGATGCGACGCCCAGGATGTCGGCCGCGGCCCGCATCTCCCGCTCTCGGACCTCGCGCATCGCCTCGCGCGTGGTCCCCGGCTCGTTCGACCCCGCGGACCCGTCCGTGGCACAGACGTAGTGCACGTCGCAGCCTTCCCGGCTCCAGCGCGCGACCGTCCCGCCGCAGAAGAACTCGGCGTCGTCGGGGTGCGCGAAGAGGACCATCGCCCGAGAGAAGGACATCACAGGCAGGGTAGCGCCTCGCACCGGAGAGCACGCGGGCACCGGCTTTACCTGCCTCCGGAGCACGCCGATATCGAAGACATGCTCTTCGAGCGCCTCCGTGCCACCTCCATCGTGTGGCGATTCGCCGTCACCAGCCTGGTCGTGTTCTGTCTGATCGGCGTGGGGATCGGCGCCCTCCGGGCCGGGGATCTGCGGACCCGCTCCGAGGAGGCGGCCACGGTGCGGGCGGAGCTGATCGCCGAGAGCGTGATCGCTCCCCTCCTCGTCCCCGAGGACCTCCAGGGCCCGATCCACGGGGCGCGCTATCAGGTCCTCGATCGCGCGATCCACGAGTTCGCGATGGAAGACGCGGGCGTGAAGCGCGTCAAGATCTGGAACGTCGACGGCATGGTGGTCTTCTCGAACGATCGCGAGCAGGTGGGACTCCGCCCCGAGATGGAAGAGGATCTGCACGAGGCGTTCGAAGGCGAGGTCGCGAGCGAGATCTCGGACCTGAGCGAAGCGGAGAACGTGAGCGAGCGAGCGCTCGCCGATGAGCTCTTCGAGACGTACGTGCCCGTGCACCTGTCGGGCGACACCGAGTCCGACGAGGTGGACGCGGTGATCGAGGTCTACCAGGACTACTCTGCGATCCAGCTCGAGATCGACCACTTGAACGACACGCTGAAGATCTCGCTCGGGATCGGACTCCTGGTCCTCTACGTGTTCCTCCTGCCCGTGATGGTCGGCACCACCCGGACCCTCCGTCGCCAGAACGCACAGCTGTCGGAGCAGGCCGATCAGCTGGGAGTCCTGTTGGCGCGTGAGCAGGAGACGGTGGCGGAGCTCCGCGAGCTCGACCGACTGAAGAGCGACTTCGCGGCCGCGGCCTCCCACGAGCTCCGCACACCGCTGACCACGATCCACGGCTACGCCGAGCTCCTCAAGGATCGAGGGGCTGCCGACGATCCCGGCACGAAGGATGCGATCGACGCGATCGTTCGGCAGACGGGGCACCTGCAACGCCTCGTCGGCAACCTCCTCCGGGAGGCGCAGCTCGAGCACGGCAGTCACGAAACGCGGGAGGAGCCCACGTCGATCGCCGACGTGCTGGGGAACGTCCGCCAGGGGTTCCCGGGGTCCGTGGGTCGCATCCTGGTCAGGACGGAGCAGGATCTCCCGAGGATGACGCTCGATCCCGTGACGCTGCACGAGATCGTCGCCAACCTCGTCGACAACGCCCTGAAGTACTCCACGCCCGGCGCCCCCGTCGAGGTCACGGCGGAGGTCGAGGGGAACGCACTGGTGATCCGGGTCCGCGACGAGGGCGACGGGATCCCTCCGGGCGATCTCCCTCGGATCTTCGATCGCTTCACGCAGATCGACGGATCATCGACTCGAGCCCACGGTGGTGTCGGGCTGGGGCTGCACCTCGTCCGAGAGCTCACTCGGCGCTCCGGCGGCGAGGTCGCCGTAGACAGCGTGATGGGGAAGGGCACCACGTTCACCGTCTCGATCCCCATCTCGGCGGCCGGTCAGCCGGATCCGCAGCATCCCGAGATGACCACGGCCTGAGCTCCTCGCTCGAACCGGTGAGGCCTGTGGTTCGATAGCGGCGATGGCCGACGACAGGATCAGCGAACTCGAGCGGTCCTTCCGGCGGGCCGGGCTTCCGACGTTCGTCCGTGGGTATTCGGCTCGTGGGGCCTTCGCGAAAGCGCTGCCACTCCTCACGATCGTCTTCGTGCTCGAGATCCTGAACGCGTTGAACGTCCGATTCGGGTTCTGGCCCAACGTGGGGTTCCTGGCCGGTGGGATCGCGATCTCGCTGGGCATGATCGGGATCCTCAACCTGGCGCGTGGGCAGCGGTTCCTCTCCGTCCCTCGGCTCGTCGGCGTGCCGGAGATGATCGTGTTCGTAGTCGTGCCCTCCGTGCTCCCACTCCTCTTCGGGTTCGGGAAGCAGAGGACCAGCGCGATCGTCACACTGGTCGGCAACACAGCGCTCCTGGGTCTCGTCTACCTGGTGTTGGGGTTCGGCGCGGTCTCGATCCTCGAGTGGGCGGTGCGCCGATTCGTGAGCTTGTTCGCCGCGTCGCTCACGGTGCTCGTGCGCGCGCTCTCGCTCCTCCTCTTCTTCCTGCTGGTGATCTTCTTCACGACCGAGACGTGGCAGATCTGGACGGTGCCCGGGTTGCCGAAGTTCATCGCGGCGGCCGGACTGTTCGTGCTCCTGGCCGCAGGATTCCTGCTGCTCCGGCTCCCCGGCAGCGTTCGTGGCTTGGAGGCCGAGCTTCAGGGCGAGCACCTCAGCAGGACGCAACGCGTGAACGTCGGCTTGGTGATGTTCCTCAGCCAGTTCCTGCAGGTCGTCTTCGTGGCGTTCGCGGTGTGGCTCTTCTTCGTGGTGTTCGGGTCGCTGCTGGTGAGCGCGGGGGTCCGAGAGGCATGGCTGGGGACGCTGGGCACCGAGGTCGTGCGGATCCCCTTCTTCGGCGACACCGTGGTCGTGATCACGCAGGAGCTCCTGCGGGTCGCGACGGGCATGGCGTCATTCGCCGCCCTGTACTACGCCGCGGCCACCCAGCTCGACGAGGCCTATCGGGACGAAGTGGTCGAACGGATCGCCGGGCAGATGAAGGAGACGTTCGCCCGCCGAGCGGAGTACCTCCGACTGGTGGGCGGATCCCCAGCCCCATGATGCGGCCGATGAGCCGGGAGACACCGGACTCTGCCCGTCCCTCGGGGACCCCTGGCAGGTGTCGGCCCCATCGGGTACGCTCCATGTCGAGGGTTCATGCAGCACCGGTTCTTGTGGCACCGTTGTTCTGGCAGTTCCCTCCCCGGCCGAGGTCGGGTAGGCCGACGGACACCGCTTCGCGATCAGGTCCGCACCGGCCGCGGAAGGAGGGAACGCCAGTGGCAACAGGCACCGTGAAGTGGTTCAGCCCCGAGAAGGGGTTCGGCTTCATCACCCAGTCCGAAGGCCCCGACGTGTTCGTGCACTTCTCCGGAATCACCGGGGAGGGGTACAAGAACCTCGAGGAAGGACAGGCGGTCGAGTTCGACATCGTCGACGGACAGAAGGGCCCTCAAGCTCAGAACGTCCGGATCACCTGAACCTCGGAATCTGAAGCGAACGGAGGGGGCGGCGCGCGAAGCGCGCCGCCCCCTCCGCCATGTTCGGGTCAGTCCTCCGGACGGTCGAACCGGAGATCGGCGAGCAAACCCTCGGTGCGCTCGACCGCGGACGTGAGCCATGTGCCGTCCTGCGGTCCCCGGAGCTCCTCGCGCGGATAGGCGAACTGATTCAGCGTCTCGTCGGAGCCAACCTGGATGCCCTTCGTCAACAGGTACTCGCCGAGCGCGAACTCCCAGCTGAAGATTGCGGTTCCGTCCGGAGAGGCGTGCACCGTGTACGTCAGGTACGGAGTGGGCTGGGCGACGTAGAGCTGCGCCCCCTTCCCGAACCCACGCTCCTCCCGCAGCTGGAACCCGAAGCGCTCGAGAGCGTCGCCGAACTCCATGTGGCCAGCCTACCGGCCGGCGGTCAGCGCACGATCGACAGGACCTCTTCTTCGCTCGCCGCGTCCATCAGCTGCAGCTGCTCCGCGTGACGCGCGCGCGCGATGGAGCCGCGCGCCTTACCGAGGTTGGAGCGGAACTCGTCGGCGCCGTTCGCGATCATCGTGCCGGCCTTGGAGAACTTGTTCTCGACGATCGCGTCCATCGCGTCGAGCAGCGTCCCGACCTCCGCGAGCGCGGCCTGCACGTCGGCGGCGTCGCCGAAGCGCTCGACGAGCGCGTAGAGGAACATGATGATCGGCAGCGCGCTCGAGTACGGCACGATCACGACGCCGCGCATGAACGCCTCAGTATGGGCCCGCGACAGGACCTGGTACGCGGCATCGGGGACGGCCGCGACCGCGACGGGAGCAGTCACCGACGTGTCGATGTACTGCCCCACCTCCTTAGCCCGCGCGGCGACCGCCTTCTCCACCTTCCGGGCGCAGGCATCGCGACGCGTGGGATCCTCTTCCGCCTCCATCGCCTCGAGCTCCGCGACGGCCGACCACTTGGAATCGATCGGCAGGCGCCGGCCGTCGGGCAGACGGAGGCCGAACTCCACCACTTTGCCGTTCACGCGGAAGTCCGAGGCGAGCATCGACGGAGGCAGCTGACCGAGGTGCTCGCGGAGGATCTTGCTCCCCGGCTCTACCCTTGGTGTTCCCCCCGGCGAGGACGGTGGCCAGCCGCCGCACGACCTCGCGGTTCTCGGTCTCGGAGGTCCGGCGTTCCTCGTCGCGCACCTGGAGCTGCTCGAGGGCGTGGCGCGTGGCCTCCAGTCCCGCCCGGAGATGGTCGGCGGAGACGTCTCGTTGACCCGAGGCATCGGCGATCCTCCGGAGCTCGGCGGCCTGCACCTCCAACCGTGCGGTGAGCTCCGCGTGCAGCTGGGCGTTCAGGGCGTTCTGGGCGTCAAGGGCGCTCACGGCCTCCGGATCCTGCTCGTGCGTCGGCTGCCGGCGCAGCATCATCAGCGCGCCCACCGCGATGCCCACGAACGCGGCGAGCACCGCGATCACGACGTCGTTCGTCATGGGTACACCTGCGAGGGAGTCATGAAGGGGGTCATGGGCCGAACCGTACCCCGGGGGTGTGACAGAACCACGCAACCGAGCGCAAGTCCGGGATACCATCCAACGGTGACCCCGCATCCGATCGAGCTCTATCGCCTGAGCGGCACCCACCACAAGGTGGGGATCCAGATGGGCGAGCTGGGGACCGACCAGATCCAACGCGTCGTCGGATCCTTCGACGCCGATCTCCCCGCCGGGAGGAACAGGACCGAACAGCTCCGGCTGGCGCAGGCCTACCGCGATGCCACGGCGCCGTCGCTCCCGTGGCTGATCGAGGAGCTCGACGGGTGTGCGGAAGGTGCCGGCGTGGACCCGCTCGAGTTCTTCGCGACGACCGTCGAGGAGCTCTGGTATCCCCCGTATCCGAAGCGAACCGAGGGACGGTGCAGCGACGTGGTGGCCGGCCCGTCGGCGACCGCGGACGGGCATCTCTGGGTTGGCCACAACAACGATCTCCGGCCGGAGGCAGAAGCGGATATCGTCGCGATCGAGAAAGCGGTGGAAGACGAGCCGGTGGTCCTGCAGATCGGCGGCGTCCCGTGGCTCAGCGTGGGATGGAACCAGGCGGGTCTCTCGCTCACCGGCAACGAGCTCAGCCCGAACGACGAGCGGGTCGGGATCTCGCGATCGCATCAGGTGTTCGAGATGCTGCGCGCCCGCAACCTCCACGAGATGGTGGCGTACGCGATCCGGCCCGATCGCGCCTCGTCGTACAACAACGTGCTGGCCGATCGGTTCGGCGACGTCGCGAACATCGAGGGGAGCGCGACCGACGTGGAGATCACCCACCTCGACGAGCAGGACCACCTCGCGCATACGAACCATTACGTGAGCGATCGCATGCAGCCCTACGAGGGCGACCCGGACTACGCCGTCCGCTCGGACGTCCGGTTCTGCCGGGCTCGAGATCTGCTCGCAGACCAGCCGCCGGGTTCCGTGACCCCTGGGGTGCTCCGGGAGATCCTCTCCGATCACGAGAACCAGCCGAACGAGGTGTGCCGGCATCCCGAGTGGGGGCATCCCACGTCGAAGACCGTCTTCTGGTGCATCGCGGACGTCACGGAGGGGCGGATCGCCTACGGACGTGGGAACCCGTGCGATTCGATGGAGCAGGAATACACCTTCGCCGGCTACGGCGAAGGCTGAAGCGCCGAGCGGACCCGCTCGATCGTGGCGTCGTCGCCACTCTCCTTCGCGAGGTCCGCGACGCTGCGTCCCTCGTCGTTCGTCGCCGCGGGGTCCGCCCCGGCGGCGAGGAGGAGCTCCAGGCTCGCCAGATCGCCGTTCATCGCCGCGGCGTGCACGGGCGTCCACCCCCCGGACTGCCGAGCGTCCGGGTTCGCTCCGGCCTCGAGGAGGATGCGTGCGACCTCCGATTGGAGACGGCTGACCCCGGAATGCAGCGCGGTCCCGGTCATCCATCCGCGGCCGAACGCGTCGACCTCGGCGCCGCGCTCGAGGAGCAGCGACACGGCCTCCGGATGGCCGAAGAAGGCGGCGAAGTGCAGGGCGGTGAATCCGTCGCCGGAGTACGCCGTGGCTGCCGAGAGGTCGCCGTCGAGCACCACCCGGAGGCGGTCCACGTCTCCGAGCGCCGCCGCCTCGAACACGTCGAAGGCTCCCGCGCGAGCCTTCACCACGTCGACCAGCCCGGGGTCGAAGCGGTAAAGAGCTCGCATCAGCGCCGAGACCCCGCTCCCGTCCCGAGCGGCTCCGGCGGAAGGGTCCGCGTCAAGGATCGTCTCGACGCCTCCCACGTTCCCCGCCTCGATCGCGGTGAACAGGTCGTCCGAGGTGCTTGCCATGCTTCCCTCCCGAGCTATATTTAGATAGCCTAACGAAATACCGATGACCACGTCAAGGCGGACTTCCCCGACGCGAGAGGTGGGCGAGGTGGGCCGGGTCGCCGACCGGCTGCACTCGGCCGCCATCCACCTCTTGCGGCGCCTTCGCGTGGAGGACGAGGCCCTGGGCATCTCCGCCCCGCGCCTGTCCGCGCTGTCGGTCCTCGTGTTCGCGGGTCCGAAGCGCATCGGAGAGCTCGCGCGGATCGAGCAGGTCGAGCCGCCCACGATGACGAAGCTGGTGGACGGCCTCGTCCGCGACGGGCTGGCGCTCCGCGAGGACGACCCCGACGACGCGAGGGCGGTGCGCGTCCGCGCGACGGCGACCGGCGCCCGCACACTCCGCCGGGGGCGCGCGAAACGGCTCGAGACTCTGCGTGCCACGCTCGGCGCTCTCTCCCCCGCCGAGCTGGCGACACTGGGCGAGGGCGTGGACGTGCTGGAGCGCGTGCTCGGGGAGCGCTAGACGGGCAGGCCGGCGCGCCACACCCGTTTCCGCCCGAGCAGCGTGCGCGGGTCCTCCACCGGGTCTCCGTCCACCAGCACAAGGTCGGCCCGCTTCCCCGGCTCGATCGTGCCGACGTCGGAGAGGCGGAGGAGCTCGGCACCGTTGGCCGTGGCCGCGCGCAGCGCGTCGAGGGGCGGCATCCCCCACTCCACCATGTGCACGATCTCCCGCGGCGCGCTCCCGTGCGCGTTGAACGGCGTGCCGGCGTCCGTCCCACAGACGGGACGGACGCCCGTACGGACCGCGGTCCGGAGCGCCTTCTTCGAATCCTCCTCGATCGCTCGTGCCTTCTCCACCGCGTACGCGGCCACCCGGTCCGCGTGATCGAGGATCCCGCGGACCGCGCAGATCGTCGGCGAGCGGAACGTCCCGCGCGCCACCATCTCGCGAGCGGTTGCCGCGGTCAGCTGGTTGCAGTGCTCGATCGAGTCGACGCCGGCGAGGACCGCGGCACGGATCCCGTTCGCGCCGATCGCGTGTGCCGCCACGGAGAGGTTCCGCTCGTGCGCCTCGCGCACGCCGGCCTCCAGCTCCTTCGCCGTGAACGCGCTGAACGTCGCCGGGATGCCCGGGGTGAGGACGCCGCCGGTCGCGATCAGCTTGATCGCGGTGGCGCCAGCGCGGATCTCCTCGCGGACGGCGGCGCGGACGGCGTCGGGGCCGTCGACCTCCCGGGAGAACGCGATGCTGTGGCCGTGGCCGCCGGTGACCGTGAGCGCGCGTCCGGCCGCAAGGATCCGCGGCCCCGGGACGAGCCCTGCAGCGACGGCCCGAGCGACATCGATGCTCGCGCCGCCCATCCCGCCCAGGTCGCGCACGGTGGTCACGCCTGCGTCCAGGTTCCTCTTGGCGTTCACCATGGCCTTCAGCGCCGCGAACCCGGGCGTCGTGAGATCCCTCGCTTCCTTCTCGAAGTCCGCGTCGCCATCGAACTGGAGGTGGACATGGACGTCGATCAGTCCCGGCAGCAACGTCTTCCCGTCGCCCTCGACGACACGGGCATCGCGCGCGTCCTTCGGCGGTCTGGCATGCGCGCCCATCCACTCGATCCCGTCGGCGCCGAAGAGCACGCCTTGGCGCCTCCTGACCTTGATCCCATCGAACAGGGTCACGTTCGCGACGTAGGTGGACTTCGCCATCGCCGCATCATGTCACCTGCTCGAGGCGCTCCAGAGCCTCGTAGTAGGCTGACGGACCCAGAGGCGCGAACCAGGAGCGCACGCCAAAAGCGCGAGCCAAAAGCGCGAGGAGGAACGATGCTCGTCGGCGAGATCATGCACCCGGACGTGAAGACCGCGAGTCCCCAGGATTCCTTCGCCGACGTCGCGAAGGAGATGCGGACCAACGGGATCTCCTCCGTCGTGGTCCTGGACGGCAAGAAGCTCGCCGGCATCGTCACCGAGCGCGACATCGTGAACCTCGTCGCAGCGGGCGGCGATCCCCACACGACGACGGTGGACAAAGGCATGACGCGCCGCGACCTGATCACGGTCGACACCAAGACGGAGCTGTCCGACGCCGCCGAGCAGATGGTGTCGAGGAACATCCGCCACCTGCCGATCGTCGACGGCGGCAACGTCGTGGGCATCGTGTCCATCCGCGACATGACGCGATGGGCCGCCGAGGAGCTCTCCGGCGGCCACGAGATGCCCGACATCGCGAGCTCTCACGCGGCGCTCCAGGCGGCGAGTCAGCTCCAGCGCAAGCGCGGCGCCTAGGACGGATCCGAAGCTCGCTGGAACGGTTCCCGAGGATCCGCGAGCGATCCGAGCTGCGCCAGGTCCCGCGGGAACAGCAGCGCCACCGTCCAGTCCATCGCGATCTTCACCCGTCGCGTCCACGTGGGCATCGCGAGGAGGTGGTACGAGCGGTGGAGGAACCACCCGAGGAACCCCTTGAAGCGGACGCCCCTGACGTTCGCCACGCCCTTGTAGCGCCCGAGCGAGCACACGCCGCCGATGGTCGCGTAGACGAACGGCTGGAGCGGTCGGGCGGCGAGGGTCGCCTCGATGTTTGCGGCGGCGCGCTTGCCCTGACGGAGGCCGTGCTGCGCGGTGGGGGGCGAGAGACCCCTGGTCGTCTCGTCGGGCACGGCGGCCGCATCGCCGGCTGCCCACATCCCTTCGACCCCGACCGCGCGGAGGTACCGGTCCACCGGGACCCGCCCCTGTTCATCGACCGAGAGCCCCGAGGTCCGCGCGAGGGGTGAAGGCTTCACCCCTGCCGTCCACACGAGCGTCTCGGCGCGGAACGACTCGCCGTCCGACAGTGCGATCAGGCGGTCCTCCACGGAGTCGAGCCTGGTCCCGAGCCGGATCTCGATCCCGCGCCGGCGCAGCTCGTCGCGCGCATAGGACGCCAAGCGCTCCGGGAGCTCGGGGAGGATCGCGTCGGCCGCGTCCACGAGGACCCACCGCATGTCGGAGGGATCGAGGTCCGGATAGTGCTCGATCGCGTCGCGCGCCAGGTCCTCGAGCTCGCCGAGCGCCTCGACGCCGGCGTAGCCCCCGCCCACGAACACGAACGTGAGAGCGGCACGACGCCGCGCGGCATCCTCGTGCGACGCTGCGATGTCGAGCTGGGAGAGCACGTGGTTGCGGAGGTAGATCGCCTCCTGGACGGTCTTGAATCCGATCCCGTGCTCCGCGAGCCCGGGGACCGGCAGGACGCGCGACCGCGAGCCGGGCGCGAGCACCACGATGTCGTAGCCGATCGTCCGCTCCTCACGGGCGGTCGTGCGGACGTGCGCCTCGCGTGCCCCGTGATCGATGCGGAGCACCTCACCGATCACGAGTCGGCAGTGCCGCAGAACGCGTCGGAGCGGCACGACCGCCGCGCGGGGGTCGATCGTCCCCGAGGCCACCTCGGGGAGGAAAGGCTGGTACTGGAAGAAGCTCTCCGGGTTGACGACGGTCACCCGGTGACCGTCGGCCACGGCTCCTTTCAACCCCATCGCCGCGTAGAGGCCGGCGAAGCCGGCGCCGATGACGAGGATGTGGCCCCCCGCCCGCCCGCCGCTCATGCCACCGACAGTCGGTCCAGCTCGGCCGGCAGCTCGGTGAGGGTGCGGATCGATCCGTCCGCTTCCTCGAGCTGTTCGGGTGTCGGACGATCGGGCGCCTCGCCGCGGAGCATCCAGATGGCGCGCATGCCGACGAGCTTCGCAGGACGCACGTCGTAATCGAGCCGGTCCCCGACCATCACGGCGGACGCGGGAGGTACCCCCGCCGTGCGTGCGGCGAGCTCGAAGAGACGCGGATCGGGCTTGCCGACGCCGAGCTCGTCGGAGACCCCCCAAACCTCGAAGAACCGCTCGAGGCCGTCGCGGCGCATGGCGGACCGGACCTCGCCCGGCTGGTTCGCGATCACGCCCAGCCGGTACCCGCCGCGCAGCTCCTCGAGACACGGGATCGCGTCCTCGTAGAGCGCGGAGGGTGGGTAGTGCCAATGGCGAGCCGCGAGCCCCTCGAGCTCACGGAGATCGGCCTGCGGCAGGAAGCGCGCCATGAGTCGTCGCCGGAACGACCCCGACTGCTCGGTACGCGCGCGGGTGTACTCCTCCTCGAACTCGTCGTCGGTGAACCGCGCGCCCGCCTCGCGCAGCGCCCGGTGCCAGGCGCGGGCGTAGACCGTGTCGTCGTAGAGCACACCGCCGATGTCGAGGAACACGATCCCGATCGTCATGGTCATCCCGTCCCCATGGCGGCCGGCCGGCTCAGCGGCCGGCGCGGCGCTTCAGCTCCGCGAAGGTCTCCGGATCGGTCCGCTCTTCGCCCATCCGGTACCCGTAGCGCTCGCCATGGCAGTCCGACGACGAGGTCGGGACCAGGCTCAGCCGCTCCGCGATCGCCGCGTACCTCGCTCGCATCTCGTCGTCGTGGTCCGGATGGAACACCTCGAGGCCGACCATGCCGCCCTCGGCCATCTCCTCGATCAACAGGTCGGGGACGGTGTCCGTCCCGCGCCACATCCCCGGATGCGCGAGCACGCATACCCCGCCCGCGCCGCCGATCAGCCGCAGGGCGTCCGCGGGCTGCAGCGCGTGCTTCGGCACGTACGCGAGCCCGTCGTCGGAGATGTAGCGATCGAAGGCCTCCTTCTCGTCCGCCACGATCCCGGCCTCCACCATCGCCTCGGCGATGTGTGGCCGGGCGATCGCTCCCCCGCCGGCGAGCTCCAGCACGCGCTCGACCGTGATGTCGAAGCCCAGCTCGCGCAGCTTCTCGACGATCATCTCGCCGCGGCGGAGGCGTGTCGCCGTGAGCCGGAGAAGCTCGGCCTCGATCGCGGGATCGTCCGGATCGACCCAGTACCCGAGGATGTGGAGGCTCGCGCCCTCGTACTCCGCCGAGAACTCGATGCCCGGGACGAGCTCGAGCCCGATCTCGTCCGCGGTCGCGGTGGCTTCTGCGAGACCCTCGAACGTGTCGTGATCGGTGAGCGCGACGCCCGCGAGGTCCTTCGCCCGCGCGAGGTGCACCACCTCGGCGGGAGCGAGGGTCCCGTCGGAGCGGTTCGAGTGACTGTGGAGGTCGTATCCGGGCATCGCCGAGAGCGTGTCAGACGGCCGGCGCGGCCGTCCATGGCGGAGCCGTCAGGGGGCCGGCGCGACCAGCTCCCGGCCGATCTCGGCGACCGAGCGACATCCGGAGAGCGCCATCGCGTTCTCGAACTCGGCCCGCAGGATCTCCGAGCACTCCCGCGACGCCGGCCTCACCCTCCGCGGCGAGGCCCCATACGACCGGCCGACCGACGAGGACCGCCGCGGCGCCCAGGGCGATGGCCTTCACGACGTCCGCCCCCCGGCGCACACCGCCGTCCATCAGGACGGGGATGCGCCCGGCGACGGCATCGACCACCTCGGGGAGCGCGTCCAGCGGCGCCGGACACGGATCCAGCTGCCGCCCGCCGTGGTTCGACACCACGATCGCGTCGACCTCGTGCTCGACGGCGAGCGTCGCGTCCTCGGCGGTCAGGATCCCCTTCACGAGCACCGGCAGACCGGGCGCGTGCTCGCGCACGAACAGTAGGTGCTCCCACGTCAGGTTCGGTTCGTAGGCGTAGTCCGAATCCCCCAGACCCATCGGCATCACGAACCCGCTCCGGGTGTCGCGATGACGGAGCCCCGCGACCGGGAAGTCGACCGTCCAGCAGATCGCTCGATACCCCGACGACACGACACGCGCGAGCATGTTTTCGGAGAGGCTCGGCTCCGCGAACAGGTATAGCTGCCACCATTTCGGCGCATCGCTCGCGGCCGCGATGCCCTCGACATCGTCGACGGCCGTGGAGGACACCACGGCGATCGTCCCGGCTGTCGCCGCGCCGCGGACCGTGCCCCGTTCTCCGTCGGGATGCGCCCGACCCTGATACGCCCACGGCGCCACGAGGACGGGGGAGGTGATGGGTGTTCCGAGGATCTCGGTCGACGTATCCGGCGCTCCCGACCCGCGGAGGACCCGTGGCCTGATCACCCACCGATCGAACGCGCGCAGGTTCTCCTCGAGAGCGCGCTCGTCCCCGGCACCTCCGGCGTAGTAGTCGTAGACGTCGGCGTCCAGCTTCGCCTTCGCGACGGGCTCGTAGTCGTCGACCTGCAGGTACCGCGGGGCGGGCATATGCGCGAAGGGTAGCCGACATGGCGAGCCCGGCCGGCCCGCGGCTATCGTGAGCGCGTGGCTCGGGTGACGGTGTTCGGCGCAGGCGCCATGGGCACGGCGTTCGCGATGCACGCGGCCCGGGCGGGCCTGCCCACCTCGCTCTGGGCGAACGAGCACGACCTCGCCGCCTACGCGGCGATGCGTGACGAACGGAAGCATCCCCTGCTCACGGAGCATCTGCCCGACGGCGTCGATCTCCTCGGCCCGAACGAGCTCGAGGCCGCCTCCCGCGACGTGGAGATCGCCGTGCTGGCGGCGAACTCGGCGGGGGCTCGATCCCTCGCCGCGATGGTGCGGGATCACGTCACGGGCGCGCGGGTGGCCGTGTCCGTCGCCAAGGGCCTCGAGCCGTCCTCCGGCAAGCGTATGAGCGAGGTCTACGGAGAGGAGATCGCCGGCGCGGACGTGGTCGTCGTGGGCGGCCCGTGTCTCGCGCGCGAGCTCGCCGAGGGCCTGCCCACGGCCGCGATCTGGGCTGCCGGGGACGTCTCCGTCGCGGAGGAGTCGGGCAAGCCGTTCGACGACCAGCGCTACCAGCTGTCGTACACCGACGACGTGATCGGCGTGGAGCTCTGCTCGATGATGAAGAACGTCGCCGCGATCGGGCTCGGCCTCCTCGATGGACTCGGCAAGAGCACGGGCATCGGCTACCAGAACGCGAAGGCCGCGCTCTTCACGAGGGCCGCCCGCGAGATCGTGATGCTCGTGACCGCCCTCGGCGGCAGGTCCGAGACGGCGATGGGTCTCGCCGGGATCGGCGACCAGCTCGTGACGAGCCTCGGCGGTCGCAACCGTCTCTACGGTGAGCTCGTGGGCACCGGGGATCCCCCGGAGGACACGCTCCGCGAGCTGGAAGCCGGAGGGCTCACGGTCGAGGGCGTCGAGTCCACGCGCCACGTCCGCCGGCTCGCGTCGGAAGCGGCGCTCGATCTGCCCTACCACGAAGCGATCCACCGGGTGCTCTTCGAGGGTGCCCGGCCCCACGACGTCTTGGAGGTGCTCCGATGACGAACCGGATGCGACCCGACCGCAACCTCGCGATGGAGCTCGGACGCGTCACCGAGGCCGCGGCGCTCGCGGCCGGCAGCTGGATCGGTCGCGGCGACAAGATCGGCGCCGACCAGGCGGCCGTGGACGCGATGCGGTTCATGATCGACTCCGTGTCGATGGACGGCGTCGTCGTGATCGGCGAGGGCGAGAAGGACGAGGCGCCGATGCTCTACAACGGCGAGTCGGTCGGGAACGGATCCGGACCCGCCGTCGACGTCGCGGTCGATCCGATCGACGGCACCCGCCTGACCGCGACGGGGCAGCCGAACGCGGTCTCCGTGATCGCGTTGGCCGAACGCGGGACGATGTTCTTCCCCGACGTGGCCGTATACATGGAGAAGGTCGCCACCGGCCCGGAGGCCGCGGACGTGATCGACGTGACCGCACCGCCGGAGGAGAACGTCCGGCAGGTGGCGAAGGCGAAGGGGATGAAGATCGAGGAGGTGTCCGTCATGATCCTCGATCGGCCCCGCCACGAGGCGATCATCGACGCGGTCCGCGAGGTCGGCGCGCGCGTCTTCCTGATCACGGACGGCGACGTTGCCGGGGCCATCGCCGCGGCGGCCCCTCGCACCGGTGTCGACCTTTTGATCGGGATCGGGGGTACGCCGGAGGGCGTCGTGGCCGCGGCGGCCCTGATATGCATGGGTGGCGCGATCCACGGACGGCTCGCACCCAGGAACGACGAGGAGCGTGCGCAGCTCGAGGCCGCTGGCCTCGATCCGAACCGGCTCCTCACGACCGAGGATCTCGTCTCCGGCAAGGATGTGTTCTTCGCCGCGACGGGCATCACGGATGGCTCCCTGCTGCGCGGCGTGCGGTATTGGCCCGACGGCGCAACCACCTATTCGCTCGTGATGCGCTCGCGTTCCGGGACCGTCCGTTGGGTCGAAGCGGAGCATCGGTTCGAGAAACTCGAGGGGATTTCCGGCGTGGACTACAGCCGGTAGAGCCATCTCCTCGGGAACGCTCCGGGTTTCGACTATCCTGGGGTCTCGAACGAGAGGAGCCCCGATGGCCGAGAAAACGATCGTCGTCTGCGATGTGTGCGGCAAGCCAGCGACCGAGACCGTCACGATCAAGGTGGCGCGAGGCAACTACGCGAAGGATCTCTGCGCGGCCCATGTGACGGAGCTCGTCGCGGGGGCGCGTCGACCGCGTCCCGGACGTCCGCGCAAGATGGCCGGCGAGGCATCCGCCGCCACACCGAAGCGTCGCGGTCGCCCACGGAAGGCGGGCGGGCGGAAGAGCACCGGACGCACGCGCACCGCGACCCGGAGGAAGGCTCAGGCCTCCGGGGCGGCCGCGCGCTCGGCCAAGAAGTAGACGCCCTTCGCCTCCTTCGCTACCACCCCTTCGCGAAGCAGCGCACGTAGCGTCGTCTGCACCTTCCTGCGGACGTCGGGATGCGCGAAGGGATCCAGGTAGCCACGGCGCAGCGCGAGGTCCTGGATCCGGGTCCAGTGCAGGGGCGCCGGCTCCTCCGTGAGGACGGCGAGGACGGCGGCCCGCGGCTCCATCACGCGCGCCGTGTCGCCGCGATCACGCGCTCGGCGAACAGTTCGACCTGATCGGGCTGGTGGATCGCGAACGGGAGGACCCACGGCGACACGATGAGCTCGCGCACGCCGAGTGCCTCGAACGCGGCGACGCGCTCGATGATCTGCTCCGGCGTTCCCGAGAGGGTGTCGGCCCGCCAGGACCCGTAGTCGTCAGATGCCATCGCGTCCCCTGGTGCGGCGGCGCGGGCGCGCTCGAACGCGGCGTACGCCGACGCCTCGTCCTCCCCGATCAGGGAATACAGGCCCACCGACAGACCGAACGCCGCGGGATCGCGGCCGGCCGCGTCGCAGGCCGCCCGGACATCGGACACCTTGTCGGCGTACGCCTCGGGCGCCACGCGCCACACCATGTTCCACCCGTCGGCGAGGCGAGCCGCCAGCCGCAGCAGCCGAGGGCCGCCCTTGCCACCCACCCAGACCGCGGGAGCGCGTTCCGGCGCCGGCGCGAGGACGGCATCGCGGAGCGTCACGGTCGGACCGTCGACGGTGACCGGGTCGCCGCGGAAGAGTCGGCGGACCACGTCGAGGGACTCCTCCAGCACTTCGAAGCGCTCCCCCGCCGTGCCGAACCGGTACCCGAACGCGTCGAACTCCTCCCGCATCCAGCCGGCCCCGAGGCCGAGGTCGAGCCGGCCGTCGGAGAGCAGGTCGATCGATGCGGCGATCCTCGCCAGGAGCGCCGGGTGCCGGAACGCGCTGCACAGGACGAGGGTCCCGAGCCGGACCCGCTGCGTGACGCCGGCGATGCCGGCGAGGGTCGTGAGCGGCTCGAGCGACGCGATCGGCGCGGGATCCGCGCCGTACCTCGCGAACGAGTAGAAGAAGTGATCGGACACCCAGACCGAGTCGAACCCCAGGTCCTCCGCCCGGCGGGCCCATCCGGCCGCGTCGGCGAACGAGATCTCGCCGGACGGTAGCGAGAACCCGTAGTGCGGCAGGCTCAGCCCGAAGCGCATACGCCGAGGATAGTCAGGCGCCGAGGATCGTCAGGCAGTGGGCTCGTAGACGCTCAGCGTGCCGCGCAGCAGGACCCGGCCGCGCGCATCGCGGACCACGACGGTGCTCACATCGGTCAGATCCTCGCTGAAGGTGGCGAAGTCCCCACCTCCCCCGGCCTGATCGAGCGTTCCGATCTCACCCAAGACGAGCTGACGGAACCCGTCGGTCACGAGCTGGACCCGCAGCGGCAGCTGCCCAGGACGCAGGCCGGTCAGCCCATCGACCAGGACGAACGCGAGGTCGTCGCCAGAAGGGGACAGCAGCACGAGCGCATCGCCCCGGCCCCCCAGCAAGCGAGGCGAGAGCAGCGTCGACACCTCGACGATGGCCTCGGGATCGAGCCCGGGGAGGTTCGCGAACACTTCTTGGAACCTGACGACGGCCTCCCGTTGCTGCTCCCGAGCGGCGTCGGCCCGCGCCTCAGCGCGCTCCGCGCGACCCGCCATGACCGCCCCCCAGCCGAGACCCGAGAGCGCGAGCGTCGCGGCGAGCACGCCCGCCGCGGCGACGCGGCTCCGCCGCGGCGCCGAGGCCCGCCGCCGCCCTGCCGCGCTCCGCACCGCCCCGACCACCCGTTCCTCGAGGTCGGCCGGTGGCTCGACCGGCGCCACGCTGTAGGCCAGCGTGGCCGCGGCTCGCTGCAGCTCCGCAGCTTCCTTCCGGCAGGCGGCGCACCACTCCAGATGGCGATCGACGACGGTTCGCTCGGCCTGGGGCAGGAGACCGAGCGTCTGCTCGGCGAGCCGCTCGCGAACGCTCAGACAGTTCACACGTACTCCTTGCCCTCGTTCGCGCGCCGCACCTTGATCATCGCGGTGCGGAGACGGGTCTTCACGGTCCCGAGGGGCGTCCCGTCGGCCTCGGAGATCTCGCGAGCGGTCAGGCCTCGGAAATACGCTCGGGTCAACAGCCGGCGCTCCGCCTCCGTCAGCGACGCCAATGCTCGCGTCGCCGCGTCACGCTCCTCGACCACATCCTCCTCGTTGTCGCCGGGGACGTCCGGAACCTCGTCGACCAACACGAGCGTCGGTCGACGGGCGCCGGTCTCTCGGCGCAGGCGGTCCACGGCGAGGTTGTGCGCGATCGTCATGAGCCAGGTCGAGAGGCGTCCTCGCGCCGGGTCGAATCGCGCCGCCTTCCGCCAGGCGGTGAGGAAGACGTCCTGGGCGAGCTCTTCGGCCGCCTCACGGGATCCGAGCAGGCGCATGCCGAGCGAGAACACGGGCCGGCCGAACCTCGCGTAGAGGGCGCGGATCGCATCGTCGTCACCGGTGAGGAGTCCTTCCATCAGCTGCTCCTCCTCCCGGGGGAGGAGCGGGCCTTCGTGCCGAGCGTCCACTCGGGTTCCTCTCGGTATACGGAGCCGTGGGTCAGCGAAGCTTGCAGTGCCTTGCCCTCGATGTTCCCACGGTTGCGCCGAGAGGGGAACCGCCCGGCCGACCGCGAGGACCGCCCGAACCGCGCGGGGTAGGCTGGCGCATCACAGGAAACGACAGCCGCGCAGGAGCGCCGACGGTGATCGAGAGGTCGAGGACCGCCCGAACGCTGGCCGGCGGCGTGCTCCTCGCCTCCGGGTTCCTCTCCGGGCTCCTCCCGGGCCTCGGTTCCGCTGCATCGGCACAGCCCACATCCGACACGGTGACCCACCTCTCCTTGGAGGGCGTCGTCGACCCCTTCGTCGCGGACTACCTGCGCGAAGGCATCGAGGGCGCGGACGAGGCGGCCGCGGTGCTCCTCACGATCGACACGCCGGGCGGTCTCAGCTCCTCGACGCAGGAGATCGTCAAGGCGATCGAGGCGTCGACGATCCCCGTGATCTGCTACGTCACGCCGGAAGGCGCCAGAGCCGCGTCGGCGGGTGCCTTCATCCTGATGGCCTGCAACGTGGCCGCGATGGCGCCCGCCACCAACGTCGGGGCATCCACGCCGGTCGGGATCGGCGGGGTGACGCTCGCTCGGAAGGTCGAGCAGGACGCGGAGGCGACGATGCGGAAGCTCGCCCAGCAGCGTGGTCGCAACGCGGATCTCGCCGCCACGTTCGTCACGGAGTCGGAGAGCATCACCGCGCAAGAAGCACTCGACGGCGACATCATCGATCTGATCGCGAACTCGGAGGGCGAGCTACTCGACCGTGTCGACGGCATGGAGGTCGGCGTCGCCGACGGTGTGAGGGCCACCGTGCACACCGCTGGCGCGACCGTCGACGTCGTCAACATGACGCCCGGCGTCGGGTTCCTCCACGCGCTGTTCGACCCGAACCTCGCCTTCATCTTCTTCTGGCTCGGCCTGGCCCTGATCGTGCTCGAGCTGATCGTGCCCGGGCACATCTTCAGCGGCACGCTCGGAACGATCATGCTGCTGACCTCGATCGCCTCCTTCGGGCTCCTGCCGGTGCGGCTGATCGGGATCGCCTTGCTGGTCGCGTCCGTGGTCTTCTTCGTGGTCGAGTTGAAGGTGCCGGGTCTCGGGATCTGGTCGATCGCGGGGATCGGGTCCCTCGTCCTCGGCGGCCTCGTCCTGTTCGATCCCGCCGGGGGCGTCCGCGTCTCGCCGTTCGCGATCGCGCCGGTGGCGGTATTCATGGCGCTGTTCTTCGGTTTCGTGGTGGCGAGGGTGCTCACGATGCGCCATCTGCCTCCCGCGATGGGCCCGCAATCGGTGGTCGGGCGCGAGGGTGTTGTGCTCGCGGGCGGTCTCGATCCGGACGGCAACGTTCGCGTGGCCGCAGAGGAGTGGCGGGCGATCGCACCCCGCCCCCTGGAGCCCGGGACGAAGGTCCGCGTCACGAAACTCGACGGACTCGTGCTCACCGTCGAGCCGCTCGACCTCGAGCACGCGCAGACCGGCGGCGTGGCGCCGGCTCAGGGAGGGAACCACTGATGGACTTCACGGATCCCGTCTTCATCGGCGTCGCGGTCGTCGTGTTCCTGTTGATCCTCTTCCTCGCGAACGCGGTCCGCATCGTCCCCGAGTTCCAGCGGCTGGTCGTCTTCCGGTTGGGCCGCCTGATCGGAGTCAAGGGGCCTGGCCTCGTCCTGCTCATCCCGATCGTCGACAAGGGCGTCAAGGTCGATCTGCGGGAGTTCTACCTGGAGATCCCGAGACAGGACTCGATCACGAGGGACAACGCGCCGATCGCGGTGGACTTCATCACGTTCTACAAGGTCGTCGACCCCTCGATGAGTGTCGTGCAGGTGGGCAACTTCGCCGGTGCGGCGCAAGCGCTCGCCTCCACCACGCTTCGTGCGGTGATCGGTGACATCCCGCTGGACGACGTGCTCGCGAAGCGGGACGAGATCAACCAGATCCTGCGTGTGAAGCTCGACGAGGTGACCGAGCGCTGGGGCGTGAAGGTTACGAACGTCGAGATCCGCGAGATCATCCCGCCTCCGGGCGTGCAAGAGGCGATGACGCGACAGATGTCCGCCGAGCGTTCCCGCCGCGCGATCGTCCTGGAGGCCGACGGCACCAAGTCGGCCGCGATCACGGTGGCCGAGGGCAACAAGGCGTCCGCGATCTTGAACGCCGAGGGTAGCAAGGCGTCGGCGATCCTCACGGCCGAAGGCGAGCGACAGGCGGCGATCCTCCGCGCGGAGGGCTTCGCGCTTGCCCTGAAGACGATCAACGACCAGGCGATGACCGCAGACCAGAAGACGATGAGCCTGCAGTACCTCGACGCGCTCAAGCAGATCGGCGGCTCGCCGTCGTCCAAGATCGTTGTGCCCATGGAGCTCTCGGGCCTCGTCGCCGGCCTCGTCGCGGTCGCCGACCAGGCGAAGGGCAACGGGAGGGCCGCGGCCGAGTAGAGACCGGGAACCGGTGGCCCTTCGCCGGTGTAGGCAGACGTGAAGGGAAAGGCTCCCGTGGAGGGCCGACCACTGGAGGACGTCGAGCTCGCACGGCGAGCCCGCGAGGGCGACGACGCTGCGTACGAAGACCTGGTGAAGCGGTACGGGCAGATCGCCTTCCGTGTCGCCTGGCTCGTCACGCGCGATCGCGGTGAGGCGGAGGACGCAGCCCAGGAGGCGTTCGTGAAGGCCTATTACGCGCTCCCCCGGTTCCGGCCGGACTCCCCGTTCCGGCCGTGGCTGCTGAAGATCGTCGCGAACGAGGCGCGGAACCGCGCGCGGTCCACGCGCCGTCGCCAGGGCCTGGCCCTGCGTGCGGCCGCGGTCTCCGACGGGGACGCGGCCCCGTCCCCGGAGACCGCGGCACTGGCCGTCGCCGACCGGGAGACGCTCGTCGCTGCTCTGAACGCCCTCCGCCTCCCGGACCGGGAAGTGATCGGCTACCGGTTCCTCCTCGGGCTGTCGGAGAGCGAGACGGCCGAAGTGCTCGGTGTGCGCCAGGGGACCGCCAAGTCCCGCCTCTCCCGGGCGATGGCTCGCCTGCGCGCGACGTTGGAGGACCCGACATGAGCGAACGCCTCCGTTCGATGAGCGACGACGACCTCGGTGCGGCCCTGTCCACCCTGGACATCGCGTGGCCGCCCACCCCGGCGCTGCAGGCCAGGGTCATGGCTCGTGCCACGTCGGAGCGGCCGGCGATCGTGCGTCTCCCCGTGTCCCGCCGCAAGCGGACCCTGCTCATCGCGGCCGCGACCGTGCTCCTGCTCGCCGGGGCTGCCGTCGCGGCGAGGATCGTCATCGACGTCGGCGCGGTCGTCGTGGAGGTCACGCCGAGTCAACCGGGGATCCTGCCGACGCCTTCGATCGCTCCGACGGGCGAATCGGTGACCCTCGAAGAAGCGGCCGTCCTGCTCGGGCGAGACGTCCCGATCCCCGAGCGACTCGGTCCTCCGGATGGCGTCTGGGCCGATGAGGTCTTCGCGGAAGCTGGGGAGGTGGCGCGAGTCACCCTGGCGTGGCGAGCGCGACCCGGTCTCGCGGAGATCTCCGACACGCGATTCGGAGCCGTCCTGATGATCTTCGAGGGCGACGCCAACCTCGCCTCGAAGGATCTCTACGAGGACACCGGCGTGCTGCAGATCGAGTCGGTCGACGGGATCGAGTACTTCTGGACCACGGGCACGCACCTCCTCGAGCTGCTTACGAGCGAGGGAGTCGCCTACGTGCGCGTCGAGGGCAACGTGCTCCTGTGGAGGGACGGTTCGCATACGATGCGCCTGGAGACCTCCCTGCCGAAGGCCGAGGTCATCCGGATCGCCGCGTCCGCGGGAACCCCTTGACGCCAGCCGGTGTAGCAGGGGCATCGGACGGCAGGAGGGATCGACATGAAGCGGGGGATGCTCCTCGGGACGATCGTCGCGGTTTCGGTGATCGTGGGGATTCCGGGCGCGGCGACGGCGGGAGGTGGCTGCCACACCGAGGCCACCACGAGCGACGCGAGCGGCCAGAAGGAAGCAACGGTGCGGATGACCGACGCCTGCTTCGAGGCGACCGTGACCACCGTGGATCCCGGGGTGCCCGTCACGTTCGTGAACAGTGACGACGGCATCACCCACAATGTCGCCGGGAGTCAGTGGGGCCACTTCGAGGACATGTACCCGGGAGACGTGTTCACCGTGTCCTTCGACGAGACCGGCATCTATCCCTTCGCCTGCTCCTACCACCCGGGCATGAGCGGTGCGATCGTGGTCGGCGACGGGAAGGGAGCCGGCACCGGGGAGACGATCTCGGTCGAGCCGCTCGCCCCCGCCCCCGCCGCAGTGACGACGCGTGTGGTGGCCGACGGTGGCGGCGCGGGAACAGGTGTGATCGCCTTGGCCGCGACCCTCGGTGGCCTGTTCGGCGCCGCGGTCACCCTCGGGGTCAGGCGATGGAGACGGGCACCGGCCGCGGCCTGATCGGGATCAGACGGGCAGGCTCAATCCCACCTGCTGCATCGCGAGTTCGAAGTCGTGGCGGCTCGACACGGCTTCGAACGCCGCCTCTGTGCTGATCTTCCCCTCCTGGAGGAGCACCAGCAGCGACTGGTCGAACGTCATCATCCCGTAGAAGGCGCCGTCGGCGACGACCTCCTGGATCTCGCTCGTCCGCTCCGGGTCGACGATCCGCTCGGCGATCCGGCCGTTGTTCACCAGGATCTCGAGGGTGGGGGTGCGGCCGCCGTCGACCGTGGCGACGAGGCGCTGGCAGATGATGCCGCGGAGCGTGCCGGCGAGTGCCAGTCGCACCTGCTTCTGTTGGTAGGGCGGGAAGAAGTCGATCACACGGTTGACGGTCTCCGTGGCGTCGACCGTATGGAGCGTGGACAGGACGAGGTGTCCCGTCTCGGCCGCCTGGATCGCGGCCCGCACGGTCTCGGTGTCCCGCATCTCGCCGATCAGGATGACGTCGGGATCCTGCCGAAGGGCCGCGCGCAACGCCGAGAGGAAGTCCTGCGTGTCGTTGCCGATCTCACGCTGGTTGATCGAGGCCACCGCGTCGCGGTGGAGCACCTCGATCGGGTCCTCGATCGTGACGATGTGCACCGGCTTGGTCTCGTTGATGTAGCCGATCATCGAGGCGAGGGTCGTGGTCTTGCCCGATCCGGTCGGGCCGGTCACGAGGATCAGCCCTCGGTGCTCATCGGCCAGCCGCCGGACCGTGTCCGGCAACCCCATCTCCTCGAAGGTGGGTCCGCCGAACCGGAGGCGGCGGAGGACCATCGAGATCGAGCCCCGCTGTTTGAAGACGTTGGCGCGGAACCGGCCGACGTCCCGCAGGGAGTACGCGAAGTCGATCTCGCCTGTCCTGTCGAAGGCCTCCTTCCGGTCCGCCGGGATGATGCTCTCGGCGATCGCGGCGGTCTCCACCGGCGTGATCGGGTCGCGAGACATCCGCTCCAGCCCACCGGGCAGCCTGATCATCGGCGGCGAACCGACCTTCACGTGCAGGTCCGAGCCCTGCCCGACCATCAGCTCCTTGAGCCAGCCGTCGAACTCCGCAACGGTGGAATCACTGTTCTCCACTGCGCCACACCTCGTCTCGAGCGATGGCCGCGCAACGCGCACCATCCACGCTCGGTTCCTCCCTCTCCCATCGGCCGGTCGGACGACCAACTTCAGCGCGACCGGAGAGTTGCCGTGCTCAGGCGCCGGCGATCACCCGGCAGACCGAGCTGCGGTCGGCGAGGGGTTCGAAGGCCTTCAGATGGAGACGAGGGCGCGACCCCTCCAACATCCCTTCGAGGAGGCCTCGGTGCACCGAGCACACCAGCTCCCGGTGCTCCTCGAGCAGGTCGCGGAACGGACAGCCGCGCAGGGCGATCTCCACGGTCCGGGTTCCCTTGCGCCGGAAGCGCGGATCGAACCCCGCTTCGGCCAGCGCTTCCCGGAGCCCCGCCAGGTTCGGCCCCGGACGCCGCGCACCGGGCGGCGGCGCGTACCGGGTGACGAGATAGTCGCCCCACTCTCGAGCGAGGGTGTGGGCACCGGCCCGAGCGCGCGACCCGGTCGTGAGCGTCGCCAGGATGTCTGCGAGCAAGCGGTAGTCACGCCCCTCTCGGTCGCCCGTAGCCACAGCGGTGTACACGGTCTGGGGGCGCCCGACCGCCGATGGGCCTCGTCGCGTCTCCGACGCGACGAGGCCCGCGTCGGCGAGCCGACGCAGGTGTGGACGGATCGTGTTGGCGTGCAGGCTCAGGCGGGTGGCCAGCTCGCGGACCGGAACCGGCCGGCCGGACAGACGCAGGTACCGGTAGAGCCGGTAGCGCGTGTCGTCCGCGAGGGCCTTGTGGATCTCGATGGGGGCGGGTTCGTTCATCTCCGCATCTCGTACGATGGGCTTTGCACGGTTCGCACCGTGTCAACCAGAGCTTAGACCCCAGGCCCGAGAGAGACCCGAGGAGAGCCCGTGGCGACGGAGGCGCAGGTCCGGGAAGCCCTGAAGGGCGTCCGGGACCCCGAGATCGGCCGTCCGATCGACGAGATCGGGATGTTGCGATCCGTCGTGGTGGACGGCGGCATCGTCCACGTCCACGTCTTGCTGACCATCGAGGGATGTCCGCTCAAGGATCGGATCACGAGCGACGTGACCGCCGCCGTCCAGCCGCTCGAAGGGGTGGAGCGTGTCGAGGTGGAGCTCACGCCGATGAGCTCGGAAGAGCGGGAGAAGCTCGTCTCGGGCCTCCGCGGGGGACAACCTGCCGCACCGGAGACCACCATCGCGTTCCCGCCGCAGACCGCGATCATCGCGATCGCCTCGGGCAAGGGTGGCGTGGGCAAGTCCAGCGTCACGGTGAACCTGGCCGCCGCGCTCGCGAAGACAGGTCGCTCGGTCGGGGTGCTGGACGCCGACGTGTGGGGCTTCAGCGTCCCGCGGATGCTGGGCGCGGTCGGCAAGCCCGTGGGGTTCAACGACATGATCCTGCCGCTGGAGGCCCACGGGGTGAAGGTGATCTCGATGGGTCATTTCGTGCCCGAGGAGACACCGGTGATCTGGCGCGGCCCGATGTTGCACAAGGCGATCCAGCAGTTCCTCGGCGACGTCTGGTGGGGCGACCTCGACTTCCTGCTCTGCGACCTGCCGCCGGGGACCGGCGATGTGTCGATCTCGCTCGCCTCGTTCATCCCGGGCGCGTCGATGCTCGTGGTGACGACTCCGCAGGACGCGGCCCGGAAGGTCGCCGAGCGCGCCGGCAAGATGGCCGAACGCACGAACCTCCGGCCTCTGGGCGTCATCGAGAACATGTCGTGGTTCGTGTGTCCTCACTGCGGGGAGCGCGAGACGATCTTCGGCGAAGGCGGCGGTCGCGAAGCCGCCGAGACGCTCGGGATCCCGCTGATGGCGCAGGTGCCGCTCGTGCCCGCGCTCCGCGCCGGTGGAGACGAGGGCATGCCGATCGTGGTCTCGGATCCGGACTCACCCGCCGCGGTCGCGTTGAGCGAGGCAGCCGAGGCGGTCGTCCGCGCGACGAAATCGAAGGTCGGCAAGCCGCTCCAGCTGATGGCTCGCTAGCGCCCGCCCACCCTCAGGGAACGCCTGCACTGCATCCCCACCTGGGGGTACGTAACCGATACGTGGGATTGACGCGGCAAGGAACCGCAAGCTAGTTTCCGAGTGGCGTCGAAGCGCGAACGCATTCGCTCATCGGGGGGTGGGCGGCGAGGTCTCTCGGCCTGGCAACGACCACGACGCGCCTGTCGGATCGGCGGTCGTCGGCACGAGAGGAGAGACCGGATGAACCGAACCAAGCGTCTGGGCGTCATCTTCGTGATGCTCGCAACGATGCTCGGCCTGGTGATCGGCGGGAGCCTGCCGGCCAGCGGGCAGTCGAACGGCGGATCGAAAGGCGTCGGAGCGGCGTCGCTCCAGCGGCTCCGTCGGGATGCGATCGGCGACGTGAAGCTGAGCGTCGACCGAGGCACGAGGTACGTCGGCTTCGCCCGCGTGGCGAAGGGTGGCGACCTCTTCCCCGAGAGCCGGAGCGCGACGCCGCAGGGCAAGGCCCGTGGTTTCTTCGCCGAATACGCGGGGCTCTTCGGGATCCGGGATGCGTCTGCGGAGCTGCGCCTGGTGTCGACGACGACGGATGCCCAGGGCTTCACACACGTGTCGTACGAACAGACCTACGAAGGTCTCCCGGTGTTCGCGGGCCTCGTACGGGCGCACCTCGATCGCGCCAACAGGCTGACGGCCGTCAACGGCACGTTCGTACCGAACGTCGACCTGAGCACCGATGCCAGGCTCTCCCCGGCGCAGGCGGCACAGAAGGCGATCGCCGATGTCCTCGCTCGTCCGCCGGTCACGGAGGAGAGCGCTGACGGAGCCGCGGCCGCTCCCACCGGCCTTCGGGCGGCCTCGACCACGCTCGAGGTCTACCGGATGGGGCTCGTCCGGAACGTACCTGGCTCGAACCAGCTGGTCTACGAGGTCGAGGTCACGAACGGAGCTGACGTCCGCGAGTTCGTCTTCGTCCACGCGAACGCAGGGAAGATCGTGAACCGCTACTCGGGGGTTCACAACGACCTCTTCCGCCGCGTCTTCGAGGAGAACTTCGACCCGGACGACCAGGTGTGGGAGGAAGGCGACCCCTTCCCCGGTGACCTGACCGAGGACCAGCAGAACATCGTCACGTTCAGCGGGCACTCGTACCACTTCTTCTCCCACGCCTTCGGTCGGGACTCCTACGACGGCGCGGGCGCGGAGATGCAGACGGTCAACAACGACCCCCGCATCAGCTGCCCGAACGCGAACTGGAACGGCATCACGACGAACTACTGCACGGGCGTGACCGGTGACGACACGGTCGCCCACGAGTGGGGGCACGCCTACACGGAGTACACCCACAACCTGATCTACCAGTGGCAGTCGGGCGCCCTGAACGAGTCCTACTCGGACATCTGGGGCGACGTCGTCGACCTGATCAACGGCGCCGGGCAGGACACGCCGGGCGGGAACCGAGCGGTCGGCACGTGCTCGAGCCAGACCAGCCACAAGAACTGGCCGACCGTGATCGTCAACCAGCCGGCGTCGCTCGGCACGTGCGCGGCCGCCCCCGCGGGGTTCGGCCCGCGGCTGACCACGACCGGCGTGACGGCGGATGTCGTGCTGTCGAACGACGGCAAGGGCTCGCCCACGGACGGGTGCACCAGCCCGAACAACGCCCAGGCGATCGACGGCAACATCGCGCTGGTCGATCGGGGAACGTGCACGTTCACGGTCAAGGTCGCGAACATGCAGAAGGTCGGAGCGACCGGCGTGATGATCGTGAACAACGTCATCGGGGGTCCGTCGATCATGCCGGGGGTCGACCCCTCGATCACGATCCCCTCGGTGATCGATCTCCCGGACCGCGGGCGCGTCGATCAAGCGGCGCTCCCCGTGGTGAACGTCACGATGAAGGCGCGTGCCCCCTCGGGCAGCTCCTTCCGGTGGCTCTCCGGAGAGGACGACCCCGCGTTCGATGGCGCGATCCGCGACATGTGGGATCCGACCTGTCTCGGAGACCCCGGGAAGGTGACGGATCAGGAGTACTTCTGCGCCGGCGACGACAACGGCGGCGTCCACACCAACTCGGGCGTCCCGAACCACGGGTTCGCGCTGCTCGTCGACGGCGGGACCTACAACGGACAGACCGTCGCGGGCATCGGGCTGACGAAGGCCGCCCACCTGTACTGGCGGGCGGGATCGGTCTATCAAACCCCGTCGAGCGACTTCCCCGATCACGCGGACGCGCTCCTCGCCTCCTGCAACGACCTCGTGGGGGTGCGACTGCCCAACCTCGGGACGGGGAGCTCCCCGCCGGGCGGCGCCCGGCAGGCGATCACGTCCGGCAACTGTGCATCGGTCCTCGCGATGACGGATGCGGTGGAGTTCCGGACCAACCCGACGACGCAGTGCAACTTCCAACCGATCCTGCGAGGCGACGCGCCTCCGGTCTGCGGTGGCGAGACGGCCGACGTCGTCTTCACCGAGGACTTCGAGACGGGACTGGACGGTTGGACGCTCACGAACCAAGGCGTGTTCGAGGGCTGGCCGGACCTGGACTGGACGACCGACTCGAGCCTGCCCGCCGGCGAGACCGGGTCGGCCGCGTTCGGAGCAGACCCGGACGGTGGAGATTGCGGCGCGGGTGCCAACGACATCTCCGGTGTGATGCGGATGGAGAGTCCCTCGATCACGTTGCCCGGCGGCACGCAGCGCCTGTCGTTCGATCACTACATCGCCACGGAGCAGGGATGGGACGGCGGCAACGTGTCGATCAGCGTGAACGGACGCGCGTACTCGCTGATCCCGGCGTCCGCGTTCCTGTTCAATCCGTACAACGCGACGCTCCAGACCGTGGCGGCGGGGAACACGAACCCCATGGCCGGCCAGCCCGGTTTCACCGGGACCGACGCGGGAGAGCTGGTCAGCTCCTGGGGGACGTCGATCATCGACCTGGCGGCGACGGGTGCCCGTCTCCGGCCAGGCGACGTCGTCCGGTTCCGGTTCGACATGGGGATGGACGGCTGCACCGGCATCGACGGCTGGTACGTCGATGACGTGACGGTCTCCGTCTGCGGAACGGCCGCCGCGGCGACGAAGGAGGACGCCGCGAGCGCCTGATCGAACGAGGGCGCCGGCGGTCCGGTCTCCGGGCCGCCGGCGCCCGATCCACCCGTCCGACCGGAACTCCGTATGCTCGCGCGATGGACGTGCTCTCGTACCGTCCGGACCCTTCGGAGTTCGCGTGGACCTTCGGCGGCGTGCCGCCGGTGCGGACGGTCAGGCCCGGCGACATCCTCGAGCTGTGGACGGAGGACGCCTTCGGCGGGAAGGTCCGCGGGCCGGACGATCACGTCTCGCGCGTGATCGAGTTCCCCTTCGTGAATCCGCAGACCGGACCGTTCTTCGTGGAGGGAGCGGAGCCGGGTGACACCTTGGCGATCCACTTCATCTCGATCGAGCCGTCCCGCGACTGGGCCGCATCCTGCACGGTGCCGCTGTTCGGGGCGCTCACGGCCACCGCTCGGACGGCGATGCTGCACGACCCGCTCCCGGAGCGCGTCTGGATCTACGAGGTGGACAGGGACGCGCGCACGGTGGCGTACCGCGCGACCGAGGGCGATCACACCGCCACCCTGCCCCTCGACCCCATGCACGGCACGGTCGGCGTCGCTCCCGCGGCGTTCGAGGCCCGGTCCTCGCTCGTCCCGGACGCGCACGGCGGGAACATGGACACGCCGGAGATGCGGGCGGGGGTCACCTGCTACCTCGGGGTGAACGTCGAGGGCGCGCTGTTCTCGATCGGCGACGGGCATTGCCGGCAGGGCGAGGGAGAGACCTGCGGCGTCGCGGTGGAGGCCGCGATGGACACGGTCGTCGCGGTCGACGTCGTGAAGGGCCGTCCGACGCCCTGGCCGCGACTCGAGAGCGACACCCACCTGATGTCGACGGGCTCGGCCCGTCCCCTCGAAGACGCGTTCCGCATCGCCCACGCCGACCTGGTGTCCTGGATGGGAGACGAGTTCGGGCTCGAGGCGCTGGACGCGTATCAGCTGCTGACGCAGGTCAGCGAATCGCCCGTCGCCAACGTCGTGGATCCCAACTACACGTTCCTCACGAAGGTGCGGAAGGAGTACCTGCCCCGCGTGGATACCTACGACGGTGTCCACGCGCGACTGCGCGACACCGCCGTCCGCTACCGGGGCTGAGGGTCACGACGTCGAGACGGGCTCGACGTCGTCGGGGATCGGGTCCCCACGGGCGGGCGTCGTCGCACCGGGTGGCTTGGACGCGGCCCAGACGATCAGGAACCCCACCGAGAAGATGGCGACCGTGAGCGCCGTCCACTGGGACCCGGTGAAGGGTCCGAAGCGCTTGTCGATCCGGAGCGAGTCCTCGAGCAGCCGGATGCAGCCGTACGACAGCGCGAACACCAGCGTGGCGACACCCTCCCGGCGCGGCGAGCCGATGAACCACCACAGGAACGCGAACAGAACGCCGGCCAGCAGCATGTCGTAGAGGGCCGTCTGATGGACGCCGATCCCGCGCGCGATGACCTCGCCTCCCTCGCGGAGGACCGCCATGCGTCCGATCGATCGTTTGGGTGAAGGTGCCCTGCAGCGCCGCGGTGCATCCACCGCCGGTGCCGGCGGTCTCCGGCATGCAGGAGAACGGTGGGGCGAGCGTGCCACCCTCGTACGTCCAGGCGAGCAGCCACGACGTCGGCTTGCCCAGGTGGTCGCCGATGATCAGGTCGCCGATCCGACCCACCGAGATGCCGAGCGCGAGCCCTGGCACGATCGCGTCGGCGATCTGGAAGAACCGGAAGCGGTACGCCTGACGCTTGATGTTGACCGCGTTCGCGATCGTGGCCCCGGTGATGCCACCGAGCAGCGAGATCCCGCCTTTCCAGATCTGGACCCATTCGAGGGGGCTCTCGAACTCGGAGACGTGCGCGATCACGTAGGCGACACGCGCGCCGACCACGGCCCCGATCAGCGACCAGAACACGACGGAGTTCGCGGCCTCCACCGGGACGCCCCGACGGACCGCGAGCTTCGTGAAGAGCCAGGCACCCACCATGAAGCCGACGGCGATACCGAGCCCGTGCGGGGAGATCGCGATCGAGTCGCCGAAGCGGAAACGGTCGAGGACGGGCCAGCCGACGGACGCGAGGGAGGCGGGCATCGACGAAGTCTATCGAGGGCCTGTTCGGCCGCGGAGACGGCCGGCACGTGGCCACAGCCTGGCGACCGCTCGGCCGAACAGGAAGCCACTCGCAACGTCGCTCGGGTAGTGGACGCCGAGCACGATACGGGACGCGGCGACCGACGCGTCCAGGCCCGTGAGCGCCGCGCGCCCGGTGGCGCCGATGCCGAGCTCGCGCGCCGCGACCCGCGTGAACGTGGTGAGGACCGCCGGATGGCTGGAGGGCCACGACGTCCCGTGGGGCTCCGCGATCATCCGGCGGGTCCCCTCCGGGTTCGAGTGGAACGGGCGGGGCCGATCCACGACCCGCTTCAACCCCTGGAGGAGGAGCCAGGTGGCGCCCGCGCCCGCCAGGGCGCGGGCGCCCTCGCGGCGGCGGCCGGCGAGCGCGAGCGCGCCGGCCGCCGCCCCGGCCGCGTACAGCGATCCCAGCTCGGTGACCCCTCCGAAGAAGCGGTCCGCGCGCTCGCCGTGCTCCGCGTTCACCGCCGCGAACAGGTCCTCGTCGAACTTCCGCCCGTCCTCGGTGCGGAGGGCGGCGTGCCCGATCAGGGCCCCCCCTGCGGCCAGCAGCGCCGCCCACGCGATCCGTCCCGGCTTCATCGGCCGCCCATCATGCGACAATCGTCCACGTCCCGAACGACCGGGGAGGACCGACACCACCCGTGCGACGCGAACCGGATGATCCGAACGATGCGGTCCAGGAGGGGAAGCCCTCCTTCGACTATCGGCGTGAGGGCTTGGGGGGCAAGGCGACCGGGCTCATCGTCGCCGGGGTCCTCCTGCTGATCTTCTTCCTCCAGAACCTCGACGCCGCGAACATCGACTTCCTCTTCTGGGACTGGGACGTGGCGATCGCGCTGGCGATCGGTATCGCGGCGGTGCTCGGCTTCGTCCTCGGGTGGGGGTTCGCGTGGATCCGGAGACGAGCCAAGAGAGACCGGGGACCCGCGAGGGACTAGCCGCCTTCGATCTGCCGCTTCTGACCGAGCGTCCCGTGCTTGATCCCCAGCTGCGCCCCGCCGACCGCGTTCAGGCCCGCGGCCACGAGCCTGCCGAGAGGTCCCCGGAACCGATACGTGACCTCGTGGCGGAGGAGGCTCCGGTCGCGTGGCAGCCGGGCGATCGAGGTCTCGATCGTCGCATCGAGGGGACCACGCAGTCGGACGGTGGCATGGGAAGGGGGCTCCCAGCGGAGGATCTCGCCGCGGACCTTCACCCGCACGCCCATGAAGGCCATCACCACCGCATAGGTGGAATCCTCTTCGAGGCCTTCGTCGGGGACCTGCACGCTCACCACGTGCCGCTCCCAATGCGGGATGTTGGCGGGGTCGCTCACGACCTCCCAGACGCGCTCCGGCGACGCCTCGATCTCGACCGAGAACTCCGCGGTGCTCATGCGACGTCGGCGCTGCCGCTCGACCAGCCGCGCCACCACACCGCGCGCGACGGCGCGAGCCGCACCAGGGCGCCGGCGTCGGGATCGATCTCCGTCGCGAGCTCGCGGGCGGTCTTGGCTCCGCTCCCGAGCTCGTCGAGCAGGTAGATCGACGCGGCGCCCTGCAGCATCGTGCCCACCATGTCCCGCGCGCGCCACGACGACGCCTCGTCCGCGGTGAGCGCCGCGGGGGCGTCGGGACCCGCGACCGCGAGCGCGAGGGTCTCGGCGGGGAGCGCGGCGTAGAGCGCGTGCTCGTCGGCCCGCCATCTCGCGGGAACCACGACGGGGCCGCGGTCTCCGATCAGCGTCAGGGCCCCTTCGCCGCTCCCACCGAGGGGCTGTCGCACCTCGCGGGGAAGCACGAGGAGCGGGTCGGGTCCCTTCGTCGATCGCCGGAACGTGCCGTGCGACGTCGACATCCCCGCCCAGCGGCTCCTCCCCTCCTGGACCCCTTCGGCGTCGACCAGCGCGGTACGCGCGAGCTCGATGCCGACGAAGACCCGACCCGGCGGTGCCCAGGCGAACGGCACCTGCTTGGCGTCGATCGCGTAGCCCGCGAAGAACCGTGCGTTCTTCCGGCTGAACGCAGCCGTCGCTCGAGCGATCGACGTGGCACCTGCCACCGCGTCACCCCACGTGTTCCGGTCGAGCGCGTCGTACAGCTTCGCCGTACCCGTGAACGCCACCGCCAGGTCCCCATGACGGACGAGCCCCGCAGCCGAAGGATCCGCTTTCCACGCGCGGGTCTTCACCGACCGCCGAGAGGTCGTGAACCAGAGCCGGCCGCCCGAGTACGCGAACACGAGCGGCGTGCAATGCGGACCGGTCGGCCCCGTGGTGGCTACGGCGCAGAACGAACCCTGCTCCAAGACGTTCTGTACCGCGGTGGAGAGGAAGCTCATGAGGGCACCTTGCCACGCGCCGCCCGAGGCGGCCACAGGAGCATGAGGCTCGTCCACACCAGATGGCTCGCCACCGCAGCACCGACATCGCGGACCGATCCGAGCACGGTCCACACCGCACCGCCGACGACCGCGGCCGCGAGGATCGAGAGGTTCCGGAGGACGGCGTTGGCGGCGACGTATCCGAACCACGCCAGACCGGCACCGACCACGACCGAGGTGATGTCCTGCAACTCCGGGAGCACGAGGCCACGCCAGAAAAGCTCTTCGCCGGGGATCGCGATCGCGAGGGTCAGCACCCAGACCGCCGTCCCGGGAACTTCCTCCGACCGTCCGTACACATCGCTCACCGACGAGGCGAACGAGGGGATCCGCTCCAGGAGGCTCGCCACCACCACCCGGGTCGCCCCGTACAGGGCGACGCCGGACCCGGCCCCGACCACGATCGACAGGAGGTCGGTGGGCCCAGGGGCGTGGACGAGCACGGCGGCGGTCCCCAGGATCGCGAACGTCAGCGAGGTGGCCGGCCAGAAGGACACTCGCCGAGCGGCGATCAACCACCACATCGCACCCTGCGCGAGCACCCCCGCCGCGACGACCGCGGCGGCCATCACCTCGGCCCGAAGGACGTGTCGAGGAACCGCGTCTTCACGGCGACCTCGGCGGTGAACGCCGTCACGACCGCCAGGTAGTAGAAGCCCGTGGCCGACTGCACGGCCGACGCCCGTTCGCCCTTCAGGACGGCTCGGATGAACCCGGCGATCAGGGCGGTCGCCGCCACCATCCCCAGGGCGATCCACGGCGCCAGCGCCCCCACCGTGAGCAGCGGATTGATCGCGGTCGAGGTCTCCACCCCGCCGAATCCGCCGCTGATCACCGCCGCCGCGGCCAGGATGACGGAGACCAACAGGATCGTGGTCATGCGGTCGATCGGACGACGAGACAGCTTCCGATCGGTGAGGTACCAGTGGCCGAGGAGGAGGCCGTCCGTGGAGGCGCCCAGGAGGGCGGCGCCGGCCGCGAGCTGGAACACGGCGAGGCCGAAGGACTGGCGACCGGCGCCGCCCATCCACACGAGCACGGCGAGCCATGCGGGCACGCTCAGCCACCCGACGACGCGGGCGACGACGGGCTGCCGGAGGAACAGCAGCGCGGTCCAGAGCACGGTCCCCGCACCCGCCACGACCGTCGTCGCTCGCACGACGTCTCCCGACGGGAACCGGTCCGACGACGGCTGCATCGACGGACAGCCACGTGAGGATCGCGAGCACCGTCAGGATCGCGCCGAGGAGCTTGAAGAAGCCGGGCTTCACCTCGGTCCAGAGCGGGCCGACCCAGAGGAACACCGACGCGCCGGTCACCGCCTCGGCCAGGACCAGTGCCATGACGCCCGCGACCCCGGTCACGATCCGCCCGTCCGCATCGCGCGGAGTCTAGCGGCGCTCCTGCGTTGGACCGGCTCGCGGGTAGGCTCCCACGTCGTGGACGACTGGCGCACGTACGACACCGTCGCGGAGCTCTACGGCCGCGTGCATGCACCTCGATTCGCGGAGGCGGCGCAGGACCTCGTGCGGGCTCTCGAGGTCGTGGAGGGCGACCGCGTGCTGGATGTCGGTACGGGGAACGGCGTCGGCGTCGAGGCCGCCTCGAACGTCGGCGCCACCGCCGTCGGCGTCGACCGATCGCTGGCGATGCTCGCCGTGGGGCATCGGGACCATCCGTCGCTCCCCTTGCTCGCCGGACAGGTGGTGGACCTCCCCTTCCGCGACAGGACGTTCGACGTCGTGATGGGGAACTTCGTCCTTGCGCACTTCGTGAAGGTGGAGACGGCGTTGTTCGACGTGCGCCGCGTGCTGCGACCGGACGGGAGGGTGGGCTTCACGGCGTGGGCCGACGGGAAGGACGCGTTCCAGGACGCGTGGCTCGAACTCGTGGAGAACGTGGTGCCGCGGGACATGCTGGCACCGGCCTATTCGGCCGCCGCCCCCGGCCACGAACGCCTCAAGCATCCCGAGGCGATCGTGGAGACCCTCCGCCAAGCGGGGTTCCGCCGCGTCCGGACCGAGCGGAAGCGCTACCAGTGGACCTACGCGCGGGACGAGTTCGTGGAAGGGCTCGGCACGTGGACCGTGGGCCGCTTCGTCCGCAAGATGCTCGGCGAGAGCGGGTGGGCTTCGCTGATGGAGCGCACCCGCACGGTGTTCGCGGATCGCTTCCCGGATCCGCTGAACGACTTCCGAGACGTGATCGTCGCGGTCGGCGCCCTCCCGGGCTGAGCTCAGCTGAGATCGAGAACCCGGAACTCCTCGGCGTGCTGGACGCCGATCTTCTCCCCCGCCTCGACCGCGTCCTTCCCGAGGAACTCCTCGAAGAAGCGGATCCCCTCCTCGAGCTGGCTGGCGTGCTTCGCGAGGGCGTCCACCTTCGTCGCGAGGAAGCCGGTGATGTCCTCCACGTGGTTCGGTTCGTGCGTCCACCCGAGCCAGATGTCGAACACGTCCTGCACCCGCAGGTCGCCCAGCTGCTCGGGGAAGAAGTGCGGGTTGCCGCTTCCGGGGTAGGAGGCATCGAGGGCGACGAAGCCCGAGACGCGATGGTCCGAGTGGTTGTAGTACCGGTTCTCGAAGAAGACGGTGGTCGGATCACAGGCGACCACGGTCTCGGCCCTGACCTCCCGGATCCGGCGGACGACCCCTTCGCGTACCTCCTCCACGTTCTCGAGCTCGCTGTCGTGGACCGACCCGACCCGGACGCTCGCGAGGCCGAGGACCCGCGCGGCTTCCTCGGTCTCCCGCAGCCGCGTCGCCGCCAGCTCGGCTCGATCCAGCTCCTGGTCCTGCGAGCCGCGATCGCCGTTGGTGAGGATCAGCAGGTGCACCTCGCGCCCGGCGGCGGCCCACTTCGCCAGGGCGCCGCCCGCGCAGATCTCCGCGTCGTCGGGGTGGGCGAAGACGCCGAGGACCGGCCCCGTCCGCGGCGCCGACTCGCCCTGGCTCACGCCGCTCGGTCGAGCACGAACCGGACGAGCGCGCGGACGGGGACGCCCGTCGCGCCCTTCGGACCGAGGTCGTTGCCCTTCTCGGAGAAGGCCGGGCCGGCGATGTCGAGGTGCACCCAGGGAACATCGCCCACGAACTCCGCGAGGAACCACGCGGCCGTGATCGCCCCGCCCCATCGATCGCCGATGTTCTTGATGTCGGCGATGTTGGAGTCGATCAGTCGGCGGTACTCCTCGTGGAGCGGGAGCGGCCAGATCCAGTCGCCGGTCGAGCGACCCGCCTGCACGATCTCGTCCACGAGTGCTTCGTCGTTGCCCATCGCGCCCGTGATGTCCGTGCCGAGCGCGACCATGCACGCGCCGGTGAGCGTCGCGGTGTCGATGATGCACGCCGGCTTCTTCTCGGCGAGCAGCGCGAGGGCGTCGGCGAGGATCAGCCGTCCCTCGGCGTCGGTGTTCAGAACCTCCGAGGTCTTGCCCCCGTAGTGGCGGATCACGTCGCCGGGCTTCTGCGCCGCGCCGCCCGGCATGTTCTCCGCCGACGGGATCGCCGCGACGATGTTGATCTTCGGCTTCAGGCGCGCGATCGCCTTCATCGTGGCGAGGATCGACGCCGCGCCGCCCATGTCGATCTTCATGGTCTCCATGCCCTTCGCGTCCTTGATCGACAGACCGCCGGAGTCGAAGGCGATCCCCTTGCCGGTCAGGGCGATCGGGGTGGAGGCGCCGTCTCCCTTGTACGTCAGCTCGATCAGGCGCGGCGGGTTCACGCTCCCCTGCCCCACGCCGAGGATCCCTCCGAACCCCCGCTTCTTCAGCTCGGCCTCCGTCCATACCTTGCAGGTGAGCCCTTCCGCCTTCGCCATCGCCTGCGCCTCCCGGGCGAGCGCGGCGGGAGGGAGGTCGCCGGCGGGGGTGTTCACGAGATCGCGCGCCCACGAAACCGCGTCCACGAGGACCTCGGCGCGGCGGGCGGCCTGCCGGCCCGCCTTCGCGTCGGCCTTGCCGGTCCCGACCAGGGTGACCTTCTTGAGCGGGGTGTGCTCATTCTTCGACTTGTACCGGTCGAAGCGGTAGCCGCCCAGTCCGAGCCCTTCCGCGGCGGCCTGGACCAGGTCCCCGGTCTCGCCCTTCACCGCTTGCGGGAACGTCGTTGCCGCGTGCCCGAACCGGCCGACCGAGGAGGCTGCCCGGCCCAGCGCCTTCCGCATCGCGGCGGCGTCGAAGGTCACGGCGCTCACCCACGCCGTGGAGCAGCACGGCGCCGGCGGCGAAGCGATCGCCGTTGCGCTTCGTGACCAGGAGGGACTCACCCTTCTTCCCGGTGAGCTTCGCGTCCTTGTACGCCTGCTGGAGACCGGTCTCCTTGACACCGGGACCGAACTCCGGCCCCTGGAAGACCGGCAGGATCAGGACCCCCGCCTTCACCTCCGCCGGTGCATCCGTGGAGAACGAGAACGTGGTCACAGCGTGCAGCCTCCTTCGTCAGGCCTAGAGCAGAAGCGGCAGTGTAGCCAGCGAACGCAACAGGGGACATCGGTACCCTGACGCCCGTGAAGACCCTCGACATCCGGGACCTGGTGGCGTTCTCCGACGACGAGCCGCGGCGACGGACGCTGTTGGAGGGAGCGCACCTCTGGTCCGAGGTGATCTGCCTCCAAGGGTCGCAGGGCATCGGGCCGGTCCGCGACGACGGCGCGGACGGGATCCTCGTGGTGCTCGCGGGCGAGGTGGCGACGCAGGTCGGGAAGGGGCGGGCTCGGATGAAACAGTGGGAGGCCGTCGACGTGCCGGCCGGACAGGATCTGACGGTGCGCAACGCCTCCGAGGACCCCTCCGTCGTGCTGCTGGTGGTCGCGCCGCCCCCCGAGCGCATGAGGCGCGCCGGTCCTCAGACGGACGGCGAGGCTAGGCTTCCGCGATGGCGCGCGGGGCGGCGGTGGCGGCGACGCTGGCGACCGCCCGAGGTCCGCTCCCCGCGAGAGGCGTCGCCGCCACCGCCGCGGTCTTCTCACCCGGTGGCGTGGCCTGGGACGACGACGGGATCGTGACGTTCGTCGGCGACGCGGACGACCTTCCGTCGGAGCCCGTGACGCTCGGCAGGGTCGACGAGGGAACGATCGTTCCGGGCTTCGTCGACTGCCACGTGCACCTGCCCTTCATCGGATGGCGCGCGGACGAGTTCGAGGCGCGCCTCGCCGGCGTCTCGTATCGGGACCTCCACGGACAGGAGGGCGGGATCTTCCGCTCCTCACGGATGCTCGCCGAGGCGAGCGACGACGAGGTGCTCGCGTTCTCAGACGCCCTCGCGCGAGAGATGGCCGCGCTTGGCACCACGGCGACCGAGCTGAAGAGCGGCTACGGGTTGTCGGTGGAGGCCGAGCTCCGTCAGCTCCGGCTCGCGAGAGGGCTCGCCGATGCCGCGCGCCAGACGTGCCGGGTCACGCTGCTCGCGTGCCACGCCGTGCCCGAGGGATCGTCACGCGAAGACTGGGTACGCGTCGCGTGCGACGAGCTGATCCCCACGGCCGCGGCCGAAGGGCTCGCGGACGCCGTCGACATCTACGTCGAGGACATCGCGTTCTCGCTCGAGGACCTCGAGCGGGTGGGCGCGGCGGCCTCGGCCACCGGGTTGCCGCTCCGGGTGCACGCCGATCAGCTCGGGCCGAGCGGGGCGGCGGAGGCCGCCGCCGCGCTGGGCGCGCGGAGCGCGGACCACCTGAACCACGTGAGCCCGGAGGGCATCGCAGCGCTGGGTCGTGGCGAGACCGCCGCGGTCCTGCTTCCCGCCTCCACGTTCACCCTCCGGGCGGCCCCGGCGCCCGTCGCTGCGCTCCGGGACGCCGGCGCCGCCCTCGCGATCGCCACCGATCTCAACCCGGGCACGTCGCCGATCTCCTCGATGCCCGAGACGATCGCGTTCGCGTGTTCGCTCTACGGGATGACGCCCCTCGAGGCCCTGACCGCGGCCACCGCGAACCCCGCATGGGTGCTCGGGCTCGACGCGGATCTCGGCACGCTGGAGCCGGGCAAGCGCGCGGACCTGGTGGTGCTCGATGGTCCGTCGTTCGCCCACGTGCCGTACCGACCGGGCCACGATCCGGTCACGGCCACGGTGATCGGCGGCGAGCCGGTCGACCGAGACGCTAGGCGAGCGGCCCGGTGACGGTCTCCGCGGCCGCGGCGAGCTCACCGGCGCGCACGAGGTTGACCGCGGCCGCGATGTCGGCCCCGAACTCACGGTCCGCGTCGTAGAAGGGGACCGCCGCTCGCAACGCGTGTCGCACGGCGAGCGTGGCGGGACCAGGTTCCAGCGGCGCCCGGAGGTCGAGCGCCTGCGCAGCCCCCAACGCCTCGAGCGCCACGACCGTCTCGGCGTTCGCGACGACCTCCCTCGCGTGCCGAGCCGCCGTCATCCCCATCGAGACGTGATCCTCCTGACCTGCCGACGACGGGATCGAGTCGACCGACGCGGGATGCGCGAGCGACTTCGACTCCGACACGAGCGAGGCCGCCGTGTACTGCACCAACATGAACCCGCTGTTCAGCCCGCTTTCCGGCACGAGGAACGCCGGGAGGCCGTTCGAGAGCGCGGGATCGAGGAGCCGGTACAGGCGGCGCTCGCTGATGCTGGCGAGCCCGACGGTCGCGAGCGTCAACGCGTCCATCGCCACCGCGACCGGCTGCCCGTGGAAGTTCCCTCCCGACACGATGTCGCCGTCTGCGGGCACCACGATCGGGTTGTCCGAAACGGCGTTCAGCTCGATCTCGAGGACGCCTCGCGCGAACGCGAGCACGTCGCGGGTGGCCCCGTGGACCTGGGGCGCGCAACGCAGCGAGTAAGCATCTTGCACCAGGTGCTCGCTGTCCCGGTGCGACGCGAGGATGGGCGATCCGTCCAGCAGCAACCGGAGGTTCGAGGCGCTCGCGGTCTGCCCCGGATGGGGACGGAGCCGCTGCAGTCGGTAGTCGAACGGGGCGTCCGTGCCGAGGGCCGCCTCGATCGTCATCGCTGCGACCACGTCGGCGGTCCTGGCGAGCGTCGACAACCGCTCGGCCGCCAAAGCCCCGATCGCGAGCATCCCCTGCGTGCCGTTCACGAGCGCCAGGCCCTCCTTGGCTTGGAGCTTCACCGGCTCGAGACCTGCCCTTCGGAACGCCTCCGCCGCGGGCTCGGCGCCGGTCTCGCTCAGCACCTGCCCTGCGCCGATCAGCGGCAGTGCGAGGTTCGCCAGGGGTGCGAGGTCCCCCGAAGCACCGAGGGATCCTTGCTCCGGCACCACCGGGATCACGTCGGCGTTCAGCATGGCCACCATCAGATCGATGAGCTCGGGGCGGACACCGGAATGGCCGAGCGCGAGCACATGGGCCCTCAGGAGGAGCATCGCTCGCGCCTCGTTTCGTGGGAGCGGACGCCCGACCGCCGTCGCATGCGAGCGGACGATCCCGTGCTGCAGGTCGGATGCCTTCGTGGGGTCGATCCGCACGTTGGCCAGTGCGCCGAAGCCGGTGGTGACGCCGTAGACGACATCCCCTGAAGCGACGGCGTCGTCGACCACGGTCCGAGCGCCCGCGACCCGCTCACGCGCGCTCGCGGGGAAGAGCACATCGGCGCCCGCCGCGACCGCGGCAACGTCCGCTAGCGTGAGCGTCTCCCCGACCGCGACCGTCACGGCTGCGAAGGCTACTACCGGAGGTCCGCGCCGATGGTTCGAGCGCTCAGAGTGCGCGCTTGAGCATCTCGAGCAATGACACGAGCGGACCGGTGTCCTGCATCACGTAGAAGTGTGCCGACGGCACGCCGTGCTCGAAGAGCTGCATCGTCTGTTCGTACGCCCACCGGATCCCGACCTCGGCGACGCCGTCGTCATCCACCGCGGCGACCTCGGCGACGAGCGCCTCCGGAACGGACACATTGAATACTCGCGGGATGCTCGTGACATGGCCGCGTCGAGTCAGGATCTTGAGTCCCGGGACGATGGGGATCGTGACGCCCTGGTCGCGCGCGGTCTTCACGAAGCGGAAGAAGACCTCGTTGTCGTAGAACAGCTGGGTCACGGCGTACTCGGCGCCGGCTCGCTGTTTCTCGACGAGGACCGCGATGTCGCGTTCGAGGTTCGGGGCCTCCGCGTGCTTCTCCGGGTACGCCGCGACGCCGATGCAGAAGTCGGTCGGCGTGGACTCCACGAGCTCCTCCAGGTACTCACCGTGGTTCATCGCGGCCACCTGCCCGACGAGCTCCAGAGCGCCCTCGTTCGCGCTGCGTCCTTCTGCCGGCGGCCGTCGCTCGCCGTCCCCGCGGATCGCGAGGACGTTCTCGATCCCGAGGTAGTTCAGCTCGATCAGCGCGTCTTCGGTCTCCTCCCGTGTGAAGCCGTTGCACAGCACGTGCGGGACCGGATCGATGTCGAACCGATACTTGATCGCCGCGCACAGACCGAACGTGCCCGGCGCCTTGCGGGTCACACGCTTGCGGAACGTGCCACCGGGCACCTCGTCCCACACCGTCTCGCCCGCGTGGCTCGTGATGTCGATGAACGGCGGCTCGTACGGCAACAGCGAGGACACCGCCTCGTAGATGCGCTCCACGTTGCCGCCTCGCCGCGGTGGGATGATCTCGACGCTCACCAGGGGCCTCGTGGCGTTCGCGAGGTGCTCGATGACCTTCACACGTCGAGCCTACCGGTCCGACGCGACCGGACCCGTATCACTCACGCCAGGGCAGGCGGACGCCTCGGGCGGCCGCCACCTCGAGCGCTCGCTCGTACCCGGCGTCCGCGTGGCGGATCACGCCAGTGCCGGGGTCGGTGGTGAGCACGCGCTCCAAGCGTGCGGCCGCGTTCTCCGAGCCGTCGGCGACGACCACCATCCCCGCGTGGATCGACATCCCGATCCCCACGCCACCGCCGTGGTGCACGCTCACCCAGTGCGCGCCGGCCGCCGTGTTGATCAGGGCGTTCAGGATCGGCCAGTCGGCGATCGCGTCCGAGCCGTCCTTCATGTCCTCGGTCTCCCGGTACGGGGAGGCGACCGACCCGCTGTCGAGATGGTCGCGCCCGATCACGATCGGCGCCGAGAGCTCGCCGCTCGCGACCATCTCGTTGAACCGCAGCCCGGCCTTGGCGCGCTGGCCGTAGCCCAGCCAGCAGATCCGGGCCGGGAGTCCCTGGAACGCGACCCGTTCCTCCGCCATGCGGAGCCATCGGAGGAGCCGCTCGTCTTCGGGGAACAGCTCCCCCACCGCGCGGTCCGTCTTCTGGATGTCCTCAGGGTCGCCGGAGAGCGCGGCCCACCGGAACGGTCCCTTGCCCTCGCAGAACATCGGGCGAACGAAGGCGGGCACGAAGCCCGGATAGGCGTACGCGCGATCGAAGCCTCCCGTCTCGGCGCCCGCCCGCAGGTTGTTCCCGTAGTCGAAGACCATCGACCCGGCGTCGAGGAACCCCACCATCGCCTCCACGTGACGCGCCATCGAGGCCTGCGAACGACGCTGGTAGTCGTCGGGGTCACGTTCCCGGAGCGAGGCTGCCTCCTCGAGGGTGAGGCTGGCGGGCACGTAGCCCGCGAGGGGATCGTGCGCGCTCGTCTGGTCGGTCACGATCTCGGGCCGGAAGCCCCGCGCCAGCAGATCGGGCTCGACCTCGGCGCAGTTGCCGAGCAGCCCGATCGAGAGCGGTTCGCGCGCCGTGCGAGCTTCCTCGGCCCACCCCAGCGCTTCGTCGACCGACGCCGTCTCGCGGTCCAGGTAGCTCGTCTTGATCCGGCGCTCGATGCGCGCCGGGTCGACCTCGATGCAGAGGGCCACGCCACCGTTCATCGTGACCGCCAGCGGCTGGGCGCCGCCCATCCCCCCGAGACCGCCGGTGAGCGTGATCGTTCCCGCGAGCGTGCCGCCGAACCGCTGCGTCGCGCACTCGGCGAGGGTCTCGTACGTGCCCTGGAGGATCCCCTGGGTCCCGATATAGATCCAGGACCCCGCCGTCATCTGGCCGTACATCGTGAGACCTGCGTGCTCGAGCTCGCGGAACGTGTCCCAGTCCGCCCACTTCGGGACGAGCATCGCGTTGGAGATCAGGACCCGTGGCGCCATCTCGTGCGTCCGGAAGATCCCGACCGGCTTGCCGGACTGCACGAGCAGAGTCTCGTCGTCGCCCAGGACCCGGAGCGAGCGCACGATCGCGTCGTACGCCTCCCAGGAGCGTGCCGCGCGGCCGGTGCCGCCGTAGACCACGAGGTCCTGGGGACGTTCGGCGACGTCGGGATCCAGGTTGTTCATCAGCATCCGCAGCGCGGCCTCCTGGGGCCACGAGCGGCAGCTGAGCTCGGTATCCTCGGGGCGCTCGAACCTCTCTCGCGCCACTACCCATCATCTGCCCCCCGTCTTGGGCGCAATCTCGGGCACCATCTTGGTCGATACCCCCGTTCGGGTAACCCCCAGTCGGGCTACGGCAAAGATGCTACCGAGGTGCTTGAGCATGCCTTCCTTCGCTTGTAGCGTCCCGCGCGATGGCCTCTGACGGAACCATCCTCCATCTGCGTGGCCAGAACGATCCGATCCGGGTGCTCCTCGCAGACGACGAGCCCGGCCTGCGGGTCGCACTCACGGAGCTCCTCAGCCACGAGGAACGGGTCGAGCTGGTCGGCACGGCGGCGGACGCCGAGGAGGCGATCCGCATCGCGGAGTCGAACCTGCCCGACGTCGCCCTCGTAGACGTCCGGATGCCGGAGGGCGGTGGGCCGCACGCCGCTCGCGGCATCACGCGGGTGTCGCCCGGGACCCGGGTGATCGCCCTCTCCGCCTACGAGGACCGCACGAACGTGCTCGAGATGCTGCGGGCCGGGGCCGTCGGCTACCTCGTGAAGGGCACGGCCGCCGACGAGCTCGTCCAGGGGATCGAGAAGGTCGCCCAGGGCGGCACGAGCCTGTCGGCCGAGGTGATGAGCGGGGTCGTCGCCGAGCTCGCCACGCAGCTCCGCCGGGAGGAGATCGAGCGCGACGCCGACCAGGCGCTCCTGCGGGAGACATCGAACGGTTCGTGTCCGGTCACGGCGTCTGGATGGTCTACCACCCGATCATGGACCTCGAGACCCGCGAGGAGATCGGCGTGGAGGCGCTCGCGCGGTTCGGCTCGATCCCCGTGAAGCCGCCGGACCGATGGTTCGCCGAAGCGACCGCCCTCGAGCTCGGGCTCCAGCTGGAGCTCCGCGCGATGAAGGAAGCGCTCGAGGGGCTCCCGCGGATCCCGGACGGCGCGTTCCTGTCCATCAACTGCTCCCATCGCACCGCCGCCTCCGCCGAGCTCGCCGAGAGGTTGGACGGGATGGAGAAGCGGATCGTCCTGGAGATCACGGAGCACGAAGCGATCGACGACTACGGAGCGCTCGCCGAGGCGCTCGAGCCGCTGCGGGCGCGCGGGCTCCGGGTCGCCGTCGACGACGTCGGCGCCGGGTACGCGAGCCTGCGACACGCGCTCCAGCTCGCTCCCGACATGGTGAAGATGGACATCTCGCTCACCCGCGACATCGACCGGGACGCGGGGCGTCGAGCGCTCGCCGCCGCCTTGATCTCGTTCGCGGCCGAGACCGACATGACGATCGTGGCCGAGGGGATCGAGACCGCCGGTGAGCTGCACGCCCTCCGGCAGCTCGGCGTCCGCTACGGCCAGGGCTTCTACCTCGCCCGGCCCGCGCCGTTGGAGTGACGCCCTAGCTCGCGCCCATCCGAACCAACCCGCGGAGCACGCGGAGATCCCGCAGGAAGACTCGGCGCATCAGTGGACGGGCGAGGCGCAGACCCACCCTGCCGATCGGACCGAGCCGCGGTGGGGGGAACAGCGTCTCCTTCCAGCGCATGCGGGTTCCCTCGGAGACGGGCTGGAGCTGGATCTCGCCGCTCCCCTTCACCCAGCCGAGGTGATCGATCACCAGGATCCTGGGCGGCTCCCACATGCTCACGCGCACCGTGTCCCGCGTCTTGATGCCGGCGATCCGCACGGTGGCCTTCGCCTCGACGCCGACCCCTTCTCGCTGATCGCCGATCACTTCGAAGTCGGAGGCCTCGAGCATCCAGTCGTCCTGATGCTCCCAGTCCGTGATCAGGGTCCAGACGACCTCGGGCGGTCCCGGCATCGTGTCGGAGACCTCGATGACGATCGGGCGCCGACGCTTCGCAGCTCGCTTCTCGGCGCTCAGCGGCTCAGCTCGAGCGGCGATCGATCGACCACGAGGAGGCGCCGGTCTCCTTCGTGTACTGCTTCATCTCCATCGCGACGGTGATCGCTTCGGCGTAGTGCCGGAACATCCGCTTCTCCGTGGAGGCGATCCCGATCGACAGGGTGAGCAGCGGGAACCGCTGGAGGTCGCCCCGCCGGTTCGTGATCTCGATGTAGCCGTTCGTCCGGTCGTCGAGGTCGTAGAGCGCCGGCGCCAGCTCGTCGAACGATTGCACGATCTGCTGCGCCACCGCGGTCGCCTGCTCCGGCGGCACCACGACCACGAAGTCGTCGCCGCCGGCGTGGCCGACGAACGTGCCGGCGCCGACGATCTGCGTGGCCGCCTCGCCGATCACCCGCCCGGTCTCCCGGATCGCTTCGTCTCCTCGAAGGAACCCGTACCGGTCGTTGTAGGCCTTGAATCGGTCGAGATCCACGTAGAGGACCGAGAACGGCTCGGCCCTGGACACCAGACCCTCGATCTCGTCCTCGATCGCGACGTTGCCGGCCAGGCCGGTCATCGGCGAGAGGGACCGCTTGTCGCTCGCGCGGTTCAGGACACCACGGATCCTCGCAAGGAGCTCCGGGGTGTCGAAGGGCTTCACGATGTAGTCGTCCGCTCCGATCGCGAAGCCCTCGAGCTTGTCTGCCGAGAGTCCCCGAGCGGTCAGCATGATCACGGACACGGTGGCCGTCCGGGGATCCTGCCGGAGCTGGCGGGTCAGCTCGAAGCCGTCCATGTTGGGCATCATCACGTCGGCCAGGACGAGCTGGGGAGGACGCTCCTGCGCAGCCGAGAGGGCCTGCTCGCCGTCGCTCGCGACGCGAACGTCGTAGCCGGCCGCCTTCAGCTCGATCTCGAGGAGACGTGCGATGAACGGGTCGTCGTCGACGACCAGGAGGCTCTCGCCTCCACCGTTCGGATCGTCGCTCGGCGGCACGCGTCGGCGAGCGCTCCCGGACCCGTCTCCGGCTCCGTTGGTGCCCCTGCCTCCTGCGGCGTCTCGTCCGTCACGTGCTCTCCCGTCGTCCCGGTCTGCATCATCTCCTGGACATCGGCACTCTACCGCCAGAGGTGGAGCCGCCCGGGTAACCGGATGTGGGACGTTCCTGCCCACGCGTGGCACGATGGGGCGGGCCCCCGCGGGCCAGAAACGCAAACAAGAAGGGGACGCCATGCCGGTGCTCGACTCGTTCCTCGACGCCATGGGCAACACGCCCGTGGTTCGCCTGCGTTCCGTGGCCCGAGGTGTCAAACCCTCGATCCTCGCCAAGCTGGAGATGCTGAACCCCGGCAGCTCCGTGAAGGACCGGATCGGGCTGAGGATGATCGAGGCGGCCGAGCGCGAGGGGCTCCTCAAGCCCGGCGGGACGATCGTCGAGCCGACCTCCGGCAACACCGGCCACGGGCTCGCGATCGCCGCGGCGGTCCGCGGCTACCGGTGCATCTTCGTGATGCCGGACAAGATGAGCCAGGAGAAGATCTCCCTGCTCCGCGCATACGGAGCCGAGGTCGTGATCTGTCCGACGGCCGTCGCGCCCGAGTCCCCGGAGAGCTACTACCGAGTGGCCGACCGGCTCGCCGCGGAGATCCCGGGCGCGTTCCAGCCGAACCAGTACCACAACCCGGTGAACCCGCAGACGCACTACGACACGACCGGCCCGGAGATCTGGGAGCAGACGGAGGGACGGCTCACGGCCTTCGTGTGCGGCGTCGGGACCGGCGGCACGATCTCCGGCGCCGGGCGGTACCTGAAGGAGCGGGACCCCGACGTGCTCGTGGTCGGCGCGGATCCGGAGGGCTCGATCTACTCGGGCGACTCCCCGCGTCCCTACCTCGTGGAGGGGATCGGCGAGGACTTCATGCCCTCCACGTTCGATCCGTCCGTCGTGGATCGCTACGTCCGGGTCTCCGATCGCGACTCGTTCCTGACCGCCCGCGCGATCACCCGCCAGGAGGGCATCCTCGTCGGCGGCTCCAGCGGCACCGCGGTGTTCGCCGCGTTGGCGGTCGCGCGCGAGCTGGACGATCCCGAAGCGACCATCGTCGTGCTGCTCCCCGACTCCGGCCGGCAGTACATGTCGAAGCTCTACTCGGAGACGTGGATGCTCCAGCACGGGATGCTGGAGCGTCCCGAGGTGGTGCGCGTCGAGGAGGTCCTGTCCGCGAAGTCCCGTGAGATCCCTCCCCTGATCACCGTGAACGCGCACGACAAGGTGCGTCAGGCGGTCGAGATCCTGCCAGGAGCACGGCATCTCGCAAGCGCCCGTCGTCCGGGAGGAGTCGATCGACGTCTCGCAGTTCGTGGGCTCGATCCGCGACCGCGAGCTGCTGGAGCGGGTGTTCCGCGACCCCGACGCGCTCCAGTCCGATGTGGCCGAGGTGATGGCGGCGCCGATCCCGATGGTGGAGTGGGACGCGCCCGTCGAGGTCGCGTTCGGCGAGCTCGAGCGCTCCCCCGCCGTCGTCGTGACGAAAGCCGGGCAGGCGCTCGGGGTCCTCACGCGGAGCGACCTTCTGGAGTTCCTCGCTCGTCAGCGCCGGGCGTAGTCTGCGCCCGTGCGCGCGCTGGGGATCGACGTCGGCGTCGGCAAGGGGCTCGACCTCGTCGCGCTCGACGAGCAGCGCGTGCCGGTCGCAGGTGCTGCCGAAGGTCGGCCTCGAGCAGGTCGCGCGACTCGATCCGGGAGCTCGAGCCCGACGTGATCGCGATCGACGCGCCGCCCGCATGGGCCGCGGAGGGCCGGTCGCGGCTCACCGAGCGCATCCTCGCGGAGCGGAACATCCGCACGTTCGCCACGCCGACGCGCGCCCGGGGCAAGGGCAACCCGTTCTACGACTGGATGGAGGTCGGGCTTCCGGGTGTTCCGGGTCGCCGCTCGGGCCGGGCTTCCCGCGCTACGCGGCGGGCGAACCCCGCGGGGACGGCGATGGAGGTGTTCCCGCACGCGAGCGCCACGGTGCTTGCGCGGGTTCCTCCGGCCCAAGGGGATCGGCGAAGAAGGCGTGGCGGGAGGGCATCCTGCGTGGCGCAAGGTGTCCGGACGGATCGGCTCACGTCGATGGACCTCGATCGACGCCGGCCTCTGCGCGCTGACTGGGCTCCTCGCCCTGCAGGGCAAGCGCTTCGCGCCCGGGCGATCCGAAAGAGGGCGTGATCGTCCTTCCCGTGGTCACGCTTGCCGGCCGCGCCGTTCGCCCCGTTCCGCAGGACACGTCCTCGGCGGTGGCGGCGGGGACCTCCGCGCTGTTCCGCTACTGCGGATGCGGCACACCGGGGTGCCAGGAGCTCACGCGCGGCGAGTTCGCGCCCGGTCACGACGCCAAGCGCAAGTCCATGCTGTGGCGTCTCGCCCGTGAGGGCGAGACGCCACCGACGAGTTGAGGAGACGAGGATGGAAGGTGCCCCGAAGCAAAGGAGATCGGATGAGGTTCGAGACCGCGGCGATCCACGCCGGCCAGGAACCCGACGAGCCCTACGGTGCGGTGAACGTCCCGATCTACCAGACGTCCACGTACGCGCAGCCGGCCGTCGGCAAGCCCAAGGTGTTCGACTACGCGCGAGGGGGGAACCCCACGCGAGAGGCGTTCCAGACCGCGCTCGCCGCCCTCGAGGGCGGCGAGCGCGCGTTCGCGTTCGGGAGCGGGATGGCGGCGGAGACCACGCTGCTGCTCTCGTTGCGTCCCGGAGACCACGTCGTGCTGCCGGACGACGTCTACGGCGGCACGTACCGGCTCCTGTCCACGGTGCTCGAGCCCTGGGGACTGGCGTACTCGGTCGTCGACCTCACCGACTTCGAGGAGCTGCGCGGACGCCCTCCGCGAAGAGACCCGCGTCGTCTGGCTCGAGACGCCGTCGAACCCGATGCTCCGGATCGTCGACGTGGCGGCGGTCGCTGAAATCGCCCACGAGGCCGGGGCTCGGGTCGTCGTCGACAACACGTTCGCGACCCCCGCGCTGCAACGGCCGCTCGAGCTCGGTGCCGACGCCGTCGTGCACAGCGTCACGAAATACATCGGTGGTCACTCCGATCTGATCGGAGGCGCCGTCGTCACCAGCGACCCCGAGTGGATCGAACGGCTCGGGTTCCTGGCGAACGCGGTCGGCGCGGTCCCGGGGCCGATGGACTGCTACCTGGGCCTCCGCGGGCTGAAGACCCTCGCGCTCCGGATGGCGAAGCACTCGGAGAACGCCGGGGCGATCGCCTCGTGGCTCGGATCCCACCCGAAGGTCCGGCGTGTCTACTACCCGGGGCTCGAGTCACATCCCGGTCACGACGTCGCGAGCCGGCAGATGTCGTCGTACGGGGGGATCGTGTCGTTCGACGCCGTGTCCGCCCAGGAGGCGATCGCGATCGCAGAGCGGGCCGAGCTGTTCTTCCTCGCAGAGTCGCTCGGCGGGGTCGAGTCGTTGATCGAGGTGCCCGGGCCGATGACGCATGCGAGCGTCGCGGGGTCGCCGTGCGAGGTGCCGGCGCAGCTGGTCCGACTGTCCGTCGGGATCGAGCACGTCGACGACCTCATCGCCGACCTGTCCCAGGCTTGGGCTAGGCGCTTCGCAGGAGGATCTCGTCCCCGCCCTCGAGGCGGAGCGCCACCGTCTGCACCCGATGTTCGCCGTCCACGACGCGGATCGGGGCGTCTGCGCCGCCGAGCCAGTCGTGGAGCCGATCCTCGTCGCCACCCACCTCGGCCCACGCGATCCCTTCGACCGGAGCCCGATGCCCGGACGGCGCGGCGCCGGGATGGAGCTCGGGTGGCACGTCCCACGAGATGAAGAACGGGAGCCAGAGGTCGTCGCCTCGCTCCTCGATCCCGGCGCCGCGCCATCGCACCTCTGTGCCGTCGGGGCGGGTCCGGGAGCCGGGCTGCACCGTGAGCCCGAGTCTGGCCGCGGTGGCCTCGATGTGGTCGTCGGCGAGACAGACCGAGAACCATCGATCGCCGGCGGACGACAGCTCGAGCAAAGTTCGCCCGAGCACCGTCTCGGATCCGACCACCTCGTCGACGACGCCAACAGCTCCACGTAGTCGCGGCCGAGCGGAGCGACCATGTTGGCGGTCCCCCATCGCGGATGACGCCCACCCGGAGCGAACCGCAGTCCGTGCTCTTCCCGGAAGCGCTCGGCAGATGCGTCCAGATCGGCGACGGCGAGGACGACGTGGTCGATCCGGTACGGAGGAGGGGTCCCCACGGCGAGCTAGGGGATCGGTCGCTTCAGGTAGGCGACCATCGAGACACCGCCTGCAGGAGTCTGCTGCTGAAGGATCGTCACGAGCTCCCAGCCGTCCTCCCCGAAGTTGTTCAAGATCTCGCCGGGATTGTGCTCGAGCAGCGGTGCCACGAAGTACTCCCACTTCATCGTCCGGGTCCCCTCTCTTCCACCTTGGCTTCCACCTCGGCTTCGTCCTCCGCGATCAGCCGTTCGCGCACCTTCATGATGCAGACGCCCATGATCACGTCGAGTCCGCCTTCGGTCGCGATCCGGCCCGCCTCCTCGCTCACGATGCCTTCCTGGAGCCAGAGGAGGCGAGCGCCCACCGTCACGGCGTCGCGCGCCACCTCGGGTGTCTGGTCCGCCCGCCGGAACACGTCCACGACGTCGATCTTCAGGTCGCTCGGCACGTCGAGGAGCGAGGCGTACGCCCGCTCGCCCAGCACCTCCGTTTCGTGCGGGTTGACCGGCACGATCCGATAGCCGCTCTCCTGCAGGTACGCGGCGACGCCGTACGAGGGACGCCATGGCTTCGAGGAGATCCCGACGACGGCGATGACGCGGGCCTCGTCGAGGAGGGACCGGAGTCGCACGGCGCCGCGCGGTCAGTTCAGCGTCCACGGAGCCTCCGCCCGGAGGATCTCGAGGAACGAATGAACCATCAGGCCGGTGGCTCCCCAGACGGTGTGACCTTCGAGTGGGTACGCCCATCCCTGCCACACGCCGCCGTCCGCGCGCGGGAGCTGCATCGGCTCCTCGTCGCGCCGCCAGTCGCGCCAGCGGCACCTGCACGATCTCCTTGATCTCCGCCTCCGCGGCGAACAGGTCCGGCGGGAGTGGGCAGCAAGCCGACGAACGGGATCACCAGGATCGCGGAGACGTACGTGTGCACCGGGGGGAGCGCGCCGACCAGCTGTGGCAACGTGGGGTCGAGCCCGATCTCCTCGAACGCCTCGCGGCGAGCCGCGTCGGCAGGCGACTCTCCCTCGTCCACGAGCCCTCCCGGGAACGAGACCTCGCCCGGGTGTCGCGACATCGCGTCGGAGCGGACGGTGAAGATCAGCGACGGCTGGGGCGTCTCGACGAGCGGCGCCAGGACGGCCGCGAGGCGGTCGCCCTGCGCGGGCGCGTGCGTCGGCGCTGGCTCCAACGCGGATCGCAGCACTTCCTGGAGTGAGGGCGCGTGTAGCATCCGCAGCCATGGTAGGCGAGGACGTCGCGGGAGCCTGCGTCCGCCGTGCGGCTGCCGCCGCGCGGCGGCGCGCCGTCGATCCCGATGAGGTTCTCCGCTACGCACGGGCGCTGATCGCCGCTCCGTCCGAGAACCCGGGCGGGACCGAGGACGAGGTCGCCGAGGTCGCGACGGGGATCCTCGCCGACCTCGGGGCGGAGATCCGGATCGTGCGATCGGAGGAAGGCCGGCCGAGCGTCGTCGCGCGGATCGGCTCGGGCGCGCGACCCCGGCTCGCCTGGAACGGGCACCTCGACACCGTGCCCACGGGCGACCCCTCGAGCTGGTCGAGCGGTCCGTTCGACGGCGAGGTCGTCGACGGGAGGCTCGTGGGGCGCGGGGCCTGCGACATGAAGGGACCGATCGCGTCGGCGATCGGCGCGGTCGCGGCGATCCGCCGCGCCGGCATCTCGCTCGCGGGGACGCTCGAGCTGCACCTGGTCGCCGACGAGGAGCATGCCGGGGTCCACGGCACCCGGGTCCTCCGTGATCAGGGTCTGCTCGACCAGGACGCCGCGATCGTCGGGGAGCCGACCGAGATGGAGATCGCGCTGGCCGAGCGCGGGGGCGCCTGGGTCACGGCGGTGGCGCACGGGAAGGCCGCCCACGGCTCCCAGCCGCAGCGCGGCGTGAACGCGATCCTCGCGATGTCGCGGTTCCTGCTTCGCCTCGCCGGGGTGCTGCCCGAGTCGCATCCATCCGCTCGTCGGTTCCCCGACGGTGAACGTCGCGATGATCGCCGGCGGAAGCGCCCCCAACGTCGTCCCCGATCGCTGCGAGGTGGAGATCGACCGTCGGATCGTGCCCGGTGAGGACGACCCCGAGGCCGTCCTCGCCCCGTTCCACCGGCTGGTGGACGACCTCGTCGCCGAGCAACGCGACACGACATCGAGTTCACGCTGCGGGAGTGGACCGAGGCGGCCGAGACCACGGGGACTCGGCGATCGCGGCGATCGTCCGTGACGCGATCGCCGCCGAGACCGGCACACCGCCGCCGTTCGTCGGCTTCACCGGGATCACCGATGCCCGCTTCTACATCAACGACGCGAAGATCCCGACCGTGATCGCGGGACCGGGATCCCTTTCCGTCGCCCACACGGCGAACGAGTCGATCCGGGTCGACGAGATGGTGACGGGGCCCGCGCGTACGCGCGGACATTCGTCGGGTACCTCGGGACCGGCTAGCCCGCGATGGATCCGTCGACGTCTTCGTGATCGGGGGTGGCGGCACCGGGTCCGAGGTCGCCTTCTCGCTCGCGCGTTCGTCCGGACTGACCGTCGCGCTCGCGGAGCGGGACAAGCTCGGCGGCGAGTGCAACCACTACGGCTGCGTTCCCACGAAGGTGATGCTCCGGTCGGCGAGGATCGCGAAGCTCGCTCGCGACGGAGAGCGTTTCGGTCTCCGGATCCCCGAGGTGTCGGTCGACTTCCCCGCGGTGCGGCAACGGGTCCGCGAGGTGATCGAAGCGTAGTCCGGGGGGGGCGCCGCGCCGTTCGAGCGGCTGGGCGTTCGCGTGTTCCTCCAGGAGGCACGGCTGGTCGGGAGAGCATCGCGTGGAGCTGGCGGACGGGTCCGTGATCGAGGCGGGCAAGGTGGTGCTCGCCACGGGCACCGAGGCGGCCGTCCCCTCGATCCCCGGGATCGAGGACGGGCCGTTCTGGACGAACCGCGAGGCGATCTGGGAGCCGGCCGCGCCGCCGAGGTCGCTCGCCGTGATCGGTACGGGCGCCGTGGGGATCGAGTTCGCGCAGATCTACGCGCGGTTCGGCTCGCGCGTCACGGCGCTGGAGGCCCTCCCCCACATCCTGCCGCAGGAGGACGAGGAGGCGCGCGTCATCCTGTCCCGCGCTCGAGGCCGACGGCATCTCGATCCGACCCGGGCGTGCACGATCGAGCGCGAGGCCCACGATGGCAAGGAGTGGACGCTCGCGATCGAAGGGCGGCGACCCGGTGGTCGCCGACGAGCTGCTCGTGGCGACGGGCCGCCGTCCGGTGTTCGAGCCGCACGATCTCGCGGCCGCCGGCATCGAGCTCGACGACGAGGGGAACCCCGTCCTGACCGAGACGCTCCGTACCGGCAACCCGGACGTCTGGGTGGCCGGGGACGCGACCGGCGACCTCCTCTTCACCCACGTCGGCTCCTACGAAGCGGAGCTCGTCGTGAAGGACATCCTCGGGGGCCCCGAGGCCCGCGACTATCGGGTCGTCCCACGGGTGACGTTCTGTGATCCGGAGGTCGCGAGCGTCGGCCTCACGGAGCACGCAGGCTCGCGAGGACGGCCGTGACGTCATCACCTCGGTCATGCGGGTTCGAGGACAACGAGCGCTCGCACATCGACGGGGCCACGTACGGGCTCGTGAAGCTCGTCGCGGACCGAGGGACCGGCGAGCTGCTCGGGGGCCACATCGTCGGCGAGGAGGCGGGCGCGTTGATCCACCAGGTCGTCTCATGATGGCCGCCCGGACGACCGCTCCGGCCGTCGCAGACACGATCCACGCCTATCCCACGTTGTCCGAGTCCGTAAAGGGCGCCCTGCTCGGCATCGACGAGCAGGTCGGGTAGCCTGGGAGGTGATGGACGCGCCCGTCACCGAGGTCATCTCGGTCACCGACAAGGCCGCGCGGAGGATCGCCGCGCTCGCCCTCAAGGAGGGCCACGCGCTGCCCGTCCTCCGCGTCCGCGTGACCGCCGGCGGCTGCTCCGGGTTCACCTACGAGCTGTCGTTCGCCGACGGACCCGCCGACGACGACGCCGTGATCGAGGCAGCCGACGGCGTCCGCGTCCTCGTCGATCCGCAGAGCGCGCCGATCGTCCGCGGCTCCACCCTGGAGTTCAACGACTCGCTCCTCGGTGGCGGGCTGAAGATGCTCAACCCGCAGGCCACGCACGAATGCGCCTGCGGCGACTCCTTCTGCGATCTGACGCCGCTCCGGCCGGGCTCGTGGCCTCAGGTCACCCGACCGTGAGCGTCCCCACCATCTGCGAGTGGAAGCGACAATGGAACCCGCCGGTGGTAGACGCCGGTGAGGGTGATCTCCACCGTCTCGCCGGCGCTGATCGTCTCGTCGACCGCGCCGTCATCCGTCGTGAACGTGTGCGAGGTCTCGCCGATGTTCGTGACCTGATCGTCTGTCCCTCCGTCACGGAGAGATCGGTCGGTGAGAACGAGAAGTCGACGATCGTGAGATCCGCGCCGCCCCCGCCGCCGTCGGCGGGCTCTCGGTCGGACTCTCGGTCGGGGTGCCACCGTTCTGATCGGGCGGCGTTGTCGTCCCCGCCGCAGGATGCCGCGAGCAGCGTGAGCGCGAACAGGGCGCCCAGCAGGCTCATCCACCCTCGATGCATCGTCCCTCCCATTTTCCATCCTTCTGGCCATCTCGGCCATCTCGTCGATGCCCCGGTCTCCGGGCCCGCACGGTACTACGGGTGAGCCCGCGAACCGGTTTCGCTTCGGGGACGAGGGCCCACTAGACTGCCGCCGTGGCCGTCGAGAAGACCCAGTGGCGCGACCTCTACAACGAGGTGGTGCTCACGGGTCTATGCACCGGCTGCACGTCCTGCATCGTCGCCTGTCCGTTCCACGTGCTCGGCTACGAGAACGACGTCCCCGTGCAGCTCCAGCCGGAGGGACCGGACGGCTGCAGCCACGGCGACAAGGGGTGCGACATCTGCACCCGTGCCTGCCCGAGGTTCCGTGAGTGGGAGTCGGAGATCGACGAGCTGTTCTTCGGCCAGGTCCGCAAGCCCGAGGAGGTCATCGGGCAGTACCGGGAGATCTACCTGGCCAGGGCGACCGAGCAGGATGCGCTCATGCACGGACAGGACGGCGGCGCCGTCTCCGCGCTGTTGCTCTGGGGTCTGCGCAACGGCGAGATCGACGGGGCCTGCACGTCGAAGCTCTCCGACGAGCGCCAGTGGGACGCCGAACCGACCGTGGTCACGGATGCGCGAAGGCGTCCTCGCGACCGCTGGGTCCCGCTACACGTACTCCGCGAACCCGCTCGCGCTCCTGAAGGCGGCCGAGATGGGGCTCTCGAAGGTCGCGCTCGTCGGGCATGGGCTGCCAGTCCAGCGTGACCGGGGCGCTGGAAGCTCCGGCGGGTGAACAAGTGGCGGAGGAAGATCGCGTGGACGTTCGGGCTGCTGTGCTCGAAGTCCTTCACGTACGACGGCCTGATGGTCGAGATCGCCCAGAAGGAGCTCGGCCTGGACCTCGATCATCTCGTTCGCGTGAACGTCAAGGGGAAGCTGCTGTTCTACACCGACACGGGCGACGAGGTCATCTACTCGCTGAAGGAGGCGCAGCGGTACACCAGGCCGGGCTGCCTGCACTGCCCCGACTTCGCGGCCGAGCACGCCGACATCTCCTTCGGAGGCCTCGGGCAGTCGGAGGGATGGACCCTCTCGATCGTCCGGACGGAGCGAGGCCAGGACATCTGGGACCGGGCGACGGCCGACGGCGTGATCGAGCACCGGCCCGGGCGCCGAGGACCCGAAGGCGGTCGAGCTGATGTTCAAGCTGGCGGCGAAGTCCCGGGGGCGCTGGCCATCTCCGAGGAGGTGCCCGCCGCGGGCTCGATGCCGGGTGTCCTGCCGTCATTCCTGACTCGGCCGGTCCTTCCTGACCAGGCCTGAGCCCCCCGGATGACCGACACCCCACCCCAAGCAGGGGACTCCATGTCGCCGTTGCCGCGCCGATAATCCGAGCAGGCCCGAGAACGGGTCGCAACCTGCCTTTCCGGGGGAACGCGTGGCTCGATCGATCCGACATGAAGAGCCCTTGCTCGCAGGCGGCGGCATGCTCGCATCCGTCGCCTACTCGGCGGAGCGACTCCTCCTCGCGGCCGATTGGCGGGATGCGATCGACGACGTCCTGATGCACCTCGGCGTGGCGGCCGGTGTGAGCCGCGCCTACCTGATCGAGGTGGACCCGCCGGATGACGGATATCGCGCGACCCAGCTCGCCGAGTGGTGCGCGCCGGGCGTGTCCTCGCAGTTCGGGAACCCGACCCTCCGGGGCGCCTCGCTCTCCAACGCGGGGTTCTCCCGGTGGATCGATCTGATGTTGTCACGCGCGACCGTGTACGGGATCGTCCGTGACGCTCCCGGAGGAGGAGGGCGTCGAGCTCATGAAGCAGGACATCCGGTCGATCGCCGCGTTCCCTGTGTTCGTGGACGGGGAGTGGTGGGCATTCATCGGCTTCGACGACTGCGTCGACGAACGGGAGTGGACGGCGTTCGAGCTCGACTCGCTCCGCGCCGCGGCCGGCATGCTCGGAGCGGCAGAGCAGGCCGGGCGAGCCGAGGCTCGTCGGCGCGAGCGGAGGTCAGGTACCAGCAGGTCGTGGAGCAGAACCCCGCCGTCACCTACACGGAGTCCCACCATCCCGACGGGGGCGGTTCACCTTCATCAGCCCTCAGCTCCAGGATCTCCTGGGCTCCGCACCGGAGGTCCCACTCGGAGATCGTGACTGGTGGTGGCGCACGTCCATCCCGACGACAGGGACGAGGTGGAGGTGGCCAACCGGATCGCGTTCTCGCGGGGCACCGACTTCGACCAGACCTACCGGATGCGGAGGGCGGACGACACGCTGGGCGTGGGTGCGGGACAAGGTCCGACCGGTCCGGGACGAGGACGGGCAGATCCTGTACTGGCAGGGCTTCCTCATCGGGGTGACCGAGCGCGTGGAGACCGAGGAACGGCTCCGGGAGGCCGAGGCTCGATTCCGTGCGATGGTCGAACGGATCCCCGCGGTCACGTACACCGACCATGTCGGCGCGGACGGGATCACGGTGATGGGCTTCGTGAGCCCGCAGATCGAGGAGATCCTGGGCTACCCGCCCCAACGGTTCCTGGAGCGAGCCGACCTGTGGTTCGAGGTCATGCATCCCGACGATCTCGCGCGTCTCCGAGCGATCGATGCGTTCAACAACTCCGACCTCGAGCCGTTCGAGCACGAGTACCGGATGCGCCATGCCGACGGCCACTGGGTGTGGGTGCACGACACCTCGACGGCGGTCCTCGACGAGGACGGCAACCTGGACTACTTCCTCGGCTTCCTCACCGACGTGGGCTCCCGCCACAATGCGGAGGCAGCGTCTGCGAGAGGCCGAGCTCACGTTCCGCACGATGGTCGAGCAGAACCCGGCGGTCTTCTACATCCAGAGCATCGATCCCGACGATCCGACGAGATCGCTGCACGCAGTACATCGGACCCGGCGCCGAGGAGCTGACGGGCGTCCCCGTCGAGCAGATGATCGCCGACCCCGAACTCTGGCGGACGATGATCCATCCGGACGATCGCGAGAGGGTGTTCGCAGCGGACGCGTCGAGCAACACGGACGGCTCGGACAGCTTCGCCCTCGAATATCGGATGGTCCGCAAGGACGGGAGCGTCGTGTGGGTCCTCGACGAGGCGACGCTGATCCGGCCCGAGAACGGGCCGACCGTACTGGCAGGGGTTCCAGCTGGACATCACGGCGCGCAAGGAGGCGGAGCAGCGCCTGCAGGATGCCCACGAGCACCTGCGGTTGATGGTGGACTCCGCGCTGGACGCCGTCGTCAGCATGGACGTGCGAGGGCGTGATCACGGCGTGGAACCCGCAGGCCGAGACCACGTTCGGGTGGAGCGCCGAGGAGGTGGTCGGCCGCTCGCTCGTCGAGACGATCGTCCCGCACGCCCATCGCGCGGCGCACAGCGAGGGCCTCCGACGGTGGCGTGAGACGGGCGAGGGCGCCGTCCTGAACGCTCGGATCGAGATCCAGGGCCTCCATCGTGACGGCCGGCTGATCCCGGTGGAGCTGGCGATCGTCCCGGTGGCGGTCGGCGAGGAGACCACGTTCTCCGGATTCATCCGCGACATCAGCGACCGCAAGCGCGCCCAGGAGGACCTGGAGCGCGCCCTCGAGGTCGAGCGGGAGGCAGCCGTCCGGCTGCGCGCGCTGGACGAGATGAAGGACACGTTCCTCCAGGCGGTCTCGCACGACCTCCGGACCCCGCTCGCCGCGATCCTCGGCCTGGCGATCACGCTCGAACGCGGCGACGTGGGCTTGCAGCCCGAGGAGACCCGGGAGCTCGCGGGTCGCATCGAGCACAACGCTCGCCGGCTCGAACGGCTGGTGACGAACCTCCTCGATCTCGACCGGCTGGCGCGCGGCGTCCTGACGCCGGCGTTCGAGCCGACCGACGTCGGCGAGCTGGTTCGCCGGATGGTCGACGGAATCGGATCCGTCGCTCCGGGAGCAGGTCGCGGTCTCGGCGGAGTCGGTCGATCGTGCCCGTCGACCCGCCGAAGGTGGAGCGGATCGTCGAGAACCTGCTGGTGAACGCCGTCCGGCACACACCGGCAGGCACCTCCGTCCACGTGTCCGTGACCGCGACCGCGCACGGCGCGATGATCCTCGTGGAGGACGAGGGGGGCGGCGTCCCGCACGACCTCCGGGAGCGGATCTTCGAGGAGTTCCGGCAGGGCACGGACGTGCCCCAGCCCTCACCCGGCGTCGGGGTCGGGCTCACGCTGGTGCGACGGTTCGCGGAGATGCATCACGGACGTGCCTGGGTGCGAGGAACGCGAAGGCGGGGGCGCCTCGTTCCGGGTGTTCCTCCCGGCGGTGCACCCGGAGCCGGGGGGCGCCCAGCCGCGGCGGCCCGGCTAGAGGGAGGCCCAGGCCTCGACGATCGGATGGTCCTTGGCGGCCGGGCCGACCTGGGCCGCACCGCCCGGCGAGCCGACGCCACTGATGTCGTCGCTGAACCACTCGGCGTTGATCGCGTTGAACTGCTTCCACTCTGCGGGGACGTCGTCCTCGTAGAAGATCGCGGTGACCGGGCACACGGGCTCGCAGGCGCCGCAGTCGACGCACTCGTCGGGGTGGATGTAGAGCATCCGAGGGCCCTCGTAGATGCAGTCGACGGGGCACTCGTCGACGCAGCCGCGGTCCTTCACGTCGATGCAGGGCTCTGCGATCGTGTAGGTCATCCCATTTACCCCTTTTCCACGGTGCCGACCTTGCGAACGGAGTCTACCGCCGGAGCGGACGCTCGGCAAGGGTCAGGGCGAGAGCGGTTCGAGCGCCGGCGAACGAGGCCTCGGGACCTTCGCCGGGAGCCAGGACCGGATAGACGACCGGGGAGGTCGGCGCCCGCCTGCCGGTAGGCCTCGAGGCGGTCCTTCGCGCGGCGCCGGGTCGCCACGGAGGCACACGGCGTCCACGACCGCCTCGGCGGACGGCTCGACGCCCATCGCCTCGAACTGACGCGCGTAGGCCGGGTACGAGGCGTACTCGGCCGGCGGCCGCCAGGAGCGCCTCGTCCGCGCGGTCGGAGAACGACGCCGCGGACGTAGACGGAGATCGTGACGGCGTCGGGATCGCGGCCGGCTTCGCCGGCCGCGGCCCGGATCGCGTCGCGGGCCTCCGCGACGCGCTCCGGCGTGCACCAGTTGAGGATCACGCCGTCGGCGATCTCGCCCGCGAGGCGGGTGGCCTTCGGACCGAGCGCGGCGATCCAGATCGGGACGGGAGCGGGAGCGGAAGCCGCAGTGCGGCGCCGGGGGCGCTCCCGCCCACCAGGCCGCGGATCTCCTCGACGTAGGTCCGGAGCCGCCCGAGCGCCCCCGGCGCCGACCCGCCGGTGCCCACGCCGAGGATGTGCCGGCCGCCCGAGCGTTCCTGGACGGTGGCGGCCGCCATCGCCGCGAGCTTCGGGGTCCGCGCGCCCATCGGGATCACGCCGCGTCCCGAGGAGGAGCTCCGCGGTCTCGCCCGCGAGGCCCATCAGCGTCGCGAGCGTGTCGCGGGCGCCGGTCTCCGGCAGGAAGACGGCCGCGTCGCCGAGGGCCTCGCCCTGCGCGAGCGATCGACGCGACGTCCGGCCACGGCAGCGGGTCCCGGATCGTGAAGGCCGTCCCGGTCGGTTGGCGCAGCTCCCCCACGGCTGGCATCGTCGCAGATGCGATGGAGCCCGTGACCTTCCTCACCGAGGACGGCGTTCGCCTGGAAGGCGAGCTCCGCATGCCCGACGACCCGCCCCGCGGATCCGCCGTGATCTGTCACGCCCACCCGCGGCACGGGGGAAGCAAGGACCACCCCGTCCTCTGGTCCGTGCGGAACGAGCTCGCGGGGAAGCGCGGGCTCGCCGCGCTCGTCTTCAACTTCCGCGGCACGATGGGGTCGGCCGGAACGTACGGGGGCGGCCGCGACGAGCTGCGCGACGTCCGCGCCGCCATCGGGTTCGTCCGCGAGCGCACCGAGGGCCGGACGCTCGTGTTCGGGTGGTCGTTCGGCGCAAGCGTGGCGCTCCGAGAGGCGTTCGAGGACGAGCGGGTGCACGCCCTCGCGCTGTTCGGGATCCCGCTCAAGCCGAACGACCTCGAGCTGCCGCCGATGCCAACCGCGGCGGAGCTCCGACTCCTGAAGCGTCCGCTGCTGCTCCTTGCGGGCGCGAACGACGAGTACTGCCCTGCCGACGAGCTCCGCGCCTACGGCGACGGTGTCGCCGAGGTCGTGATCATGGACGGCACCGACCACTACCTCTGGCGACGGGAACGCGAAGCGGCCACGATCGTCGGCGACTTCGCCGACAGGGTGCTCACTTCACCGGGTTGAGGGGTTCTTCGATCTCGGCTATCGCGCGATCGAGCAGCTCGGCGATGGAGCCCGCATCGCGCTCAGATGGAGCATCGATCAGGAAGACCCAACCTCTGTTGGCCAAGATCCGCGCCTCGAGCCATCTCTCCTCGGTGGAGCACGCCATCGACAGAACGTGTCCATGGGGTTGCTCGACGCGTTCGATCGTTGCCCCGGAGGTCTCAAGCTGGTTAACGGCAACATCCGCCAGCCTCTGTCCCTCCGGTGTCACGAGCGGTTCCACGGCGTAGACCAGGACGGCTTCACCATGGCAAAGGGAGTCGTCGCCGCATCGCTCGATCCCTTCGGGCGCGCCCAAATCCTCAAGGCGTTGGATGAATGGATCGATGTCGAAAGTGCGCGCGACCCTGCCTGCGCTGCTCATGGACTCGACACCGAGCATCGTGTTCGTCAGCGCGCTAAGGAACTCGATGAGGAGACTCATCGATCTGACTCCACGGGATAGACGCTCAGCCGCCGAGTGAGCCGGGGTCGACGCGGGAGCCGTGGCCGTTCGTCCGGGGGTCGACGTCTCGGCGCCGTGGGCGCCACAACCAGATGAACGGCAGGAACAGGAACGTGCCTCCGAACAGACCGGGCCATACGAAGATACCGAGCACGACGGACGCCAGGGACACCAGCACCCACAGCCACGGATTCCCCCACCAGGGCCGTTCTGGAGGCGGAGGATCCCGGAGCGGCGTCGCGAGGTCCGGTTCCGCGAGCCCGCCGCGGCGCAGCACGTCCCGCGCGGCAGCGCGCTCTCGGAACACCAGCAGGAACCCCACGCCCAGGGTGATCACCACGACGAACGGCAACACGAGCAGGACGTCGCGGGCCTCCATCGCTCCGCCTACAGCGGAACGTGCGACAGGACCATGATCCGGGGCTCGGTCATCTCCTCCATCGCGTACCGCAGGCCCTCTCGACCGAAGCCCGAGTCCTTCGAGCCTCCGTACGGCATCTGATCGGCGCGGAACGCGGAGACGTCGTTCACGATGACACCGCCCACCTCGATCGTCCGGTGCGCCTCGAACGCGCGGTTGATGTCGTTCGTGAACACGCCGGCCTGCAGGCCGTACTTCGAGTCGTTCACGACGCGAGCGCATCCTCGAACGTCTCGTACGGGCTGATCGTCACGACCGGTCCGAAGACCTCCTCGCGGCACACCTTCATCTCCGGCGTGACCTTCGAGATCAGGGTCGGCTGGAAGAACGGCCCGTCGCCCTCTCCCCCGGTGAGCACCTCGGCGCCCTCCGCCACGGCCTCCTTCACCCAGCCCGCGATCGCGATCGACCTCGGCGCGCTGGATCACCGGGCCGACGTCGACGGTGGGATCCATCGGGTCGCCGACCTTCAGGCTCTCGACCTGCTTCACCAGACGCGCGGTGAAGTCGTCGTAGACCTCGGAGGAGACGAGCACCCGCTGCACGCTGATGCAGCTCTGCCCGGCCTGGTAGTAGCCGCCGAACGCGATGCGCTGGGCCGCGAAGTCGAGGTCGGCGTCCGCGTGCACGATCACGCCGGCGTTCCCGCCGAGCTCGAGCGTCACTCGCTTCTTCGGGTCGAGGCCCTTCAGGTACCAGCCGATCTCCGCCGAGCCGGTGAACGAGATCTTCCGGAAGCGCTCGTCGCGGGCCATCCCGTCGGCCACCTTCGAGGACACCGGTAGCACCTGGTACATCCCCTTCGGGAGCTCGGTCTCGGCGAAGAACTCCGCCAGCCGGAGCGAGCCGATGCGGGGTCGCGCTCGCCGGCTTCACCACGATCGGCGCACCGACCCCGAGGGAGGGCGCGACCTTGTGGGCCACGAGGTTCAGCGGGAAGTTGAACGGCGTGATCCCGAGGACGGGTCCGATGGGGAACCGGCGGATCAGCCCCACGCGGGAGCCGAGCGCGGCCTCCGTGTCCAGACGGATCAGCTCGTCGTCCCCGCGGCGGATCACCTCGGAAGCCCAGCGGAACGTGGACACGGCCCGGGTCGCCTCGACGGTCGCCCACTTGAGCGGCTTGCCGCCCTCCTGCGCGATCAGCTTGGCGTTCTCCTCGATCGTCTCGCCGAGCCGCTTCGAGATGTGGTCGAGGGCATCGGCGCGAGCGTGGACGGGGAGCTTCGAGGACTCCTTGAACGTCTCGTGCGCCGTGGCCGTCGCCTCCTCGACGTCGGCCTCGGTCGGCACGCCGATCTCGGCGACCACGCTGTCGTCGTACGGGCTGTGGACCTCGAACGAGCCCTCGCCCGTTCGCCACTCGCCGTTCACCAGATAGGGCCTCACGGCCATGTCCTCACCGCCTTCGTTTTCCGGGGGTTGCGTTCAGTCGAGCGACACCATGACGTGCTTCATGTTCGTGTAGTCCTCCAGCGAGTACACCGACATGTCCTTGCCATGGCCGGACTGCTTGTACCCGCCGTGCGGCATCTCCGGCGTGAGCGGGATGTGCGTGTTGATCCAGACGCACCCGAACTGGAGCCTGCGTGCCATCCGGTGCGCACGACCCACGTCGCGGGTCCACACGGAGCTCGACAGGCCGTACGGCACGCCGTTGGCCCACTCGAGGGCCTGCGCCTCGTCGTCGAAGCGCTGCACGGTGACGACCGGCCCGAAGACCTCCTTCTGGATGATCTCGGCGTCTTGGCCCACTTCGCTCACGACGGTCGGCGTGTACCAGTAGCCGTCCTGGTCGATCGCCTTGCCGCCGGTGAGCACCTTGGCGCCGGCCTCTTCGGCCCGCTGGACGAACCCGACCACGCGCTCGAGCTGCTCCTTCGAGATCATCGAGCCCATCTCGGTGTCGTCCGCGAACGGGTCGCCGACCTTGATCGACTCCACCGCCGGGACGAGCTCCGCGAGGACGTTCTCGTACGCGCCCGAGCCGACCAGGATCCGCGCGGACGCCGTGCAGTCCTGGCCGGAGTTGAAGTAGCCACCGATCTTGATCCACTCGACGACCTGCTCCATGTCCGCGTCGTCGAACACGATGAAGGGCGCCTTGCCGCCGAGCTCCAGGTGCACCCGCTTCAGGGTCTCCGCGGAGTTCGCCGCGATCAGCTTGCCCGTCGCCGTGTCGCCGGTGAGGGAGACGATGCCCACGTCCTGGTGCCGGACGAAGGTGTCGCCCACCGGTACGCCGTCGCCGGTCACGACGTTGAACACGCCCGGCGGCAGGATGTCGGCCGTCGAGCTCCGCGAGCTTCAGGGCCGTGAGCGGGGTCATCTCCGAGGGCTTGAGGACGATCGTGTTCCCGGTCGCGAGGGCCGGTCCGATCTTCCAGATCGCCATCATCAAGGGGTAGTTCCAGGGCGCGATCAGTCCTGCGACGCCGATCGGCTCGCGGCGGACGTAGCTCGTGAACCCGGCCATGTACTCGCCGGCGCTGCGGCCCTCCATCGTGCGGGCGGCGCCGCCGAAGAACCGGAGATTGTCGACGATCGGAGGGATCTCTTCCGAGAGCGTCACGGCCGCCGGCTTGCCGACGTTCTGTGCCTCGAGCTTCACGATCTCGTCGGCGTGCTCCTCGATCCGATCCGCGAGCTTGAGGAGGGCGAGCTGACGGTCCTTCGGCGTGGAGTCGTACCAGTCCCCCTCGAAGGCCCGCTTGGCGGCCGCGACGGCCTTGTTCGCGTCCTCCTTGGTGCCTTCCTGGACCGTGGCGAGGACCTCGCCGGTCGCCGGGTTGATCACGTCGCGGGTCTGGCCGTCCGATGAGTTGACCCACTCGCCGTCGATGAACATCTGATAGGCGTCCGCCATGGTCCCCTCCTCCTCAGCCGCCTACGTGCAGACGGCTCCTGCACCAACGTTCAGCTCGCCAGTATGCGACATCCGTCGGTTGGGGTGCATCCGACTGCCCGGCCGCCGGGATGGGTTCCGGCGGAGCGCCGCCTCCCGGCCGATATGGTCAGTAGCGGACGCGGGGATCGAGGAACGCGTGCGCGATGTCCACGATATCGGCGGAGAGGATGAACATCGACCCGACGACGGTGACACCCATCACCATGGGGAAGTCGTTGCTGTAGATCGACCGGACGGCGAGCTGCCCCAGGCCGGGGAGCCCGAAGAGCGTCTCGGTGATGACGAGCCCCGCGAGGATCGTCGCGAAGTCGACTCCGAGCATCGTCACGATCGGGGTCAGCGCCCCGCGGAGCCCGTGCTTGTAGATGACCCGGCGCTCGGAGAGACCCTTGGCCCGCGCCGTGCGCATGTAGTCCTCATGGGTCGTCTCGATCATGTTGCTGCGGAGCATCCGCGCGTAGATCGCCGCGTAGCCGACCGCGACCGTGATCCAGGGAAGGAGGAACTTGCCCTTCAGCGCGCTCCCCCACACGCTGGCGTTGATCTCCAGACCCGCCGACGGCGCGAGGTGGAGCTTGTACCAGACCACGTACAGCAGCACTGACCGAGCCAGAACACGGGCAGCGATACCCCCACGATCGCCAGCATCATCGTCCATCGGGCGGTCAGCGATCGGGGTCGCACGCCCGAGGCGATCCCGAGCGGGGTCCGATCAGGAGCCAGAGCACGGCCGCCCCGATCCCGAGGATCGCGGAGACGGGGAGCCGGCGCCAGATCTCCTCGCGCACCGGCAGGTAGTTAGAGAACGAGTAGTAGACGTCCTCGGACAGGAACGTGTTCGGCAGCGGGATCAGCCCCTTCGCGAACCGCCCGTATTGGACGATCAACGACTGGTCGAGGCCGAAGGCTCGCCGTGCGTTCGCGATCTGCTGCGGATCGGTCCGCCGCCCCACCGCACGCCGCGCCGGATCGCCGGCGGGAAGCTTCACCAAGATCAGGAAGGTGAGGATCGAGATGATGACGAGGACGAGGACGGAGTAGAGCAGCCGGCGAGCGATGTACCGGAGCACGCCACCGACGCTAGGCGGCGGCTCGGACCGGAGATAGCGCGTTCTTGCCGAGGGGTGCAGATTCCTTGCCGTTCCTGCTGGTTCCTTGCCTTCCTCCCCTTCCGGTCCCTCCGGCGCCGCTGGCCGGGTTCGAGTCACCCATCAGGGGTGCGCCGGTAGTCGATGACCCAGAGCTCCGTCCAGGTGGCGCCGGCGTCGTCGGATCGTTCCCATCGCCATCGGAAGGAGTCGGTCCCGATGTCCGAAAACACCATCCGTTTCTCGACGTTCCGGCCGTCGTCGACCTCGTTCACGGCGAAGGCGAACCCCTCCGGATGGGGTCGCCCTTGGAGCGCCCAGTAGTTGCCCGTCGAATCCACCCACGTCTGGCGCCATCCGTGCAGCTCGTCGAAGACGTTGAGGCTCATCCCGGACCACCGCTCGGGAGCGAGGGACTCGAAGCGTTCGACCACGACCGCGCCCCCGAGCTCCTCTGGTGATCGAGTTCCGCCCGTCGCCTCCGTCCCACGTGCAGGTCCACTCCCCGAGCCAGAAGTCGAGGCCAGAGAAGTCGGAAGACGGTCGGGCCTGAGGAGCCTCGGACGGCATCCTCGGAGTGTCGCCGAGCCCGGCGAGAGCGCTACTGGGTCCTTGCCCGCTCCTTGGGCGGCTTCTCGGGCGGGTTCCTCGGGGAAGCGGCCCCGGCTGACAACCCGGCCGGTGGCGCACGATACTCCCGGTCGACGCGGGCGCGACGCACCCGATGAGCCGGACGGAGGCCTGTCATGGACATCCCGCAGGAGCGGAAGCTCGTTACGGAGATCCCGGGACCGAGGTCACGCGAGTGGTTCGAGCGGCGGGACAACGCGGTCCCCCGCGGCGTCGCGAACATCCACCCGATCGTCACGGCCCGCGCGTCCGGGGCCATCGTGGAGGACGTGGACGGGAACCGGCTGATCGACTTCGCCACCGGCATCGCGGTGCTGAACGTCGGTCACACGGCGCCCGAGGTGGTGGCGGCCGCCCAGCGGCAGCTCGAGCTCGACACGCACACGTGCTTCCACGTGACTGCGAATGAGCCGTACATCGAGCTGGCGGAACGACTGAACACCCTCGCACCGGGCGACCACGAGAAGAAGACGATGTTCGCGAACTCCGGCGCGGAGGCCGTCGAGAACGCGGTGAAGATCGCGCGGAAGCACACGGGTCGGGCCGGGGTCGTCGTGTTCGATCACGCGTTCCACGGCCGGACGCTGATGGCGATGTCGCTGACGGCGAAGGTGATGCCGTACAAGCAGGGGATGGGGCCGTTCGCCCCCGAGATCTACCGGCTGCCGCTCGCGTATCCCTATCGATGCCCCACCGGCGGGACCGAGCAGACGTGCGCGGAGTCCTGCCTCGCCTACGCGCTCGACGAGATGCACAAGCACATCGGCGAGGAGAACATCGCCGCCATCCTGATCGAGCCGATCCAGGGCGAGGGCGGGTTCATCGTGCCGGCGTCCGGGTTCATCGCCGGCCTCGCCGAGTTCGCCGCCGCCAACGGCATCGTGTTCATCGCCGACGAGATCCAGTCGGGGATGGGCCGCGCCGGCCGGTGGTTCGCGATCGAGGACGAAGGCGTGGTCCCCGACATCGTGCTGAGCGCGAAGTCCCTGGGTGGCGGCCTCCCGATCTCGGCCGTCACCGGGCGAGCGGACCTGATGGACAGCGTGCACGTGGGTGGGCTCGGCGGACGTACGGCGGGAACCCTGTCGCGGCGGCCGCGGCGCTCGCCGTGCTCGACAAGATCGAGGCCGAGGGACTGCTGGAGCGGTCCCGCGCCGTGGGCGAGACGATCGACGGGCGGATGCGGGCGATGCAGGAGCGGTTCGGCTCGATCGGCGACGTGCGCGGGCGCGGGGCGATGCGGGCGATGGAGCTCGTCGCCGACCGCGCCACGAAGGAGCCGCTCGATGGGGCGGTCATGTCGGCCCTCGGAAGCGCAGCGTTGGAACGGGGCCTGATCGTGTTGACCGCGGGGACCTACGGCAACGTCCTCCGGCTGCTTCCGCCCGTCACGATCGACGACGGCCTGCTGGTCGAGGGCCTCGATCTGCTGGAGGAGGCCGTCGCCGCGACGGCGGGATGACCACGACCCAGCTGCACGGGTGAGCGACCCGCCTCCCAGGACCCCGGGGGGCGACTCCGTCGCCTGGCCATCGACCTCGGGCCGCTCCGTGCCTCGCGCGAGTTCCGGTTGCTCTGGACCGGTCTCTTCGTCACGTCGACCGGGAGCCAGTTCACGCTCGTCGCGGTGTTCGTCCAGGTGACGAACCTCACCGACTCGGAGGCGGCGGTCGGTGCCACCGGGCTCGCGTATCTGCTCGGCCTCGTGGCGGGCTCGCTCGGAGGCGGCGCGATCCTCGATGCGTGGGATCGGCGACGGCTGCTGATGTTGGCGCAGGTGGGTCTCGCCGCGGGCTCCACGATCCTGCTCGGCGGCGCCCTCGTGGGCGAGCCGCCACTGTGGCTGATCTACGCGGGACTCGCGGTCGCTCGCCGCGAGCAGCTCGTTCGACGGCCCCACCCGATCCGCGATCACCGCCCGGATCCTCGATCCCGCGCAGCTGCCGGCGGCGCAGGCCCTGAACCAGGTCGTGTGGAACACCGCCGCGCTGATCGGCCCGCTGCTCGCCGGGCTCGTGATCGTGCTGGTGGGACGTGACCGTCGCGTACGCGGTCGACCTCGCCTCGATCGGCTGCATGTTCGTCGCCGCCTCGCTCCTGCGACCGATGCCGCCGGTGCGCGAGGATCACGCCGACACCGGCCTCCGCGCGATCCGCGAGGGGTTCCGCTTCGCGCGGAAGCACCGGATGATCATGGCGACGTTCGTGATCGATCTGATCGCGATGATCTTCGGCCTGCCCCGCGTGCTGTTCCCGTTCCTGATCGTCGACCAGTTCCACCGCTCGTCGAAGGCGATCGGCCTGCTGTTCGCAGCCCTGGCGGTCGGCGCGCTCCTCGGGGCGCTGACAAGCGGCTGGACCGGAAGGGTCCATCGGCAGGGGCTGGCGGTGATCGTCTCGGTGGCTGCATGGGGGGTGGCGATCGTCGCGTTCGGGTGGTCCGGCACGTTCTGGCTCGGACTCGCGATGCTCGCGCTCGCCGGATGGGCGGACGTGATCAGCGCGATCTTCCGCACCACGATCTTCCAGATGTCGGCTCCCGATCGATTGCGAGGGAGGCTCTTCGGGATCCACATCCTCGTCGTGACCGGTGGCCCGCGTCTGGGAGACGTCGAGGCGGGGCTGGTGGCGGGGCTGGTCTCCCCCACCTTCAGCGTCGTCTCGGGTGGGTCGCGCTGCATCCTCGGGGCCGGGCTCGTCGCGCTGCTCTTTCCCGAGCTCCGGCGGGCTCGCGCACCGCACACCACCTGACGTACGCTGCGGCGGATGACGAAGCTCACCGAGGCGGAGCTCAAGGTCTTCCTCGACGAGATGGAGGGGTGGACCTCGCTCGGGAACGCGATCCATCGCGACTTCACGTTCCCCGGTTTCCGGGCGGCGATCGCGTTCGTGAACCGCGTGGCCGACCTCGCCGAGGCCGCGGGGCACCATCCCGACATCGAGATCCACTACAACCGCGTCTACCTGTCGCTGTCCACCCATGACGCCGGGGGCGTGACCGAGAAGGACGTGGCGCTCGCGGCCGAGATCGACCTGGTCGCCGAGCCAACGGCCGGGTAGGCCGTGGCCGAAGCCGTTCGCACCGCCGAGCTTCGCGTCCTGGACGGGTCCCAACCTCTACTTCCCCCGCCCCGCGGTGAAGCTGATGCTCGAGGTGGATGGGTGGCTCCGTGCGAGCGAGGACCGCGTCCGAACGGTCGCGGAGCAGGTCGGGCATCCCACGGCTCGAACCGGGCACGCGCCGGGAGCGACCAGCGGCTGCGCGCGACCGCGCGGATCGCGGTGCAGCTGACGAGGCGTATCGCGGAGGCCGTGGGCACCGGCCGGCTCGCCGTGCGCGGGCGGACGGGTCCCGAGTTCGGGCACGTGGTCGTCGTGTTCCCGTGGCGACGACGAGGAGCGGCCGAGGCGCTCGCCGAGGCGGTCGCGACCGGCATGGGCGCCCTGCTCCGACGATCTCCCGCGCGCGTCATCGCCGAGCTCGGCCGCGCGGTGGCGGCTGCCGAGCCGGGGGAGCCGCCGACGGTCCCGGACCCGGACATCCCGGTGATCCAGGTGAGCGGCACGAACGGCAAGACCACCACCACCCGGCTGATCGCCCACATGGTGATGACGCGCCGGCAAACGCGTGGCGTTCTCCTCGACGGACGGCGTGTACCGCAACGACCGGTTGGTGAAGAAGGGCGACTACTCGGGGTTCGCAGGGGCCGCGACGGCGCTCGCGCAACATCCCGACGTCGCCGTGCTCGAGACGGCTCGCGGAGGCATCCTCCTCCGCGGGATCGGCGTGGCGCACAACGACGTCGCGGTGGTGACGAACGTCTCCGCGGACCACCTCCACCTCCACGGCATCTCCACCGTCGACCAGCTCGCGGAGGTCAAGGCGACGGTCACCAGGATCACACGGCCCGACGGGTGGGTGGTCCTGAACGCGGACGACCCCCGGGTGCTCGCGATGCGGCGCGCGGCGAGCGGGCGGCCCTGGCTCTTCTCGCTGGACCCGCGCCACCCGGCGCTCCGCGAGACGCTCGGCGGCGGCGGCCGCGCGATCAGCGTCCTCGACGGCACGATCGCCTGGATGGAGGACTCGATCGTCCACCCACTGATCGAGCTCGAGCCAGTGCCGGTGACGCTCGCCGGTCTCTCCCGGATGTACACGCAGAACGCGCTCGCCGCGGCGGCAGCCGGGCTGGCGGCGGGACTCTCGCCGCGAGCCGTGGCGAAGGGGCTCCGCACGTTCGTCCTCGATCCGCAGAAGAACCCGGGCCGGACGAACCTGTTCCGGCTCGACAGGAGACTGCTCATCCTCGACTACGCCCACAACGAGGCGGGGATGGACGGGCTCGTGGAGATCCTCCAGGGCCTCCGGCCGCCGGGCCGGGAGATCTGGCTCGCGATCGGCACGGCCGGCGACCGGACGGACGACATCCTGCAGGGGTTCGCGGTGCGTGCGGCCCTCGGCTCGGACCACCTCGCGATCGCCGAGCTGAAGAAGTATCTCCGCGGCCGGCCGCGCGAGGACGTGATCGCGCAGCTCCGGCGCGGCGCCGCGCGAGCCGGCAAGCACGACGTGCCCGTCTACGTGGACGAGCTCCGCGCCCTCCGGGGGATGCTGAAGGCGTCCTCCCCCGGCGACGTCGTCGGGATCACCGCCCTCGCGCAGCGGGCGCAGGCGTTCCGATGGCTCCGGACCCGCGAGGCGAAGCTCCTCGGCCCCGCGGACGTTCGCCGCCTCGTTCGGGCGGCGGCCAGCAAGCGGCGCGCCCGCCTGAGGTTGCCCTTCGGGGAGACCACAGGCGAGCCTGGGAGGATGGGGGGGCATGGCCACCACCCAGCACTCCGCGATGGAATCCCCGCTCGTCGTGGCATCCAACCGGGGGCCCGTCCGCTTCGAGCGTGATGAGGACGGAAAGCTCGTCGCCCATCGTGGCTCCGGCGGCCTCGTGACGGTGCTGGGAGGGGTCCTCGAGCGGGACGACGCCACGTGGGTCGCCGCCGCGGTCACCGAAGGCGACCGGGAGGTGTCGCCGCGCGGTCGCAAGCTGGAGGGGGCGGCGCAACGCGTCCGCTACGTGGACATCCCGGAGGAGCGCTACGACGGGTACTACAACGGGATCGCCAACGGGATCCTGTGGTTCGCGCACCACTACCTGTGGGACATCGCGAGGACGCCGACGTTCGACGAACGGACCGAGCACGACTGGGCGGACTACGTCGAGGCGAACCGGGCCTTCGCCCGAGCGCTGTCCGTGGAAGCGAAGCACGACCCGATCTTCCTGATCCAGGACTATCACTTGACGCTCGTGCCGCAGCTCCTCAGGGAGATGGTCCCGGAGGCGCGCATCCTGCACTTCTCGCACACGCCGTTCGCCGGGCGGACCTATCTCCGCACGCTTCCCGTCGACATGCGGCAATCGATCCTGCGCGGGATGCTCGGCGCCGACGTCGTGGCGTTCCAGGGCCGTCAATGGGGCGAGAACTTCCTCCTGTCCGCCCGCGAGCTCGAGGACGTCCACGTCGACATCCGCGCGCACCGCGCCGAGGTGGACGGCAGGCACGTGCAGATCCGGTCCTTCCCCGTCGCCGTGGGCGCGCAGGAGATCCAGGAGGCGGCCGCGACCGATCGGGCGAAGCGCCTGCGCCCGCAGGTGGAGAAGATCCGCGGTGGCCGGAAGCTGCTGCTCCGCGTCGACCGGCTCGAGCCGTCGAAGAACATCCTCCGCGGCTTCCTGGCGTTCGAGCTCCTCCTGCAGAAGCATCCGGAGTGGCGCGGCGACGTGGTGTTCCTGGCCCTCCTGAGCCCCTCGCGTGAGGAGGTTCCGGCCTACCGGGACTACGGCGCCGACTGCCGCGCGACGGCCGACCGGATCAACGCCACGTACGGGAAAGAGGATTGGACGCCGATCGTCCTGAAGGTGCAGGAGGACTTCACGTACGCCGTCGCCGCGTACGACCGATACGACGCGATGCTCGTCAATCCGGTCCACGACGGCATGAACCTCGTGGCGATGGAGGCGCCCGTCGTCAACACGAGCGGCGGCGCGCTGATCTTGTCCCGGAACGCGGGCGCGTTCGGGCGGCTCGGGCGGCACGCGCTGGCCATCAATCCGTTCGACCTCTCGGAGACCGCGGAGGCCATCAACGAGGCGCTCCTGATGCCCGAGGAGGACCGCACCCGGCGGGCCCGCGGCCTCCAGCGCTCGGCGCTCGCGCACACGCCGGCCACCTGGCTCGCCGGCCAGCTCCGCGCGATCGACGAGGTCCGGCCGCCCAGTCCCTAGGGCGGGGAGTCGGGCGCTCCAGCTCGTCGGAGATCGAGGCGAGAAGCGCGGCGACGCCGCTCGGGCCCCTCGACCACCAGGTCCGCAGCTGCCAGGACCTCTGCGGGGGTCTCGCGCACCGCCCGCCACCGTCGCGCAGGTCCAGAGCCCTCGCGTCCGCAGCCGGCTGAGCCCCGCGAAGGCGTCGAGGTCTCCGACGTCATCGCCCGCGAACAGCACCGCGGTGAGCTCTCGCTCCGTCGCGATCCGCTCCACCGCGCCGCCCTTCCTCGGGCGACCCGCCGGCGCCAGCTCGAGGATCCGCTTCCCCGGGACCACCTCGAGGTCGTGCGTCGCCGCGATCACGGCGAGACGTCCCGGCCGACGCGCGTCTCGGCGGCCTCCGGGTCCGCGAGCGCGCGGAAGTGCACGGCGGCGGCGGCGCCCTTCGGCTCGACCCAGGCCCCGACGGCGGCCGCCACGGCCCGGAGCTCGTCGAGGATCTCCTCGGCCATCGGGGGCTCGGCCTCCAGCCCGTGTGTCCCGATCGATCCGACTCCCTCCACGTCGAGCAGCTCGCGCACCTGCTCGGACGGACGCCCGGAGACCAAGGCGACCACGTCCAGACGACTTGCGAGCTGATCGAGCACGGCGGGAATCTCGGGGAGCACCTCCGACAATTCCGGCCTCGGAACGATCGGCGCGAGCGTCCCGTCGAGGTCGAGGAACACCCCGGCGCGTGGCGCGTTGCCGCGATCGCCGCCGGCACCTCGACCGCCTCGATCACGCCCCCGTCCCTGCACCACGTCGACCTAGGCGTTCCGGATCCCGCCGCAGCCTTGAGGAGCCCCTCGACGTCCCCAGATTTCACGAGCTTCCTGACGGCTCGGCTCACGCCGATGAGTCCTCAGTGAGGCGCACTCGACGCAGAGGACCGACCACGGCCGGGCCTCGAGACGCTCCTCGGGGATCAGCCGGCCGCAACGGTCGCAGATCCCGTAGGTGCCCTCCTCGACCTTCGCCAGCGCCCGATCCACGTCCTGCAGCATCGCCTCGAGCTCCCGCGCGGTCCCGACCCGGTTCAGCCGATCGACCGCTTCGGTCGTTCCGTCCCCGACCCGCTTGCCGAAGGACACGGAGGCGTGCGGGTCACGCTCGATCGTCGTGACCACGCCGAGCTCGGACACGAGGTCGTCGCGGCGTGCGCGAAGCTCGTCGGCGATCCGGCGGAGGTCCACTACCGAGGCAGGGACGAGAGATCGATGAGGTCGGGGTCGCCGCCAACCGCCTCGATCAGGCCGCTCTCGGAGGCTCCCAGGGCAGCGGGCGTCGCGCTCCCCCGCCGCTTCTCCAGCTCCTTGTAGACCTCGGTGGCGTAGTCGACGCAGAGGACGACCATGTCGCCCTGGCCTGGCACGGTCGAGCGCTTGCCGGGCGGCATCCATCTCATCGAGCACCGATCTCGACGGTGCCCGCCCGGGCGTGGCCCTCCCCGATCGCCGCTCGGACGCCCTCCACGACGAGCGCGGCCGTCTCGCCCTTTCTCGCGACCCCGTGGGTGTCCGGTCCTCGCGGACGATCACGACGTCGAAGTGCTGTGCGGCCACGCGGCCGAGTTCCCGCATGTCCTCGTCGCGGCGGTCGCCGGCCGTGGCGACCACGCCGACCACGAGATTCGCGGTCGCGCGAGGCGTCGCCGGGACGGTCCGCGTGCGCCGCGTCGGCAGCGAGGCGGTCCACGAAGTCGCCGAGCGGTCTCCAGCCCGGCCGCGTTGTGCGCGTAGTCGAGGATCACCTTCACACCGTCGAGCTCGAACACGTTGAGCCGCCCGGGCGCCTGGTAGATCGAGGTGGTGAAGCGATCGCAGCCCCTGCCGGATGTCGTGCAGGTGCGCGCCCGCCGCATGCGCCGCCGCGGCCGCGGCCATCGCGTTCTGCACCATCATCCGCGCCCGCCCGTCGAACGTCGCCGGCAGCATGTGCACGTAGGCGATCGGCGACGAGCGACGCCCCTCCTTGAGCACCATCAGCTCACCCAGCGGGCCGTGCTCGAGCACGATGGCCTTGCGGCCGCGCCGGATCCACCGATCGACGAGCTCGTGCTTCTCCTGTCATCGAGAACAGGATCACCTGCCCGCCGCGTGTGCCGGCGCATCTCGAGCACCAACGGATCGTCGGCGTTCAGCACCGCCCAGCCGGTCTTCGGGCACCGCCTCGACGACCACCTGCTTCACCGCGGCGAGCTGCTCCAGCGTCTCGACCTCGCGCAAGCCCGAGGTGGTCGCCGGTCACGTTCAGCACGACACCGACATCGTTGCGCCCGTAGCCGAGTCCTTCGCGGAGGATGCCGCCGCGGGCGACCTCGAAGACGGCCATGTCCACCCGAGGGTTCTGCAGCACCATCTGCGCCGACTTCGGCCCCGACGCGTCGACGCGTTTCACCAGTCGCTCGTCGATGTACACACCGTCCGTCGAGGTCATCCCGATCTTGCTGGCCGAGTCCGCGGAAGATGTGGGCGATCATCCGGGTGGTCGTGGTCTTCCCGTTCGAGCCGGTCACCGCGACGATGGGGATCCGCGACGGGCGTTCCCTGCGGGAACAGCGCGTCGATCACGGGCTTGGCCACGTATTGCGGCTCCCCCTCGGTGGGGTGCGTGTGCATCCGGAACCCCGGCGCGGCGTTCACCTCCACGATCGCGCCGCCGGTCTCGCGCACGGGGAGCGTGATGTCCGGGGCCAGGAAGTCGATCCCCGCGACATCGAGACCGACGACCCTCGCGGCTTCCTCGGCGATCTCGACGTTGTCCTCGTGCGCCTCCCACGTGCGGTCGATCGAGATGCCTCCCGTCGACATGTTGCCGGTGGCGACGATCAGGACCTGCGCTCCCTCGGGAGGGACGTCGTCGAACGCGAAGCCCTGCGCGCGCACGAACTCCTCGGCCCTCGCGTCGACGGTGATCCGCGTCAGCACCTTCTCGTGCCCGATCCCGCGACGCGGGTCCTGGTTCGTGATCTCGACGAGCTCGCGGACGGTGTGCTCGCCGTCGCCGATCACGTGCGCCGGCACCCGCTCGGCGATCGCGACCATCCGGCCTCCGATCACCAGCATGCGGTAGTCGTTGCCCCGGACGAACGTCTCGACGACGACACGCCCGTCGCGTGACTGCTCGAGCGCGCGCTCGAACCCGAGGCGAACCGACTTCTCGTCGGTCAGGTTGAGGACCGACGCCGCGACCGTGGTTGCCGTCGAGCGGCTTCGTCACCACCGGGAAGCCCATCCGCGCCGGCGGCCGTGGCGGCCTCATCGGCGGTGCGGACCACCTCGCTCCGCGGCACGGGGAGCCCCGCCGCCGCGAGGAGCTGGTTCGTCATCTTCTTGTCGCGACGCGATGTCCACCGCCAGCGCGGACGTCATCGATGTCATCGTGGCCCGGATCCGCTGCTGGTACTTCCCCTGGCCGAGCTGGATCGAGCGATCGCTCGTCAGCCGCATCCACGGGATGTCACGCGACGCCGCCTCGTCGATGATCGCCTGCGTCGAGGGGCCGAACGCCCGCCGTTCCGCGAGCTTGATCAGGCGCTCGAGCTCGGCGAGGAAGTCGAAGCCCTTCTCCGCCTTGACCGCGTGGTTCACGATCCGGACCGCGAGCTTGCCGGCCTCGACGCCGACGGTCTCCTCCCAGTAGCCGAAGATCACGTTGTAGCGGCCGGTCTCCCCCGCGCTCCGCGTCTTGCCGCGCGAGATGTGCGCGCCGGTCTCCCGCTGGAGCTCGAGGGCCACGTGCTCGGCGACGTGGCCGAGCCAGGTCCCGTCGGCGAGCCGCTCGCCGAAGCCGCCCTCGCGCCCCAGGGAGCACGAGTGCTCCGCAACGCCCGGGAGCAGCGACAGGAGGCCTTCGTTGAACCCGGGGATCTGGTTGGACGGCCACTCCTCGAGCGAGCCCAGATCGACGAGCATCCGGATGCAGGGCTCGTAGGACCAATAGTTCGGGCCTCGGAACACCTGGGTCTGCACGATCTTCAGATCCGGCTTCGGGGTGCGCGACTTGGCGGCCGCCGGCTCCCGCTTCACGGACTCCCGTGCGCCGCGGGTTCGCGTCTTTGCGGGGCCGCGCTGCGGGCTCCTCGACTGCTGACCCTTGGCTGCCTTCGTCACGTCGACGCCTCCCCGTCCTCGAGGGCGTCCGGTCCCGTGAGCAGCGCGCGACCGCGCAGATCGAACCGGTACCCCGAGGGCAGGGAGTGCAGGATGGCGCCGCTCACCATGACGGGACGATAGCCCTTCCCGCGATAGGCATCGGTCTTGACGTGGGAGCCGTCGACGAGCGTGACCGCGCCGCGGCCGAGCACGTGGAGGACGCGATCGGCGGTGACCACGGCACACGTGTCCTCGTCGATGCCGATGCCGAGCAAGGACGGTGATTGCGCCACGAGGGCCAGCAGCCTCCCGATCCGGCCCCGTTCCTCGAAGTGCTGATCGATCACGACGCCCGGCACGATCCCGAGCCCGGCCGCGAGGGTCACCATCCGGTGCTTCGGCGTGGGCCCGGGACGACCGAACGCCACCATGTGGGAGGCCAGGGCCGACGCGCCAGCGCTCGTGCCCGCGAGGACGACGCCGCGATCGTGCGCGTTCGAGATCGCATCGCCGAGCTTCGTGCCCGCGACCACCTGGGTGAGGCGCGATTGGTTCCCGCCGGTCAGGAAGACGCCGGTCGCCTCCGAGAGGGTCGAGACGACGGCCGGGTTGTCGGCCTCCTCGCGCTCTTCCGGCCGGATGCCCGTCACGGCTCCGATGCCCAGACCGAGGAAGAGCTCACGGTAGGCCTGGGTCGCGGCGTCGCCGAGCGAGGAGGCCGAGGAGATCACCACGATGTTCCCATCGGCACCGCCGGCGAGGTCCGCGAAGGTTCCGAGGATCACCTTGTCGCGGAACCGATCCTCGGCGCCGCCGATGATCATCACGGGCCCAGCCCCGCCCACGGCTCGAAGCACGCCCGCCTCCGTCATGGCGGCAAGTCTATCCGCCGCACCTCGCTTCCCTCGCAGTTCAGGACGGACGCGAGCTCCGTTCCGTGTCACCCTCGGGCCGGAGGATGAGCTGATCGTGCGGCTCGATCACGTCGATGGTCCCCTCGAGGCCCTCCTCCACCAGGAGGGTGAACCCGGACGGGTGGTCAACCACGCGATCGGTGGCGCCCGGCTTCGTCCGTCAGCTCGAAACGGACGCCGCCCGCGTCGCGGACGACGCGCACTCGAGCGTCGGGGTTGAACCGGCGCGCCGCCGCGTCGGCTCGGGACAGGATGTCGATGGCCCAGTCCGTGAACGCCAGCACGGGTCGGAGTCTAGGTCGCGCGCGCCGGGCATCCTCTCGGCCGGTGGCCGTGTAACCGGCACCCGGCATTGGCGGTTTCAGTGCGGTATCCTCTCGGAGATGGAGGCTCGACTCGTTCCCCAGCCGGTCCACGAGGAGGATGCCGCGCGCTCTGCACCCGACGACCTCGAGCTCGTGCGTGGCTTCCTGTCCCTCCACGATCACGAGCAGGGGGACCCGGACGGGATGCCGCCGAGCCTCGAGAGCCTCCGATGGTGGCTGGGGGCGAGGGAGCTGCTCCAACCCGAGGAGCGCGTCAGGGACCAGGACCTGGCCTGGGCGCTTCGGGTCCGCGAGGCGCTCGACGGCCAAGGTGCGCGAGAGCATGGGCGAGCCGCGGGACGAGGAGGCGACGGCCCTGCTGAACCGCGCGGCGGAGGAGACGGGCGTTCGCGTGTGCTTCGGGTGCGCGGACGGGGACGCGATCCACGTGGAGGCGGAGGGCGTCCGCGGCGCCATCGGACGGATCCTCGGCACGGCCTTCCTCGCCGAGCTCGACGGGCGATGGGAACGGTTCCGGATCTGTCACGACGCCGGCTGCTCGACGGTCTTCTTCGATCGATCGAAGAACAAGAGCGGCAAGTGGTGCTCGATGGACGCGTGCGGGAATCGCGCCAAGGTCCGAGCGTTCCGCGCTCGTCAGGCGGCGGAGTGACGACGCTCGATCTGCCGCTCCGGACCCCGGGCGGCGAGCCGGTCGACCTCTGGAGGACGCTGGTCTCCCACGGCTTCGCCGAGCTCTCCCCGAGCCACCTCGACGAAGAGCATCGGACGCTCGCGTTCACGGTCCGCGTGCCCGGCGGGCGCCCGCGCCGGGTCCGGATCTCGGAGGGCTGCACGCCGCACGGCGCGCCTGGACGTTCTCGGTCCGCCGCCCGGCCCCAAGGTCGTCCACGCCGTGCTGGACGGGGCCGCCCACGTCCTGCGCCTCGACCAGGACCTCGCCGCCGTTCTACCTCCTCGCCGAAGGAGACCCCGACCTCGCGTGGGCCGCTTCCGGCGCGGGCCGGATGATCCGCTCACCCACGGTCTTCGAGGACGTCGTGAAGACGGTGTGCACCACGAACTGCGCTTGGAGCGCGACGGTGCGCATGGTCGATGCGCTCGTCACCCACCTCGGTGACCCCGCCGATCGGCGGCGACGGCCCGCTCACGAACGCCTTCCCCTCGCCGGAGGCGATGGCCGACGCGCCGGAGTCCTTCTATCGGGAGGTCGTTCGGGCCGGGTACCGCGGCGCCTACCTGATCGGGCTCGCGCGTGCGGTGGCTGAGGGCGAGCTCGATCTCGAGGGCTTCGCGACGGCGACGCCCGGAGAGCTGTCAGACCTTGAGCTCGAGACCGCGCTGCTCGCGCTCCCCGGCGTGGGCCCGTACGCCGCGGCGCACATCATGATGACGCTCGGCAGCACTGCCACCTGATCCTGGATCGTGGACGCGCCCGAAGTACACGAGGCTGGTCGGCCGGACGAAGGCGGTCTTCCGATCGTGCGGTGGAAGCGCTTCGTCGAGTACGGGGACTTCGCCGGCCTCGCAGTTCTGGCTGTTCGTAACCCGCGACTGGGTCGACGACGGGCCCGGCTGACCTCGGGCGTATACTGCGCGAGCCGCCGAGG
>CAWAPY010000012.1:0-257109 GCA_963784055.1 uncultured Actinomycetota bacterium
TCCTGCGCGCCTTCGGTCTGGCCCAGCAGCCCGACGAGCCCGACGCGGCCGGGCAGACCGACGTGGCCGAACCGGTCGAGCGGCTGGAACCGGCCGAGCAGCGAGGGGCGGGTGCCCGTGGGTAGCGGGCTGAAGGTCCGCATCGGCTACTCGGCCGGAGCCACCGCGGCCGGCGGACCCGCCGCCTTCACACGCCTCGTCGACGGCCTGGAGCGCCTCGGCTTCGACTCGGTCTGGGTGCCCGAGGTGCTGACCGGCTCGACGCTCGATCCCTTGACCGCGCTCGGCTTCGTCGCCGGCCGCACCCGCCGCCTCAAGCTCGGCTCGCACCTGATCGCACCGGGGCGCAACCCGGCCCGACTGGCCAAGGAGCTGGCCACGCTCGACCGGCTGTCGGGCGGGCGGCTGCTGCTCACGTTCGTCATCGGCCTGCCCGAGGGGCCGGAGCTGTCGGCCGGGGGCGTCCCCAAGGCGGAACGGGTCGGCGTCCTCGACGAGACGCTCGGCCTGCTGCGCCGCCTGTGGCGCGGCGAGCGGGTCACCCACCACGGGCCGCTGGTTCGACCTCGACGACGTCGCCATCGAGCCGACCCGCACCAGGAGCCCCTCGAGGTCTGGTACGGCGGCCTGCTGCCGGGCGCGCGCGCCGCTGCGGGGAGCTCGCCGACGGCTGGATCCCCGGGCTGATCACGCCGGCGCGGGCGGCCGCCGCCAAGGCCCAGATCGACGCGCGCCGCCGAAGCCGCCGGACGCCGCATCGATCCCGAGCACTACGGCGCCAACGTCTCCTACAGCCTCGGGCCGCTGCCGGCGAGGTCCGGGAGCGGCTGGCCGCCCGCTATCGGGACACCGATCCGGCCGAAATCGTGCCGGATTCCCTCGACGCGCTCGTCGCGCGCCTCGAGGCGTTCCGTGGCGTCGGTTTCTCCAAGTTCGTGCTGCGCCCGGCGGTCCCCGTGACGCGGCTCCGGCGCCGACGCCGCGCTCGAGGCGCTCGCCGATGCCGTCCTCCCCCTGCAGAGCTGACCGGGCGAACGGCGCGCGGCGATCCGCTACCGTGACCGGCGTGGTGGCCGTCGGGTGGCTGGACGACGTCGAGGCGCGTGCGTGGCGCGGCGCTCGTGATCGCCAGCGCCCGGCTCAAGGCGGTGCTCGATGCCGAGCTGACGGCGAGCCCACGGCCTGTCCTTCGGCGACTACGAGGTCCTGGTCGTGCTGTCGGAGGCCTCCGAGCACCGCCTGCGGATGAGCGAGCTGGCCGAGCTGCTGTCGCTCTCGCCCAGCGGCCTCACCCGCCGCCTCGACCGGCTGACCCGCGACGGCCTCGTGAGCGCGAGCAGTGCCGCTTCGACAAGCGGGGCTCCTACGCCGTGCTCACCGCCAAGGGCCTGACCGCCTGCAGGCGGCGGCTCCCCTCCACGTCGAGGGCGTGCGGCGCCACTTCGTCGACCTGCTCGACCGGCGTCAGCTCGAGGTCCTCGGCTCCGCGCTCGAAGCGGTCCTGCGACCACTGCCCGTCGCGGGGGATGCGCACGCTCCCAGCGGCGGAGCCGCCTCGGCCAGGCCCGCCCCAGGGATCGCTCCGATAGACCCGTCGGCGCGTTCGATCTCCAGCGGAGATAGCCGATCACGTTTTTCATACGATCGTTCAAACCGCTGGGTTCAGACTTCACTAAGCTCTCGCGCATCGCCGCAACCTGAGCGCCTGCACATCCCCCACTCGGTCGGCGACGACGAGGAGCAGCGCCATGACGACCCCCGAGAGCGCCCTACTCCCCCGCTGGTCCCAGCAGGACTGGATGGCCGAGTGCATCGTGCGGGGCCACACCGAGCTGTACTTCCCCCCCGCCGGTGAGCGCCCACAGGCACGGGTCCGCCGCGAGGCGTCGGCCCGTGTGCTCTGCGCCGGCTGCCCCGTGCTGGAGCCGTGCCGCAGCTACGCCCGCCTGCACCGCGAACACGGCTTCTGGGGTGGCGAGTCCGAGGACGAGCGGATCCTCGCCGGCTACGTGCCGCCCCACGCCATCGGCATCGCCCGCCTCCGCCGCGCCGGCTGACGCGCGCCCGCGCCCTCCCGCCGCGGCGGCCTCGCCGCGGCAGGCCGGGCAGCGAGGCCGGTCACATGGCGAACTTGGCGACGCCGGTGGAGCGGTCGCCGAACAGCTCCTTGCGAGCCTTGGACAAGCTCGGCGACCGTCCAGCGGTCCTTGCCCTTGCGGATTCGACCGACCCGGTGCCAGGTCTCCATCAGCATGCACCTGAGTCGCCGCCGCACACGAAGGTCTGGCCGGTGATGTCGCCGGCGTCGTCAGTGCCGAGGTAGGCGATCCACGGTGACACGTTGTCGGGATCGTTGTAGTCGAACTCGCCTTCCTTGCCGGTCAGCCGGTCGGCGCCGAAGGTGTTGACGCGTCATGCGGGTACGGGCCCGGGGGTTGATCGTGTTGCAGGTGACGCCATAGCGCTTCATCTCGCGGGCGACCACGATGCCGAGCGCGGCGATGCCGGCCTTGGCGGCGGAGTAGTTGGGCTGGCCGGCGTTGCCGAACAGACCCGCCTCCGAAGCCGTGTAGATGATGCGGCCGCCCACCGGCTGGCCGGTCTCCTTGAAGCGCTCCCGCCAGTAGGCGGTGGCCCAGCGGGTCGGGACGAAGTGACCCTTCAAGTGGACCCGGACGACGTCGTCCCACTCGCCCTCGGTCATGTTGAAGACGGTGCGGTCGCGTACGAAGCCGGCGTTGCACATGAGGACGTCGAGGCGGCCGTAGGTCTCGATCGCCTGGTTGATCATGCGCTGGGCGCCCTCCCAGTCGGCCACGTCGTCGAAGTTCGCCACCGCCGGCCACCGACGCCGGTGATCTCGTCGACAACCTCGCTCGGCGGCCCGGGGATCGGCGCCCGTGCCGTCCCACTCACCGCCGAGGTCGTTGACCACGACCGACGCGCCCTCCTCGCGCCATCAGCAACGCGTGGCTGCGACCGAGGCCCCGGCCGCCGCCGGTGACGATGGCGACCTTGCCGTCCAACATGCCCATGGGTCTTCCCCCTGCTCGTCCCGCGCCGGGGCGCGGCTCACGTCCCGGCTCAGGAGCCGGCCAACAGATGCTTCTGGATCTTTCCGAGGGCGTTGCGGGGCAACGCCTCCACGACGTGCACGATCCGCGGCCGCTTGTAGGCGGCCAGCCGATCGTCGAGGAAGCGGCGAAGCGCCTCCTGGTCGAGCAGTCCTCGAGACCGCCGGTCGGCCCGCCCGCGGCGCTGCCGGCGCCGTGGTCGAGCTCGACGTAGGCGGTCACGACCTCGCCCCACTCGGCGGTCGGGGTGCCCACCACCGCGGCGTCGACGACGCGGGATGCGAGCCGCAGCACGTCCTCGACCTCGCGGGGGTAGACGTTGTAGCCGCCGGTGATGATCAGCTCCTTGGCCCGGCCGACGATGCGCAGGTAGCCGTCGGCGTCGAGGGCGCCGAGGTCGCCGGTGCGGAACCAGCCGTCGGCGTCGAACGGCCTCGGCGCGTGGCCTCGGGCCGGTTGCGGTAGCCGCCGAACACGTTCGGGCCCCCGCACCAGGATCTCGCCGCCGGTCGCGCGAGGCGCAGCTCGACCCCGGGCAGCGGGCAGCCCGACCGTGCCCGCCCGCCGCTCGCCGTCGTAGGGGTTGGAGACCAGCATGACCGTCTCGGTCATGCCGTAGCGCTCGAGCACCCGCTGGCCGCTGGCCGCCTCGAAGCGGTGCGTGGAGGTCGGCGCGGCAGCGGCGCCGAGCCGCTGCACGCACAGGCGCAGCCGGCCCAGCTCGGCGGCGCCGGGGCGAGCCGACCAGGCGTGCGTACATGGTCGGCACGCCGAAGAACAGGCGTGGCGCCGCTCGTCCGCGGCGGCGTCGAGCACCGCGTCGACCTCGAAGCGGGGCACGCAGCACCGCCGACGCGCCGGCGGCGAGCGTGCCGTGCAGCGCCGACGCCGAGGCCGTGCATGTGGAACAGCGGCAGGGCCAGGACCAGGCGGTCCTCGGCCGTCCAGCGCCACGCCAGCAGCAGCGCCTCGACGCGAGGCCAGCAGGTTGCCGTGGCTGAGCACCGCGCCCTTGGGCCGGCCGGTGGTGCCCGACGTGTAGCCGATCAGCGCCGGGACTGTCGGGCCCGACGACCTCGTCGTCGAGCGCGGGCCGCGGCCCGTCGGGGAGATCGACCTCGGGCCCGACCCGCAGGACCTCCGCCCGGGCAGCGCCTCGGCGCACCACCCGGCCCGCTCCGTCGTCGTCGATCAGCGCGGCCCGGGGCTCGCTGTCGATGGCCAGGTGGCCGATCTCCTCGCGCCGGTAGCCGGTGTTGGCGGGCACCACGACGAGGCCGGCCCGCAGCGCGCCGACGTGGGCGACGACCAGGTCGACGGACGGGGCGGCCGGACATCAGCACCCGGTCGCCCGGCTGCAGCCCGGCGGCGGCGGAGGCGGGCCGGCGACCGCCCGCGGAGCGCGCCTCGAGCTCGGCGGCGGTGAGCCACGGCGAGCCCGCCTCCCGCAGGACCGGACGTGCCGGGCGCAGCCGCCCAGCGGGCCGCCCACGCGGCGGGCAGCGATCGACGGGCCAGGAGCCGGGCGGGAACGTCGGCGACGGGCACGCCCGGCGGCAGGTGCCGGGCCCAGGCCGGATCGGGAGCCCCGGCGTCGGCGGTCGGCGGACCGGGCGTCGGCGGATCGGGCGTCGGGGGGAACGTCTGCGGCATCGCCACCTCACCTCCTCCCCTCGTCGGTCCGTTCGCTGGCTCGTGCTCGGCTGGTGCCCGCTCGCCCGGTGGCCCGCTACCGATCGCCCGGAGCAACAGGTGCACGCCGGAGAAGCTGGGACCGAGCGGACGGTAGCGCCGCACACGGTCGGCACGCACGGTGGCTCGGCCCTGGCTCGATGGTGGCTCGACGGTACGGTTCGCCCGGAGGGGACGCGGCACGCCGATGACGAAGTGGTACTACCTGCACGAAGCGGGAGTCGGTGGCCCGGTCGAGGACGGCGAGCTGCGCCGTCTGGCCGCCGCCGGCCGGGTCCGGCGCGACTCGCCGGTGACCCCGGTAGGCGCGGCCCGCTGGTTCCGGGCCGCCGACTACGAGGCCACCCTCGACCTCCGCTTCGCCGATCCCGGCGAGTGCCGCGCTGGGCACGACCACGGAGGCGGTGGCGGCGCTGTCCCGACGACGATCGAGCGGCCTTGGTCGAGGCGGCCTTCGGCCCCGCACTGCCCGACCGGCCCGAGGAGCGGGCGACCTCGCCCTCGGCCGGCGGGCCGGCCCCACGCCGCCCCGCCCCGTTGGGACGACGGACCGTCGCCCTGCTCGTCGACCTGGTCGTCTTCGGCGCGCCGACCGCCGTGCTGTGCGTGCTGGTCGGCGGGGTCACCGTCGTGCGGGAAGCGGCCCGCACCGACTACCGCGTCGAGGTGCGCGGCATCGTCATCGCCGGGGTGCTCGCACTGGGCTACTTCGGGGTGCTGACCGGCCGGCGGGGACGCGCCGCCGGCAAGGCGCTCACCGGGCTCCGGGTGGTCGACGCCGAGCACGGCGGACCGATCGGCGCCGTGCGCGGCACGGCGCGGTTCATCGCCGCTGTGGGCCTGCTGATCCTTGTGCATCGTGCCCGCCCTCGTCGACGCCGCCTGGGCGATGGTCGACCCCGAGCGCCAGACGCTGCACGACAAGCTGGTGGACAGCGTCGTCGTGCGTGCCCGTCCCTGACCGGGCCCCAACGATGCTTCGTCCGACTACGCCGGGCGGGCTCGCAGCGCCACCCGCCCGAACTCCGATTCGCCGTCGCCGTCCTCGTAGCCGGGGTCGCCCGGCAGCATGAGCCGGTACTCCTCCTCGTTGCGGAGGACCCGCACCTGGTCGGGGCGCGAGACCGGCTGCGGCGGCGGCCACGGCCTCGGCAGCCGACCCGAAGGCGGCCAGGCAGGTGAGCATGCGCACGGTGGGCGACATCATCGCCATGCGGTCCTCGCGGTGGGCGGCGAGGGCGTCGGCGGGACGCACCCAGTCGTGGTGGACCGACTCGCCCCGGTCGTGGGCGGCGACCTCGCCGTCGGGCAGGGCGGCCAGGAAGAAGCGGGTGTCGAAGCGGCGGGGCGGGCCGAGGGGCGTGATCCAGTGCCCGACGGGGTGGAGGTCGGTGGCGGCGAGGCGCAGGCCTTCCCGCTCCACGAGCTGCGAGAACGCCAGCTCACCCCGGTTGAGCGGCGTCGCGGTGGACGGCCAGCCGGGCCCGACCGCGCCGCGGCGGCCTCCACCGACGCCGCCGGCGGCAGGGCCGCGAACAGCACGCCGGCCTCCTCGAAGCACTCGCGGATGGCCGCGACCCAGTAGGCGAGCCCGCTGCCCCGACCGTCGGCTCCGGCCAGGCCGAGGCGGCGGCACGCCTCGGCGTCGTCGAGCGCCTCGCAGCGGCAGGCGGCGTCCTCGGCATCGACCGCGCCCCCGGGATAGACCCACATCGAGGTGGCGAAGACCTGCCGGGGACTGCGCCGCAGCATCAGCACGTGCAGGTCGGGACGGTCGTCGACCAGCATGACGGTGGCCGCCGGTCGGATGGCGACCGCCTCGGGGTCATAGTCCGTCACCGCCACCCCCTGGGCGGCGCCCCAGACCCACCACCGTCGGGCGAGCTGGCGCTCGCGCCGCCGGGCTGCTCCGCTCGTTCCACTCGCTTCACAGCCACCCTGGGCTGCGCCCCAGACCCACCGCCGTCGGGCGAACTGGCGCTCGCGCCGCCGGGCTGCTCCGCTCGTTCCACTCGCTTCACAGCACGACCCCTGCTCGTCGGTCGACGAGGCGGCGCCCTCGAGGGTGAGCGTCGGCGGCATCCGGCCATCCGGGAACGGCGTGAGCAACGCCAGCTGGCGGGCGTGGGCCAGGAGCGCGCCGTCCGGCGACCAGATCGATCCCTCCTCGGTGAGGAAGCCCTCGGCCGCCGTGTCGGTGGCGAAGCGCACCTGGCACCAGTCGTCGGGGGCGAGGTCGTCGAGCGCGGCCCGGTCGAGGAAGTGCACGGTCAGCTCCACCGTGGGGACGCTGAACCGCCCCAGGTCCGGGCGGGTCAGCAGCGGGGGGATCCAGGCGTCGGCCATGGCGGCGAGCACCGCCGGTTCGAAGGGTTGCGGCTCGGCCAGGCGGACCCAGCCGCCGTGCTCGATGACGCCCTGGGGCGGCGGAGCCTCACTCCCCGGCAGCCAGCCGGTGGCCCAGCGGCTCTCCCAGCGGTCCCGGATGCGTGACGGCGACGCCTCGGCATCGGGCGGGTCGACGGCGACGAGCCGCGGGCAGTGCTCGGGCGGCGGCAGCGAGGGGACCGGGGCGTGCTGGAAGGCCAGCTCGGCGCCGCGACCAGGTGGGCGGGCGATCCCCAGCGCGACGAGGCCGAGCGCCCGCACCTTGCCGTCCTGGACGAGGCGCACCGAGACGAACCAGACGGCCCGCCCGGCGCGTTCGACAGAGGTGAGCAGCTCGGCGGGACCCTCCGCCGGTGGCATGAGGTAGTGCACGGTGACCGAGCGGGTGCTGGGCTGCGCCGGCCCTCCAGCCGCGTTCGCCAGTCCCGCCGCCTCGGCGGCCTTCACGAGCAGCGCCGCCACCAGACCGCCGTTGGGGCCCGCCACCACCCACCAGTCGCGGCTGATCGTGACGCCGAAGCGCCCCTCGCCGAGCGGCCGCAAGGTCGTGTCTCGGTCGAAGCAGGTCGGCTGGGGCGCAGGCTGGTCGTCCACCGCCGGTGAAGGGTAGGGGACGGGGTAGGTTGCCTCCCAACGGAGGAGCCGTCAGCCGGAGCCGGACGCCGCGGGCGCGGCCTGGCCGGTCGTGGTGGCGTCAAAGGGGGTACGACGATGCCCGATCCAATGTCCGATCCCACGTCTGGGCCCATCGCCGAACCGACCGGTGCCGGAGGCGTCGGCACCGCCGCGCCCGACGTCGCGTCGGGCGATCCCGCCCTGTGGCCGGCCACCCGCCTCGCCGCCGCCATCCGGCGCCGCGAGCTGGGCAGCGAGGAGCTGCTCGACCACTACCTCGAACGGATCGAGCGCCTGAACCCGGCCATCAACGCCGTGGTCACCCTCGACGCGGAGCGGGCCCGCGCGGCGGCACGCGGCCGCCGACCGGGCCACGGTCGCGGGAGGTCCGCTGCCGCCGCTGCACGGCCTGCCGATCACGATCAAGGACGCCCTGGCCACGGCGGGCATGCGCTCGACCGGCGGCGCGACGGAGCTGGCCGAGCCACGTCCCCACGGTCGACGCCCCGGTGGTCGGCCTCGCTGCGGCGCGCCGGCGCCATCGTGTTCGGCAAGACCAACCTGCCCCGCTGGTCGGGCGACCTGCAGTCCTTCAACGCCCTGTTCGGCACCACCAACAACCCCTGGGACCTCACCCGCACGCCGGGCGGCTCCTCCGGCGGGGCCGCGGCCGCCGTGGCCGCCGGGCTGACCAGCTTCGAGATCGGCACCGACATCGGCGGCTCGATCCGCCTGCCCGCCGCGCTTCTGCGGCGTCTACGGGCACAAGCCGTCCTTCGGGCTGGTGCCCGGCCTCGGCTACCTCGACCACGCCCGGGGCGGCACGACCGAGGCCGACGTCAACGTGCTCGGCCCGCTCGCCCGCTCCGCCGAGGACCTCGAGCTGCTGCTCGGCCTGATCGCCGGGCCCACCCCCGACCGGGCCGTCGCCTGGCGGGTCGAGCTGCCGCCGGCCGCGCCACCGCAGCCTGGCGGAGTACCGGGTCGCGGCCTGGCTGGACGACCCGGCCTACCCCGTCGACCCGTCGCTGCACGGGCCCCTCGAGGCCGCGGCCGCGGCGCTGGAGGACGCCGGCGCCAAGGTCGACCGCGGCGCCCGCCCGGACCTCGTCCCTGGCCGAGGCGGCCGCAGGTCGGCCACGGGCTGATCGGCTCGGCCACCACGCTGTCGGTCGACGAGACCCGCTTCGCCCGCCTCAGCGCCGCCGCCGACGCGTCCCGGCGCGCCCGCCGCCAACCGGATCATGGGCGGCCGCCACCGGGACTGGCTGGCCGCCGACCTGCGCCGGACCGAGCTGCGCGGCCTGCTGGGCCGACTTCTTCACCCGCTACGACGTGCTGATCTGCCCGGTGACGCTGCTCGCCGCGCCTTCCCCCACCTGCAGGACGGCAACTTCGCCAGCCGCACGGTGCAGATCGGCGGGGATGCCACGGCCGTACCTGTCGATGATCGGCTGGACCGCGGCTCGTCGGCGCCGCCTACCTGCCGGTCACGGTCCCGCCGGTCGGCCGCACCGCCGGACGGCCTGCCCGTCGGCATCCAGGTCGTGGCGCCCTACCTCGAGGACCGGACGTCGCTGCACGTGGCCCGCGAGCTGGCCGGCGTCCTCGGCGGGTACCGGGTGCCGCCCATGGCCCGCTGACCGGGCGCCCCGACGCCAGCTGCCCGAGCGACGCCGTTCACGGAATAGCCGTGAGGCGGAAACACGCCGTCGCTAGCCTCTACCCATGGCGGTCCCCCTCGCGGAACCCCCGCAGCGCTACCTCGAACTGCTGAGCGACGCGGACCTGGCCGTGCTCGGCCGGTCGTCCGGCCTCGGCCCCGATGGGGCCCAGGAGGCCGCCGACCACCTCCGTCGCCATCCCGAGCTGATCGAGCCGGCCCTGCGCTCGGTCCGCACCTTCGAGCAGCTGTTCGGACCCCGAGGACGACGAGCGCCGGTGGCGCAGCCGCCGGGCCTGGCGCTCGGCATGTCCCCGTTGCTGCTGTTCGCGGTGGCGGTCCACCGGGGGGTCGCCGACCTCGCCGCCGCCTCCTTCGCCGGCGAGCCGTTCGGCGCCTGGCGCCGCATCCCGGTGTTCGACACGGCCGACCTGCGCGCCCACTTCGAGGATCCCGCCCACCGGCTGTTCGCGGTCGAGCACCTCGCCTCCTACACGCGGGTGGCGTCGGGGCCGATGTGGGTGCAGGGCGAGCGGGGGCGCCTCCGCCGGGTCCGCTACTCCGAGGTCGACCCCTCGCGGCTCGCCAGCCTGCTCGACGTCGTCGACGAGGACGACAAGCCGGGCATCTACCGGCGCCTCGGCGACCTGGCGCTGTTCCTGTGCGGGCGTCTTCCCCGACTGGGCCCGGCGGGCCCCGGCCCACCCCGTGACCGTGGAACGGCTGGTCCGCTCGGTGTCGGCACCGCCGTGGGGGGCAGGACCGTCCCCTTCGAACTGGGCGACATCGGCCCGCTCAGCGGGGGGAGCGGCATGGGCGGCCTGCTGCGGGTGCTGGGGCCGCGCTGGTACGACCTCGCCGCGCTTCGCTCACCGCTGCCCTCCGTGCGGCGGGTGCTGGGCGATGCCGCGGTCGGCTTCGAGAAGACGCGGCGCTTCCTCACGCTGCTGACCGACCGCTACCTGTTCCCCCTGCGGGAACGGTGGTTCGGGCTTCCGAGCTGACCACCGACGCCGCACCCCCCAGGGACAGGACGGTCGACCGGGCTTGGCCGGCGCGCCGATAGCCTCCAACGTGCGGGCAAACGCGGCTCGAGACCCCCGGCGAGGCAACCCCAGATGAGTGGCCCAGATGAGTGGTGAGACGTTCTACGGCCTGCGCGAGATGGTGCTCCCGGGGCCGTCACAGACCTCCGGGTACCGCACGATCCTGGTCATCGGCACGACCGGAGCCGGCAAGTCCACGCTGCTGCGCCAGCTGATGGGCACGACCGCGGCCGACGGTTTCCCGGCGACCTCCGCGTCGAAGACGACGGTGGCGGAGACCGAGGTGCTCGCCGCGCCCGGCGACTACTACGCGGTCGCCACGTTCATGCCGCTGGTGGAGATGCGGGCCTACCTCGAGGAGAACGTGGTCAACGCCGCGTTGGCGATCTTCGACGACCGGCCCGGCGTCCGAGGTCCGCAGCCGCCTGCTCGACCACGTCGACCAGCGTTTCCGGCTCCGCTACCTCATGGGCGAGGGCCTGCCCGGCGGGGCGGTGGCCGGGCCCGAGGGCGAGCTGTCGCTGGCCGACCAGCTGCGCGAGAACACCGAGGCGATCCTCACCCAGATCCACCAGCTGCTCGAGGAGGCGGTCACCGCCGAGCTGGCGCTCATGGTCGAGGACGGCACGGCCACGGCCGACACGGCGGAGGAGGAGCTGCACGTGCTCCTCAAGGACCGCCTGGCGCTGAACACGACGATCATCGAGATCACCGACTTCCTCGTCTCGGAGGTGCGGGCCCGCGTCGAGCTGCTCTGCCCCGACGACATCGTGGCGTCCCGCGACGGATGGCCCCTCTACTGGCGCTGCCACCGGACGGAGCGCGCCGAGCTGCTCGCCGACCTGCGCCGCTTCGCCGGCAACGACGCCACCCAGTTCGGCACCCTGCTCACGCCTCTGATCAACGGCCTGCGGGTGCGGGGACCGTTCCACCCGACCTGGGCCGCCGAGATCCCCTACGTGATGCTGATCGACCGCGAGGGCCTCGGCCACACGCCCGACTCGGTGTCCTCCCTGCCGTCGTCCACCACCCGCATGCTCGACGAGGTCGACACGATCGTGCTGGTCGACAACGCCCAGCAGCCGATGCAGGCGGCCCCGGTGGCGGCCATGCGCCAGATCGCCGCCGCCGGCTACGGCGACAAGCTGGTGCTCTGCTTCACCCACTTCGAGATGGTGCAGGGACCGAACCTGCCCGACACCAACGCCCGGCGCCACCACGTCATCGCCTCCGTCGACCAGGTGCTCTCGGCGATCGGCAACGAGCTCGGCTACCCCACCGAACGGCTCCTGCGCCAGCGGCTCGACTGCAACCTGTACCTGTTGTCCCGGCTCAACACCAGGCTCGACGACCCCGACGAGGACGCCGACACGCTGGCCGAGCTGCGCTGGCTGCTGGGCCAGCTGCGGGTGGAGGCCGAGCCGCTCGACCTCGGCGCCTCGCGGCCCGTCTACTCCGCCGGCAAGCTGACGCTGGCCGCGGAGGACGCCATCACCTCGTACCTCCGCTACTGGGAGCTGCGCCTCGGCGTGGGCTTCGATCCCACGATCCGGCCGGCGCACTGGTCGAAGATCAAGGCGCTGTGCGTTCGGTACGCCCGGCGCACCAACGACGAGTACGAGTCGATGCGCCCGGCCGGCGACCTGCTCGCCGCCCTGGCCGATGCGCTGCGCAGCTTCGCCGCCGCGCCCGAGGCCTGGAGCGCCGGGGCGCCGGAGGAGGACCTCGAGCAGCAGAACTACGACGCGCTCACCCGGTCGGTCACCGGCGACCTGCGGACCCTGGTCAACGACCGCCTGTTCGTCGACGCCGCCGACCTGTGGGCCGAGGCCCGCGACGTGAGCGGGGCCGCAGTCGGCGCAGCGGCGCGCGGCGATGGTGTACCACAAGATCCTCGAGCCCCTCGTCGGGCCCGGTGGCGGCGTGCCGCTCGGTGACGCCGGAAGCTTCACCGAGGCCGTCACCACGCTGGTGCAGGCCAAGGGCGGCGAGCTCGGCATCAGCTGGATCTGACCCCTGCGGGGGGCTGGATCTGACGAATGCGGGGGGCTGGGCCCCCCGCATTCCCCGGCCGCCTGGTTCGATCTCTCAGGCGAGCAGCTTGGCCTTCTGCTGCTGGAACTCCGCATCGGTGATGATGCCGCGCTCCTTGAGGTCGGCGAGGTGGCTGAGCTCGCTGGCGGTGCTGGAGCCGGTGCTCGCCGCCGTCTCCTGGACGTAGGAGCGGAACGCCTGCTCCTGCGCCGTCGCCTGGTCGACGTCGCGCTTGGCCATCGAACTGCCGCGGGCGATCAGGTAGATGAACACGCCCAGGAACGGCAGGATCAGGATGAAGATCAGCCACGCCGCCTTGGCCCAGCCCGACAGGGAGTGGTCGCGGAAGATGTCGAGGATGATCCGGAAGAGCAGGAAGAACCAGAGGATCCAGAGGAAGAACCACAACATGGTCCAGAAGGCACCCAGGATCGGGTAGTCGTAGGCGAGCACGTCATCTCCTCCGTTCGATCGGCCGGCGGCCGGCCGCGGGTCGTCGGCGCACACGGCGCCGGCCGATCGCAAGATACGCGACCGGCGACCGGGGTCGGGGGACCCCGCCCGGAGCGACCCGGATTCAGCGGCGCTGCACGGTGGGAGCGGGGAGCTCGGTCGGGTTCGGCAACCGCTCCATGACCTCGAAGGGCGCCGACTCCCAGCCGTCGAAGCCGGCGATCGCGATGCGTCGGGCCTCGATGCGCCAGCCCTCCCCGGTGAGCCGTAGGCGGTCCCGGTAGCGACCCCAGACCTCGACCCTCCGGCCCGCCTCGGTCTGGTGCCAGGCGTAGACGTAGGCGGTCGCCTCCGCCCGCTCGTCGCCCGATCCGGCCGGCAGGAAGCCGATGCGGACGTTGGAGAGGTGGTGGCTCGTCGCGCTGAAGCCGGCCAGCGTCTTGGCGAACATGCGCTGCAGGTCGGCCCGCCCGACCACGGCGTGGCGGGACCCCAGCTCGAACGACGCGTCCTCGGTGAACACCCGGCTCACCAGCGTCGCCGGATCGTTGCGGTCGACGTACTCGCAGTAGTCGAGCAGCGTCTCGGTGACCAGGCGGCGCTGTTCGAGCTCCCACAGGATCCGGTCGTCGTCCACGGGCCTGCTCGTCACACCTCGTCCTCCACGCAGCGGTTCGTCATCGTGCCCACGACGTCCATGGTTGAGGTCACGACGTCGCCGGGGCCGAGGAAGCGGCCGCGCACCATGCCGACGCCGTCGGGCGTGCCGGTGAAGATGAGGTCGCCGGGCTCCAGCGTGCAGATCCCCGACAGGTACTCGACCAGCTGCGGCACGGAGAAGATCAGGTCCGAGGTGCGGGCCGCCTGCATGCGCTCATCGCCCACGTCGCAGGCGATGGCCACGTCGTCGGGGTTCGGGAAGGAGTCGACGGAGGCGAGCACGGGGCCGATCGGGCCGAACGTGTCGAACGACTTGCCGAGCGAGAACTGCGGCGGCTTCACCGCCATCTGCACCCGGCGGTCCGAGACGTCCTGGCCGAGCGTCAGGCCGGCCACGTACGACCAGGCGTCGGCCGCGGCGATGCGACGGCCCCGCCGCCCGATGACGACGACGACCTCCACCTCCCAGTCCACGCGGTCGCCGCTGAGCGCGACGTCGGCCGCGGGGCCGACGATGCAGGAGGGGAACTTGGTGAACACCAGCGGCACCTCGGGCAGCGCCATCGACGCCTCGGCCGCATGCGACCGGTAGTTCAGCCCGATGCCGAACACCTTCTGGGGTCGGGGCACGGGCGGGCCGCAGGCCGCCGGGTCGAAGGCGCCGTCGCCGTCGCCGCCGGCCAGCGAGGCCGCCAGGTCGCCGAGCTCCCCGAAGGCCGCCACCGCGGCCATCGGGTCGGGACCGAAGCGACCCCCGCCGTGCTTCTCGAGGTCGTGGACCCGACCGTCGACGACGAGCGCGGCCCGATCACCGATGTTGGCCAGCTGCCAGGGCATGCGGCGGAGATTAGCCCTGATCGTCCACGGGGCCTCGCGAACGATCGGGTCAGCTCCAGCCGGTCCCACCGGCCGAGCCGGCGGTCGCGCCGACCAGCGGCACGAAGCGGACGCCGCCCAGATCGTCGCGGGCCCAGCGGCCCCGCTGCAGTCGGCGCAGGCGGTACAGGCGCTGCCAGCCCTCGGCGGTGTCGAGGGGCACGACCAGCCGCCCGCCCACGACCAGCTGGTCGACGAGGGGCTCGGGCAGGTGGCCGGCGCCGGCCGACACCATCACGGCGTCGTAGGGCGCGGCCGGAGCCCACCCCAGCGTGCCGTCGCCGGCGTGGACGTGGACCCGCCGGTGACCCAGGTCGGCCAGGCGGCTCGCGGCCGACTCGCGCCAGCTCGGCGTGGCGCTCGACCGTGTGCACCTCGGCGGCCAGCAGGCCCAGCACCGCGGCGGCGTAACCCGAACCGGTCCCGACCTCCAGCACCCGATCGGTGGGGCGCAGGGAGAGGGCCTCCGCCATCATCGCCACGATCAACGGCTGGGAGATCGTCTGGCCGCGACCGATGGGCAGCGGCCGATCCGCGTAGGCCTCGGCGGTGTGGAGCCGGTCGACGAACCGCTCCCGCGGCACCGCGGCCATGGCCGCCAGCACCCTGGGGTCCCGCACGCCCCGACCGGCGACGTCGTGCTCGATCATGCGCCGGCGCGCCCGGGCGAAGCCGCTGTCGACGCCCCCCGATCGGGGAGCGGTCATCGAAGGCTGCGTCCGGGGCCGCGAGGGCGCCTCGGTCCGACTGGGCCATGGCCCAGCCTCCCACATGGCGCGGCGGGGAGAAAGACCCATTGACAGGCCCATTGACCATCGACGGGCCCATCGACAGGCTCGGCCGCCGGGGAACCGTACGGTGGCGTCCGTGGCGATCGCCGGATCGCCGGCACGGTCAGGCAGCGCGTCAGGAGAGCTGGAGGAGGCCGCCATGACGCTCACGGAGCCCGAACGGCGAGTGGTCGACGCCGTCCCCAAGGGCACCTTCCTCGGCGGCCGTTGGGTCGACGGCGCCGCCGACACCTTCCCCGTCGACGACCCGTCCACCGGCGAGGTGCTCGCCGAGGTCGCCTCCGCCGGCCCCGCCGAGGCGCTCGCCGCGCTCGACGCGGCCAGCACCGCGCAGGCCGCCTGGGCCGCCCACCCGCCCCGTGAGCGGGCCGAGATCCTGCGTCGCGCCTACGAGCTGATGATGGCCCGGGTCGACGAGCTCGCCCTGCTCATGACGCTGGAGATGGGCAAGCCGGTGGCGGAGTCGCGCGCCGAGGTCGCCTACGCGGCGGAGTTCTTCCGCTGGTTCTCCGAGGAGGCGTGCCGCATCAGCGGCTCCTACGCCACCGCGCCGAACGGCCAGGGCCGGGTGCTGGTCATGCGCCAGCCGGTGGGGCCGGCGCTGCTGATCACGCCGTGGAACTTCCCCCTGGCCATGGGCACCCGCAAGATCGGCCCGGCCATCGCCGCCGGCTGCACGATGCTGGTCAAGCCGGCGAAGCTGACGCCCCTGTCGATGCTGGCGCTGGCCGACGTCCTGGCCGAGGCCGGCCTGCCCGACGGCGTGCTCTCGGTCCTCGCCACCCGCGACTCCTCGGCGCTGGTCGAGCCGCTCTTCGCCGACCCGCGGCTGCGCAAGCTCAGCTTCACCGGCTCGACCGAGGTGGGACGGACCCTGCTCCACCAGGCCGCCGACCAGGTCCTGCGCACGTCGATGGAACTGGGCGGCAACGCCCCCTTCGTCGTGTTCGACGACGCCGACCTCGACGCCGCCGTCGAAGGGGCGATGGTGGCGAAGATGCGCAACATCGGCGAGGCGTGCACGGCCGCCAACCGGTTCCTCGTGCACGACGCGGTGGCCGACGCCTTCGCCGAGGCGCTCGCCGCCCGCATGGGCGCGCTCAAGGTCGGGCGGGGCACCGAGGAAGGGGTGCAGGTCGGCCCGCTCATCGACGGTGCCGGTCGCGACAAGGTGATCGAGCTGGTCGACGAGGCGGTCGCCGACGGCGCGTCGGTGCTGGTGGGGGGCCGTGCCCGGGAGGGCAGCGGCTACTTCTACGATCCGACCGTCCTCGTCGGCGTGGCCCCCTCCGCCCGCATCAGCCGCGAGGAGATCTTCGGGCCGGTCGCCGCGATCGGCACGTTCCGGAGCGAGGACGAGGCGATCGCCGCCGCCAACGACACCCCCTTCGGCCTCGTCAGCTACCTCTACACCCGCGACCTGGGGCGAGCCGTGCGGGTCTCGGAGCGGCTCGAGACCGGCATGATCGGCCTCAACCAGGGCATGGTCTCCAACCCCGCCGCGCCGTTCGGCGGCGTCAAGCAGTCGGGTCTCGGCCGCGAGGGCGGGCGGGTCGGCATCGACGAGTACCTCGAGACGAAGTACGTGGCGCTGGCCCTCTCCTGAGCCGCGGCTCGGCGCGCCGGCGGTTGCCGGAGCGGCCCCGGGGGTACGCCGCCGAGGGTGACGTCGACCGCACAGATCGAGCCCGTACCGGAGCCCGGGCCCCTACCGGGCGAGCCGCCCGTCCCCGAGCCGCCGGTCCCCCAGCCGCCGGGGCCCGAGCCGCCGGTGCCGCAACCGCCCACGCCCGGCCAGCCGGTACCGTCGGGGGCCATGACGCCGACCGGGGACCACCCCTCCCCGTGAGCGGACCGTCCCAGCCCCGCGACCGGAGACCTCGCCGGGCCCCAAGGCGCCGGCGGATGGCGGCGGCGACGGCGCTCGCCACCTTGGCCCTCCTGGTCGCAGCCTGCTCCAGCGACGATGCGTCGGGCGACGGGGCGAGCGCGGCCGGACCCACCAGCAGCAGCGACGGCACGGCCTCGACCACGTCGGCCCCGTCGACGACGGCGTCCTCTGCGCCGGGCGCCTCGACGAGCTCCTCGACCGCCCCTCCGAGCACCGCGACCGCCACGACGGTGGCCCGCGCCGACGGCCCGATGGCCGACGCCGTCTCGGTCGCGAGCATCGCCACGGGGCTGTCGGTGCCGTGGGGAGTCGCCTTCCTCCCCGACGGCAGCGGACTGGTCAGCGAGCGGACGACGGGGCGCATCCTGCAGCTCGACGGACGAGGTGGCGCGGTCGAGGTCCAGATCCTCGACAGTCGCGGACCGCGGGTGAGGGCGGCCTGCTCGGCCTGGCCGTGTCGCCCGGCTACGCGCAGGACGGCCTCGTGTACGCCTACCTGACCACGAACGACGACAACCGGGTCGTGCGCTTCCGCCTGGGCGAGGAGCCGCGGCCGGTGCTCACCGACATCCCCGCCTCCTCCAACCACAACGGCGGCCGGCTCGCCTTCGGCCCCGACGGGTTCCTGTACGTCAGCACCGGGGACGCCCAGAGCTCCTCCCGCTCGCAGGATCCGGACTCGCTGGGCGGCAAGATCCTGCGCATCACCCCCGACGGCGACCCCGCGCCGGGCAACCCGATCGCCGGCAACCCGCTCTACAGCCTGGGCCACCGCAACGTGCAGGGCCTGGCCTGGGACGCCGAGGGGCGCCTGTTCGCCACCGAGTTCGGCCAGAACACCTACGACGAGGTCAACCTGATCGAGCCGGGCGTCAACTACGGCTGGCCCGAGGTCGAGGGGACCGGGGGCGAGCCGACCTACCGTGACCCGCTGATCACGTTCCCCACCTCGCAGGCCTCACCCAGCGGCGCCGCCATCCTGAAGGGCAGCGCGTTCCCCGGCTACGACGGTGACCTGCTGATGGGCGCCCTGCGGGGGGAGGGGCTGATCCGCCTTCGCCTCGACGGCGCCCAGGTGGCGGACACCGAGGTGCTGCTCTCGGGCGACTACGGGCGCCTGCGCACGGTGGCCCAGGCGCCGGACGGCAGCATCTGGGTGACCACCAGCAACACCGACGGCCGGGGCACCCCCGGACGCGACGACGACCAGGTCCTCCGGCTCACCCCGAGCTGAACCCCGGCTGAGCGCTTCCGTCAGCCTCCTCGGCTCGGGTGGCCGTCCGCAGGTTCCGCTGGGCGAGGAGCAGCAGGCCCGCCGCCACGCCGAAGCCGAGACCGAGGCTGGCAGCCACGAGGAAGCGCGCCAGGCCGGCGGACCAGGCGAACGGCAGCGTGGTGGAGGACAGGAAGCTGAGATCGCCGACGCCGCCGACCAGCGCCACGATCAGAGCGGTGAGGAGGGCCGGGTACTGGCACGCCGGGTTGCGCCGCAGGGCCATGACCACGGCGACGACGCCCGACACCCAGGCGAACAGCGACAACAGGTTGCCGTGCACCCCCCGCCAGACCTTCGTCGGCCACGCCGCCACCAGCGTCTGGCTGACGCCCACGGTGTGGATCACGTCGATCACGACCAGCACCGCCACCAGCACGGCGAGGACGACCCACGGTGAACGCCGGGCGCCCCACAGCAGGGCGACCGCGCCGGCACCGAGCGCGCCGGCCAGGGCGATCCACGGCCACGGGCTCGGCCCCGGAACCCACTCGATCGTGCCCGAGCCGACGATCTCCGTGTCGCCCTGGCGCAGCTGCACGTCCCACGGCGCGACCGTCTGGCGCTGGTCGGGGTCGCTCTGGACCCCGGGCGGCTTCAGCCCGCCCATCCAGTGGGTGCGGTGGTCGTGCCAGCGGGCGACCTGGCCGGTCGAGATCTGCTCCCACTCCGGCTCGGCGGTGGCGTCCGCCTCCGGCGGGATCGCCTTCGTGCTGTTGCGGCTGGCGTTGAGGTACGTCGCCGGTGACCGGCGGTTCTGGAACACCCCGTCGGGCCCGACCCGCAGGTAGGGCTCACCCGTGTAGCCGAGGACGACGATCTCGGTCGGGCTGTCGTTGGTGAGCTGCAGGCGACTCCCGGCCTCGATGACCTCCAGCTCCACCCCGGGCACCGCCGGGGTCACCGATCCGAGCTCGGTGCGGAAGTTGCTGGCGCCGGCGCCGGAGACCGTGTGCGCGCCGGCCACCGGGGCGACCAGCACGAGGCCGACCAGTACGCTGGCGAGCATCGCGAGGAACCGGGCCACGTGGCGCATGCTTCCCATCCTGGCATTGCTCGCCGGTCTGGCATGGGGCGCCATCGCCGTGGCGGATCCGGGGGTCGCGGCCGCCCACACGTGCGTCACGCCGGTGGAGGTCATCGTCGGCCAGCCCGCCACCGTGACCGTCGGCGTGGCCGGCGAGGGCGTCACGCCCGTGGTCGGCATCGACATCACGATCCCCGAGGGCTTCACCTTCGACAGCTTCGTGCCCACCGGCGGCTGGCAGGGGACGCTCGAAGGAGGCGTGCTGCGGTTGTCGGGCGGGCAGATCCCGGGCGGCGCCTGCGGGTTCCTGCTGGTGAAGGGCACCGCCACCAAAGCGGGCACGCTGCTACTTCCCCATGCGGACGACCGACCAGGACGGTACCGTCCGCACGCTCGACTCGACCCAGGTCTACAACCCGGCTGCGGCGATGGTGGTGGAGGCGAAGCGGCCCGGTGGGTCCGGCGGGGGCGGGCTCGGCCTCGGCCCGGTCGTGGCCGGAGCCGTCGTGGCGGGGGCCATCGCGGGCGTCGCGGTCGTGGTGGTCCGCCGCCGAGGTGGCGGGGGCCGATCGGGCGGATCCGGCACGGCGGCGGCACCGCCGCGGGCGGCGATCGCCCCATCGCCTACCCGACCCGACCCAGCCGTCGCCGCTGATCCGCAGGCCGGTCCTCGGGGCGTGGGTCGCGCGTCGATCCGCGTGCTCACCTGGTTCGGTCGCACCCGGGTTCCGGCGTAGCACCCGGGTTCGGGGTCGCACCCGGGTTCGAGGGTCGCACCCGGTTCGGTCGCCGCACCTCCACCCGCCTCTTGACTTCGGATACCGTCGGTATTAGATACCATGGGTATGCGAGTTGCCAAGCCGACTCGGGCGGAGAAGATGCAGGCCAACCGCACGTCGGTCCTCGCGGCCGCCCGGCGGGTCTTCCTCGCCAAGGGGTACGCCGGGGCCACGCTCGAGGCCATCGCCGAGGAGGCCGGGTTCTCGAAGGGTGTCGTGTACTCGCAGTTCGGCGGCAAGGCCGACCTGTTCCTGGCGCTGCTCGACGCCCGCATCGACGAGCGCGCCGCGCAGAACGAACGCCTCGCCGCCGACGCCGACAGCGGGGCCGCCGCCATCGTGGCGCTGCTGACGAACTCCGACCGGGACGCCCAGGCCGAGGCCGGATGGGCCCGGGTGCTGATCGAGTTCCGCAGCGTGGCGATCCGCGACCCGGAGCTGAACCGCCGCTACGCGGCGAGCCATGCCCGGACACGCCAGTTGCTCGCGGACCTCGTCGAGCGGGTGCTCGCCGGGGCGGGGATCGAGATCACGATCCCTCCCCGCACGCTCGCCGAGTTCATCCTCGCGTTCGGGGCCGGGCTGGCGCTCGAGCGGGCGGCCGACCCCGACGCGCTCTCCGGGCCCGATCAGGTCCGGATCATGAGCCGGGCCCTCGGGCTCGGCCCGGACGACACGGCTGCTGCCGGCAGCCGGAGCGAGGAGGTCGTTCGATGACCGACGAACGCCCGACACGTCCCTTCGACGCGATGCGGGGCCAGCTCCAGGAGGCGGTCCGCGCCGAGCTCCCCGCCAGCATCGAGCGCCTGGGCTGGGATGCCGAGCGGCTCGAGCAGCGTCAACGTGACCGCCTGCGTCGTCTGCTGCGCCACGCGATCCGTCACTCGCCGTTCCATCGCTCCCGGCTGGAGGGACTCGACGTCGATCGGTTCGAGCCCGCGGATCTGGCCGGGCTGCCGGTGATGACGAAGTCCGAGATGATGGACCACCTCGGCGACGTCTACACCGATCGGCGGCTCTCGCCGGCGCTGGTGGAGCAGGCACTGGCCGCCACGGTCGACGAGCCGGTGCCGATCCTCGACGAGTACGTTCGCGCTCGGCACCGGGGGCAGCTCCGGTCGCCGCGCCACCGTCGTCTCGGACGCCGAGGCGTCCGTCGCCTTCGTCTGCTCGTTGACCCGGTCCCTGACGGCCCGCCTCCTCGCGCAGGGCGGCCCTCCCCGGAGGCCTGCCGATCGCCTTCGTGGCGGCGCGCCTCGGCCGTGCACGCAACGGGAAGCGCGCCGGCGTGGACGGTGGGTGGCGCCCTGCCGTTCCGCTTCACCGGCGTACCCGCCACGCTGCCCGTGCCCCGCATCGTCGAGCGAGCTCAACCGCCTCGACGCCCCGGCGTTGGCGGGCTACCCGACGATGCTGGCGCGCCTGGCCCGGGAGCGCGAGGCAGGGCGGCTGCGGATCGCGCCGCGGCTGATCACGTCGACCGCCGAGACGCTCAGCCCGGGCCTGCGCCGAGCGATCGGGCGGGGGTTCGGGGCGCCGATCGTGGACATCTTCGGCTCCACCGAAGGACTCGTCGGTGCGACGCGGCCGGACGACGACGTGCTGGCGTTCAACTCCGACGTGTGCATCGCCGAGCCGGTGGACGAGGACGGCCGGCCGGTGCCGCCGGGCGTGCCGTCAGCCAAGGTGCTGATCACGAACCTGAGCAACCGGATCCAGCCGCTCATCCGCTACGAGATGCTCGACAGCTTCGTCGTCCGGCCGAGCGACCCGAACGACTGCTTCCTGCACGCCACCGTCGAAGGCCGCTGCGACGACGTGCTCCACTGGCCGGGCGTCGACGTCCACCCGCTGGTGGTGCGCCACGTGTTCATCACCACACCGGAGGTGCTCGACTACCAGGTCCGCCAGACGCCGAGGGGCATCGCCGTCGACGTGCTGGCGTCCGCCGTCCCCGACGTCAGCGACCTGCCCGCTCTGCGCGACCGGTTGGCGCTGGCGCTCGAGCAGGCCGGCCTCGCCGAGCCGCAGGTCGTCGTGCGTCCGGTCGAGTCCTTCGACCGCCACCCCGAGACCGGCAAGCTGCGGCGCTTCGTACCCCTGTCCTGACCGCGTCCTCAGTCCGTCGTGAGCAGCTCGATCAGGTTGTCGCCGGGGTCGCGGAAGTAGACCGAGGCGCCCTTCGATCCGTCGGCCGAGAGGCGGAACGAGGGGCCTTCCACAACCGGCAGGCCATGGCGGTCGAGCAGGGCCACCGCGTCCTCGATCGGCCCGTCCCAGCGGAAGCACAGGTCGATCGCGCCCGGGGTCGGGTGGTCGGCGACGAGGTCGGCCCGGGGCGGGCTGGGGTGCACGTTGATGCGGTTCGTCCCCAACACCAGCGTGAGGATCGGGAAGCGCCCGTCCTCGAAGCGGTCGCGGTAGAGGACCTCGGCGCCGAAGACGTCCCGATAGAAGTCGGCCGTGCGCTCCACGTCGTTCACGGTGATGGCCAGGTGGTCGAAGCCTCGGATCCCCATGGTGGGCATTCTGCCCCAGCCCGATCGACCCCTCGCCGGAGCCTGGTCGATCCCCCCGAGGGCGACCACCCATCCCGCTCTTCCCCCGCGTCCTCTTTACTACTCCACGACACCGATGGCGCCATTCGAGGAGAGTGGATACCTCGTCGGCGAGCAGGCCTGACAGGTGGAGCCTAGGGTGACCACGAGCCGACCGTTGGAGGGAACCATGCCCATCTTCCTTGCCACAGCGAAGTACAAACCAGAAGCACTCGCTGCCGCCCGCAAAGCCAGCCTGGCAGCCCGTGCAGCAGCTTCCGATGCTCTGACCGAGAGCGCAGGTGGCCGAAGCCTGGGCACCTACTTCCCCGTCTCGCCCGACTGGGACATCCTGTCGGTCGCCGAGCTCCCGAGCGCGGAGGTCGCCTACGCCATCCAGAGCATGGCGATGGCGAGCGGGGCGATGGAAAGGTTCCAGATAACCCAGCTCCTCACCGGAACCGAGGCTGACGCGGCGATCGACCGCACGTTCAACTGGACGCCTCCGGGGCGGGGTAGCCACGGCGCACCTGCTACGGCTCGATGACGACCTTGCCGAGCGCCTTGCGGTCCATGAGGGCCCGCAGCGCCACGGCGGCCTCCTCGAGGCCGTAGCGGCCGGAGATGTGGGGGCGCAGCTTGCCCGAGGCGGTGAGGTCGATGAGCTCGGCGTTGATGGCGTCGCGCTTGTCCGGATCGCGGGCCGCCATGGCGCCGTAGAACACGCCGACGATCTGGCAGCTCTTGAGCAGGGTCAGGTTGAGGGGGATGGACGGGATGCCGGCGGTGAAGCCGATGACCAGGAAGCGCCCCTCCCAGGCGATGGCCCGCAGCGCCGCCTCGGCGTACTCGCCGCCGACGCAGTCGTAGATCACGTCGACGCCCTCGCCGCCGGTCAGCTCCTTGGCCCGGTCCTTCAGGCTCTCGGTGGCGTAGTTGATCGTGTCGTCCGCGCCCCGCTGCGCGGCAGAGCTCGAGCTTCTCCTCGCTGGACGCGGCGGCGATGACCCGGGCGCCCATCAGCCGGCCCAGCTCCACCGCGGAGAGGCCCACCTGGCCCCCGGCGCCCAGCACCAGCAGGGTCTCGCCCGGCTTCAGGTCGCCGCGGTACTTCAGGCCGTAGAGGCTCGTGCCGTACGCGTAGTTGAGCCCGGTCGACTCGGCGAAGCCGACGCCGTCGGGCAGCACCCGCGCCCCGGCCGCCGGCACGACCGCCCGCTCGGCGTAGCCGCCGAGGACGCCGAGCCCGCCGACGATGCGGTCGCCCACCTCGAGCGAGTTGACGCCCTCCCCGAGCGCGGCGACCAGGCCGGCCACCTCGCCCCCGGGCACGTAGGGCGGCACTGCCTTGTACTGGTAGCGGTTCTCGAGCATCAAGCGTGTCGGGGAACGTCACCGCCGCCGCCTTGACGTCGACGAGGACCTGGCCCGGGACCGGGCGTCGGCTCGTCGACCTCCTCGACGACGAGGTTCTCGGGCGGTCCGTACTCCTTGCAGACGACAGCTCGCACAGCCCTCTCCCCCTTCGGCCTTCGCCGTTCCCGGTGGCTCCAGTATCGACGGCGGGCCGTCCACCGTGCACGCCCGGGCGACCCGCGCCCCACCGACGTCCTCCGTGCACCCGGCGCTGCGTTACCCTGCGCCCGACGTGGCGAAGGGCCGGGGGGCCGGTCGAAGGGGGTGATGGCGGTGACCGTCAACGGACCGCTCGACGGCATCCGCGTGGTGGACCTGTCCGCGGTGGTGTCGGGGCCGCTCGCCACCGCCATCCTCGCCGACCAGGGTGCGGACGTGATCGCCGTCGAGGCCGTCGACGCCCCCGACATCGTCCGCTCCGCCGGCGTCGTGGCCGAGGGCGTCGAGGGCATCAGCGCCTTCTGGGCCTCCCAGAACCGCAACAAGCGGGCCATCTCCCTCAACCTCAAGGACGAGCGGGGCCTCGCCCTCTTCCGCCGGCTGATCGAGCGCGCCGACGTGGTCGTGCAGAACTTCCGGCCCGGCGTGGTCGACCGCATGGGCCTCGGCTGGGACGCCCTTCACGAGCTGAACCCCGAACTGGTCATGGTGTCGATCAGCGGGTTCGGCTCGACCGGGCCGCTACGCACCGCCCCGCGTTCGACCCCATCATCCAGTCGTTCTGCGGCTACGCGGCCGTCCAGGCGGACCCCGACGGCCGGCCTCGGCTGATGAAGACGATCCTCACCGACAAGGTCACCTCGCTCAACGTCGCCCAGGCCGTGTGCGCAGCGCTGGTCGCCCGGGCCAACGGACACGGCGGCCAGCACGTGGAGGTGGCGATGGTCGACGCCGCCGTCCACTTCCTGTGGACCGACGGCATGTGGAACCACATCTACCTCGACCACACCTCGACGACCCCCGACCTGAACATGGCGTTCCACCTCTATGCGACCCGGGACGGCTGGGTGCTCCTCTACCCGATCGCCAAGCAGCACCACTGGCACCGGGCGCTGGAGGCGCTGGGCCGCAGCGAGCTGGAGGACGACCCCCGCTTCAACCGGCTCGACCTCCGTTCCGCCAACATCCCGCTCATCAACGCCGAGCTCTCGCCCACCATCGCCCGCTACAGCACGGCGGGACTGGTCGAGCTCATGGACCCTCGACGTGCCGGCCTCACCGGTGCACACCCGGGAGCAGGTCGTGGAGGACGCCCACGTGCAGGCCCGGGAGATCCTCGTCGAGGTCGACCACCCCGTCGCCGGGCGGCTCCGCCTGGCCCGCTCCGCCCCGATCTACTCGGCCACGCCCTCGCGGATGCGGCGCCCCGCGCCGATGCACGGCGAGCACACCGACGAGGTCCTCACCGAGCTGGGCTGCGACCAGGCGTCGATCGACGAGCTCCGCACCGCCGGCGTCATCGCCTGACCGAACCGTCGGCGCGGCGGCATCCTGCACCTGGCCCCGGTGCGACGGCCTGCCGCCGCGGTCCCGGCGACCCTAGGATGCGGGGCACCGCGCTGACTGGGGGTCCGGCATGCACGATCTGGTGGTTCGCAACGGACGGGTGGTGGACGGAACCGGGGCACCGGCCCGGCGTGGCGGACGTCGCCGTCGACGGCGACCGCATCACCGCCGTCGGCGAGGTGACCGCGGCCGGTCGCACCGAGATCGACGCCGCCGGCCAGCTCGTCACCCCCGGCTTCGTCGACATCCACACCCACTACGACGGCCAGGTCGTGTGGGACCCCGCCATCAGCCCGTCCTCCTGGCACGGCGTGACCACGATCGTGATGGGCAACTGCGGCGTCGGCTTCGCGCCGGTCCGGCCCGACCGCCACGAGTTCCTGATCAGCGTGATGGAGGGCGTCGAGGACATCCCCGGCACCGCCCTCGCCGAGGGCGTCAGCTTCGACTGGGAGTCGTTCCCCGAGTACCTCGACGCGGTGGAGGCCATCCCCCACGCCATCGACATCGGCGCCCAGATGCCGCACTCGGCGCTGCGGACCTACGTCATGGGCGACCGGGGCCGCGACCACGAGGAGGCCGCGACCGCCGAGGAGATCGCCGAGATGCGCCGCCTCGACCGCGGAGGCGCTCCGGGCCGGAGCGCTCGGCTTCACGACCTCTCGAACGATCAACCACCGTGACCGTGACGGCAACCAGATCCCGACGCTGACCAACGCGCCCGCCGAGCTGTGGGGCATCAGCCAGGCCCTGCGCGAGGCCGGCTTCGGCCACCTCGAGATCGTCTCCGACTTCGGCGACCTCGACAAGGAGTTCGAGATCTTCGAGGGCCTGACCGACTCCGGACAGGCTCCGCTGTCGATCCTGCTCGTGCAGAACGACCTCAACCCGGAGCGCTGGCGGGAGGTCTCGGACGCATCCAGGCCGCCCGGGCCAAGGGCCACGATCTCACGCCCAGGTCGCCATCCGGCCGGTCTGCCTGCTGCTGGGCCTCGCAGTCCTCGATGCACCCCTTCATCACGTGCCCGACCTACCGCAAGCGAGCTCGCCCACCTCGACCTCGACGAGCGCGTGCGCGCAGCATGCGCGAGCCCGAGGTGCGAGCCGCGCTGCTCGACGAGCACAAGACCGGACCAAGGGCATGTCGGGCATCGTGGCCCAGTCGTTCCACAAGATGTTCCCCCTCGGCGACCCGCCCGACTACGAGCCGCCGCCCCGAGCACAGCATCGAGGCCCGGGCCGCGGCGGCCGGGCGTGGCACCGGCTCGAGCTCGTCTACGACCAGCTGCTGGCAGCGCGACGGCCGCGAGCTGCTGCTGTTCCCGCTGGCCAACTTCACCGACGGCAACCTCGAGGTGGTGCGGGAGATGAACCTGGCCGAGGGCACCGTGCCCGGCCTGTCCGACGGCGGCGCCCACTGCGGCGTGATCTGCGACGCCAGCTACCCGACCTACATGCTCACCCACTGGGTGCGCGACCGGGACGGCGGCGAGCGCCTGCCGCTGGAGTACGTGGTGCAGCGCCAGTGCCGCGACACCGCCCGCCACGTCGGCCTCGACGACCGGGGCACGATCGAGGTCGGCATGCTGGCCGACCTCAACGTGATCGACCACGACCGCCTGACCCTGCGGCCGCCGGAGATCGTCCACGACCTGCCCGCCGGCGGCAGGCGCCTGGTCCAGCGGGCCGAGGGCTACACCGCCACGATCAAGCGCGGCGAGGTCATCTACCGCGACGGCGAGCCGACCGGCGTCCTGCCCGGCCAGCTCATCCGCGGCCCCCAGCGGGTCTGATCAGCTGGCCGGCGCCGGTTGCCGGCGGGCGCGTCAGGTTCCGCCGGCTCGCAGGTCCCGCCATCGCCACGCCGCCCCACCGACGAGCAGCTCCGGGTCGCCGGTCCACAGCTCCGCGTCCTGAGCGACGGCCAACGCTGCAGCGAAGGCATCGGCGTACGACAGCGGCACGTCGGCCTTGATCCGCGCCACGTCGAGCACGAGCCGCTCGTCAGGCAGTCGCGCCTCGACCACCCTGCGCACGTCTCGCACCGCTTCGGAGGCCTCGTCCTCACCGTGGGCCCGACGAAGCACGTGGTGGACCTCGCCGAGGTCGATCCACGACGTTCCTTCGGGATGACGACCTGCCCCTTGGGACCGACGCGATACGTCATTCCACCGAGCATGACCCTGCCACCGGGCGCCCGGAACCAGCGCGGCCCTCACTCCAAGGCGCCGGCGATGGCGAGCTCGGCGAGGCGGTCGGCGTCGTAGCCGAGGAGGCCCATGAGGATCTCCTCGTTGTGCTCGCCCCAGGTCGGCCCGGCCCGGCGGGGGCCGCCGGGCGTGCGCGACAGCCGGAAGCCGTACTGCTCCGCCCAGCTGTGGCCGTAGATCGGATGGGGGATCTCGACGAAGTGGCCCCGGTGGATCAGCTGGGGATCCGCCACGCACTCGGGGCTGTTCTGCACCTGGTGGGCGGGTACCCCCGCAGCCTGGAGCCGTTCCTGCAGGGCGACGGGGTCCTGTCCTGCGGTCCACGCCGCCACCAACCCGTCCAGCTCCTCCCGTCGATCCAGCCGGGCCGCGAGCCCGAGGCCGGCCAGGTCCACCCGCCCCAGCAGGGCCGACAGCGCACACCAGTGGCGATCGTCCTCGCAGGCCACCGCCACCCACCGGTCCTCGCCCGGTGCACCCGCGGGGTAGACGCCGTGGGGCGCCATGGCCGGGTCCTGGTTGCCCTGGCGGGTCTGCTGGTGGCCGTTCACCGCCAGGTCGGCCAGCGCCGGGGTGAGGAAGTGGACGCCGCCCTCCGCCTGGGAGAAGTCGAGGTGGGTGCCCTTGCCGGTGCGGCGCTGCCACAGCAGTGCGGCCAGGATCAGCGCGGCGGTGAGCCGGGGTGAGGTGGCGTCGGTGTAGGCGAGGTACGGCCCGGCGGGAAGTCGATCGGGCCAACCGGTCAGCTCGTAGAACCCGCCGGACGCCGCGCCCATCATGCCGAATCCGGGCACCTTGGCGAGGGGACCGTCGTAGCCGAACAGGCAGCTCGACATCGTGACGAGTCGGGGGTTGGCTGCGTGCAGCACCTCGGTCGACAGCCCGAAGCGGTCCATGACCCCCGGCGCGAACGCCCAGATCATCACGTCGGCCTTGGCGGCCAGGTCGAGCACGGCCTGGCGGCCCTCGGGCACGGCCAGGTTGAGCTGCAAGCCCAGCTTGTCGGCGTTGATCGAGTGCCATTGCACCGAGTCCTCGGCGCCGCCGTCGCCGACACGGGGGATGCTGGGGCTGCGCACCTGGTCGGGGTGGACCGACGACTCGACCCGGATCACCGTGGCCCCGTAGTACGCGAGCAGCCGGGTGGCGAACGGACCGGCGTAGACCCAGGTCAGGTCCACGACCGTGATGCCGTCGAGCGCCCCCTTCCCGGCCGGCGCCGGCGAGGCGACGACGCCCGCGGCGGGACCGGCGTCGCGCGGGCGGGACGAGCCGAGGATCTCGGCGGTGTGCTCGCCGAGGTGCGGCGCCCGGCCCAGGCGGTGGACGGGGGCGACGTCGCTGTGGAACCACGGCCCCGGGAAGGGTACGACCCGGTCGGCGGGCTCGCCCTCGCCGGCCGGCTCCTGGGTGTCGACCAGCACCTCGTCCCAGAACCGACGGGCGGCGAACTGCTCGTTGGCCGCCACGTCGGTGACGGTGGCGATCGGCATGATCAGGAAGTGCCGCTCCCGGGAGATCCGCAGCAGGTCGGCCTTCGACCAGCGGGTGAAGCAGGCGCTCATCTGCACCGCCGTCCGTTGGATGATCGAGTTCGCCCCGTCCCAGTCGTAGTCGGAGATGAGCGTGCGCCAGTCGACCGCGGCGAGCTCGTCGTCGAGGCCCCCCTGCTCGTGGACCCAGGCCAGCATCCGGTTGGTGAACGGCCCGACCAGCACGCCCGGCAGGTAGGACGTCGTGATGTGGCCGTCGGCGCAGGGGTAGACGAAGCGGAAGTCGAAGCCCAGCAGCTCGGCCCCTCCGGCGCGACGCTGCACGGAGGGCGCATCGGCCAGCGCCGGCTGCATCCAGCCCTGCACGCTCAGCATCATCGCCTCCTGGGCCGAGACGTCGATGTGCTGGCCCAGGCCGGAGCGCTCCCGCTCGGTGAGTGCCACCAGCACCGCGCACACCGCCTCGCTGGCGGCGTTGGCCCAGACCTGGGGGGCGGAGACACGGACCGGCGGGCGGTCCTGGTCGCCGGTGAGGGCCACCTGACCGGCGGCGGCGGCGAGCGTGAGGTCGGTGGCCGACCACCCCGCCTTCGGCCCGCTCGCCCCGAAGTTCGACAGCGACACGGTCACCAGGCCGGGATTGCGGCGCCGCAGCTCGGCGAGGTCGACGAGGTCGGCCGGCGGGGCGCCGCACTCGATGAGCACATCGGCGTCGGCGGCGAGCCGATCGAGCTGCGCGGCCGCGTCGGGGCCCTCCACCACGACCGACCGCTTGCCCCGGTCGTAGGACCACTGCAGCAACGACCGCTCGGGGTCCGGTGTGCCGCCCGCGAAGGGCCCGATGCGCCGGGCGCGCTGGCCGCCGGCGGGCTCGACGGCGATGACCTCGGCCCCGAGCTGGGCCAGCAGGAAGCCCGTCATGTGACCCCGGTCGTCGGTCAGATCCAACACCCGGTACGGCGACAGCATTGTGGCGCACCCCTCCCCGCGCCCCCCGGCGCCGGGCTGCAACCTAGAGGTCGGCGGGGAGGCGCGCCCGTCAGCCAGCCTTCACGCCGCGCTACAGGCGCACGTAGGTGTAGTCCACCGGCTTGCCGTTGATCCCCTGGCTGGGCGGGGCGATCCACCCGGCCATGCGGCCCGGCTCGAGGCAGGGTTGCATGAGGCTGCCCACGTAGGCGCGGTCGTCGTCGGTCGGCAGCCAGCCGGCGAGGCCGGCCTGGTAGGTGGCGTCGTCGACCATCGCGCCCTCGGGCGTGACCGGTGCGCCGGCGTAGAAGCCCACGTGGCGCCCGAACGCCTGGTGGGGCAGCCGGAAGCGGAAGTCGATCCCGGCGCCCTCCAGCACCCGGTTCCAGCGGTCGACGCCCTTCTGGCAGTCCTCCACGTAGTCGAGGCGCAGCATCTGGTTCACGACGTTGAGCGCGGGGAAGGTCTTGGGTCGCAGCCGGCCGTCCTCGACGACCTCGACGGACAGCTCGTCGGCCACCAGCACGTGGTCGTCGTCGTAGCGGTCCTCGTTCATGCGGCCCTTGAGGCCCGAGGCGTAGTAGCTGGCCGCGTTGGTGGACGCCTCCGAGCCGAACAGGTCGAGGGAGACCGCGAAGTGGAAGTTCAGGTAGCGCTGCAGCAGCGGCAGGTCGAGTCCGCCGTGGGGCCGGACGTCGTCGGTGTCGTGGTGCGCCATCAACTCGGCGGTGCGCTGCACGACCCGGCTGATGCCGCTGTTGCCCACGAACATGTGGTGGGCCTCCTCCTTCAGCATGAAGTCACAGGTCCGGGCGAGCGGATCGAAGGCGGACTCCCGCAGGGCGCCGAGCTGGTACTTCCCGTCCCGGTCGGTGAAGTACGTGAACATGAAGAAGCTGAGCCAGTCCGGCGTCGCCTCGTTGAACGCGCCGAGGATCCGCGGGTTGTCGGGGTGGCCGGAATGGCGCAGCAGCAGCTCGTCGGCCTCCTCCCGCCCGCTGCGGCCGAAGTGGGCGTGCAACAGGTACACCATGGCCCACAGGTGGCGGCCCTCCTCGACGTTGATCTGGAAGAGGTTGCGCAGGTCGTACAGCGACGGTGCGGTCAGGCCGAGGAGGCGCTGCTGCTCGACCGAGGCGGGCTCGGTGTCGCCCTGCACGACGATCAGCCGCTGCAGCGTGGTGCGGAACTCCCCCGGCACCTCCTGCCAGACCGGCTGCCCCTTGAGCTCGCCGAAGCCGACGGTGCGGTCGGGGATCGGCTCCGACAGGAAGATGCCCCAGCGGTACTCGGGCAGCAGCACGTGGTCGAAGTGGGCCCAGCCGTCACGGTCGACGTCGACCGCGGTGCGCAGGTAGACGGGGGCGTCCTGGTAGCGGGCCGGACCCAGCTCCGCCCACCACTGCTGGAACGCCGGCTGCCACGCTTCGAGGGCGCGCTGGAGGCGCCGGTCGCCGGCCAGATCGACGTTGTTGGGGATGCGCTGGGAGTAGTCGATGGCGGTCACGGGGAGCCTCCGTCTCGAGCGAGCTCGGCCGGTCAGGTGCGGTCGGGGTCGTAGGTGGGGCGGGTGCCGCTGCCGTAGCGGCTCAGCGCGCCCTGCGGGCCGGCGGCGTTGGGGCGCTGGAAGATCCAGTTCTGCCAGGCGGACAGGCGGCCGAAGATCTTCGTCGCCATCGTCTCCGGCCCGGGGAAGCGACAGTTGGCCTCCAGCGCCGTCAGGGCATCCGGCGAGCAGGCGGCCCGCTCCTCGAGGGCGAGGCGCAGCTCGTCGTCCCAATCGATGTCGTCGGGGGTGAACGTCACGAGGCCGACCTCGGCGGCGGCGGCGGCGTCGAGCGGTTCGCCCCGCCGGGCGTCCAGGGCGTCGACCGCGGCGTCGTCGCCGAGGAAGCGGGCCTGCAGCCGGGTGAGGCCGTTGTGGCCGGGCAGCGGCCCGAAGTTGGCGTCGGTCAGCACCAGCACCGCGGGCCCGGCCGACACCTCGCCGTCCGGGCCGCCGTCCCCGTCGGCCTCCGCGCCGGCGTCCTCGAAGATGCCCTCCAGCATGAACGACCGGTCCGCGGCCAGCGCCAGCTCCAGGAGGGGGCCGGCGAAGCAGCTGCCCGGTTCGACGGCGGCGACGAGGGTGCGGGCGGTGAGGTCGAGGCGCTGCAGGGTCCGCTTCCAGCGCAGCACGATCTCCCGGGCGAGCCAGTGCGCCCGGTGCGTCGTCAGGAACTGGTCCCAGGCGAGCACCCCGTCGATGGCGCCCTGGGTGCGCAGCAGGATCGTGGCGACGGTCGGCTCGTTGATCCGCAGGTGGCAGAGCAGGTCGTCGAGCTGGCGGGCGGTGGCGAGGGGCCAGCAGCTGCCGTCGAGGGCGTCGAGCCCCTCCGGCCCGCCGGGGACCACGGCGTCGGGATCGTCACCCTCCGGCCCGTGCACGGTGACCTCGGCCACCCGACGGGCCCGGTCGACGCGGGCCTCGACCCAGCGGTAGCGCACGACGTCGTCCTCGAGGTGGCGGCCCAGCTCGGGCAGCGCCACACCGCGGGCCGCCTCACCCGAGGGGCGGTCGGAGCGGGCGGCCAGCTCGAGCGCCCGGGCCTCGACCGCCTCGGCCCAGCCGGAGCGGGACGCCAACTCGTCGACGAGGCCCCAGGCCAGGGCGTCGGCCCCCCGCATGCCCTCGGCCCGGGTGGCGAACCAGTCGGCCCGGTCGCGCCGCACCCGCCGCTTGTCGGTGACCCGGGTGAGGCCGCCGGTGCCGGGCAGCACGCCGAGCAGCGGCACCTCCGGCAGCGAGACCGCGGAGCTGCGGTCGTCGACCAGCAGGATGTGCTCGCAGGCGAGCGCCAGCTCGTAGCCACCACCGGAGGCGGTGCCGTTCAGCGCCGCCAGGTAGTGCTGGCCGGAGCAGGCGGCGGCGTCCTCCATGGCGAGGCGGGTCTCGTTGGTGAACTTGCAGAAGTTCACCTTGAAGGGGTGGCGGGCGACGCCCAGCATGCGGATGTTGGCACCCGAGCAGAAGGGCTGGCCGTCGCCGAGCCCACCGGTCAGCACCACGCAGTGCACCTCCGGGTGCTCGAAGCGCAGCCGCTCGACCACGTCGGCCAACTCGATGTCGACGCCGAGGTCGTAGGAGTTCAGCTTCAGCTCGTAGTCGCCGTCGACCCCATCCCCAGCCCCGCCGTCGGCTGCGCCGGCCACGTCGACGGCCAGCGTGAGGGTGGCCAGGGGTGGGTGGACCTCCAGCCGCCAGTGGCGATAGCGGGACGGGTGCCGCTCGAAGGTGATCACGACGGGTCCTCCCCGGTGGCGGCGCGTCGGGGCCGGCGCCGCGCTGGGCCGGCACAGCTCGTCGAAGGCGGCCGCGGCGGGTGGGGCGAGCGCGTACCAGGCGCGCCGGAAACCCGCGACGACCCCGGGCCGGGCGGAGCCGGCGGGCAGCAGGGTGTCCGGCAGCTCGGGGTCGGCGGCGATCAACGTCCGGTAGCGGTGCATGAGCGCAGCCCGCCCGGCCAGGGCGTCGACGCCGAGCGGCAGGCCGTCGCAGCCACCGGCCGCAACCGGGTCGAGGGGGTCCGGTGCGCCGAAGGCCTCGGCGAAGCTCCGGTAGGCCGACTCGAGCGCGGCCAGGTCCCACGCCCGCGCCAGCAGGGCCGCCGGGTCGGTGCCGGACGCCGGGTGGCCCACGAACACCTCGACGAAGGGGCCGACGCCGAGGTCGTCGAGCACGGCGGCGAGCTGGGGCGACCGGTCGCGCGGGGCGATCCAGGTGCCGTCCCGCAAGGCCCCGAAACCGAGGAACCCCAGCCGGCCCCGCAGGCGGTCGCGCTGGGCGCGTCGTCCGTCGCCGAGCTCGTAGGAGACGACCGTCCAGCGCCCGTCCCACGCCTGGTGGTCCTGCCCGAAGGCGAGGATGCGGGCCTCGCCGGCACGCAGGGCCCGGCGGGTGCGGGCGCTGAGCCGGTAGGAGACCTCCCGACCCTGCTTCGACCGCTCGAGCAGGCCGCGCCGGACGAGACGGGCCAGCGCGGCGCGGGCCGCCTCGGGGGTGAACCCGAAGCGGCCCAGCAGCTCGACGAGGCCCCCTGACCAGGCGACCGTGCCCGCCGGCCGGTGCAGCAGCTCGTTCCCGAGGATCGTGACGACGAGATCCTGGGGCTGCACCCCAGCCGGCTCCACCACCCTCACGGGCATGACCACGGTCATCGCCAATCATCCAACACCTCAGACGTCACCTGACGCAAGAGGTGTTGATCATCAGTGAGGCAGGGCCGGTCGCCTCCTACGAGCCGAGGTCACGTCACTGCAGGTCGGCCTCGACGTCGAGGTGCAGTCGGACGCCGGTGCCGACCACCCAGCCACCACCGGGCAGCGCGAAGTTGGCGGTCATGTCGTAGTCCCGACGGTCGAACTGGCCGCTGGCGGAGAACGCCAGCTTGGCGCGGGACCGCGGGCGAGCGCCACCGCGCCCTCGAAGGTCGCGTCGAGCGTGATGGGGTGGGTGATGCCCCGGATGGTCAGGTCGCCGTCGACCTGCCAGTTCTCACCGACCGGTCGCACCGCGGTGGAGCGGAAGTGCAGCGTGGGGTGGTTGGCGACGTCGAGGTAGTTCTCCTCCTTCAGGTGCTGGTCGGCGATCTCGTGGGTCGTGTCGATGCTGGCGGCGTCGATCGTCACCTCGACCCAGGACTCCTCGGGTGTCTCGGCGATGTGGAAGGCGCCCTCGAAGGAGCGGAAGCGGCCGCGCATGCGGGTCACGACGGCGTGGCGGGCTTCGAAGGCGAGGCTGGAGTGGCCGGGATCGATCTTCCACTCGCCGGGGACGGGCAGCGCCCGCCCGTCGACCAGTCGGGTGGGCTCGACTGGCGTAGCGGTGTCAGTGGTCGTCATGGGCGTTCGTCCTCGGGTTCGGGGGTTTCGGGGGACATGGGTGTCCAACCCGGCCCCCCGCGACGCCATTCCCGACCTGGATCGTCAACTTTCGGTGGGCGCCGTCGATCCCACGTCGAAGATCGACGTGGCACGGGTGCCGTCCCAGGCGCAACGCTGACAGCGTGGGGGTGCCACCGAGGCCGCGGAGCACGACACGATCCTGCTCGTCGCACGGACCGGTCACCATCCTCCCGCAACGAACGGAGCTGCAACATGAGACAGCAACTGCTCAACCCGAACGAACACGAAGCCAGCCCACAGGTCGTCGGGCTCACGGCGATGATGCTCGCAGCACGCTCATCGTCATCGCGTCAGGTCTGAGAACCCCGTGACCAGGTGGGAATACCTCATCGTGGCACTGCCGGACTTCGGTGCCGCGACCACGTCACAAGGCGAGTCAGCGTCGGTCGCCATGCTGAACCAGGAGGGGACTGAAGGTTGGGAAGCTGTCGGCATGACGTCACTCAGTGACGGACACGTCGCCGTCCTCCTGAAGCGACCCTCGACCAGTTCCTGAGGACCACGGCCTCCTCGGGGGTCGGGGTCGTGAGGAGTCACCGAGGTCTGGAGCGACGTCTCAGGGTCATCGTGAGCGCTACCTCGGCGACGCTGACGAACGAGCGGACGCTCCTGCCCGGTAGTGTGGCCGCACACCTCCTTGGGAGAGTCGCCTCGCTTGGGCAGGACGGCCGTCTGGCCCCCGTTGTCGCTCCGTGCAGGTTCGACGCCTCGGCCTGAGCGACCTCGAAGGAGTGCCCTTGTCCGTCGCTTCCGCGACCCCCGGATTCGATCCCATCGTCTTGAAGCCGGTCAGGATCGGGATCCTGAGCACCTACCCGCCGACCCCGTGCGGCCTCGCCACCTTCTCTGCCGCACTTGCCGACGGGCTGACCGCCCGCGGCGCCGAGGTGCGCGTCGTGCGAGTAGCCGATGGAAGCGCGTCGCCCGCCCGGCTCGTCGTCGGTGAGCTGGACAACAACCGATCAGCGTCGGTCACCGCGGCGGTCGATCTCCTGAACCGATGTGACGTCGCGATCGTCCAACACGAGTACGGCCTGTACGGCGGCGTCGACGGCGACGAGGTCGTCGAGATCCTCGGCCTCCTCCGCGTGCCTTCCATCGTGATCGCACACACCGTCCTCTCCGAGCCGACCGCACACCAACGGTCGGTGCTCGTCGAGGTCGCAGAACTCGCCGACCGCGTGGTCGTCATGTCCGACGCCGCCCGGCACCGGATGGGTGCTCGGTTCGGCATCGACGCCGCGAAGCTCGACACCATCCCCCACGGCGCCGTCGTTGCCGGGAGGGCGACCCGCGCCGTACCCCAGCGGCCGATCCTGCTCACCTGGGGGTTGGTCGGCCCGGGCAAGGGGATCGAGCGGGTGATCGACGCGATGCCGCACCTCCAGAGGCTCGCCCGGTGCCCCCGCTACCTCGTGGCCGGCAGAACCCACCCGAAGGTGCTCGCCGCCGACGGCGAGTCCTATCGGGAGGCCCGCATCGAACAGGCATCCCGAAACGGGGTCGCTGGCTCGGTCGACTTCGATGCCGCGTATCGGGACGTGCCGACGCTCACCGCGTTGATCCAATCCGCCAGCGCCGTCGTCCTTCCGTACGACTCGCGCGATCAGGCCACATCCGGCGTCCTCGTCGACGCAGTCGCCGCCGGTCGGCCGGTCGTGGCGACCGCGTTCCCCCACGCCGTCGAGATGCTCGCCAGCGGTGCAGGCATCATCGTCGACCACGATGATCCCGACGCCATGGTGCGCGCCCTGGCGCACGTGCTCACCGAGCCGATCGCGGCGTCGAACATGGCGGCGGAAGCGCAACGACTGGCTCCCACCCTCGGCTGGCCGGTCGTGGCGGACGCGTACCTCCAACTGGCTGACCGGCTGCTCCTGCAACGGAACGCGCTGGTATGAGCACCACGCCCCAACCACGGTTCGACCACCTGCTCGCAATGACCGACGACCGCGGCACGTTCGAGCACGCCGAATTGGCGGATCCCCGCCGCGAGCACGGCTACTGCACCGACGACATGGCGCGAGTCCTCGTCGTCTGCACACGCGCGAACCCCGGCCCGGCCCCGCGGTGCGGGACCTCGTCGAGTTGAGCCTGAGCTTTCTCGGCAACGCCCAGGGCGTCGAGGGCGACTACCACAACCGGATGGACCAGCGTGGCCGCTGGACGGACCAACGAACCCTCGAGGACTGCTGGGGTCGCAGCGTGTGGGCGCTCGGCACCGCCGCTGCTCATGCCAACGTCGACTGGGTGCGCCAGGCGGCGCTGTCGCAGTTCGAACGAGCGGCGCGGCGGCGCTCGCCCTGGCGGCGGGCGATGGCCTTCGCCGCCATCGGCGCCGCCGAGGTGCTCGCGGCGCGGCCCGCGCACCCCGGGGCGCGAGCGCTGCTCGCGGGGGCCGCGGACACGCTGCCCATCGACAACGGCGACGACGCCTGGCCATGGCCGGAAGCGAGACTGGCGTACGCGAACGCCGTCATCCCCGAAGCCATGATCGCCGCGGGCAGCCTCCTCGACCGACCGGGGCTGGCCCGACGAGGTCTGGACCTCCTGGCCTGGCTGCTCGACCACGAGACCATCGACAGGCACCTGTCGGTCACCCCGTCCGGAGGCAGCGCTCCGGGAGCGGTCCGGCCCGCCTTCGATCAACAGCCGATCGAAGTCGCCGCCCTCGCCGACGCCTGCGCCCGCGCCGCCGGTGTCGACCGCGACAACCCCGGGTGGGCCGATGGCGTCGAGCGCGCCGTGGCCTGGTTCCTCGGCGACAACGACAGTTCCCACCTGATGTGGGACCCCACGACCGGCGGTGGTTTCGACGGCCTCGGACCACTGGGACCGAACCGCAACCAAGGAACCGAATCCACGCTGGCGCTGCTCGCGACGCTGCAGCACGCCCGTTACCTGGTCCCCGCGTGAGCCCGGCTGCTCGACTCAGCGCTCGCCGCGAGGAGCAGCGACTGACGCCGGACCGCGCCCGGGTGATCACGCGGTTGTTCGTCCCGGGTCAGGAGGGCTTCGACCACCAGGACTCGCGCACCGCGGCAGTCGTGGCGCGCCTCCTCGCGCTCGACGACCACGAGATCGATTCGACCCTCGACCGGATCATCGCCGGGTTCGACGCTCGGCACCGCGACCTGCTCACGACGTTCGAATGCCACGCTGCGGCGGTCGCCGACCGACTCGACCCGGGTTCCGAGCTCTCCGACGCGCGCCGGCTCCTGCTCGGCGCCACCTTCACCAGCGAGTACGCCATCGAGGGCGCCGCGCTGTGCAACCCCAGCATGGTCGCCCATCCCGACCAGGCGGGAGTCCCCGCCGGCTGCCTCCGGTTCGTGATGAGCGTCCGCGCCGTGGGCGAAGGGCATCGTTCGTCGATCGGGTTCCGCAGCGGCACGGTCGACGCCACGGGGCGGCCGACCGTCGATCTTCCCCCCCGGTTCGCCGTCACGGGAACAGTTCGACCGGTCGCACTGGACGCCGCCACCTTCCGGAGCGAGCTCCATCGCCTCGACAGCCACGGCGAGAACGCCGACTACGTCCTCGACGCGCTCGGTGAACGGTTCTCCCCCGAGGAGCTGGACGAGAGACTTGACGATCTCCAGGCCAACCTCACCACGCGACGCCACGCCGAGCGGACGATCGAGGTCATCCGCAACATCGCGGAGCGAACCTACGGCATCGGGTTTGCCGCCGACACGCCGCTGACGGAACGGGTCTTGTGGCCGTCGATGAGCGCCGAGGGCCACGGCATGGAAGACGCCCGCTTCGTGCGCCTCACCCACGACGACGGGCGCGACGCCTACTACGCGCCCTACACCGCTTACGACGGCGACCACATCAGCCAGCAACTGCTGGAGACCACCGACTTCTGCACCTTCACGTCCTCACCGCTCGTCGGCGAGGCTGCCGCCAACAAGGGCATGGCCCTGTTTCCCCGCCCCGTCGGCGGACGCTTCGCGGCGCTCTCGAGGTGCGACCGCGAATCCAACTCGGTGGCCTTCTCCAACGACCTTCGGCAGTGGTCGAAGGCCGCTCCGATCCAGCTGCCGGCGCGGTCCTGGGAGGTGCTGCAGCTCGGGAACTGCGGGTCGCCCATCGAGACGGACGCGGGATGGCTCGTGCTCACCCACGGCGTCGGCCCGATGCGGGTCTACAGCATCGGGGCGATCCTCCTCGACCTCGATGACCCGACCATCCTCCTGAGCCGCCTCCAGCAGCCGCTCCTCACGCCTGCGCCCGACGAGCAGGACGGCTACGTCCCCAACGTCGTGTACTCCTGCGGCGCGCTCGTGCACGCCGGCAGCCTCGTGCTCCCCTACGGCATCGGCGACGCCGCCATCGGCATCGCCACGGTCCCGATGGCCGATCTGCTCGCCGATCTCGATCGCTCGCGAGAGCGCTGAGCCGGTGCGGATCGCCGTCCTCGCGCCCATCTCCTGGCGCACCCCTCCTCGGCACTACGGCCCGTGGGAGCTGTTCGCCTCACTGCTGACCGAGGGCCTCGTCGCTCGCGCCCACGACGTCACCCTGTTCGCGACCGGCGACTCCGTCACCACGGCGCGACTGCAGTCCGTCGTCGCGACGGGTTGGTCGGAGGACGACACGATCGAGCCCAAGGTGGCGGAGTGCCTGCACACCTCCGCCGTCTTCGAACGCAGCGGTGAGTTCGACGTGATCCACAACGGGTTCGACTTCCTCCCGCTCACCTACACGGACCTCGTCGCCACACCCGTCGTGACAACCATCCACGGGTTCTCCTCGCCCCGCATCATCCCGGTGTACGCCAAGTACAACGACCGGTCCGCCTATGTCGCCATCAGCAACGCGGACCGGCATCCCTCCCTCGACTACGCCGCGACCATCCACCACGGCATCGACACCGACCGGTTCCAGCTCCACGCGGAGCCGGGCACCTACCTCGCGTACTTCGGACGCATCCATCCCGACAAGGGCGCCGTCGCCGCCATCGACACCGCCGCGAAGGCCGGGCTGCCGCTGTTGATGGCCGGGATCATCCAGGACGCCCACTACTTCGAGAGCCAGGTCGAGCCCCGCCTGGACGACGACCGTGTCCGCTACGTCGGCCCGGTTCGTGCCGAGGAGCGATCGGCCTTCCTCGGCGGCGCCCGAGCGCTGCTGCACCTGATCGAGTTCGACGAGCCCTTCGGCCTGAGCGTGATCGAAGCCATGGCCTGCGGCACGCCCGTCGTCGCCTTCGAGCGCGGCTCGATGCCGGAGCTCATCGACGACGGTGTGACCGGACGGCTCGTGACGGACGTCGCCGGCGCGGTGCGCGCCGTGGACGAGGTGCGAACGCTCGACCGCGCCGCCATCCGTGCCATCGCGATCGAGCGGTTCGGCGTCGACCGCATGGTCGACCAGTACGTCGGCGTCTACGAGCAGGCGGTCGCCGATTCCGGCCGCAGCTGAGACGGCATCAGGGGCTGCTCCCCCGGAGACGTTCCGTCTCGGCGTCAACTACTGGCCTTCGGAGACCGCCATGGAGTGGTTGGCCCGTTACGACCCCGCCATCGTCCGACGGGACTTCGCCAGGATCGCGACCGCCGGCATGGACACCGCCCGCATCTTCCTGCGATGGGAAGACCTCCAGCCCAGCCCGATGACGATCGACCCCGTCGCGCTCGCCGCGGTCGTCGACACCGCCGACGCCGCCACCGACGCCGGCATCCGGCTGATCGCGACCTTGTTCACCGGCCACATGAGCGGCGTCAACTGGATCCCCGCCTGGGCCACGGGCGGCGACGAGGGCGACGACCGCTTCCGAGTGGTGTCGGGCGGTGCCGTGCAACCACGGCGGCGGGTGCTCCGGAACTGGTACGCCGACGCCGAGATCCTCGACGCCCAGGCGCGCCTCGCCGACCGCGCCGCCGCCGCGCTCGCAGGACATCCCGCCATGTGGGCGTGGGACCTCGGGAACGAGAACTCGAACTGCACGATCCCGCCCGACCCGAGCAGCGCCCACCGATGGCTCGAACAGATGACGTGGATCCTTCGAGGCCACGACCCTCGGGTGAAGATCACCATCGGAACGCACATGGAGGACCTAGAGGACGAGCGCCTGATCGGGCCGGCCGAAGCCGGTCGCTGGTGCGACTTCGTCTGCATGCACGGTTATCCCGCCTACGCCGACTGGTCGAGGGGTCCCGCCGATGACCGGTTCGTGCCGTACCTCGCCGAGATCACCAGCTGGCTCGCGGCAGAAACGCCGGTGCTCTTCGCCGAGCTCGGACAGTCCACCGCTCCGGTCGGCCAGCCCCCGACGAGCGTGCAGGTCGACGAGGACGAAGCGGCCAAGTACACGGCGGCGACCATCGACATCCTCCGCGAGTCCGGATCCATCGGCGCCCTGATCTGGTGCTACGCGGACTACGCCTCCCGACTCCACGTGGACCCGCCTCTCGACGTCGCCGTGCACGAGCGAACCTTCGGGTTGTGGCGAGCTGACGACACGGCGAAACCGGCCGTGGCCGAGATCCGCCGACGATCTGGCCGACCGTCCGCTGCCCCCACAGGGGAACGCGCGTGGCTCGACATCACCGTCGACGAGTTCGCCGCCGATCGGCGGTACCACCTGACCCGTCTCTACCAGCGCTATCTCCAGAGCTCCGGCGCGTCGTGACCCGCCACCACCCCGACCGAGGAGGTGCAGGCAGGCGCCGCTGCCGCGCACAGCTGGCGCCAGTAGCCCTCCCTCGCTGTAGCCAGCTCCCCGGCTGACCTTCTGCGCCGCTTCGCTCAGGACAGGCGAGCGATGGCGGAGCATGGGCTGGCCGCCTGGAACGTTTCTTGGGCGACCGCCAGGGAGCCGGGCGGCGATGGGGTCCGGGGGCGCAGCCCCCGGGGATCAACTCAGACGACGGTGGGGCGGTCGCCGTCGAAGTCGACGGCGACGATGCGCAGGCTGCGGGCGCCGCCGTTCGGGTAGCCGACCCGCCCCGGCGTCCAGCCGTGGTACGCCATCCGCCACCGCCCGTCGGGACCGGTGAAGAACTCCTGGCCGCCCGGGCCGGCCACCTCGGCGTCGGAGCCGAACCAGGCGCGCCGGGTCGTGACCTTGCGGTACGGCCCCAGTACCGACGCGCCCACCGCGTAGCCCACCCCATAGCCGTCGGACTCCCACCAGTTCGCCGAGTAGAAGAGGTGGTAGACGCCGCCGTGGCCGACCAGCGACGGCGCCTCGATCAGCGGACGCTCCCAGCGGCGGTCGTGGCGCAGCACCTCGGTGGGCTGGCCCACCAGCGACAGGCCGTCATCGGCCAGCGGTTGGACCCACAGCGTCGAGGGTTGCCCGAGGGCGTTGGCGTCGCACTTCCACAGCAGGTACGCCCGGCCGTCGCCGGTCGCGTCGACGAACGGACTCGGATCGATCGACCCACCTTCTTCACGCTGGAAGACGAGGGGCCCGGTGCTGGTGTCCGTGTAGGGGCCCTCCGGCCGGTCCGACGACGCCACCGTGATCGCCTGGCGGCCCGAGCGCGGCTCCCGTACGGTCACGTGGAGGACGAAGCCTCCCGGCCGGGGCAGCACCGCCGGTGCCCACGTCCAGCCCGCCTGCGCCCAACCCGGCAGCTGCGGGAAGGCGTCGCCGAGCGATCGCCAGGTGACGAGGTCGGTCGACGCCAGCACCGGCACGTTCACCCCGGCCACGTTGGTGCCGAAGGCGAGGAAGCCGTCGTCGGTGCGCAGCACGAACGGGTCGGGGAAGTCGGCGGCGGAGACCGGTGGGGGGCTCATCGCCGCCCAGTCTCCCGCGGCCCGCTCGGCTCAGGGCCGTTACTCGACTCCGACTAGGAGGCGGCGCGACCGGCCGGCTCCCGCACGGCGGAGACCAGTGCCAGGCGGTGCACGACCGCCGGCGCCTCCTCGGCCGGCACGGGCCCCGAGAACCGGTAGCCCTGCACCCGCTCGCAGCCGAGCTGGCGGAGGCGTCGGACCTGGCCTTCGGTCTCGACGCCCTCGGCCACCGTCGTCATGTCGAGGGCGCGGGCCATGGCGATGATGGCCGACACCAGGCTCCCCTCCGAACCGCCGGGCGCGTCGAGGCCGTCGACGAAGGACCGGTCGATCTTCACGTTGTCGACCGGGAAGCGCTTCAGGTACGACAGCGACGAGTAGCCGGTTCCGAAGTCGTCGATGGACAGCAGCACCCCGCGCCGCGCAGCGCCCGCAGCGTCTCCGCCGCGGCGACCGGATCCTCCATCAGCAGCGACTCGGTCAGCTCCAGGCACAGCGCGTTGGCGGGCAGGGCGTGGCGCTCGCAGGGCCCGGTCCACGGTGGCCAGCAGCATCGGATCGCGGAGCTGGCGGGCCGAGAGGTTGACCGCCACCGACAGGTGGGGGGCGCCGGGCAGCGACTGCCGGCAGCGCCGCAGCGACCGCACAGGCCTCGTCGATCGTCCAGGCGCCGATGTCGTTGATCAGGCCGGTGTCCTCGGCGATCGGGATGAACTCCGCCGGCGGGACGTCACCCAGTGTCGGATGGCGCCAGCGCAGCAGCGCCTCGAAGCCGTCGACGGCGCCCCGGTCGAGGCGCACGATCGGCTGCAACAGCACCTGCAGCTCCCCGTTGGCGAGCGCGTTGCGGAGGTGGTGCTCGAGCTGCAGGCGGCGGGCGGCCCGGTCCCGCATCGAGGCGTCGAAGGCGGCCACGCCGTCCCGCCCCGCGTCCTTGGCCTGGTACATGGCGGTGTCGGCGTCGCGGATCATGCCCTCGGCGTCGAGGTCGGGATTGCTGCCGTCGGCCACGGACACGCCGATGCTGACCGAGGAGTACACGTCCGCGCCGCGGATCGAGAACGGCGCCCGGAGGCTGCGGCAGAGTCGCTCCGCCGCGGTGAGCGCGGCGGCGCGATCGGCGACGGCGGGCAGCACGACGACGAACTCGTCGCCGCCGATGCGGGCCACGAGGTCGACGGCGGCGACGTTGCGCCGGAGCCGCTGGGCCACGGCGATCAGCAGCTCGTCGCCGAGGGAGTGGCCGCCGGTGTCGTTGACCAGCTTGAACCGGTCGACGTCGAGGAACAGCAGCGCCACGCCCGGGCTGGCGGAGCCGCAGCTCGCGCAGTTGGCGGGCCAGGTGCTCGTGCAGGTAGAGGCGGTTCGGCAGCCCGGTCAGGCTGTCGTGGGTGGCCTGGTAGGCGAAGCGCGCCTCCGCCCGGGCGTGGGCGCCGAGCGCCCGGGTGACCCGCCAGATGGCGGCGCCGGTCAGCGTCAGGACCGTCGCCGCCAGCACGAAGCGGTCCTCCGGCGACGCCGTGCCCCGCGTGGCCGTGACCACGGCGGGGATGCCGAGCGCCACCGCCACCAGGGTCAACCGGCCCCGACCGGGTGTGCCCTCGTCGCGGGGAAGGGGCTCGCACAGCTCGCGCATCGAAGGGTGCAGGGCGTTGAGGGCGAACAGCAGGTAGGCGAGCGCGTAGGGCACGTCGAGGAGGTGGCGGGGCAGGTCGAGCAGGTGGGCGTCGACGAACATGTAGACGACGTCACCCACGAGCATGCTGACCATCGCCGCCAGCAGCAGGCGCTGCGAGGTCGTCGCCCGCCGACCCGAGCAGAACGCCAGACGAGCCGTGACCGCCACGAGGAAGACCGACATCGGCGGGTAGCAGGCCAAGGTCAGACGCACGGTGAGCGGGGTGTCCGCCTCGAAGAGGGCCGGGTTGATGAGGAAGACCCAGGCCAGCGTGAGGGCGGCGAGGGCGGCGACCACGCCGTCGAGGAGCGCGTCGACGTCGCGCTGGCGATTGCGCTGGCGGGCCCGCACGAAGCCGACGAGGCCCAGGCCGAACACGACGTAGCCCGACAGCGTGACGAGGTCGGGGACCAGCGAGCGGTGCGCGGTCAGGTCGCCGACCGTGCCGAGCGCCTCCCGGGCGGCCCCACCGATCAGCCAGAGCACGCTGGCCAGGGCGATCGCCCACCACGGCCACGACGCGCGCCGGCCGGTAGCGACGCACCCCGATCACCGTCGCCGTGATCGTCGTCAGGCTCAGCAGCACGAAGGTGGCGGGGGCAAGCGGTCCGAGCAGCCCCGCCGCGTGCGCGCCGATCCAGGCGGCCCCGACGAGGGCTACCACGGTCGGTCCGCTCAGCCTCCGCCCTGTCACGCCTGCTGTCCCATGTCCCGCCGTCCCTGATCGTGTCGGATCGTGTCTGATTGTGGCTGATCGTGTCGTATCGGTCGTCTCGGGCCGGCGGTCGCGGCGCCGGTCGGCCGCCCCCGCGTGCCGACCCTTGAAGCATCGACACGGTGAGGTCGGAGCTCCACCCTCCGATGAGGGGAAATCGTACGGTCACCGGAGCCGGCTGGCGCGGCGGAGCCCCGGCGTGCTGCCATGACCCGCCGTGGAGCGAACCGTGCGGGAGCCCGCAACGACGCACGTGGCCAGCGAGGACGGCGTTCGAGGTGGCGGTCCACGACTACGGCGGCAGCGGCACGGCCGACCGTCTTCGTCCACGGCACCGGGCTCGTGAGCCGCATGTGGGAGCCGGTCATCGAGCGGCTCCCACCCGAGCGGTTCCGTGCCCTCGCCGTCGATCTGCGAGGCGCACGGGGCGAGCCGGGCCCCGGCCGACGTGACCTTCACCGACCATCGCATGGTCACCGACCTGACCGCCGTGTGCCGCGCCTTCGACATCGTCGGCGGCTGGGCCGTGGCCCACTCGATGGGCGGCGGCACGGCGCTGCTGACCGAGGCGGACCGTCCCGGGCACGTTCGCCCGGCTCTGGGTCTACGAGCCGATCATCTTCCCCCGCGCTCGGCGAGAACGCCGAGGGCGTCTCGGAGATGGCCGAGGCGTCACGACGGCGCCGGGCGCGCTTCGACTCGCGGGACGAGGCGGCGGCCCGCTACGCCTCCCGGCCCCCGCTCGACGAGCTCACGGGCGAGGCGATGGCCGCCTACGTCGCCCACGGCTTCGTCGACGAGCCGGAGGGGACGGTCCGCCTGGCCTGCGACCCCGAGCTCGAGTCCCGGGCGTTCCAGCAGTACCTCCAGGACGGCTACCGCCGCCTGCCGGAGATCACCGCGCCGGTGCTGGTGGCCTACGGGACCGCGTCCTCGGACCGCTCCCGCGAGTGGTCGCCCCGCATCGCCGAGGCGCTGCCCAACGGCGTCGAGCTTCCCTTCGAGGGGTCGGCCCACTTCGGTCCGTTCGGGCGCCCGGAGGTGGCCGCCGCCTCGATCGACGGCTGGTTCGGCGAGCCCGCCGCCTGAATCAACGGGCTCGCCGCCCTCATCACTGGCCGAGCACGCCGGGCGGACGCAGCCCCTGGCGGCGCTCAGCCGTGGCTGCCGCCGTCGACCACGAACTCCTGGCCGGTGCAGTAGCTGGAGGCGTCGGAGGCGAGGAACAGCACCATCTCGGCGATGTCCTCGGGCACGCCCACCCGGCGCAGCGGGATGTTCCGCTCGGCCCGGGCCCGCTTCTCGTCGTTGGAGAAGGCCGGGAAGCCGGCGGTCATCTCGGTGGCGATGAGGCCGGGATGGATGCTGTTCACCCGGACGCCGTGGCGGCCCAGCTCCTTGGCCGCCACCTTGGTCATGCCCCGCACCGCCCACTTCGTGGCCGAGTAGGCGGTCGAGCCGAAGACGCCCTCGAGGCCGGCGACCGAGCTGATGTTCACGATCGAGCCGCCGTTGCCCGCGGCGACCATCGCCCGGGCCGCGGCCCGCATGCCCAGGAACACCCCGGTCTGGTTGATGGCGACGACCAGGTTCCACTCCTCCAGGGACTGGTTGACCAGCTGGGACGCCCGCAGGATGCCGGCGTTGTTGACCAGCACGTCGAGGCGGCCGTGGCGGGCCACGATGTCGGCCACGACGGCGTCCCAGCCCTCCTCGGAGGCGACGTCGAGGTGCACGTACTCGGCGCCCGCCTCCGCCGCGGTGCGCTCGCCCTCCTCGTCCAGCACGTCGGCCAGCACGACGGTGGCGCCCTCGGCGACGAAGAGCCGCCCCTCCGCCGCGCCCTGGCCCCGGGCCCCGCCCGTGATCAGCGCCACGCGGTCCTGCAACTTCGCCATGCGGTGCCCCCTCCGTCTGCCCCGGGCGGCTCCTGGCCCCCGGCTGCCTCGGCCGGGCGATCCTATGGGGTGGCGCTACGCTGCGGCCTCTCCGCCGCCCGAGGCGCGCAGCGCCGGCCGACGAAGGGGAAACGATGGCCAAGGTGGAGGCACTGACCTGGGGGTACGGGCTGCTCGAAGGGCCCCGGGTGGACGACGACGGCAACCTCTACTTCTCCGACGTCCCCAACGGCGGCGTCTACCGCCTGGCGCCCGAGCGGCGAGGTCACCACGGCGGTGCCCAAGCGGCGGGGCGTCGGCGGCATCGCCCTCCACGCGGACGGCGGGCTCGTGCTGGGCGGGCGCAACATCTGCCACGTCAAGGACGGCGAGACCCGGGTGATCTTCACGCCCGACAGCGGCATCAACGAAGCGATGGTTCTTCGCCTGCTGCTCGACCGGTGCGTATTGCTCCGCGATCCAACTCGTCGTGGAGGAAGCCGTGCGGGCCGGGATCACCGACATCCTGATGGTGACCGGTCGCGGGAAGCGATCGATCGAGGATCACTTCGACCGGTCGGCCGAGCTGGAGCACTTCCTCGAAGCGAAAGGCAAGTTCGACGAGCTCAAGCAGGTGCGCGCGATCGCGGAGCTGGCGACGATCTACTACACCCGGCAGCGGGACCCGCTCGGTCTCGGCCACGCGATCGCCTGCGCCGAGACGCACGTCGGCGACAAGCCGTTCGTCGTGATGCTGCCCGACGATCTCGTCCGGCCCAAGACACCCCTCCTCGACCGGATGCTGAAGGTGCACGAACGCTACGGCCGGAGCGTGCTGGCAGCGATCGAGGTGGGGCGCGACGAGGCGTCGCTCTACGGCATGATCGAACCGGAGCCCGTGGAGGAGGACCTCGTGCGGATCGTCTCCATCATCGAGAAGCCGGCGCCGGAGCGGTCCCCGTCCACCCTCGCCGCGATCGGCCGCTACGTGTTCACGCCGGAGATCTTCGACGCGCTCCGCGAGACCCCTCCGGGTCACGGCGGCGAGATCCAGATCACCGACGCGATCAACCTGCTCGCCCAGGAGCAGGCGGTGTACGCGTTGACGTTCGAGGGCCGGTTCGACGTGGGGAACAAGCTCGACTACCTGCGGGCGACGGTCGAGCTCGCCCTCGATCGCGACGACATCGGCGCGCAGTTCAAGGCCTATCTCGCGGAGCTCGCGCGGCGCGAGAAGCTCGGCTGAGTCGCACACCGGGCCTCGCCTCCGCTGCGCCACGCCTACACTGACCGCGATGGCGGCCCAGCCCCACGATCACGACGCGCCCGAGGGCCTGCTCTCCGTCGAGGAGGCTCGGGAGCGGGTGCTCGGCGCCATCCACCCGCTCGCCCCGCTGCGTCTGCCGCTCACGGACGCGTACGGCTGCGTGGTGGCCGAGGACGTCGTCGCCACGCTCGATCTCCCCGAGTTCGCGTCCTCCGCGATGGACGGGTTCGCGGTCCGAGCGTCCGACATCGCCGATGCCACACCTTCGCAACCGGCCGAGCTGAAGATCGTCGGCCGCGCGCTGATCGGCCACGAGCCCGAGGGGACCGTGGGCGCCGGCGAGGCGATGCACATCGCCACGGGCGCGCCGATCCCCGGGGGCGCCGACGTCGTCGTGCCGATCGAGAACGCGACGGTCGACGGGGACCAGCTGGTCCGGTTGCTCGACGGCCCGGCGGCCGGCACGCACGTGCGTCCGCACGGGGAGGACGTCCGCGAGGGCGACGTCCTCGTGCCCGCCGGCAAGCGCCTCGGCGCTCCCGAGCTCGGACTGCTCGCGATCGCCGGACACCCGACCCCCCTCGTGCACCCGCGGCCTCGGGTCGTGGTGCTGTCCACCGGCGACGAGCTGGTGTCGCCGACGGAGACGCCGGCGTTCGGGCAGGTGCGGGACGCCAACTCGGCGCTGATCTTCGGCGCCCTCCGGGAGATGGGGGCGATGCCGGTGATGGCGGGGATCGTGCCCGATGACGTCGAGTCGCTCCGCGAGACGATCTTCAGCTTCGAGATCCAGGCCGACGCGTTCGTGTCGTCGGGCGGTGTGTCCGTGGGGGAGCGCGATGTGGTGAAGGCAGCCTTCTTCCGACGAGGGGACGTGGACTTCTACAAGGTGGCCATGCAACCCGGGATGCCGCAGGGGTTCGGCCACGTCGAGGGCAAGCCGTATTTCGGGCTGCCGGGCAACCCGGTCAGCGTGTTCGTGAGCCTCGAGGTCTTCCTCCGACCGGCGATCCTCAAGATGATGGGTCGGTCGCACCTGTTCCGCCCCGAGGTCACGGCCACGCTGACCGAGGACATCCGGGGCCCGCGCGGGAAGCTCCAGTACGCGCGGGTCGAGGTTCGCCGCACGCAGGGCGGCTGGTCGGCCACGCCGACGGGCGCACGGGGGTCGAATCTGATCTCGACCGTCGCTCGCGCGAACGGGCTGGCGATGATCCCCGTGGGCGCCGACCTCGCATCCGCCGGGTCGACCGTGAAGGTCATGTTGTTCCGGTCCTCGGAGGACTGAGGTGATCGGCGGAGAGGGCTTCGAGCGCGGGCGACTCCAAGCGGAGCTGTCGGCCCGGATGGTCGAGGTCGGCGCGAAGGAGATCACCGACCGCGAAGCCGAGGCCGAGTGCGTGGTCACGATGACTCCGGAGGCCTGCGTCCAGCTCGTGGCGGGGACGCCGAAGGGCGATCCGATCGAAGCAGCGCGGATCGCGGGACTCATGGGCGTCAAGCGAACCCCCGACCTCCTGCCCTTCTGTCATCCGATCGCGGTGACCGGCGCAGAGGTGCGGGTGGAGCCCGACGAGGCGAGCGGCACGATCCGGGTGTGGACGCGGGTGCGGGCGCGCGATCGCACCGGTGTGGAGATGGAGTCCCTCACGGCGGCGGCCGTGGCCGCCCTCAGCCTGTACGACACGGCGAAGGCCTACGACCGGGCGGCCCGGATCGACGGCCTGCGTCTGCTGACGAAGTCCGGAGGCAAGTCCGGCGACTACGCAGCCCCGAGCTGATCCCCGGGACGTGGCCCAGCCTCTCTCGCCGAGAGGTGTCAAGAGGTTCACGACTCCCTCCTAGGACTTCGTCGGTAACCGCTTGACACATCGTCGTGAGGTGAGCGCGCCCAGGGCCAGGTCCTTCCTGAACCTTTCCGGCAGCCACACGCCCACCCCCAAGCGCTTGTGAAAAAGTTCTTCGGATCACATCGATGTGATTGAGGACCCCTATATGTGGTGCTACGGTCCCTTCCCAGCCTAGATGTTGTGTCGGACCGGGAACGACAGAGGCGGAGGCTGGGCGCATTGGATTGGCTGCTCCTCGCGGCACTCGGCATCATGTGGGCCGCATTCCTGCTCCCACTCACATCACGACGACGCTCCATGTCGGCGTCGGTCGAGGATTTCGAACGTAGGATGGAGTTCTTGGCACACGCCGAAGTGAACGGCACCACCGGACGTTGGATCGTGACTCCCCGGAAGGGGGCTCGCTTCGTCGGTGACGCCGAACGCCGCAAGGCTCGCGTCCGTGACCGCCGCCGCCGCGTCCTCGTCTTCCTGATCGAGGCCATCGGCATCTCCTTCCTGATCGGGCTGGTCCCTCCGCTCCGCGTCGTCTGGAACGTCACGCTGGCCCTCGCGATCTTCCTGGGCGCCTACATCTGGATGCTGATCTCGATGAAGCACCGCTCTCAGGCGGAATCCGCGGGAGGCCGTCCGCAATGCCCGGATCCCGGCGACCACGCGGCCGCCTTCGCTGCTCGCTACGTGATCGAGGGTCGGAACGGGCATGCGCACGAACGGTTCAACGGTCTCGAAGGCCTCGCGGAGAGCGACCGGGTGCACGTCGTGGTCCGACCAGCCTCCGCCGGCTGAGTGGATCTCTCCGACCTGGCGCGTTCCATCCACGCACGTCTGGACGCCAAGAACGCCGCCCGTGAGCAGGCGTTGCCCGCCGCGCGTCGCTCGATCCGCGCGAGCGCGAACGCGATCCGTGCGATCCACCGACTGGAGTTCGACACCGCGAAGGCTCTGATCGCCGAGTCTCGCGCGTCGCTGGACGAAGGGCTGGCCGCCGTGCAAGACCACGCCGACATCCGCCATGCCGGCTACCTGCAGGACGCCCAGAAGGAGTACGCCGAGGCGAACCTCACGATGGCGCTGGTGACGGGCGACGACCTGCCGGGGCCGACCGACCTCGACGTCGAGGATGCGGCCTATCTCGGCGGGATGTCCGACGCGATCGGCGAGGGGCGGCGACGACTCCTCGATCTGCTCCGTGAAGGTCGCGTGGCGCAGGCCGAGGAACTGCTGGCCGCGATGGAGGAGATGTTCGGCGTCCTCGTGGCGATGGACTACCCGGACGCGATCACGATGAACCTCCGACGCGCGACGGACGTCTCCCGCTCCTTGATCGAGAAGACCCGGGGTGACCTGTCGATCTCCGTGGTCCAGAAGGACCTCCGCGACGCGCTCGACCGACACGCCGACCAGCTCGGACGCGACCGGTCGCAACCGGACGCCTGAGGGACCTCTGTTACGCTGCCCGACGTCCCGGGGGTGTAGCTCAGCCCGGTAGAGCGCTGCCTTCGCACGGCAGAGGCCAGGGGTTCAAATCCCCTCACCTCCACGCACGTTCCGATCGATATCGCCCACGGACCCATGCCGTGGATCTCCCATCGCATCCGGCTCCGGTCGGTCGCGGGTCGTTGAACCGGCCGGATCCACGGTCAAGAATCGGCCTATCCCGTGCCGATAGCCGGGACATCCGACGAGGAGGATCGTCCATGCGCTCCGAACGCATCAACTTCCTGGCGGTCGTGACCGCCGTGGCGGGATTGACCGGCTTCATCGGCGTCTACGCCAAGTGGTTCAGCTACTCCTACCCGGTGGAGGGTGGCGTCGTGACCATCTACCTGGACGGCACCTGGGACGGGACGGGCGCCATCGCGTTCGCCGCCGGGATCGGCGCGCTGCTGTTCGGCTCTGCCTACATCCTGCTGACGGACCCGGCGATCCGGCGCATCGTCGCACTCTTGATGGTGATCGCGAGCATGGTCCTCCTGGTCTGTTCTGCGATCGGGTTCACCCGCGTGGCCGAGGCGATCGGTCCGAACCCGCTCTTGCCGGGCGCCGAGGGGACGACGCCGTTCGAGGCGACCGTCGCCATCGGACTGGGGATGTCGTTGGCGAGCGGCATCATCGCCACCGTGGCATCGGTCCTGTTGGTCGCTCGGCGAGAAGCCGGTCTGGAAGAGCCCGCGGAGATGTCGGCGGCCGCGACCGCCTGACCGGGTAGGACGTCGCACCTGCGGGTAGCCTTGGCGCCCGCATGGCGCGAACGACCTCCCAACTGACGTGGTGGGACCGGCCCGGGCTCGACGTCCGGGCCGGCCGACTCTCGATCGCCGGCCGCGACGCCGAATCGATCGCGCGCGAGCACGGAACCCCGCTCTACGTCCACGATCTCGTCCGGGTGGAGGAGCAAGCACGAGGCCTCCAACGCGCGCTCGGCGCCGTCGGTCTCCGCCACCGGGTCCGGCTCGCGCTGAAGGCGCAGCGCGAGCCGGCCTTCCTCGCGTTCCTCCGCGCCCTCGGCGCGCCGGGTTCCCAGGAGAGCGTCGGGATGGACGTCTGCTCGCCCATGGAGATCAGGTGGGCGCTCGATCACGGGTGGATGCAGGAGGAGATCAGCTACACGGGGACGAACCTGTCCGCCCGAGACCTCGACGCGGTGCTCGCGGCGGGGGTCCATCTGAACGTCGACCTCCTCACGCAGCTGGATCGCGTGGGGACGCGGGCGCCGGGCTCGACGGTCGGCATCCGGATCAACCCGCGGATCGGGGCCGCCTACCCGGGCGGAGGCCAGACGTACGCGGGCGACCGACCGACGAAGTTCGGGATCTACCCCGAACGGCTCGGGGAGGCCCTCGACATCGCGCGACGCCACGACCTCACGATCGACACGGTGCACGTGCACGCCGGCTATCTCTACCTCACGGACGCGCTCCAGGTCGTCGACGAGACGATGCGGCGTGTGGCCGACGCCACCCGGAGCCTGATGGAAGCGGGATGTCCGATCGTGGAGGTCAATACCGGCGGCGGGCTCGGCGTGCCGTTCCGCCCCGGTGACGAACCGCTCGACCTCGAGGCATGGGCGGCCGTCCTCGCTCGGCACCTCGGCCCGCTCGACGTGGTCGTCGGGACCGAGCCCGGCGAGTTCCTGGCGAAGCAGTGCGCCGTCCATCTCGCGGAGGTCGTGAGCGTCGAAGATCGCGACGGCACCACCTTCATCGGGCTGGATACCGGTTGGAACGTGATCAACGAGCACTTCGTGTATCGGATCCCTACCACCCGATCCTGTGTCGCGCGGCCGACGCCGGGCCCGTGGCGCGCGTCACCGTGGCGGGGCATATCAACGAGGGGAACGACCTGCTCGCCGAGGACCATCCCATGCCGCAGGTGGAGGAGGGCGACATCGTGGCGATCCCCAACGTCGGCTCCTACAACGCGTCGATGACCTCCGTCCACTGTCTCCGCCCGGAAGCCCCCTCGGTGTTCTTCACCGATCGCACGTGACCGACCTCCCCGTCGCCGAGCGGTGGTTCCGAACGGAACGGGTGACCGAGGAGATCACGCTGCTCGTAGAGGATCACCTCGACGTCTTCTTCGAATCGAACGTCTGGCACGTGCGGGGACGCGATCGCGACCTCGTGGTCGACACGGGCAACGGGATCGGCGATCTCCCGGGGAGCTCGCCCCGCTGGTCGAAGGCCGGCCGATCGTGGCGGTCGCCACCCACGACCACTTCGACCACATCGGGGGGATGCACGCGTTCGAGGAGCGCTGGTGTCACGCGGCTGACGCCGAGGGCCTGCGCGCGCCCGAGGGTCTCGCCCTCCTCCGGCGGGACTACCGACCCGGTCTGGAGGACGAGATCCGCTGGTACGGCTACGAGCCGCCCGAGGTCGTGATCACGGCTCTGCCCAGTCCGACCTTCGACCTCTCCGGCTGGCGCACGTCGCCGGCGGAGCCGACGCGCGTCCTGGCGGACGGCGACGTCGTGGACCTGGGGGACCGCGCCTTCGAGGTTCTCCACGTCCCGGGGCACACCGCGGGCTCGATCGCGCTCTGGGACGGCGAGGCCGGTCTGCTGTTCACGGGCGACACCGCGGCTCTCGACGACCCTCTGCACGCCGAAGACGAGGCGGCGTTCGTGGCGTCGCTCGAACGGCTCTCGGCGCTACCGGTCGAGCTCGTCTGCGCGGGGCATTCCCGGCCGTTCGGGCGGGATGAGCTCAGGGCCCTGATCGACGAGCAGCTCGCGTCGCGCAGCTGACGCGCGGCTTCAGGCGAACCGCACGGTGAACACGGCGTCGGCGTCCGACCAGCCGTCGAGCCCGAAACGGACCACGAGCGAGCGGCACGTGCCGCCCCAGCCGGAGCCCGTTCGCCACAGGAGCATCAAGCGGCCGTTGTTGGACAGGTTCGCCTGGACCGACGCCGCCTGATCGGCACCGACCGCCTCACCGGTCGCGCAGTCCACCGCGCGCACCAGCGGGTACCCGTTCGCGAACACGGATCCCTGCGGGTGTTCTCCCAGCTCGAGGATGATCGGATCACGCGCCCTGCCGCGAACACCGACTGGTTCGTGATCGGCCCGCCGATGTCCTCGAACACCACGTACGTGTGGGTCGCGGACCCGACGTTCCCCTCCGCGTCCGTGCCGGTGACGGTGAACGCATGCGAGCCCGGGTCGTTCGGCACGATCGCGCCGTCCGCGACCGGTCCGTGGCAGGAGACCACACCCGAGCCGCCTGCCTCGTCCGTGCAGAAGTAGTCGGCGACCAGGCCCTCGCCTTCGGTCAGCACCGAGCCGTGTGCCGGCGACACGATCGTGACCGTCGGAGCGGTCTCGTCGACGGGGCCCGAGAGCTCGAGCCGTCCCACGCGGTTCGTGCCCTGGGCGCTGAACCAGATCGCGCCGTCTGGCCCGGTGGCGATGCCGGTCGGGGAGGCGCCTTCGCCGAGGGGGATCTCGGTGATCGCGCCATCGAGGCCGATCCGACCGACGGCGTCAGCGGTGCCTTCGGTGAACCAGAGGGCGCCGTCGGCCCCGGCCGTGATCCCGCTCACTCCGGCTCCCGGCGTGGGGACCGGGAACGTCGTGACGGCGCCTCCGGTGGTCATCCGCACGATCGTGTTGGACGCGCGTGCCGTGAACCAGAGCGCGCCGTCCGGGCCGGTGGTGATCCATCGCGGGCCGCTCGCGTTCGCGGGGAGCGGGAACTCCGCCATCGTGCCGTCGGGTGTGATCCGGCCGATCTGTCGGCCGAGGTCAGGGTGAACCACACCGCCCCGTCGGATCCAGTCGTGACGCTGAGTGGCGCGCCCCGAGGCGTGATCGTGCCCCATTCGGTGAGCTCCCCATCCGAGGTGATGCGGCCGATCGCGTTGACGCCTCGTTGCGCGAACCAGATCGCGCCGTCGGGGCCGACCGTGATGCCCATCGGCGTCGCCTGGTCGCGGAGGTAGAACTCGGAGAGCTCCCCGTCCATCGTGAGCCGCCCGATCCGGTTCCCGTTCTGCTCGGTGAACCACATCGCCCCATCGGGCCCTCGGACGATGTCGAAGGGGTCGACGCCCGACTCGAGGGGGATCGACGACGACGATCCGTCGGGAGCGAGCCGCGCGATCTCGGCGGCCGCGCGGTTGGCCACCCAGGTCATCCCGTCCGGTCCCGCGGCGAGTCCCTGCGGGAAGGAGTCGGACGCCGGCAGATCGAACCAGGTGGGTTCGACCGCGGCGGCGGGCAGGCTGACGACGCCGAACAGCGAGGCGAGGACCACGAGGGCCGACCCCATCACGATCGAGGCATGGTGCTTGCGCCGTACCATGTTTCGGGTATCGGCATCTCGGATCGCTCCGCACACCCGGCGAAGGTCGCGAGGCATCCCCCGGCTGGGGGAGGCCGAGAGTATGCTCCGCCGATGCCATCGGCCGAACCGCTCGTGGTGTTCGCCGGCCGTCTGCTCGATGTGACGACCGGCGACGTGCTCACCGATCGGGCGCTCGTGCTCGACGGCGATCGCATCCGCGACGTGGTCGAGGCGGGTGCGGCCCCGCAGGGCCGGACCATCGACCTCTCCGGACGGACGGTCCTGCCCGGCATGATCGATTGTCACGCCCATCTGATCGGGGAGCTGGACGACGGCCAGGGATACGCCTACCTCGTGACGCGCTCCTCCGCGCAGGAGGCCCTCACGGGCGTGACGAACGCCCGTGCCACGCTGCTCGGTGGCTTCACCACCGTCCGCGACGTGGGGACGTTCCACGCGTTCGTGGACCTCGCGCTCCGTGATGCGATCGAGGACGGCAGGCTCGCCGGACCTCGGATGATGTGCGCCGGCGCGTACGTGACCTGCCCCGGCGGGGGCGGCGACATCACCGGCCTCCCGCCCGACGTGCCGGTGCCGAGCGAGCTCCGCATGGGCGTGTCCACCGGCCCCGAGCAGGTGCGTGCGAACGTCAGGCGGATCTTCGACGCGGGCGCCGACTTCATCAAGGTGATCGCGACCGGCGCGGTCCTCACGTCCGGGACGAACCCGGGCGAGCCCGAGCTGACCGAGGAGGAGATCCGCGCGGCGGTGGAGGAAGCCGCGGCCCGAGGGACCCACGTCGCCGCCCACGCCCACGGCGCCGAGGGCGCGAACCGGGCGATCCGCGCCGGCGTCCGCTCGATCGAGCACGGCTGTCTCATCGACGACGAGACGATCGACCTGATGCTCGAGCAGGGACGTACCTCGTCTGCGACATGTTCGACGGCGACTGGATGATCCAGGAGGGCCCCCGCCTCGGGTACTCGGACGAGGTGATGCGAGAAGACGGAGATGACGAACGACGCGCAGCGCGAGAACTTCGCCAAGGCCGTCAAGGCGGGCGTCAAGATCGCGTTCGGGACGGACTCCGGGATCTATCCGCACGGGATGAACGCGAGGAACCTCGCCTTCCACGTCCGGTTCGGGCAGACGCCGATGGAGGCGATCCGCAGCGCGACCCTCGGTGCGGCCGAGCTCCTGGGTTGGGACGATCGCGTGGGGTCCCTGCGGCCCGGCCTGTTCGCCGATCTGATCGCGGTCGACGGCGATCCGCTCGACGACGTGACGGTGCTCGAGGACGTGCCCTTCGTGATGAAGGGCGGTCAGGTCGTCAAGGGCTGATCGCGGCCCACCGACGCCCGCCGGTGTCTGCGATGATGGCGCCGCACCCGGACACGAGGGAGTACGAGCCGATGTTCGAAGAGCAGCCGATGTCCGCCGCCGAGATCATCGAGAAGTCGAAGCGGTACACCCTCTACGACTGGCAGGCGCAGTCGAAGGCTTCGCCGATCGCGGTCGATCGAGCCGAAGGGGTGTACTTCTGGGACGTCGACGGCACGCGCTACCTCGACTTCAACTCCCAGCTGATGGGCGTGAACATCGGGCACGGGGACAAGCGCGTCGCCGACGCGATCGCGCGGCAGGCGGAGAAGCTCCCGTACATCTCACCGTTCATGGCGTACGAGACCCGCGCCCGCCTCGGGGAGAAGCTCGCCACCCTGTGGCCGGGCGACCTCGAGAAGACCTTCTTCACGCTCGGCGGCGCGGAGGCGAACGAGAACGCGATCCGGATCGCGAAGGCGTTCACCGGACGACAGAAGATCCTGGCCAGGTACCGCTCGTACCACGGCGCCACCTACGCGACGATCAACCTGACCGGCGACCCCCGCCGATGGGCGAACGAGAACCCACCGATGCCCGGGATCGTGCACGTCCTCGATCCCTACCGTGGCACGGCGCGCGGGACCGAGGATGCGGCGACGGCACTCGCGACCCTGGAGGAGACGATCGAGCTCGAGGGACCCCAGACGATCGCGGCGTTCATCCTCGAGACCGTCACCGGCACGAACGGCATCCTGATCCCGCCCGACGGCTACCTGGAAGGGGTTCGCGAGCTCTGCGATCGTCACGGCATCCTGTTCATCGCCGACGAGATCATGTGCGGGTTCGGTCGGACCGGCGAGTGGTTCGCGGTGAATCACTACGGGCTCGTGCCCGACCTGATGACGGTCGCGAAGGGCCTCACCTCCTCGTACCTGCCGCTCGGGGCGGTCGCGATCAAGCCCGAGATCGCCGCCCACTTCGAGGAGAACGTGTTCTACGGAGGACTCACGTACAACTCCCACCCGCTCTCGTGCGCGGCTGCCATCGCGGCGATCGCGGTGCTGGAGGAGGACGACCTGATCGGGAACGCGAAGCGGCTCGACCCCGTGATGCGCCGGCATCACGAGGAGCTGATGGCGAAGCACCCCAGCGTGGGCCGGGTCCGCAACATCGGTCTCTTCGGGATCATCGAGCTCGTCAAGAGCAGGGACACGATGGAGCCGCTCTCGCCGTTCAACGTCGTGAACGAGACCATGCAGGCCGTGAACAAGGGTCTCCTCGAACGAGGGCTGTTCACGATGATCCGCTTCAACGGGATCATGACGAACCCGCCGCTCTGCATCACCGAGGAGCAGCTCGAGGAAGGCTTCGCGATCGTCGACGAGGTCCTCGAGGTCGCCGATGCCGCGACCGGTTGACGGGTCCGTTCGTCAGGCGTCGACGGCCGACCAGCGGTCGGCCCACTTCGCGAGGCCGTCGATCACCTTCGCGAGGTCGCGCCCCTGCTCGGTGAGGGCGTACTCGATCAGCACGGGGGTGGAGGGCGTGACCGATCGTGTCAGGATGCCCGCCGCCTCCAGATCCCGGAGCCGATCGGACAGCACCGTGTCGGAGATCTCCGGGATCGCCGTGCGAACGACCGAGTAGCGGCGTGGTCCGCCGAGGAGCACCCACACGATCTGCGGCACCCAGCGTTGCCCGACGAGCTGGGCCGCGTGCTGGAAGCTCTCGCAGACCGCGCGATCCGTGTCCATAGGCGCAATCTTAGCTGCTCAGTTCTTCTTTGGTGCTGAGGAATACTGAGTATCCTCCCACGGTTCGGGGTAGCAGACCGAGGGACGTCGTCCGGCGTCCGTGCGAAGGGAGAGTGTTCTGCGATGGCAGAAGCGACGAAGGAGATCGGTGGCCTCCCGTTGCCACCCCCGGGCAAGTACGAGCTCGACATCGCCCACACGGCCGTGGAGTTCGTCGCCCGCCACATCCTCACGAGGGTTCGGGGTCGGTTCACGGACTTCTCCGGCTGGATCGACGTCGCGGAGAACCCGGAGGAGTCCTCCGCCCACGTCGAGATCAAGACCGCCAGCATCCAGACCAACACGGAGCAGCGGGACGAGCACCTGAAGAGCGATGACTTCCTGAACGTCGAGCAGTGGCCCGTGATGACGTTCGCGAGCACCGCTGTGCGGCACACCGGAGGAGCCACGTTCGAGCTCGACGGGGAACTCACGATCCGCGACGTGACCCGGCCGGTGACGCTCACGGGTGAGTACCTCGGGACCGAGACGAACCCCTACGGGAAGACCGTCCTGGCCGCGACGGCCAAGACGACGCTCGAGCGCGAGGACTGGAACGTGAACTGGAACATGGTCCTCGAGACCGGCGGCTTCCTCGTCAGCAAGAAGGTCGACCTCGAGATCGAGGTCGAAGCCCTGAAGACCGGCTGAGAACCGTTGGGTCACGGGGGCGTCGGGAATGGTCCCGACGCCCCCGGCTCGTACGAGATGAGCTCGAACGCGCGGTCGTAGCGGACGACGACGTCGTCCGCGACCCAGAGATCGCTCGTCCAACCGGTCGTGAGCGCGGTGTAGCCCCACCGAGCCGCGAGGAAGGTGCCGGGCGGCGTCTCGACCGATTCGAGTCGGATCAGCTCGTACCGTTGGCGCATCGGGACCGGCTCGACCGTGACGGGCTCGAGGTAGAGCACGTCGATCTCGCTCGTTCCCTCCAATCGTTGCGCCGTGATCGCGTTGAAGGCCGGCGAGAGGTAGTCGAGGTGCATCTCCGGTCCCCACGCCATCTCCACCTTCTTCCCGTCGCGGACCCCTTCGAGTGCGTCCCCGCGCGCCTCGAGGAGCAGCGTGTGCGATCCCGTCTCGATCCTCGTCCGAACGATCCGCCACGAGGCATCGACCACGACGTCGACCGTCTCCCGGTGGGGTGTGGGCTCATCGCGCTCGATCTCGGAGACGTACCGCCACCCCATCGGGCCGGGGGCGCAGCGGAAGTCCTCGGTTCCGACGACGTCACCGCTCCGTCCGCGCACGGCGTAGCGGCCGCTCGGCACGTCCTCAGACCTGCGGCTGGAGCCCGAGGTCCCGCGCGATCACCAGGCGGAGGATCTCGCTCGTGCCTTCGCCGATCTCGAGCACCTTCGCGTCGCGGTAGGCACGGGCGACCGGGAACTCCTCCGTGTAGCCGTACCCGCCGTGCACCTGGATCGCCTCGCGCGCGACGTCGACCGCCGTCTCGCTCGCCCGGAGCTTCGCGATCGCGGCCTCCGTCGTGTACGGCCGCCCCTGGTCCTTCAGCCACGCAGCCCGGTACGTGAGGAGCCGCGCCGCCTCGATCGCGGCGCGCATGTCGGCGAGCTTGAACGCGATCGCCTCGTAGTTCCCGATCGGGCGCCCGAACGCCTCACGATCCCTCGCGTAGCTCAGGCTGGCATCGAGGCATCCCTGCGCGAGACCCACCGAGAGCGCCGCGATCGAGATCCGTCCGTCGTCCAGCGCCGCGAGGCATTGGGCGAGGCCCTTGCCGCGCTCGCCCAGGAGGTGGTCCTCCGGGACCCGGCATCCTTCGAAGGACAGCTCGTGGGTGTCGCTCGATCGCCAGCCGAGCTTCTTGTAGGGAGGTCCGACAGAGAACCCGGGCGCATCGGCCGGCACGACGACCGTGGAGACGCCGTTCGCTCCGGCGTCCCCTTCCGTGCGGCACGCCACCACCACGAACCCGGTGATCGGGGTCCCGCTGTTCGTGATGAACGACTTCGATCCGTCGATCACCCAGCTCCCGCCGTCGAGCCGTCCTTTCGTCCGGAGCGCGGCGGCGTCGGACCCGCTCCCCGGTTCCGTCAAGCCGAACCCCGCGAGCATCTCGCCCGCGGCGATCGGGGGGAGCCACCGCTGTCGTTGCTCGGCCGTCCCGTAGCGGGCGATCATCCCTGCGGCGAGCCCGGAAGCGACCGAGACGGTGACCGCGACGCTCGCGTCCGCCCGACCCAGCTCCTCGATCACGAGGGCCCAGGTGATGGCGTCCGCTCCGAGGCCACCGTGCTCCTCGGGGATCGGAACGCCGCAGATGCCCAGCTCGCCGAGCTTCTTCACGATGTCGAGGGGGAGCTCCTCGCGCTCGTCCCGCTCGCCGGCGCCCGGCGCGATCTCCTGGGTGGCGAACTCCCGGACGAGGTCGCGGATCTGCTGTTGCTCCGCAGTGAGCTCGAACTCCATCCGTTCGAGAGTACCGACTTCCGGTACGGGGTCCCATGCGAGAGGATGTCGGCGATGAGCGATGTCGTGACCGTCGATCCGCTGGAGGCAGGCCGCGAGGCGTACGCTCGTCGTGCCTGGCCGGAGGCCTACCGGTTGCTGCAGGAGGCGGACCGCGAGGGGCGCCTCGAGCCCGAGGATCTGGAGGCGCTCGCGAAGTCCTCCTGGTGGATCGGGCACTCGGACGAGTCGATCGCCGCGTTCGAGCGTGCGTACGCGCTCCACCTCGAGCGCGGGAACCGGTCGATGGCCGCGATGATGGCGCTCACCCTCCGGCGGGAGTACGGCGCGAGGCTGGCCGGCTCCGTGGGTCAGGCCTGGTTGCACCGCGCCGAGCACCTCCTCGAAGGAGCGGAGGAGGCTGTCGCGCACGGGTACCTCGAGATCGCCCATCGAGAGCTCGAGTTCGACCGCGGGAACATCGAAGGAGCCCTGGCGCACCTCGATGTCGCGAAGGAGATCGCATCGCGACTCGACGACGCAGACCTGCCCGTGTGGGTCGCGATCAGCCGTGCCGAAGTGCTGGGGACGTCCGGGCGGCTCGATGAGGCGTACGGCCTGATGGAACAGGCGGCGGGGGTCGCGATCGGCGGCGAGCTGGGCCCGTTCACGACCGGCGCGGTGTTCTGTGCGGTGATGTCCGTCTGTCGCGAGACCGCCGACTACCGGCGAGGGAGCGAATGGGCCGACGTGTCGAAGCAGTGGTGCGAGCGCCAGGACATCGCCGGCTTCCCGGGCATCTGCCGTGTCCACCGGGCGGAGTTCCTGCGGCTCACCGGCGCCTGGACCGACGCGGCCTCGGAAGCCGAGTCGGCCTCGCTAGAGCTGCAGCGTTTCCATCCTGCCGCGGCCGGCGAGCGCGTTCCACGAGCTGGGCGAGGTTCGGCTGCGGATGGGCGACCTGGAGGGAGCGGAGGAGGCGTTCGGACAGGCGCGCGCGCTCGGCACCGAGCCGCAGCCCGGCACGGCTCTTCTCCTCGTGGCCAGGGAGCGCACCGACGCCGCGGCGGCCTCGATCAAGGGGAGCCTCGAAGAGATCACGTGGCGCAAGCTCGCCAGAGCCAGGCTGCTCCCGGCGCAGACCGAGATCGCGAAGCTGCTCGACGATCTCCCGACGGCCGAGGCGGCCGCCGCGGAGCTCGAGGCGATCGCCGAGGAGTTCGGGACGGCCGCGATCAGGGCCTCGGCGGCGCACGCCTCCGGCATCGCCGCATTGCTCCGAGACGATCCGATCGGAGGCCATCACCCGAGCCCGCGATGCGCGGCGGCTCTGGCGCGAGATCGACGCGCCGTACGAAGCGGCGATCTCCACGGTGTTGCTCGCCGAAGCGCGGAAGGCGTCGGGAGAGACCGAGGCGGCCGGCGCTCGAACTGGAGGCGGCCCGAGCCACGTTCGAACGGCTCGGCGCGACGCCAGACGTGGCCCGGACGGACGCTCTGCTCGGCCGGCCCCGCGACCCACCCCGGCTCGCGCGAGGTGCGCACGTTCATGTTCACCGACATCGTGGGCTCGACGGCCCTCGTGGAGGCGATCGGGGACGAGGCCTGGCACGACCTCCTCCGCTGGCACGACGATGCGCTGCGCCGCTGCTTCGCCGCGAGCGCCGGCGAGGAGGTCCATCGCACGGGCGACGGCTTCTTCGTGGCGTTCCCGGATGCCCCCTCGGCGCTCGAGTGCGCCATCGCGATCCAGCGGACGCTCGCGGATCACCGTCGCGACCACGGGTTCGCGCCGGGCGTGCGCGTCGGGATCCACGCGGCCGAGGCCACGCGAGCCGCGGGCGATTTCGAAGGCGCCGGCGTGCATGCCGCCGCGAGGATCGCTGCGCTCGCGCAGGGCGGCGAGGTGCTCGCGAGCGTCGAGACCATCGAGGGCATCGGGGGCGTCCGCACCGGGGAGCCGCGCGAGGAGATGCTGAAGGGCCTGGCGAAGCCGGTGCAGGTCGTCGCGGTCGAGTGGCGCGCCTCGACCTAAGGAGCTGAGCGGTCGCCGGACGGCGCGAATCCCTCGATGTCGAGGATCGAGCCCTCGCGGTGGGATGCGAGCACCGGCGCGCATCCGCGCGCCGATCGTTGGTTCGCCGTCCACGTCCAACAACCGGTGGAGCAGCACGGTGTCCGCCCCGTCGAGTCGCACGAGCCCGTAGGTGACCGGACGGTCGAGCGGCTGATCGTCGACGTCCACGCGGACGAGGGTCCACGAGACCAGCTCTCCCTCGGGCCCGCACTCGAGCGCCGGCTCGAGCTCGGCGAGGCATCGCTCGCAGAAGATCCGGGCGGGCAGATACGACACGCCGCAGTCCTCACACCGTGATCCGAGGAACACCCCTCGGTCCCGAAGGCCCTCGAAGAACGCCGTGTTCCCCACTCCCGGGGTGTAGCGGAAGGAGACCGAGAGCTCGCCGGGGATCTTCGTCGGACTCATCGGACGGCTCCCGTCGGCTCTTCGGCGGCCACCACCGCCGCCAGCTCCCGACGGATCTCGGGCTCGAGCGGCCGGAAATGCACGATGTCGAGGATCGATCCCACCCGCTCACCGGCGGGCCGCCACACCGCTTCCACCTGCATCCCCGCATGGACGTCGTCCGGTGCGACCTCGCCCAGGAGATGGAGGAACCCTCCCTCGCTCGTGCCATCGAGCCGGATCACCGCAGGGATCTGGGGTTCGTCGAGGGGTCGCATGTCCCACGTGACGTGACAGATCGAGAAGGTCTCCACGGTGCCGGTCTGCGGGACCTCCGTCCAACCGTCGGTGGGTCGGAAGCAGCGCTCGCAGAACTTCCGGGGAGGCACCAGCGTCCGGCCGCACGAGATGCAGGTCGTGGCGAGGATCCGTTGATCGCGCAGTCCGTCCAGGAACGCGCCGATCGCCTCGCCGGGGTCCCACTCGTAGCGCGCGTCCAGTCGTTGCTCGACCGCGCCGGTGGCCGACCGGAACTCCTGATCGGACAGCGACGTGGCTCGGGGCGCGGACGGTGGCGACTGCGACGCCGTGGCGAGCGGCCCGCCATCGTTCCCCATCACCACCACGGTCCCGACCTGCATCAGGTCGCCCCAGGCCTGGGCGACGCCGCGCTCCGGGGTTCCTGGGACCTGGCGTGCCCCGGCCTCGCCCCGCAGCTGCCAGAAGAGCTCGGCGATCTTCATCAGCCCGGCCGCGGCGATCGGGTTCCCGACCCCGAGCAGTCCGCCGGAGGGACAGCACGGCAGGTCCCCGTCCCGGGCGGTCACGCCGTCGGCCGCGGCCTCGGGCGCCTTCCCGCGGTCGAAGAGCAGCAGGCCTTCGAGGTGGTGGAGCTCCTTGTAGTCGAACGGGTCGTACGGCTCGGCCACGTGGATCTCCTTGCGGGGCTCGTTCACGCCGGCCATCCCGTAGGCCATCCGCGCGGCGTTCTCGACGTACTCCGGGTACGCGAGGTCCCGGTTCGTCCAGTAGGTGGTGTCGAGGTTCCAGCCCACGCCCTGCACCCAGACGGGGCGGTCCGTGAGCCGCTTCGCGGCCTCTTCCGAGGCCATCACGATCGCCACGGCGCCGTCGGAGATCGGCGACACGTCGAGGCGCTGGACCGGCCAGGCGAGCGTCTCGCTCGCCAGCACGTCTTCGACCGTGATGTCGGCCTGTCCGAGGAGTGCGGCGGGGTGGTCGGCCGCGTTGCGCTTGTTCTTCACGGCCACCTGGGCGATGTCGCGCTTGTCCAAGCCGTAGGCCTGCATGTACCGCTGCATCTCGAGCGCGAAGATCCAGAGCAGGTTCGGGCCGAGCGGACGTTCGATGATGTTGTCGAAGATCGTGAGGAACGCGCCCTGCGGATGGGGCTGGCAGGAGGACATCTTCTCCTCCGCCACGCACACGACCACGTCCGCGAGCCCGGAGGCGACGGTGTACCAGCCCTGGATCGCCGTGAAGACGCCGCTGCCACCGCCGACGTAGGTCCGCATGTACGGCTTGGCCCAGGCTCCGGCACCGTCGGCGAGATAGTCACCCTTTCGATGGACGCCGTCGAATGCGTCGGGGGCGCTCGTGAGGCAGACGGCGTCGACGTCATCGAGCTTCAGCTCGCACGAGGCGAGCGCCTCCCGCGTCGCGATCCACGAGAGCTCCTTGCCGGTCTCCTGCGCCCTGCGGACGAACCGAGACATCCCGGCGCCGACGACGGCGACGCGAGGGCTCATCGGCGCATCACCGCGACCGCCGCCGACGTGGAGGGAACCCCGCGCCAGGATTGCGCCACGCCGACCCCGGCGTCGCCCGCGCGGAGCCGCTCGATCACTGCGAGTGCGCGGGCCAGGCCGTTCGCCTCTCGCAGGTGCCCTTCGCCGAGGGCTCCGCCGCTCACGTTGACGCGGTCCTCGGCGAGGCCGGCGAGGCCGAGCGCATCGAGGTGCTGGAGCTGCTTGTACGCGAACGTGTCGTCGACCTCGGCCAGCTCCACGTCGCCGGGCTCGATCCCGGCGCGCTCGTAGGCGGCACGGGCGGCGCGTTCCGCGGCGGCGGCGCGGTCCCACTCCCGGCTCTCCACCGAGGGGGCATCCTGGCTCCACCCCAAGCCGTCGATGAAGACGCCGCTCGCAGGCGCCCGTTCCTCGTTCGCCAGCACGAGCACGACGCATCCATCGGCGGGCTCCGCGATCTGCTCACGGGTGAGTGGATCGAACACGGGCGTGGGGTCACGCACGTCCGCATACGACGCTCGGCGGTTCGTCGTGGCGTTCGCACGGTTGCGGGCCGCGACGTCGGCGCACTCGCCCTCGGACCGGCCGGTCACGTGCAACCAGCGGCGCATCTCGAGGCCGGCGAGCGCCGTCGCCGACACGCCGAGCGGCCGGTTCAGGACCGGGTCCATCGCGAACCGGTCGATCCGGCCGAGGGACACGACGTCACTGGCCTTCGAGTGCGACTCGACGGCCACCGTGGACGGCCACGCCGCTGCGGATCGAGCATCACCGCCGTGGCCACGCCGAACAGGCCGTCGGACGCGACAGTCTGGACCGGCCGTTGCACCGCGCCGAGCTGGTCGGGCACGTACTCGTCGAAGATGCTCGTGCCCTCCTCGATGTCCTCGGAGCAGCACACGAAGGAGTCGATCTCGCTGCGAGGGTCGAGGCCGGCATCGTTGTAGGCGCCCGTGGCTGCCTCGAACATCAGCTCCTTGTACGACACCCCCCGAGTCGCCGGGGAGAAGCCGGACCAGCCCACCCCGGCCACACCTACTCGGAGCCCCATGGCCTCATGTATATCGAAGGGTTGGGTGGTCCGCACCTCGGAGAGACCGGCCGCTCCGCACATCGTGGATGGGGATAGCTCCCCAACGCGTGGCGGGTACCCGGGGATACGATGGGAGCTGTGGCACGACGCACGGCTCTGGTCCTCGCCACCCTGTCCGGTGTGGCGGTCGGATTCCTTCTCGGTCTGCTCGTCGACGTTTGCGATTGTGGTCCGGAGCAGACGCTCGGAGGCGCCCCGATGCCGTGCGGCTGCAGCTCGCTCTTCGGTGTGACCGATCCTCTCGCAGCGGTTGCGATCTGGACCGCGATGGGGGCGGTGGCGGGCATCCTCATCGGGCTGTTGATCTATCGCGCGAGACCGCCGAGCCAGAGCTTCGCCGATCATCGAGCGGCCTCCTGAACAACTATCCCTGCGGGGTAATCGCGTGAGCGACATCATCTGGTCGCCGACGCCCGAGTACATCGAGCGGGCCAACGTCACGCGGTTCATGCGCGCCCACGGGATCACCACCTACGACGAGCTCGTCCGGCGCTCCGTCGAGGACGTCTCGTGGTTCTGGGACGCGGTGGTCCGGGATCTCGAGATCGAGTTCCTGGAGCCGTACGAGCAGGTCCTCGACACGTCCCGCGGCGTGGAATGGGCGACGTGGTTCGCCGGCGGGCGGCTCAACCTCGCGCATCAATGCGTGGACCGATGGTCCGTCGCGACCCCGGACGCGCCCGCCGTGGTGTGGGAGGGCGAGGGCGGCGACACGCGTTCGTGGACCTACGCCGACCTGCGCCGCGAGACCGATCGGCTCGCCCGAGCGCTCCTCGATCTCGGCGTCGGGTCGAAGGACGTCGTCGGGATCTTCCTGCCGATGATCCCGGAGACCGTCGCCGCCGTGATGGCCTGCTCCAAGATCGGGGCGATCTGGGTGCCGATCTTCAGTGGGTTCGGTCCGGATGCGGTCGCGGTCCGACTGGAGGACGCCGGCGTGTCGGTGCTGCTGACCGCCGACGCGTTCCCGCGGAAGGGTCGTTCCGTTCCGATGCTCGAGGCGGTGCGCGGGGCCCTCGCCCGCGTGCCATCGGTCAGGGAGACGATCGTCCTGCGACACGCGGGCGAGGGCGCCGCGGCGGGGGAGCGCGACTGGTCGACCGTGATCGCGGCGGTCCCGGGCGAACCGCTCGCGGCCGAGGCGTTGGAGAGCGAGCACCCGCTATTCATCGGCTACACGAGCGGCACCACGGGGCGACCGAAAGGGGTGCTGCACGTCCACGGCGGTTTCCTCGTGAAGATCGCGTCGGAGGTGGCCTACCAGGCGGACCTGCATCCGGGCGAGACGCTCCACTGGGTCACCGATCTCGGCTGGATCATGGGGCCGTGGGAGATAGTCGGCGCGCTCGCGCTCGGCTCGACCGTGTTCCTCTACGACGGCGCTCCCACGCATCCGGCGCCCGACCGACTCTGGTCGCTGGTCGAGCGGCACCGCATCACGGCCCTGGGCGTCTCGCCGACGTTGATCCGCGCGATCATCCCGTCGGGGACGGAGCACGTCCGTCGTCACGATCTGTCCTCGCTGCGGGTCCTCGCGTCGACGGGCGAGCCGTGGAACCCCGACCCGTACCTCTGGTTGCATCGAGAGGTCGGCGGCTCGCGTCTGCCGATCATCAACCTGAGCGGTGGGACGGAGGTGGGGGCCTGCTTCCTCTCGCCGCTGCCGATCACCGACCTGAAGCCGTGCACGCTCCGAGGCCCCGCGCTCGGGATGGACATCGACATCGTCGATCCGACCGGCCTCCCGGTCGCGGCCGGCGAAGTCGGGGAGCTCGTGTGCCGCCAACCCTGGCCCGCGATGACGCGAGGGATCTGGGGAGACCCGGAGCGGTACCTCGACACGTACTGGCGTCGCTTCCCGGGGGTCTGGCTCCACGGCGACTGGGCCACGCGTGACGAGGACGGATTCTGGTTCCTCCACGGGCGCTCGGACGACACCCTGTCCGTCGCCGGGAAGCGTCTCGGACCGGCCGAGGTGGAGAGCGCGCTCGCTTCGCACCCGGCGGTGGCGGAGTCCGCCGCGATCGGCGTGCCACATCCACTCAAGGGCGAGGCGATCTGGTGCTTCGTGGTGGTCAGGCCCGGTGAGGAGGCCGATGCCGGCCTCGCGAGAGCCCTCAGGAACGTGGTGGCGGACCATCTCGGCAGATCGTTCCTGCCCTCCAAGGTCGTCTTCGTCCCGGAGCTCCCGAAGACGCGCAGCGCGAAGATCGTCCGGCGGACGATCCGGGCGGCGGCCCTCGGCGAGGACCCCGGAGATCTCTCCGGCCTGGAGGACCCTGGTGTGCTGGACGTGATCCGCACGGCGCTCGCCGAAGCTGGACGCTGAGTTCCCTTTCGGTGCAGCCTCTCCCGGAGATGCCCATCCTTGAACCGCCGTTCAAGAAGCGTTGCTTCCGAACCCATCCGGGGATACGACTTCTCGCGACCGATGCGCGAGCATATGCTCGTACCCGAAACGGCGTAGGTCACGGACGGCGGTCGAGTCCGTGCGGCCGAGGGGGCCGGGTGGAAGAACGGGGTTCACAGCGAACGGAGGAGGGCGCCCCGACCGTGCTCCTCGTCGACGACCACGCGGTGGTCCGGGCCGGCATCCGGATGCTGCTGGAGGCGCAGGCCGACGTCACCGTCGTGGCCGAAGCGTCTTCCGCCGAGGATGCCGTCGCCCTCGTGTTCGACCGCGACCCCGATGTGATCGTCACCGACCTGTCGATGGAAGGGATACGCGGAACCTCCGTCGTCGAGGCCTTCGTCGATCGGTTCCCGAGCGCACTGATCCTCGTGCTGTCCATGATCGGCAGCCCGGCGAACGTTCGGCGAGCGCTCGAGGCGGGGGCGAAGGGCTACATGCTCAAGGGGGCCGCTGCAGCGGAGCTCACCGATGCGATCTCGCGGATCCTCAGGGGGGAGTCCTACGTGCAACCCGCGCTGGGCGTGCTCCTCGCCGGACACGGCTCGCGGGCCGCCACGCACGCGGACCCTGCCGCAACGCTCACGGAGCGTGAGCGCGAGGTCCTCTCGCTCCTCGCGATCGGACACACCAATCCCGAGATCGCCACGCTCCTCTACCTGTCGCCTCGGACCGTCGAATCGCATCGCGCGAACATCCAGCGGAAGCTGGGTGTGCGGAGCCGCGCCGACCTCGTGCGCGCGGCTGCGGAGATCGAGGAGAGCGAGAGCTGGACCGAGAAGGAGCCCTCGTAGACTGCCGCCATGCGGCTCGCGGTCTGTCAGATGCGGTCCGGAACCGATGTCGGGGCCAACCTGACGGAGGCGGAACGGTTGCTGGACGAGGCGGCCGACGGCGGCGCCGACCTCGCGATCCTCCCGGAGCTCTTCCCGTACCTCGGACCCCACGGTCGTCTCCCGGAGGTCGCAGAGCCGGTTCCGGGTGGCCCCTCGGTCGAGATGCTGGGCAAGGCGGCTGCTCGAGGGCAGCTGTGGATCGCCGGAGGGAGCGTCCCGGAGCGGGACGGGGATCACCTCTTCAATACCTCTCCGCTCGTCGACCCGTCGGGCGAGCTCGTCGCGCGCTACCGGAAGATCCATCTCTTCGACGTGGACCTCGAGGGGCAGCCCCCATTCCGGGAATCCGCCACGTATCGAGCGGGAACCGAGCTCGTGACCCACGCGATGGAGGACCTGCGGATCGGTCTGTCGATCTGCTACGACCTCCGCTTCCCCGAGCTCTACCGCGGTCTGATGACGCTCGGCGCGGAGCTCTTCGTGGTCCCCGCGCAGTTCCAGCAGCAGACCGGTGTCGCGCACTGGGAGGTCCTCCTGCGAGCGCGGGCGATCGAGAACCAGTGCTTCGTGGCGGCCGCGGCGCAGTGGGGCGAGTTCGGCTCGCCGGAGGAGCCACGGCGGTCCTACGGTCGGTCGATGATCGTCGGCCCGTGGGGTGACGTCCTGGTCGAGGCGCCGGAGGAGGGGACCGGCGTCTGGTTCGCCGATCTGGACGTCGCGGAGCTCCGACGCGTCCGTCGGGTGCTCCCCGCGCTCGAGCATCGGCGGTTGGGCAGCAACTGCTGATGCGTCGCGAGCTTCCGGATGGCTACGAGCTCGACGACGACCGCGCCCGCATCGACGTCGACGTGGTGCACCGCTACCTGGCGGAGGAGGCCTATTGGGTGCCCGGTCGCGATCGGGCCACGATCGAGCGGCTCGTGCGGGAGTCGGCGAGGGTGATCGGCGCCTATCACGGTCGGGAGCAGGTGGGGTTCGCACGCGTGGTGTCGGACGGTACGAGCATGGCGTGGCTCGGGGACGTCTTCGTCCTCGAGGACCATCGAGGGCACGGGCTCGGCGTGGAGCTGGTCCGAGAGGCCGTGGAGCATCCGGCGCACCGCGACCTCGCCTGGTTCCTCAACACGCGCGATGCGCACAGCCTCTATGCGCGGTTCGGCTTCGAACAGCCCAACGAGCGAACGATGGTTCGCCTCCGCCGAGGCTGATCACGAGCCCGGCAGGTCCTCCGGTCGATCGATGTCAGCGGGGGCCGGGAAGGGGACCGCGACCTCTTCGACCCAATCCGGATGGGAGGCCATGATCGCGCGAGCGCCGATGTCACCGTGCAGGTGGCCGGCCTCGGCGTAGACCTCCCGAGATAGCAGCGCCGGCCCGGGACCGTCCGTGTACGCGAGTCGGACGATGCGGCTCCGCGACCGCTCGAACGCGTCGACCAACGCGCGCACCTCCGCATCGGTGACACCCGGTTGGTCGGCGAGCAGGACCACCGCCGCCTCGCTCTCATCGGCGAGATCGTGCAGGCCGGCGGCGAGCGACGACGACTGGCCGGTCGCGTGATCGGTGTTCCGTACGAAGCGGCCCTGTGGGGGAACCGCCAGTACCTCCTCGACACGTTCGGCGTCATGGCCGGTGACGACCACGATCTCGTCGATCCCGGCCGACGAGAGCGCGTCGACCGCGTGCTGGGCGAGCGGTCGCCCTCGGAAGGCCACGAGCTGCTTGGTGGATCCGAACCGTCGCGCCGACCCGGCCGCCAGCACGATCCCCGAGATCACGGGTTCGGTCGACCGCCGAAGAGCCGCCCCACAAGCCGTCGGATCGCTGCCCAGAGGGCGCGGAGGCCGAGGCCGAACCCACCGACGGCTCGCGGGGTCGCCGAGGAGATCGGTTCGGTCTCGGCGTCGACCACCGCGGCGATCTCTCCCTGCGGTTCCTCCTGCAGCTTCGCCTCGAGGCACTCCGCGAACTGCTTGGTGAGCAGCTTCGAGACTTCCGGGAGGAGGCCACGTGAGAGCTGCGCCGCCGCCCCCGTGATCGTCAGGTCGGTGCGGATGTGGACCGTCGTGCCATCATCGCCGGCGGGTTCCAGCCACGACTCGACCTTCGCCGTTGCGGCGCCCTTGCCTCGCTGCTCCGTCCCCTTTGCGGACAGCCTGGCGCGATGTGCCTCGTCGTCCTGCTCTTCCACCACCACCGTGCCGGTGAAGGACATCTGGATCGGACCGAAGCGCACATGCACTTTGCCCTTCCACGTCCGCTCATCGACGGCCTCGGTCAGCTCCGCGCCGGGCATGCACGGCGCGATCGCCTCCACGTCCTGCAGCACCGCCCAGAGCCGATCGACCGGTGTGCGCACGGTGAACGAGTCTTCGATCAGCATCGGCGGGAAGCGTAGTCCGTGGGTCGTCTCCTGACCGTCTGTCTGGTTGTTCTCGCTCCAGAACCGCCGGTAAGGCCTTCCCGTTTCCCGCGCAATGCATCCGGGTATCAGGCCGCTGTGGACTTCCGGAAGGGTGCGAAGCTCGATCCCACGCAGGTCGAGGACCGTCGTGGCATGCGCGGGATGCGCGGCGGCCGCGGCATGGCGGTCGGCGGCGGCGCCGGCGTCGTTGGCGTCATCGTCGTCCTCCTGATCACCCTGCTCGGAGGCGACATCGATCTGAGCGCGCTGCAGTCGCTCGAGGGCGTGGTCGTGGGAGGGCAGCAACAACAGGGCGAGGTCATCGAGGAGTGCAAGACCGGCGAGGATGCGGAGCAGAGCCGTGACTGCCGCCTGATCGGCACCGTGAACAGCATCCAGGCGTACTGGGGGGGTGCGGTCGAGGGATACACGCCCTCCGTGACGGTGTTCTTCTCCGACTCCACGGGCACCGGGTGCGGGGCGGCCACCGCGGACGTCGGCCCCTTCTACTGCCCCGCCGATAAGAAGATCTACGTCGACCTCGGGTTCTTCCAGGAGCTGCAGGCCCGCTTCGGCGCGGAAGGCGGTCCGTTCGCCGAGGCCTACGTCCTCGCGCACGAATACGGGCATCACGTGCAGGACCTGCTCGGCGTGCTCGATCGGATCGGCGGGGACCAGGAAGGCCCGCAGAGCGCGGCCGTCCGCACCGAGCTCCAGGCCGACTGCTACGCAGGGGTCTGGGCCGCGAACGCGGTGGATACGCGGTTCCTGGCGTCCCTCGGTGACGACGAGATCACCCAGGCCTTGGATGCCGCCGCGGCCGTCGGCGACGACCGCATCCAGCAACAGACGCAGGGTCAGGTGAATCGGGAGGCGTGGACGCACGGTTCGTCGCAGCAACGCCAGCGGTGGTTCCTGACCGGCTACGAGGGCGGGAACCCGAACGACTGCGACACGTTCAGCGGCACCGTCTGATCCGGCGCCGCATCACCCGGGGCGAGCCTCCGTTCCCGGCCTGGGCCGGTCGTGGATCGGTCCGGAGCGGTCGCGGAGGAAGCCACCCGAGCGTCGCCGCTTGACGGCGACGATCTCCGCCACGATGGCCTGCGCGATCTCCTCCGGGCCTTCGCCCCCGAGGTCCAGGCCCGCGGGCCCGTGGATCCGCTGCCGGGTGGCGTCGCCGATCTCGACGCCCTCGTCGCGGAGCTCCATCAACAGGCGTTCCGTCCTCGCCCCCGGACCGAGCATGCCGACGTAGGCGGCCGGCGAGCCGAGCATCGATCGGACGTACTCCTTGTCGCGGAGGAAGTGATGCGACATCACGACCACGAACGTGCGATCGTCGACCCCCGCCTCCTTGGCCGCGTCGGCCGGGTCGTCGACCGAGACGAACCCGCTCGCCTCGGGGAACCGGTCGGCCGTCAGGAACGCGGGGCGATCGTCTGCCACCGTGACGTTCCACCCGAGGACCGAGGCCGCACGGACGAGCGGGATCGCATCGTGCCCCGCGCCGCACACGAGGAGCCGGAGCGGTGGGTCGAGGACCTCGACGAACGCGCGGACGCCCTCGACGAGGGTGCGCACCTCCGAGCGTTCCTCCCGGAGCAGCATCTCCGCGGCCCGAACGGCCTCGGCATCCGCCTCGGCGCTCCCGAGGGAGCCGTCCGTCGTGCCCTCGGGGCGAACGACGAGCCTCGACCCGGCTCGACGTCTGGCGAGGACGACTCGACCACCGTCACGACGCTGATGGGCCGCTCCGCCTCGAGCGCAGCTCGCAGCGCGCCGGCCACCTCGGCCGCCTTCTCCGCGGGCTCGATGAAGACCTCGATCGCGCCGTTGCATCCGAGGCCGAGCCCCCAAACCGCGTCGTCGTCGGCGGTCAGGTCCCACCCTGCCAAGCGGGCGCGTCCCTCCTCCATGACCACCCGGGCCATGTCGGCGACGTCACCCTCGAGGCAGCCCCCGGACAGGTTCCCCACGGGGGCACCCTCCTCCGGCACGAGCAGGCGGGCGCCCGGCCGGCGATAGGTCGATCCCCGCACGGCAACGATCGTGGCGAGCGCCATCCGTTCGCCCCTGGCGGATAGCGACTCGATCGCCGCCAGCACATCGCCGATCTCGCTCATGGAGCCGATGGTAGTCCGGGACAACGCGTTCGATCTCCCGGCGGCCACGATCAAGCGCGACTTCGACGAGATCTTCCAGCTCATGGCGGCGCCGGGTGCGACCGATACAGCGAAGATGAACGACGAGTTCCAGTTCGGCGAGCGTGCGAAGCATCCCGCGCGCTTGGGCGGGCCTCACCTGGCGGGCCCGAAGGGCTCGATCCCCTTCAAGCTGGTGGGGGTCGTCGCCGGTCTCGTCGTAGCCGCGGCGGCCGCGTTCGTGTTCCTGAGCGGTGCCGACGAGGCCGGCAAGGAGATCGCTGAAGCACGGTCCGAGACCCTCGGCCAGATCGACAGGGCGCATGACGCGGCCGCGCAGGGGACCGTGGGTCGTGCCCTGGTGGTGGCGCAGAGCCTGTACGCCGAGCACGGGACCTTCACCACCGACCTCCCGACGCTCTCGGCGTTCGATCCGAGTCTCCGGTTCACATCCGGCCCGTCGACCGGCCCCGAGACGGTGTCCTACGCGGTCAGCGGGACGGAGTTCGCGGCCGCGGTCCGATCGGGATCGGGTACCTGCTGGTGGGTGAAGATCGACGCGAGCAGCGCTACCAGCTACGGCAGCGGTGCATCGTGCACCGGGAGTGACGCTCTGGCGGCGTCCTCCCCGTCTTGGTAGCCCCTTCGGCCTGAGCCGGCACGTCCTCAGTCCGGCAGCCCCGGCGCCGATACCCACCGAGATGGACGATTCCTTCGCTTACCGGACCACGCTGCCTCCGGGGCCGCGGGTCGAGCCGTGGCTGGTCAAGGCTGCGGTCGTGCTCGTCGTCCTCGCCCTGGGCATCGGGTTGTTCGCTCGATGGGTGGTGTCGAGCGAGCGCGCGAGCTTCGCCCGTGGACGGCAGCGGGTGTTGCCGTCCATGTCCGTCGGGCAGATCCGCGGTTCGGAGGATCCCGCGGGAACCGACGCCGAAGCCGAGGAGGCGACCCACATCGCCCTCGCCGCCGCTCGCGTGGCGCTCGCGGGGTCCGGGAGCTTCCTGGCCGCCGAGCCCGCGCGGCTGAGCGCGCTTCAGCCGGGCTACACGTTCGTGGACGGGCCATCGACGACGTCCACGATCGTCTCTGTCGCGGCGGATCGGCGCCTGTGGGCGGCGGCCGTGCTCGGGCCGAGCGGCACCTGCTTCTGGATCCGCGCCCACCGCGACGGCACCGTGGAAACGGGCAGGTCGTCCACCTGTACCGGGGCCTCCGTCCTGGCGCTCCGGTCGCTCCCGTAGTCCCCGATTCGACCGCTCTGAGCGCCGGGTCTACACTCCGGGCTGCTTGCCCGTCTCCCACCTCAGGCCCCAGAACGGGCAGAAGGAGGCCCCCGTGACGCATGTCTCGGTCACCGTCAACGGGGCGATGCGAGAGGCCGATGTCGAGCCTCGCACGCTCCTCGTGTACTTCCTCCGCGAGACCCTCGGGCTCACCGGCACGAACGTCGGATGCGACACGTCCAGCTGTGGCTCCTGCACCGTCCTCCTGGACGGCGAGTCGGTGAAGTCGTGCACGCTGCTGGCCGCGCAGGCCGACGGCCGCGAGCTCACGACCATCGAGGGGATGGCGGAGGGTGACCAGCTCCATCCGCTTCAGGAGGCGTTCCGCCGCAACCACGGGCTCCAGTGCGGCTACTGCACGCCCGGGATGATCATGGCGGCGGCGAGCTACCTCAAGGAGCACCCGAGCCCGTCGGAGGGCGACGTCCGCCTCGGCGCTCGAGGGCAACCTCTGCCGCTGCACCGGCTACCAGAACATCGTGAAGTCGATCCTCGACGCGGCCGGTTCGATGGCCGGCGCCGGGGCCTGAGGGGGCGACGATGGCCACCACCGAAACCTTCATCGGGCAGCCGGTCCTCCGCAAGGAGGACCCCGAGCTCCTGACGGGACACGCCAGCTACATCGACAACTGGACGATGCCGGGGATGGTGTGGATGGCCCTAGCCCGCCCCCCGTACGTGCACGCCACGATCGACGGCGTCGACACGGCCGAGGCGGAGTCGATGCCGGGCGTCGTGGGCGTGTACACGGCAGCAGACTTCGAGTTCGCCCCCTTGCCGTTCGTCTGGCCGATCACCGAGGAGATCAAGGTCCCGGTCCACTACCCGCTCGCGTCCGACAAGGTCCGGTTCAACGGGGACGCGGTCGCCGTGGTGCTCGCGGAGACCCGCGAGCAGGCGCTCGACGCCGCCGAGGCCGTCGCCGTCACGGCGACGGAGCTCCCCGCCGTGATCGACATCGAGGAGGCCGCGAAGGACGAGGTCGATCGTGCACGACGACCTCGGGACGAACGTCGTCGTGCACTGGAGTCATGGGGGCGGCGGCGACCAGTCCGTCTTCGACTCGGCGCCGGTGATCGTGCAGGAGCGATACGTCCAGCCGCGGCTGATCCCGAACGCGATCGAGCCGCGTGGCTGTCTCGCGTACGGCGTGCCGCCCGTGGACGAGTGGACGCTGGTCACCGCGACCCAGATCCCGCACATCGCCAAGGTCACGCTCGCCGGGACCACCGGGATCGACGAGCACAAGCTGCGGATCATCGCTCCGGACGTGGGCGGAGGATTCGGATCGAAGCTGAACGTGTACGCGGAGGAGGCCCTCGCGCTGGCCCTGGCCCGGAAGCTCCGCCGGCCGGTGAAGTGGATCGAGGGCCGGCGCGAGAACTACGTGGCCACGACCCACGGTCGCGGCGTCCTCCATGACTGCACGCTCGCCGGCACGGAGGACGGGACGATCCTCGGGATGAAGTTCGTCGAGCTCGCGGACATGGGCGCGTACTACCAGCTCCTCACCCCCGGGATCCCGGAGCTCGGCGGCTGGGTCTACATGGGCCCGTACGATCCGAAGGCGTACTGGTTCGAGTTCAAAGGGGTCGTCACGAACACGACGCCCACCGATGCATACCGGGGGGCCGGACGTCCGGAAGCGACCTACGTGATCGAGCGCCTCGTCGACTCCTTCGCCCGGCGGATCGGCAAGGATCCGGCGGATGTCCGACGGATGAACCTCCATCCGCCGCACGAGGACGCGCAGACCTCGATCATGGGGTTGAACGTCGACTCGGCGAACTACGAGCCCCTGCTCGACAAGGCGCTCGGTCTCGTGGAGTACGACAAGCTCCGCGCCGAGCAACGCGACCGGCGTGAGCGCGGGGACTCGGAACCAGCTCGGGATCGGGCTCTCCACCTACATCGAGATGTGCGGGCTCGCGCCGTCGAACATCCTGGGGGCGCTGCGATACGCGGCCGGCGGCTGGGACGGAGCTACGATCGAATGCCTGCCCTCCGGTCACGTGATCGTCAAGACCGGCACGTCACCGCACGGCCAGAGCCACGAGACCGCGTGGGCCCAGATCGTGGCCGACGGGCTCGGCGTCTCCCCGGACGAGATCACGGTGCTCCACGGGGACACCCATTCGACCCCGCTCGGCATGGACACGTACGGGTCGCGTTCGGTCGCGGTCGGTGGCGTCGCCCTGCACTTCGCGGTGGAGAAGATCAAGGCGAAGGCCCGGACGATCGCCGCGCACGAGCTGGAGGTGGCCGAGGACGACCTCGATTGGCGTGATGGCGCGTTCCGCGTGAAGGGCGCCCCCGACACGGCGAAGACGATCCCGGAGCTCGCCGTCTCGGCCTGGCACGCGCACGCGCTGCCCGAGGGGGTGGAACCGCACCTCAACGCGACGGCGGTCTACGACCCGCCGAACTTCACCTGGCCGGCGGGGGCGCACGTCTGTGTCGTCGAGGTCGACACGGAGACCGGCGCGACGGAGATCGTGAGGTACGTGGCCGTCGACGACTGCGGCACGATCATCAACCCGATGATCGTCGAGGGACAGGTCCACGGGGGCGTCGCTCAAGGCGTGGCCGAGGCCCTCTACGAGGAGGCGATGTACGACGAGTCGGGGAACCTCACGACGTCGACGATGACCCAGTACCTGGTCCCGAGCGCCACGGAGATCCCGGCGATGACGACGGATCACTCTCAGGCGACGCCGTCGAGCACGAACCCGCTCGGCGTGAAGGGGATCGGGGAGGCCGGCACGATCGCGGCGCCGCCCGCCGTCGTGAACGCGGTGATCGACGCGGTCTCGCATCTGGGCGTGACGGCGATCGAGAAGCCGGCGTCGCCGGAGCGCGTGTGGCGAGCGATCCAAGCGGCGAAGGCGGACGGAGGTGCGGCATGATCCCGGCGCAGTTCGAGTACGAGCGGGTCGATTCGGTCGATGCCGCGATCGCGGCTCTGCAGGCTGACGACGGTGCGAAGCTGCTGGCCGGTGGGCACTCGCTCCTGCCGCAGATGAAGCTCCGGTTCGTGATGCCGACGAAGCTCGTCGACATCGGCCGGCTCCAGGATCTGTCGTACGTGCGGGAGGACGGCGACGGGGTCGCGATCGGCGCGCTCACGCGCTACCACGACCTCGAGGCGAACGACGCGCTCCGGCAAAGCTGCCCGATCGTGGCGTCGGTGGCCGGTCAGGTGGGCGACCCGCAGGTCCGTCACATGGGAACGATCGGCGGGTCGGTGGCGCACGCCGACCCGGCCGGCGACATGCCGTCGGTGCTCCTGGCGCTCGGCGCGACGTTCGTGGCGACCGGCCCCGGTGGCACGCGGGAGATCGCGGCCGCCGACATGTTCCCGGGGCTGTTCCAGTCGGCCCTCGCGAACGACGAGGTGCTCGACCGAGATCCGGCGTCCCGAAGACGCCGGGGGGCTGGAGCTACCAGAAGTTCACCCGGCGGGCCCAGGACTGGGCCGTCGTGGGGGTGGCGGCGGTGCGGATGAACGGCAGCGCGAACGTGTCGCTCACGAACATGGGGCTCACGCCGATGCGTGCCGCCGGAGTCGAGGAAGCGCTCGCGGCCGGGGCCGACCCCGCGACCGCCGCCGAGCGGGCCGACGAAGGGTCGGCCCCTCCCTCAGACTCGTTCGGCTCGGACGAGTATCGCCGGGCGCTGTCGAAGGTGCTCGTCCGCCGCGCGCTCGAGGAGGCGCTCGCCTAAGGGCGGGTGGCCCGCGCCGCCGTTTGGGGGAACGGCGGCGCGGGTACCCATCACCTGTGGAAGCGGTTCAGGGCGTCGTTCGACGCGCCGACGAGATACAGCGGAGGAAGCCCCTCATGGCGTTCCCGCTGGCGGTCCTCAAGAAGTTCGGGGAAGACCGAGCCGGTCAGCTCGCTGCTCTGATCGCGTACTACGGGTTCTTCTCGCTGTTCCCCTTGCTCCTGGTCTTCGTCACCCTCTCGGGGATCCTGTTCCGAGCGTCAGACATGCAGGACCGGCTCGTCGACGCGGCCCTTTCCCAGTTCCCGGTGATCGGCGACCAGTTGCGCGCGAACGTTCAGTCGCTGCCGGACAAGGGCGTGGCCCTCGCGATCGGGATCGGCGGGTGCGCTCTGGGCCGGACTCGCGGGGATCAAGGCCGCCCAGAACGCGATGGACCATGTGTGGGACGTCCCGATGAAGCGGCAGCCCAGCTTCCCGATCGCTGTGCTCCGAGCGGCGCTGATGCTCCTCACGCTCGGCGTGTTCGTGCTGCTCGCCAGCTTCCTCGGTGGCGTGGCCGCGGGCACCGAGGAGGCGCCGACCGCGGTTCGCCTGGCCGGGATCGCGGGGACCCTCGCCCTCAACGTTTCGATCTTCCTGGTGGCGTACCGGGTCCTCACCGTGGAGGACGTGAGTTGGCGGGACGTCGTCGTCGGTGCCCTCTTCGCGGGGATCGCCTGGACCGTGCTTCAGGCGCTCGGCGGATACGTGATCGGACACAGGCTGGAGTCGGCCAAGGAGACCTACGGGTTCTTCGCGGTGGTGATCGGGCTCCTCACGTGGATCTACTTGGGAGCCCAGGTCACCCTGCTCGGAGCGGAGATGAACGTCGTCCGTGCGCGGCGCCTGTGGCCGCGCGCGCTCAGCCCCGACAGACTGATGGAAGCCGACGAACGAGCGCTCCGCGATCATGCACGGGTCGAGGAGCGGAGGGAGGAGGAGACCGTGGAGGTTGGATTCGGAAACGGCGCAGGTGCTCCACCGGGCGGCGTGCCACCGCCCCGGGCAGCGGAGGAGGAGGCGTCAACCTCGACCAACGGCGCCAAGGGCACGGCTCCGCTGCTCCGGTCGATCGCGGCGGACATCTCGACACTGGTGAGCAAGCAGATCGAGCTCGCGAAGCTGGAGATCGGCGAGATGGTGGGCACGCGAGCCAAGGCCATCGGGGTCTTCGGCGCCGCGGCGGTGCTGGGTCTTTTCGTGATCGGCTTCCTCGGGATGGCCAGCGCCGAGGCGCTGGATCTCGTCCTGCCTCGATGGGCCGCGATGCTGATCACCGCGGGGGTGTTCGCGATCCTCGCGGTTGTCGCGATCGTGGCGGCCCGAGGATGGCTCCGCTCGAGCGCATCCAAGCCCGAACTCACGCAGGAATCGTTGAAGGAGGACGTCCGATGGGCGAAACAGCAGCTGAAACGATGAGGGAGATCGAAACGACGAGGAACCGGCTCGATGGTGAGCTCCGGGAGCTCGAGGGGCGCCTCCCGGCCGCCGCGAAGGTGGCCAAGCGAGCGGCCGGCGCACTCGCGGGTGTGGGTTTCCTGGGCTTGGCGACGAAGTTCGCGCTCCGGCGCCGAGGCAAGAAGGAAGGCGACCGTCGCGTCCGGGACCTCGAAAAGCGCCTCGCCAAGCTGGAACACCGGCTCGACGACTGATCCGCAACGACGATCGTTTACGAGATCGAAACACGGACGTCACTGCTCCGAGCTCTGCGTGCCCCATAAAGGACCCATCCGCGAGTGATGGGGGTCGGGATGGGGCAGCGAGCATGATCGACACCGGTGATACGGCGTGGGTGTTGGGGGCGGCGGCCCTCGTCTTGTTCATGACGCCGGGGTTGGCGTTGTTCTACGGGGGCCTCGTCCGGTCGAAGAACGTGCTCGGCACGATGATGCAGTCGGTCGCCGCGATCGCGATCGTCTCCGTCGTGTGGCTGCTGGCCGGGTACACGCTCGCGTTCGGTCCCGACGTGGGAGGCGTGATCGGCGGCCTCGCGCACCTCGGGTTCCGCGGCGTCGGTGAGGTGCCGCACGCGCTCGCGCCCACCGTGCCGCACACGGCGTTCGCGGCGTTCCAGCTGATGTTCGCCGTGATCACGCCTGCCCTGATCGCGGGCGCGTTCGCCGAACGGGTCCGGTTCGGAGGCTACGTCGCGTTCGTGGCGCTCTGGTCACTGTTGGTCTACTCACCGCTCGCGCACTGGGTCTGGGGCGGCGGGTTCCTCGGGGCGGCCGGGATCGGGGCTTTGGACTTCGCCGGAGGCACCGTGGTCCACATCAGCGCCGGCGCGGCCGCCCTCGCTGCCGCCCTGTTCGTCGGGAAGCGCCGCGGTTACCCGAGGGGGAACTTCGCGCCCCACAACGTCCCGATGGTGGTCCTCGGCGCGGGCATCCTCTGGTTCGGCTGGTTCGGGTTCAACGCCGGGAGCGCCCTCGGGGCGAACGGGCTCGCGTCCTCGGCCCTCCTCGCCACGCATCTCGGAGCCGCTGGGGCCCTGATCGGATGGCTCGTGCCGGAGCGGATCCGACACGGGAAGGCAACGGCCGTCGGGGGAGCGACCGGCGCTGTGGCGGGGTTGGTCGCGATCACCCCCGCCGCCGGGTTCGTGGGGCCGATGGCCGCCCTGGTGATCGGCCTGATCGGCGGAGCGGTCTGCTTCGCCGCGGTGGAGCTGAAGTCACGGCTGGGCTACGACGACTCGCTCGATGCCGTCGGCGTCCACATGGTCGGCGGGCTCGTCGGTGCACTGTTGACCGGCGTGTTCGCCAGCCTCGTCGTGAATCCGGCCGGCGCCGACGGTGGATGGCTGCAGGTCGGACGGCAGGGTGCGGCGGCGGGCGTCACGCTGGTCTTCTCCTTCGCGGCAACCTGGGTGATCCTGAAGCTCGTCGACCGGTTCGTCGGTTTCCGCGTCACATCAGAGGCCGAGGAGGCAGGCGTCGATGTCGCCGAGCATGGCGAGTCGGCCTACGCGTTCCGCGAGCACGGACGTCACGCCACGCCGCCACTGGCCGCGATGACCGAGGAGGAGCTGTCCGAGATGCGGGAGCGCCTCGTCCTGGAAGCCACCGCCCGGGTCTTGGAAGCGATCGAGACGGGACCGCGCAACCAGCCGCGTTGACGCCGGGCCACTCGGCCGATTGCATGGGGGCCCATGCATCCCTTGATCGCGCAGGCCCCGAAGGACGTGAGCGACTGGCTCGCTGAGCCCTGGGTGCGGATCGTCATCATCTTGGGCGCAGCGCTCCTGGTGACGCTCGCCTCTCGGCTGATCGTGAGCCGGTTCCGGAAGAAGCTCGAGGGCACGGCGAGCATCACGCAGGAGCTGAACCTCCAGCGAGCGACCACGCTGACCGGCGCCTTGTCGACCGCTCTGATCGTGGTGATCTGGGCGCTCGCGATCCTGATGGCGCTCGGCCAGCTGGAGGCGAACATCGCGCCGCTGCTCGCGAGCGCCGGCGTGGCGGGCGTCGCTCTGGGATTCGGCGCGCAGACACTCGTGAAGGACACCCTCTCTGGATTCTTCATCCTGTTCGAGAATCAGTTCGGCGTGGGCGACAACGTCGAGATCCAGACCCCGTCGAATCGGGTCATGGGCCGCGTCGAGAGCCTGACCCTTCGCGTCACGTCGCTCCGAGCCTTCGACGGAACGCTCAATTTCGTGCCCAACGGGAACATCATCGTGGCCAGCAACCGATCGAAGGGGTGGGCGCGCGCGATCGTGGACGTCCGGGCTTCCTACGGGGAGGACGTCGAGCATCTCCGCGGTGTTCTCGAAGAGCTCTTCACGGAGCTCGAGGGCGACCGCACCTTCTCGGAATGGATCCACGAGGCACCGAGCGTGCTCGGTGTCGAGCGGATGGGACAGGATGCGCTCGTGATGCGCGTCATCGCGGACACACGACCGTCGAAGGTGATGGACGTCGAGCGACTGCTCCGCGAGCGCATCAGCCGCCGGCTGGCCGAGAAGGGGATCAAGGTCCCCGTGTACCCCGTCGCCCCGACCACGTTGGGCACCGACGGGCGCTGAGGGTCAGCGGCGCAGATCGAGGACGACCGCCTCCCAGGGATCGAGCCGGAGCGTGCCCTCGACCTGTTCGCCGGTCCGTTGCCTCGGCGGTGTCGATCAGGACCGCGCCGGAGCCGATCGGGAGCGTCGCCGGCGCGTCCCCGTGGTTGACGACCACCACCGTGCCCGAGCCACGCCGCCACGCCCAGACGCCCTCCGGTGCGTCGAGCCCTTCGTACGAACCCGAACGGAGGTCCTCGCGATCACGTCGCAGGCCGATCAGGTCCCGGCAGAGCGTGAGGAACGAGGCCGGGTCGTCGCGCTGGTCGGCGGCGTTGCGGGAGCGAGCCTCGCCCATCGGGAGCCACGGCTCGACATCGCCGTCGGAGAAGCCTCCCTCGGGCGTCCACTGCATCGGCGTCCTCCCCTTGTCCCGGCCGGGGTCCTCCGGCCAGTGGCGCCGGCCAACGGGGTCCTTGAGCAGGTCGCGGGGGACGTCGACGTTCGGCATGCCGATCTCGTCCCCGTAGTAGAGCAGGGGGGTGCCGCGCAGCGTGAGGAGGATCACGAGCGCCGCGCGCGCTCGGCGCTCGTCGTCGTCGCACCACCTCGTCATGAACCGGCCGGCGTCGTGATTGGAACCGTTCCAGAGCGGCCACGCGCCGGTGGGGAGCGTCTCCTCGGTCCGCTCCACGATGGCTCGCATCTCCGCACCCGGCGTCGAGAAGACGAACGGCACGTTGAGGGCGAGATGCAGCTCGTCCTCCCCGCTGCCGTAGAAGCGCGCCAGCGACTCGAGGTCCAGCACCCAGGTCTCGCCGAGCAGCACGCGCCGCGGGTCGTACGAATCCGCGATCGTCCGCCACCGCCTGAGCACGTCGTGCGCCTCGGGCCGGTTCATGCTGAAGTCCGAGCGCAGACCGTGGCGGCGGATGCTCGGATGATCCGTGTCGAGGGCCGGCGTGTCGTCCCGGAGCGACCGATCCTTCACGAGGGCGTGCGCGACGTCGATCCGGAACCCCGAGATCCCCCGGTCGAACCAGAACCGAACGATGTCGTCGAACGCGTCGGCGACGCCGGGGTTCCACCAGTTCAGATCCGGCTGCTCGGGGAGGAAGTTGTGGAGGTAGTACTGCTCGGTCGTCTCGTCCCAGGTCCACGCGGGACCGCCGAAGGACGATCGCCAGTTGTTGGGCGGTGAGCCGTCGGGCGTGCCGTCGGCCCACACGTACCAGTCGCGACGATCCGACGAGCGGCCGGACCGCGCCTCGACGAACCACGGATGCCGGTCGCTCGTGTGATTGGGCACGAGGTCGATCAGCACCCGGATCCCGCGATCGGCGGCCTCCACCACCAATCGATCGAGGTCCTCGAGCGTCCCGAAGTCGGGGTCGACATCGGTGTAGTCCGCCACGTCGTACCCCCAGTCTGCGTCCGGCGATGGATTGATCGGGCTCAACCAGATGCCGTCGATCCCGAGCCACGACAGGTGGTCGAGATGCGCGATGACCCCTCGGAGGTCGCCGTGTCCGTTCCCGGTGGAGTCGGCGAAGGAGCGTGGATAGACCTGGTACAGGACGCCGGCGCGCCACCACGGTGACGCGCCGGCGTCAGGATCGGACGGCGGCATCCGAGCAGCCTAGCGAACGGCCCCTCGGTCATGTGTCGGTCATGGATAGCGTCGCCAGACTCTCTCGATGACGACATCCGGCGAGGATCCGCGCGCGCTGCGAATGGCGCGGATCGCGGTCACGGCCGCGTTCGCTGCGCACGCCGTGCTGTCAGGCCTGCTCGGTCCGTGGGTCCCACACCTCAAGGAGCGGACCGGGATCGACGCCGGTGGGTTGGGGATCGCGCTGACGGGCTTCGCGGTCGGCCTGCTTGTGGGAACGCGCGCGGCCGGTCCGACCGTCCGGCGGTGGGGAGGCCGGCGGGTGGTTCGCGCCGGCATCCCGGGGATGGGCATCGGGTTCGCGCTCCTCCCGGCAGCGGCCGGTCTCGGGTCGTTGACCTTGCTCTTCTTCGCGATCGGCCTCCTCGCCGGGCTCCTGGACGTGGCGATGAACATCGAAGCGGTGGCGGTCGAGCGTCGGTTCGGACGCCGGATGATGACGGCGATCCACGGCACCTGGAGCGTGGCTCTGTTCGTCGGCGCCGGGCTCGCCTCCGCCGGTATCGCCGCCGGGATGCCGATCGAGATCCACCTGCCGCTCGCGTCCGCGCTCGTCCTCGTGGCGAGCTTCGCGCTCCTCCGATGGCTCCCGGCCGCGGAGGAGGAAGGGGCCGGGACGTCGGAACCGGTCGTCGGGTCGGACGTCGTCCGTCGGCGAACGAGCCCAGGGCATCTCGTCTTTCTCCTGTGCGTGGTGGCCGGCGCATCCTTCCTGGTCGAGGGGATCGCGGTCGAATGGAGCGCGGTGTTCCTGCGCGAATCCGTGGGCGCCGCCTCGAGCGCCGCCGGGCTGGGGGTGGTGGCTTTCTCGGCCGGGATGGCCGGGTCCCGTTTCGTCGGGGATCGTCTCGCGGCCCGTTTCGGGCAGTCGGCCGTGGTCCGTGTCGGCGCGGCCTGCGCGTCCGTCGCGCTCTGCGTGCTGCTGATCGTCCATCGACTCGCGCCATCGGTCGTCGCGTTCGGGGTCGTCGGCCTCGGCCTCGGACCCGTGGTCCCACTCGCGTTCCGGTCCGCGGGGTGGACCGATCGGCCGGGGCACCGAGCGCGTTGCCCGTCGTCGTTACCGCCGGCTACGTGGGGTCGATCGTCGGTCCATCGCTCGTCGGCTTCATCGCCGAGGCGTCGACCTTGCGCGTCGCGTTCCTCGTGCCCGTCGTCTCGTGCGTCCTCGCGACGCTCGCGGCCGGCGCGACCCGCGACCGCTGAGACTCACCGGATCAGGCGACCGTGCCTTCGATCTCCACGTCCGCACCCTCGGGAGCAGGAGCGGCGACGTTCCCATCGACCCGCCGGCCGTCGACGAGCAACGACGTGATCCGACCGATGACGCCGACGGGTTTGTGCACCGCGATCCGGTAGGTGCTTCCACGGAATCGGCGGGTGGCCTCGAACCCTTCCCACGCCGCCGGAAGGCGCGGATCGATCCGGAGGCCGCCGTGCTCGGGACGGATGCCCAGGATCCACTGGGTGATCGCCACGTAGTTCCATGCCGCCGAGCCAGTGAGCCAGGAGTTCTTGGCCTCGCCGGGCGTGGCCGCCTCCTTGCCCGCGATCATCTGCGCGTACACGTAGGGCTCGCACCGGTGGAGATCGGAGAGATCCTCCCGCGCGGAGGGGTTGATCCGCAGGTAGCGATCGAAGGCGCGGTCGCCGTTGCCCACCATCGCCTCGGCGATCGCGATCCACGGGTTCGTGTGGCTGAACACCCCGCCGTTCTCCTTGTAGCCCGGGGGGTAGGAGCTGATCTCGCCGAGCTCGATGCGATAGCGGGAGTACGCCGGCGCGAGGAGCACGAGCCCGTGCGGAGTCGCGAGGTGCTCCTCCACCGCGTCGAGGGCACGAACGGCGCGGCCGTCTTCCAGGCCGATGCCCGCTATCACGCACATCCCCTGGGGCTCGATCCAGATCCGCCCCTCCTCGTCGTCGACCGATCCCACCGGGTGACCGGAGAAGTCATAGGCGCGTCGGAACCACGCGCCGTCCCAGCCATGCTCGCCCACTGCCTCGACCACGCGGTCGCGCGCGGCTCGAGCGTCGGCCGCTTCCCCCGGCTGTTCACGGAGCTCGGCCAGCGCGGCGAGCTCCTCGGCGGCCAAGACGAACTGGCCGGCGATGAACACCGACTCGGCAACGCCTCCCTCGCGTTGGGGAACCGTCTGGAATGACTCGCCGGGTTCCGTCGCGAACGCGTTCAGGTTCAGACAGTCGTTCCAGTCCGCACGCCCGATCAAGGGGAGCCCGTGCGGACCGAGTCGGTCCGTGGTGTAGCCGAGCGCCCTGCCGCAGATGCTCGTGCAGGGGCGTCTCCGATCCGGGCTCGTTGTCGTACGGCACCGGCTCGTCCAGGACCCGCAGGTCGCCGGTCTCCTTCACGTACGCGGCCGCGGCGAGGACGAGCCAGAGGGGATCGTCGTTGAACCCCGAGCCGATCGCGTCGTTCCCACGCTTCGTGAGCGGCTGGTACTGGTGGTAGGCGCCGCCCGTCGGAAGTTGCGTCGCGGCGAGATCGAGGAGCCGTTCCCGCGCCCGCTTGGGCACCATGTGCACGAAGCCGAGAAGGTCCTGGCTCGAGTCCCGGAACCCGATCCCGCGTCCGATCCCGGTGTCGAACGATCGACGCCGATCGCGACAGGTTGAACGTCGCCATGCACTGGTACGGGTTCCAGATGTTCACCATCCGGTCGACGTGCTCGTTCGGGGTCGAGACCCGGAGCACGTCGAGGTGCTCGGCCCAGCGGTCGTGCACCCGCCCGAGCGCGGCGTCGACCTCGTCGCCGCGCAGGTACCGTTCGATCACGGGGAGGACCGCCCCCGTGTGCAGGGTCGCCGATCCCGGAGGGTCGAACTTCGCATCGGGAGGGTTCTCCGCGTAGCCGAGCAGGAAGACGATGTCCCGCGTCTCGTTCGGCGCCAGCTCGAGCTCTAACTGGTGTGAGGCGATCGGCGCCCAGCCGTGGGCGATCGAGTTCCGCGATCGACCGCTCTCCACCACCGCTGGCCGGTCCCATCCTCGGTACCGGCCGAGGAACTCCTCACGTTGCGTGTCGAACCCCGACACCTCCTCCGAGCACGCGAAGTAGGCGAAGTGGTTCCGCCGCTCCCGGTACTCGGTCGTGTGGTAGATGACCCCGTCCAGCACCTGCACCTCGCCGGTCGAGAGGTTCCGCTGGTAATTCGTCTGGTCGTCCCACGCGTCCCAGAGGCAGAACTCCACGGCGCCGAACAGGGAGAGCCTCGCCGTGTCGGCGCGGCGGTTGGTGATCCTCGTCCTCCAGATCTCGAGCGACTCCCCGAGGGGCACGAGGTACAGGCTCTCCGTCTCGATCCCCGACGTCCGGGAGCCGATCACCGTGTACCCGAGCCCGTGGCGACACCGGTAGTCCTCCAGCTCGGTCCGGACCGGCTGCCACGAAGGCGACCAGAACGCGCCGGTCGCCGCGTCTCGGAGGTACAGGAAGCGGGCGCCGGTGTCGGCCGGCGACGCGTCGTAGCGGTACCTCGTGAGTCGACGGAGCCGCGCGTCCCGATCGAAGGAGTAGCCGCCGGCCGTGTTCGAGATGATCGCGAAGAACCCCTCGCTGCCCAGGTAGTTGATCCAGGGGAGTGGGGTGTCGGGTCGCGTGATCACGTACTCGCGCGCCTCGTCGTCGAACCGGCCGAACCGCGTCAAGGTGTTCCTGCGACCTGGCGACCCTCGCCCGTTCCCGTCGCTGTTCGCGGAGGTGATCCGCCACCCCGAGGCACGTGAACGGGAGGGTCGGTGCCAGGAGCACGGTGACGTCCGGCGACGATCCGCACCATGACGGCGGCGTAGGCGGAGACCGACTGCCACGCCCAGCGCGCGGGCCCGCCATGAGCCATCCGGCTCGGGGCGCAGGGCTGCGGCTCCGCCCGCACCGACCCCCGCCACGAGACCCGTCACGGCGTCGGGGACGAGCGCGGCGACCGGGATGCCCACGAGGAGCGAGAGCGCCATCGCCTTCGCCGCTGCCCCCGGCGCCCGCGGGTGGGACGGAGAGGAACGCGAGCGCGACGAAGACGAACGGCAGCAGTCCGAGGCCGAACGCGATCGCGGGGCCCGCCGGGGGGGCATCCGCTCGGTCGGAGGCCACCGCGACCAGCCCGACCACGATCGAGAGGTACGCCGGGAGCAGCGCCAAGGTCGCGATCGTGATCGCCCGCCACTTCTTCCGCGGCGGCAGCGGTTCGAGGAACGGAGCGGAGGACGCCCGCGGCCGCGACAATCCGCTCAGCCCTTCACGGCGCCCGCCGTGAGACCGCGGACGAAGTACTTCTGCAGTGCGAAGAAGACGACCAGCGGCAGCGCCATCGAGATGAACGCGGCCGCCGTGAGCAGGTGCCAGTTCTCCCCGCGGCCGCCCACCAGGTTCGACAGCGCGATCGTCAGCACCCGGTTCTGTTGCGTACCGCCGAGGAACACGTACGCAACGAGCAGGTCGTTCCACACCCAGAGGAACTGGAAGATCGCGAACGCGGCGAGCGCCGGCACCGAGAGCGGGATGATCAGGCGCCAGAAGATCGTGAAGTGGTCCGCGCCGTCGATCTTCGCCGACTCGATGATCGAGGACGGCAGCGAGCCGATGTAGTTCCGGAGGAGGTAGATCGCGAGCGGCAGTCCGAAGCCGGTATGCGCGAGCCAGACGCCGAGGAACGTGCCGACGAGGTCGAGATCGGGGAAGATCATGCGGTTCCCGATCACCGCTCCGTTGTTGTAGAGACGGAGGATCGGGATCAGGGCCATCTGGAGCGGCACCACGAGCAGCGCGACGACCCCCACGAACATCACGTAGCGGCCGCGGAACTCCATCCAGGAGAACGCGTAGGCGGCGAAGGCGGCGATCGCGATCGGGATCACGGTCGCCGGGATCGCCACCGCGAGGCTGTTCAGGAACGCGTTCCCGAGGCCACCGGCGTCGAGCGCGAGCCGGTAGTTCTCGAGGGTCCACTCGGCCGTCCGGAACGGGTGGGCGAGCGCGGTCCACCATCCGGTCGAGTCCACGAGCGATTCCGTCCGGAACGACGTGACCAGCACGCCCAGCGTCGGGATCAACCAGAGGAGCACGATCGACGATCACTGCGATCCGGACGAACCAGCCGCCACCACGCGGCTCGAGACTCTCTCCCCGGACGGGGATCGGGCGGGTCGACGGAGGGACCGTCGTCGCGCTCATCGGATCGCCTCCTCTTCGCGGAACCGCCGGATGTTCACGATCATCACCGGGACGATCGCGATGAACAGGATCACGGCGATCGCTGCGCCCCGGCCGTCGTTGTTGTTGATGAAGAACCAGTCGATCATCCGCTCGGCGATCACCTCCGTGCCCCGCGTCTCGGGGCTTCCCATCACGAAGACGATGTCGAAGACCTTCATCGCGTTGATCACCATGTACGTGGTCACCACGGCGATCGTCGGCAAGATGCTGGGCACGACGATCCGCCGGAAGACCTGGAGCTCGGAGGCGCCGTCGATCCGGGCGGCCTCGAAGATCTCGTCGGGGATCGACTTGATCGCCGCCGATAGCACGACCATCGCGAACCCGGTCTGCATCCAGACCATGATCACCATCAGCATCAGGTTGTTCCACGGCTCGATGTCGAGCCAGCGGACGGGCGCTTGTCCCAGACCGAGCGCGATGCCGTTCAGCAAGCCGATGTTCGAGCCGAAGCCCTCGGGGCGGAAGTTGAAGATCAGCTTCCACGTGATCGACGCGCCCGCGAACGAGATCGCCATCGGGAGGAAGATCATCGACTTCGCGATCGCCTCGCCGCGTCGAAGGCGGTCGGCGAGCGTCGCGAACCCGAGCCCGATCGTCACGCCCAGCAGCGGCACGATGACGATCCACCCGAACGTGTTGCGGATCGCCCGGAGCATGCTCTCGTCGGTGAAGACGAACTTGAAGTTGTCCAACCCGACGAACGACTCGCCCTGTGCGTCCTTGAGGCTCACCAGGATCGTGTTCAGGACCGGGTAGATGAGGAACACGGCGAGGATCACGAGCGCCGGCCCGACGAAGATGTAGGGTCGCACGCCTTCCCGATAGCGCACGGGCAGGAAGTCCACGACGCGGTTCATCCCCCAGTACAGGAAGAACACCCCACCGACGCCCACCACGATCGCCACGCCGACGATGAGGAAGCGGTTCGCATCGGCGTCCCGGAGGAAGTCGAACGTCGCCCAGAGGATGAAGAAGGCGACGATCGGGATCGCGAACGCGCCGAGCAGCCGCAGGATCGAGACGCAGGACGGCTTGGGGTCCGGTGGTCCGTCCGTCGACCGTCGAGGATGCGCCGTCGGTCGACATCGCTACGCGGGCGTTCCCTCGCGACCGGGCGGGAGGAGCAGGCCCTCCGGGCCTGCTCCTCCCGCCATCGACAGTCCCATCGTCCGGGCTACTCGGCGGGCCAGCTCGCCTGGATGTTCTCGAGGTGGGTCTGGAGGGACTCCGGACCGTCCTCCATGTAACCCATCATCTCGGTCCAGAACGACCCCGAGCCGACCTGCGGCGGCATCTGGTCAGAGGCGTCGAAGCCGGCCGCTCCTTCGCCCGCCGAGGGCCGCGGTGAGGACCTCGGACGCGTCCGCGAGGATCGGGTTCGAGTAGCAATCCGGCCCGACGTTGATGTTCGGGGAGATCCGGGAGCTCCCGGGCTCGGTCCCCATCGCGCACTGGACCTCTTCGCCCATGAATGCCTCGAGGAACTCAACGACCTCCGGCCGGTTGGAGAACACCACGGCCAGCTCGCCGGCGAACAGCGTCGGCTGCTGACTCTCACCCGGGAACGGGAACCAGTCGTAGTCGACCCCCGCCTCGGCGTCGCCGAAGAACGCGGATGATGAAGCTCGCCTGCCGGTGCATGAAGCAGCCAGGCGGGTCCTCGAACATCGGCGCGGGGGCGTCCGCGAACGCGGTCGCTGGTGTGTTCTCCGCGCCGCCGAGCACGTAGTCGTCGGTGAACATCACTTCGCCGAAGAGCTCGCCCGCGTGCACGACCGCCGGGTCGGTGAACGGGATGTCGTGGTTGATCCACTGGGTGTAGGTCTCCGTCCCGGCGCTGCCGAGCATGATGTCTTCCATCCAGTCCGTGGCAGGCCATCCGGTGTCGCCACCGGACTCGAAGCCGACGCACCACGGGGTGTTCCCGTCCGCGACCATCTGGTCCGACAGCGCGATCAGGTCGTCCCACGTCTCCGGGACCGTGTACCCGGCGGCGTCGAAGTCGTCCTTCGCGTACCAGACCATGCTCTTCAGGTTGATGTTCGTCGGGATCCCGTAGTGCTCGCCGTCGAACTCGCCGAGCGACAGGAAGTACTCCCCGAAGGTCTCCTCGAGCTGCGCCCATGTCGAAGCCGAGATCCTCGAGCGACACCGCGTTCCCACTGGCGGCCTGCTCCTGGACGGCGCCGGGCTGCGGGACGAGCACGACGTCGAGCGTTCCGCCCTCGGCTCGGATCTGGATCTGCTGCGCGACGTCGTCGACCTGCTCGAACTCGACCTCGTAGTCACCTCTGGATCAGACGGTCGCGACGATACCCTGCAGGACCGCGTTCTCCTCGGGCTCGAGGGCGTTCATGACGTTGACCGTGCCGGTGTTCTCCTCCTGGGCCGCCTCCGTCTCCGTCGCCTCCCCCATCGTCGGTGGTGCACGCCGCCGCGATCAGGGCATCACGGCAGGAATACGCGAGCATCCGGAGCCGTCGCATCCGATCCCTCCTCTCCTCGTGCGGCATCGATGCCTGTGTCTCATCCATCGCTCCTACGGGGTTCCGAGGGTGGCCGGTTCTCCGTCGTAGATCCCCTCGCCCCGTCTCGGGGTCGAAGAAGTGCAACCGGCTCATGTCCACGACGAGCTCGATCTCCTTCCCCTGCTCCGCCTGCGTCCTCGGGTTGAGGCGGGCGAGGAAGCTCCGATTCGCCCTGGTCGCCGGCGCGCTCCACGGCCTCGAGGGCCTCCGCGCCGACGTCATGGGCGAGCTCCTTGGTGTCTTCCGTCATCACCGGACGGCGCCGGACGCTGAAGTGGACCAGCACGTCGGCACCGAGCGCCTCACGGAGGATCACACTGCGAGCGGATCCGGCGGTTCGCCGGCGCGTCGGAGATCGAGCGAGGCGTCCTCCATGTCCTCCGGGCGGATACCCGATGACGACCTGCTTGCTCTCGAACGCCTGCAGCGCCGGCCTGGCGGCGAACACCTCGTCGGGAACTCCAGGCGAGAAGCCACCGAACTCGATGGTCCAGGTTCCGTTCGTCCTGCGCCAGGGTCGGCCTCGACCATGTTCATCGCGGGCGAGCCGATGAAGCCGGCAACGAACAGGTTCTCGGGGTGGTCGTAGAGGAACTGTGGCGAGTCGACCTGCTGGAGGACGCCCTTGCGGATCACGGCGACACGATCGCCCATCGTCATCGCCTCGACCTGGTCGTGGGTGACGTAGAGCGTCGTGACGTTGAGAGTCGTGCTGGATCCGCGCGATCTCCGAGCGCATCTGGACGCGGAGCTTCGCGTCCAGGTTCGACAGCGGCTCATCCATCAGGAACGCCTTGGGCTCGCGGACGATCGCGCGTCCCATCGCGACGCGCTGCCGCTGCCCGCCGGAGAGCGCCTTCGGCTTGCGGTCAAGGAAGTCCTCGAGTCCGAGGATCTTCGCCGCCTCCCGTACCCGCCGGTCGATCTCCTGCTTGTCGAGCTTCCGCAGCTTGAGTCCGAACCCCATGTTGTCGTAGACGGTCATGTGCGGGATAGAGCGCGTAGTTCTGGAACACCATCGCGATGTCCCGCTCCTTCGGTGGGACGGTGTTCACCACGCGGTCGCCGATCGAGATCGTGCCGTCGGTGATGGATTCGAGCCCCGCGACCATCCGGAGTGCGGTCGTCTTGCCACACCCCGAGGGGCCGACGAGGACGATGAACTCGCCGTCCTTGATCTCGAGGTTCAGGTCGGAGACCGCGCTCGGTCCCGTCGGCGCCGTAGACCTTCGACACGTGGTCCAGCACGATCTCCGCCATCGCCGCCTCTCCGATCGAGACCTCGAGAGCGACCATTCAATCAGCAGAAGATGGGTTTCGTCGAACCGGGTGGTTCCCCTGGTGGTCCAGCGCATCTCCCTGCCTCCTTTGCGGATGTCAGAGCGCACGCTCGGCACGGCCGTTGCCGCCGCGATCGGGGAAGGACCCTCGCCGTGACATCGGACCCTCTGCGGCCCGTAGCATTGGGCGCCATGAGCACGCCGGACGTCTCCCGCGCCGTCCCGGGCTCCGTCGACGAGCTCCAGGCCCAGCTCGGCGCGCACGCGTACCTCGCGGATCGAGGGCTCGCCACGGCGATCCATCTCGCCCTCTCGCTGGACAAGCCGCTGCTGCTCGAGGGGGAGGCCGGTGTCGGGAAGACCGAGGTGGCCAAGGTGCTCTCCGAGCTCCTCGGGCGCCGGCTGATCCGGCTGCAGTGCTACGAGGGGATCGACGCGTCCCAGGCGCTCTACGAGTGGAACTACGCTCGGCAGCTGCTGGCCGTCCGCGCGCTGGACGCATCCGAGGCTGAGCGGCACGTGGAGGATCTGTTCGGCCCGGAGTTCCTCGTGGAGCGGCCACTGCTCGCGGCGATCCGCGCGGGCTCGGAGGCGGTGCTGCTCGTGGACGAGCTCGATCGAGCCGACGACGAGTTCGAGGCGTTCCTGCTCGAGATCCTCTCGGAGTTCGCGGTCACGATCCCCGAGGTGGGGAAGGTCGCCGCGGGTTCGCCACCGGCGGTCGTGGTGACGTCGAACCGCACGCGCGAGCTGCACGACGCGTTGAAGCGACGGTGCCTCTACCACTGGATCGACCATCCGGGGTTGGATCGCGAGGTCGAGATCGTCCGCGCCCGCGCGCCGCACGTGGGGGAGGCGCTCGCGCGCGACGTGGCCGAGGCGGTGGCGCGGCTGCGTTCGCTCGACCTCGCGAAGCTGCCCGGCGTGGCCGAGACGATCGATTGGGCGAACGCGCTCGCGTTCCTCGGCGCGGAGCGGCTGAGCCCCGAGATGGCGCGCGACACGCTCGGTGCCGTGGTGAAGGACCACGAGGACCAGGAACTGGTGGCGCCGCGGCTCGCCGAGGTCGTCGGCGACCGCGATGGCTGAGCGGGTTCCCGCAGGTGTCGAGGCGCTCGCGTCGCTGGTCGCGTTCGGGCGGGAGCTGCGCGCTCGCGGCCTGCCGGTGGGGACCGGCCGGATCCTCACGTTCCTCCGGGCGGTGGTGGCGCTCGGCCTGACCGACCGCGACTTCGCTCTACTGGGCCGGGCGGGTCTCGATGATCGGTCGGCGGGAGGACCTAGCCGCCTACGACGGCGCGTTCGAGGACTGGTACCGGTCGATGCGGCCGGACGGCGAGCTGACGATCGAGCTGGATCTGCCGTCGCTCGCGCGACCGGGGATCGACTGGGGCGATCGCCCGAGGACCTGGAGGTCCGCGCCGGGACCACCGCGGCCGAGTGGCACGGTCTCGACGACGGCGACGACGAGCCCGAGCCGGGTGAGGAGGCCACGATCCGGATCGTCGCGAGCGCCGTCGAGGTCTTGCGATCGAAATCCTTCGCGGACCTGTCCGAGGACGGAGCGCGAGGAGGTCGGCGGACTGATCCGCGCGCTAGCCGTGGCGCTCCCCGAACAGCGGATGCGCCGCACGCGGCCGTCCACGAAGGGCGCGAGGTTCGACGTCCGCCGGACGCTCCGTCGGTCGCTCCGCACGCGCGGGGAGCCGTTCGATCGGGCGTGGCGCGACCGTCGGGTCCGCGGCCGGCCGCTCGTACTGATCCTCGATGTGAGCGGCTCGATGTCGCCGTACGCGCGGGCGCTCGTGCAGTTCGGCTACGCGGCGATGGCCGCCGGCCGGCGGGTCGAGGTGTTCTGCTTCGGGACGCGTCTCACGAGGGTGACCCGGACGCTCCGCACCAAGGATCCGGACCGAGCCCTCCGCGAGATCGGCCGGACGGTGGCCGACTGGGAGGGTGGGACCAGGATCGGGGAGTCGCTCAAGTCGCTGCTGGACGGATGGAGCCAGCGCGCGGCCCTCCGCGGCGCGGTGGTGGTGCTGTGCTCGGACGGATTGGAGCGAGGTGATCCCGAGCTCCTTCGAGCGCAGATGGCGCGGCTGGGACGGCTCGCGCACAAGGTCGTGTGGGTGAATCCGCTGAAGGGGTCGCCGAGGTACGAGCCGCTCGCGCGAGGGATGGCGGCGGCGCTTCCCTCGGTCGACGTGTTCCTCTCCGGCCACAACCTCGAGAGCCTGTCGGAGTTGTCTCGAGCCCTCGCCGGCTGATCGAACCTCAGGCGTGGCCCGTTCGTCGGTTTCGTACCCTCTGGCGATGGCCGCCGACGACGATCTGATCCGCGCCTACGACGAAGAGTTGGGCCCCGAGCCGATGCCACGATCGAACAAGGGGTTCTGGGTCGTCGCCGGGACGATGCTGGTGGGCGGCATGTTCCTGATCGTCGAGATCTTCGCGAACCGGCCGCTCGCCAACTCGATCGGGCACGCTCAGGACTCGCTTCGCCGAGCGCAGGCGGCCGCGGAGGTCATCTCCAACCGCACCGCGTCGTTCGAAGGAGCGGACCCCGAGTCGCTCGAGGACGACGTTCCGGGCCTCTCGTTCCTCCCGGGGGACGAGGAGTCGTTCGGCCTCGACGTCGTGAGCGTGTCTGCGTCCGATCAGGGATGGGCGGCCGCCGTCCAGACCCGGCCGGGCGCCTGCTTCTACATCCACCTGCGCGTCGGCGAGGACGCCCGCTACGGCGCCGGGACGGAGTGCACCGGGGAGGCCGCCCTCCTCGCGGAGGATCCCCGCTGGTGAACGTGGCGGTCTAGGTGGTTGCGGCGTCGATGAGCTCGATCGGGTGGACGACGTCGATGGGCGCTCCGATCTCGCGCACGCCCGCGAGGATCTGCATCGTGCAGCCGGGGTTGGCGGAAGCCACCACGGTCGCACCGGTCGAGACGACCGCTTCGGCCTTCTCCCGCATCAGGCGCCCGGACATCTCCGGCTCCGTGACGTTGTAGATCCCGGCGGCGCCGCAGCAGCGGTCGCCGTTCGGCGATCTCCGCGAGCTCGAGGTTGCCGATCGCGCCGAGGAGCTCGCGGGGTTGGCGATGGATGCCCTGCGAGCGGAGCGCGTGACACGCGTCGTGGTAGGCGACGACGGTGCGCTCGGGCAGCGACCGCCGCGTGGTCGCGAAGCCCCTCATCGTGGAGGAAGGCCATCACATCGCGTACCGGGAGCTCGGCGCCGGCCACCAGGTCGCCGTACCCGTCCATGTGGGCGCCGCACCCGGCCGCGTTCGCGACGACGTGGTCGACGCCGGAGAACGCTGCTGCGTTCCTTCGCGCGAGCTTCCGGGCCGTCGCGAGGTGTCCGTTGTGCGCGGCGAGCGCGCCGCAACACGTCTGATCGTCCGGGACCACGACACGCCAGCCGTTGTGCGCCAGGACGCGGATCGTCGCGACGTTCACGCGCCGGAACCAGAGGTCCTGGACGCAGCCGGACAGGAGCGCGACCGTTCCGCGCGATCTCACCATCCGGTTCCGTGAGGCGGGGCAGTCGTCCCCACGAGCGGCCGCCACGCGGGATCAACGATCGGATGCGACGAGGGAGGAACGGGCGCGCGAAGGGAGCGAACGCGCCCGCGAGCCGCGTGAGCCTCCTCGACGGCAGGACGACGTCGAGGCCGAGCCACCGGAGGAACCGCGCGCGCCGCGACCGATTGCGGCTCGATCTGTGTCCTCGCCGCCTCCATCATCCGGCCGAACGGCACGTGTGACGGGCAGACGTCCTCGCACGCCCGGCACACGAGGCAGAGATCCATGAACCCGGCGAACGTGTCGTCCGTCGACGCGCGGCCCTCCTGCACCGCTCGCATCGCCGCGATCCGGCCGCGGGGCGACGCCGACTCCTCTCCGGTCAACCGGTACGTCGGGCAGTGCGGGAGACACAGACCGCATGCGACGCAGGCATTCAGGTCCGCCTGGGTCGGCGCGTCACCGAGCGCCCAGCTCGTCTCCCGCCCCGGCTCGGGGCCGATGAACCGCGCGCCCTCGGGGAGGTCGGCACCGAGCGGTTTCGTGTCCATGGGTTCCCATCATCTCGTCGCGACGGGGTCGATGTCGGGCACGTTCCGCTCGCGATCGAACGCGAGCGCGACGGAGGGGTCCGGGCCGTCGATCTCCCGCGCCATGCGGTGGCCGTCGAAGATCGCCTCGGAGATCATCCGCGGCGCCACGCAGTCGCCGATCCGGTAGATGGACTCGATGCCGGCCGCATCCAACGCCGCCCGGTCGGCGACGAGCTCCCGGTACAGCACGTCGTCGGACACCTGCTGGGTGACGAGGACGACGCCGTCGGTCTCCGTCGACCAGGGTTCCTCGAACTCGTCCTCGCCCGACACCAGCCCCGGCTCGACGGCCAGGACGGTGACGCCGCGATGCATCGTGACGCCCGCCTCGTGCAGGTGCTGGCGGAGCATCGGGCCCTCGAGCGTCAGGTCCGAGATCGGTGACACCACGTCGAGCGATGTGACGAGGTGCGATCTCGAAGCCCTCCGTTGCGAGGAACTCGGCGATCCCCGGTCCGACGAAGTAGCCCTCGGCGTCGTAGACGACGACCCGCTGCCCCGTCGGCCGTTTCCCGTCCATCACCTGTTCCGGCGTGAGGACGTGGGGGAGCGTCGCCGACGCGCCGTCGATCGCCTCGTGGGTGGAGGACTGCATGCCCTCGCCCGACCAGCGTGAGCCGGTCGCCACGATCGACGATCTGGGCCCCGTAGTCGCGGACGTCCTCGGCGGACAGCGGACGCCCGGTCACGACCTCCACGTTCCGGAGCTTCGAGAGCATCACCTTCCGATGGTCGACGATCCGTCCCCAGTCGCCGAGGGTGGGGAGTCGCCGCACCCATCGCATCCGCCCGCCGATCTCGTCGGACGCCTCCACGAGGTGCACGGCCTCGAACCCGCGGCGCCCGAGCGTCACCGCGCACTCCATCCCCGCCGGGCCGGCGCCCGACGACCAGGACGCCCTTCTCCGCGTTCGCCGCGACCGAGAACCGCTCCGGGTGCCAGCCGCGCCGGTGCTCCTCACCCGCCGTGGCGTTCTGGATGCAGCCGAGGTGCCCGAACCCGTCCACCTTCATGATGCAGACGTTCGATCCGGTGCACTCGCGGATCTCGTCGGTGCGGCCGTCGGCGATCTTCTGCGGGAGGAACGGATCGGCGATCGAGGGCCGTGCGGCACCGATCGAGGTCCCAGACACCGCTGCGCACGATCGACGCCATCCGGTCGGGGCTCGTCAGCCGGCCGACGCCGACGATCGGCTTCGCCGTCGCCTGCACGGATCCCGCCGGTCCACTCGAGCTGGTAGCCCTCCTCGAAGTAGCGAGACGTCCCGGAGTCCTTGCTCCAGTACGCGATGGAGCCGACGTTCACGTCCCAGAGGTCGACCAGGTCGTCCGCCAAGTTCGACGAACGACAGCGCCTCCTCCAGGTGGATCCCGGCGGGGCCGAGGGCGTCGACCGCGATCCGCGTGACCACGGCGCAGTCCGTCCCGACCGCGTCGCGAACGGCCTCGAGCGTCTCGAGCCAGAACCGCGCGCGGTCCTTCAACGCCCCGCCGTAGGCGTCGGTGCGCTTGTTGTAGAACGGGCGAGAGGAACTGCATCGGCAGGTACGAGTGCGCGCCGTAGACGTAGACGATGTCGAACCCGCAGTCGCGCGCGCGGACGGCGGCCTGCGCCCAGCCGTCCACCACGCGATGGATGTCGGTCGCCTCCATCTCCTTCGGCACGATGTGCGGCTCGAGATCGGAGGCGAGCTGGCTCGGTGCGATCGAGGGCAGGCGGGTCTGGGTGTTCGGCGCGTGGGCGCCCGTGTGATGGAGCTCGAGCCCGGCGAGGGCGCCGTGCTCGTGCGCGGCATCCGTCATCAGGCGGAGCGCCCGCATGTCGTCCTCGTCCCAGAAGCGCGCGGCGATCAGCGGCGCCTCGTCGGAGTCGGGAGAGAACGGCGCGTACTCGGTGCTGACGGCAGCCCAGCCGCCCTCGGCCTTGACGCCGCGATGCGCGGCCTGCGTCCAGGGCTTCTCGGTCCCGAAGCCGGAGCAATGCGGCACCTGGTAGAAGCGGTTCCGGAGCGTCTTCGGCCCGATCCGGACCGGTTCGAACAGGATCTCGTGGTTCGGGTCCAACGGCGCTCCTCGCCCTGCGTCTGGTGTCCGCCGGACGGTAGCAAGCGGGCGGCGCTCCTCCGCGCCGGGCTCGCGAACTCGGGTACGGTCGGCGCGATGGCCATCCGTGATCGAGATCGAGGGGCTCCGGAAGACGCTACCGGCGGTTGCGGAAGCCGCCGACGGTCGCGCTCGACGGGCTCGACCTCGAGGTGCCCGAGGGCGGTGTGTTCGGGTTCCTCGGCCCGAACGGCGCGGGGAAGACGACGACGATCCGCTGCCTGCTCGGGCTCGTCGCCGCCTCCGCCGGCCGGGCCGGCTCCTCGGGGACCGACGTCCCGCGGGGTCTCGCCGGGGTGATCCGGCGCGTGGGGTCGATCGTCGAGGCGCCCGCGCTGTTCCCGCGGTTCACCGGCCGGCGGAACCTCGAGATCCTGGCGCGGATCGACGGCATCGAGCGGAAGGCCGTCGACGCCGCCGCTCGACCGCGTCGGGCTCACCGCCCGCGGCGGTGACATGGTCCGGACCTACTCGCTGGGGATGAAGCAGCGGCTCGGCATCGCCGCCGCGCTGCTCAAGGATCCCGCGTTGCTGATCCTGGACGAGCCGGCCAACGGCCTGGATCCGGCCGGGATCGTCGAGGTGCCGAGGCCTGCTGCGGAGCCTCGGGGCCGAGGGCCGCACGGTGTTCGTCTCGAGCCACATCCTCTCCGAGGTCCAGCAGATGGCGGATCGTGTCGCGATCGTGGCTCGCGGCAAGCTCGTCGCCGACGGGCTCGGTCCACGAGGTGCTCTCCTCGGGCCGGAGCGTCGGGCGTCGTCGTCCGGGTCGCCGACCTCGAGGCGGGCCGGCTCGCGCTCGACGACGCCGGGATCACCTCGCGCATCGACGGCGACGTGCTCCGCGCCGCCGTCCCGCCCGCCGAGGGCGAGCGGGCGGCGCGTGCGCTCGCCGAGCGCGAGCCTGTACCCGTCCCTCCTGCAACCCGACGAGGGCAATCTCGAGCAGGCGTTCCTGGAGCTCACCGGGCGACGACCACGAGGTGGGCGCGTGAGGCGCCTCATCGCCTCGGAGCTCCTGCGGTTCCGATCTCGGCGGCTCGTCGTGGTCCTGCTGGTCGGAGCGCTGCTCGCGACGGCGGTCGGGCTGGTGATCGCCGCGTTCGACTCGACGCCTCCCACCGATGCCCAGATCGCGGAGGCGCAAGGTGAGGGCGCGGGAGGAGGTCGAGGATGCCTGGTCGCCGACTACGAAGGAGTGCAGTTCGAGGGGACGCTCGAGGAGTTCTGTCGCGAGTACCTTCGGCGACCCCACCGAGTACGTGCCGTCGCACCTCGAGCTGGCCGATCTCCCGAAGGTCCTCGAAGGGATCTCATCGATCACGAGCATCCTCGCGCTCGTCGTCGGGGCGTCGGTCGTGGCGGTGTCGTGGCAGACGGGCACGATCAGCACGATCCTCACGTGGGAGCCGCGGCGACTCCGCTGGTTCGCAGCCCGGGTCCTCGTGATCGCCGCGGGCGTTTCCGTGATGACCCTCGCGATCGTGGCGTTCGTCTCGGCCGGGCTCGCGATCGCCGCGGTGCTTCGTGGCTCGACGCTCGGGATCGATGGCGGTGGCGGTCCGACGTGCTGACGACCTCGCTCAGGGTCTCGGCCGCTGCCGCCGCCGCGGCCTTGATCGGTGCTGCGGTCGCCGCGGTCGGCCGGCACACGTCGGCGGCGCTCGGCGTGGTGTTCGTGTGGACGGCGGTGATCGAAGGGCCTGATCCGGGGGTTCCGGCCCTGTGGTCCCCTTGGCTGCTCGGTGACAACCTCGTCTCCTTCCTGAGCTGGGAGAGGATGGAGGTCCAGTTCGGGCCGTTCGAGTACTACACGATCACGCCCGGTCGAGCGGTCGTTCGTGATCGTGGGCTACGACGGCCATGACGCTCGCACTCGGGTTCACGTTCATCCGCATACGCGACGTGCAGTGAAGCTCCGTAGCGGATGGTGCCCGTTCCCGAACGGAGGAGGACCGGCATGGAGTTCCTGGTGGTGGCGAGGGACGGATCGGACGAGGGCGCGCTCGAGCGACGGAAGCGGACGCGCCCGACCCATCTCGCGTCGATCGCGCCGCTCGTCGAGGGTGGGAACGTCCTGGTCGGCGGCGCGATCCTGAACGAGGCCGGCGACATGGTCGGCTCGATGCTCCTCGTCGATTTCCCGGATCGGGCGGACGTGGATGCCTGGCTCGCGGCCGATCCCTACGTGACCGACGGCGTCTGGCGCGAGGTCGAGGTCACGCCGTTCCGGTCGGCCGTCGGTGCCTGGCAGCCGTCAAGGTGAGCTGGTCGGCATCGGACCGCGAGCTCCGTCGCATAGGCTCGGGACCGATGACGGACGGGCAGCAACGGCGCTTCGGCAGCACCAGCGAGGCGGACGTCGACCTTCTGACCTACGGCGAGTATCTGAGGCTGCCGGAGCTCCTCTCGCTCCAGCAGCTGTTGTCGGATCCACCGGTGCATGACGAGCTCCTGTTCATCGTCGTGCATCAGGCGTACGAGCTCTGGTTCCGGCAGCTGCTGTTCGAGCTGGAGTCGGTCCGGGATCGGCTCTTCGCCGACGATACCGAGCGCAGCCCGTCACTACCTGACCCGCGTCCACGCGATCGAGCGGGTGCTGATCGAGCACATCGAGGTCCTGGAGACGATGTCGCCTCAGGACTTCCTCGCGTTCCGCGACCACCTCGCGCCCGCGTCGGGGTTCCAATCGGTCCAGTTCCGCGAGCTCGAGTGCATCAGCGGGTTGAAGGACGCAGCGGTTCCTGGAGGACCTGGCCACGTCGCCGGAAGAGCGAGCCCGGCTCGAGCGACGACTGCAGGAGCCGACCATGTGGGATGGGTTCTGCTCGCTCCTCGAGTCGCAGGGACTGCCGATGCCGCCCGATAACGAGGAGCGACGATCGGCACTCGCTCGTATCGATGGCGCGCGCGCAGCGGAGAGCTCTTCGCCGTCTCCGAGGCGCTGCTCGACCACGACGAGAACGTCGCGCGGTGGCGCTCGCTCCACGTGCTGATGGTCGAGCGGGAGATCGGCGCGAAGCGAGGGACCGGCGGCTCGTCGGGCGTCGCGTACCTGCGGACCACCCTCGACAAGCGCTTCTTCCCCGAGCTCTGGGGGCTTCGCGGCAACCTGTATCGGTCACTCGCCCGGACTCTGGCCGCGGTGTAGCTTCGAGGGTGCGCCGAGAATGAGATGGATCGGGCTCGGTGCTCGCGTCAGCCCTGTCCGTCGGCGCGTGCACCGAGCCGACCGGACGACGGGGGTCGCCCACCCCGTCGGTCTCGGAGCGCGAACCCGCCGTCTCCGTCGCTCGAGCCGACCGGCGCGCGCCTCGCCGACGGCACGCCGCTTCCCGAGGGATGCCCGAGCGCGGTCGTCGCGTCCCAGACCGTCGCGTTCGTCGCCGACGGACGCGCATGGGCGCTCGACCCCGACACGAGCGAGCTGCGTGCCTGTTCCCCGTGGAGGATGCCGGCCCCTTCTCCTGGGGGCCGCAGGGCGATCGTGTCCTCCTGGGCGGGTTCGAGGTCCGCGGCGTCGGTGGCGACGCGCCGCGAACCTCCCCGGCGATCGCGACCTCCGTGGGCGCGTTCGACTGGGGTCACCCCCTCGGACTGGCGGTGGCGTTCGCGGACGGCAAGGGCAACCCGCGGAAGCGGTTCATCGATGACGGGCACCTGGAGAAGCTGACCACGCTGCCGCCGGGGAGCTACCTCCAGGTCGCCTATCACCCCAGCGGGCTCGCGCTCTCGTTCGTGGTGGAGAAGCCGAAGAGGGCCAGGAGATCTGGCTTTCGACGAACGAGGGCGAGGATCCGCAACGACTCGATCTTCTCCAAGAAGGGCAACGACCTTCACCTCGCTCGCCTTCTCGCCGAACGGCGAGACCCTCTGGTGGACCGCCCAGCACCCGGAAGGCTATCCCGAGCTCCATTTCATGCACCTCGACACGCCGAACAGGATTCGGCACCGCCTGGCGGGGCACGGAGGGAACGGTCACCGACGGGCTGAGGCTCGCTCCGGCCGGACCGAGGTCGGCGGTGACGCAGGGTGCGGCGTGTGAGGAGCACGAGGCGCTCATCCTCACCGGGGGGAGACGACGGTCGCGCTGCCCGAGGAGGCACGACCCACGGAGGCGCTGGGGTGGCTCGACCGGACGACGCTGCTCGTCTCTGCCGGCGGGTGTGGCGAGACGATCGACCTCTACGCGGTGGACGCCGAGGGAAGGACGATCCTGCGTTGCTGGCCCTCGAGGTCGAGATCGCCGGCCCGCGCACGCAGGTGGTCGATCCGCCGGACGAGGTGCCCGCCCCCGACCCGGAGGTGGAGCCGCCGCCCGACGGCGTCGGCTGATAAGGCTGTCGCGGGCGACCGGTCGGTCGCCGAGACGGGAGGAGCAGCACCCGGCAGGTCAGGTCGAGACGTCCTGCTCGACGTCCTCACGCGGCCACGCCGACGGCTCCGGGTCGTTCAAGAAGCGCCCGAGCTCCTCGGCGTCGGACCCGGTGAGGCTGATCGCCGCCACCGGGCGATCGATGTGCCAGATCGAGATGCGAGCGTGATCTCCGGGAACGGTGATCGTTCCCTCCGGCGCGGAGAACTCGGTGATCCTCCAGGTACCTGCTGACCCGGAGGACGGGACCGGGCGGGTCACCGTCGCTGGTCTGGATCCCGAGGTAGAGGCGCGTGATCTTCGGACCGCCGGAGCCCTCGGCGCCGGACGGGAGCGGCGCGCCGCACGAGCCGCAGAACCGATACTCCTCGGGCGCCCCGACGCCGCATCGCGGGCAGAACATCCATCCATCCTCGCCCCGGCGACCGGTGAGGGCAAGCCGGCGGCGCAGCGGATTTGACGTTTGCCCGTTCGCGGGCGTAGACCGCCCAGGGGAAGCGAGAGAAGGGAGCCAGCGATGGCGACGGATCTGGCGGTGAGCGTGGCGGACCAGCCCGGTGGGTTGGCCGACGTGGGCGAGGCTCTCGGCAACGCCGGGATCAACATCGAAGGACTGTGCGGCGTCGGTCTCGGCGATCGAGGGGTGATCCACCTCCTGGTCGAGGACGGTGCGGCGGCCCGCGCCGCGCTCGAGGGTGCCGGCCTGAAGGTCGAGAGCGAGGCCGAGGCGATCGTGAGCCCGATCCCGGGGGACGTGCGCACGCCGGGAACGCTGGGGAAGATGGCGCGCGCGGTCGCTGATGCGGGCGTGAACATGCGGGCCGTCTATCTCGCAACGGGCGATCGTGCCGTCGCCGTGACGGACGACAACGCCAAGGCGCTCGCAGCCCTCGGGATGTAGGTGGGCTTTCCCCAGACGTAACCGGAAGACGTTCGGACGGAGGGAGGGATGAGCGGATGACGACGGACCTGACCGTCCTGCTGGACGATCGCGCCGGCCAGCTCGCGCACATGGGCGAGGCACTCGGAGACGCGGGGAGTCACGATCGAGGGGTTCAGCGCGACGACGAGCGAGGGCGTCGGGATCGTGCACGTGCTCGTCGACAACGCGATGGTCGCGCAGAACGCCCTGATCCTGGCCGACATCAAGGTCGAGGGCGAGGCCGACGCGGTCGTGATCGACCTGACGGCCGAGGAGGCGGGCAAGCCGGGCACGCTGGGACGGGTCGCCGGCAAGGTGGCGACGGCGGGGATCAACGTCTCGGTGGCCTACATGGCCACCGGTGATCGGGTGGCACTCGTCACCAACGACAACGAGCGGGCGCGGGAGGCGCTCCAGGTCTAGCGCTCCAGACTATGGCGCTCCCAGGGTTTAGCGCTCGGACGAGCGCTCGGCGCCCTCGAACCGCAGCAGCATCAGCGAGTGCGCGACCAGGTTCAGCGCCTCGCGCCGGATCACCCGGGTCTGACCGGGGTTCGCCGTCTGGAGGATCTCGTGCCAGACGCCGCCCCCTTCGAAGCGGGGGAGGGTGACCTTCTTCGAACGGGTCCCGCCGTTCAGCAAGAGGAGGACGGTGTCGCCGCGGATCCGTCGCCCCCGATCGTCTCGCTCATCGGTGGCCGTCCCGGGATCAGCATCCCGAGGACCCGGTTCTCCGGGTCCGCCCAGTCCTCGTCCGTCATCTCCTCCCCGTCGGTCCGCACCCACATCACGTCCTTCCGGCCGCCGCCGTCGAACGTGCCGCTGAAGAACGAACGGCGCCGGAGCACCGGGTTCGATCGGAAGATCTGCAGGGCCGACCTCGTGAAGTTCAACATCGCCTTGTCGCGGTGCTCCCAGGCGAACCAGCTGACCTCGTTGTCCTGGCCGTACGCGTTGTTGTTGCCGCGCTGCGTTCGCGAGATCTCGTCGCCTCCGAGGAGCATCCGGACGCCCTGGGAGAAGATCAGCGTGGCCATCAGGTTCCGCTTCATGCGCTCGCGCAGCTTCACCACCTCCGGCTCGATCCGACGGACCCTCCACCCCCCAGTTGGCGGAGAAGTTCTCGTCCGACCCGTCCCCGTTGCCCTCGCCGTTCGCCTCGTTGTGCTTCGACTCGTAGGTGACCAGGTCCTGGAGGGTGAAGCCGTCGTGCGCCGTGACGAAGTTGACCGAGGCGTACGTGTTCCGGCCGCTCGCCTCGTAGAGGTCGCTCGATCCGGAGAGCCGGAACGCGAGCTCCGGCAGCTGCCCCGGGTCGCCGCGCCAGAACCGGCGCACGCAGTCCCGGTACTTCCCGTTCCACTCCGCCCATCCGACGGGGAAGTTGCCCACCTGGTAGCCGCCGGGACCGACGTCCCACGGCTCGGCGATCAGCTTCACCTGCGAGAGCACCGGGTCCTGCTGGATGATGTCGAAGAACGTCCCGAGGCGGTTCACCTCGTAGAGCTCGCGAGCGAGGACCGGCGCCAGGTCGAAGCGGAACCCGTCCACGTGCATCTCCAGCACCCAGTGCCGGAGGCTGTCCATGATCAGCTGGATCGCGCGGGGATGGAGCATGTTGAGGCTGTTGCCCGTCCCCGAGAAGTCGATGTAGTAGCGCGGGTCGTCGGGCGAGAGCCGGTAGAAGGCCTTGTTGTCGATGCCGCGGAGCGACAGCGTCGGGCCGAGGTGGTTCCCCTCGGCCGTGTGGTTGTAGACGACGTCGAGGATCACCTCGATGCCGGCGCGGTGCAGCGTCTTGACCATCGACTTGAACTCGTAGACCTGCTGCCCGACGGAGCGCGTGGCGTAGGCGTGGTGCGGGGCGAAGAACCCGATCGAGTTGTAGCCCCAGTAGTTCGAGAGGCCGCGCTCGACGAGATGCCGGTCGTCGACGAACTGGTGTACGGGGAGGAGCTCGACCGCGGTCACGCCGAGCGACAGGAGGTGCTCCACCACGGGGTCGTGCGCGAGCGCGAGGTACGTGCCCCGGATCTCCGGTGGGATCGAGGGGTGGGTCTTCGTCATGCCCCGCACGTGCGTCTCGTAGATGACCGTCCGGTTCCACGGCGTCTCCGGCCGCCGGTCCTCTCCCCACGTGAACGCCGGGTCGATCACCACGCACTTCGGCATCGAACCGGCGCTGTCGCGCTCGTCGAACGAGAGGTCCTCGTCCTCGTGTCCGATCTCGTAGCCGTAGACCGCGTCGTGCCACCGCACCGGTCCGCTGATCGACCTCGCGTACGGGTCGAGGAGGAGCTTGTTCGGGTTGAACCGGTGTCCGTCGCGCGGCTCGTACGGTCCGTGCACGCGATAGCCGTAGAGGCGCCCCGGCCGCACGTCCGGCAGGTAGGCGTGCCACAGCAGGTCGGTGCGGTTCGTGAGCGGGATCCGCTCGGCTTCCACCGCGTCGTCGGGCCGCTCGTACAGGCAGAGGTCGACGCCGGTCGCGTGCTCGGAGAACAGCGAGAAGTTGACCCCTTCCCCGTCCCACGTGGCGCCCTGGGGATAGGGCGAGCCCGGCCAGACCCGGATGGTCACGAGGCCTGAGACCCCTCGCGCCGGTCGGTGACGGGCCGGAAGAAGAGGCATGCCAGGGGCGGGAGCACGATCCGCGCGCTGTGGGATCGAGTCGTGCCAGGGCGTCGGCTCCGCCTCCACGCGGCCGAGGTTCCCGGCGCCCGAGCCGCCGTAGATCTCGCGCGTCGCTGTTGAGCGCCTCGCTCCAGAGCACCGGCCCTCGGGCAGGCCGATCCGGAATCGCTCGTGCAGCATCGGCGTGAGGTTGATCGCCACGACCACGAGGTCGCGCGCTCCCTCGCCGCGCCGGAGGAAGCAGAGCGTCCCTCCCTCGGCGTCCCCGGCGTCGATCCACTCGAAGCCGAGCGGGATCCACGTCGAGCGCGTGCAGCGCGGGTTCCGACGCGATGCAGCGCGTTCAGGTCGCGCACCCAACGGACGATGCCCTCGTGCGCGGGATCGTCGCGCAGCTGCCACGAGACGCTCGCGTCGTGGTCCCACTCGGCTTGCTGGCCGAGCTCGCCGCCCATGAACAGGAGCTTCTTGCCGGGTTGGGCCCATTGGGAGCCGAGCAGCAGCCGCAGGTTGGCGAACCGTTGCCAGTCGTCACCCGGCATCTTGCCGAGGAGCGAGCCCTTCCCGTGGACCACCTCGTCGTGCGACAGCGGGAGCACGAAGTTCTCCGAGTAGGCGTACACCTGCCGGAACGTGAGCTCGCCGTGGTGGTAGCGGCGGTGGATCGGTTCGCGCCGGAAGTGCTGCAGCGTGTCGTGCATCCAGCCCATGTCCCACTTGAACCCGAATCCGAGGCCGCCGACGTCCGTGGGGCGCGACACCATCGGCCACGCCGTGGATTCCTCCGCGAACGTCTGCGCTCCCGGGTGCTCCCGGTAGACGTCCTCGTTCAGCCGTCGGAGGAAGGACACGGCCTCGAGGTTCTCGCGCCCTCCGTGCTCGTTCGGGAGCCACTCGCCGGCCTTCCTCGAGTAGTCGAGGTAGAGCATCGACGCGACCGCGTCGACCCGCAGCCCGTCCGCGTGGTACGTCCGGAGCCAGTGGTCCGCGCTGGAGAGCAGGAAGCTGCGGACCTCGTCGCGGCCGTAGTTGAAGATCAGCGTGTGCCAGTCGGGGTGGTAGCCGCGGCGCGGGTCCGCGTGCTCGTAGAGGTGGGTCCCGTCGAAGAACGCCAGCCCGTGCTCGTCCGAGGGGAAGTGCGACGGCACCCAGTCGAGGATCACGCCGAGCCCGCGCCGATGGAGGTGATCGACGAAGAACATCAGGTCCTGCGGCGTGCCGAACCTGCGACGTCGGCGCGAAGTACCCGGTCGTCTGGTAGCCCCACGAGCCGGAGAAGGGGTGCTCCATCACCGGGAGCAGCTCGACGTGGGTGAAGCCGAGGTCGATCGCGTGGTCGGCGAGCTGGTGCGCCAGGTCCCGGTAGCCCAGCCAGCCCCCGTCGGGCCCGCGACGCCAGGAGCCCGGGTGGACCTCGTAGATCGACATCGGCGAGGTGAGGGCGCGCCGCTCGCCTCGGGCCGTCGAGCCAGTCGGCGTCGCCCCAGTCGTAGGCGAGGTCCCACACGATGGAGCCGGTCCGGGGCGGCAGCTCCGAATGGAACGCGAACGGGTCCGCCTTGTCGACGCGGTATCCGCCGTGCCGCGAGCGGATGTGGAACTTGTAGCCGTGCCCGGGCCGGGCGCCGTCGACAGCGCCGGACCAGATCCCGGAGGATCGGACCGGGGAGAGCGGATCGGCACCGGCGTCCCAGCCGTTGAAGTCCCCGATCACCGAGACCCGCTCCGCGTTCGGTGCCCACACGGCGAACGAGGTGCCGCCGGCGTCGGGGTGTGCGCCGAGCTTGTCGGCCAGGCGGCCATGTGTCCCCTCGGCGAACAAGTAGAGATCGTCGGCGGTCAGCTCGTGCGGGGTCGTCGTCCGCGTCACGGGCGCTCCGCTCCCGCTGGGGTCCGTCGCCGCGGATCCGGTCGATCCGTTCCAGCATCGACGTGACCTCCGGTCGCCGTTGCAGCTCCTCGAGGGTCCACGGGTAGCGGCGACGCCAGTTGGGTCGCTCGGGGCCGGTGCCGGGCACGTTCTGGGGATCGGGCTCCAGGAGGAGATCGCCGAGCGAGGTCGTGATCGATCGCGGCCCGGCTCGCGGCAAGTCGTTCCAACGACGCCTCGAGCGAGGCTCGCGGGTCCTCTCCGTCGAGGTCGGTCCGGAGCCCGCTGCCGGGAAGCGACGCGGGCAGCGCCTCGCGGACGTTCCGCCGCGCGAGGAGGATCTCCTCGGCCTGGGTCCGGTCGATCAGTCCGAGCTCCTCGCGGAGCGGGACGTCGGCTCCCCGCCAGAAGCCCGCCCACGTCGGCATGTCGTGGGTGTTCAACGCCGCGACGGACTCGGCCGGCGGTTCGGGGAGCCCGCCGCTGCCCGCCTCGCGCTGCCCGACATAGGTCCGGAGGATCCCGTGCGCGCGCATCGCCGGACGGACGGATCCCGGCACCGTTCCGAGGTCCTCGCCGACCACCACCGCCTGCGCCTCGTTCGCCGCGATCGAGAGGAGGGCGTACCACTCCTGGGCCCGGTACCGGACGTAGACGCCGTCCTTGGCCCCGGCGCCGCGCGGGACCCAGTAGAGGCGATGCAGCCCGATCACGTGGTCGATCCGCGCGATCGCGGCGTAGCGGAACAACGTCCGGAACATCTCGTCGTGATACCGGTAGCCGGCCTCGCGCGCCCCGTGCGGATGCGGTGGGGGCGCGCCCCAGTCCTGTCCTTGCGACCAGAACGCGTCCGGTGGGGCGCCGGCTGCGACGTCCGGCGCGAACGAGGATCGTTCGCGCCAGACGTCGTAGCCGGCGCCGTTCACGCCGATCGGGAGATCGAGCATGAGGCCGCCGCCGGCGGCTCCGGCGCCGTCGGCCGCCTCGGCGAGCTGCTGCGTCGCCACCCACTGGACGAACAGGTGGTAGCGAGCCCGATCGTCGTCGAGCGCGTCGCCGGGGAGCGAGCCGTTCCGCTCCGCGTCGGGCCACGCGCCCCACCACGCCCCGCGCCGTTCGACCTCGGCTCGGAACCGCGCGTAGTCGGCGGCCCGCGGGTCCCGCGCGAACTCGGCGAGACCGGCGGGAGGCGTTCCGCGGAACGCCTGCTGCGCGAGGGGGTCGAGGATGGTCCGCTTCGCCGCCGCCACGGCCGGATGATCCGAGAGGTCGGCCTTGCGCAACCGCGCGATCCGCTCGCGGAGCGCCGGATCGTCCAGCGCCTCACGCGCGGCGTCGGACCCCTCGAGGCCGGGCGCCCGGGTGACGTCGATGTAGGTCTCGTTCCAGAACAGCCGGCTCGCGGGGGAGTAGGGGCTCGGCTCGAGCATCGGCTCGTCGAGGAACTGGGCGAACAGCGGCAGCGTCGCCGTGACCGACCCGCCCAGGCCTTCGACCCAACGCCGCAGATCGCCGAGGTCGGCGAAGCTGCCGACCCCCCAATCGTCCTCGGCGCGGAGCGCGTAGAGCGGAGCGAACACCCCCCACCACCGGCCGGCCGGCTGCGGGCACTTCCTCGGCGCCGACAGGACGAGCGCCTGCACCATCGCGCCCTCGGTGTCGAGCCACAGGGTGTGCCGCCCTGCGGGAAGCCGACGGCCGATCCGCGATGCGCGCCGGGACGGACCCGGCCTCCTCGGCGCCCGTCACGGTCGGCGTGGCTTCGTCCCACCGATCGGGCTCCTCGCCTTCGGGGGCGAGCGCGAAACGGAGGGGGCGCTCGGAGCCGGTGGCCGGGACGCGAACGTCGACATCCCGGAGCCGTCCGCCCCACGCGACGATCACCGGCTCGATCCGCCGGCGCGCCGAGCTCCTCCTGCCGAGCTCGGAGCGCCGCCGGCGCATCCTGGAGCGACGCGATCGGGGCGCCCATCGCCTCGAGCACGGCGATCGTGCTGTCCACGCTCGCGTAGCACGCGGTTGCCGAAGACGTTCCGGTAGCTCTCCTGGACGTCGTAGAGACGAGCGAGCTCCCGCAGCGCGCGGCGGTCGTCCGTCACGGGCCCTCGTCCAGCAGGTCGAGGAGGCCCCGCACCGGCACCGGGAGCCAATCGGGGCGATTGTCGAGCTCGTAGCCCACCTCGTAGACGGCCTTGTCCAGCAGCTGGGCGTGCAGCAGCCGGCGGGTCTCCTCCTCGGTCTGCGGCAGGAGCGGACTGTCGCCCACGACGTCGAAGTAGTGATCGAGGTACGTGGCGGAGACCCAGTGGGTCCACGCCTGCGCCCAGTCGGCGAGCGAGGTCTTCTCCTCCGGCGAGAGATCCTGGACCCAGGGCCAGCGCATCGCCGTGCGTGTCGCGTAGTCGAAGGATCGGAGCATCCCGGCCACGTCTCGGAGCGGGGAGCGCTTGATCCGCCGTTCGCTGAGCGGCCTGGCGGGCTCGCCCTCGAAGTCGATGATGATGAAGTCGCGGCCGGTCCACAGGACCTGGCCGAGGTGGAAGTCTCCGTGGATCCGGGTGCGCTGTCCGCTGATCCGCTCGCCCGTGACGACCGCGTACCGGGAGAGGAGCTCGTCCTCGCGCGCCAGCAGCTCCTCGACCTCGGGACCGACCTGCTGCTGGCTGAGGCGGCGGAGCGTCGCCACCGCCTGGGAGCGCATCGACTGGTACATCGAGCGCTGGTACATCCGCGTGACGGGCTCGGGCGCGAACACGGGATCGTCAGGCCTCGATCCGAGCGCGAGGTGCAGCTGCGCGGTTCGGCGTCCCGAGGAGCCAGGCCGATCCGAGGAACGGCCCGATCAGGTCGTAGGTGAGCAATGACGGCAGCTCGCCCACCATGTCCATCACGGAGCGCTCCACGCGGGGGACCGGCTGGTCGGCCGGGCAGGGCCAGGGCCCGCTCGAACGACTCTCGGACGGCGTCGAGCGCGTAGGCCCACGCATCGCCCTCGTTCTGGACGTAGCCCTGCAGGATCGCGATGGTCGATCCCTTGCCCTCGTCGGGCATCTCGATGGCGCCGGCCGCGGGCGCCGCGTGCCGGAAGACCGTGCGGTCGGTGAGGAACCGGCCGACCTCGAGCTCCGGGTTGATGCCCTCCTCGAGACGGCGGAACAGCTTCAGCACGAGGCGGTCCTCGAACGTGATCGAGGTGTTGCTCTGGTCCCCCCAGCTGACCTGGGGCTCGAGCGGGCCTGTCCCGCGGAGGCGGATGAACCCCTCGGCGCGGGTCCCGGCGATCCTGCGGCGTTGGCCGCGCGCGACGCGCCGACGCTCGATCATCTCAAGCAGGGTGCCGGCGAACGCCGGATCCCGGAGCCCGTCGACGACCAGCCACACGCCGTCGGCCGCCTCGACCCGCGCCACCACGTATTCCGGGCCGATGTCGTCACCCTCCCGCCTGCCGGCGAGCGGGAGAGCGTAGGTCGCCGGCTCCCCTTCCGTGAACGTCACGTCGACGAGGGCGATCACGCCCCGTGCACCGTCGCGGTCACTACCGGGGACGCGGATCGTGTCGGCGATCGTCACGGTGGACACCCGCCTGCCCTTCGCCCCGAACCAGCGCTGCCGGACCAGGTAGCGGGGGAGGGATCGCTCGAGGGCGCCTCGCTCCGGAGGATCGAGCACGGCGTCCCATGACGCGGACGAGGTGAGGGTCGGAACGGGCGAGGCGAGGATCTCCTCCTCGCGCTCGTCGGGCTGGAGACGGAACCAGAAGTAGCCGTACGGCCCCAGGGTGATGAAGTAGGGGAGCTGGCCGATCCGAGGGAAGTGCGTCGGGCCGAAGAGCTCGACCGGGATCTGGCCGTCGAAGCGCGAGAGGTCCAGCTCCACGAACTGCGCGCTCCGCGAGAGGTTCGCCACGACAAGCGTGCGGTCCTCGCCGAACGTGCGGAGGAACGTGACCACTTTCCGGTTCTCCGGATAGAGGAACTCGATGTCGCCACGAGACAGCGAAGGAGAGCGGCGCGCGGCCCCGATCAGTCGCCGCATCCACCACAGGAGCGACGTGGGGTTGTTCTGCTGCGCCTCGACGTTGACAGCCGAGGGGTGATGCTCGGGGTCCGCGACGAGGGGGAGGTAGAGGCGCTGCGGGTTGGCGGCCGAGAACCCTGCGTTCCGGTCCTGGTTCCATTGCATCGGCGTCCGCACGCCGTTGCGATCGCCCAGGTAGATGTTGTCGCCCATCCCGATCTCGTCGCCGTAGTAGATGACGGGGGTGCCGGGGAGCGAGAAGAGCAGCGCGTTCATCAGCTCGATCCGGCGCCGGTCGTTGCCCAGGAGCGGGGCCAGCCGCCGGCGGATCCCCAGGTTCACCCGCGCCTGCGGGTCGCCAGCGTAGACCCGGTACATGTAGTCGCGCTCTTCGTCGGTGACCATCTCGAGCGTGAGCTCGTCGTGGTTGCGGAGGAACGTCGCCCATTGACCGCTCTCCGGGATCGGGGGCGTCTGGTTCAGGATGTCGATCAGCGGGAACCGGTCCTCCATCCGGTTCGCCATGAACATCCGCGGCATCAGCGGGAAGTGGAACGCCATGTGGCAGCGGTCTCCCTTGCCGAAGTACGCGACGGCATCCTCCGGCCACTGGTTGGCCTCCGCGAGCAGCATCCGATCCTCGAACGATGCGTCGACGTGACGCCGCAGATCCGAGAGGAACTGCAGGGTCTCCGGGAGGTTCTCGCCGTTCGTTCCCTCCCGCTCGAACAGGTAGGGCACGGCGTCCAGCCGCAGTCCATCCACGCCGAGCCCGAGCCAGAAGTCGACGACGTCGAACATCGCCGCGCGGACCCGCGACTCGTCGAAGTTGAGGATCAGGTTGATGGGAGTAGAACCGATGCCAGTAGTACTGGCCGGCGACCTGGTCCCACGCCCAGTTCGACGACTCGAAGTCGCCGAAGATCACGCGCGCGTCGGGGTATCCCTCGGGCGTGTCGGCCCAGACGTAGAAGTTGCGCTGCCAGGAGTTCGGCTTGGCCGAGCGGGCCCGCTGGAACCACGGATGCTCGTCCGAGGTGTGGTTCATCACGACCTCGGTGATCACGCGGAGGTCGCGTCGGTGCGCCTCCTTGAGGAACGTCCGGAAGTCGCGCATCGTGCCGTACGCGGGGTGGATGGCCTTGTACGCCGAGATGTCGTAGCCGTCGTCCTTGAGGGGCGACGGGTAGAACGGCAGGAGCCACACGGCGGTTGCGCCCAGGTCCCGGATGTGGTCGAGACGTTGCACGAGCCCCGCCAGGTCGCCAACCCCGTCGGCGTTGCTGTCCTGGTAGGCGCGCACGTGGAGCTCGTAGATCACGGCGTCCTGGTACCAGCGCGAGGCGGGCGCGCCGATCGAGGCGAGATCCTTCGCGGGTCCGGTCGCGGCGGCGGACGGGGGGTTCTCGGCTGCCGCCGGCTCGGCGGTCGTGCGCACGCGAGGCGTCACGGCGTCCGCCCTTCGCCGGGTTCGATCGCGAGGACGTGACCCGGCTGATGCCCGGGATGGAGCTCGACGAAGTTGCGTGCACCGGTCCACGAGAACGTCTCCCCTCCGAGGAGGTCTCGCGCGGTGAAGGGCGCGTCCCACGCCATCCCGAGCTCCGGCATGCGCAGGTCGACCCAGCCGGATCGCGGATGCACGGGATCGAGGTTCACCACGACGACCACGGGGTCCTTCCCGTCGGGGAGCGTCTTGCTGTAGGCGAGCAGCTGATCGCCATCTACCGGATGGAATCGGAGGGTGCGGTCGTGCTGCAGGGCCGGATGCTCGCGGCGGATCAGGTTGACGCGGGCGATCAGCTCGCGCAAGCCACCGGCGGCCACGGTCCGGGGGCGGATCTCGTACTTCTCGGAGTGGAGGTACTCCTCGGAGCCGGGCTCTCTGGGCTCCCGCTCCATGTGCTCGAACGCAGGCCCGTAGACGCCGTAGTTCGCGCCGAGGGTCGCCGCCAGCAGGAACCGGAGCCGGAACGCCGGCGGTCCTCCCTCCTGCAATTGATCCGTGAGGATGTCCGGGGTGTTCGGCCACAGGTTCGGCCGCAGGAAGTCGCGGACGGGGCCCTGCGTGAGCTCGAGCAGGTACTCGGTCAGCTCGTCCTTCGTCCGCCGCCACGCGAAGTACGTGTACGACTGATCGAAGCCGATCTTGGCCAGTTGCTCCATCACCCGTGGGCGCGTGAACGCCTCCGACAGGAACAGGACGTCGGGATCGATCCCGCTTCACCTCGGCGAGCAGCCATCCCCAGAACGCGAAGGGCTTCGTGTGCGGGTTGTCCACGCGGAAGATCGTGACGCCTCGATCGACCCAGAACCGCACGACATCGAGGAGCGCCCGCCAGAGCCCCTCCCGATCCTTCGTCTCGAAATCGATCGGGTAGATGTCCTCGTAGGTCTTCGGCGGGTTCTCCGCGAAGCGGATCGTCCCGTCGGCGCGATGGCGGAACCACTCGGGATGCTGCGTGACCCACGGGTGGTCGGGCGAGCACTGGAACGCGAGGTCGAGAGCGAGCTCCATCTCGTGGCGCTTCAGCTCTGCGAGCAGGTGCTCGAGGTCATCGAACGTCCCGAGCTCCGGATGGATCGCCGTGTGTCCACCGGCCTCCGATCCGATCGCCCACGGACTGCCCGGGTCGTCTGGGCCGGCCGCCGCGGTGTTGTTCGGGCCCTTCCGGCTGGTGTGCCCGATCGGATGGATCGGCGGCAGGTACAACACGTCGAACCGGAGCTCGGCGATGTCCGGCACGAGCGCGGCCACGTCGCGGAGCGTGCCGTGCCGACCGGGATCGGGAGACGCCGAGCGCGGGAAGAGCTCGTACCAGGCGCCGTGGCGGGCTCGTTCGCGGGCGGCGACCATCTCGAGCTCCGGTGAGGTGGCCGCCCCGCGACGTCGATCGGGATGCGAGGACATCAGACGCATGGAGGTCCTCGGACAGCGCGAGCGTGGCCCCCGCGGCGGTGTCCTTGCGGCGCATGACCGATGCGGCCTCCTTGAGCCGATCCGCATCGTCGTCGGCTCCCGCGGCGCGGGCGCGCCGCACCGCACCGCTCACGAGCGCCGCCCCTTCCTTGAGCTCGACGGCCACGTCCTGGCCGGCGGCACGGCGCTTCTCGAGGTCCGACCGCCACGTCGCCCAGGTATCGATCCAGCCCTCGATGCGGAAGCGGTAGGTGCCCGGCTCGGCGATCGCCACCTGCGTCCGCCAGTGGTCGTTCCCGAGGGGAACCATCGGCGTCTCGACCCAGTCGGCATCGTCATGGCGGATCAGGACGCGCGCAGCCGGCAGGTCGTGCCCGTCGGTGAACACGTCCGCCTCGATCGGCACGACGTCGCCGACCGAGGTCTTCGCGGCAAAGAGCCCGCCGTCGACGGCGGGCGACACGTGCTCGATCACGATCCTCGTCAGCGTGGCGGACTCGACTCCTCTCTCCACGTATACAGGTTCGGAGCCGAGACGGCTGCGCTGGGAGGATGGCGGGCGTGAAGCGGTTCGCAGCGGCGTCGATCGGCTTTTCCCTGGTGCTCGCGGCAGCATGCTCCCAGACCTCGGCCGGTGACCCCACCGAGCGGTCTCCGGAGCCGTTCCTCGAGGAGCGTGCGAGTGAGAGTCCCTCTCCCGGCATGAGCGAGGACGCCGGAGATGAGCAGGCGTCCGATCCGGCCACGGAACAAGGACATCCGCGCTTCGAAGGAGGCGTCTTCCGGATCGGGCCCAAGCTCCGGGACGTGTTGATCGGGAGGAACTGGACGCCGGGCTGCCCGGTGGCGATCGACGACCTCCGCGTGGTCTCCGTGAGTTACTGGAACTTCCGCGGTGGCACCGGGACCGGTCCCCTCGTCCTCCACGAGCGCGTGGCGAACGACGTGCTCTGGGTCTTCCGGCAGCTATTCCGCGCGAAGTTCCGGATCCAGGACATCGAGCTCGCGGCGAAGGATCGGCCGATCACGCGGAAGGACTACTGGGACACGAGCCGTCGGAGCGTGACGGCGTCGTTCAATTGTCGGCCCGCGACGGACAGCACCTCGCTGTCGCAGCATTCCTACGGCTGGGCGATCGACATCAACCCGTTGCAGAACCCCTACGTGCGCTCGGACGGGAGCACGCTCCGGCGCATCGCTCAGCCGTTCAAGGATCGATCGCTGCAGCGCATGGGCATGATCCACGACGGGGATATCGTCGTCCGCTCCTTCGCCGCGATCGGCTGGGAGTGGGGCGGCCACTGGCACACGCTGAAGGACTACATGCACTTCTCGCTGACCGGTCGGTGAGCCCGGTGCTGCCCTGCACCGTTGGACATCCGGCGAACCGGTGGGTGTAACGTCGGCCGCGATGGACGTCGGATAGTGCGAGGTTGACTCGGTGGCCGCGGTACACGCACGTGTGTCCGATCTCGAGATGGGCGCGCTGCCCCGGGTGTGCGCCAAGACGGGCGTCCCGACGGACGGGTCCACCAAGATCCGCTTCTCTTCGGCCCCGACGTGGACCTGGATCCTGCTGCTGTTCGGGATCTTCCCCTTCCTGATCGCTCGGTACTTCGCGACGATCCAGGTTGAAGGCATCGTGCCCATGTCGGATGTCGCGCAGCGGCGCGTGACGGTCTTCAACAGGCTCTTCATCGGGCTCGTCGCCCTCGGCGCGGTCGTCATCGTCGTTGGGTTTGCGCTTGACACCGAGGCGGCTGTCATCCTGTTGGGACTGGCGATGATGATCGCCGCCGTCTTCGTGATGTTTCTGGCCTTGCCTTTCCTGCTCCCGAGCGGTGCGGTCGTGGGCGAGTGGGTGCAGTTGTCGTTCGTTCACGAGCGCTTCGCTGCGGAGCTCGACCGCTTCTACGGGCGTTCCGCCGAGCCGGCTACAGGCTGGAACAACAGTCCCACCGTCAAGAGGTGGGTGCTGTACGTCGGGGCCGCGCTGATCCTCGCCCTTCTGCTGGGCATCTGCTTCGGTGGAGGCGACACTCCGGCTTGACTCGGGGTTGAGGAAGCGGCGAACGCAGTCAGGTCGGCGTGCCTATCTCCTTGCCCTCGCCCGGTGGGAACCAGAGTGGATCACAACGTTCAGGTTTCCGGGCCCATCCGCCGATGGTCTCCGAGAGGCGAAAGGGGAAGATCACGGATGTCTCGGGTGCTCGTGATCGATGACGAATCGACCGTCGGGTTGATCCTCAGGTTGGCGCTCGACGCCAAGGGTCATGACACGGTCGTGGCCGAGGATGGCGGCTCCGGGATCGAGCTCGCACTGACGGAGCACCCCGACGCGATCGTGCTCGACCTGATGATGCCTCGCGTGAACGGCTACGACGTGTTGGACGCGCTCCGGGGGGCCGATGAGATGAACGACGTTCCGGTCATCGTTCTCACCGCGGTGACGATGTCACGGGAGCGCGATCGCTGCCTCTCGGAAGGTGCCGCCGCCGTGATCACGAAGCCATTCGATCCCGCCGATGTGGTCGACGCGCTCGACGACCTCCTCCTGGCCCGCCGCTAGCAAGACCTAAGGGGAAGAGTCTCCTGTCTTGGGGCGGCCCCGTTTGCCGGAACCACCGTTCCGCAGCCGGTGATAGATCGCTTGCGGGGTCAGTCCCATCACCTCAGCGATGTCCTCCACCGCAGCCCCCTTCGTGCGAGCGGACTGGATCGCCTCGGCCTCGAGCTCATCGAGGACTTCGCGGAGCTCACCGATGGCTTCGAGGGAGCCCAAGGACAGCTCGGTGTTCTCAGCCCGTCTGACCAAGGAGCGAGAGATCCCTTTCCCCTCTTCCATGTAGCCAAGTATAGGACTCCTTGGAACGGAATCGAACGAATGAACGGCAGCATGTTTGGAGAGACCTCCCTGTGCTGCAAGCTATCCTGGCATCTGTCGTATCGTGGGAACACAACTTCTGCACCCTGATCGGCTGAAAAACTCTTGACCACCCATAGACATTCGACGTAGGGTAGGCGTCCTACAGAGGTATCCCCGTCTGGGCGGATCGGCGGGATCCAAGAGGGAGGAAGGTCTGGTGGATGGCGTTCGTCGCCCGCGTCGTCACGTTTCTCTATCCGACATCGGAACAACGTCGAAAGGGTCAGGAATGAATCGGATCAGAAATCTGGGCGTCACCTTGGCGCTCGCATCACTGGTAGTCGCCGGGCTTTTCGTATTGCCAGCAGCGGCCGATACCGTCATCACGACTGCGAATGGGACGTGGACCGCGCACCCGGGGCAGTCGACCGTGAGTCAGACTTCGGTCCAGCAGCCCATCAACACTGACGGGTCCAGCAACTTCAAGGCGAACGGCAAGGCCGTCATCCCGGTGAAGTTCGGACTCTCAACGGGAACCGGTCCATTCGTCTTCGAATCGATCTTCTCGGAACCGGCCGCCACCTCGAATGACTCTTCGTACCTGAATTGGCGTTCAGCCACGACACTCACCCTTGCCGACATCACCCAGCTGATCGCCGTCTACAACTTCACCGACGGGGACTGCGCGGGTGGGTCTCTCCGTTGGACCGTGCGGTTGAAGGATGGCGCCACCAACAGGAACCTGGACATCCACTACCAGCCTGGGGCGGGCGGGATCGGGCAGCAGACATGCGCTCCCGGGACCAGCGGCCAGAATCTGATCGGATCGACCGACACGATCTACGTGACGCAGGAGTTCAACGGTGGCTATAGCTTCCCTTCTGCCTACAACAACACCTACGCGGATGCCGTCTCCGAGTTGGGCGCCCTTGAGGTCGTCGGTATCACGTTGATCGTCGACAGCGGTTGGGGGGCGAACGGAGACCAGGTCGTGAACCTCACGAGTGCCACCGTGGGGACCACTTCGTACACGGAGACCTTCACGCCTCAGCCGGCATCAACAACCGCGCCGACGTGCGATCTGCCCACCGATGCGACCATCAAGATCACCAAGACTGATGGGTCGCCGTCGGGAGACGTGAACGAGCCCGTCTCGATCCAGCCCACTGACAACAACGGCTTGTTCCGTGTCGTTGATTGCAAGCTGATGTACAACCTGGCCACGAGCTCTCTCTCAGGCGTCGGGACCTACAAGGTGTACGCCGTCATCGACGGCACGCCGGCCTCGAACCCCGCGGTGTTCGACCTGAAGTAGCGGAGGCCGTCGCGAGGCACCGATCGGGGCCGGGCTGCGATGCCCGGCCCCTTTCAGTCGAGAACACCGGGAACCTGGCCCCTCCTCCTTCGGTCTCCATGGACAGAAGACGGAAGGAGAAGGGGCGATGCGCGGACACACGATCCGTCGAGCGGTGCTGATGGTTGTCGGGGTGACGCTGATCGTGGGTGCCTCGCCCGAGGTCGCGGTTGGCAGCGGCGGTGGCGGGTGTGGTCGCGCCGTGACGGACGCCGATGGCACGAGAGTCGGCATCCGCAACTTCTGCTTCGCCCCCACGATCCTGCGTGTGCAGCCGGGTGAGACGGTGACGTGGGTGAACAAGGACAGTTTCCCGCACGTCGTCCTCGGGGCCAACGGCGCGTGGGGTGAGTACGCCAGACTGGGAGGCGGGCGCGAGGTCAGCTACCGGTTCGTCAGCTCGGGCGTCTACCCGTACGTGTGCACGTACCACCCCGGGATGATCGGGGCGGTCGTCGTCGGCAACGGCAAGCCTGAGGGCGCGACGTATCCGGTCACCACGAACGCAGGGCCCGTGACCGCGCCGGAGTCATCGGGGACGGCGATCGAACAGCGCGTGGTCCCCGCGGCGGTGGCCACGAGATCGTGGGCACCGGCAGTGTGGGGGATCGGTCTGATGCTCGCGGCCGTGGCCGCGATCGGCATCCTCCCGCCTTCGTCGTCCTCATGGAACCATGACGCACTGAGGTTCGTACCATCCTGAAGTGACTCCTTCGAGGCGCTTCAGGTCCACGCTCGCGATCATGGCGTTCGTTTCGGTCGTTGCCTGCGGGGACGGTTCCGACGCACCGGATCTACCCAGCACCTCGTCACTCCCGTCGACGCCGGCCCCTCCAACGCCGTCGTCCGATCCCTCTCCCGCCCCGCCGAACCTCGCCGCCGTTCGGATCCGTCTCGTGCAGGTGGCATCGCTCGAGCAGCCGCTCGCGATGGCGTTCCGGGACGGCGACCCCGCGCTCTACGTCGCGGAGAAGACGGGGAAGGTCGTGGCGATCCGCGACGGCACGACCGACGAGACGCCGGTCGTCGATCTCTCAGGTGAGGTGTCGCTCGGAGGCGAACAGGGGCTCCTGGGGCTGGCGTTCGCGCCGGGAGGTCGCGAGCTCTACGTGAACTACACCGACACGAACGGCGACACGCACGTCACGGGGTTCGCGATGCGAGGCGACCGCGCGGATCCGGCCACCCGGCGCGACATCCTGGTGGTGGGGCAACCGTACTCGAACCACAACGGGGGCAACCTCGCGTTCGGGCCTGACGGCTACCTCTACGTGGGTCTCGGTGACGGGGGGAGTGGTGGCGATCCGCACGGCAACGGGCAGTCGCTCTCGACGCCGCTCGGCAAGATGCTCCGGATCGACCCCCGGCTCTCGGGCGAGGCCCCCTATCGCATCCCTTCGGACAACCCGTTCGTCGGGCGTGCGGACGCGCGACCGGCGATCTGGGCCTTCGGGTTGCGCAACCCGTGGCGCTATTCGTTCGACCGGCTCACAGGGGATCTCTGGATCGGCGACGTGGGTCAGAGCGCGTGGGAAGAGATCGATCGCCAGCCCGCGCGATCCTCCGGAGGGGAGAACTACGGCTGGAACCTGGCCGAAGGCGCGCACCCCTTCGCCGGGGATATCCCCGCGGATGCGAAGCCTCCCGTGTACGAGTACTCCCAAGACACCGGCGGTTGCACGGTGATCGGCGGCTACGTCTACCGGGGCGAGGCCATCCCCGACCTCTACGGCGCGTACGTGTTCGGGGACCTGTGTCTCGGTCGCATCGAGGCGCTCCGGATGCAGGGCGGCAGGGTCGTGAGCCATCGGGCCCTCGGACCGACGGTCGAGAACCTCAGCTCGTTCGGCGAGGACGCGGACGGTGAGCTCTACGCGATGTCCTTGAACGGAGCGGTGTTCCGGCTCGAGCCCCGGTCCTGAGCGGGCCGCCTCGCGTGTACGCTCCGGGCCGATGTCCGGAGACATCCGTCCCTCGCAGAAGGCCGTCTCGTTCACGGAGTCCGTGATCCGTGAGATGACGCGCCTGGCGATGCTGCACGACGCGATCAACCTCTCGCAGGGGTTCCCCGACTTCGCGGCGCCGGAGGAGGTCAAGGAGGCCGCCCGGAAGGCGATCGCCGACGACGTGAACCAGTACCCGATCACCTGGGGCGCCGAGGGGTTCCGCCGGGAGCTCGCCCGGAACTACCGGGAGCGCTACGGGATGGACTGGGTCGACCCGGAGCGCGACATCACGGTCACGTGCGGCTCGACGGAGGCGATGATCGCCGCGATGCTCGGCGTCCTCGACCCCGGCGACGAGGTCGTGGTCTTCGAGCCCTTCTACGAGAACTACGGCCCGGACACGATCATCTCGGGCGCGGTGCCGCGCACGGTCACCCTGCACGCGCCCGACTGGACGTTCGACGAGGGCGAGCTCGCGGCCGCGTTCAACGAACGCACGCGGGGGATCGTGATCAACACGCCGAACAACCCGACGGGCAAGGTGTTCTCGCGCGAGGAGCTCGACGTGATCGCCGCGCTCTGTCAGCGGTGGGGCGTGGTGGTGTTCACCGACGAGATCTACGAGCACATCCTGTACGACGGCGCGGTCCACGTGCCGCCCGGCGCCGTGCCGGGACTCGAGGACCGGACGGTGACGATCAGCGCCCTGTCGAAGACGTACGCCGTGACCGGCTGGCGCGTGGGGTGGGTGGTGGCGCCGGCGCCGCTCTCCCGGGGCATCCGTTCCGTCCACGATTTCTTGACGGTCGCGGCGCCGGCGCCGCTGCAGGAGGCCGGCGAGACAGCCCTCGGACTGCCGGAGGAGTACTACCGGCAGACGGCCGACGAGTACCGCGAGCGACGGGATCTGTGGATCGAGACGCTCCGCGAGACGGGGTTCAAAGTCGAGCCGCCCGCCGGCGCCTACTACGTGATGGCGGACATCTCCGGCTTCGGCTTCCCGGACGACACACGATTCGCGCGACACATGGTCGAGGACGTCGGCGTGGCGGTCGTGCCCGGCTCGTCGTTCTTCTCGCGCCCGGAGCTCGGCGCGCATCTCGTCCGCTTCGCGTTCTGCAAGAAGCTCGAGACGCTCCGCGAAGCCGGCGAACGCCTGCGGCATCTCAAGCCGCGCGACCTCCGCTGATCGCCATGCCAGTCGGGCCCTAGAGGCCGCCCCAGTAGCGGCCGGGGGCGAGGATGCCGGCCGGATCGAACGCGGCCTTGAGGCGTCGCTGGACCTCGAGCGCGGCGACCGGCGCGTCGCCGAGGCCACCGGGACCACGGATCACCGGTGCGATGCCGCCGGCCTCGGCGACACGCCCCCGCAGCGACGCGAGGCGATCGCCGTCCGGGAGCCCGACCCAGGCGATCCCCACGCCCATCAGGGCGCGCCAGTCGTCCTCGCCCGCCGAGGGCGGCGTCGAGCCGGGAAGGAGCCACGGCGACCTCGGCCACGATCGGAGACGCGAGCGCTTCCGGCCCACCGGCCGCAACGGCTTCGAGGATCTCGACGTCGCCCGCGACCTCCCGGATCGCCGCCGTCTGCTCCTCGATCTCCTCCGGCCATCCCTCGAGGGCGACCTCGATCCCATCCGGCGTTGCCACGACGGAGGAGGGAAGCGGGACGGCGTCGAGCAACGCCCGGCCCGCCTCCAGGCCCCCGGGCCGACCGAGCACGACCCTCCTCGCCTTCGGGAGCGGCCGGACCTTCACCGCGACCTGGACGATCGCGCCGAGCGTGCCGAGGGACCCCGTCGCGAGCCGATGGAGGTCGTAGCCCTGCACGCTCTTGACGGTCCGCGCGCCGCTCCGCACCAGGCGACCGTCTCCCGTGACGAGCTCCAGCTCCACGACGCTGTCGCGGAGCGGGCCCATCCGCAGCCGGCGGGGTGAGGACGCGGCCGCTGCGATCGTGCCGCCGACCGTGGCGTCGTCGGGCGCATCCGACGGCCATTCCTGTCCGCCCTCGGCGAGCACCTGCCGGAGCGCGCCGACGCCGATCCCGGACTCGACGACCGCGAGCATCTCCTCGGGGTCGTACGCGATCACCTCGATCGAGCCCGGTCATCGTGAGCTCCTCATCGACCTCACACGGGTTCCCTTTGTCGGCGTGCGTCCGCCCGCCCACGATCGTCACGCGCGACCGGCGCTCGCTCGCGGATCGGAGGGCGTCCCCCACCTCCGCCTTCGAGGACGGAGCGATCAGATCCATGTGCCCTCCGGGATGCCGGAGCCGGCTCGGGCGGCGTCTCGGTTCTCGGCCGCGGCCGCCACCGCGAAGTCCCCGCACCGCGCACCGTCCGGCAGCACCTTCTGCGGGTTCATCCGGCCCGAGGGATCGAACGCGCTCCGAACGCACGCCTGCGCCGCGAGGTCGTCCTCGGTGAACACGAGCGACATGAAGTCTCGCTTCTCGAGCCCGATGCCGTGCTCGCCGGAGAGCGAGCCACCCGCGTCCACGCAGAGGCGCACGATCTCCTCCGAGGTCCGCAGCACGCGGTCGAGCACTCCGGGCTCGGTCCGATCGAACGAGAGCAACGGATGCAGGTTGCCATCGCCGGCGTGGAACACGTTCGTCACCGTGATGGCCTCCCGACGGCAGATCGCGTAGACGCCCGTGAGCACCTCGACGAGCTTCGTGCGCGGGACGACGCAATCGTGGAGGTGGTAGTGGGGCGCGATCTGGGCGATCGCGCCGAACGCCGACTTCCGCCCCTTCCACAAGAGCGCGCGTTCCTCCGGCGTCTCCGCCACTCGGATCGTCCCCACCGCGTGGTCCCGCGAGGCGGCTCCGACCTCCCGCTCCTCCGCGTCCACACCCGCCCGGATGCCATCCACCTCGACGAGCAGCACGGCCGCGGCATCCGTCGGATAGCCGGCGTGGGCGAACGTCTCCACGGCGCGGACGATCCCCTGATCCATCATCTCCAGGGCCGCGGGCACCACTCCGCGCGCGATGATGTCGGAGACCGTCGCCGCGCAGTCCTGGACCGTGGCGAAGTCCAGCAGCATCGTCGTGATCGCCGGTGGCTCCGGCGTCAGGCGGACACAGGCGGCGGCGACGAGCCCGACCGTGCCCTCGGAGCCGACGACCACCCCGCGGAGGTCGTAGCCGGCCGCCTCCGGGCCCTCGGAGCCGACGCGCGCCACGGTTCCGTCCCCGAGCACGACGTCGAGCGCCAGGACGTGCGCGGACGTGACGCCGTAGGCCAGGCAGTGCGGGCCGCCGGCGTTCGTCCCCACGTTGCCGCCGATCGACGACACCTGCTGCGAAGACGGGTCCGGCATGTACGTGAATCCCGTGCCTCGGAGGGCGGTGCCGAGATCGAGGTTGAACAGACCGGGCTCGACCCACGCCAGCCGGTCCTCGGGCCGGATCTCGAGGATGCGGTTCATCTTCGAGGTGACGACCACGAGGGCGTCGCCGATCGGTGTGGACGCGCCCGCGAGCCCCGTGCCGCTCCCTCGAGGGACGATCGCGAGGTCGTGCACCGCGGCCGCGCGCACGCATGCGGCGAGATCGTCCGCGGAGCGAGGGAAGACCACGAGCCCGGCGGCGCCCTCGACCATCGACGCATCGCGCGCGTACAGGCGGAGCGCCAAGGGGTCCGAGAGCACCTCGTCGGGACCGAGCGCGTCCTCGAGCTCCCGTCGCGCTGCGTCCAGGTCCGCCATCGAGTCTTAGGGTAGGCCGCGATGGCGACCTGGGCCGAGTTCGAGCTCGCCGATCCGGAGCTTGCCGCGTTCGGGAAGGAGCGGCTCGACGGGCAGGTCTGTTTCCACGCCACGCTCCGCGCCGATGGCTCACCCCGGGTCCATCCGGTGGAGCCGTGGATCGCCGTCGGTCTGTTGCTCGTCCGATTCCGAGGCCATAGCCCCAAGGTCGACGAGGTCCGTCGCGACGGTCGCTACGCGATCCACTCGCCGATGGACAACCCCGACGGCGTGGGTGGCGAGTTCATGGTGCGGGGCTGGATGGAGCAGGTCGGTGCCACCCATCCGGCCGTCCAGCGGTTCGTGCACGACGCGACGTATCCGCTCGCGTTCTACGCGATGTCCGTGGAGGAGGCCGTGGGCACGACCTACGAGGGAGAGGGCGCCGAGCCCGTCTACCGGCGCTGGCGATCTCAGGCCACGCGGCCGGGGGAGCCGTCGGGCGCGGAGAAGTCGTAGCCGGCTGAGGCCCAGGCCTCCATCCCGCCTTCGACGTTCGTGGCGTCGAAGCCGCGCGCCTGCAACATCATCGAGGCGAGCTCGCTCCGGTTCCCGCTCCGGCAGATGACGGCGACGGGTTTCGCGAGGTCGAGGACGTCCGCTCCGACCCCGGCCATCACGTCGTTCAGGGGGATGTGGAGGGCGCCCTCGATCCTGCCCGCGTCCCACTCGTACTGTTCGCGACAGTCCACGAGCTGGATGTCGTCGAGCGACTCGTGGACGCCCTCGACCGTGCTGAGATCTGCCATCGGACCGATGCTAACAAGTGGTTCGGTGAACGGTTCAACCGTCCATCGCACGTTGGAACGCCGAATAGGCGCTCGCATCGAACAGCACGAAGCGGACCTCGCGTACGGACGTGTCGGCCGTTCGCACCGCCTCCATCGCGACGCGCGCCGCCTCGTCGATCGGGTACCCGTAGACGCCGGTCGAGATCGCCGGGAACGCGACGGTCGGACGCCCCGAGCTCGTCGGCCACGCGGAGCGACTCGGTGTGGCAGCTCGAGAGCAGCGCCGGAGGATCCTCCTCGCGCGCGTAGACCGGACCGACCGTGTGGATCACCCACCGAGCCGGGAGATCGCCGCCCGTCGTCGCCACGGCACGTCCGGTGGGGAGACCGTCGGGCCAGTCGGTCGCGCGGAGCTGCTTGCACTCCTCGAGGATCGTCGGCCCGCCCGCGCGATGGATCGCGCCGTCCACGCCGCCGCCGCCGAGCAGCGTGGAGTTCGCCGCGTTCACGATCGCATCGACCTCCTGCTGCGTGATGTCGCCCTCGAGCAGAACGATGCGGGGCATGCGTCTATCGTAGGTCGATGATCGTCTGTCTCGCCGCGAACCCGTCGGTCGATCGGCTCTTCGAGGTGGAGCGATTGGTCAAGGGTGACATCCACCGGCCGGCCGGGTTCGTCCAGGTCGCGGGTGGCAAAGGGTTGAATGTCGCACGAGCGGCGCGGTCCCTCGGCGCGGACGTCTGTGCGGTCGCGCTGCTCCGGGGACACACCGGTCGGTGGTTGCAGGAGTCGCTCGCCGCCGAAGGCGTGGAAGGCGAGTTCGTCTGGACCCACGGGGAGAGCCGGTCCTCGCTGTCGGTCGCCGACCGTGAGACCGCCGGGCTGACCGAGTTCTACGAGCACGGCGCCGTCGCGCCGGACGCCGCGTGGGTGGAGCTGACGCACGCGGCCGCGACGCGATGGGGACGGGGGAGCTGGCTCACGATCTCGGGTTCCTTGCCGCGGGGTGCGCCCGACGAGGGCTACCGGGACCTGATCGAGGAAGCACGCCGCGAAGGCGTCCGCGTCGCGTTGGATTCGGAGGGGGAGCGACTTCGCCTCGCCCTGACCGCGGAGCCGGACATCGTGAAGGTGAACGTGGCGGAGGCGGGAGAGCTCCTCGGCGTGCCCACGGCCCGCCGCGACGACTCCCTCGGGGCTGCCTCCAAGATCCGCGACATGGCGGGTGGCGACGGACACGCCGGCATCGTCACGCGGGGAGCGGAGGGCGTGATGCTGGCGGCGCCGGACGGCACCCTGTACGAAGGGGTCCTCTACGTGCGCGGCCGCTACCCCGTCGGGAGCGGCGACGCGTTCCTCGCCGGACTGGTCACGGCGCTCGAGCGGGGAAGCGATTGGGAGGACGCGCTCCGCCTCGCACTCGGGGCGGGTGCGGCGAACGCCGAGCTCGCCGGGCGCCGCCCGGATCGATCCCTCGCGCGCCGAGGCCCTCGCGCTGCGAGCCGACGTCCATCTCCTCTAGCCGGGTGCGGGTCGAGCCGTTCGTCGAGGACGACTGGGTCGCGTTCCGCGACATCCGGCTCCGGTCGCTGCTGGACAGTCCCGACGCGTTCGGCTCGACCTACGGCGAGGAATCGCTCGCACTCCGAGCCCGCATGGCGGGACTGGGCTGCGGGGCGATGGCGGGGCGGGACCGCGGTCGCGTTCGCGGGTCGGGATGCGACGAGAGCGGTCGTGGGGACGGCGACCGGCGCGGAGTTCGAGGCCGAGCCCGGCGTCGCGCATCTGTACGCGATGTGGGTCGCGCCCGACGCCCGCGGAGCGGGCGTCGGGCGCGCGCTCGTCGAGGCGGTCGTCGCCTGGGCCCGCGACCGCGGATGCGGTCGCGTCGTGCTCTCCGTCACCGAGTCGAACCGGAGCGCCCGCGGCTTCTACGAAGCCTGCGGGTTCGCGGACACCGGCGAGCGGCGACCGCTCCGCGAGGGAGCCGACCTCGACGTGCTGATCTTCGCGAAGACCCTCTAGGACCGGCACGCGTCACGTCGGCGGGGCACGTCTGGGGCGTCGGTACACTCCGCCGGATGAGCAGACGGACGGCCGCGGACATCTCGCCCGCGGCCGCCGTCCTCGGCATGTTCCTCGCGTTCGGCCTCATCGTCGCGTCGTTCTTCCCGTTCCTCTCCATCTACTTCGCCGGACGAGGCTTCGACCCGGAGCGAGATCGGATTCCTCCTCGGCGCGATGGCGGCGGTGCGGATCGTCGCGATGCCGGTCTGGGGACACGTCGCCGACACGCGGATCGGCCGGCGGCGGGCGCTGCAGCTCGGACTCATCGGGATGGTCGTGTTCGCGATCGTCGCGTCGGTGCTGGACTCGCTCGTCGGCGTGGCGTTCGGCGCTGTCGGCATCGCGATCGCGATGGCGGCGTCGGGGCCCGAACATCGACGCCCTCGCGCTCGTGCAACTCGGCGAGGAGCGGATGTCGGAGTACGGCCGCATCCGCGGATGGGAGAGCCTCTCGTACGCGGCCGGGTGCTTCGCGTTCGGATGGGTGTTGGACATCAACGGCGTGTCGCTCGCCCTCCCGCTGTACGCGGCGACGGGCGCGCTCATGCTCGTGTGGACCACGATCGCGGTCCGCTCGGATCGTCCGAGGAAGCGCGAGCAGCACGGACGCCTGGGCGCGGTCGGCGCGGTGTTCCGGACGGCGCCGCGCTTGTGGGGCTTCCTCGTCGCGACGCTGCTCGTCTGGACCGGATTCAACGGCGGCGTGGAACTTCGTCGGCCTGAAGATCGAGGAGCCGCTCTTGATCGGGGTCGGGACGGCGTTGGGCGGGTCTCACGGAGGTGGGGGTCATGCGCCTGTCCTCGCGGCTGCATCGCCGGATCGGTCTCCGCAAGGTCTACGCCCTCGGATGCGTGGTCTACGCGACCGGGTTCCTCCTGTGGGGCCTCGTCGAGAACCGGACGATCGTGTCGCTGCTCGCCGTCTTCGAGGGCGCCGGCTTCTCGCTGCTGTTCACGACTTCGATCCTCGTCGTCGGCAAGCTGCTGCCGTCCTCGCTCTACTCGAGTGGGAACTCGATCGGCGCGATGGTGGGCTTCGGGATCGGCCCGATCATCGGTGCCGGGCTGGGAGGCTTCGTGTACGGCCGGCTGGGATCCACGACGCTGTTCCTGGGCTCCGTCGGTCGTCGCGCTGCTCGGCGGCGTCGCGGCCATGGTCGCGCTCCGGACCCCGGAGCTGGACACCCCGTCTGCGGGAGCGCGCTCCCGCCCGAGGACGTGTCGCCCCCGAGCCAGGCCGGCTCTGACGCACCCTGACCTGCGCGCTTTGCAGCGAAGCGCTCCGTCGTGACACGATGAGCGCTCCGGAACCCTACCGGCCGATCCAACGGCCGGACCCCAACCGGGAGGTGTGACCGATGACGAACAACTCGAACGGTTCCGACGAACAGCCGATCGCCGGCCTCGTGGACAAGGCGAAGGAGGTCGCGGGGACCGTCGCCGAGAAGGCCGGTCCCGCGATGGAGAAGGCCAAGGAGGATGTCGCCGGGACCGTCGCCGAGAAGGCCGGTCCGGTGGTCGACAAGGCCAAGGAGGTCGGCCGGCGCGGTCGGTCGAGAAGGCCGGCCCCGCGGTGGAGAAGGCCATGGAGTCCGCGACCGAGGTCGTCGACAAGGCGAAGGACTTCCTCGGGAGCAAGGACGAGGACGCGAAATGAGGAGGATCTGTCAAGGGGAAATGAGGGGGAGTCATCTGATGGTCAGTGCCTACATCCTCATCCAGACCGAGGTCGGGAAAGCTGCGCAGGTGACGCAGCAGGTCAGTGGCATCGACGGCGTCGTCGCCGTCGACCCGGTGACCGGTCCCTACGACGTGGTCGCCCGCGCGGAGGCGGACGACCTCGACGGACTGGCCAAGGGCACGGTCATGCCGATGCAGGAGCTCGACGGCATCACCCGCACCCTCACCTGTCCGGTCATCCAGCTCTGACGCGCGGGCCTCGGCCCGCGGACCGATGACGATCACGATCCGGCGCGACGCGGAGATCTCCGACGTGGACGGCGGGTGGTTCCGCGCGCGCTGGCACTTCTCGTTCGACACCTACCACGACCCGGAGTACATGCGGTTCGGCACGCTCCGGGTGTTCAACGACGATCGGCTCGTGCCCGGCGCGATCTGGCCGATGCATCCGCACAGGGACATCGAGGGCCTCACCTACGTGGTCGAGGGCTCCTTCCGTCACCAGGACGACGTCGGCGGCGCGCCGGGACCGCTGCCCGCGGGGTCCGTGCAGCGGATGACGCTCGGCAGGGGTGCGTGGCACTCGGAGCAGAACGCAGCGAGACCGAGCCGATGCGGTTCATCCAGATGTGGATCATGCCGGCGGAGCTCGGACTGGAGCCGGGCGTCGAGCAGAAGGTGTTCACCGAAGAGGACCGGACGGACCGCCTCTTGAAGGTGATCAGCGCAGACGGCGGCGACGCTGTGCGCGTGCACGGGGACGCGCACGTGTTCGTCTCGAGGTTGCACCCGGGCGTCGAGGTCTCCCACGTGCTCGGCGAGGGTCGAGGCGTCTACCTGTACGTGATCGACGGTGAGCGCCGACGTCGTCGGGGAGCGGATGACGACCGGCGACGCGGCGGAGATCCAGGACGAGCCTTCGATCCCGATCCTCGCGAACGTGGTGACCGAGCTGATCGCCGTCGATGTCGCGGCTGTCCTGAGCCTTGCCTCATCCCCCGGCCGCGGGTACGGTGCGCCGGATGCGCATCCGGGCAACGACTCTGCTGGTCACATCCGCGCTCGTCGCTCCTCTTGCTCGTCGCGGGACCCTCGCTCGCGTCCCCTGAACCTCGGGGAGACGAGGCGTCCGGGACGTCGTCTCGGGTCCTCGAGCCTCGCAGGCGACTCCCGGCCATGACGGCTCCGTCGATCCCGGATGCCCTGAGTCACGCCCTCTCGCGGGGGAGGATCTCGGAGGCGAGCTACGCGCTCGAACGCGCCAGATCCCTGTTCGACCTGGCCGGGGTTCGTGCACGGTTCGGCCACGTGGCGCGGCCGGATCCCCGGTCCGCCACGCTGGTGCTGCGAGATCTCGCGCTCCGGGTCGGGCAGCTCTCGGCGCGGCCGCGAGCGATCGCCGACCGCATCCTCGCCCGCCCCACCGACGGCATCGGCGATCCGTTCGACGACGGGTACACGGTGTCGGAAGAGCCGCCCGAGTGCTCCGCGGACGTCTGCGTCCACTACGTCGCCACCACGGACGACGCGCCGGACCCGGACGACCTCGACATCAGCGGTGTGCCCGACTACGTCGAGGCCGTGCTGAGCGTGCTCGATCACGTCTGGGCCGAGGAGGTCGACGGTCTCGGCTATCGCGCGCCCAAGTCGGATGCCACATCGGACAACGATGGAGGGAGCGCGCTCCTCGACGTCTACCTGGCGGACATCGGCGTCGGCGGGCTCTACGGGTACTGCGCCAGCGACGACCCGCACCTCGGTCCTCCTCCGTACGACTTCTGGGACATGTCGGCGTACTGCGTCCTCGACGACGACTACGACATCTCGCAGTTCGGGTACCCGAACCCGATGAAGCCGCTCAAGGTGACGGCTGCCCACGAGTTCTTCCACGCCGTGCAGTTCGCCTACGACATCGCCGAGGACGGGTGGTTCATGGAGAGCACCGCCACCTGGATGGAGGAGCACGTCTACGACGCGATCAACGACAACCGTCAGTACCTCGCCAGCAGCCCGCTGGCGAAGCCGCTCGATCCCTCTCGATCAGACGTCGGGCTTCCGCGTGTACGGCACGTGGATCTTCTGGCAGTTCCTCACCGAGTACTTCGGAGGCGCGGTGCCCGACGCGAGCATCGTTCGCGCGGTCTGGAGGAGGGCGGACGGCAGCGAAGCGGGCCCGGACATGTATTCGACGCAGGCGCTCGCCGCCGCGGTCGGGGCTCGGACGGTCGGCGGGACGCGACTGGCGATTCCGATGGGCCTTCGCGGACTTCGCGGTCTGGAACGCCCGTCCGGCGACGTTCTACGACGAGGGGGGCGCGTACCCGGCGGCGCCCGTCTCCAGATCCGCGACGCTCACGAGGGCCGCGCCGATCGATGCACTCGACGGCGAAGCTCGACCACCTGACGAACCGCTTCGTGGTGGCGCGCCCTGGCTCGAGCCTGAAGGCGGATGCCCGACTCCGCGTCACCGTGAACGGTCCCCCGTCCGGGACGGGGCCCGAGGCGAGCGTCGTCGTGATCCGGAAGTCCGGCGCTGCCGGCGTTCAAGGCCGTCGCCTTGGACAGCGCCGGGGACGGGGCGGTCACGGTTGCCTTCGGCTCCAGCGTGTCGAGGGTCGTCATCATCATGACGAACGCGAGCACCCGCTACCGCGATTGCTACCAGGGCATCACGTCATTCGCCTGCTTCGGCGGCGTCCCGCTCGACCAGGACCGGACCTACTCGTTCCAGGCCGCGGTCGTCTGACGCGTTACTCGTCGGTCGCGGTCACCGGGAACGGGAGGGCGATCGGGTCGTAGGAAGGCGAACGGCCCTCGTCGTCGAAGCGATCCATGCCCCAGCCGGAGACGTCGGTGACCTCCGTCGTGCCCGCGAGCGCCAGGTCCGCGCCGATCTTGGCCACGCCCGGTCCCCACATCATCCCGTGCCCGACGGCGGTGGCGACCGTGACGCCGGGGATCTCGTCGCCGGCTCGCGTGGAGACCGGCCCCACGATCGGGAGGTGGTCCGGGCAGTACTCGATCGTCGCCGCCCAGGCCTTGCGGATCCCGAGGCCCTTCGCGATCGGGACGTAGCGATGCATCCGCTCCTCCATCGCGTGCAGGTACGGCCAGTCGACCTCCCGGGCCTTCCCGGGCGCCTCGTCCGGGTTGGACATCCCGAACAGGAGACCGCCTTCCTCGAGTCGCCAGTACAGGCCGATCGCGTTCTCGAAGACCATCGTCTGCCGCTCCACGTCGAAGGCCTCGTGCGGCTCCGTCACGGCCACCTGGTGCCGGACCGCGCCGACGAAGAAGCGGGCGTCCACGAGCGCGCCGACCTCGCGGAGCTTCGGGCCGCCGGTGAGCAGGACCCGCTCCGTCGCGATCGTGCCCTCGGGCGTCTCGACGCCTGTCACCGCTCCGTTCGAGCCCGTGCGGATCCCGAGGAACGACGTCCGTTCGCGCAGCTCCACGCCGGCTCGCTGCATCGCGATCGAGTACGCGCGCACGTTCCTCGGCGGATCGACACACCCATCGCCCGGCGCGTACGTCCCACCGCGGAACGTCGCCGGGTCCAGCGTCGGGTTCAGTCGCGCGGCCTCGGTGGCGTCCACGTACCGGACGTCGCTGAGCCCGGCCGCGCGCTGCATCTCCACGCGCGGCGTTCGCCTCGCGCTCCTGCGCCTCGTCCGTCGCGAGGATCAGGTAGCCGAGCTCACGGAAGCCGCTGTCGGTCCCGTACCGCTCCCGTTGCGACCGGTAGAAGTCGATCGACCACATCCCGAGGGCCACCGTCTCGGGCGTGCCTCCTTGCGCGCGGACGATGCCGGCCGCGCGCGAGGACGCGCCCTGGCCGGCCTCGCCCTTCTCGAGGACGACGACGCGTTCCGCGCCGTGCTCCTTCGCGAAGACCGACGCCCATCCGCCGATCGTGCCCGCCCCGACGACGACGAGGTCGGCGCTGTCTCGGTTCGGCATCGGGTCCTTCCGCTCGAAGAGGCCGAAGTCTAGCGATGCGTACAGTGGTTCCGATGCAGCCCGACACGGAGACGCGGCGCTCGGAGACATCGGTTCCCCCGGCGCCCGCCGACAGCCGGACGCTCGCCGAGGAGGTCGCTGGTCGTGCTGTCGCTGTCGGTGCTGGCACGGGCGGCGTACGCGATCCTGTCGCTCCTCGAGGCGCCGATCGCCGGCGTGGTCGTCGCGGCCGCGGATCAGTCGAACGCGTTCACCCGTCAGATCCTCGGGTTCGTCTTCGGCCTCGCGCCGGCCCTCCTCGTGTTCCATCTCGTTCGCCGGAGCGGCGAGGGCCTCGCCGGCATCGGGCTCGAGGCGGACCAGCCGAGCCGCGATCTCGCTCCGGGGCGCCCTCGTGTTCGTCGTCGTCGGGATCGCAGGGATCGGCGTGTACCTCGCCGCGGTGGAGCTCGGCGTGAATCGGTTCGTCGTTCCGACGCCGCCGCTCGGCCACTGGTGGACGATCCCGGCGCTCGTCATGAACGCGATGGAGGCCGGCGTGGTCGAGGAGGTGATCGTCCTCGGCTACCTCATCACGAGGCTGCAGCAGCTGTCGTGGCCGGCCGTCGCTCGCGGTGGGCGCGAGCGCGCTGCTCCGCGGGTCGTACCACCTGTACCAGGGCTGGGGCGGGTTCCTCGGGAACGTCGCGATGGGGGCGCTGTTCGGTGTACCTGTTCCTGCGATGGGGGAGGCGCACCTGGCCGTTCGTGGTCGCCCACGTGCTCCTCGACGTCGGCGCCGGCGTTGGCTTCATCCTGTTCCGGGACCGCTTGCCCGGCTTCTGATCCGGGCCGATCCCGGCAGGTCGTGACGGAATCGGGTATGATGAGTGCTTCGGATATCCGAATCAAGACCGATCCCCCGGCCAGCGCGCCGGGGTTTCGTGTTTCTGGGGTCGTCCTACCTCCAGCCCGGGAACCAGAGGATCAGCTCGTAGCGCGTGTCCGAGACCACGCCCCAGCTGAGCACCGGCCAGAACCAGACGAACAGGCCCACCGCTCCCAGGACCACGGTCCACGCGATCGGCCGGTACGGGTGCCAGACGGAGACCGCGGGCCGACCCGTCGCCGGATCCGTCGCGACCGCACCGCCGGGCTCCCGAAGGACGAGCCTCGCGTCGGAGAGGTCGCGCACCATGTACACCAGCCCCAGGACGAGGAACGGCGTGAACGGCGCGACGTAGAAGAAGAACTGCGGTCGCGATGCGAGGAACCACGGCAGGTACTGGAGCAGGACCGCCATCAGGATGAACCCCGGGACCCAATCGCGCTTGCGCCACCAGGTCCACGCGAGGTACGGCAGCGCCCAGATGCTCCCCCAGAAGATGACCGGATTGCCGATCGCCGTGAGTTGGCGGATCGACGGTCCGACGTCCTCCCAGGTGATCGAGAGCGGCCGCTTCATGATCAACCACGTCCACGGTCGCGAGTAGCCGTAGTGCGTCGGTGTCATCGCGCCCGTGTCCGGATCGAGCGCGGTCTCCTTCAGGTCGAACAGGTGATACCTCGCCACACGGATCTGCTGCTCGACCAGTTCGCCGACCTTCCAGTCGAAGTGGTGCAGCCACGGGAGGTAGATCGCCACGTAGACGAGGAACGGCACGATCACGAAGGCGACGAGGAGGGCGAAGCTCTCCTGGAACAGGGCCCGCGCGAACGCGCCACCGCGGCTGGTGTCGCCGCGGTGGCGCCTCGACGTCTCCCAGACCAGCGAGATCACGATCGCGGCGATCATCGCGAGCCCGCCGGACCACTTCACCGCGACGGCCGCCCCGAACGCGATCCCGGCCGCGTATCGCCACGGCCTCCACAGGGGCGACGGCACGCGAGCCCGGCCCTCCGGTGGTGCCCGCGGGGTCCGCACATCGATCCAGCGCCGGTCCAGGACCAGGCAGAGGAAGCCCGCGACGGTCCAGAGCTGCAGGTGGGCGTCCAACAGCGCCAGACGTGACAGCACGACGCTCAGGTGCTCGAGGGCGAGCAGCAGACCGGCGAGGAACGTCCAGAGCGGCCGCCCGAACAGGAGCTGCGCGATCAGGGCGAGGCCGGTCACCGCCAGCGTGCCCGCGACCGCCGATCCGATCCGCCACCCGAACGGATCCATCCCGAAGGCCTTGATCCCCAGCGCGATCGTCCACTTCCCGAGCGGCGGATGGACGAACGAGCCGACGTCCCATTCCTGCTCGCGGAACGCGCGTTCGTTGGGCGACTCGATCCTGCAGACCTCGTCGGATCCGCCGACGAAGATGCACGCCGCCTTCGCGTAGTAGTTCTCGTCGAAGACCAACGACGGGGGGTTCGAGAGCCCCCACATCCGTACCACCGCGGCGATCGCGGTGACGGCGAGGATCGCGACCCACGGACGGTTCACACGCCGGAGGAAGGGTGCGTCGACGCGATCGGCCACGCGGGGCAGCGTACTCAGGGGTGCCACGTCGTCGGTCTTCAGCGCGGCCGGTCCTTGAGGCGAACGACGAACTGCAGCCCCTGGAAGGCTTCGGTGATCGAGGCGCTCTTGTTGTCGACGAGCCCGGCGTCGAGCCCGATCCGCTGGACGGTGTCGAAATCGAGGTCGGTCGCGAGCTCGGCGGCCTTCTTCGGCCATGCGACCCAGAGCCGCCCGGCGGGGTCGAGGCCGGCGGCGAGCGCCCCGAACCGGGATCGGAGGATCCGCTCCTCGGTCACGAACAGGAGGACGACGTCCATCCCGGAGCCGGGGCGCCGGAGGCGCTGGACGCCGGTCGGCAGGCCCCCGAGGGCGGGGTCGAAGCCCTCGGGCGCGCCGGTGACATACACCTTCGCACCCTCTCGGACGCCGAGCTTCTTCGGCAGCGGCGTTCCCGAGTAGTCCTTGTGCGGCTCGGCCATCCGGCCCATGGTAGGCGGAGGCGGACGTGGGACCATCCCGAGATGGTTGGGGTGGCATGAGCGGTGTCCTGTCCCTCGTCGGCACGCCGATCGGGAACCTCGGCGATCTCTCGGATCGGGCCCGCGAGACGCTCGCCGCGGTGGCGATCGTCGCGGCGGAGGACACGCGGCGGACGGGACGCCTCCTGCGGAGCCTCGACATCCGCACGCCCCTCGTCTCGATGTTCGAGGGCAACGAGGACGAGCGTGCGGTCGAGCTGGTGGAGCGGCTCGAGGCCGGGGAGGACGTCGCGGTCGTCACCGACGGCGGGATGCCCTCGGTCTCGGATCCCGGATACCGGATCGTCCGGCGCGCCGTGGAGCGCGGGATCGAGGTCCGCGTCGTACCCGGTCCGACGGCCGCGATCGCCGCCCTCGTCCTGTCGGGACTCCCGACGGACCGGTTCGCGTTCGAGGGGTTCCTGCCGCGGCGCCCGGGCGATCGCGGCCGCCGTCTCCAGGCGCTCCGGCACGACACGCGGACGATCGTCTTCTTCGAATCCCCCCGGCGCGTCCGGACGCTCCTGCGTGAGGTGGGTGCAGCCCTCGGCGATCGACAGGTCGCCGTGTGCCGGGAGCTGACGAAGCTCCACGAGGAGGTCATCCGGGGCAGCGTCGCCGAGGTGCTCACGACGATCGGCGAGCGCGCGCTGAAGGGAGAGGTGACCGTCGTGGTCGAGGGCGATCACGAAGGAGCTCCGCTCGACCAGGCGACCCTCCTGGAGGAGGTCCGCCGCCTGACCGCCGAGGGCATGCGCCCCCGGGACGCCGCTCGCTCCGTGGCGGAACGCCACGGAGCGAGTGCCAACGACCTGTACCGGGCCACGCTCACCCCGGACTAACGGCCGATCCCTCAGGGGTTGCCTCATCCCTACACTGGCTCGATGGCCCAAGCCCCTCCTCCCCTCGGGCCGCAACCGGTGCCCCCGCGCCCGGATGTCGGTGGGTCCGGGCGCCGATCCGGCGAGCTCACGGCTCTTCGCCGCGTTCGTCGCCACGTCGCTGCTGGCGGTCCTCCTCGGCGTGCTCGCGATCGGGGCGCTTCTGCGGGGACCGTCTCCTGAGGGTGTCGGCGCCGGCGGTCCGACGGCGGCGCCGTCGGCGACGACGACCGATTCCCCTTCGCCCAGCGGCTCGCCGGTGGTCCGGTCGAAGGTGGACGGTGCGTTCAAGTTCCTCGAGCGGGTGGGCGGCGCCCCGGTCCGGTGGAACCCGTGCGAGACGATCTCCTATGCCGTGAACACCGCCGGCGCGACGTCATCGATCAAGCCCGACCTGCACGAGGCGCTTGCCCGCGTGACGCGCGCCACCCAGATCGAGTTCGTGTCCGTCGGCACGACGGAGGAGACGTTCCTGCGTGCGTATCAGCGGATGCGCTACCAGGGCGGTGATCCGGAAGGCGGAGCTGATCATCATCTGGGTCGACCACGACGGCTACCAGGAGATCCTGCGCCGTCTCCACGATCCGCGCCCGTCGATCGCGTTCGCCAAGACGATGGCCGGGCTCTACGCGGATCAGGACCAGTACTTCGGGGGGATCATCGTGATGGATGCCGAGGCGACGTCCCAGCGTGGATTCGGCCATTCCTACGCGCACGGCTCGGTCCTGCTCCACGAGCTGGGGCACATCATGGGTCTGGACCACGTGAAGGACCCCGACCAGCTGATGTATTCGGGGCGGCACCCGAACTACGGGCTCCAGGGCTTCAGTGCCGGAGATCTCGAGGGGCTCAGGCACCTCGGGATGGACGCCGGCTGCCTGGACTAGCGCTGCGTCCACCGTCGCACGAACGACGGCGGGGAGCAACGGCGCCCTGGGTACGATGGCGCCGTCATGGGACGGGACGTCTTCTACATCACCACGCCGATCTACTACCCGAACGACGTGCCGCACGTCGGGCACGCCTACGACGCCGTTGCCGCCGACGTCATCGCCCGGCACCATCGGCTGCGGGGGGAAGAGGTCTTCCACCTCACCGGCACCGACGAGCACGGCCTGAAGCTGCAACGCGCCGCCGAGGCGGCCGGCATGGACCCGCAGCGGTGGGTCGACGAGATGGAGCCCCGCTGGCGGGAGGTGTGGGCGCGGCTGGACATCGGCTACGACGACTACATCCGGACCACGGAGCCGCGTCACGCGGCCGTAGTGGTCAGGTTACTTGACCAAGTGCACGAGAACGGGCGAGACGACATCTACCTCGACAGCTACGAGGGTCTGTACTGCGTGTCCTGCGAGCTGTACTACACGGAGGGGGACCTCCTGGACGGGCAGCTCTGCCCGATCCACGAGCGGCCGGTCGAGCTGATGAAGGAGCAGAACTACTTCTTCCGGCTCTCGGCCTACGGAGACCGCCTCCTGGAGCACTACGAGCGGACGCCGTCGGCCGTCGAGCCCGATATCCGGCGGAACGAGGTGCTCTCCCTGATCCGCGGCGGGCTCCGGGACTTCTCGATCAGCCGGACGAACTTCGACTGGGGGATCCCGCTGCCCTGGGACCCCGACCACGTCACCTACGTCTGGTTCGACGCCCTCACGAACTACCTCACGGCCGCGGGGTACGGCTCGGACGAGGGGACCTTCGCGCGGCGTTGGCCGGCGAGCATCCACATGATCGGCAAGGACATCCTCCGACAGCACGCGATCTACTGGCCCGCGATGCTGATGGCGGCCGGGATCGAGCCGCCCACCCAGGTCTGGGCTCACGGGTACCTGACGGTCGGCGGCAAGAAGATGTCGAAGACGAACGCTCACCGGGATCCATCCCTTCGAGCTGATCGACCGCTTCGGCGTCGACTCCTACCGGTGGTACTTCCTCCGGGAGATCCAGTTCGGCCAGGACGGGTCGTTCTCCCTCGAGTCGATGGTGGACCGCCACAACGCCGAGCTCTCCAACGGGATCGGCAACCTCGCCTCACGTGTGCTGGCCATGCTCCGCTCCTACTTCGACGGCGTGCTCCCGGAACCGACGTTCGCGGGAGCCGAGTCGGACCTCCCGGAGGTGATCGCCACGGCGGTCCGCCGCTACGACGAGGAGATGCTCGCGGTGCGGCCCACCGCGGCGCTGGCCGCCGTCTATGACGTGGTGGTGCGCGCCAACCGATACATGGTGGAGCGGTCCCCGTGGACCCTCGCCAAGGACCCGGCGAGGCGGGATGAGCTCGGATCGATCCTCTACGCCTCGGCGGAGACCCTGCGCTCGCTGGCGATCCTCCTCTCCTCGATCATGCCGAGCGCTGCCGGGCGGTTGTGGGAACAGCTCGGCATCGAGGAAACCCTCGATGTCCAGAGCCTCGACCACGCGGCGGCATGGGGGCGCATGGCTCCGGGCACGCGTACGACGAAGGGTGAGTCGCTCTTCCCGCGGGTCGACGCGGTGGAGTAGCCGGGCTGCCGGCCGATCGAAGGCCCGTCAACGGCCGACCCAGGGCCACAGGATGTTTCACGTGAATCTCCTCGGATGCACCGGAAGTTGAGACCGCTTATCATCGCGCGCCGATGACCCGACCGAACCCTGAACTCCCGGTGCAGAGCGGGGTGGTGGACACGCACTGCCACCTGTTCCTGGTGGACCGGGAACCTTCACTGGTGGTCGAGGCCGCGCGGGCTGCGGGCGTCGACCGCCTTCTCTGCGTGGGTGTGGACCCGGCGACGTCGGCCACATCGCTGGAGCTGGCGGATTCGATCTCCGGCGTGTTCGCCACGGCGGGGATGCATCCCCACGATGCCGGGCTCTTCGACGAGGCGGCGGGAGCGAGGATCGAGGAGCTGCTCCACGACCCCCGCGTGGTGGCCGTGGGGGAGTGCGGCCTGGACTTCTTCAGGATGCGATCGCCGAAGGAAGACCAGGTCCGGACGCTGCAGGCGCACATCTCGCTCTCGAACGAGTCCGGGAAGCCGATGGTCGTCCACGTACGCGACGCGTGGCCCGAGGTCCTTCGAGTCCTGGATGAGGGTTCGGCGGAACGCGTCGTGATCCACTGCTTCAGCGGTGACGCCGCGATCGCTCGCGAGTGTGCCGAGCGCGGCTACTGGATCAGCTTCGCGGGCAACATCACGTACCCGAAGAACGAGCATCTCCGGCAAGCGGCGCGCGCGGTGGACATCGACCGCATCCTCGTGGAGACGGACGCGCCGTTCCTCGCTCCGCAGAGCCTCCGGGGAACCGACAACGAGCCGGCGAACGTCATCCAGACGATCGCCGAGGTCGCTCGTGTCCGCGACGAGGACGTGCGAAGCGTGTCGGAGGCGACGTCGCGCAACGCGGATGCTGCGTTCCCCGGTCTTTCCTAGACCGAACACACGTTCGTCGCTCAAGGTTGCAGTGAGAGTTGAGGGTTTGCTAGCGTGCGTTTTCCACAACAGCTTCCGAGGTCGCTCGCGTCCCGTGGGGACACCGGGTCCCTCGGAGGAAGCGGGACGGAAGATGCGCGACGTTCGCACGACGACTCGGCAGGATCTGCGGGCTCGACGTGTGACGTCGTCATCGAACGTTCGTCCCCGAGGTGTGGGGGACTGGTTGGTGGACGGAGCGGTGGTGCCCGGTGGGAAGCGCACGGGCCTCGCCGCCGAGACCTCGGTTTCCGCCGGCGGCGTCGGGACATCCTCGGCCGAGTCCGTGCGGGTTCTCGCGTTCGGGGAAGGTGCGCGAGGGCTCGACGACCACGGATCCGACCGGGGAGCTCCTCTCGGCCATGGGGATCGTGCCCTTCGCTGACGGCGTCCGGACAACAGCCAGCGCCCCCCTTCACGTTCGGTCCCGGGCCTTCGGCCCGGGACCGAACCCGTTCCGACCCCGTTACGCTCCCCGCGTGAGCACCGCCGAACACGCGTCGTTCGGCGCGGGCGCGTTGCGCGCCCTCGCCGAACGCCACGGCATCCGACCGAAGCGCTCGCTGGGTCAGCACTTCCTGATCGACCCGAACCTCGCGCGTGCGATCGCTGCGGATGCGGGTGTCGGGCCGGGCGACCGTGTGGTCGAGATCGGCGCCGGACTCGGCTCGCTCACGCGAGCGCTCGCGGAAGCGGGCGCCGAGGTGCTCGCGGTGGAGGTCGACCCCTCGCTGATCCCGGCGTTGGAGGAATCCGTCTCCGGGCTGGATCGCGTGCGCGTTCTGCATACGGATGCGACCGACCCCGAGTGGCAGGACGCCCTCGACGGCGACGGCTGGGTCCTCGCCGCGAACCTGCCCTACAACGTCGCCACCCACGTCGTGCTGGACACGCTGCGGGACGTCCCTCGGGTGCGCCGCCTCGTCGTGATGGTGCAGCGCGAGGTCGGCGAGCGCCTCGTCGCGGCCCCGGGCGAGCCCTCCTACGGGATCCCCAGCGTGCGTGTGGCCTACCGGGCCGAGGGCACCTTGGTGCGTCGCGTGCCTCCGTCGGTCTTCTGGCCGCGCCCGAAGGTGGAGTCCGTGATCGTGCGGCTCGTGCGCCGGGTCGAGCCGGCGGTCGAGATCGACGAGCACCGGCTCTGGGCGGTGGTGGATGCCGCGTTCGGGGAGCGGCGGAAGACGATGCGGAACGCCCTCCGCCGGCTCGGCCTGGAGGGCGAGGTCGCGGACGAGCTGCTGGGAGCGGCCGGGGTCGACCCCTCCGCCAGGGGAGAGACGCTCTCGCTCGAGGAGTTCGCGCGGATCGCGGGGTCCCTCCCCGACGGGATGGCGCCACCGAGATGACGGGATCCGTGCCGGGGTTGGGGATGCCCGCCCACGCGAAGGTCAACGTGTTCCTGCGTGTGCTCGGCCGTCGCGACGACGGTTTCCACGAAATCGAGACGCTGCTGCTGCCGATCTCGCTCGCCGACCATGTGCGGGTGGAGCCGGCTGACGAGCTCTCGGTGTCCGTCGAAGGATCCGCCGGCGCGGGGCTGCCTCGGGACGACGCGAACCTGGCGCTGCGAGCGGCGCGGGCGCTCGCCGCAGTGGCCGGCGGCGCGAGGCCGGCGGGCGCGCGCATCACGATCGACAAGCGGATCCCCGTCGCAGCCGGCCTCGGCGGTGGGTCGGCCGACGCGGCGGCGACGCTGCTGCTGCTCGACGAGCTGTGGTCGACGGGCCTCGGCCGCGACGGTCTCTCCCGTCTCGCCGCGGAGATCGGATCCGACGTTCCCGCCCTGCTCCTCGGGGAGGCCGCATACGCGGACGGACGTGGTGAGCGAGTGGCGGCGGTCCTGGTGCAGTCGACGACGTGGGTCGTGAGGCCCTTCGCGTTCGGCGTGTCGTCCGCGGACGCCTACGCCTGGTGGGACGAGCACCCTGTGTCGGGCCCGGACCCGGGTGCGTTGATCGCCGCGGCGGAGGCCGGCAACGATGCCCTCGTCGGCAGCGCGCTCGCCAACGATCTCCAGGGGCCGGTCGCATCACGCCATCCCGAGATCGCGGCGACGGCCGAGACGTTCGTCGAGGCCGGCGCGCACGGCGCCGTGATGACGGGATCAGGACCGACGGTGGTCGCGCTGTGCTCGTTCGCCGCGGCCGAGGACGTTGCGGGGTCGGTCCCGGGGGCGTTCGTGGTGGAGGCCCCGCCGCGCGCGCCGGCGCCTGTCAGAATCGACGCCGGACGCGAAACAGGTCCCTCCGGGGTGGTCTAACGGCAAGACACGGGCCTTTGGAGCCTGGTATGGAGGTTCGACTCCTCCCCCCGGAACAGCGAACCGGCGTTGGTCCCGTAGGCTTGCGTTGACCTTGGACACGAGGGCGTCACCGAGCACCCATATGCGACTGGCGCTGCAGGTCGTCCTCTCCGCCGCGATCGTTGCACTGTCTTCGTGCGGTGACCCGCACAGCAGGCTCGGAGCCCGGCTAGCGACGTTCCCGGCTCCCTCCCATCTAGTCTTCGTTGCTCAGGAGGAGACCGGGCCCTCGTCATGCACCCCTGGCGGGGGTTGCCCGCAGGTCGCTCGCTACTACCTCAGCGAGCGGAGCCTCGATGTCACATGTCGGGACGTGAGGAGCGCTGTCGATGGATGGGACATCCAGTCCGTCGATTGGGACATGGACCAAGAGGTGTTCAGCGCGTGCTCGGGTAGCAGACAGGGGATGTCGGTGAGCGTGTTCGACGCCGATAAGCTCCCCATCCTCACCTTGGCTGAGATCGATCCATCCGAGGTCCGCAGATACCGCTCCGCCGTACTGATAAGCCTCACGGCAGTCTGAGCCGGTTCGATCGGCTGCCGTCACGGTTTCCCTCGAACCTCAACGCGACGGTCGCCTGACGAGCACCCGCCAGCGCGACTGTCGGGCGAAGCTGCGTAGAGAGTAAGCAGAAGTAAGCAACCGCATACCCGAACAGGAACTTGACACCCCTGCCCGGAGCGTCTGCTATACAGCGACTTATAGCAGACGGTCTGGTCACGGGTGTCAAGCTCCGGTGGTCTTCCTCCCCCCGGAACGGTTCAGGAACCGGGAGATCGTCGCGCCTCCGGCGAGACGGGCTCCCGCCGATGTGATCAGTCCGAGGCCGCGGGAGCGTCGATAGTCGAGGGGAAGAACGCGGTGAGCAGGTCCGTCGAGCTCGTGGAGTCGACGATGCCGGCTCGTTCGACGATCGAGATGAAGTAGGTACGCGAGTCATCCGGCAGGTCGTTGGCGTTCTCCCACGCCATCGCCTGCTCCGTCCGGGCGTCGAACCACACCCGAGTGATCTGCGGGAACGTGTGCTCGTTATGCCACCAGAGTTCGATCGCGGGCCGACCCACCGGATCGGTGCCGTTCCTGACGATGGTGATCCCAGGCTGATCCGCGAGCACCCGGAAGCACGCCGCCTTCAACTCCGGGAGGACGTCAGCCGACCCGATCAGGCCCGCGATGACCGTACCCATCCGCTCCTTGAGCGGGTAGTCCTTCCCCGGTGCCGGGGTCGGCAATGCCGGTGCCCCGGGGGTGCCCCCGGCCTCGAGGCGGTCGGCCAACTGCTGCTCGAGCACGGCGGGGTCGGTCGAAAGGTCGGACAGATCACCGAGGTAGTCGCGGATCTCGTCGATCGGGAACTCACCCGCGGCGTAGACGTCGTACCGTCCCACCCCGCTGGGCGCCATCCGCCCCGAGTCGTCGCCGGCCCACCACGTCTCCCGATGAGACGGCTCAACCAAGTCCGGAACGTAGGTGTAGTGCGTCGTCCGCGTGTAGACGTACTGTCCCTCAGCGAGGGCCACGTCCGTCGGGGGGCCGAAGACCGTCTCCGTCCCGGCGGGGACGGTCCGTACGTCGTTCCCGGTTCCCGGCTCGTCGAGCATCATCACGACGCCTCCGACGGCGGCCACGCCGATCGCAAGCGCAACGACCATCGCACCGACCCGACGGTGGGTCTCGCTGCGGTCTCGCCGCGAGTGCAGTCGTTCCAAGGTGAGCGTGGAAGCAGGCGCCGTGTGAGCGGCACGGTCAAGATCGTCGTGAAGGTCGTTCATCATGGGTTCATCCCTTCTCTGAGCCTCGCGCGCGCACGGGCCGTCAACACGCGAACGGTGGATGCGCGCACGCCGAGGGCCTTCGCGGCCTGCTCCGATGTCATGTCGAGGAGCTCGGTCAGGATGATGGCGGCCCGTTGACGCGGCGTCAGCGCGGCCATCGCTCTCACGACGGCGTCTCGAGACTCGAGCTCGGTGAACGCGTCGTGGGCCGATCCAGGGTGGATCACTTTCCGGATCGACACCGCTGCCCGCCGCACCCGGCTCCGCCAAACGTTCATCGCGGTGCGATGGAGGTAGCCCTCGGGGCTCTCCATCTGGGCCACGCGGTCCCACCGTTCCCAGACCTTCAGGTACGCGTCCTGCGCGACCTCCTCGGCCTCGCTCCTGTTCCGGGTCACGAGCCAGAGTGCCCTGAAGAGCGCCTGGTTCGTTTCCAGGAAGAACTCGTCGAACCTCTCGGCGGTCGGAACGATCCACACCTCTGTCTGTGTCTGCATCCGGCTCCCGTTTGCGTCACCCTGAGAACGCGCAGCCCCTCGTCTGGTGTTTACAGGGTTCGACGAACCGCTCGATGGTTGTCCGACTGCCGAGACCCCCACGCCGCCTGCTACCAGGGGGTTCCTGATCCGCTCAGCTGCCGTCCTACGGACAGGCCGTCCCATCACAGGTCGCGAGGCGCCGCAGGCGCCGGTGTGATCGGGACGGTGGCTCGTTCCCGGAGACGCCGTCCCGGTAGAGGTTCCTCAGCTGCTTGCGATCGTCGACCATGTCGTAGGCCTCCCGGGCGAGGTAGGTCCCGTCGAGGCGGTAGTACTCGATGTACTCGAGCGTCGGCGTCAGGAACGCCTTCCACGTCGGTACGCGATAGCCGGGCCAGCTGTAGAACTCCAGCAGGAGCCGCGAGCGTGGGCTCCCGAAGATGCTGCGACCGTCGAGCACCTTGGAGGTAGGAACGCTCGCCAGGTCGAGCAACGTCGAGGGAAGGTCCAAGAGGGCCACGATGTTCGAGCGACGGCCGGGGACGATGTGGCCGGGCCAGCTCACGTAGAGCGGGACTCTCACCGAGGGGATGTAGGGCGTCGTCTTGCCGACGAGGCCGTGGTCCCCCCACTGCATACCGTTGTCGGAGGTGAATACGATGATCGTGTTCTCCTCGCCGGTCTCGACGAGGCGCTGGCGCACCGCACCGAGCATGTCGTCGATGGACTTGAGTGAGCGGAGAACCTTCTTGCGAGAGCTGATGATCTGGGCGGCATCCGGGGGCGTGATGGCTCTCAGCCATGCAGGCTTGTCGCTCCGATCCTCCTCACTCCGTGGGGTGAACGCTGACACGGGGAGATCGGCGTAGGCAGGCTCGGGCGTTGCCGGAGCATGCGGTGTGATCGGGGCCATGAAGATGAGCCAGGGGGAGGAGTCGTCGGCCTCCGTCGAGGCCAGGAAGCTCAGGGCGCGGTCACGGAGGAAGTGGGTCGAGTACGTGCCGTCCTGCGGCTCCTGCACCCCGTTCACGTTCCACGGCTCGCCGTTGTAGTAGGCGAAGACGGAGGGCATGATGGCCCAGTCGTCGAAGCCCGCAGGCGCGATCTGCGGCCACCCGTTCAGGTACTTGCCGTAGAAACCGGTCTGATATCCGGCCGCCCTGAAGTCCGGGATCACGCTCTCGTCGTTCACGGCGTTGAACTCGTCAAGCGTCAGGCCGCCAACCTTTGCGAGGTGGTTGTGGGCGTAGAGGCCCGTGAAGATGGAGGCGCGAGACGGGCAGCAGAAGGGAGTGGTCGCATAGGCGCTGTCGAAGATCGCTCCTTCTGCACCGAGCCTTCTGACTTCGGGCATCAACTGGAAAGTGCCGGTCGACCTCTGGTCGTCGGTCACGACGATCAAGATGTTCGGGCGTTCCTCAGCGCTCGCCGCGGTCGGCAAGACAGTGGGGATGGATGCTGTCAAGGCGACAACGAGGAGAACCGGGGATCTCTTCCGCAGACGGCGTCCGAACACAGGACGACGTCGAATAGATATCGATGACTCCATCGTCCCCTCCGGCCCTCCGTCCTCGGTGGGAGCCTAGACACCGTTGCGTCTCGAAGCAATCATCTCGCCAGACCCTCCCTCGCTGCGGTCCGTGTCTCGCTCGGGCCCACACCGGTCTCGATATCGTGCGCTCGTGGAGACCGAGGAGGTGCGGCGTGCGACACAGATGAGCGCGTGAAGCCGTCGCGCCCGGTCGGGCGCGGAGCATCCGCGCCGAGACCCCTCTGTCGAGCTCGTAGGTCGCAGCTCCCGTCGGGTCCCGGTGCCGGACACCGACAGGAGGCGATCCGATGTCGTTCGAAGAACAGGTGGCGCCCGCCCTCGTGCTGGCTGCCGAGCATGCGGCCGGGGTCGATCGGGAGGGACGGTTCCCCCAAGAGGCGGTCGCGGCCCTCCGGGACGCGGGGATGCTCGGCCTCACGCTGCCGACCACAGTCGGCGGGCTCGGCGGCACGCCCGCCGACTTCCTCGCCGTCGCGCGCGCGATCGCATCGCGATGCGCGTCGACCGCGATGATCTTCCTGATGCACGTCTGCGCCGCCCAGGTCACGCTCGCCGGGAGAGCAGACGACGTCGCGTCGCTCCGTGGGATGGCCGACGGTTCGAACCTTTCGACGCTCGCGTTCAGCGAGCGAGGGTCGCGCAGCCACTTCTGGGCACCCGTGAGTCAGCTCGCCGGCTCGCGCCTCGCCGCGCAGAAGTCGTTCGTCACCTCCGCGGGGCACGCCGACAGCTACGTCATCGCGACGCGGGCCGCGGACGCCGAGGCGCCGACCGATTCGAGCCTCTACCTCGTCCCGGCGTCCGCCCCGGGGATCGAGACCAGCGGGCCCTGGCTCGGGCTCGGGCTGCGGGGGAACGCCAGCGCCCCGATGGCGTTCGACGTCGAGGTCGCCGAGGAGATGCTCCTCGGCGAGACGGGCAAGGGGTTCGACCTGATGCTCGGGGTCGTGCTCCCCTGGTTCCAGCTGGGCTCCGGAGCGGTCTCGGTCGGGATCGCGGAGGGCGCGATGAGCGCCGCGGTGGCGCACGTCACCGGTGCGAAGCTCGAGCATCTCGGCCAGACGCTCGCCGATCTGCCCACGGTTCGCGCCCGGATCGGCCGCGCCCAGACCGAGGTCGACACCGTCGCCGGGTTCCTCGCGGACGTCGCGCGCCGGATGGGGGAGGCCGACCCGACGGCGCCGATCCTCTCGGCCAAGGCGAGCGCGAACGAGATGGCGATCCGGGTCACGTCCGAGGCCATGCAGGCGTGCGGCGGCGCGGCGATGAGCCCGACGCTGCCGATCGAACGCTCGTTCCGGGACGCACGGGCGGGCTCGGTCATGGCTCCGACCACCGACGTGCTCTACGAGCTGACCGGCCGTGCCCTCGCGGGCATGCCGCTGATGTGAAGGGGAGCCGGCCATGGAGATGCAGCCGTTGATCGTCGGCGCGGTCGCCTACGACGCGAAGGTGGTACCGATCTGGGAGGGGATCCGCGACTACTTCCGCGGTGCGCCGGTGGAGATGGACGTGGTCTGGTTCTCGAACTACGAGGCCCAGGTCGAGGCGCTGCTCGCGGGCTTCGTCGACGTCGCGTGGAACACGAACCTCGCGTACGCGCGCACCCACCACGCGACGAACGGGACGTGCCGGGTGCTCGCGATGCGCGACACGGATGTGGGGTTCACGACGCTCCTCGTCGGCAGGGCGGGGGAGCTCACGGACATCCACGACCTGAAGGGGAAGACGCTCGCGATCGGGAGCGCCGACTCCGCGCAGGCCGCGATCATGCCCACCTTCTACCTCGCCGGTGCGGGGTGCGGGCCGGCGAGGATTTCGGGCTCCTGCGCTTCGACACCGACGTCGGCAAGCACGGAGACACGGGCACGAGCGAGCGTGAGGCACTGACCGCGGTCCTCGTCGGCCGGGCCGACGCCGCCGCGGTGGGCGCCGCGACGTGGGACGCCCTCGTCCGGGGCGGAGACGTGCCGCCGGAGCGTCTGGCACCGTTCTGGACCTCGCCGCCGTACAACCACTGCAACTTCACGGTGCTGGCGACGCTCGACCAGCAGCGTGCCGATGCCTGGACCCGGCACCTGCGAGCGATGGACTGGGCGAACTCGGACCACCGGCGGATCCTCGAGCTGGAGGGGCTGCACGAGTGGGTCGAGCCGGACCTCGAGGGCTACCGGGACGTCTTCGACGCCGTGAAGGAGCAGGGGATCGACGCCGCATGGTGACGTCGCCCGGAGAGCCGGCCGCGTCGTTCGACGCCGAGGACCTCGACCTCGCCTCGGGGCTGATCTTCGCGCTGGACGTCTGTCTCTCGGATATCGAGGTGGGCGAGGTGCTCGAGCTCACCAGCCGCAATCCCGCGGTCGCCCATGAGCTTCCGGCGTGGTGCCGGGGGACCGGTCACCGGCTCGTGGCGACCGAGCCGGATGGGTCGGACAGGACGATCTACCTGATCGAACGCGGGCCGTACGGCTCGTTGATGTTCAAGGACCGGCCCGATTGGGGGGTCACGCCGACGTTCCGTCACGACGGCTTCGACACCCGCGACTGGCTCGTCGGCAAGGCCGCCGAGATCCCGGAGCGAGCGGACCCCACGACCGGATTCGCGCCACGCGGCGCGGTGGTCGAGGTGGGTGCCCCCTCGTTCCCGTACACCGAGAACGATCGCGACCGGGTCTGGGCGCACAACGTCGCGTCCCTGTACGAGCAAGCGACCGCGAGCCAGTGGGACGCCTCCACGGACATCAGGTGGCGGGACCTCGAGCCGCTCCCCACCCACCTCGAGCGGGCGGTGTGCCAGATCATGACCCATCTCGCGGAGAACGAGTACGCGGCGCTCTACGTGCCGGCACGCTTCATCCCGCGCATCCATCCGCACTTCACCGAGGTGGCGTTGTTCCTCGCGACGCAAGTGAACGACGAGGCGCGGCACATCGAGGCGTTCACCAAGCGCGCGCTCGCCAACGGCGGCGGGCTCCAGGTCTCGAGCGCGATGACCCAGACCTCGTTGCGTTCGCTCCTGGAGCAGGAGGACTTCTCGCACGCGTCGTTCCTGCTCTCGGTGCTCGGCGAAGGCACGTTCCTGGAGTACCTGGCGTTCGTGGAGCGGTTCGCGCCCGAGCCGGTGACGGCGGAGATCGCGCGCCGGGCGCGGATCGATGAGGCCCGCCACGTGGCGTTCGGCGTCGAGCACGCGCGCCACTACCTCAGGGCCGACCCCGACCGGGCCACGGAGCTGTTCGACGCCGTGCAGCGCCGGGCGGCCTTCCTCGCGGACGCGAGCGGAACCAGCCCGCATATCGAGGAGGCGCTCGTCGTCCTCGCGGCAGGTGAGGTGACCCCGGGCAGGATCCGGGAAGGGGTCAAGGAGGTCCGCGGTCTGCAGGAGACGATGCACCGGCGGCGGGTGACCCGCCTCACCCAGCTCGGTTTCCCCGGTCCGCTCGCGGAGGAGATGTCCGAGATGCACACGCCGAACTTCATGTAACGACTCCACCGAACTTCTCAGGCGAGCCATGGAGGGAGCCGTATCGGCCGTCGGAGTGGTTGCCTCGATTCCTCGCTGATAACGCACCGTGCCCGAGATGGCTCTGTAAGGGTGTGGGCTGCGTGACGACCGAGGATGCGACCGACTTCGAGGTTCTGTACTCCGAGGTCGGTCCTCGCCTGTGGAGGTCGATCCTTGCGTTCACGGGGGGGCGCCCTGATCTCACGGATGACGTGGTCGCGGAGGCCTTCGTTCGGACGATCGAAGCTGGCGACTCCGTACGACGACCCGAGGCGTACGTCTACCGCATCGCGTTCCGGCTCGCGGCACGAGAGCTTCGGCGACCCGCCACGACGGGAGACGTCGACAGGGGAACGGGCCAGCAGGATCCGGCGCTGGCCGAGCTGTTCGATGCGCTCATGCGCCTCTCACCCGGGCAGCGGGCAGCGATCTTCCTCCGATACGAGGTGGACCTCCCCGTCGCGGACATCGCCGATCTCATGGGCACGACGTCGGGAACGGTACGGATCCATCTGCTGCGGGGCCGCCGCAAGCTCGCCGCGATGTGGGGAGATGAAGACGATGACTGAGGGATGGGAGGCCAAGCTTCGTTCCCTGAGCGAGCAGGAGCCGGATGAAGAGAAGCTCCGCAGGCTCGTGGACGGGGGACATCGTCCGCTGTCGGATGTGCCCGAGAATCCGGGCACGAGAAGCAGGCTGGTTGCCGGGATGGTCGCGTTGGTCGTGTTCGTCGTCGGCTCCTCGCTCGTCTGGAGCAGCATGGGCGGGCTTCCCCCGCCGACGGGTGACACGCCCAGCGTCGAGCCAAGCGGGTCGGATGTGCCGGCGCCGTCGGAGCAGGTGATCGGGTATCACGGCCTCCTCCTGACGGTGCCTGCCTCCTGGACGATCAACGACGAGGCGTGCGGCACACCGAAGAGCGACACGGTCCTCCGGGACTTGGGAGGTGTGTTGGCATGCCTCCTGCCACGGCCTCCGGGGATCAGCAGTGTGGAACTGCTCGACGATCCTTCCTCCTCTTTGCCTCAGATCCAACAGGAAGCCTCGCTCACGAACAGCAACGGAGTGCGATTGCAGCGCGGCACGCTCCCTGACCGTGGCGGCATCGCGGTCTATGTCCCCGCCGTCGACGTCCTCATGCTGATCGACACGGTGGCGGATGCACAGACGCAGGAGATCGTCGACTCGATCGAGCTCGCAGATGTCGATCCGAACGGGTGCGTGATGCGCGAGCAGGAGCTCGCACCACCGGCGTCCTACGAACCGCCGGCCACGATGAGGGATGTCCTGATCCCGGGCTCGCCGACGGCGATCGCGATCTGCCACTACGTCGACGATTGGCTTCGGAGCTCCGCCAGCCTGAAAGGCGAAGACCTCTCGCGATTCGCCGATGTGGTCAACGGCCTCGAGGAGGGGTTCGTCTACGCCCCGACCGACACGTACGACCCTTCGTTCTGCAACGAGCCGTCAACAGACGGTGGTGAACTCGGCGCCGGCTACGTCCTGTGGGTGCACGGGACTCCAGCCTGAACCTGTCCGGCTCTGGGCCCACGTCGGGATCTGCGGCGGGCTCGGCATCGAGAACGGCGCCCGCGAGGGACAGCTGACCCCGTTGTTCGCGAAGCTCCTGCACGCGCCGCTCCACGCCGGGTACGTGATGCCGGGGCGCCTCATCCCCGGTCCTTCCGACGCCTGACGGAGACCGACGACGGGCATGCGTCGGGGCTGTATGGGACCATGGCCGCGGCCTTCCCCCGGCGCCCACGAGAGGCTCGAAGGACAGACGTGGCCACGACACCCAAGCGCACCCCACGATCGCTCGCCGCGGTGGTCCTCGCTGCCGGCAAGGGGAAGCGGCTGCGGTCGGACCTCCCCAAGGTGCTCCATCCGGTCTGCGGCCGTCCGATCCTGTGGCACACCCTCCAGGTCGTGCGCGCCGCCAAGCCCGCCAGGATCGTCGTCGTGGTCGGCCACGGCGCCGACGACGTCCGCGAGGCCGTGGAGTCCTGGGGCATCGAGCCCGCGCCCGTCTTCGTCGAGCAGGCCGAACAGCTCGGGACCGGACACGCGGTCCAGCTCGCCGAGGACGCCGTCGGCAAGGCCGCCGACGTCCTGGTGGCGAACGGTGACTTCGATCCGATCACCGTCGCGGATCTCCGGAAGCTCCTGTCCTCGCATCGGCGCTCCGGCGCGGCCGTCACCCTCGGCTCGACGATCCTCGACACCCCCGGCGGATACGGCAGGGTCGTCCGTGACGGTCGGCGCGTCGTCGACGTCGTCGAGGGTCGCGAGGCGCCGCCCGCCATCCGGAAGATCGACGAGGTCGCAACGAATTGGATCGCGTTCCGCCGGGACCTGCTGTTCGCGACCCTGCCACTCCTCGACCGGGAGAATCGTCAGCGCGAGTACTACCTGAACCGGGCGATCTCGATCCTCCTCGACAAGGGCGAGCGCGTCGACGCCGTCGTCTGCGACACGGGCGGGACGCTCGGCGCCAACACCCGCGCCGGTCTCGCCGGTCTCGAGGCGCTGATCCGTCGCCGGACGAACGACGCCCACATGGCCGCCGGTGTTCGCCTGATCGATCCCTCCGCCACCTACATCGACGTCGAGGTCCGCCTCGGCAAGGACACGGTCGTCTACCCGAACACGTTCCTGGAGAGGGGCGTCCGGATCGGCGCCGGATGCAGGATCGGTCCGTCCAGCGCGATCGCCCGCTCGCAGGTCGGCGATCGCTCGGTCGTGTGGTTCTCGGTCCTCGAGGACGCCCGGGTCGGGAGGGACTGCGAGGTCGGTCCGTTCGCGCGTCTACGGCCGGGGGCGGTCCTGCAGGACGGTGCCCTCGTCGGCAACTTCGTGGAGGTGAAGGGATCGCGGATCGGCAGAGGCTCGAAGGCCAAGCACCTGACGTATATCGGCGACGCCGAGCTCGGAGCCGGGGTGAACGTCGGAGCCGGGACCGTCGTCGTGAACTACGACGGCTACGACAAGCACCCCACCGTGATCGGCGACGGGGCGAGGATCGGGTCGGATACGATGCTGGTGGCGCCGCTGAGGGTCGGCAAGGGCGCCGTCACGGGGGCCGGATCGGTGATCACGAAGGACGTGCCTGCGGGCGCGCTCGCCGTGGAGCGATCCGATCAGAAGAACGTGAAGGGGTATAGGAAGCGCGCCGACGCCAAGCATCGGTCGAAGGGCGAGCACTAGGGGGCCACCGTGGAGATCATCACCAAGAAGCGGATGATGCTGTTCTCCGGCACGATCCACCCGGCGCTGGGGAGCGAGATCGCCGAGTGCCTCGGCATCCCGGTGAGCCACAGCGAGCTCCGACGCTTCGCGTCGGGGGAGATCTATTTCCGTGCCGAGGAGAGCGTGCGTGGTGCCGACGTGTTCGTGGTGCAGTCGCACTACGAGCCCGTGAACGAGGCGCTGATGGAACAGCTGATCATGATCGACGCGATGAAGCGCGCGTCGGCCAAGCGGATCAACGCCGTGATCCCGTTCTACGGCTACTCCCGGCAGGATCACAAGGCGCTGTCCCGCGAGCCGATCAGCGCGAAGCTCGTCGCCGATCTCCTGTCCACCGCGGGAGCCGACCGGGTGATCTCGGTCGACCTGCACTCGGGCCAGATCCAGGGCTACTTCGACTTCCCGTTCGACCACCTCACGGCGCTGCCGATCCTGTCGGACTACTTCAAGGACGAGATCGGGCTCGCGGGCGACGATCTCGTGGTGGTGGCCCCCGACGCCGGGAGGATCAAGACCTCGGAGAAGCTCCGCGAGTACCTCCACGCGGACCTCGCGTTCCTCTACAAGCGCCGCTCCCGCAAGGAGGCGCACAAGATCGAGGAGATGGCGGTCGTCGGTGAGGTCGAGGGCAGGCCGTGCGTGATCGTCGACGACATGATCGACACCGCGGCCACGATCTCGAAGGGCGTCCAGGTGCTCGCCGAGATCGGCGCCGGGCCGATCTACGTGGGGGCGACACACGGCCTCTTCAGCGGCAAGGCCCGTCAGCTGTTGGAGGAGGCGCCGATCGAGCAGGTGGTCGTGACGAACACGGTGCCGATCCCTGAAGAGCGGACGTTCGCCAAGCTGAAGGTCCTCTCGATCGCGCCGTTGATCGCGAACGGCCTCCGAGCGGTCTTCGAAGACGCCTCGGTCTCGGAGATCTTCGGCGGCGACAACCAGGTCTAACCGACCGGGAGCCCCAGGCCGCCGAGCTGTTCCTCGGTGAGGGGTGTGAACAGCCAGTCGCGGAACGCCGGGTGCGGCACGATCCGATCGATCCGCGCGAGCCTGGTATCGGTGACGAGGTACTTGTGGAGCTTCGCACCCGCGAGCAGTCCGTCGAGGGCCGCCCCGTCGGCGACCCCGTGGAGCACCTCGCACAGGATGTGCGGGCGACAGGTCCGCAGGAACGCCTGCCCGAACCGGAAGACCGCGTCCTCCGTTCCCTCCACCTCGACCTTCATCACCACGCGTGCCGCCTCCGGGATCAGGGCGGCGACGGAGTCCAGCGATCGGAAGTCGACTTCCTTGCCCCCGTCGAAACGCATCCTCGACGAGTAGAAGGAGGGGAGCGCCGAGCCTCCTTCACCCGACGGGACCCGCATCGTCTTGTTGGGATCCCCGACGCCCTCCCGATGGATCACGACGCGGTCCTCGCCATCGTTCCGGCGCACGTTCGCCTCGAGGGCGTCCGCGACCGCGGGGACGATCTCGAACGCGTGGACGTCGACGTGTGGGGCGTAGGCCGTCACCGCCATCGTGAACAGGCCCGTGTACGCGCCGACGTCGAGGAAGGTGTCCGACCCGCGAGCGAGGACGGCGACGGTGTCCAGCGCCAGGCGATCCTGCGCCCTGGGTCGGCGTCCCCGGCCCCAGAAGAGCTCCTTCGCGTTCTCGCATCGGGCCGGATCGAGCATCACGAACGGGACGCCGCCGACGCGACCGGTCACCTCCGTGAGGCGAGACGGCGCGGGGAGCCGGCCCGAGCGGAGCGACGGCGCTCCTTTCGAGACGAGCCGGAGGGACGCGTTGGGCACGCGGAGGGCGAGGAAGCGCTTGACGAAGCGCTTCAGGCCGAACCAGCTCTGCCGGCGGGCGTGGTCGTCCACGCCGCCATCCTGCCAAACCGTGTGAGCGTCGGGTCAGTCGAGGCAGTACGTCGTGACGCGTGCGATCACCGGGTCCGCTTCGTGTCCCAGCAGTCCGGCCTGCGAAGCGAACGCGTTCGCCTCGTCTTGCGTCTCGAAGTACACGCCGATGCCTTGCGGGGCGTCCGTCCCGAGGGCTTCTACAGCGCCTTCATCACACGCGAGGTCGCCAGGAAAGGACTCGATCCCGTACTCCTGAAGCAGCCAGGCGCTCACGTCGTCAGCTTCGCGGTCGCCTGGCGCTCCAACCCACGGATATACGGCCCAATACGTGCCACCGTGAACCGGATCCACCGGCACCGGTACGACGGCCTCGGGTTCGGCGAGGCCCCAGCCCATCCCTTGCTCGAACAGGACGTCCCCATCGGCGTCGAGGAATTCGAGCGTCCCGGAACCGTTCGGCGGGAGAACGATCACGCAGACCTTGCGGTCGGGGTCCGTCCAACCGAGTGGCCCCATCGCGCATCGGAATTGCGACGGAACGATGGCATCGTCGTCGCCCATGTACCGGAGCTCGACGACCTCGGGAACCACGGAGCTGACCTGCATGTACAGCTCGTCGGTCAGCCAGGCGTCCGACGATGGGTGGCTCGACGCAAAGGAGTGCTCCAATCGCTCGTGGCACGACTGTCCAAACACATCGCCATCGATCACTGGCTCGATGCAGGCGCTCTGATCGGCGAACATGCCCGTGAACGCGACGCGCCATGTCGCTTCCTCAAACACCCCCGACAGCTCGACGACCTCGTCCCTCGGCCCGGCCACGGGGGGCGGAGACTCGAGCGAGGGAGGGTCGATGCCGAGGGCGATCACGTGCCCGCCGAGATCGGCGTACCCCTCTGGGGGATCGATGAAGAACAGGTCGAAGTCGAACGCTCCCATCGTGGGAGGGATCGGCACGATCGGTGCCCGCGACGGGCGATTGACCCAAGTCGAGGTATGTGTTCTCGGTGCCAGGACGGAACTCAACCCCGGCGGCTGCTTTCGCGATCGCGCCGAAGATCGAAAAATCCGTCCGGTTGCGCGCGAACGAAGAGCCTGAGAGCACCTCGTTCAACGAGACGCGGACGGCGGCTCTTTCGGGGCTCGCGAGGGTCAGCTCGGGACTTGGATCGCCTGGCCGAAGGTCGAGTCGCCACGCTGCGCCGCTTTCGGAAGTGCCGCCGGCTATCACGTACGCGGGCGTCGTCTCGTTCGGCGGGGTCGGTGTCCAGTCGGGGATCGCCGACATCATCTCGTATGAGGTCTCGACCGTTTCCCGATCCTGGTCACTCACGGCTGACCCCACCCCGATCCAGGCGAAGAATCGTTCTCCGTCTACCGTGAAGTGGGCGTATCGACCCAGTCCGCACGGACCGTCGCTTTCGGGGGGAACACCGGCACCCGGAGGGAACTCCTGGATCGACGGATCCGCGACGCCCCCGATCGCCGCTTCGTAGTCGAGCGCGACGTAGAGGACCGCGGCGCCACCGGGAAGCCCGGCCTCGCACGCGTTCGTCGCCAGCCCGAGATCGACGTTGGAGAGCTGGAGCATCGGCAGGCCGTGCGGCACCGGGATCGGAGACGAAGTCTCCGCCCCGGGGGTGTCCTCGCACTCCTGGGCAATGCCAGCAGGGACCGCGACGCAGGCCGAGGACGACCCGCCGCTGCCCTCGACCGCGATCACCATCGACAGCGGCCACTGGTTCACCAGGTACCAGTCCGATGGGCTCGTGACGGTGAAGGCCTCGATGTTGGCGGTGCGCTCGAAGATCTCGTACCCGCCGTTCCCGACGTGGTCTTCGGCTTCACCCAGGATCCGCGTGAGTCCTGCGACCGAGCCGACGATCAGCGCGATGACGACGGCCGCGGAGCCGAGGACAGTTCCCACCTGGTGGAGACGGCCGCGGCGCAGCACCTGCCGCGGCGCGGAGGCCGGCAGGCTCGGCGTCGCGAGCGGCGCCTCGCCGACCTTCTCGCGGAACAGGTCCCTGAGCTCGTTCTCGAAGTCCGTGCTCATCCGTCCTCACCTCTGATCCCTTCGCGGAGCGCCGACGTGGCGCGCGCGGTCAACGACTTCACGGCGGCGACCGAACACCGCAGTGCATCGGCCGTCTCCCGCTCCGACAGGTCTTCGTAGTAGCGGAGCACCAGCACCGCTCGTTGGCGTGACGGCAACGTCCGCAGCCGACGCCACATGTCCTCTCGCCCGGCGACGTCCGGCAACTTGGACGTCAGCGTGCCGGCGCCCCGCCCGGCCTCATTCGAGAGGTACGCGCGTTCGACGCGGAGGCGGCGGAGCCTCGACGTGTGGAGGTTCACGATCGTGCGCCGCAGGTACGCGTCGAACGCCTCGTGCGCGCGGAGATGGCCGAACCGACCGACGCACCGCACGAACGCGTCGTGGACGAGGTCCTCCGCGTGGGAGCGATCACCGGTCAGGAGGAACGCGAGTCGGTTCGCCGACGGGACGTGCCGGACGTACAGATCCGCCAGCTCGCCCTTCGGCTCGGCCACCGCCGTTCCTTCCTGCAACCCCACGAGGATCCGCGCCATGTCTCCTAGACGCACACGGCGCCCGGAAGGTATCGCTCGAACCCGCTACTCTCCGTCCGCGGTGAACGGCTGAGCGTAGACCGGTCCCTCGCAGTCCTCGCGCATCGGCAGCTCGAACGGCTCCCGCGGCTCCTGATCGAAGTCGAACAGGTAGCTCAGGTTGAACGCATCGCGATCCCGGTGGGTGAGCTGGGACAGCCCCCAGTTGTCCTCGATGAAGCGGAGCACACTCGAGAACTCGCCCAGCTGCGAGTCGATGTAGCCGGGCTTCGCGTATGGGCTGATCGTGAGCAGCGGGACACGGAAGCCGAACCCGAAGTCGTCCACCTGCGGCGGCGGCACGTGGTCGTAGAACCCGCCGTAGTCGTCCCACGTGATGAAGATCGCCGTGTCCTTCCAGAACGGGCTCCGCATGATCGAGTTCACGATCTCGGTGGTCCAGTTCTCGCCGTGGCAGAAGCTCCACTCGGGGTGCTCGCTCACCTCGTACCGCGGCGTGACCCACGTGACTGGAGCCAGCCGGCCGTCCTCGACGTCGGCGACGAAGTTGTCGACGGGGAAGATGTGGCGCTGCCAGACCTCCGGGTTCATCCGCACACGCCGGATCGCGGAGAAGGCGGACCACACGTAGCCGCGCTGGTCGTTCCACGCGGCGTAGTACCCCCACGGGATCTCGGCGCGGTCCAGGAGATCGGCCTCCGTCTGGAAATCGAAGCAGGGCGGCACCTTCTCGAGTTGCCCCTCGCTGTCGACCACCTCGACGAAGGCCTCCTCGAGCGAATCGCAGCCCCAGGACTTCGCGAGCCCGGTCTCCTGCGTGAAGATGGTGACCCTCGATTGCTTCTGGTCGGGGTTGAAGTGGGTGCCACCGGATTGCGCGGCGATCGTGAAGAGGTGATTCGGGAACGACGGACCTTGCGCCGACGCGAAGAAGTTGTCCGAGAGCGCGAACTCCTCGGCCCAGCGCCAGTAGTTGGGGAGGTCCTCGCGGCCCTGCATCTGGGTGTAGGCGTAGAGGTCGCCTTCCTCGACCCTCGCGAAGTTGTTCATCCGACCTTCGTTCCACGACTCGATCGCGCATTCGTAGCAGTGCGGGATGTCCTCGGGGAGCCGATCGAGTGGCGGCGTGAGGGGGCGCAGCCGGTCCCCGTCGTAGCCCTCGGTGACGCCGTTCACGCCCGGGAACCGGCCGAACAGGTGATCTGTCGTGCGGTTCTCCTTGATCACGAACACCACGTGCTTGATGGGCCATCGCGTGTCGATCGCGGAGGCGTCGGTGCGATCGGGCCGCCCGGGTGGGAGGAGGTCGGGTGTGTCGCGGGCCCGGGGCGGGTCCTGACACGTCGCCGCGAGCATGACGAGGCCGAGGAGCGCAGCTACGCCTCGCGGGGACCGCATCGGAGAAGGCTACGGGATGGCCTCATCGGCGGGACGTACGTGGTCGAGCTGTCATGTGTCGCTGATGGCCACATCGTCGCTGGTACGATGACCGGCCGGAACGACCCCTCCGAGAAGGACCTCTGACCTGCCATGGAAGCCATACTTCAGGCCGAACCCCGCACCGAGACCGGGAAGGGGCCCGCGCATCGTCTCCGCGCCAGCGGTCGCGTCCCCGCGGTCCTGTACGGCGCCGGCGTCGATGCCACGCCGATCCACGTGAGCGCCCTCGACCTCCTGCACGTCTTCCACGCGATGGGTCAGGCGAGCGTCCTCGTCGACCTGAAGCTCAACGGGAACGAGTACCTGACGATCGCGCGCGAGATCCAACGCGACCTGATCCACAACCGTTTCATCCACATCGATTTCATGGCGGTCAACCGCGACGAGAAGATCACCGTGAGCGTCGAGCTGCACGAGGTCGGCGACTCCGAGGGCGTCCACGCCGGCGGTGTGATCGAGCATCACCTCCGCGAAGTGGAGATCGAGTGCCTCCCGGCGAACGTGCCGCCGCGGGTCGAGTTCGACATCTCCAAGCTGAAGATCGGCGACTCCGTGCGCATCGGCGACCTCGTGCCGCCCGAAGGCGTCGAGTTCCTCACGGATCCCGACACGATGATCCTCGCCGTCGTGGAGCCCGCGGTCATGGACACGGAGCTCGACCTCGCGGTCGCCGGCGAAGAGGCCCCGGAAGAGGCAGCCGAGGCCGCCGAGGAGGCGGAGGGCGAAGAGGCCGCCGAGGGCGAAGAGGCACCCGAGGGAGAGGGCGGCGAGGGCGCCGAAGGTACGGAGGACCGAGCGGCGGCGAAGCGCCCACCGAGGGGGACGGCGAGAGCTAGCCGATGGCCTGGCTCGTCGCCGGCCTCGGCAACCCGGACGATCGCTACGCGCGGACCCGCCACAACCTCGGCCGCATGGTCGTCGAGGAGCTGGCCCGCGAGGAGGGCGAGCGGTTCCGGAAGGTGCGGTTCCTCCCCGTTGAGTCCGCGGAGATCCGTGTGGCGGACGAGCGGGTCATCCTCGCGCGCTCCACGCGGTACATGAACGAGTCGGGGCCGTCCTACGCCTCCCTGGCCAAGAAGCAGGGGATCGAGCCCGCCCACGTGATCGCCGTCCACGACGAGCTGGACATCCTCGCGGGCACGATCCGGATCAAGCAAGGGGGCGGCAACAGCGGCCACAACGGTCTCCGTTCACTCGACCAGGCCTTCCGTACCCCCGACTATCTGCGCGTGCGTGTGGGGATCGGCCGCCCGCCGGGACGGCAGGACCCGTCGGATTTCGTGTTGCAGCCGGTCGGGGCACGGGATGAGACGGACCTCGCGCTGCTCGTCAGCCATTCCGCCGATGCCGTCCGCGCGCTGATCACAGACGGGCTCGAGCGCACCCAGGATCGATTCAACCGCTCCACGCCTTCGCCCTGATCCGACGGGAGCGTCACCCCCCAGACGGCTGACACCGGTTCGGGAGGACTACCCACCCTCCCCTTCGGTGCGATGGGGGTTGGGCCATCGGCCTATCCGCATCACCCGCGATGGGGGCCGACCCCCGACGAAAGTCGGGGGTGCCCGGCCGATGGAAACTCGGGACCGTAGCCCGATGACCCGACCCCCGTGCGCCGGTCATCCTCGACCTCGATAGAGAAGGAGGTCGACGAGATGCGCACCGCTACGGTTCCCCAGCTCTCCGTCGACGCTCGCTGGAAGCCCTGCTGACGCAGGTCCGACCACGGAAGGAGAGACGTATGCGACTCCGCAAGATCGCGTATTCGCTCGCCTGGCTGGCCGCCCTCGCGATGGCGGTGGGTGCCGGCTGGCGTCCGTTCTGAGGTAGTTCGTGTTCCATCGGCTCCCGGTCGTGTCCGAACCCCGGACAGGCCGGGAGCTTCCGCGTCGGGGCGCTTCAGCCGTCAGGGAAGGGGTCGATACCTAGACCATGAAGCTCGTGGCGATCGGTCTCGTGCTGGGCGTCGCCGTCGGCTACTTCCGCGGCGGTCGACTGTCCCAGCTGTCCGAGCTCAAGCCGCGGTATGCGCCCCTCGCGCTCGTCGGTCTGCTGCTCCAGCTGGTGAACCCGCCCGGCTCCTGGCCGCTCGTGCTCTTGATCGTGTCCTTCGTCCTCCTGACGGCATTCACGCTCGCGAACATCAGGATCGTCGGATTCGCGGCGATCCTCGCCGGCGTCGCGATGAATTTCGCGGTGATCGCGATCAACGGCGGGATGCCGGTCGCTCGTGAGGCCATCATCGCTTCGGGCCAAGAGGGGACCCTCGCTCCGCTGCTCCAGCAACCGGGGGTGAAACACCACCTCGCCGGTCCCGACGACCGGCTGCTGTTCCTCGGCGACGTGATCGACGATCCCGGCCCCGGTGAGCCAGGTGATCAGCGTCGGCGACCTGTTCACGTACGGTGGGGTTGCGGTGGTGATCGCCGGATCGATGCGGCGGCGCCCCTCGGCCTCTCGCATGACGGCGCTCGCGGAGGCTCCCGGTGTCCAGGTCTGAGGATCGTCGCCGGAGCGACGGCGCGAAGGGCGACCTCCGGGAGGGACGACGACCGCTCCTCCGGGTCTACGAGCTGTTGGTCACGTTGCCGTTCCTCGGCTTCCTCGCCTTCGAGATGTATCACGACCCGTCCGCGTTCACAGGCTGGTCGCATCTGCTGCCGATCCTGGTGTGGATCGTGGCGATCATGGTGGTTGACCTCATGCCGGTGCCGATGGCGATGTCGTTCGACTTCAGCCTGAGCTTCCCGTTGGAACTGTCGGTCGCACTGCTCTATCCGCCGCCCATCGCCGCACTGATCGTGCTGCTCGGCTCGGCGGACGTCCGGGAGTTCCGCAGACAGATCCCGCCGCTCACCGCGGTGTTCGTGCGCGCCCAGATCGCCATGGCGGTGCTCGCGGAGAGTCAAGTCTTCCGGGGACTCGCAGACCTCGATGACGGTTGGTTCATCGTGGGTCCGACCGTTCTCCTCGCGGCCGTCGTCGGGTATGCGGTCAACACGATCCTCGTCGCGGAATGGCAGACGATCAAGAGCCGGACGTCGCTGGACGTGATCCTGCGTCAGATGCACAGCGGCGTGCTCGGCGAGTTCGTGATCTCGTACATGGGCCTGGCCCTGTTCAGTGTCCTCGTGGCGATCACCACCCAGACGATCGGCTTGTGGGCGATCGCCGTGTTCATCGCCCCGCTCGCCTTCGCATGGCAGATGCTCCACCGCACGCACTCCCTGAAGATCGCGTCCGAGGAGCTCGCCGAGAAGCAGCGAGAGAACGAGTACCAGGCGTTCCATGATCATCTGACCGGGCTCCCCAACCGGCTCCTGTTCCGCCTGCAGCTCGGGGACGCGATCGAGGAAGCGGCCGCCAACGGGGGCCGCCTCGCGGTGATGTTGATGGATCTCGATCACTTCAAGGAGGTCAACGACGCTCTCGGCCACCACGTGGGCGACCGGCTCCTCGCGGCGGTGGGTCCGAGGCTCGCCGAGACCATCAGGGAGGAGGACCTGATGGCGCGCCTGGGCGGCGACGAGTTCGGCGTCTTGGTCCGAGACGTCGCCGACGATGCGACCGCGCTCGGGATCGCCGACCGCTTGATCGAAGGGCTCCATCACCCGGTGACGGTCGACGAGCTCGACCTGGACGTCTCGGCGAGCATCGGCATCTCGTTCTACCCGGACCACGCGTCCGACGCCGACACCTTGCTCCGTCACGCCGACGTCGCGATGTACGCATCGAAGGAGACCGGGACCGCGTTCGAGGTCTACGACGAGGCGATCGACACGCACAAGCCCGAGCTGGTCAAGCTCGTGAGTCAGGTCCGCCCCGCGATCGATGACGAGCAATTCCGGATGTACTTCCAGCCGAAGATCCGGCTGTCCGATGGTCGGGTCGCGGGAGCGGAGGCGTTGATCCGCTGGCACCACCCAACCCTCGGACGTCTCTCACCCGCCGACTTCATCCCGATGGTGGAGAAGACCGTGCTGCTCCAGCCGCTCACGCACTGGGCGCTGAACGATGTGCTCCGCGCCTGGCGCCGATGGGCCGACGAGGGGATCAAGATCCCGGTGGCCGTCAACGTCTCCCCGAGGACCCTGCTCGATCAGGACCTCCCGCAGGTCGTCGCGGACCTCCTGGCCCGATGGGGCGTGCCGCCCAAGTTCCTCCGTCTCGAGCTGACGGAGAACTTCCTGGTGGCCGACTCCGGTCGCTCCGACGCGGTCCTGAACGGCCTCTCTCAGGTGGGCGTGGGTCTCTCGATCGACGACTTCGGGACGGGTTTCTCCTCGCTCTCGTACCTGAAACGGCTGCCGATCGAGGAGATCAAGATCGACCGCTCCTTCGTGTCCCACATGATGGAGCGGGTCGAGGACTTCACGATCGTCCGGGCCACGGTGGAGCTCGGGAGGAACCTCGGGCTGCGCGTGGTTGCCGAAGGCGTGCAGGATCGTGACACGTTCGATCGGCTCGGTGACTTCGGATGCGACGAAGCGCAGGGCTTCTACATCGCCCGTCCGTTGGAGCCGGAAGACTTCTGGCGCTGGCTGTCGAATCGTGAGATGTCCGGCGAGGCCATCGATCCATCGCTCGAGGACGTGCCGGCCCTCCGCGGAACGCTCCGCGCCGTCTAGAATCCCCTCTCGATGCCCCGTCGCGACGCGACCGGGGCTGTTCGCGTTGTGGTTCCGCGTTCGGGGAGGTGGGATGTCGCTCAGGGACGTGCTCGATGCGCTCGTCGGCGCTGCGCCGGTCGAGCGCCTCCTCCTGGAGCGGGAACGCCCGATCGTCGCGAAGGTCGACGCCGGACAGGACGCGCTCCTGGCGGCGTTGGCGGTCGCGCTGGACGCCCCGCTCATGGTCGTCACTCCCGGCCCTCGCGAGGCCGAGGACCTGGCACCTGAGATCGGCGCCTACCTCGGTTCGGACCGCGTGGCGCTCCTGCCGGCGTGGGACGCGTTGCCGTACGAGGGGATGGATCCGGCGCCCGAGGTGGCGGCCCGGAGGGCCGATGCGATCGGACGCGTCCGCGGAGCGTCGGGACCGTTCGTCCTCGTGGCCCCCTACCTGGCCGCGATGCAGGCGATCCCACCGACCCTCGGCACCGCTCGGCCCGTGCAGCTCGCGGCAGGCGTGGAGATCGCACCCGACGCCCTCGCGGAACGACTCTCGGAGCTCGGGTACACCCGCGTGGACGTGGTGGAGCACCGAGGCGAGTTCGCCGTCCGGGGCGGGGTCGTCGACGTGTTCCCGGGCATCGCCCGGCGCCCGGCGCGGCTCGAGTACTGGGGCGACGAGATCGAGCGCCTCCGCGAGTTCTCCCCCTCGACGCAGCTGTCCACGAAGCAGCTCGGCGCGATCGAGGTCGCGCCCGTCCGTGAGCTCCTGCCCGACGAGGATCTCCGCGCGGTCGCCGAGGCCCGAGCCCCGCGCCTGCCCGACCGTTTCCGCGACGGCGTGCAACGGCTGGCCGACGGGCTCCGCTTCGAGGGGGCCGACACGCTCGCACCGTTCCTGTTCGATCGGATGCCGGTGCCCGCCGAGCTGCTCCCGGCCGGGAGCTGGGTGGCCGTGACCCACTCCCAGCGGACGTTCCAGCGCGCGGCACAGACCTACGCGGAGGCGGAGGCCCTCGCGGAGGCCATCGACTGGCCCGGACCGAAGGTGATCTCGCCGATCGAGGACGCGATCGCCGGCCCCGTCCAGCTCCGCCTGACGGAGTTCACCGAGGGGCTCGACCTCGGCATGTCGGGATGGGGATCGGCCGCGGGGAACCCGGCCGAGCTCGCACGCCGGCTCGAGCGAGCCTCCGCCGACGGGAGCAGGATCCTGCTCGTCGGTCGCGGCCACGGCTCGCTCGAGCGTGCCGCCGAGGTCGTCGGCCACCGTGCCCGTCGAGCGGGTCGAGGCGCCGCTCACGGCAGGCTTCGTGTTCGCGGCGGGCCGTCTCGCGGTCGTCACGGAGGAGGATCTCTTCGGCTCCCGGCGGCACACCCGGACCGCGCCTCGCTTCGCGAGCCGCGCGACCGTGTCCGTCGCCGACGAGCTCGAGCCCGGAGACTTCGCGGTGCACCGGATCCACGGGGTGGGGCGGTACGGGGGTGTGGTCCACCGCGAGCTGGCGGGCGCGGAACGCGACTACCTCGTCCTCGAGTACGCGGGCACGGACAGGCTGTACGTCCCGACCGAGCAGGTCGGCATGGTGGCGAAGTACCTCGGCGGGGACGCCCCTCGTCTCCATCGCCTCGGCGGCTCGGACTGGGCTCGGGCGACGGCGCGCGTCAAGCGTGCCGTCAAGGACATGGCCGGCGAGCTGGTCCGGCTCTACACCGCGCGGATGGCGATCCCGGGCCACGCGTTCGGCCCGGACACGCCGTGGCAGCGGGAGCTCGAGGACGCGTTCCCCCACGAGGAGACCCCGGACCAGGTGACCGCGATCGACGACGTGAAGAGCGACATGGAGAAGCCGGTACCGATGGACCGCCTGATCTGTGGTGACGTCGGGTTCGGCAAGACGGAGATCGCCGTCCGGGCGGCATGCAAGGCCGTGATGGAGGGCAAGCAGGTCGCCGTCCTGGTCCCCACCACGCTGCTCGCGGAGCAGCACTTCGTGACGTTCGCCGAGCGGTTCGCCCCGTTCCCCGTGAAGGTCGCGATGCTCTCACGCTTCCTGTCACCCGCGCAGCAGAAGGAGGTGGTCGCCGACGTCGCCGCCGGCAGGACCGACGTGGTGATCGGCACGCACCGGCTCCTCGGAGCGGATGTGTCGTTCCGAGACCTGGGGCTGCTCGTGGTCGACGAGGAGCAGCGCTTCGGCGTCGCCCACAAGGAGCGTCTGAAACGGTTCCGCGCGCACGTCGACGTCTTGACGATGACCGCAACCCCGATCCCGCGCACGCTCGAGATGGCCCTGACGGGGATCCGGCAGATGTCCACCGTGGACACGCCCCCGGAGGACCGGCAGCCGGTGCTGACCTACGTCGGCGGCTACGACGAGGGACTCGCGCTCGGCGCCGTACGGCGCGAGCTCCTGCGCGAGGGCCAGGTGTTCTGGGTCCACAACCGGGTCGCGACGATCGACCGACAGGCGTCATGGCTGCAGCGGGAGCTCCCGGATGCCCGCATCGTCATCGCGCACGGGCAGATGGACGAGGATCAGCTCGAAGCGCAGATGATGCGGTTCTGGGACCGCGACGCGGACGTGCTCGTCTGCACGACGATCATCGAGTCGGGTCTCGACGTGCCGAACGCGAACACGCTGGTCGTCGATCGCGCGGACATGCTCGGCCTGGCACAGCTGTATCAGCTCCGAGGACGCGTGGGGAGGAGTCACGAGCGGGCGTTCGCCTACCTCCTCTTCCCGCCGGCCCATCAGCTCACCGAGGAGGCGCACGAACGGCTCGCCACGATCTCCACCCACCAGGCCCTCGGGTCGGGGTTCCGGATCGCGCTCCGCGACCTCGAGATCCGCGGCGCCGGGAACCTCCTCGGCGCGGAGCAGCACGGGCACATCGCCGCCGTCGGCTTCGATGCCTACTGCCGGATCCTCCAGCAGTCCGTCGCCGAGCTCCAGGGGCAGCCGATCCCCGAGGAGAAGGAGCTCCGGATCGACCTGCCCGTGCGGGCCTTCGTCCCCCCCGGATGGGTGGGGCAGGAATCCCTCCGGCTGGAGCTGTACCGGCGGATCTCGCTCGCCGCGGACCACGACGCACTCGGCCGGATCAAGGACGAGACGATCGATCGGTACGGGGCGCTCCCGGCGGAGGTCGAGACGCTCTTCGCGATCGCGTCGCTCCGGGTGACGTGCGCCGCGATCGGGATCGAGGAGATCTCGACCTATCGCGAGCAGGTGCGTATCCGACCCGTGGATCTCGATGACGCGCTCCGGCTCGATGTCGCCGATCGGGTGCCGGGCTCGACGTTCCACGAGGCGAAGCGAACGCTGAACCTGACCCCGGAGAGGATCGCGGGCGCCGATCTCCCCGGCTGGGTGGAGGCGCGGCTGCGGGAGGCGCTGGGGGAGACCGTCGCCGTCGCAGCAGAGGCGCGCCGGTAGACTGCCGGTCCCGATGACCCTCTCCCGTGGCTCCTCCGCTGTTCGCATGCTGCTCGTCGCCCTCGTCTCGTTCGGCGTGGCCGCGTGCGGAGCGGGCAAGCCGGAGGTGGCCAGGGTGGGCGATCGCGAGATCGCCGAGGCGGACCTCAGGCACGCGGCCGCGTTGCAGCACGTGCTCGCGGACCTGCAGGGGACGCCGTGCGGCGGCCAACCGCTCGCCGGCGAGACCGCGGACGCCGCGTGCGACCGCGCCGCGCTCTCGGGTGAGCTGGTCTGGCTCGCCGTGTCCCCGTACGCGGAGGCGCACGACATCACGGCCGGCGCGAGCGCCGAGGAGGCGGTCGCCGAGCTCGAGACCCAGGTGGGCGGTGCCGAGGAGCTGCGACGGTCGCTGAGCGCCCGGGACCTCACGCGGGACGATCTGCTGGAGCTAGGACGGAAGATCGTCACGATCCGGGCCGTGCGGACGGCGATCGCCGAGGAACGGATCGGCGACGACGAGCTCCGGGCCCAGTACGAGGACCGTCTCGTGGAGTTCACCACCGTCGAGGCCAACCACATCCTGCTCGCCACCCGGGCCGATGCCGAGGCCGTCTATCTGCGGGTTCGGGATGCGACGCGCGCCCAGTTCGCAGCCGTCGCGCGGAAGGAGTCCACGGAGCCCGGGGCGGACGAGAGCGGGGGCGACCTCGGCCGGTCGGCCGCGACGGGGTTCGTGCCGGAGTTCGCGAACGCCGTGGCCGCGCTCGAGCCGGGGGAGGTCTCCGAGCCCGTCCAGTCGCAGTTCGGCTGGCACGTGATCTACCTCGCGGACAAGCAGGTCACACCGTTCGAGGACGTGAAGGACGGACTGCTCGAGCCGCTGGCCGATCAAGAGTTCCGTGGGTGGCTCCAGGAGCGCGCGACCGAGCTGGGGGTCGAGGTGAACCCTCGGTACGGACGGTTCTCCGCCGAGACCTTCTCGGTGCAACCGGCTCGGAGCACGGATCCCAGTGACACCACCGTGCCGGAAGGCGACGCCGGCTCGCCGTCGCCGTGACGGCCGAGCACGCTGACCCGATCCCGCACGTTCCCGAGGGTCCGGTGCCGTCGTCGGAGGAGGGCAGGAGACTCCTCGATCTCGTGAAGGTGATGGCCCGCCTTCGCGGGCCGGGCGGGTGTCCGTGGGATCGTCGAGCAGAACCACGAGACCCTGGCGCGTCACCTCCTGGAGGAGTCGCACGAGCTCCTCGAGGCGATCGACGGCGGCGACTCCGACGCGATCCGCGACGAGCTCGGCGATCTCCTCCTGCAGGTCGTCTTCCACGCCCAGATGGCATCCGAGGACGGTCGATGGGACGTGGACGACGTCGCGCGCGGGCTCGTCGAGAAGCTCGTCCATCGGCATCCGCACGTCTTCGGGGACGTCGAGGTTTCCGGATCCGACGAGGTCCTCACGAACTGGGAGAAGCTCAAGGCGGAGGAGGGGTCGAAGCCCCGTTCCGCCGTCGACGAGGACATCCCGGTCACGCTTCCGGCACTCGCTCGCGCCGCGAAGGTGCAACGACGCGCCGCGGGTTGGGGTGTCGAGTGGCCGAGCACGGACGCGGCGATCGTCGCACTCCGCGCGGAGTCCGAGCAGCTCGCCGACGCACCGGATGAGCGTGCGATCGGCGCCATCCTGTTCACGGCCGTCGCGGCGGCCAGGAAACTCGGTGTGGACGCCGAGACGGCCCTCCGTCGGACGACGCGCGGGTTCGCGGAGCGGTACGAGGTCTATCTCGCCGACGCGCGGGAGCGCGGCGTCGATCCGGAGTCGATCACCGAGGAGGAGCTCCGTGAGCTCTTCCTCGGTGCGCGTTCGCCCTGACCGGCGTCACTCAGGCACGCGTGAAGACGGCGAGCTGCCAGACACCCCGCACGCGCGCGTCGTGCACGCGCTGGAAGCCGGCCGCCGCGATCGTCCGGTCGACGGCGTCGAGGTCGTGGACGAACGCGCGGAAGCCGCGGAACTTCTTCTCGCGGAGGCGGAACCACCGGTTGGAGATCGCGACCGAGATCCTGTTGAAACGACCCATGAGGCCGGTGTGGACGGGCGCCGTGTAGGCGTAGACGGCGCGGGTCGCCCCGAGCGTGTTCGCGAGGAGCGACTCGACACTCGGGTAGCAGCAGAGCACACGGTTCAGCGCCACCACGTCGTGGGGCGCGAGCGGCGCCACCGCCCCGTCGCCCGCGGTGAACGAGCTCCGGTCCGAGAGCCCGCGCTCGGCCGCGAGCGATCGCGCCTGGGCGATCGCGCCACCGGCGAGGTCGATCCCGGTGGCATGGTCCGCACCCCGCGCGAGGGACCCGAGCGCGAGGTCGCCCGTCCCGCATCCCACGTCGAGCATCGTTCGCGACTCGAGGCCCTGTCGAGCCAGCGCGTCGAGCATGCGGCCGGTGATGGGGGCACCGACCCCGCGCCGCCGCGCACGCGACGCGCTGTGCACCGCCCATTCGTCGAAACAGCACGGCTCCGGTCGTTCCCGTTCCTCCACGGTCGAAGTGTGGTCCCCGGTGGGCTACGCCGACAACCTGCCGCCACAGGGGCTTGGTGCGTGACAGGAACCGGCGAAATCCCTGGCAGCAGCCCTCTCCGGCCTAAACTCTTGAGCCCGATGTCTCAGATCGAAGCCATCCGCGCGCGCGAGATCCTCGACTCCCGTGGCAACCCCACGGTTGAGGTGGACGTGCTGCTCGACGACGGAGCTTTCGGCCGCGCGGCCGTGCCCTCGGGAGCCTCCACCGGGGAGCACGAGGCGCTCGAGCTGCGGGACGGCGAGCCGGGACGGTTCGGCGGCAAGGGCGTCCTGCGGGCCGTGGCGAACGTCCACGACGCGATCGCTCCGGCGCTGGTCGGGATGGAGGCAGACGAGCAGCGGGCGATCGATCGAGCCCTCCTCGCGTTGGACGGCTCCGACGACAAGTCCACCCTCGGCGCGAACGCGATCCTCGGCGTCTCTCTGGCCACCGCGAAGGCGGCCGCGGACTCACAAGGGGTGCCGCTCTGGAGGTTCCTCGGCGGCCCGAACGCCCACGTCGTGCCGACACCGATGCTGAACGTGATCAACGGGGGAGCGCACGCCGACAACGAGCTGGAGCTGCAGGAGTTCATGCTGATGCCGGTCGGCGCAGCCTCGTTCTCCGAAGGGCTCCGCTGGGGTGTCGAGTGCTTCCACGCGCTGAAGGGGATCCTGCACGACAAGGGGTTGTCGACGGCGGTCGGGGACGAGGGTGGGTTCGCGCCGCAGGTCACCACGGGCGCCGAGGCCCTCGAGCTCCTCTTGCGCGCGATCGAGACGGCCGGCTTCGAGCCCGGCGGCGAGGTGGCTCTCGCGATGGATCCCGCGGTCTCCGAGCTCGCCACCGGTGACGGCCGCTACCGCCTCGAAGGCGCCGACCGCACGTCGGACGAGATGATCGCGTTCTGGACGGGCCTCCTCGATCGCTTCCCGATCGTCTCGATCGAGGATCCGCTCGGCGAGGACGACTGGCAGGGCTGGACGTCGCTGGTCCATGCAGCCGGGACCCGGACGCAGCTCGTGGGCGACGATCTCTTCGTCACGAACGTGGAGCGGCTCGAACGGGGCATCCGGGAGCGCTGCGCCAACGCGATCCTGGTCAAGGTGAACCAGATCGGCACGCTCACCGAGACGTTGGACGCGATCGCGCTCGCCCAGCGGAGCGGGTACGGCGTGGTCGTCTCGCATCGCAGCGGCGAGACCGAGGACACGACGATCGCCGACCTCGCCGTCGCGACGAACGCCGGGCAGATCAAGGCGGGCGCCCCGTCCCGTGGCGAGCGCACCGCGAAGTTCAACCAGCTCCTCCGCATCGAGGAACGGCTCGGCGACGACGCTCGCTACGCGGGAGCGGAGCTGCTCGGTGGGGGCGGCGGCTAGGCGATGTCCTCGGCGGCCCCTTCCCCTGCCGTCGCGACCGGCCGGCCCCTCCGTGGCCGGGACGCGACCCGGCCACGACCGCGACGCCGTCGCGGGCGCCTGACGGCGCGCGCGACCATCCTGTGCACGCTCGTGATCGGCGTGCTCGTGCTGTCGATCGCGCCCGCCCGGCTCTACTTCGAGCAGACGGCTGAGGTCGCGCGACTGGAGCGCCAGGCGGCCGCGCTCGAACGCACGAACGAGGCGCTGAGCGCCCGGGCCGACGAGCTCCGCGATGACGCGTTCCTCGAGCGGCTCGCCCGTCAGTGCCTGGGGATGGTCAAGCCGGGAGAGGTCGCGTTCGTCGTCGTCCCGAAGGAAGGCGCACCGGCTCCACCGCCCGAGTGCTGAGGCCCTACGCGGCCCCTCGTGGGTCGAACCGGACCTCGCGTGCCTCCGCGACCATCCGATAGCCGATGCGGCGGTAGAGCGCGTTCGACGTCGGGTTGTCGAGGTCGGTGTAGAGGAAGCAGAGCGACCGGCCGCCGCCGAGCAGCCAGCGGCTCTGCTCCGCGACCAAGCTGGTCGCGTACCCCCGACCTCGGTGCTGCGGCGGTGTGTAGACCGGTCCGATCCGGATGCCGTTCGGCGTCGACCCGCCGTATCCGGAGAGCGAGACCGGACCTCCCTCGTCCTCCCAGAGCCAGAGCCCCGCGTCGTCGGTCGCGCGCAGTCGCGCGTCGACCAGCCGGACGTGGCGCTCGCGATCCGTCTCCTCGGGAAGCACCTCGTCTGCGAAGGCGAGAGCCCACGCGATGACCTGCTCGCGGTCCTGGGGCGCCACCGGACGCGCCTCGCCCGGCGCCGAGGGGACGTCCATCACCTCGCGCAGCTCATAGACCCCGTGCCGGAAGACGATCGCCGCGTCCACGCCGTGCTCGGCCGTCCACGCGCCGACGAACGCCTCGACCTCGGGGATCGCGGCCACGACCCCGGGCAGGTCCTGGCCTTCGGCGATCATCCGGTCGACCAGCGCGTCGAGTGCCGCATCGTTCGAGGGCTGGGCGAGGACGAGGTTGAACGGCGGTGTCCGCAAGGCCGCCCCGGTCACCTCGTCCCCGTCGGAGGCCACCCAGAGGTCGAACACAGGATGGAGGTCGGGCTTCTGCAAGAGGGTCGAGGAGATCCCGAGGATGAGGTTGTGCCGGGTCTCGTCGCGCACGAGATACGGTGTGGCCACCTCACGGAAGGCGGCGACGTCGTCGAAACGGCGGACCTGCATCGCGAGACGGTAGCGCAGCACGCCACCCCGCAGGCGGAGATCGCAGCGTGTGACCTGCGCGTTCGGCGGGTACGGCCATTGACGGTCCGGGCGGCTTCGCTCACACTGGCGCCCTATCGCGCGGGATCCGCGCACCGAAAGAAGGGACAGCTCACATCGCAGAGATCGAGGTCGGCGCGGTGATCGACGGCACCGTGGCCCGCATCACCCCGTACGGGGCGTTCCTCCAGCTCGAGGACGGACGTCTCGGGCTCGTGCACATCTCGGAGGTCGATCGGAACTACGTCAAGGACGTGCACGATCACCTCCGCGAGGGAGACGTCGTCCAGGCGAAGGTCGTCGCCATCAAGGAGGACGGCAAGATCGATCTCTCGATCAAGGCGCTGCAGGATCCGGCGCCGCCGCGCGCGCGGCGCGGGTCGGACCCCGAGTTCGAGCAGATGCTGAAGAAATTCATGCGCCAGTCCGAGGAGCGACTGGTCGAGTACAAGCGCGCGGTTGAGCACAAGCGCAAGTAGTCCGTGAGCGACGAGCTCCGGGCGAGCGATCTCGACGCCGTCCGCGAGCAGCTCGGCCGCGAACCCACCGTCCCCTTCTCGGTGGTGGCACGCTGCAGCGACGGTCATCCGCTCGTGATCCGGAACCGTCCGATCGATGCCGATGGGCACCCCTTCCCCACGATCTACTGGCTGACCTGCCCCACCGCGGTGAAGTCGGTGTCGCGACTCGAGTCCGATGGCTGGATCGCTCGTCTCGGCGACGATCCCGAGCTCGCGGAGAGGATCGAGCAGGCGCATGCCGCTTACGCGTCCGAGCGCGGACAGATGGCAGCCGGCGCCGAGCGGTGGGGTGGGGTCGGCGGGACCGCTCACGGTCTCAAGTGCCTCCACGCGCACTACGCGTACCACCTCGCCGGTGGGGACGACGCCGTGGGTGCGTGGACGGCAGCGAGGGCGGAGCCCGTGCACGGGCCCGAGCTCGGCGGGAGGGTCGCAGCGATCGACCAGGGCACGAACTCCACGCGGCTCCTCGTGCTGCAGCCTCGCGATGGCGAGCCGGTCGAGATCTCCCGAGACATGGTCATCACGCGGCTGGGGAAGGGCGTCGACGAGAGAGGAACGCTTGATCCCGCGGCGATCGAGCGTGCGGCGGACGCGATCGCGCGGTTCCGACGCCGTGCCCAGGCGTTGCACGCCGCCGAGGTCCGGATCGGGGCAACGTCGGCGGTCCGTGACGCGAGCGATCGGGGCGACTTCCTCTCGCGCGTGCGGGACGTGGCGGGGATCGAGCCAGAGGTGATCGACGGTGAACGGGAAGCGGCGCTCTCGTTCCTGGGGGGGACCCGAGGCCTCGATCCCGCCGACGGCCCGTTCCTCCTGGTCGACGTCGGGGGCGGATCCACGGAGTTCGTCCTCGGGCGGGAGCCCGGCGTCGTGGAGCATGCGATCTCCACGCAGATGGGGAGCGTGCGGCTCACCGAGCGGGTGCAACCGTCCGATCCGCCGACCAGTGACGACCTCCGGCGCTTCGGGGAGCTCGTCCTCGCGCGGCTCGACGAGGTCGAGCGCACCGTGCCGGTCGGGGAGAGCCGCACGTTCGTGGCGGTCGCGGGCACCGCGACCACGCTCCAGGCGTGCGCGCTCGGGCTCGAACGCTACGACCCCGACCTGATCCACCGCTCGACGCTCACGCTCGCCGACGCCGAGCGGACGCTCCGGGAGCTCGCCGCGATGACGAACGACGATCGCGCCGCGATCCCGGTCATGCCGACGGGTCGCGGGGACGTGATCGTCGCGGGGGCCTCGATCCTCGTGCACGCGATGCGGCGGTTCGGGTTCGAGCAGGCCCTGGTCAGCGAGACCGACATCCTGGACGGCCTCGCCCTCGAGCTGTTGGGCGTCCGGTAACCTCGACCGCCGATGTCGAAACGGAGCAGGGATCGTCAGCTCGCGAAGCTCGCCGCCAGACGGCAGGCCGAGCGCACGGCAGCCCTCAGACGCCGCAACCTGATCGTCGGGACTCTGGCCGGGGTCGTGGCCGTGGTCGTGGTGATCGTGGGGTTCAGCTTCCTCCTGGGTGACGGCACGGAGACGGCCTCTCCCACGCCGACACCCACGAGTCCCTCGAGCAGTCCGTCCCCGTCGGCGGAGCCCGGGACGAAGACGGGAACCGTCACGCCCACGGCGGCCACCGAGTCGGGCGAGGTCGCGTGCGGGGCGGACGAGCCGGCCAAGGCGGGGAAGCCGAAGCCGCAGTTCGCCGGGCCGCCGCCGATGGACATCGACCGGAAGGCGACGTACACCGCCACGATGCGGACCTCCTGCGGCACGATCGTGATCGAGCTCGATCCGAAGACCGCCCCCCAGACCGTGAACTCCTTCGTGTTCCTCGCGGAGGAGGGGTACTTCGACGGGCAGTACTTCCATCGTCTCGACACCTCGATCGACGTGATCCAGGGGGGCGATCCCACGGGGAACGGCGACGGAGGGCCCGGCTACGCGATCCCCGACGAGTTGACGGGGAACGAGTCCTACCGGCCCGGCACCCTGGCGATGGCGAACGCGGGCGCGAACACGGGCGGGAGCCAGTTCTTCCTCATCACGGGACCGAACGGGACCAACCTCGACGGGAACCCGAACTACACGATCTTCGGGAAGGTGATCGACGGCCTCGACGTCGCGCAGCGGATCCAGAAGCTTCCGATCGTCGATCCCGATTCGGGTGAGATCTCCGGGCAGCGGCCTTCGGAGGCCGTCTACGTCGAGTCGGTGACGATCAAGAAGTCCAGCGGCGGCGGCTAGGCGCCATCAGCCTTCGCCGGCTCCGTCAACCAGCGCGTCGATCCCCGCGAGGATCTCCGCTTTGACATCGTCGTCCGCGAAGGAGGCGCGCACCCCGGTGCGTGCGATCTCTGCGAGGTCCGCGTCGTCGAAGCGCCAGGTGTCGCGTGCGCTCCGATAGACGTCGGTGAGCCACGCGCCGAACATCGGTGGGTCGTCGGAGTTGAGGGTGACGGTGACACCGGCGTCGCGGAGCACCCGGAACGGGTGCTCCGCGAGGGAACCGTAGACGCCGGTGGCCACATTGGAGATCGGTGAGACCTCGAGCGGGATCCCAGTGGAGGCCAGGTGTTCTACGAGCTTCGGATCGTCCACGGCGCGGACGCCGTGGCCGATCCGATCCGGCAGGTAGTGCTCGAGCGTCTCCCAGATGTTGCGCGGACCCGCCCATTCGCCCGCGTGGGGGACGGAGCGGAGCCCCGCATCCTTCGCCCGCCGGAACAACGGGCCGAATGGCGGGACCGGCGCCTGCTCGCTCCCCGCTGCGTTCAGCGACACCACGCCACGCCCGGCGAACTTCAGTGCCACCTCCAGCGATCGCTCGGCCATCTCGATGCCGCTGTCGCGCACGAGGTCGGGCGCGACGCGGGTCGTGACGCCGAAGTCGCGACGGCCGGCCTCGAGGCCGTCCAGCACCGCTTCGATCGGCCCGAACCAGTCGTCGCCGAGTCGGGGGGCGTGATTGCTCGGGGAGAAGACGACCTCGGCGTACCGGACCCCGGTGCGAGCCTCGTCCTCGCAGAACTCGTAAGCGATCCGTCGGAAGTCCTCGGTGGTTCCCAGCAACGCGCACATCGCCGTGTACTGCGCGATGAAGTCCTCGAACCCCGCGAAGCTCCAGCGATCGTTGACGAGACCGGAAGGGACCGCCGCGCCCGTCCGCTCTGTGAGCTCGCGGACGGTCGCGACTCGCATCGCACCTTCGAGGTGGACGTGCAGCTCTGCCTTCGGGAGCGTCGAGAGCTCGCGCATCGTGGGATGGTAGCGGTGAGCTTCGGGAGCGGGCGGGATGGAAGCGAGCGCTACCAGCCGCCAGTGGCGAACGCCTGTGTGTCGGCGACGCCACACGCCGGATCTGCGGCGAAGTGCGCACCGGCGCCGTCGATCTCGCGGAGGTAGAAGCAGGTGCCGGACAAGCTCATCGCCGAGACGAAGATCTCGTTCGGGATCGGATGGAGGTGAAGGTAGACCACGTCGGTGGTGAGGGGGGTGTCTCCGGCCACGTAGGTGATCGCTGCCTCGATCGCCGTCATCTCCGCGGGGACCGTCGTGTACGTGAGGGTGTCCGAGTAGTACGCCTTCTCGGCTGCGAACGCGTTCCGGACGTCGGACTGCGCGGCGCGGTCCTGGGCCCGGATCCCGGGTCCCCAGGAAAGTCGGCAGCGCAAGCGCGATCAAGACGCCGATGATCAACACCACGACCATCAGCTCGATCAGCGTGAACCCGCGTTCGTCTCTCACCTGCCATCTATCGGCGGGTTGGGGGACCGACCTGAGGGCCGTGCTTCCTACGGAGCGATAGCATCGGACCGAGCCCGGGTGTCGGAACCGGTAGACGACGGCGCCTTAAAAGCGCTTGCCCCGGAAGGGGCGTGTGGGTTCGAATCCCACCCCGGGCACGCGGGAGCACCGTTCCCGCCGGCGAGGGTCCCCCTGCGCGAGCCGGCGTCCGGGCCGTCGTAGGATGCCCGTGCATGGACGGTCAACCGGCGCCTGACTTCCCGCAGCCGCCCACGTCGCAGCCCTCGATCCCGTCCCTGACCTCGCCGCCACTCCCGCCGCCACCGGCACCGCTCGGAGGCATGCGAGGGGATCGCCCGTTCAGCCTGCAACCGATGGGCGTCGGCGAGATCCTCGACGCGGCGATCAAGCTGTATCGCTCGCAGTGGAAGCGCCTGATGGCGATCGTCGCCATCGCCCTCGTCCCGATCACGTTCCTCCAGGTGTTCATGACGCGAAGCTTGGGGAGCTCGTTCTCCACCCCATCCACGGTGCCGGAGGATGTCGACACGACCCTGATCGCGGGAGGCGTCGTGGCACTGATCGAATTCCTCGTGGTGCAGCCCTTCCTCATCGCGGCGATGGCGAAGGCCTCCGCGGACGTCTACCTCGGCCACCCCGTGCTCGTCGGGCCGACGTTCCGGTTCGCGGTCTCGCGGATCCACTCGATCCTGTGGATCACGATCCTGTCGGCGCTCGCGATGCTCCTCGGCTTCGTGCTCCTGATCGTCCCTGGCGTCATCGTCCTGGTGCGCTTCTTCTTCGGGTCGACGGTGTTCGTCATCGAGGGGAAGAAGGAATCGAAGGCGCTCGGGCGATCATGGAGGCTGGCGAAGGGGCACTTCTGGAAGATCCTCGGGACGTTCCTGCTGGCATCGATCATGGCCGCCATCGTGCAAGGGGTCCTGGCCATCCCTGGGGAAGCCGCCTTCGCTGCGATCGGTCCGGCGGGGTGGCCCCTCTACGCGATCGGTCTCTCCCTCGCCGCGATCCTCACCGCCCCGTTCACGACGCTGATCGCCGTGCTGCTCTACTTCGACCTCCGCATCCGGAAGGAAGCGTTCGACCTCGAGATCATGGCCCAGGAGATGTCGTCGCAGCAGTGAGGCGCATCGTTCCCCTGTGTGTGGTCCTCGCGATGGGACTTCTCCTCGCGGCGCCGGCGGGGGCGCAGCCGCGGCCGGTCGATCTCGCCCGAGGAGCTCCTGGATCGGCTGAGCGCGGCGGCGGTGCTCGCGGAGGAGGGGGTCGCCGACCCTTCACCGTCCCGGATGCGCGAGGTGGAGGAGGCGATGGGCCTTCCCACCCTCGTGCACCTCGACGGCGTCGAGGTGGCGGTTCCACTCGATCCGGTGGTGGCGACGCTCACCGGCGCGCGCGCCGAGGACTTCCGCCGGGCGGCCGACCGCGTCGGAGCGCTGCGCGATTCGCTCGAACGAGCGATCTCGGCGGCCGAGGTCGACGCGGACGACGTCGAGGCCGCGCTCACCGACGCCTACCGTGGTGTCCTGCAGGTGGATCCCGGGATCGTCGAGCGGATCCGCCGCGCGATCGGGGAGCTGATCCAGGGTCTGCTCGCACGGCTCTTCTCGTTCCAGGGGGCCGGCACGATCGTCGCCTGGGCCGTCCTCGTCGGACTCGGGATCCTCGCCTTCTGGCTCATCCGCAGGCTGCGGCTCGTTCCCGAGACCACGATGGAGGTGGCGGGTGGCCGGACGGGCGCACCTCGCGTCGACTGGATCGCGCGCGCCGAGGACGCGGTCCGGGCAGGTGACCTCCACCTCGCCGTCCATGCCTTCTACCGAGGACTCGTGGGCGCGCTGTCGGGTCGGGGCCTGCTGATCGACGCCCCCGGTCTCACCGCCGGCGAATGCCGCTCCACCGTGCGCGCCGTCCGTCCCGAGCTGTTCGACGCCGTCGCCGATGCCACCGGAGCCTTCGAGCAGATCGCCTACGGGGGCGCCGTGCCGGAGCCGGACGACGTGGACACGCTCCGTCGAGCGGTCACGCTGGCGAGGTCGACATGAGCAGGAGGATGGCGATCGTCTGGATCACGATCGTCCTCCTGCTGGGGGTGCTCATCGCCCTGGTCCCGAGGGCCGAGTCCGGGGAGTCCACGCTCGCGTTGCGACGATTCCTCGCCGAGTCGGGGCGGGAGGTCTCGGAAGGAGGCCCGCCTCCGGAGGCGGGCGGGACCTACGTCCTCCTCCACGACCTCCGCACGCCGGACGAGGCGCGGTCCCTGCTCGCCTGGGCGGCGTCCGGCGGTCGATTGGTCGTCGCCGATCCTCGGTCGACCCTCGTGACGCTCTCGGGGGCATCCGTGGGGGAACCGGTCGGTCTCGTCGGCGCGCAGTCGCTGGAACCCGCGTGCCTGGCGGAAGAGACGCGGGGCGTACGGTCGATCGTCGTCCGGGCATCGGATCGGTCGCTCCGCGGCGGTGACCGGTTCGTGTCGTGCTTCGACGGGCACGTCCTCGTCCGGTCGCACGATCGGGGGACGCTCGTCCTGCTCGGGGGGTTCACGGCGCTCACGAACGAGCACCTCCGCACGGCGGACAACGCCGTGCTCGCCTTGCGGCTGGCCGGCTCGGAGGGCCCGGTGGTCTTCGGCCCGCCGGTCCCCGCCGACATGGCGGCTCCGGCCACCGGGGTGTGGGGTGCGCTGCCGGAGCGGGCCAAGGTGGCGATCCTCGCGATCGGGGTCGCGGCCCTCGCGTTCGCGGCGCTCCGATCGCGCCGGCTCGGGCGGCCCCCCGTCGAGGAACCGATCGCGCCGATCCCGGCCAGTGAGCTCGTGCGGGCGACCTCGCGTCTCTACCGGCGAGCCCGGAGCCTCGGCCACGCCGCCGGCGTGATGCGCGAGGCGACCCGAGCTCGGGTGGGTCGCCGACTCGGCGTCTCCAGGGAGAGCGAAGCGCTACCCACGGTGGCCGCGAACGTGACCGGCCTCCCCCCGGATCGCGTGGAGCAGGCACTGAGCGGTCCCGATCCGCGCACCGACGAGGAGCTCATCCGACTGGGTAGCCTCCTGTCCGAGATCGAGTCGAGGACGATGACCACTGCAGCCGGCATCGGCACCGGCGCCGACGGCAAAGGGGAACGATCGTGACGGAGCCGCGAGACGCGCTGAGAGCCGTGCGCGAGCAGGTCGGCAAGGCCGTGGTCGGTCAAGAGCACGTGATCTCCGGCCTCCTCGTCGCGCTGCTCGTCCGAGGCCACGTGATCCTCGAAGGGGTGCCCGGCGTCGCGAAGACCCTGATGGTGAAGGCGCTGGCACGCTCCCTGGACCTCGATTTCCGGAGGATCCAGCTCGCGCCCGACCTGATGCCGTCCGACGTCACCGGGAACGTGGTGTACGAGGGCAGCACCGGCGAGTTCCGCTTCCGGCCGGGCCCGGTGTTCACGCACCTGCTCCTCGCCGACGAGATCAACCGCACCCCGCCGAAGACCCAGGCCGCCCTCCTCGAGGCGATGGAGGAGCACCAGGTCACCACCGAAGGAGAGAGCCGCCCGCTCCCGGAGCCGTTCCTCGTCGCGGCCACGCAGAACCCGATCGAGTTCGAGGGGACGTACCCGCTCCCGGAGGCGCAGCTGGATCGATTCCTGTTGAAGCTCTCCGTCTCCTACCCGGGCCGTGACGCGGAGCGGGCGGTCCTCGCGATGCATCACGCCGGACGGGATCCGCATGACCTCGATGCGCTCGGCGTCCGTCCGGTGGCCGGACCTGATGACCTCCGCGCCGGGTCGGACGCCGTCAAAGAGGTGCGGGTCGACGACGAGGTCGTCTCGTACATGCTCGACCTGGTGGAGGAGACTCGCCGCACGCCGGCGCTGTCCCTCGGCGTGAGTCCCCGTGGGGCGGCGATGCTCCTGACGGCGGTGAAGGCCTGGGCGTACCTCTCGCAACGCGACTTCGTGACGCCCGACGACGTGAAGACGCTTCTCCGTCCGACGTGGCGCCACCGCGTGGTGCTGCGTCCCGAGATCGAGCTCGAGGGAGCGACCGCGGACTCCGTGCTCGACGGCATCGCCGAGCGGGTCGCCGTGCCCCGCTAACCCATGCATCTTCGGCCCAGGCTCGTCGTTGCCTTCCTCGCGGCCGGCGGGCTCGCCGCCATCGCCCCCGCCGACCCGACGCTCGTCCTCGTCGCCGCGACCGTCCTCGTCGCGATCCTCGTGGTCCTCGACGTCGTGCTGGCTCCGAGGGCGAGCGCGTTGCAGCCTCGCCGGGCGGTCGCCGCCGTGCTGCGGATGGGCCGCCCCGCCGACGTCCTCGTGGAGCTGCACAATCCGACCGATCGTGCGCTCGCGATCGAGACCCACGATGCGACCCCACCGTCGATGGATCGCGAACCCCTGCGGCACCACGTCTCGATCGAGCCCGGCGGCTGGTCGCAGCTGCCAGCGTCGATCCGTCCGGGACGTCGCGGGCGCGCCTCGATCGGGCCGCTCACGATCCGGACGGCCGGACCGCTGGGGCTCGCCGGCCGGCAATCGACCGTCCCGCTGGTCGACGAGGTGAAGGTGTATCCGGCGCTCCGAGGACGCGCCGAGGTCGAGCTCCGCTTCCGGCGGGCCCAGCTCCTGCAGTCGGGACTGCGATCGACCGCGTACCGAGGCGGGAGCGACGAGTTCGACTCGCTCCGTGAGTACCGGTCCGACGACGAGTTCCGGCGGATCAACTGGAAAGCCACCGCCCGATCGCCGCGGCCGATCGCCAACGAGTACCGCGAGGAGCACAACCAGCAGGTGGTGATGCTGCTGGACGCGAGCCGGGCCACGGCCGGCCAGGTGGCCGGCGTGTCCCGGCTCGAGCATTCCCTGGACGCTGCGATCGCCGTCGCGGACCTCGCGGCCCGCGTCGGCGATCACGTCGGCGCGCTCGCCTTCGGCCGCGACGTGCGGGCGTTCGTCGAGCCTCGCGGCGGCCCGTCGCAGCCCCCGCGCATCCTGCAGCTCCTCTTCGACCTCGAGGCGGGTCTGTACGCCCCCAACTACCCGCTCGCGTTCGCCACGCTGCTCGCGCGGCACCGTCGCCGCTCGTGGCTGGTCCTGTTCACGGATCTCTCGGAGGGATCGGTCCTCGAACCGTTGCTCCGGGCGATCCCGGTGCTGCTGTCGAGACACCTGCTCGTCGTGGCGAGCGTGCGCGACCCCGAGGTCGAGACGCTCGCCACCTCGGTGCCGTGGACGTCCGAAGACGCCTACGATCGCGCGTCCGCAGCCGGGTTCATGACGTGGCGCGATCGCGCCGCGGCACGGATCAGAGGGCTCGGCGCCACGGTGATCGACGCGCAGCCGGGCGCCCTCGCCGCCTCGGTGGCCGACGAGTACCTCCAGATCAAATCGCGGGGCCGACTCTGACCGTCCCGGCCTGTCCGCCCGGCGCCCTCCCGGGGCGCGGGTCCCTCGTCGGGAACAGGAGGAGCGCCAGATAGGCCGTCACGACGATCGCTCCGATCAGGACCTCGACGATCGCGGCCCCGGTGCGACCGGTGACGAACCCCTCGATCACCGCCGCGATGGCGAACGCCGGGATCGCACCGACGATCAGCAGGACGGCGTCGCGAGCCTCCTCGCCCAGCGCCGTCACGCGGCCACGGTCCCCTGGATCGATCATCGCCCACCCCACGCGGAGCCCGGCGCCGCCCGCGATGCAGATCGCGGTGAGCTCCAGGAAGCCGTGCGGCAGGACGAGCGCCCAGAAGGTCCACCCCTCCCCGGCCGCCTGGAACCCGCCGGCGAGGAGCCCGATGAAGACGGCGTTCGTGGTGATCACCCAGATCGTCCCGATGCCGAACGTGATCCCGAGGGCGAAGGCGAGGAACGACACCTGCACGTTGTTCTGGAAGATCAGGGCGGAGAGAGTGGCCGATCCCGGATCGCCCGGTCCCGCGACGGCACCCGCGTCCCGCATCGCCTGGCGCGAGGCGGACGGCAGGAGGCCCGCCTGCGCTTCACGGGAGCTCGCGACCCACAGGTCGGTCGCGAGGATCACCACGACCATCAGGATCGCGATCACCGCGATGAAGGGAAGGGTGCGACGGAAGACGGCGCGATACCGCGTCACGAAGAACCGCAGGAACGAGCGACCCGACGTGGCGCTGCCGCCGTAGATCGCCCCGTGCGCGCGGGACACCAGGCCGTTGAGATAGCGCTCGAGCCCCGGGTCGTGGTAGCGCGTCTGCACCTCGGCGAGGTGCGAGGATGCGCGGAGGTAGAGCCGGACGGTCTCCGTGATGTCGCCGCCGGGTCGCGAGCTGAGCGCACGGCTCCCCCCGGCGGTGGTCTGCTCCAGCCGGCTCCATTCCGGCCGATGCGTTTGGATGTACGAGTCGAGATCCACCGAGGCGAGTCTAGGCGCCGCGTCGAGCTGGCCGTCCGAGGTGCACGTTCGAGATGAAGGGATGAGAGAGCAGTGAGCACGTCCGGTCGCACGGTGACGCCCGAGGCGGTGACGATCTCACTCGACGTCGCCGGTCTGGGCTCGCGGATGATCGCGTGGCTCATCGACTCCCTGATCCAGCTCGCGATCGCGGTGCCGATCGTGCTCGGCATCGGGGCGGGGAACCTCTCCGGCGGCGTGGAGCTGGTCGTGCTCTCCCTGATCCTGTTCCTGCTCTTCTGGGGCTACTACCCGATCTTCGAGCTGAGCTGGCAGGGACAGACCCCGGGGAAGCGCGCGCAGCGGCTCCGCGTGATCCGGACCGATGGCCAGCCGGCGGGAGGCGCGGCGATCATGGTCCGCAACCTGATCAGGATCCTCGACGTCTTCCTGCTGCCGTTCCTGGCGGTGATCTCGATGATCGTCACCGCGCGGGCCCAGCGGCTCGGCGACCTCGCCGCCGGCACGCTGGTGGTTCGGGAGGCACGGTTCACGGCACCCCGGTCGGTCGCCTCCGCGAGCCGCCCCGATCTTCCGGCGGTGGATGCGACGGGGTTGTCGGAGCGTGACTACGACGTGATCCGGTCGTTCCTCGCCCGCCGGGGGATCGCTCGACCCGGCGGCTCGGTGGCGGCTCGCCGCGCAGCTCGCGTCCGCGATCCGCGGTCGTGTCGGCTCGCTGCCCGACGGACTCGCCGACGAAACAATGCTCGAGGCGGTCGCGCAGTCCTACCGGCAGCGGTTCGAGAACGGCGGTGCCGCGCGCTGATCAGGACTCCCCGCGGTGTCTACACCCGGCGGCCGACCGCCTCGATCAGGTCGGCGGCGTGGGTCACGCCGTCCGCGTCGCGGATCCGCTCTCCGAGCGCGTCCAGGCTCGATCGGAGCGTCTCGTCCGCCGCCAGCCCGTCCACCGCGGCGATGAGCTCGTCGTCGGCGAAGTCGTAGGTCGCGAGCCGGACCCCGTAGCCCAACTCGTGCATCCGCTGGGCGTTGTCGTACTGATCCCAGAACAGTGGGAGCACGACCATCGGCTTGCCGAAGTGCAGCGATTCCGTGACGGTGTTGTTCCCGCCGTGCGTGATCACGAGGTCCACCTCGGGGATGATGCTCGTCTGCGGCACGCGCGCTTCTCCCCACATGTTGTCGGGGAGCCCGAACTCGTCCGCGCGCGGTCCCTTCGACACCACGTAGCGGTGCCGGGTGCGCGAGAGCACGTCGACGAGCCGGCGCATCAGCTCGACGTCCGCCGATCCCAGCGAGCCCAACGACAGGTAGATCAGCGATCCCTCACCGTCGCGGAGCTGCTCCGGGACGGACCACGCGTCCTCGGTGTCGCGCACCGACGACTCGAGGTGATGCCACGCGGATCCGAGCGGCCGCGCGCGGAGATAATCGGCGGCGTCCGGGAACACCGACAGGTTCAGGTGCTCCGACTCGTGGATGAACTCGAGGTCGGGCAGGGCGGGTGCTCCTTGTTCGAGCATCCAGTCGTTGAAGCCGGACCAGAGATCGCGATGGGTCCGGTCGTACTCGGCTCGGAACTCCTCCCAGCCGCTCTGGTCGTCGATCGGGTAGCCGCTGAACGTCGGCGGGAGGTCGGGGTCCTTCCGTTCCAGCGGGTTGCAGCTCATGATCCGCACCCAGGGGGCGCCGTGGGTGAGGAGGGCCGGGAAGCCGCTCACGTTGTCCTCGACGATCACGTCCGGTTTCGCCCGAGCCAGGATCTCCCGGAGCTGCGGCTCGCAGAACTTCGCTCCGTCGATCAGCGACTCCCACACCGGTCGGATGAACGTGTCGAGCTGCTCGATCGTCGGCTTGCGGAACTCCGGTGCCGTCTCCGTGATGAAGTCGGTCCAGAACTGCCCGGCGTCCTGGTCGCCCTCGGCCGGTGGGGCCAGGTCCACGAGATCCTCCTCGAAGCCGAGGGGCTCGAGCCGGCCACGCCACGACGCTTCCGCGGCGAACACCACGCGGTGGCCGCGCCCCTCGAGGATCTTGCCGATCCCGATGCAGTTGTTCGTCGGCCCGTACGCGCTCTCGGGCATGAAGACGACGGTGAGCGGATCGGTCACGATCCCATGTTCCCCGACATCGGGCCGTCCTGCACGTCCGCGCGATGCCGCCGGGCTAGTCGACGAGTCGCACAGGGACGAGCCCGAAGTTCTCGCCGCCGCCGCTGTCGAGGCCCTCGGGCGTGTATCCGACCCACTCGGCGATCATGCAGCGGGCGTTCGGGTCCTCCTCGATCCCCGCGAAGTGACCGCAGTGTTCGACGACCTCGTCGCGCTCGCTACCCCCTCCCCAGATCTCGCGGATGAACAGCCGCGCGAATCCGATGATGTCGTACTTGTCGACGGCGCAGTTCGTGGTCGCGAACAGGTCCGGGCTGCAGACGTCCCCGTTCGAATCGACCTGGGTGGTCGGCCGGTTGACCGGGAAGTAGATCGGATCGCCCAGGGCGATGGCGGCCTCGATGTCGTGGTCGAGGGCCTCTCCGAAGTGCCCCTGGCCGCGACAGACGTACGTGTGATCGTCCCCCGCCGTCCCGCCGTAGATGTTGGAGTCGATGGGGAGTGGGAGGTTGAAGCCGCGGAGCATCCATTCCTCGAACTGGGGCGGGGTCGAGTTGTCGCAGTTCACCCCCGTGGTGATGTCCCACTTCAACAGGTCGAGCGTGCCCCACTCCGCGTTCGCGAGATCGGGCTCGGTGTGCCCGCTCGAGGAGTTGTTCCAGTAGAAGGCGCACTCCAACCCCACGTTCGACGTGGGGGTGTCGGGTGGGATGTCGCAGTCGCTCAACCGGTTCGCGGAGAGCATCAACGGGGCGACCTTCTCGCCGACCCCCGCGCCGCCCCAGGAGGCGGTCGCCGCGGTGGTGACGGCCGCGTCCGAGTCGGCGCCGAGCACCGGGGCGAAGAAGAGCGGCCGATCCGTCGTGACGTGCACGGTCACCAGCCCCGCGGGTGAGTCGCAGCTGGGGAAGAAGATCGGGTACCCCGAGACCAGGTTGGCATCGCTCTGGTTCTCGACGGCGTAGAACCTCGCCTGGACGATGGCCTCTCCCATCCCCTCCTTCTGCCCACAGGACTGCGCCGCCGCCAGGGCCGCCGCGTCGGCCGCGTTCACGAGCTCTCGGCGGGCGTACAGGAGGGATCCCACGTCGACGACCAGGACCATCATGCCGAACATCGCGAGGAGGCTCAGGACGACGATGACGAGCACCGCACCGTCCTCGGCTTGCGGTGTCCGGGGGAAGCGGGGGCGCTGCATGGTCTCTCGTCCTCCGAGGGTCGTTCAGGGGATGTCGATAGTCGTACAAAGGTGTCCCCCGGCGCATCCCCCAAAAGCACTAGATGCTGTAGGGGGTTTGGACAGGGATCGCTGGTTGGGAGGGGATGTCGCGGGGCGGCCTACACTCCGCGTCGTGCGACGAGGCTCCTACGACGCGGCCGAAGAGGGTTGCCTCGACCGACCCCTCGGTGCTGCTGCCCACCGCGCTTCCCGAGGGGTCGTCAGGAGGAGCCCGCCACGCTGGCGGATGCGCTCGCGGCCGGGGAAGGCCGTTGGCTCCTGGTACTCCGTGTCGGAGACGAGCTGTTCACGTCGGCGGTCGTCGAAGAGGAGGGCGGGTTCCGCCGAGCCGTTCCGGGTGACGGCGTCGCCGAGGAGCTCCTGGCCCGGACAGCGAGTGGGGCGGAGGAGGGGAGCTTCTCCTTCCGCCGACTGGGTGAGATCGGGTCCTGGATCGGCGAGCGGGCGATCGAGGTGGATCAGGCGAACGAGTCGATCGTGGTGGGCGAGCGGGCGGTGGTGAAGCGATCGGTCCGGATGGGGGCCGACAATCGACGTCCGATGCTGCTGCCGGCGCACCTGCTCGAAGCCGGGTTCGCCGAGATGCCGGCTCCTCTCGGCAACGCCGGGTGGAGGCACGATGGGGGGGAGGCGCCGCTCGCCTCGATCGCCGCCTACCTGCCCGACGCCCGTGACGGGTGGGAGTGGTACGTCGAGCTCGTGGAGCGGTCGCTCGAGGACCCGTCCGTCGACGCGGTCGCGCCGGCCGCAGCGCTCGGCGCCCTCACGGCACGACTCCACGTCTGCCTCGCGACGCCCACCGAGGTGCTCCCGGCGCCGAGCGGGACGGCCGGGAACGACACGGTGGCGAGATGGGGCAGCGCTGCCGCGCACGACCTCGAGTTCGCCCTGTCGGCGATCGACGGCGAGGAAGGGGAGCGTCTGCGGCGAGCGGAGCGATCGATCCGCGAGGAGCTCGCGCAGCTCCCCGTCCGCGCGACGACGACGATCCCGATCCACGGCGATCTCCACGTCGGACAGTTCCTCCGGTGGCGAGAAGGGCTCGCGGTTTCGGACCTCGACGGGGATCCGCTCGGGAGCGGGACGCTCGAGGGACCGCCCGCGAGGGACGTCGCGTCGCTCGTGCAATCGCTCGACCACGTGGGCAGGATCGTCGAGCGGCGGCGCAACAACTCGGTGGGCGCGTGGATCGCAGATGCATCGGAGCGGTGCCTGCGGTCGTATCGGGACGAGCTCGCTCTCCGCGGCGCGGCGTCGCTGTTCGACGAGGAGCTGCTCCGCCCGCTCCGTGTCGCGCAGGAGTTGCACGAGCTCGTCTACGCCGCCAGGTACCTTCCCGGCTGGCGCTACGTTCCCGATCGCGCGCTCCCGGCACTGCTCGCGGACGAGAGATGAGGCGGCTCACACTGCTCGCCGGCTTGGGGGCCTGCGTGGTGGTGCCTTCGCTGCTGTTCCTGGGCCGATACGCGGTCACCGAGGCGGGGGTGGCGCCGGCCGGCAGCGACACCTCCCAACACGTCTGGCGGTCGGAGGTGGTCGCGACCCTCGGCCTCGAGGCCCTCCCGTCATTCGACGGACGATCGCAGGCGCTGAACACCAACGCGGATCGTCCCGGCTTGCCGCTCGTGCTCTCCGCCCTGTCGTCCGTCACCGGCGCGGACGCCCGGGACCTCGCGTACGTCCTTCCGGCCGTGGCCGCGGCCGCGATCGCGCTGGCCGCCGCCGCGCTCGGCGGGTCGATCCCGGGTGTGCCCGGTTGGGGGATCGCGCTCGCCGGCGTGGCGACCGGCGCCTCCGTCCAGGTGGCGTTCGCCGCGAACGGCTACCTGGATCAGCTCCTGGTCGAGCCGCTGGTGCTCGTGGCCGCCGCCGGGGCGCTCCGGGCCGCCGGCGGCGGCCCAGGGCGGGCGCTCGGTGCCGCGGCGCTCCTCGCGGCGTGGCTCGTGCACTGGCAGTTCGCGTTGCTGTTCACGGCGCTCCTGGGGATCTTGACGCTCGCGTGCCTGCCGGCGTCGCTCCGCGATCGCCGGCAGGGACGCTCGCTCGCCGAGACCGCGTCGGGACGCGTGGGGACCACCGTCGTCGGCGGTGCCGGCCTCGGGGTGGCCGCGCTCCTGCTCGGGACGCCCGGGATCCCGCGTGGGCCGATCGGTCTCACGCGTGGTTCGGTGGACCGACACCTCTCGGCCCAGCTCCCCTTCTACCGGCTGCCCACGGCCGCGACCGCCGCCGCGATCGGCGGCGCGTGGCTGGCCGCCAGCGGGAAGGACCAGTCGCGTCGGCACGCCGCCTGGCTGCTCGTCCCCTGGGCTCTCGTGCCTGCGGCCGCCGCCCTCGTCTACGCCGCCGGCCGTGCCGTCCCGGTGCCACGCGCACTGTCCTTCGCGCTGGCGATCCCGTTCCTCGGCGCACTCGGTCTCGTGGCTGCGGTCCTCTCGGTACGCGAGAGGTTCGGGAGGATGGCCGCCGCCGTGGCCGCGCTCCTCGCGGTCGTTGCGTTGCTCTTCTCCATGACGTTCGCCTGGGAGAGCTGGCGCACGAGGAAACCCTGGAGCGACGACCTGGCCTTGGCGGAGTTCCATACGCTGGGCCGCTACCTGACCGATGCGGGTCGCCCGGCGATCGTCGTGGTGGACCAGCCCCGATCGGAGGGCGATTTCGGGACCGTCCCGGTGATGCGGCGGATTCGGGCGGAGCTCCCGGCTCATCTCGCGCTCGCCACGACGGTCTACCTCGGCGACCCCGAACTCCTCGGAGAGCAGCAACCGACCCTCCGTCCGGAGGTGGCGGGCTTCGACGAGGTGTCCCAGGAGACCTGGCGGGCGGCCCGTTCCCTGCTCCCGCGGGATCCGACCGTCGTGATCCTCCGATCCCATCTCGCCGGCTTCGCCGGAGTGGTGGCCGGGCACCCGGAGTGGAGGACGAACGGGTGGATGGCCGTCGTGGCCGGTCCGCCGCCCCCGACCGAGCGTCCCGTCGCTCCGGAGCCACCATCGCGAGCGACCCTCGCCGCGTGGTGGGCGTCCTCGCTCGCGGTGATCGCGCTCGCGGGCGCCGGCTGGGCCGTCCGCTTCGGAGGTGGATCTCTCTCGTTCCTCGTGGGTGTGGCGCCTGCCGTCGGCCTCGCCTCGCTCGTCGTGGCCGGACTGATCGCCGAACGGGTCGGCATCCGGATGGGCGGAACGGGCGGCGTGATCGTGGTGCTGGTCGTGACGGTGGCCGGTGCGGCGGCCGCCGTCACCCGACCGACGCGCCCGGACGATCCGAGGCTGCGCTACGGTCCAGGATCGGGGGAGGGTTCGACGGAAGGGGGAGCCGGAGGATGACCACTCGAGAGGAGGCGATCGAGACGCTCGAGCGTGGTCACCGCGAGATCCGCCGGCTGATCAAGCGGATCCCCCCGCACTGGATGGCGAGGCCCGGTGTCGGCGATGGCGACTGGACGCCGAAGGATCTCCTCGGACACCTCTGCTCGTGGGAGGAGAAGGTCTTGGAGGCGCTGGCTGCCTGGGACGCCGGGGAGCGCGCGCCGATCGACCGCGACATCCACGCGAGCTCGATCGGAGCGATCAATGCGGACGGTGTCCGCCGACGCTCGCGACACACCCTCGCGCGCGTGCAGCGGGACTGGGACAACGTGCACGGTGCCTTGATCCGCGCGATCCGATCGATGCCGGACGCTCGCTGGGAGAAGCCCGCGACCCCACGCGGTAGGAAGTCCCTCGGGCACCGGATCGGGCAGCTGCTCGTCGGCGCGGGTCCCTTCGAGCACGCCGAGGCGCACGTGCGGGACCTGGAGTCGTTCGTCGAGTCGATCCCCGAAGGGGAGCGTTGACGCCCTACGCGTGGATGATCACGGGCGTGCCGTACGCGAGCAACGGGAGCAGTCGGTCGAGGGTCGTCTCCGAGACCCGGACGCACCCGGCGCTCACGCTCTGTCCGATCGACGAGGGGTTGTTCGTGCCGTGGATCGCGAGCTGGTTCCCGCCCGACCAGCCGGCGGGCAAGCGCGGCTGGATGCCGCTGATCCCGAACGCGAAGGATCCGAGGGCGCTTCCGGCGGAGAAGGGCACTCGATCGGTCACGAAGTACTCGCCGACGGGCGTGGGAGAAGACGGCGCCCCCGTCGCGCCCGGGGCGCGGAACAGGACCTTGCCGAACTTCCGTACCGTGACCTGGTGTAGGGACAGGTCGACCTCGACCCGCACGCGGGTCGTGTCGCGTTCCAGACCGCGGAGACGGATCCACCCTTCGCGCCGCGGCCACGTGTACGGGAGCTCGACGCGTCCCCACCTGCCGTCGGACGAGACCTCCTCGACCCAGGCCACGATCCGGATCCCGTAGTACTTGGAGCCGGAGGGAACCACGCCCACCTGGGCGGCGCCGACAGCCGGGCCGGGCGAACGCGGGAAGGGTGCGCGGAACCTCGACCAGGACGTTGGTCCATCGGGCGACGCGGGCGGCTGTTCGCGCGATCTCCTGCGGATCCGGTCGAACGCCGGACGCCGGGAGAGCGAAGCCACGGGGAGGTGCGCTCGCCACCATGACCACGATCGAGGGTCCGGAGGGCGCCGCTTGGCTCACCGCTCCCGCCTGCGCCCCCACCATGTTCGCCGCCATCGGCGTCAGCAGGCCCAGTGCGACGGCCAGGATGACCGTGAGCTTCGAACGTTCGGGGTGACGTCGCCGCATGCCTCCCTATCGGCGGGTGCGACCGAAGTACCTAAGTCGAGGTATCCGATTGCCCGTGGTCTGCCGCGGGCCGTAGCCTGGAGCGGCATCGTCGAGCTCGAGCTCGAGCCCGAACGACGAAGCGTTGGCTCGGAAGGAGCGGATGGATGGATGCGATGAGGGAAACGGCCCGCGAGCTGGTGGCCCCCGGCAAGGGGATCCTCGCGGCGGACGAGTCCAGCGGAACGATCGAGAAGCGGTTCGACCAGATCGGCGTCGGGTCGACGGAAGACACGCGGCGTGCCTACCGGCAGCTCCTCTTCACGACGCCCGGTCTCGAAGAGCACATCTCCGGCGTGATCCTCTACGACGAGACGATCCGTCAGTCGACGGACCACGGGATCCGATTCACCGAGCTGCTCGAGAAGTCGGGAGTGATCCCGGGGATCAAGGTCGACACCGGTGCGAAGCCCCTCGCCCTGTTCGAGGGCGAGACCGTGACGGAGGGACTCGACGGGCTCCGGGAGCGTCTCGTTGAGTACCGGGAGCTCGGCGCTCGCTTCGCGAAGTGGCGAGCCACGTACTTCATCGGCGACGGCCGACCCAGCGACCTTGCCGTGCTCGCGAACGGTCACGCGATGGCGCGCTACGCCGCGCTCTGCCAGGAAGCCGAGATCGTCCCGATCGTCGAACCGGAGACCCTGATGGACGGGGAGCACGACCTCGCGGCGTGCGAGGAGGCCACCGGACGGGCGTTGGATGGCCTCTACGCGCAGCTCCGCGAGCATCGGGTCGATCTCCCCGGCACCCTCCTGAAGGTGAACATGGTGGTTCCCGGGAAGGGCGCCGCGACGCAGGCGGACGACACCGCGATCGCGGAGGCCACGCTCCGGACGCTCCGAGGGCACGTCCCCGACGAGGTTCCCGGGATCGTGTTCCTGTCCGGCGGGATGACCGACGAGCAATCGACGAGCCGGCTCAACGAGATCAACCGACTCGACGACGCGCCGTGGGAGATCTCCTTCTCGTACGGCCGCGCCCTCCAGCAGCGACCGCTGACGCTGTGGGGCGGTGACGCCGCCAACAGCGAGGCTGCGCAGGATGCGCTGGCTCACCGTGCTCGGATGAACGGCTTCGCGCGCGACGGCAGGTGGTCGCAGGACCTGGAGGGGTCGGCAGCCTGACCGAGACGACTCGAGTGAGCGAGGAGCTCGTCGACGTCGTCGATGAACAGGACCGGGTCGTCGCGACCGTGACGCGCTCCCGCGTTCGCGCGGAGCACCTGCTCCACCGCGTCGCCTCGGTACTCGTCTTCCGCCCAGACGGCCGGTTGCTCGTGCACCGCCGCACCGACACGAAGGATGTGTTCCCCGGTGCGCTCGATTGCTTCGTGAGCGGGGTCGTGAGCGCTGGCGAGGCGTACGAGCAGGCCCGCGATCGCGAGCTCCAGGAGGAGATGGCGATCGCGGGAGCTGGGGCGGTCGAGCTCTTCCACCACCGCTACGAAGGCATCGACGATCGATCGTGGAGCGCGGTCTTCGCGATCACCTGGGACGGTCCCGTAGTGCCGCAGGCCGCCGAGATCGCTTGGTACGGATGGGAACCGGTCGTGCGCGTCCTCCGCCGCGCCGAGGAACCGACCTTCGTGCCCGACGGTCGAAAGGTGTTGCATCGATGGCTCGACGAGGGGGCCCGACTGCCACCGGGAACGGTAGGGTCCGTCGCGTGAAGATCCTGACGGTCGGCGGCACGCGGTTCTTCGGGCGCGCCTTCGTCGAGGAGGCGGTACGGCGGGGTCACGACGTGACCGTCTTCCATCGGGGGGATCCGAGCCCGCGGACCTGCCGTCCGTCGAACACGTCCACGGTGACCGGAAGGCCGGCGTGGAGACGCTGCGGGGACGCTCGTGGGACGCGGTCCTTGACACGTGTGCCTTCGTCCCTCGCGAGGTCCGCGAGCTCGCGGAGACGATCGGCGACGGGATCGGCCACTACACGCTGGTGTCCTCGCTCTCGGTCCACCCGGACGACCTGCCGGTCGGTGCGACGGAGGACACCCCGATCCACCCGCCGCCGTACCCGGACACGGAGGACGTGACCGAGGAAACCTACGGACCCCTGAAGGTGGCGTGCGAGGTGGAGCGCCGCGGCTCGGTTCCGCGACCGGCTGCTCGTGATCCGTCCTGGCTACATCGTGGGGCCGCACGACCCCACCGACCGCTTCACCTGGTGGGTGCGGCGGGCAGCCGCCGGCGGGGAGATGCTCGCCGCGGGGCCGTCGGACGCGCTGGTCCAGGGGATCGACGCGCGAGACCTCGGAGCGTTCGTCCTCGATCGCGTGGAGGCGCGCGACTCCGATACGTACGGCGTGGTCGGGCCGGCCGAGCCTGCGACCACGGCCGACGTCGTGGAAGGCGCGCGGAGCGCGGCCGGCGCCGACACCTCGTTCGTGTGGGTCGACCCCACGTTCGTGCTCGCGCTCGGGGAGATCCACGAGACCTGGTTCCCGATGTGGCACCCCCACCTGCCGGGGTTCCACGCCTACGACGCCGCGAAGGCGACGGCGGCGGGACTTCGTCCTCGCCCGTTCGACCGCACGATCGCGGACACCCTCGCCTGGGATCGTGAGCGAGGCGCGCCGTCGCTCGCCGCGGGCGTGCCTCCGGACAAGGAACGTGAGCTGCTGGACGCGTGGCGGGCTCGCGCGAGCTGAGCGCCCGCTACTGCAGGTCGCGCGCCGTCGTCCGCTCCCATCGCCGCTCGGCGATCAGCTCGTCGCCCTCGTAGACCTCGAGCTCGATCGCGAGGTGCCACGACTCGGCATCGGAGCGGAGGGTCGCTCGCGACTCGGTCCGGACCGACGCTTCGTCCCAGGCGAGAACCAACGACGCGCCGGCGCTCGCCCTGCTGTTCCCCGGGGCATGCGTGCCGGCCGTGATCTCTCCCCAATAGTGGTCCGACCCGTCGGCGAGGCCGCTCCGCCCCCGGACGCCGCCGTGATCTGATCAGCACGCTCCGTTCCCGGGCCAGCACGTCCTCCCGGATCTCCCACCGGACCTGCTCCGGGAACGTCGGCTCCGGGGCGCCGGGCTCGAAGACGGGGGCCGGCAGGAGCGGCGGACCATCCATCACCGGCAGGACGAGGGAAGAGGCCGCCCGATCGACCTCGAGGGTGCCGGCGAGGGGCGGCGGCCACGACGACGGGAAATCGCTGCCCGCGAGATCGAGCCGGATCGTGTGCCCCGGCTCGAACACGTAGGCGGTGGCGTCCAGCTCGATCGTCGCGGTCACCGGCGCGCCCACAGGCACGGGCTCGGGGCGCTCGTCCGAGTCGCGGTGCGTGAGGTTCACGATCCCGCGCGTCACCATCGACGAACGTCCGTCGGGCGCGACGTCGCAGAGCTTCGCCGAGACGAAGGCCACGGGGACGGACGAGGCGACCGTCAGCTCCACCCGGGGGCGACCCATCACCTCGGTCTCCTCCGCGACGGGCCAGTCGTACACGAGTGAGAAGGCCTCGTCCGGGCGCTGGTCCCAGGGGAGCCCGAACGGGAGCGTGGCCGCGCACCAGATCGACGCGGTCACCCCCACGTCGCCGCGGATCTCGAGCACGTCCTTCTTGGCGGTCGCGTCACCGACGCGGCGAGCGGAGTCGAGCCGCCGGCGATCCTCCACGAGCCTGGTGGGCGGCCACGTCGGCTCGGCTCGCCAATCGCCGGCGTAGGTGTCCACGTCCGGGGCGGGGTCGGTCCAACGTCGGACGAAGACCGAGATCGGCGACCCGGTGTCGACACCTGCGTCTCCGCCGAGCCATCGGTGCCACCAGTCGATCATCACGGGCACATGGTCGATCCGTGGTCCCGGCATCGAGAGGCGGGGGCTCATATGGCTCCACGGCCCGAAGAGGACCTTCTTGGGACCTCGCAGGTGCTCGAACGCGCGGAACGCCATGTTGCGGTAGCCGTCGGCGTGGCCGGCGATCACCAGCGTGGCCGCCTCGATCGCGTCGTAGTCGAAGAAGACGGAGCCGTGGCGCCAGAAATCGTCCTCGTTCTGATGCTCGAGCCAGGCGAGCTCCCACGGATCGTTCGCTTCGATCCGACGGTGCCACTCCTCCCGCCAGCCGTCCCCGTACACCGAGGGGACCGGAGGCAGAGCGATCAGCGCCACCATGTACGCCGGGTAGTCGAGGAAGTCGATGCCGCGCCGCACCCCACCGCCGTAGTGGACATCGTCGGTGTAACGGCGGTCGGTCGCGTAGATCGGGATGATCGCCTTCAGCGCAGGCGGTCGGAGGGCGGCGACCTGGAGCGCGTTGAAGCCCGAATACGAGGTGCCGTACATCCCCACGCTGCCGTTCGACCAGTCCTGCTCGGCGAGCCACGCGATCGTGGCGACATGGTCCTGGAGCTCGCGCGCCGTGTACTCGTCGACCGCGTCGCCCTCGGAGGAGCCCGTGCCGCGGACGTCGGCTCGGCAGACGGCGAGGTTCCCCTCGTCGCACAAGCGTCGGTAGATCGCCGTCGCGTCCGAGAGGTCATCCTTCCGGTACGGGCGTGCCTCGAAGACCACCGGCCAGGGCGGAGGCGTGTCCGGGTAGTGCAGGGTGAGCGCGATCCTCACCCCGTCGTCCATCTCGAGGAACCGACGCTCGTCCATGGCGCCCGCACGGTACCCGGCTCCCGACCTCGTGCGCCTCGAACCGGCATGACCGGCGACCAGCGCGTTTGACGCCCCCGGCGATCGCCGGTTTGGATGGGGTCCCCACCCAGGAGGTTGCCCATGCGAGCACGCTCCTTGCGGCGCGCTGTGGTCATTCCGGCCGCCGCCCTCATCGCGGTTCTCGCGGCGCCGGCCGCGTCGGCCGGCGACCCACCGTTCACCGACGTTCCCCTGATGGTCACACTGCTCGATCCGTCGACGTCGGAAGCCCTGCCGCTGATCAGCGTCGGTGACACGCTCGATGACTTCTTCTTCGAGGGGATCCCCGACGGCATCGGCGCGATGCCCGGCGAAGGCGACCATGTCGAGGTCTTCGTGAACCACGAGCAGACGCGGATCCCGTTCGGAGGCACGGCGGACTTCCAGATGGCCTCGGTGTCGCATCTCACCCTGGCGTCGAACGGCGAGCCGCTCGACGGCTCGGTCGCGATCCCGCCGACGGCCGGCTTCCAGCGGTTCTGCTCGGCCACGATGGCCGGTCCCGCCGAGGGGCTCGACGACTACCTGTTCCTCACGGGTGAGGAGGCGCCCGAGGCGATCGACGTCCCGGCTGGGGCGCCGTTCGGACCCGACCCGGCGTACGCGCCGGCTAACACGCGTCAGTCCGGCCTCGTGGCGGTGCTCGATCCGGTCACGGGCGAGTACGACGACGTCCCGGGCATGGGGCGGCACAACCACGAGAACGAGATGGTGCTCCCGGGCGACTGGCCGCAGATCGCGATCTACTCCGGTGACGACACGTTCACGCCGCCGGCACCCGCGTCGCAGCTCTACCTGTACCTCGCGAACGACGAGCAGGAGATCTGGGACGACGAGGGGACGCTCTGGGCGTTCCGCGTCACCGCGAAGAACGGGGCGAAGGTCGACGCGGCCGACCCGTTCAACGACGCGAACGACTACAGCGACTTCGGGATCAACGACCACCTCGCGGGTCGATTCATCCGTGTGCCGGAGCGGATCGCCAAGGGCCTGACGGCCGAGGAGCCGCAGACCGCTCTCGAGCGCTGGTCCAACGAGCACAACGTGTTCCAGTTCATCAGGGTCGAGGACACCGCCTACGACCCGAACGTCGGGCCGGGTGAGAACCCGGTGATGTACCTGACGGACACGGGCAGCGGCAGCGTCGTCGAGAGCGCGACGACGGGTCAGCTCGTCGCCGGCTCGGGACCGTTCAACCGAGGACGTGTCGTTCGCTTCGAGTTCGCCGCACGATAATCCGAAGAGGGTTCTCGACCTCTCGATCATCCTGGACGGGAACTTCTCGCCGAACCCGTTCGATCCGACGACCGAAGGCCCCGCGATGCGGGCGCCCGACAACCTCGGAGCGAGCACCGAGAGCCTCATGGTCCAGGAGGACACGACCAGCCAGGTGTCGAGGATCCTCCGCTATGACCTCGAGAACGGTGAGTGGTCGGTCGTCGCGCGCGTCAACGACCAGGACTGGGAGTCGAGCGGGATCGTGGACGTCTCGGCGTTCTTCGGACCGGGTACCTGGCTCCTGGACGTCCAGGCGCACGACGTACGCGTGGGTCCCGAGGACACCACGACGACGCCCGGCGTGACGTACAAGCGTGAGGGTGGACAGCTGATCCTGCTCACGCGTCGAGGGCAGTTAGCTCGGGGAGTGGGGGCTCGCCGCCTTCGGCGGCGAGCCCCACCTGCCCGCCGGATAGTCGTCGCGACGAAGGCTGGTCACCGCCGGTGCCGCTTCCCACGAGCCCCGAGATCCTCGGCCAGGTCGTAGGTGACCGGCTCCTCGAGCTGCTCGTAGGTGCACGAGCGTGGGTCGCGATCGGGGCGCCAGCGCACGAACTGGGCTGTGTGCCGAAGCCGCGGACCCTCCATGTGGTCGTAGCGGACCTCGATCACGCGCTCGGGGCGAAGCGGGACGAACGTCAGGTCCTTCCCGGCGCTCCAGCGGCTGAACTCGGAATGTCGCGGCGTGCGGGTGCCGAGCTCTTCCCTCGCCCAGTTCCACGGATGCTCCTCGAACGTGGTGACGAGCGGCTGGAGCTCCTCGAATAGCCGCCGACGCTGCGTCATCGGGAGGGCGCCGACCACGCCGATGTTCGCGAGGTGGCCGTTCGCGTCGTACAGACCGAGCAGCAGCGACCCGATCGCACGCTGATCCGTCTTGTGCACCCGGTAGCCGGCGACGACGCAGTCGGCGGTGCGCACGTGCTTGACCTTGAACATCACCCGCTTGTCCGCCTGGTAGGGCAGGTCGAGCGGTTTGGCGACGACGCCGTCAAGCCCCGCGCCCTCGAACTCGTCGAACCATCGCAGTGCGATCCGCCGGTCGGTCGTTGCCGGCGTGAGGTGCACGGGCGAGCGAGCGTCGGCCAAGGCATCCTCGAGCGCCCTTCGCCGGTCGGCGAAGGGGTCTGCCAACATCGAGCGGTCGCCGAGCGCGAGCAGATCGAACGCCACGAGGTGCGCCGGCGTCTGTTTCGCGAGGAGCCGGACGCGGCTGTCGGCCGGGTGGATGCGCTGCTGGAGTGTCTCGAACTCGAGCCGCTTGCCGGAGGAGTCGGGCACGACGAGCTCGCCGTCCACGACGCAGCGTTCGGGCAGGTTGGCCCTGATCGCGTCGACGACCTCGGGGAAGTAGCGGGTCATCGGCCGCGCGTTCCGGCTGCCGATCTCGACCTCGTCGCCATCCCGGAACACGATCGAGCGAAATCCGTCCCACTTGGGCTCGTAGGCGAGGTGATCCATCGGAACCTCAGCGACGGACTTGGCGAGCATCGGTAGAACGGGCGGCATGACGGGCAGGTGCATGCGGGAGACGATATCGCCGTCGCCCGGCCGTCACTCTGCGGGATCAAGGGTCGGATCCGGCGCGCCGTTCCAGCACCGGCACCGACGCGATCTGGGGGCTTGCACGTGGGCTCAGCTCGGCGAGTCTCCACCGTCCTGGGACTGGGACGAGGGCTGACCCGGCCACTCGACGCCCTCCCATGGGTCGTAGTCGACCTCCAGGGCCTCCTGGGGAGGCCGTTCGGCCTCGGGGACGTTCCGGAGGTTGAGTCGGATCCGGGTCCACGTGGTGCTCCGACCGCGCATGGAGTCGACCAGGACGTCGTTCGCCGCCAGGAGCGCCGCGGCATCCGGATGCCGCTCCTTCCATCGCTCGAGCCCTTCCTTCGCTTCCACTTCGGTCGCCGCCCGGGCGACCTCGATCAGCGGCATCCTCGTGCGGCGACGCCCGGTCGGGCCGCTCTGCTTGCCCGGCGCCGGGGGAGGCACGGTCGCTTCGTCGGCCTCGCCCTTCTGGCGACGCCTGGAGGGCTGGGCGCGGACGGGCTCCCCTTCGGCCTTCGGGAAGTGCGGCGGGTACGGTGCCTCGCCCTGTCCCTCGGCGGCCTGCCGATCAGAGAGCTCGAGGAGCGCCTCGAGGCTCGCGGCCCGGTCGTCGATCCCCGCCCCCGGATCGCCGACACGCTCCAGCCGAGCCGGAACCGTGCGGATCGTGAAGGCCTCGGGCTCCACGCCGGGCACCTCGTCCCATCCGAGGGGCGTCGAGACACGTGCGTCCGCGACCGGGCGGACGCTGTAGGCGGACGCCACCGTCCGGTCGCGCGCGTTCTGGTTGTAGTCGATGAACACGCCGTGGCGCTCCTCCTTCCACCACTTCGTGGTCGCGAGGTCGGGGACGCGGCGCTCGACCTCCCGGGCCATGGCCAGCGCAGCGCGCCGGACCTCCGTGAAGGACCAGTCGGGCCGGATGCGCGCGTTGACGTGGATCCCCTTCTTGCCGCTCGTCTTCGGGAAACCGACCAGTCCGTGCTCCTCGAGGACCTCCTTCGTGACGAGGGCCACCTCGCGCACGTGGTCGAACGGGATCTCGGGCCCCGGGTCGAGGTCGACGCGGAGCTCGTCCGGATGGTCGACGTCGTCTGCACGCACCGGCCACGGGTTGATCTCGAGACATCCGAGGGTCGCGGCCCACGCGAGGTGCGCCGCGTCCGCCATCACCGGCATGTCGGCGGTCCGTCCGCTCGGGAACCGGATCAGCGCCGTCTCCACCCACGAGGGCGCTCCCTTCGGCAGACGCTTCTGATAGAAGCCCTCGTCGCCGGCTCCATCCGGGAAGCGGTGCAGGGTCGTCGGCCGGTCGCGGCACCCGACGAGAGCGGCGTCCGCGACCTCGATCCAGTACCGGACGAGGTCGAGCTTGGTCACCGGTCCGTCCGGCGCGTCGGGGAAGTACACCTTCTGCGGGTTCGTGACCCGGATCTCTCGTCCTGCGACGTCGAGGGTCTCGGCTGGCGTCGGCACCCGACCACCGTACCCGTGGCCTCGAGCTCGCGCCCCTCGGTACGCTCGCTGTCGTGGAGGAGGGCGCCTTCGAGACGGAACGTCTGCGGCTCCGGCCGTTCGCGGCGGACCTGTCGGATCTGGACGCTCTGCACGAGATCCAGTCCGACGCCCACCACATGCGCTTCTACCCGCATCCGTTCAGCCGGGAGGAGTCGCGCGCCTGGATCGAGCGGTCCCTCGACCGGCAGGAGCGGCACGGCTACAGCCTATGGGTGATCGAGGATCGGCGATCGGGGGAGTTCCTCGGCAACTGCGGGCCGATCCCGCAGGTGATCGACGGCGTCGGCGAGGTCGAGATCGGCTGGTCGGTCACGCCACGCCGCGCGCGTCAGGGGATCGCGACCGAAGCGGCCGCGGCGTGGCGTGACCGCTGCCTCGGGCCGCTCGGGATGGGTCACGTGATCTCGCTGATCCGTCCCGAGAACGTGCCGTCACGCGGCGTGGCCGAGCGGATCGGCATGACCGTGTGGAAGGAGACGCTGCACGGCGCGGAGCGCTGGCTCCACCTCGTCTATCGGGTGGACGCCGCGCCCGGGCTAGTCGGCCACGTCGATCCGATCGATCACGACGTCGTCCACCGGCCGGTCCTGCGAACCGGTCGGAGCGCCGACGATCGCCTCGATCACCTCGTAGCCCTCGGTCACCTCGCCGAAGATCGTGTGCTTCCCGTCCAGCCAGGGCGTCGCGGCCACCGTCACGAAGAACTGGGAGCCGTTGGTGCCCGGTCCCGCATTCGCCATCGCCAGGAGCCCGGGCCTGTCGAACGACGGTCCGTCGGAGGGCACCTCGTCCTCGAACTGGTAGCCGGGTCCCCCCATCCCCGTTCCGGTCGGGTCTCCGCCCTGCACCATGAACCCGGGGATCACGCGATGGAAGATCGTGCCCGGGTAGAGCGCGGTGGACTTCCTCTCGCCATCGCGTGGGTCATCCCACTCCTTCGAACCGCTCGCGAGACCGACGAAGTTCTCGACGGTCTTCGGTGCGTGATCGGGCATCAAGCGGACGGTGAACGAGCCCTTGCTCGTGTGGATCGTGGCTGTGGGCACTGATCGTCCTTCCTGGTCGCGAAGGTCGCGAGTCTAGTCATCGCTCCGCCGGACGTTGCTCCCCATGGCTCCGGATCTCGGCGTTCGTGCGGATCCGCAGGGGAAGCTGGCGACGTCGATTCCGGGCCGCTAGCCTTCGCCGATGCGCCGACAACGCCTCGAGCTGGTGGCGGCGAGTTTCCTGATGCTCTTCGTCGAGCTGGTCGCGATCCGGTGGTCCGGCGCCTGGATCGTGCACCTGTCGTACTTCGCCAACTTCGTCCTGCTGGGCAGCTTCCTCGGCATCGGGATCGGATTCCTTCGGGCCCACAAGGGACCTGACCTGTTCGCGTGGTCCCCGGTGGTGATCGCCCTCTTCCTCGGTCTCGTCAGCGCCTTCCCCGCGCAGATCGACCGCACCGGCGGGGACCTCGTGTATTTCGGCGTGCGGCAGACGGGACTTCCGGCGTGGGTCCTGCTGCCTGTCGTGTTCTGTGCGACCGCGGCATCCCTCGCGACCGTGGCCCACGGGGTCGCCGTCAGGTTCGCTCGGTTCCCGCCACTCGAGGCGTACCGGCTCGACATCCTTGGATCGATCCTCGGCATCGTGGTGTTCTCCGCCCTCGCGTTCACGGGAACGGGGTCGCTCGCTTGGGGTGTCATCATCGTTGCGACGAGCCTCTGGCTGCTGGGGAGAGCCAGCCTGCTCCAGTGGGTCGCGTTGGGCGCGCTCCTGGCCGTGCTCGCGCTGGGCACCTTCCGGTACGAGACGATCTGGTCTCCGTACTACCGACTCCGCGTGGGGCACGCGCGGGACACGGTCCTCGTCGACGCGAACGGCGTCCCTCATCAGGCCGCGATCAGGACGCAGGGGACCGACTACGAGATCCCCTACGAACGCATCGCCACGGAGCCCGACCGCGTGCTCGTCATCGGCGCGGGGAACGGGAACGACGTATCCGTGGCACTGCGCCAGGGTGCTTCCCGCGTGGACGCGGTGGAGATCGACCCGAAGCTGATGGAGATCGGTGAGCGATTCCATCCGGAACGACCGTACGCCGACCCTCGGGTTCGGCAGGTCGTCGACGACGGCCGGGCATTCCTCGAGCGGACCGACGACCGCTACGACCTCATCGTGTTCGCCCTTCCGGACTCGCTCACGCTGCTCAGCGGGCAGTCCGCGGTTCGTCTCGAGAGTTACCTCTTCACGCGGGAGGCCTTCCAAGCCGCGGCCGATCACCTCGACCCCGACGGTGCGTTCACGATCTACAACTTCTACCGAGAGCAGTGGCTGGCCGATCGGCTGGCGGGAACGCTCACCGAGGTGTTCGGCGAACGCCCCTGTTTCGACCTGGGCGAGAGCAAAGGCGGAGAGGAGGTAGGTCGTCTCAGCGTGTTCGTGGCGAGCGCTGACCCGACGGTCCTCCGTTGCGAGGAGCGATGGGACCCGCGAGACCGCTCCGTCGTCGTCCCCGCCGTGGACGACCGACCGTTCCTGTACCTGCAAGAGCGATCGATCCCAACCCGCTACGTCGTCGCGCTCGCGCTCGTGCTGCTCGCATCCATGGTGTTCGTCCGAGTCGGCGGCGGGTCGTTCCGCCCGATGCTCCGGTACGTGGACCTCTTCTTCATGGGCGCGGCGTTCCTCCTCCTCGAGACGAAGAGTGTCGTGCAGTTCGCACTGCTGTTCGGAACCACATGGTTCGTCAACTCGCTCGTGTTCGTCGGCGTGTTGCTCTCCGTCCTGCTCGCCATCGAGGTGGAGCGGAGGATGCGTATCGCTCGGCCGGGACTCCTCATGGGGATCCTGTTCATCGGGCTCGCCATCGGGTGGTTGATCCCCACGGGATCGCTGCTCGGCCTGCCGATCGCCCCTCGACTCCTCGCCGCGGTCGCGCTCGCGTTCTTCCCGATCTTCATCGCGAACCTGATCTTCGCGGAGCGGTTCCGCGACACCGTGGATCCGACCGCCGCCTTCGGCGCGAACCTCCTGGGTGCGATGGTTGGCGGCACGCTCGAGTACCTGTCACTCCTCACCGGGTTCCGAGCGCTCTTGTTCCTCGTCGCCGCGCTCTACGCAACGGCATACGTCTTGTCTCCACGAACCAGCGGGCAGGAGGTACCCGCGGGGTCCGGTCACGCGGCCGGTCCAAGCGGCTGAGGGAAGACGCACTGCGGTGAGAGCGACTCGCTCCCTATCCCTGCACGTGTTCCTCAGGGGCATCGGTCATCGATCCGCGCATCCACTCGATCGTGTTCGCGAGCCCTTCGCGGAGGGGGACTCGCGGCGTCCACTCAAGGAGATCGCGCGCGAGGGTGGTGTCGGGTCGTCGCATCTCGGGATCATCGACCGGCCGTTGCGTGTAGCTGATCGAGGAGCCGCTGTCAGCGAGATCCCGGATGAGCTCGGCGAGCTCGCCCATCGAGATCTCCTCCGTGTTCCCGAGGTTGATCGGCCCCATGAGATCGGTGTTGACGGCCCGCCAGATGCCTTCGACCAGGTCCTCGACGTAGCACAGCGAGCGCGTCTGGGAGCCATCTCCGTGGACGGTCATCGGTTCGCCCAGAAGGGCCTGATGGATGAAGGTCGGTACCGCCCGCCCGTCTCCATGACGCATCCTCGGGCCATAGGTGTTGAAGATCCGGGCGATCCGAACCGCCGTCCCGTGCACCCGGTGGTACGCCATCGTGGCCGCTTCGGCGAACCGCTTCCCTTCGTCGTAGACCGAGCGCGGTCCGATCGGGTTCACGTTCCCCCAGTAGGTCTCCGGTTGAGGATGCACCTTCGGATCTCCGTAGACCTCCGACGTGGACGCCAGGAAGAGACCGGCGTGCTTCGCGTGCGCGAGACGGAGGCAGTGCAGGGTGCCGAGCGCGCCGACCTCGAGCGTCGGGATCGGGTGCAGGAGGTAGTCGCGAGGGGACGCGAGAGATGCGAAGTGGAACACCCAGTCCACGGGACCGTCCACGTCCGCCCCGCGCGAGATGTCCGCTTCGTGGATCGTGAACCGGTCGCTCGACAGGGCGTCCGAGAGGTTCGCCGTTGCCCCTGTGAGCAGGGAATCGATGCAGACGACCTCCCAATCCTCGGCGAGGAGCCGGTCGCAGAGATGGGACCCGACGAAGCCGGCTCCTCCCGTGACGACGGCGCGCATCATCCTCGAAGGCTAACCGGCGGTGACGCCGGGTCCGCGCGGCGGGGGTGAGAACGTGGTCGCGAGCCGCTCCGGGTCTTCCCCGCGTTGCTCGATCTGCGCTCGATCCACCTGGCCGAGGAACCGTCCCGCCTCCGCAGATGTACGGGATCTGTTCCGGATCGAAACCCATCAGCGATGCGCCGACCGTATCGGCGGCGACCGGGTCGTCCGCGAAGACCAAGACTCCCGACCCGATGGGCTCGCCCGAGATCGGCCCGTTGCCCTCCATCCCGACGATCCCGTCGATGATCGCGTAGGCAGGCCGCACGGAACCGGCGATGTCCAGGATCGACTGCTCGATCCCCGCCCAGTGCAGGACGTTCTTCGGCCAGCCGTAGACCCTGCCGGGCAAGGTCCCGAAGAGGTTCTTGAGCGAAAGGGTGACGCCGGCCCAGTGGTGCGTCTTCATCTTCGGCATCGAGACGACCACGTCGGCGTCGAGCACAGGTGTCGGGAGCCACAGCTCCCCGAGGTCGGTGTAGTGAGAACGCAAACGCACCCGACGGATGGCGGCGGTGTTCAGGTCGACGAACGTCGCGTCCACATCGGCGAGGACGTCGGTGAGCCCGGAACGCGTCACCACGTCCTGGACGTCGCGCCGGTGGCCCGGTCCCTCCCCGACGCGGACGGAGGTCGCACCCAAGCGTCGGAGCGCGAGCACCGAAGCTGCGATCAATCGCGGGTCCGTGTTGACGGCCGTGGTGGGATCGAACTCCACGAGGTTCGGCTTCAACAGGACGTTCGCTCCACGGACGTCCGCTCCGATCGCGCGGAGCCCGTCCAGTACGGTCGCCTCGAGCGGTCCGTCGTAGTCGGAGGCGGCCAGGACGGCGACGCGCGCGTCCCCTGGTGGAGGGAACGCCGCTTCGTCCCAGCTCTCGGGCTGCCGCAGGAGGGCCCGAAGCCCGAGACCGCTCGCGAGCGCGACCGCGGACCCGGCGGCGGCCCCCCGAAGGAACGTCCGGCGATCGACGTCACGGCTCATGCCGCGCCCCTGGGCATCGGCGCGTCCAAGGCAAGAGCGGCCCACGCGAGAGCGACGCCGTCGCCGAGCAGGCCGGTATCGGCGATGAGGTGCTCGAGCTCGATCCGGACGGCCCGTGCGTCTGCGGCCGCGTCGTGGGTGCGGAACGCCGCCAGTGCGGTCGCCAGTGAGAGACCACCCGCGGATTCGTCTCGCCAGATGCGGCGCAGGGTGTCCAGGCCACGGTCCTCGAGGTCGTGGTCCAGACCGGACAGGCCGACCAGCGAGATCGCCGTGGTTTGCACGAACGGTGGCAGATCCACTCCGAGGACCTCACGGTTCCCGTAGTTCCACCCACCCCCCACGCACTCGCGGTCGCGGAGAAGGTTCGCCGCGTCCTCGATCCTGGCGGACGACGGCCGTGCAACCCGAAGCGCCCAGAGCGCGCGCGCGGTGGGCTCCACCCACGAGGCGGTCCCGCGCGTCCACGCCCAGCCGATCGCCGATTCATCGATCGGAGTGGCGGCGGTGGAATCGACGCGAGCCGCCCGAGACGCCTCGAGGGAGTCCAGCGCGCGCTCGCGCTCGGCCCCCGGGCCGAGCGCGAGCGCGCCCAATCCGGTCGCGGAGTCGTTCACGTACGGGCCCACGACGGTCGCGAACGAGCCGTCGTCGCGCTGGTGCTCGGCCAGCCACCTCCGGGCTCGCTCATCGCTCAGGGCGAGGGCGGCCAGGGCCGTCGGCTCCGGCTCGCTCGGCTGACCGAGACGCGGCCCGAATCCTCCATCAGCGTTCTGCAGGCGGGCGACGAGGCTGGCGGTGTCGATCGGCATCTCAGGGACTATCGGCTCCTTCGGTGGCGCTGCGTACTCGACGCCGTCGATCTCTCGACCCCTGATGTCGGCTGTCGGCCTGCCAAGGCATCAGTGCATAGGATGATATGCCCCCAGATGGGGACTCCTCGGCGTCGCCCTTCAAGTCCGTTGCTGGGACGCCGAACATTCGTTGAGGATCGGTGACGAAGGGAACGACGTGAAGCTGTCGGTATTGATGCCCGTCTACAACGAGGCACGAACACTGCGGACGATCGTTCGGCGCGTCCTGGACGCTCCCGTCGACGGGGACTTGGAGCTCGTCGCGATCGATGACGGAAGCACCGACCATTCGTTCGAGGTCCTGCAGGAGCTGGCATCGTCGGACGACCGCATCGTCGTCCTCCGACACTCGGTCAACCGCGGAAAGGGAGCCGCCATCCGTACCGGGATCGCCCGGATGACTGGGGATGTCGCGGTGGTTCAAGACTCCGACCTGGAATATGACCCCGCGGAGTTCCCTCGGTTACTCAAGCCGATCGTGGAGGATCGAGCCGACGCGGTCTTCGGCTCGCGTTTCGCGGCGAGCCCCGAGCGCCGGGTGCTCCTGTACTGGCACTCTCTCGGGAACCGGGTCCTCACCTGGCTCACCAACATCCTCAACGACCTGAACCTCACCGACATGGAGACCTGCTACAAGGCCGTGCGGGCAGACATCCTCAAGGATCTCCGGCTCAGCAGCGAGCGGTTCGGGATCGAGCCGGAGCTCACCACGCGCCTGGCGCAGGCGGGCGCCAGGATCTACGAGGTGCCGATCTCCTATCACGGCCGCACATATGCCGAGGGCAAGAACATCGGTTGGCGCGATGGGGTGCAGGCGATCTGGCTGCTCTTCAAGTTCCGTTTCGTCGACACGAGGTTCACGGAGGACCACGGCCGCGCGGCCCTCGAGAGCCTTGGCACCACACCGCACATCTCCCGATGGATGGTGGAGCAGTTCGACGGATCGATCGGGGACCGGGTACTGGAAGCCGGGTCCGGCATCGGCAATCTCACGCCGTTGTTGTTGGACAGGGATCGGATCGTGGCGCTCGACGTCGACCGCTCGTACGTGCGCCGACTCGACCACCGGTACGGACATCTCGAGAACTTCACGGTGATCGAGGCCGACCTCGAGGATCCCGACCTCTTCTCGGAGCTGGAGAAGGAGGACCTCGATACCGTCGTCTGCGTCAACGTGCTCGAGCACCTGGATCGGCCGGACATCGCCGTGCGAGGGTTCCATCGGATCCTCCGGCCCGGTGGCAGAGCGCTCGTCCTGGTCCCGGCCCACGGCTCTCTGTATTCGGCGATGGACAAAGCGATCGAACACCGTCAGAGATACGAGGGCCCAGATCTCCGCGCGCTCTTGGAAGATGCGGGTTTCGAGGTGGAACGGCTGTCGCAGTTCAATCGCCTCGGCGTCGTCGGCTGGTCCGTCAATCGTTGGAGAGGGAAGACGTCGATCAGCCGGCCTGAGGTCTTCGCATTCCGCTTGATGTTGCCGCTCGCCCGCACCCTCGAACGGGTGGGAGGCCTTCCGGGCCTGAGCTGGATCGCGATCGCGCGGAAGGCCGAGTGAGTGCCCGCGGGGATGATGGGGATCCTCCGCCGAGGATGTGACCCGCAGTGGGATTCCTGCGTGGCTCGTAGGGGTCGCCGGCCTCTTGATCGGCATCGCGATCGCGCTTCCGACCTTGATCAAGCACGAGATGGATCCGACGATCTTCGTCGCCCTCGGTGAGGGATCCACGGTCGAGACCGAGTACGCGATCCGACTCCTCGGTGATGTGACCACGCGGCAGGGCCTTGGGCACGATGGGAGGTTCTTCTTCGCTCAGGCGAACGACCCGTGGTACATCGAGCCGGAGGTGCACGCCACGGTCCTCGATGAGCCACGGTATCGAGCGCAACGGATGCTCTTCCCATCGGTCGCCGGTGGGTTCGGTTTCTTCCCGCCGGGCGTCGTCGCCTGGTCGATGCTCGTGACGAACCTGCTCGCGCTGGGACTCGGGGCCTACCTGGCCGCCCTGCTGGCGCTGCGTTGGGGCGGAGCCGCGTGGCTGGGTCTCGCGGTACCCATGAACATCGGATTGATCTTCGAGCTCGACATCGGCGGGGCAGGGATCCTTGCCTACGCGTGCTGCCTCGGCGCGGTCTCAGCCCTCGTCACGGAGCGGATCGGTCTGGCATCACTCTTGTTCGCGGCCGCTGCGCTGAGCCGGGAGGTGATGCTGCTGTTCGCCATCGGGGTGTTCGTCCTCTGGTGGTTGGAGGAGCGACGGTTCGTGTGGCAGATCGTGACGGCCCCGATCCTCGCGACGGCGGGCTGGTACGTATACCTTTGGTACCGACTGATGGGCATCTCCGGTGTGGGTGGCAAGACCGCGAACTTCGCCCCCCCATTCGTCGGGATCGTCGAGTCGTTCCGGTCGTGGCTCATGGATCCGATCGATCTTGTCGTGAGTCTGGTCTTGGTCGCGATCGTCGTCGCGCTCGTCCCCCTCACACTCCGGAGCCGCTTGCCGCTCGCGTGGGGCGCTCTCCCGTTCATCGCGTTGGCGACCGTGCTGTCGGTCGAGGTGTTGCGCGAGCCCTTCAACCTTTCCCGAGCGCTCGCCCCTGTCTTCACGGCGATCCCGTTCCTCATCTTCGGTCCGAAGCGTGTGGCGACAGGTGCCGATCGGCTCGGACGAGCCCCATGACGCGGGCCCGCTCCTCTCAGAGTCGAGATCATGCACGGGCTCCCCGAACCGATCCGGGCTCCCCGCATCCCTCCGGACGCGGGATGTCCGGGGAGCAGCTCCCAGCCTCAGCCTTCGGGATCATCGGTCTCGCGATCGGTGTGGTGATCATGCTTCGCGTCCTGATCCCCAGCGGCATGGATCCCACCGTCTTCATCGGGTTCGGCGAGCAAGCGCCCGTCCAGACCGGATACGCCCGTGCACTCTTGGGCGACGTGGAGACTCGCCCCAATCTCGGTCACGACGGCAAGTACTTCTTCGCTCAGGCGAACGACCCTTGGTACCTGCAGCCCGAACAGCATGCGGCGGTACTCGACCGGCCCCTGTATCGGGGTCAACGGATGCTCTTCCCCATGATCGCGGGGGGGTTCGGCTTCTTCCCCCCGGAGGTCGTGGTGTGGTCGATGCTGGTCACGAACCTCCTCGCATTGGGGGTCGGATCGATGCTGGCAGCGCGTCTGGCATCGCTCTGGGATGCGCCTACGTGGCTGGGCCTCGCGGTGCCGGTGAATCTCGGTCTGCTCTACGAGATCGTGATCGATGGATCCGGTGTGGTTGCCTATGTCTTCTGTCTCGGCGCCTTGTATGCGCTCGCCACCGATCGAACATCGATGGCTTCAGCCCTGTTCGCCGCCGCGGCTCTGAGTCGCGAGGTCATGGTGGCATTCGCCGTCGGGGTGTTCGTCCTCTACCTGTACCAACATCGAGCCCTGTGGCGCATCGTGTTGGTGCCGCTGGCAGCGATGGCGGTCTGGTACCTCTATCTCAGATCTCGATTGGCGGGGGTATCTGGAGTCGGCGGCAGCCTCTCGGCCTTCGCTCCGCCGTTCGTGGGGATCTGGCAGGCCATGGAGTCGTGGGCCAGGAAGCCGGGGGATCTCGCCGTCAGCTCTCGTGATCCTCGTCATCGTGGTCACGTTCACGATCCTGGCATGGCGGAGGCGGTTGCCGATCGCGTGGGGCGCTCTCCCATTCGTGATCCTGGCGACCATGCTCTCCGTGCACGTGTGGCGTGAGCCCTTCGACCTCTCGCGGGCTCTCGTCCCGGTGTTCACGGCAGCCCCATTCCTCCTGGTCGTCGCTGACCGAAGGCCAACCGGCCATGCGGCCGACCGAGTGATGTGAGAGCGAAGTGACCACTCATCAGACACTCGGCGCGCCTGTGACCGTCGGCGTGGTCGGAACCGGTCATGTCGGGATCGTGACGAGTCTGTCGCTCGCCGCGGTTGGCCACCGGGTGGTCGGATGCGACTCGGATACGGCGAAGGTGAAGGTGCTCGCGAGTGGCCGCATGCCGTTCCACGAACCGGGTGGCCAGGAGATGCTCGAGGAACAGTTGGCCGGCGGTCGCTTGACCTTCGCGACCGAGACCGCAGCCGCGGTGTCGAACGCCCACGTGGTGTTCATCTGCGTGGGCACGCCGGCACGTGCCTCCGGCGAGGCCAATCTGCTGGCTGTCGAGGATGCGGCCCGGGAGATCGCCCAAGCTGCCACGGGGCCACTCGTCGTGGTGGAGAAGTCGACGGTTCCCGCAGGGACCGCGGGCCACCTCGAACGGATGTTGGTGCGGGAGCGCCCCGATCTGGCGGGAGCACTGGATGTGGTTTCCAACCCGGAGTTCCTTCGCGAGGGTCGGGCGCTGAACGACGCGCTGTCTCCCGCACGGATCCTGGTCGGGGCATCCACAGCGCGGGCCTTCGACGTGATGCGCCGGTTGTACCGGCCGTTCCTCGACGACGGAGTGCAACTGATCGAGACGGATATCACGAGCGCAGAGCTCGCGAAGCACGCCTCCAACGCGTTCCTCGCGCTCAAGATCTCCTACGTCAACGCACTCGCTCGTCTCTGTGAGGCATCGGGCGCCGATATCGAAGCGGTGGCCCGCGTGATGGGCTCGGATCCCCGGATCGGACCCGAGTTCCTCGGGGCGGGCCTTGGCTTCGGCGGATACTGCTTCCCCAAGGATCTGCGTGCCTTCGAGCGCTTGTCCGAGCGCTTGGGGTATCCGTTCCCGTTGCTCGCGGAGGTCGCACGCATCAACGACGAAGCCATCCAAGCCGCGCTGGCGAAGATCCGAGACATCGTCTGGAACCTCGAGGGGAAGCGGGTCGCATTGCTCGGCCTCTCGTACAAGCCGGATACCGACGATGTCAGGTTCTCTCCCGCCCTGACGCTCGCGCGCCATCTCCTTGCCGAGGGAGCCACCGTCGTGGGGTTCGATCCCGTCGCGGGAGCTGCGGCCCGGGCTGATGTCCCCGAGCTCGAGCTCGCCGCCGATCCCTACGAGGCGGCGACGGATGCGCACTGCATCGTCGTCTGCACCGCATGGGACGAGCTGCGGGGGCTCGATCTCCAGGAGCTCGGTGAACGGATGGCCGCGAAGAACCTCGTGGACGGACGGAACCTTCTGGACGGACCAACCGCGACCGCGGCAGGCTTCACCTACCGAGCGATGGGGCGCCCCGACTCCTCGATCGGATCCGTTCCGTAGGGCGGGCGGGGGCTCGAGCTCGCCGATCCATCTGACGATCAGATCTCCGTGAGCTGGTCCGCGAGATCTTCGGGATCCGTCACGGGGAGGCGACAGGTGAAGCGCTCACACACGTACGCGGTCGGGAGGCCGTCCACCTGCGGGCGGTCGCGAAGGAGCGCCACCGCGTCCATCGCCTCCTCGTCGTGAGGTTCGCCCATGGCGATGACCGCGTTCGGGAGGAAGCGGGCGCCGTGCACCTCGTTCACGAGCGACCGGGTGCGCTCGTCCTCGAGATCCCCGACGATGGCCACCTCCCGGGACGGACCGAGGGAGAGGTCGAGGGCGCAGAGGGCGTGACCGAACGCCGTTGGCGCCCTCCCCAACACGTCACGGACCAAGCGGATCGCCGAGACGCCGATCCGCTCTCGGTCCGGGTCGCCGGAGAGGAGGGCGATCCGTTGGAGGACGTCAGCGGCCACCGAGTTCCCGGAGGGCACCGCGTTGTCGTACAGCTCCTTCGGTCGGAGGACGAGCGGGTCGTCGTCGGATCCCGTCTGGAAGAACCCGCCGTGCTCCGCGTCGAGGAACAGGTCCACCACCGCGTCGATGAGCCCGACCGCCTCGCGGAACCACTCGACCGTTCCCGTGGTCGAGAAGAGCGTGAGGCAGGCCGAGGCCAACAGCGCATGGTCATCGCAGAAGCCGGCCCGCCCCGGCACCCCTTCCCGCCATGAGCGCAGGAGTCGTCCGTCCGGCCGGCGGAGGTTCTTCAACAGGAAGCGCCCGCAATCCTCGGCGGCGTCGATGAACCGGGGCTCCCCGAACGCCCGGCCCGCTTCGGCCAATGCCGAGATCGCCATGGCGTTCCACGCGGTGAGCACCTTGTCGTCCGTTCCCGGCCGGACCCGCGCCCCTCTCGCCTCGAAGAGCGCGCGTCGTGCCGTGGAGAGGTCGAGCCCACTCGGCTCCGAGCCGCCCGGAAGCCACAGCACGTTCGTGCCCTCCCAGTTGCCCGCCGGCGTGGCGCCGAAGGCGTCGGCAACGTCGGCGCCGATGAGGTCGACGAGGTCCTCCCAGGTCCACGTGAAGAACTTGCCCTCGACGCCCTCGGAATCCGCATCCTGACTCGAGAAGAACCCGCCCTCCGGGTGATGCATCTCGCGGAGGAGGTAATCGAGGGTGTCGGTCGCCACCCGGCGATACCGGCCATCGCGCGTCAACAACCATGCCCGGACGTAGAGCTGCGCGAGCTGCGCGTTGTCGTAGAGCATCTTCTCGAAGTGGGGGACGTGCCAGGCAGCGTCGGTCGAGTACCGCGCGAACCCGCCCCCGACCTGGTCGTAGATCCCGCCGGAGGCGATCCGATCCAAAGTCGTCGTGAGCATCTCGAGCGCGTCGGGCTTCCCGCGGACCGCCATGCGCAGGACGAACTCCAGCGTCATCGGCTGCGGGAACTTGGGGGCCACACCGAAGCCACCCCATCGCTCGTCGAATGCATCCCGCAGCTCGGCCAACGCACTCGTGCTGATCTCGTCGGTGAGCGGCTCCTCGGAACCCGTGACCGACAGGGTCCTCGAGATCGCCTCCACGACCCGGCTGCCTTGCCGTTCGACGTCGTCGCGGCGGTCCCTCCATGCTTCCGCGATCGCCTCGAGGACCTGCCGGAACGATGGCATGCCGTGGCTCGCCTCCTTGGGGAAGTAGGTGCCCGCGAAGAAGGGTCGTCCGTCGGGCGTGAGGAAGGCGGACAACGGCCAGCCACCCTGACCGGTCATCGACTGCACCGCATCCATGTAGATGGCGTCGAGATCGGGTCGTTCCTCCCGGTCCACCTTGATAGGAACGAAATTCGCGTTCAGGAAGGCGGCCGTCTCCTCGTCCTCGAACGACTCGCGCTCCATGACGTGGCACCAGTGGCACGCGGCGTAGCCGATCGATAGGAAGATCGGACGCTCCTCGGCTTCCGCGACAGCGAGCGCTTCGTCCGCCCATGGGAACCAGTCCACCGGGTTCTCCGAGTGCTGGAGCAGGTACGGGCTCGTTTCCTGTGCCAGACGGTTCATCGCGCCAGTGTCCCGCAGGCGCCGAGGAACGGCTCATCTTTGGACCCGGAGATGCCGATGTTCCGGGCAGATGATGGACACGATCCGCATCCTCGTGATCGGCGAGAGCCTTGGCCTCACACAGGATCTCCTGCTCGCGATCCGTCGACGGACGGGATTCCACGTCCTCGGTCCGGTCCCCGACGAGGTTGCGGCGCTGGAGCTGTTGTCCGAGGCCCTGCCCGACATCGTCGTCGTGGAGCTCGACCGGCCCGACGGCCGGGGTGTCGCGATCGTGTCCGAGATCAGGCGTCAGACGCAGATCCGCGTGATGGCCGCCACGCGCTTCCCCGCAGCGCCGGCCGTGGAGCTCGCTCTGGCCGCCGGTGCGTGTGGCGTCCTCGCCGCCGATCGGGATCCGTCGAGCCTGGTCAGCGCGTTCCGGCGGGCCGCCGCAGGCGAGCTCGTCCTTCCAGCTGACGACCGGCCACTGCTCGTTGACCAGCTCCAGGAAGCCCGTATCAGGCACTCGCGCCAGGACCTCCTGGCCACGCTGACGAGGAGGGAGCGCGAGGTGATCGAGGCGATCGCTCGCGGAGCGACGACGACGGGCATCGCACGCGAACTCGGGATCAGCCCCGGAACGGTCCAGTCCCACGTCAAGAACATCCTGCGCAAGCTGGAGGTCCACTCGAAGGTGGAGGCTGTCGGCGTGGCGTGGCGTGGCGGTGTCGCGCTCGACGCGCGATCGGCCTGAGCGCTAGCCTCGCGCGATGGCCGACATGGGGCGCGCGGTCGTGGTCGCCTCCCATCGGACCGTTCGGGCCGTGATCGAGCTGGCGTGCCGCGCGCTGGATGTGATCGTCGTCGGCACTGCCGATACCGCGGCCGAGGCGACCGCCGCATGCCGTTCGAGCGCCCCGGACCTGTTGGTCCTGGATCTCGATCTCCCCGATGCCGATGGCTTCCGCGTCCTGACCGACCTCGACGACGATCGGCCCGGGGCCGTGCTGGTGCTCGCCGACCGCGCCGATGGGGACATGGTCCTCCGGGCGCTGCGCCTCGGCGCACGCGGGTACGTGACGAAAGCAGACGGGCTTGGGGACCTCACCGCGACCATCCGTCGTGTTCTCGCCGGGGAACGTGTCATGTCCCCGGGGCTGGAGCACGACGTGATGGGGGCTCTCGGGCGCATGGCCAGACAGGCGAGGGAGGGCGCCGCCGTGGATGCCGATCTGACGCCGAGGGAACGACAGGTCCTCGAGCTCCTCAGCGGAGGCATGACGCTCGGACAGATCGCGTCGAGGCTCGGGATCTCACCACGCACCGTCGAGACCCACGTGGCCAAGCTCTATCGGAAGCTCGGAGTGCGAACCAGGGTGCAAGCGATCTCTCGCGCGGCCACGCTCGGGTTGGTCGACCTGTAGCCTCACCGCATCGATCCCAGACCCTTTCGAACGAAGAGAAGATCCGCCCCAGCCACCGAGGACGCGTGAGCGAGAAGCGAACAGACGCAGACGACCGAACGTCCGCCGTGCGTCTGGGCGTGTTCGTGGTCGAGCCGTTCGCCGTCGTGCGTGCCGGTCTCGTACGGACCATCGATGAGAGCCCGGGCCTCGAGGTCCTCGGCTCAGCGGCGAGCGCCTCTGAAGCGATGGACGTCGTCGGTCGGCTCGATCGATCGCGAGTGGTCATCCTCGTGGCGATGGGCCTCGCCGGCGAGCAGGACGCCTACTGGCTGATCCGCGCCCTGCGTGAGCGATCCCCCGGACATGTGATCCTGGGGATGGGTGCGAACGCCGATCCGAACGCGGTCTCCCGGGCCCTGTTCACGGGCGCCGACGGTTTCGTCGACAAGAACGTGGAGGTCGAGGAGTTCCTCGCCGCTCTCCGGGCTTCGGGCGAGGAGGAGGTGGTGATCGCGGGACCCGCCGCCGCGTCGGTGGGCACGATCGCGGAGGGGATCGAACGCCGTCGGAGTCCGACCTTCCGCCTCACGCGACGCGAGCGAGAGGTTCTTCTGATCGCCTCGGAGGGACTCACGGCGCGGGAGATCGCCGAGCGACTCGGCGTACGGGAGCGAACGGTCACGACGCACCTGGCAAGGATCTACGGCAAGCTCGGCGTGGGGAACCGTCTCGCAGCTCTTCGCATGGCCGCACGATCCGGGCTCGTGTCGATGCGTCACGACGAGTAGCTAGGATCGGACGAACACGGAGCCGGCCGGGCCGTCGACAACTCGCCGCCAGCCGTCCGCCTCGGAGAGCTCGTCTTTCAACACCGCGTCAGGCGGTAAGACGACACCGTCGATCCGGTGCTCGTCGAGGATCTGTCGCCAGCTCTCCGTCGCGGCGATCGCTCGATCGTAGTCGTGCCACACCCCGTCGGGGAAGAGCTCGATCCTCGAATCGACCATCACGGGATCCTCCGGAAGCGAGTACTCGAACCAGGACGCGAACGGCTGATACACCAGCAGGCGGGATCCAGCCGGCAGGGTTGCGCGTGTCGCCTCGACGAGGACCTCGGGCGCGTCTGCCGCGAGTCGCTGCGTGGTGCCGGTCACGGGGTCGATCCCCGCCCGAAGGACCAGCGCGATCGGGATGAGCGCGACGATGCAGGTGGAGGCCGCGACCTTCAAGGGATCGACCCGATGAGCTCCATCGTCCGGTTGCTCCGGCGATCGGAACCATCGGGACACGACCGGGGGCGCCGCCAGCGCCCACCAGAGCGTGCCCCTGATCGCGGGGACGCCGAGAGCGAAGAACACGATCAGCCGCGCGATGTCGATCGGACGGACGCTTCTGCGCTTCCACAGTGCCGTCACGAGGACGATCACACCGGAGGCCCAGAATGGACCCCCGCTCAGCGACAAGGGGGTTGGAGCACGCCATTCGGCCACCCAATTCCGGATCGTCTCGTTGCGAGAGATCTCGACGGCGTATGACCACACGCTCGGTCCGAAGGGTGTGACGAACGTCGCCGCAACGGTTGCCAGCAACACCAGCGAGGTCCGTGCCGCCGGTTTGCGGTCGAAAAGATCCTCACCGAAAGCGAACGCCACCAAGAGCGGGGCGAGCACGAAGCTTCCGTGTACGTTCGCCCAGCCCAGGGCAAGGATCGGCACCAACCACATCCACTTGTCGCGCCTCGTGAGGAGCAGCCAGGTTCCCGTGAAGAGGGGCACGGCGAGCGCTTGGGGCCGAGGCGCAGGGGGTCCGGTGGCAACGAGAAGCGCCGACAGTGTGAGCACGGCAGCCGTTCGTGGGCGAGCTCCGGCCCGCCGACAGCTCGCGAAGAGGAAGCCGAAGCCAGCTCCGACCGCCGCCGCCATGGTCATGGCGACCCCAAACCACCCGAGCAACCGATGTGCCCCGGCGAAGACGAGCTGCGCCCCCCACTGCTGGTTCACCCAGGGAAGACCGCCACGAGTGAATGTGAACGGATCCGTTCGGAGGAGATCCCCCGACTGCAGGGTGAGGGCGCCCGCCTTCACGTGGTAGGCAAGGTCGATGGCTCTCATCCTCGTCAGCAGCGAGGCCGTCGCGGGGAGCACAGAGGCCAGGAGCGCCCAAGGAGGTTGAGAGCGTCCGTGAGCCGCGGCCCCCGTTCGCCCAGTTCGGGACGCGGTGTTCGCAGGTGTGCCCAACCGGAGCATCGTACGGGCTTCGGTCCGGTTCCCTGGCAGCCGGCGAAGAAGTCCAAATCGTACGTCGAAGTACGTACTGAAATGCAGTGGAATACGGGATTCCTTGGTGCATGGGGCGCTTCTATCGTTCCCAACTGGCGGAGTAGCAGTTCGCCTGTGGGGCGAAAGCCCCGAGGACGGGATCTCGGAGGAAGGAGGTGTATCGGATGCTTAAGCTCTACACGGGTCTTCAGACTTGGTGGGCCGACCTCAAGGCTCGCGCCACGGAGGAGCACGGCGCGACCGCGGTCGAGTACGCATTGATGGTCGCTCTGATCGCAGTGGTCGATCATCCTGGCGGTGACCTTCATCGGCACGTCTGCTTCCACGAAGTTCAGCGAGGTTGGATCGGCAGTCAACAGCGCCGGTTCGTAGCTCCAACCGATCGAGCGGCCATCGGCCGCTCTCGCCGCTCTCGCCGTCAGGCGCAAGGGCGGCGAGAGCGGTCGAGACCACCGGCATCCCCATCGGGATCGCTCATTCGACCCCGCAGAACCACTCGCCAGAGCGCAACCGGATCCTGGCGACCTCTCCCACCGCAGCGCAGGGTCAGTCAGACCTTCGCCCTACGTCGGCATCGTTACTCCAGGCACGAAAAGGTATCCCTTTGGGGGTTCCACTTCCGCACCCAACGGGGTACCATGCGGCGTCTTCTTCGGGCACTCCTCGAGAGGATGCGTACGTAGAAACACGTAGACAACTCCAGTGGAATACGGGATTCCCTGGAGGATGGGGCGCTTCTATCGTTCCCAACTGGCGGAGTAACGGTTCGCCAGTGGGGCGAAAGCCCCGAGGACGGGATCTCGGAGGAAGGGAGGTGTATCGGATGCTTAAGCTCTACACGGGTCTTCAGACCTGGTGGGCCGACCTCAAGGCCAGCGTCACGGAGGAGCGCGGCGCGACCGCGGTCGAGTACGCGTTGATGGTCGCTCTGATCGCAGTGGTGATCATCCTGGCGGTGACCTTCATCGGCACGTCTGCTTCGACGAAGTTCAGCCAGGTCGGATCGGCAGTCAACGGCGCCGGTTCGTAGCTCCAACCGATCGAGCGGCCATCGGCCGCTCTCGCCGCCGCCTCAAGGCGGCGGCGATAGGAGCCGATGGATTCTCAGGAGTGATGGGTGTGAGCGTGCGAAGCAAGCTGCGCCGGGAGGACGGGGCTGCCGCGGTCGAGTTCGCCTTGATCGTCGGGCTGCTCGCCGTCCTTATCTTCGGGTTGCTCGAGTACGGACTCGCGTTCTGGCAGGTGCAGAACCTGCGTTCCGCGGCCCGTGAGGGAGCGCGGGTGGCCGCGGTGCGCGGCGACGCCACCGCGGTGCGGAGTGCGATGGTCGATTCCTCCGCAGGCTCTCTGAGCGGATCGTGGACGTACACACAGAATCGAACGTGCGACGGATCGACCGCGAACACGGGTCAGCAGGTGACGATCCAGATCACCAACAGCTCGCTGTCCGGACCGGTGCAGGAGGCCTTCCAGGTGTCCATCCCCTTCCTCCCGCCGCTCCAGCTCGACCCCGTCTTGCGAGGCAGCTTCCGCTGCGAATGAGCGTCCGATGAGGAGGCGACCCCCCTTGGCCGATCCCAACACGCTCCGCGACGACGAACGCGGAGCGACCGCCGTCATCGTCGTGTTGAGCCTGATCGCGCTGTTCGGATTGATCGTGCTCACGGTGGACGTGGGGCAATTGCTCTTCCAGCGCCGCGGGATGGTGAACGCCTCGGACGCGGCGGCCCTCGCCGCCGCTCAGTCGTGCGCGGGGCTCGATGATTCCGACGTCCCGGAGGCGATGGCCGATACCTTCGCGGTGAACAACGTCGGCAGCGCCATCACGGCGGTCCCGAACATCACGGAGATGGTCGGATGCGACGGTCCGGCGTACGGCCACGTCAGCGTCGAATACGCGATGAACCAGGATCTCTTCTTCGCAGGCGTTCTGGGCTTCAACGGACCGGCCTCCGTGCGGACCGCCGCCACGGCCGGATGGGGTCCCGCCGGCGGCGCGAACCCGCTCCCGATCGTCGTCTACACGGGGAACGACCAGGGCAACTGCGACATCGAAGAGGGAACCCCGGCGGGGGTCCCGTGCTACCTCTGGTACGACAACGACCTGTTCGAGAACTCCGCGTTCGGGTTCCTGAACCTCTGCACCGCCACGGACCCCTGCACGCACGGGTGGGATGTCGTGTCGGATGCGAACTGCCCGAACGTGGGATCGAGCCTCCGTGACGACTGGATCCTCGGGCAACTGGACGGGCGGGCCCAACGAGCTCAACTACCCGGATCCGACCTACGTCTGTGTCGTCACGGGAGTCTCATCGGCCAACTGGCAAGACCTCGAGCGGCGGGCCGGATTCCCGGATGAGCGATTCCGACCTCATCTTCCCGATCGATGATTGCACCACCAACGTCGACAACAACGGGAACATCGTCGGCTGCGACGCGTTCCCGAACAAGTACAACATCATCGGGTTCATCACCCTCCACCTCGACGAGGTGCTGCAGAGCGCCGCGGAGTGGGGCGGCATCGCGCAGACCTCCTGCCAGCGGAACAACCTCGACGTGACGCCCGGGTTGGTCGTGCCGTTGTCGTCCTTCCCGGGAGGGCAGTGCCCCAACGGGAACACGCCCACGGGTGTGGTCGACTTCAGGATCGACAGCCAGACGTCGAGCCCGAACTGGACGTACGACAACCTGAACAAGCAGTTCACGTGGACGGGACCGGCGGACAGGGTCGACGTGAACTTCGACTGGTGGCTGGACGGCGAGTGTGGCCAACCGCCTGCGAACTCCAGTGCCGTCTGCATCAAGGTCCACACGGTGAAGGTTCGCTTCGGTGGAACGGATCCCGGCGGAGGGGCGGACTTCGGAACGCGGGCGATCAGGCTCTGCGACCTCGCGATCGGGAGCTGTCCCGAACAAGATTGAGCGAGAACACTGAAGCCGGCACGGCGTCCGGCCGATAGAGGAGACACACTCTGAGGATGGGTTGAAAGGAGCAAGAGGATGAGGTCACGAGGTCTGGTGGTAGCGATTGCGATCGTGCTCGCCGTGGGCGCGGCTGCGGCCGTGGTTCTGTACACGCAAGGGGTGAAGGAAGACGCGGTGGAGGGCGGTCAGCTCACGACCGTCATCGTTGCGACCCAGGAGATCCCGGCCAATCAGCGTCTGGACCCCCTGATCGAGCAGGGCCTGTTCACGGAGATCGACGTCCCCGCGGACGCGCTCGTCGGTGGGGCCGTCACCACCCTCGCCGAGCTCCAGGGAGCCACCACCACGACGCCGATCCTGGCGAACGAGCAGATCTCGACCTCCCGACTCTCTACCTCGGGAAGGCCCCTCAACATCATCGGTGTGAGCGAAGGCCACATCGGCCTCTCCGTGGAGCTCGATGCTCCTCAGGGCGGCGTCGGTAACATCCAGCCCGGCGACAACGTCGCAGTCTTCGCCACGTACCAGGGAGTCACATCATCCCCGGCAACCTGCGTCAGTACATCACGCAGCCAGCGGACGCGCAGACAGGCGGCCAAGAAGGACCTGCCCGACTTCACGGTGACACTCGTCCCGACCGTCCGGGTTCTCCGGATCCAGAACCCCCCGGTGGACAGCGAGACCGGACGGAGCGACAGCGCGCGGATCCAGGTCACGTTGGATCTCTTGCCGCAGGACGCGCAGAACCTGGTCTTCGCGCAGGAGAACGCGCGGATCTGGCTCGGCCTCCTTCCGCCGGATGAGGACGGGACGCAGCCACAAGCTTCGACCGTTCCGATCGAGCTCCTGCTTGGAGCGAAGCTCGGATGACGGACGCCAGCGTCGTCGCCGTCGGGACGCCGCAATCGTTCCGCCAACAGGTCGCCAGGGCCGTCGAGATGGGCCCGGACGAGGTGGGTTGGGTGCAGTCTGCAACGGCTGCAGAGGAGTTGTTGATCAACGCCTTCCAGCCCATCGACGTCCTGGTCCTCTCGCCCGAGGTCAAGGAGCCCGACGCGCTCGGCCTCGCCGAGTTCGTCGGGCGCCAGGCCCCCGGGACCGCCATGGTGCTGGTCCGGGATCACACCTGGAACGGACTGTTGCCGGCGGCGATGCGGGCGGGTATCCGCGACGTCGTCGACATGACCCAGGGGACCGAGGAGCTCCGCGATGCCGTGGAGCGCGCGATCGTCTGGGCGGGGAACCTCCGCTCGGTCAACGTCACTGCGACGGACGGGCAGCCGGTCACTCGCGGCAGGATCCTGTCGGTCTTCTCCTCCAAGGGAGGGACCGGCAAGACCTTCCTGACGTCCAACCTGGCCACCGCGATCTCCGAGGTCACCGGGCAGGACACCGCCGTGGTGGACCTCGACATCGACATGGGCGACGTCTTCACGTACTTCGGCCGGGAGCCGACCGCCACGATCCAGGACCTGATGGAGCTGGGCGAAGGCGCCGAGCGCTCCCGGATCAAGCAGATCGGCGTCCAGCTGTCGGAGCACCTGTGGGGCTTCGGCGCCCCGCCGGACCCGGCGGCTGAGGCCCCGGCGGGCGAGGCGATCGGGAAGTTCCTGCGCGCGCTCCGCAACGAGTTCAGCTGGGTCGTCGTGGACGCCTCGGTGGACTACTCGGACTCCGCGCTGGTGTGCTTCGATCTGTCCGACGCGATCTGCCTGGTGACGGGCCTCGACGTCGTCGGCGTGAAGCACCTGTCCAAGTCGCTCGACACCCTGCTCACGATCGGCCTGCCGCGCGAGCGGTTCCGGGTCGTCTTGAACCGGGCGGACTCCAAGGTCGGCCTCGACGCCTCCGACGTGGAGCGCGTGATGAAGATCAACGTGGACGCGATGATCCCGTCCAGCCGGCTCGTGCCGACGTCCCTCAACAAGGGCCGGCCGGTCGTGCTCGACGAGCCCAACTCCGAGGTGGCGCAGGCGGTCCGGCAGCTCGCCACAGCGTTTCGCCGGCCAGGCCGAGATGGTCGCCGCCGGCGAGGCGGGGATCGACACCTCGAACAAGAAGAAGCGCAAGTTGTTCGCTCGAAGCTGAACCTGAGGCCAAAAAGAAGGCAGAAGAAGGCAGAGGAGGCACCCATGTCCCTGGCAGACAGGCTGCAGAAGGCCCAACAGAAGGATCGGATCGCCGAGGTCCGCATCCGGGTGCAGGAGCGCCTGGTCGAGAGCCTCGGACCCCGTCTCTACGACGCGACCCTGTCCGACACCGAGCTCGAGGGGATGGTGCATCAGCGCCTCCGCGAGCTCCTCGACGAGGAGGAGGGACCGCTCGCCGCGCAGGAGAAGCTCCTGATCGTCCGGCAGATCGGTGACAGCGTCCTCGGTCTCGGCCCGCTCGAGCCCTACATCCGCGACCCGGAGGTCACCGAGGTCATGGTGAACAACTGGGACACGATCTACGTCGAGCGCTCGGGCAAGCTGTTCTGGACCGGCACGAAGTTCCACGACGAGGGCCAGCTCCGCCGCACGATCGACAAGATCGTCGCGAAGGTCGGTCGTCGCGTGGACGAGGCGAGCCCCATGGTGGATGCGCGGCTGCCCGACGGTTCACGTGTGAACGCGATCATCCCGCCGCTCGCGATCGACGGCCCCACGCTCACGATCCGGAAGTTCGCCGCCGACCCGTACCAGGCGGACGACCTGGTGGAGTTCGGCACGATGAGCTCGGCGGTGTCGAAGTTCCTCGAGTCCTGCGTCCGCGGCCGCATCAACGTGATGGTGGCCGGAGGAACCGGCGCGGGGAAGACGACGACGCTGAACGTGCTTTCGTCCTTCATCCCCGACGACGAGCGCATCGTCACGATCGAGGACGCGGCGGAGCTCAAGCTCCAGCAGCCGCACGTGGTCCGTCTCGAGGCTCGTCCGCCGAACATCGAGGGCAAGGGCCAGGTCTCGATCCGCGACCTCGTCCGGAACTCGTTGCGGATGCGGCCCGACCGCATCGTCGTCGGTGAGGTCCGTGGCGCCGAGGCGCTGGACATGCTCCAGGCCATGAACACCGGTCACGACGGCTCGATCTCGACGATCCACTGCAACTCGCCGCGTGACGCCCTGTCCCGTCTCGAGACCATCACGATGATGGCGGGGATGGACCTCGGCTCTCGCGCGATCCGCGAGCAGATCGCCTCGGCGATCCAGCTGATCGTCTACCAATCGCGGCTCAAGGACGGCACCCGCCGCTTCACGCACGTGACCGAGGTCGCCGGGATGGAGGGCGAGGTCATCACGCTCCAGGACATCTTCCTGTTCGACTACTCGGCCGGCCTGGACGATGAGGGTCGTTTCCGGGGCCGCCTCAAGTCCACGGGTCTGCGGCCCAAGTTCGTCGAGAAGCTCCAGGAGCGCGGCGTCAACATCGACCCTGAGCTCTTCGCGCTGGAATCGAAGGGCCGATAGACGATGCTGGCAGCAGACACCTTCTTCTCGAGCCAGGCGATGCTGGCGGTCGTCGTCGCGCTCGTCGCGCTGGCGGCGTTCGCCCTCGGGTGGCTCCTGTTGGGGACCGCCGCTCGCGTCAAGGCGGACCGTGACATGGCGGCGAGGATGGCCGCGATCGGCCGCCCGGTGCCGCAGCAGACCGCGTCCGCGGTCGGCAAGCCGGGCTCCGGCTGGATCCCCGAGAGCGTTTCGTCCTTCGGCGAGCGGTTCGCCAAGGCGCAGGGCTTCGGAGAGAAGCTCGATGCCCAGCTCGAGGCCGCCGGTGTCAGCCTCCGGTCGGGTGAGTTCGTGGTCGCTACCGTCGGGGCCGCGATCGTGGGCGGGGTGCTGGGCGCGGCGTTGCTTCAGGATCCTCTCCTGGCGGGTGTGATCGGTCTCCTCAGCGGGGTTGTGCCGATCGCTCGTCCTCCGGATGTCCCTCGGTCGCCGAGGGGACAAGATGCGCGAGCAGCTGCCGGACGTCCTGACCATCATGGCGTCGTCGCTGCGCGCGGGACATTCGTTCCTCCAGGCGCTCGACACCGTGGCCCGGGAGATCCCGGCGCCAGCGGATGTGGAGTTCCAGCGGCTCGTGGCCGAGATCCGACTGGGCCGTCCCCCGGAGGATGCCCTCGAGTCGTTGGCGGACCGCGTCGGGAGCGCCGACTTCCGCTGGGCCGTCCTCGCCGTGAACATCCAGCGCGAGGTCGGCGGCAACCTGGCAGAGATCCTCGACAACGTGTCGGACACGCTCCGGGAGCGCGCGATGATGCGCCGCCAGATCCGGGTGCTCACGGCCGAGGGCAGGCTCTCCGCCTGGGTCCTGGCGATCCTCCCGTTCGGGATCGCCCTCTACATGTTCGCCGTCAACCCGGAGTACATCTCGTTGCTCTTCACCACACAGGTCGGCCTGATCATGTTGGGCACTGGCGGGGTCCTCATGGTCCTCGGGATCCTCTGGATGAGAAAGATCGTGGATATCGATGTCTGAGGTCTGGTTGGTACTCGCTGTCGGATGCGTCGCCGGAGCCATCGTGCTCTTCGGCATCTTCTTCGACCTGAGCCAGTCCGAGCGCCGTCGGGCCGTTCGGATGCTCGAATCGCAGGTCGCGGGCACGTCGAGCGAGAACGTGAACCTCCGGGAGCAACATCTGTCCGAGAGCTTCGGCGCCCGGATCATCGTGCCGGTGGTCGCCGGCGCCACGAGGGTGGCTCGACGCGTCACACCGATCGATGCGCGAGATCGCCTCGCTCGCAAGCTCTTGTTGGCAGGAACGCCCGCGGGATGGGACGCGGAGCGCGTCCTCGCGTTCAAGATCATCGGACTGGTCTCCGGGATCGTCTTGGCGTTGGTCGTGGCGTCCGTCATCGGGGACGTCACCCCGTTCATCCGGATCGTGCTGTTCGGGTTGCTGGGATTCGTCGGGTTCGTTGCGCCCGACTCCGTGTTGAACCGGCGCGTCGACGAGCGGCAGAAGGAGATCCTCCGCACGCTCTCGGACACCCTCGACCTCCTGACGATCAGCGTGGAGGCGGGACTCTCGCTGAACGCCGCGATCGCGCAGGTCGTGCAGAACGTGCCCGGCATCCTCTCCTCCGAGTTCGCTCGGATGCTCCAGGAGATCCAGCTGGGCGTGCCGCGAGGCGACGCGTTCCGCAACCTCGCCGAGCGCACCGACGTCGAAGAGCTGAACGCGTTCGCGCTGGCGATGATCCAGGCCGACGTCTTCGGCGTCTCGATCGCCAGCGTCCTGCGGACCCAGGCGCAGCAGCTGCGGATCAAGCGGCGACAGGCGGCCGAGGCGAAGGCGCAGCAGACGCCCGTGAAGATCGTGTTCCCGCTGATCCTGTGCATCCTGCCCGCGCTGTTCGTCGTGATCGTCGGGCCGGGCGCGATCCAGATCTGGGAACAGTTCATCAACGCGTGAGCGGGCTGTCGGCTCGCCCGCCGACCCGTTAGCCTCCCGCGGCATGAAGGTCGCCTACCAGGGAGAGCCCGGCGCGTACAGCGAACGGGCGGTCCGCTCATTATTCGCCGACGCGGAGCCCCTCCCGTGCGACACCGTGCGGCACGCGTTCTCCCGGGTCACGAGCGGCGAGGCGTCCTTCGGCGTCGTTCCCCTCGAGAACTCGCAAGCGGGCTCCGTGAACGAGACCTACGAGCTGCTCTCCAACACCAGCCTGCTCCAGATCGTGGGGGAGTCCATCGTGCGGGTCGACCACGCCCTCCTCGGTGTGCCGGGCGCGCGTCTGGAAGACGTGCGCCGGGCGCACTCCCATTGGCAGGCCCTCGCGCAGTGCGAGGACTTCCTGACCTCCATGCGGATCGAGCCGGTTCCCGAGCACGACACCGCGGGTGCCGCCCGGAAGATCGCGGAGACGAACGACCCCGCGGACGCCGCGATCGCGAGCGTGGATGCCGCCGGGCTCGCCGGCCTGATCGTGCTGGCGGAGCGCATCCAGACCGAGAAGGAGAACTTCACGAAGTTCGCGGTGATCGGCGGGACCGATCCCGGGTTCGGCCCTGCGGACAAGACGTCGATGGTGATGGCGGTGCTCGACGAGCCGGGGTCGCTCCTTGGAGCGCTGGAGCCGTTCGCGGCGCGTGGGATCAACCTCCACAAGCTGGAGTCGCGACCTCGGCACGGGGCGGCCTTCGAGTATCTGATGTACGTGGACTTCATGGCGGCGGTCGACGATCCCGAGGTGGAGTCCGCTCTCAAGGAGGTCCGGGAGCACACGTCCCTCCTGAAGATCCTCGGCTCCTACCGCTCCGCGGGGGAACCGGTCTGACGGCTTAGCATGGGTCGGTGGCCCGTGCGAGTCGTGCGACGTCCCGGGCGCCGGTGACGAAGAGGTTCCCCGTCCTTCCGATCATCTCGGGCGCCCTCGTGATCGGGGTCGCCGTCCTGCTGATCGCGTTCATCGTGTCCCAGGTCGAGGACGAGCAGCACCGCGGCGGCCCGCTCAAGAACGATTCGCCGCCGGAGGGTGCCGCACCGATCAACACGGCGTTCGAGGGTCTGGTCACGTTCCGGGGCAACGCGGCGCGCAGCTACTACGGCGAGGGGCCCGTTCCGCTGGATCCCGTGATCGGGTGGCGCGCTCCCTCGACCCGGCTCTGCTCGGTGTCCTTCGTGGGCATCGAGCGGAGCGAGTGGTGCGGGACCGGCTGGACGGGGCAGCCGAACGTCGTGGTGGGCGAGGACGGCTCGATCGAGGTCCGCGAGGGCGCCTACGACGGCATGTATCACTTCCTGGACGGGCTCACGGGCCTCCCGCTGCGGCAACCGCTCGCGACCCGCGACCTCGCGAAGGGCTCGGCGACGACGGACCCGGACGGGTTCCCGCTCTACTACGTGGGCTCGCGCGATGGCCGATTCCGGATCGTGGCGACGGATCGCCACGCTCGCGGCGAGCCCCTCGTGCTCTGGTCGATCGATGGCGCCACGAGCGTCGACCGGCCGCTCCGCAACGACGACTGGGACGGCGCCGCGCTGGTCGTGGACGACGTCCTGTTCGAGGGCGGTGAGAACGGGTGGCTCTACGTGATCCGTCTGCATCGCGACTACGACGAGCTCGGGCTGGTCACGGTCGATCCCGAGGTCGTGGCGACCGTCCCGGGGTTCGACGACGAGCTCCTCCGAGCGCTCGGCGATACCGAGGTCTCGATCGAGAACTCGGTCTCCCTCCACGAAGGGGTCCTCTACTTCGCGAACTCGGGCGGTCTGGTGCAGGGCTGGGACGTCTCCGACGTGCTGGCCGGCGGCTCCGAGCTCGAGCGCGTGTTCCGGTTCTGGACCGGCGACGACACCGATGCCACGGTCGTGATCGACGACGCCGGCGATCTCTACGTGGCCAGCGAGTATCAGCGGTTCGAGGAGCGGAGCACCGAGGTGGGCCAGCTGATGAAGCTCGACCCGTCGCGTCCGAGCGATCCGCTCGTGTGGTCGATCGACGCCCGGGAGATCGGCTTCGAGGGTGCCGGTGGCAGCTGGTCGACGCCGGCTCTCTACGGGGATCTCGTGTACTTCACGACGGCCGCGGGCCGCGTGCTCGCCGTGGAGCGGGGAACCGGCGACATCCGCTGGGAGCGACAGATCGGCGCCCCGGCGATCGGCTCGCCGGTCGTCGTGGACGGCGTGCTGATCCAGGGCGATTGTGCGGGGGACCTGTGGGCATGGGACGTATCGGAGCCCGAGGCGGATCCGGTGCTGCTCTGGAAGCTGCACTTCAGCGACTGCATCGAATCGACGCCGGCCGTCTGGCGGGGCTGGATCTACCTCGGCACGCGACAGGGGTACCTCTACGGGCTCACCGAGCGCGGGAGCGTCGACACTTCGCCCTGAGCGCGTCGGGTCAACCCGGGAACAGGATCGACGGAATCCGCGGTGATCTGCGCGCTCCGGTAGGCGACGAGCGCCGCTGCGACCACGAGCAACGCCACCAGGCCGCCGGCGGCCGCGACCCGACGGATCGCCGCAGGCCGGGATGGATCGACCGCGAAGCCCGCGACGAGGCCGGCGACGAGTCCTCCGACGTGGGCCCGCCAGTCGATCACGGGGATCGAGAAGCCGATCACCAGGTTGATGAGGAGCATCGAGAGGGCGGAGCGGAGCCTCGCTTGCGCCATCACGTGGCTCCGGCGGAGGTAGTTGTACGCAACGAAGGCACCCACGAGCCCGAAGATCGCACCTGATGCGCCGACCGCGACACTGAACCTGGAGGCGAACGCGAAGGACGTCGCACCCGCGAAGACGCCGGTGACCAGGAACACCGCGAGCGTGGAGAAGCGGCCGATGTCCCGCTCGATCGTGGTGCCGAAGATCCACAGGACGTAGGCGTTGAGCCCCAGGTGGATCACGCCGGCGTGGAGGAAGATCGAGCTGAGGAGCCGCCACCACTCGCCTCCCACGATCCCGCCGACGAGCTGCGCGCCGTTCGTCCCGGTGAACGGCACGAGTGCTCCTGCGTCGATCAGGGCCTGTCCGGTGGGTCCCTGGAACAGCGAGCCCGGCCCCCCCGCGATGACGAGCTCCCAGACGTACCCGATCGCGATCGCGATCAGCACGAGCTTCGTGACCGACGTCGACTTCACGTTCGCCACCGCGATCTGGCGGCCCGGGCCGCGCCGATACTCGCGCCGTGCCTCGGCCACGCACTCCGGGCACTGGTGACCGACCGGCGCGGGGATCATGCAGTCGGGGCAGATGGGTCGGCCACACCGTGTGCAGTGCACGCCGGTCTCGACGTCGGGGTGCCGGTAGCACCGTTCCCGGATGGGCGGCGGGGGCATCGTGGGCGTCTGTTCCACCGGGCAATCGTACGTGGGGGGCGGTGGAACGAAGCTAGGCGTCCATCGGCGGGAGCGCCTCGAGGGCGGCTTCGACGTCCGCGGAGTCGAACAGCGAGCCCCATCGGTCAACGATGATCCCGTCCGCGCCGATCAGGTAGAGCCACGGCTCGGTCATCTCCGGGGTTCCGTCGGGCAGCTCGCGAAGGAGCCAGTCCGCGGCGGCCTGGTTCACGACCTGGGCCTCGGGCGGCTTGTATTCCTTCCACACCTCGATGTGGATGTAGACGGCCCGGTCGGGGAAGGCTTCGGCCAGCCGCGCGAGCTCGTCGACCTCGGGGCCGCAGAAGCGACTCGTGCAGTAGGCAGGCGTCCCGATGAGCACGAGGGCCGGGCGCCCCTGGTCGATCGCGTCGGCGACCGTCCAGCGGTGGAGCTCGGAATCGGGGACCTCACCGCCGCCGTCCGCCCTGGAGTCGATCGCCCCTTTCCGGACCTTCGAGTCGATCGTCAGGTTCTCGGTCCTCGGGGCGGGGTCGCCGGGGGCAGGGATCGCCGATTCCTCGGCGACCGCGAAGGTTGCCGTCCAGCCGTCGGCCGACGCCGTCGATGTCGGCGGTGACCATGACGCGCCAAGGTCCCGCGTCGGTCGAACACGACGCCTCGGCCTCGTAGACGCCGTTGCCGGTGGAGAGCGTGGGAGCGCCGCCGGCCGGGCCACTCCCGGGGACCGGGAGGAACGTCCGCGGTCGCGGTCGGGCCTGCAGCGGGCTCGCCGCTCCCGTCGGTGCCGAGGTAGTCGAACGCGAGGTCGATGCTGCCGCCGGTGACGAGCCGGACACCCTCGGCGCTGCTGCCGAAGATGCCGATCTCGCACGCGCTGGGGGTCGCCGCATCCAGTGCCAGGTGCTCGCCATCTGGGCCGAGTAGTTCGTGCCGAGGTCATCGCTCCCGTCCTGGGGCGCATCGGAGCAGGCCGCCGCCATTCACAACGATCAGGACCGACAGGAGGGCTCGAGCGATCATCGCTTCCACCTTCTCACGGCCGGGGAGAAGGACCGGGGAGAGCTCCCTCGAGCAGCAGGAGGAACCGCCGCCGGTCGTCGTGGCGCCCGTAGCTCCCGAGGCTCGGTCCGGCGCGGACCACCCGGTGACAGGGGACGAACAGCTCGATCGGGGAGCGCGCGAGGGCGCTTCCCGCCGCCCGGCCGGCGCGAGCGGCGCCGACGCCCGTGGCCACGTCACCGTAGGTCCAGAGCTCGCCGTAGGGGATCGTCCGGACCATCTCCAGCACCCGCCGGATGAAGCCCTCTCCGATCGCCGAGAGGTCGGCCGGCGTCTCGAACGCTCGCAGCGAGCCGCGGAAGTAGGCGTCGACCTCGCGGCGGATCGGCGCGGTCCTTCGCGGGTCCTCCACGGCGTCGAGGTCATCGTCGGGGTCGTCGTCCTCGCCGAAGTGCGTGCGCACCACGCCGGCATCGCCCAGGAGGATCGTGAACGGGCCGAGCGGGGTCTCGGTGGTGGTGCGCCATAGCGCCGAGCTCGCGTGCGCCATCGGCTCTAGATCGGAGGCCACGGGAACGGGCGATCCGGTCCCGGCTCCGGGAACCGTTCCGTCGCGGCCACCGTCTCCGCGCGGACCGCCAGTGCATCGAGCTCCGCCTCCGCGAGGAGGTTGGCGAGCTCGTCGCGCACGTGTCCGCGGCGGATCTCGCCGGCCAGGCGGCGCACGTCGGCTCTGGCCCCGTCCTCGAGCGGGTCGCCGATGAAGTCCCAGATCACCGTTCGGAGCTTCGGCTCGTCGCTGAAGCACACCCCGTGATCCACCAGGAAGACCCGGCCATCCTCTCCCAGCAGGCAATGCCCCGATTTCCGGTCCGCGTTGTTGACGACCATGTCGAAGGCAGCGACGCGGCGGAACTCCTCCGGGAACCGCTCGGCGAGGGTGAAGTAGTGCTCCTCGGGATCGTGCGGGACGAACCGCTGCACCGAGCCCACCCCGTAGGGCCCGTCACGGAGGACGGTGGCGGGCACGTTCGGCCAGCCCAGGGCTCGCGAGACCACGTAGGCCGCCACCTCGCGGGCGCAGAGCGTCCCTTCCGGGAAGTCCCATAACGGCGCCTCGCCGCGACGGGGCTTGTAGACGGCGAGGAGCTCCTCGTCGGCGCCCCTGGCACGAGCGAGGAACGTGTGGTTCGACGCGTTCGGCAGCCGACCGAGCACCTCGAGCTCGCCGGCGCCCAGGACGCGAGGGACGGCGGGGTCGCTCAATCCCGCTTCGAGTGCCCGTTCATCGCGGGACACGCGTGGCCCTCCGCGTCGATCGGGTTGCCGCAGAACTGGCACGTCGGCCGTCCCCGGGCGGCGACCTCCGCTCCATGCCGCGAGAGCGCCAGCATCTGGGCGGGCGAGGCCCAGATGCGGATCGATTCCGGCTCCGCTCCCACCTCCGCTCCGAGCACCGACCCCGGATCGTCCTCGTCCAGCCCCTCGGGATCGGGCCGGAACTCCTCGACCTCCAAGAGGAAGAGGTCGCGATCCTGGTCGAAGCCGATCGACAGGCGGCCTGCTCGCCAGCGCGGATCGATCGGCTCCTCGAGGGACATCGCCGATCCCTCCGGGGCGGGCGCTCCGGCGGTCCCGGTCCCGAGCTCCGTGACCAGCTCGGCGCTGGGGACGTCCTCCAACAGCTCGAGCACGGAGGCGGCCAGCAGCTGCACCTGTTGCTTCTCCACGATCACGGTGACGAGCTCGAGACCCGCCCGTGCCTGGATGTAGAAGACACGGGCTCCCGGCTCTCCGACGGCGTCTGTGGTGATGCGATCGACCGGTCCCAGGTCCATCGACCTATCCTCGCAGCTTCCCCTTGTGAGCGACCCCTCCGCCGCCGCCGCCGGTGCGTGCCCGGGCCCGAGGAGAAGCCTTCCCGCCCTTCCGGGGCGCAGGCGCGAACCGTAGGAGGCTTCCGGTGTCGTTCACCAACAAGATCCGGGGAAGGCCGGCGCCGAGGTGCACCACGGACACGGAGGCGGTATCCACCGTGACTCGTTGGAACTGGTCGAGGTGCGCGCCCGCGTAGTGGGACACGAGCATCCCGACGAGATCACCGTGGGTACCGACGACGACACGGCCGCGAGGGTGTCGTGCAACGATCCGTTCGATCTCGTCGAGGAGGCGTGCTTCTGCGTCCACGAAGCTCTCGCCGGAAGGGAACTGGAAGCGAGACGGGCTGCGCTGCACCGTGTCCCAGAGCTTCGTGCGCCTGAGGGACGGTAGGGTACGGCCCGTCCAATCGCCCGCGTCCATCTCGATCAGCGCATCGGAGGTGCGCATCTCGAGCCGGCGGGCCGTCGCGAGTGGCTCCAGTGTCTCGACGCAGCGTTCGAGGGGGCTCGAGTAGATCGCGCTGAGCCGAACGCCCGCGAACCGCTCGACGAGCGCGGCCGCCTGCCGGTGGCCGCGCTCGTCCAGGTGGATCCCCTTCGTGCGGCCGTACAGGCGCGATCCCGTCACGGCCGTGAGGCCGTGACGGACGAGGAAGAGGGTGGTCATGGCGTCGGGGAGCATACGAGGACCGAGCGGGAGGGCTGCTCAGCCGGTCGGCGACGCCGGGAACGTGACCAGGAACGTCGTCCCGCTCCCCAGCTCGCTCTCGACATGGATCCTTCCTGAGTGGTTCTCCGTCACATGCTTCACGATCGCGAGGCCGAGCCCCGTCCCTCCGGTCTCTCGCGAGCGCGCGCGATCCACGCGGTAGAAGCGCTCGAAGATCCTCGGCACGTCCTTGGAAGGGATCCCCACACCTGAGTCGCTCACCCGGAGGAGCACCTCGCCGTCCATGGTCTCCACCTCGACCCGGACGTGTCCCCCTTCCTGGCTGTAACGGATCGCGTTGTCCACGAGGTTCCGGACGAGTAACGCGAGATCGCCCTGGATCCCCGCACGGGTGGCACGTCGGCCGCCACACCCTCGAGCGCCACGCCGGCTCGCTGCGCCGATGCGTCGAGGCGCTGGATCTCCTCCCGGACGACGGTCCCGAGCGAGACGAGATCGTCGAGCGCGCTTCCGGATTCGAGCCTCGAGAGGTCGAGCAGGTCGGCGACGATCCTGGAGAGCCGTACGGCTTCCCGCTCCAGTTGCGACGCGAAGTGGGGGATCGCTTCCGGGTCCTCCCTCGTTGCCCGGAGCAGGGTTTCGGCCGTCACCTGGATGGTCGCGGCGGGCGTCTTCAGCTCGTGCGAAGCGTTCGCGACGAAGTCCCTTCGTACCGACTCGAGGCGTCGTTGCCGGGTGACGTCCCGGACGACGACGAGGGTAGCTCCGTCCGCCGTGGGGGTAACGGTCCCGCGGAGCCATCGAGGCGGGACGCCCGTCTCGACAAGGACCGACGTGGGCGCGTCGCCTTCGCGCGAATCCTCGATCGCCGCGCGGAGCGCGAGCGGAAGCACGGTCTCGACAGAGGTGGGTTCGGGGAGCAAGAGTTGGCCGACCGCTGCGTTCGAGAAGACCACCGCACCGTCCCGCCCGATCAACAGGATGCCGTCCTCCATCGTCGACAGGACCAAGTCGCGGACCTCGCGCTCCTCGCGTGCGCCGGCCAGCTGCTCCACCGTGGTCGCTTCCGCCCGATCGGCTCGCTGGCTCTGGCGCGATGCCGAAAGGACCGCCCGGCGCCACCCGATCGCCGCGCCGGCGGCGACCGAGACAGCGGCGGCCGCTCCCACGATCGCCGCGATCTCCACGGGCGGCAGTGTAGGCGCGCGTGCGCGCTCGCCGAGGCGGTTCTCACATCGTTCACCTGAAGGCCACCCCGCGAGCCGCCGCACGCGGATCGGGGCCTTTGGCTCCGGGATGGTTCATCTGCCGTTCATCCGGGAGCCACGGTCCCGTCAACCGTCACACCTAGCATCGCGACGGCGCCCGGATCCGGGGCCGAGCCGACAAGGGGGAGACGGATGGTGGGGTGGAAGCCGCGCGTGGCCATGGTGGCAGGTGTCGTGACGCTCGCGATCGTCGCAGCGGCATGTGGTGGTGACGGAGGAGACGGGGACGTTCCCCAGGGGCTCACCGGATCGATCGCGATCTCCGGGTCGTCGACCGTCGAGCCGATCTCCTCACTGGTGGCGGAGCTCTTCAACGAGAGCAACCCGGACGTCGAGATCTCCGTCGACGGACCCGGGACAGGGGATGGGTTCGAGCTCTTCTGCCAGGGTGAGACGGATATCTCCGACGCGTCACGGCAGATCGACGAGGAGGAGATCGCTGCCTGTGAGAGCGCCGGGGTCGAGTACCAGGAGCTCGAGGTGGCCCTCGACGGCATCACGGTGATGGTGAATGCGGCGAGCCAGATCGAGTGCCTCTCGAGCGCGGACCTCTACGCGATCTTCGGACCGGCGTCAGCGGGGATCGACTCCACCTCCGATGCGAACGCGCTCTCTGCCCAGGTGGGCGGGACGGGAGACCTCCCGGCACAGGACCTCGAGATCACGGCGCCCGGCGATGAATCGGGCACGTACGACGCGTTCATCGAGCTCTCGGGCATCCCGGATCTCGCCGTGGGCAACGGGGTCGCCGAAGAGGATGCGGAGGCGTTGCGAGGCGACTACCAGTCCTCCGGGAACGACAACGTGATCATCCAGGCGATGGAGGGAAGCCCCAATGCCATCGGGTTCGTGGGATTCGCGTTCGCGGAAGAGGCCGGGGACCAGGTCCGGGAGGTGGGCATCGACGCGGGTGACGGGTGCATCGTGCCGACGACCGAGACGATCGCCGACGGGAGCTACCCCCTGTCGCGCTCCCTGTACATCTATCCCAACGTCGAAACGGCTGCGGAGGAAGAGGCCGTGAAGGCGTACATCGACTACTACCTGACGGAGGAGGGCTTGGGCGCCGTGGTCGAGGAGGCTCGATACATCCCGTTGCCCGTGGATCGTCAGGATGCCACCCGGACCGCGTGGGCGTCGGCGGTCTCGTGATCGACGGTCGGCGACGGGATGAACGCCGCGGTAGCGGCGCTCATCCCCCGGCACCGTGGCGATAGGCTCCGATCCGATGGCCACCGTCGCGACCGGCCCCCGGGACGGCGTCCTGTCCTCCCTGCGCGGGAACCCGCGGCGGCGGCGCAAGGAGACGGTGATCCACGGGCTCCTCGCGGCGGCAGCGGGCCTCTCGATCCTGGTCAGCGTCGGGATCGTCCTCGCCCTGCTCTTCCGGGCCCTCGACTTCCTCGCGGACGTCGACCTGCAGGAACTCTGGTCCGGGACATGGCGCCCCCGCCAGGGGCAGTTCGATCTCGTGTCGCTGTTCCTCGGGTCGCTGGTCGTCACGGGGATCGCGATGCTCGTGGCGACACCGCTCGGTCTGGGCGCGGCGATCTACCTCGCCGAGTACGCGCGACCGAGGGCTCGGCGGATCCTGAAGCCGATCCTCGAGACCCTCGCGGGCATCCCGAGTGTGGTGATCGGCTTCTTCGCGCTGACGGTCATCAATCCGGTCCTCGTGCAAGGGCTGTTCGGTGGGACCCACTCGTTCACGATGATGGCCGCCGGGATCGGGGTGGGGATCCTGACGCTGCCGTTGGTGGCATCGGTGGCAGAGGACGCTATGTACGCCGTGCCCGGCGCGCTCCGCGAAGCCGCCTACGGGATCGGCGCGCGCCCCCGAACCGTGACGCTCCGCGTCGTGTTCCCGGCCGCCATCTCCGGGATCGTCGCTGCGCTGATCCTCGGGATCTCTCGCGCGCTCGGCGAGACGATGGTGGTCGCGATCGCCGCGGGAGCCACGGGCAACGCGAGCCGTACCCTGGATCCGCTCGAGCCGAACCAGACCCTCACTGCCGCGATCGCGTCGCTCGCGATCGGATCCGACCAGGTGAAGACGGCCGGCTCCGGGCTCAACGCCTTCGAGGTGCTCTACGTCGTGGGCTTGGTCCTGTTCCTGTTCACGTTCCTGTTGAACGTCGCCAGCGAGCGATTCGTGCGTCGTGTTCGGAGGTTCCACTGATGGCGCTCACGGCGAGTGCGGCGACCCGCTCGACGGTGGAGCTCGCCCTTCGAGGGAACCGGCGCGATGTCGGAGGACGGATCTTCTCCGGCGCCCTCCTCCTCACGCTCCTCCTCTCCCTCCTGATCCTCCTCGTCCTGCTCGGATCCGTTGTCGCCGACGCCTGGCCCATCCTCTCGGAGCGTGGCGTGGGCTTCCTGGGCGACAACCTGTCGCATTTCGAGGGCCGGGCCGGCGTCCGGCAGGGCCTGATCGGCTCGCTGATCCTGATCGCGTTCGTCGGGCTCGTCGCAGTCCCGCTCGGGATCGCCGCGGCCGTGTACCTCCAGGAGTACGCGAGAACTTCCCGCGTGAACCAGGTGATCGTGGCGAACATCCGGAACCTCGCCGGCGTGCCCTCGATCGTGTACGGGATCCTCGGCGTGGTGGTGTTCGCGCAGGTCCTCCGCGGCGTGACCGGCCCCGAGTCGTCCGGTCTGAGCTACATCTCCGGGGGGCTTACGCTCGCGGTCCTCGTGATGCCGTTCATGATCATCATCACGATGGAGGCTCTGCGGACCGTCCCGCGGGGGATCCGAGAGGCCGCGTACGGCGTCGGCGCCACGCGATGGGAGGTGATCCGGAGTCACGTGCTGCCGTACGCCGCGCCGGGGATGTTCACGGGTGGGATCCTGGCGCTCGCCAGGGCGTTCGGCGAGACCGCACCGCTGTTGCTCGTCGGAGCGGTGACCGGCTACCTGAGCCCGGGCGGCTCCGAGAACCTCGTCGACACGCTCCAGGGTCGCTACACGGCTCTCCCGACGATCATCTTCTCGTGGTCCCGGCAGCCCGGTGAGGAGTGGGCCCAGCTGACGGCGGCCGCCATCGTGGTCCTGTTGGCGGTGATCCTGGTGGTGAACCTCTCGGCGATCCTCCTGAGGAATCGGTATGAACGGAGGTGGTGATCGGGTGGAGATCTCCCGCATGACGCGCGCCGTCGGCCCTCACGGCTCCGTGCAGCCTCGGCTGTCCGTGCGCCGAACATCGGATGATGAGGTCGTGGAGATCGATCAGGAGCCGGTGTTCGACGTCCGGGGGGTGTCGGTGTCCTACGGCGCGTTCCGGGCGATCCGTGACATCACGATGCCGATCGGACGGAACGAGATCACCGCGCTGATCGGGCCTTCGGGGTGCGGGAAGACCACGTTCCTCCGATGCCTCAACAGGATGAACGACCTGATCGAAGGGGCCCGGGTGGACGGCACGATCCTGTATCACGGGGTCGATCTCTACGACGAGCAGGTCGACGCGGTCGAGGTCCGCAGGAGGATCGGGATGGTGTTCCAGAAGCCCAACCCGTTCCCCAAGTCGATCTACGACAACGTCGCCTTCGGCCCGCGGATCGCAGGGTTCCGCGGTGACATGGACGAGCTGGTCGAGGAGTCCCTCCGGCGTGCCGCCCTCTGGGACGAGGTGAGCGGGAAGCTGAAGGAGTCCGCACTCGCGCTGTCGGGAGGACAGCAGCAGCGCCTCTGCATCGCGCGGGCCATCGCCACCCGCCCCGACGTGATCTTGATGGACGAGCCATGTTCCTCCCTCGACCCGATCGCCACGTCGCGGATCGAGGATCTGATGAGGGACCTCGTCTCCGAGTACACGATCGTGATCGTGACGCACAACATGCAGCAGGCAGCGCGCGTCTCGGATCGCACCGCCTTCTTCACGGTCGATGTCAGCCCAGAAGGCCAACGGACGGGCCACATCGTTGAATTCGACAGGACCGAGTCGATCTTCACGAATCCGTCGGACCGCCGAACGGAGGACTACGTCACGGGGAGGTTCGGATGACGCGAGAGCACTTCCACGAACAGCTCGAACGGGTGGAGCTCGAGCTGCTCTCGATGGGAGAGCTCGCATCCACGGCCGTCCGGCGCGCCGTGGCGGCGCTGGTGCAGCGAGATAGTGCCGCCGCCGAGATCGTGATCCGGGACGACGATCCCATCGACGAGCTGTACCTGCGCATCGACAACGGGGTGTTGGAGATGCTCGCGCTGCAGTCGCCGGTCGCCACCCAGCTGCGGCTCGTATCGGCCGTCCTTCACAGCTGCCTCCACCTGGAACGGATCGGCGATCAGGCCGTCACGATCGCCAAGCTCCACCTGGTGACACAGGACCTCCCGACGAGTCAGAGCCTGCTGCAGCAGCTCGACGAGATGGGTTCCCATGTCGTGACGATGATCCGAAGCGTGATGGAGGCGTTCCGCACGCGGGACCTCGAGCTCTGCCTCCGGTTGCCCACGATGGATGACCCCGTCGATCGACTCAACCGAGCCACCCACCTCGAAGCGCTGAAGCTTGCGGACGATCCCCGAGCGTTGGAGTGGGGTCTGCACATGAATCTTGCCGCTCGCGCGCTCGAGCGGGTCGGCGACAACGCCGTGGACATCGCCGAGCAGGTCGGGTTCCTGATCACCGGTGAGTTCCGGGAGTTCACCGACGCATCCCACGACGTCCCCGAGGCCGGAAGACCGGCGTGACGTCCAGCGGTGCACAGGCGCGGATCTTGATCGTCGAGGATGAAGCGGCGCTCGCCGATACGGTGCGGTACAACCTCGAGCGGGAGGGATACGCGGTCGCGGTGGCGTCGGACGGGCGTCGCGCCCTGGACCGGTTCCGGACGGACGATCCCTCGCTCGTGATCCTCGACCTCATGCTGCCCGAGCTCTCGGGCCTCGATGTCTGCCGGCAGATCGAGGCAGATCTCGAACGTCCCCATCATCATGGTCACCGCGAAAGACTCTGAGGCCGACAAGGTCTCCGGGCTCGAGCTCGGTGCAGATGACTACGTCACGAAGCCGTTCTCCGTCCGGGAGCTCGTCTCGCGGGTGCGCGCGCACCTCCGCCGAGAGGACATGACGGGCGGATCGCCGGCGAGCGCGACGTTCACCGGCGGTCCGGTGGAGCTCGACCCCATCCGCCACGAGGTTCGGATCAGGGGGGAGCTGACCGCGATCCCTCCGAAGGAGTTCGCGCTCCTCGAGATGCTGCTGCGGCTGAAGGGGAGGCTGCTCACCCGCGATCACCTGATCGCCGAGGTGTGGGGTGGCGACTACTTCGGCGACACGAAGACCCTCGACGTGCACGTCAAGAGGCTTCGACAGAAGATCGAGGAAGATCCGCACCGGCCGGCGCATCTGGTGACAGTGCGCGGTCTCGGGTACCGGTTCCTCGACTGATCGCCGGCGCCTGTTGCGGTCCCGGCCGCCCGCGTGATATCCAGCCTCCGGCCGTCGAGCGAAAGGGCTCCTGGATGCCGAAGTTGCGATTCCGGCTCGTCCCCCGTGACGAGAGCTTCTACGAGATGTTCGTGAACCTGGCGGTCAAGGTGGAGGAGGGGGCGGCCGCGTACCAGGACCTCGTCGTGGACTATCAGGACGTGACGCGGAAGGCCGACCGACTGAAGGACCTGGAACACGAGGGCGACGAGGTCACGCACGAGATCATGAAGCGGTTGAACACCGTCTTCGTGACGCCACTCGACCACGAAGACATCCACCGGCTCGCCTCAGGTCTGGACGACGTGCTCGACCACATCGAGGCGGCCGCGGATCTGTTCGTCCTCCACAAGATCGAGCAGCCGCTGCCCGAGATGAAGGCGCAGGCCGACATCCTGGTGCAGACCTGCAGGGTGACGCGCGAGGCTCTCGAGACGCTCCCGAAGTTCAAGGAGCTCGAACGGTACTGGGTCGAGGTCAATCGACTCGAGAACGAAGGGGACCGGGTCTACCGGCGGGCCATCGCCGGACTCTTCGGCGGCGAGTACAAGGCGATGGACGTCCTGAAGTGGCGGGACGTCATCGACGAAACGGAAGGAGCCATCGACCAGCTCGAGGACGTGTCCAACATGCTCGAGGCGATCGCGTTGAAGAACGCCTGATGGTCTGGTTCGTCCTCGTCCTCGCCTATCTGTTCGAGTTCGCCAACGGGTGGACCGATGCCCCGAACTCGATCGCCACCGTCGTCTCGACGCGGGTGATGCGACCGCATCACGCCGTGCTGATGGCCGGCGTGCTGAACGTCGTCGGCGCGCTCGTCGTTGGGACCGCGGTCGCGAAGACGATCGCCGAAGGGATCGTGGATCCCGACTTCGTCGGCCTCGAGACCGTCGCGGCCGCGGTGCTGGCAGCCACGCTCTGGGCACTCGCAGCTCAGTTCTACGGTCTGCCCTCCAGCGAGTCCCACGCCCTCGTCGCCGGGCTGCTCGGCGCCGGGTTCGCATCGGGAGGGTTCGAGGCGCTCGAGAGCGAGGGGACGAACGCATCGCTGATCGGACTCGTCTCATCGCCTCTGGGGGGATTCCTGCTCGGTTTCGTCCTGATGGTGCTGATCTATCGGGTCTTCGCGCGCGTACGCAGGGCCACGGTCCGGAAGGTCTTCGGCAAGGGGCAGATCCTGTCCGCGGCGTTCATGGCCTTCAGTCATGGGACGAACGACGCCCAGAAGACGATGGGGATCATCGCCCTCACGATCGCCCTCAACGAGGCAGGGACGGCCGGCAACGTGGGTGAGCTCACGATCGCCCCATGGATCGTCCTCTCCGCGGGGCTCGTGATGGGGCTCGGCACGATGATCGGAGGGTGGCGGGTCGTTCGAACGTTGGGCATGCGGATGACCCACCTGGAGCCGGTACAGGGGTTCGCCGCCGAAACAGGGGCGGCCACCGTGATCACGCTCGCGGCGCGGCTCGGGATCCCGGTCTCGACGACCCACGCGATCGGCTCGGCGATCATGGGCGTGGGCGCGACGAAGCGGTTCTCCGCCGTTCGTTGGGGGGTCGCCGGGCAGGTCGTCGCCGCCTGGGTGCTCACGTGGCCGAGCTGCGCGATCCTCGGCTACGTCCTGGAGAAGGGCTTCTCCGTCATCTCCTAGCGGCGCCCTGCCGACACGACCGAAGAGGGGGTCAGGCCGTTGACGGCTTCGCGTCGGTCATCCGGTGGATCTCCTTCGCGAGGTCGAGGATCTGCTTCGACACGGAGAGCAGCTCCTCGTTCTGCTTCTCCTCGGCCTGCACGAGCTGCCACTGATGCTCCGCGAGCGCCTCGCGCTTCGCGTCCGCCCGGTTCTGGCTGATCATCACGAACGTCGACAGGAAGATCGCCTCGAGGGACACGATCATCGTCAGGAGGCCGAACGGGAACGCCTCCACACGGAGGGCGATCCACAAGGCGAACCAGACGACGTGCAGGTACACGAACGGCATCGAGCCGGCGAAGCGGGTGACGGCGTCGGCGATACGGTTCTGAACCTTCTTCGCGCGCTCCTCGGCTTGCTGCGTCAGGATCGGATTGGTCCACGGGGTCTCACGCCGCGTCGCCATCTGCCTCCTCTTCTCGCCGGACGCGCACCAGGCTAGCCCTCGAGCCGCCGGATGACGGCAGGTCCGTCGGTTCCGGTCGGCGCCGGTTACGCTCCGAGGATGGAGGCGCGTGTCGTCCGGGACGGGGCGATCGAGTCCGGCGAGGTGCCCGTCGCTGATCTCCGGAGCACCGTCTCCGGCCTCGATGACGGAGCGTGGGTCTGGGTCGATGCCGTCGATCCGGATCACGACGCCGTCGCGGAGATCCAGCGTCAGCTGGATCTGCACGACCTCGCGGTCGAGGACGTCCGGCACCGCAACCAGCGTCCCAAGCTCGACCTGTATCCCGGCCATGCTTTCGCCGTCTTCCGCTCCATCGCCGTGGGGCCCGACGGCCTCGCGGGATCCGAGTTGTTCGTCTTCGCCTCGCCTCGGTTCCTCGTCACCCTCCGGTTCGCGCCGGCGTTCGACCTCGCGAAGGCGAAGCTGCGGTGGCCGATCGTGTGCACGCTCGCGCCCGGCACGGCCTCGGCGCTCTATGCGATCGCCGATGAGATCGTGGACGGCTACCTCGAGGTGGTCGAGGAGCTGGAGGATCGTGCGGATGAGCTCGAGAACCAGGTCTTCCGATCGGACCCGGAGCCTGGTCAGTCCGAGGCGGGTCCCGCGCTCCAGCTCGAGATCCTCCGTCTCCGTCGCGACGCCGTGCAGCTCCGTCGGCACGCCGTTCCGATGCGCCAGCTGATCGACCGACTCGCCGACGACTCCGAGCTGGTCACGGCGCCCCTCGTCCCCTACCTCCGGGACATCACCGACCATCTGCTCCGCACGATCGAGCTCACCGACGGCGTCCGCGAGATCCTCACCACGGTCGTGGACATCCGGATGGCGCAGTCGGCCCACCAACTCAACGAGGTGATGAAGAAGCTGACGGCGTGGGCGGCGATCATCCTCGTTCCGACCTTGGTCGCCGGGATCTACGGGATGAACTTCCGGCACATGCCGGAGCTCCGCTGGGTCGTCGGCTATCCCCTCGCCCTCGGGCTGATGGCCGTGTCCTCGGTCTGGCTGTACCTGGGATTCAGGAAGCGGGGGTGGCTCTAGCCGTGTGTCGGGCGGTGAAGGTGCTCTGCGTCGCCGACGACGAGGAGGAGCTCCGGGCCCTCCGGCTCGCGACGACCACCGCGGAGTGGGAGCTCACGCCTGGCGCGACGAGCGAGACCGACGCGTTGGGCGTGATCGATGCCGAGCGCCCGCACGCGATGGTGGCCTTCGGTCCCTACGAGCAGCTCGTCTCGCTGGTCCGGGAACGGTTCCCCGCGATGCGGATCGTGACGGACCGGGACACGCCCGGGGCGAGCGCCGTCGCCACCTCCCGCGATGACGTGCGGGAGGCGCTCCGATCGCTCGCCCGCCCGGGCGGTCCGATCCTCGAGCAGCCCTGAGCTCAGAGAGCCCAGGGGTCCCAGCCGTAGACCTTCACCATGCGCATCGTGACCATGATGTTGGCGCGGGCGTTGAAAACGGACCTGTCCTTGAATCCGAAGTCCGCAGCTCGGTCTGGCCAGTACTTGAGGAGGTGCTGGTAGATCCCTGCCGCTCCTCCCGCGGCGTTGTAGGCGCTCGGCCGGTAGCGCGATTCGCGCCAGGCGACGTAGAGCGCCGTCTCGGTGCTCACGCCGTGATGCGAAGCCGCGCAGCGGATGAGCTGCTTCACGTGCCAGCTGCTCTGTCGCCAATCGATCGGGCAGATCTTGGTCGAGACGATGCGGGTCTGGTCGCGCTGCACCATCGCCTCGGATCTCGTGGCTTGGGGGAAGCTCATGATGACGGCGGTCAGGATCGATGCCGCGATGAGGACGCGGCAGTTCCGGATCATCGTGGTCATGGGCTGGATCACCCACGCGGCGAACATGGCCGGCAGCCACATCCCGCCGAGCCGTCCGCGGCTCACACCGCCTCGGACCCGGCCTCCGCGCTAGGTCGCGGGTGTACGCATCACCTCCTGGTCTCGTCCTCTCCTGTGTGACCTGTGTCGACCGCGGTCCGAAGGACCCTCTCCCACGCACGGGCGCACGCGGAAACACACCCTGGGAAGGTGGGAAGCGCGCGTCGTGCGCAGGAGGACCGGGCCACTCGGTCCGAAGCCGACAGCGACCACCCTAGCCCGACCGACCGACACTCGGCAACCGGGGTGGCGACCGGCCCACGGGACGGCGCTGGGTACGATGAAGGGGTGGGTACGGTCCTCCTGGCAGCTCCTCGTGGCTACTGCGCCGGTGTCGAGCGCGCGGTCGACGCCGTCGAGCGAGCGCTCGAGCAGCACGAGGGACCCGTGTACGTCCGCAAGCAGATCGTCCACAACCTCCACGTGGTGCGGGGCTTGGAGGACAAGGGCGCCGTCTTCGTCGACGAGCTCGACGAGGTGCCGGAGGGGGCGGTGGTGGTGCTCTCGGCCCACGGCTCGTCCCCCATGGTCCACGCCGATGCGGAGCGCCGCGAGCTCTCGCTGATCGACGCCACGTGCCCGCTCGTCACCAAGGTGCATCTCGAGGCCCGAAGGTTCGCCGACGACGACCGCACGATCCTGCTGATCGGGCACGCGGGGCACGAGGAGGTCGAGGGGACCAGCGGACAGGCCCCGGAGCGCACCATCCTCGTCCAGTCGGTCGAGGAGGCCCAGACGGTGGAGGTCCCCGACCCCACCCGGCTCTCCTACCTCACCCAGACGACGTTGTCGGTGGACGAGACCAGCCAGATCGTCGATGTCCTCCGGTCGAGGTTCCCGGCGATCGAGGCTCCCCCTCGCGAAGACATCTGCTACGCAACCCAGAACCGGCAGGATGCGGTGAAGGAGGTCGCCCGGCTCGCCGACGTCGTGCTCGTGATCGGTTCGAAGAACTCCTCCAATTCCAACCGCTTGGCCGAGGTCAGCCGGGAGCGGGGGACCCCTGCGTATCTGGTCGACGACGCGACCGAGGTGGACCCGGCCTGGCTCGAGGGCGCCGAGGTCGTCGGCCTCACGTCCGGAGCCTCCGCCCCGGAATGGCTCGTGACGGACATGATCGAGTGGCTCGCTGCCAGAGGCTTCGATCGGGTCGAGCAGGCGCTGATCACGCTGGAGCGCGTACGGTTCGCGCTACCTCCGGGGGTCCGGGCGACGACCCGTCCGCTGAGGTCTACGACCGTTCGCCTGAGGTCTACGACCAGGAGCTGAACTGGTCGCGATCCTCCTCGGGCTCCTCGTAGTCCACGGAGACGAGCGTGCTGGTGGTCCGGACGCCCGGGAGGGCCTGGATCTTGTCGAGCACGATCCCCGACGCCACCTCCCACGGCTCCGGCACACAGACGATCAGGTCCCATCGGCCACCGAGCACGGCGGCTCCGGAGACCCCGCCGATCTCGGAGAGCCGCTCGTAGAGCCCGGCGGCCGCTCCGGGCTCGGCCGCGATGTGGACGTAGCAGGCCCCCCGGATGATCTGCGGCGTGGGGAGCCCCCCGAACCCCACGACCCCGAGCCGGTCGGGCGGGACCACCGGCGCCGTGTAGGTGCGGTCGACCCCCTCGATCATCTGGATCTCGGAGAGCACGCCGGTCCCGATCGAGGCCACATCGGGCCCGTCGATGAGGCAGAGGACGTCCCAGTCGCCGATCACCACGATCGAGCGGCGCGCGACCGCCGAGGACGTGAGTTGGTTCCGCACCGGCACGATGCTCCCGGGATGCACGCGCAGGTAGACGAAGGCCTCCATGAGGGGAGGCTAGGCCAGCCCCGAAGGGCGAACAAGGACCCGGCCTAGCCGTGCGCGACGACCGGGGCTCGGGTCAGTGCCGCGAGCGCCTCCTCGCCCTCTTCGGGACCGATGGAGATCAGGCGGTCGCCCTCCTGGAGGGTGAACCGCGCCCGGGGACGGTAGATCCACCGGGAGCCTCGCTGGACGGCGAGCACGAACATCCCGGTCTCGGTCTCGAGACGCAGCTCTTTGAGGGAGTGCCCGTCGGCGTGGGACCCGCGCTCCACGACCACCTCGGAGCTCGTCTCCTCGGTCTCCTCCAGGGCGAGCTGCACGACCGGGTGGAGCGGCTCGCCCTGCTCCACGTACCAGGTCATGTCGCGTGCGGCGTCGCACATGTGCTCCGAGGCGGCACCGAGACGGAGGAGGCCGCGGAGAGCGTCGGGATCGCGGGCCTCGGGCGCCGCCCGCAGGACCCAGGACTCCAGCTCGTCGTGCAGGATGTCGGACCGCGCCTCCAGCGTGCCGACCTCGGCTGCGAGGGAACGGTTGTTGAACAGGAGCGCGGAGTACGCGAGCCCCACCGCCGCCTCGGCGAGGTCCTTCATCTCCACGAGGATGTCGACGGCCCGATCGAGCTCGGAGAGCGGTGGTGGCTCCTCGGTGGGGGCCTCGGGGAGCGGGGGCGCGCCGGCCAGCTCGCGGACGTGGTTCACGCCTTCCTCGGGGCCGCGGATCAACAGGACGTCCCCAACGGAGACCACGTCATCGGCGCCGGGGTCGAACCGCCAGTCCATCCCGCTGCGGATCGCGACCACCCACATCCCCGACTCGGTGGGCAGGGACAGGTCGCGGAGCGTCCTCCCGGCTCCGGGGGCGTCGTCGCGGACCTTGAGCCGCGCCGTCACCTCGTCGGCGTGGCGGAGATCCTGTCGGAGGGCGTCGGGGATCCCGAGACGCGCGGCCACCACCCGCGCGATGTCGGACGCGGCATCGCCCACGCGCTCGATGGCATGCGCGATCCAGAGCACCGCGGCCATCCCCTCCGCGTCTTCCTGGCTGCGAGCTGCGAGCATCGCCGTGATCCGCAGGCGGTGGAGGTGCCCGCTCATCCGTTGCTCGAGCCGCTCGACCTCCTGTGCAAGCTTCTCCTCGTTGAAGAAGACGGCCGCGTAGGCCAGGTCGACCATGAGCTCCGAGGCGTCTTTCAGTTCGACGAGGAGGTCTTTGACGTTGCGAGGCTGTTCGTCCATCACGGGAGTACCCCGGATGTTCTCATGACGAGGAGGATCGCCGCTACGCCGGCGAGGTCCAGGAGCGACGTGATGAACGGGACCCCCTGGTTGTCGGGGTCGATGCCGAAGCGCGAGGTGAGCACGGCGAGGTAGTAGCCGACCACTAGCGTGATCGGCAGCACGATCGCGCCGGCGAGCATCGTGGCACCGATCGAACGCGGCGGCACCAGGGTCGGGGCCTTCCGTCAGCCTCGAGAGGATCCACGCCACGGCGCCGATCGCGGTGAAGACGGCGAAGCCGAGCACGATCACGATGAGGCCGTCCACGAGCGCGGGGATCTCCGGGCGCCCCCGGGAGGTGATGACACCGAGCTGCAACTTGGACGAGAGCCGGGACGAGAGGATCCCACCCAGGGCGCCCGCTTGGGAGACGAACGGGGGGATCAAGATCAACACGGCCGGGACCGCCTGCAGCTCACCGCTGTGGGCCTCGAGAAGCGCTCCGGCGAAGATGTCCAGGAGCGGGGCGAGGGCGACGACGGCGGCCATCTCGAGCAGGATCCGGCGGACCTCGACCTCGACGACGAACGAGGCGACAAGAGCCGCGACCGTCGCGATCGTGCAGATCCCCGCGACCACGCCGCTCACGGTGTCGTTGCCTACGAGCAGGCTCGCGAGGAAGAGCGCCGGGAGCGTGACCATGTCCCCGATCGCAGTGACCATCGGCGTCGAGACGGCGTCGAGGTCCCAGCCCCGGCGGAACGACAGCACGGCGATGCCGATCGTCACGACGAGGGCGACCGTGGAGGCGAGGACCCCGCCGATCACGGAGATCGTCACGAGGTCCCAGAAGGAGATCACCGCTTCCTTGCCGAAGGCCGACGCCACGAGCTTCGCGAGGGCGGCGAGGTAGAAGGACGTCAGCAAGGCCGAGAGGATCCCCACGACGACGTTGCGAGACAGGAGACTCCCGCGACGGAGCGACGGCTCGAACAATCCGGCGGCGACTCCCGTGCCGAGCCGTGCGCCCATCGCGCCGAAGATCGTTCCGCGCATGCCCACCGCCGCCGGGATCAGCACGAGGAGGCCCGGGAGCTTCTCGAGCGTGCCCGTGATCGAGCCGAGGACGAGCCCGGCCACGAATCCCGCGCAGGTGCTCAGGGCCAGGGCCACGATCCCCTGGCGCAGCGTCCGGCGCTCCGAGCGCCAGTAGCCGAAGAGGCGGCGGGCGCGGCGCGCGAGGCGGGCGGGCGCGGCGCCGAGGCGCTCAGCCATCGGAGCCCGCCTCGGAGGTCAGGAGCGGGCGCCCGCCCGCCTCGCGCGCAGGCCGGGTCCGCCCGGCGCCCGGGGTTCGAAGGAGCTCGTGGGTCGCGCGGCTCCGCGGGGACATAAGGGCACCGTCATCGTGATGATCGCTCCTCGATGTGACCTCGCCAGATGAGGGCCGGTGGATCGACGCCTCGGCGGCTCGCGCAGTATAGGCCCGAGGTCAGCTCGGCCCGTCGTCGACCCAGTCGCGGGTGACGAACAGCCAGAACGCGAGGCCGGCGAAGTCCCCGTACCGACGGAAGCGCTTCTCGATCGCACGGTCGGAGACCGCCTTCTTCCGCCCGACCAACCTCGTGTACTTCGGGCGCGTCCACGAATCCAGGATCAAGCGGGAGTGTCTGCCGAGCGTCATCATGATGTGGGCCGTCGCGTACGGGCCCACACCGGGGAGCGCGAGCAGCGCGGCCTCGAGGTCGAGATCCGACAGGTCCCCGGGCCTCGCCGTCGCGAAGCCTTCGAGATCGAGCTCGCCTTCAGCCACGGCACGCGCGAGCCCGATCAGGTAGGCGCCGCGGTAGCCCGCCCGAACGACGTCCCGGTAGAAGGACTCGGGCGCGCCGGCCATCGCCGGCGGCGAAGGGAAGGCGTTCGTGAGCGGACCGTCGCCACCGATGGCGGGTTCCCCGAGGTGGGTGACCAGGGCGTCGACCATGCGCACCGTCGCGCTCCACGCGCAGTTCGTGGTGCACACCGTCTTCACGACGTCCTCGAAGACCGTCGGTGAGCGGAGCATCCGCCCCGCGCCGGCAGCGGCCCACGCGAGGTCGGGGTCTCCTTCGGCGAGGAGATAGAACGGCGAGAGGTCCTGGTCGAGGCGCAGCATGTGGGCGGCCCCGTCGAGGGCGGCGCGGACGACCTTCGGGCCGGGCGGCGGGCCGAGGACTTCCACGCGCGCCCTGCCGCGTGTGCCCTCCGAGATCCGGACCCGACGGGGGCGCCCGCCGGGCACGCGGACCGTGAACGCGAGCGTCCGATGCTCCTCGTCGAGGTCGGTCGGGGAGAGTTCCGCGAAGCCGTGGGAGACCAGCGTCCTCCAGAGGTCGACCGGCTCGCCGCCCGGGGTCCGGAGCGGCAGATCGAGCGTCGTCACTCCGCCGCCTGACGAGCGCGGAACGCTCGGACCTTGGCGCGATTGCCGCAGGAGTCCATCGAGCACCACTTGCCGCTCTTGTTCTTCGATCGATCGAAGAAGACCGTCGAGCAGCCGGCGTCGTGACAGATCCGGAACCGTTCCCATCGCCCGTCGAGCTCGGCGAGGAAGGCCGTGCCGAGGATCCGTCCGATCGCGCCGCGGACTCCCTCTGCCTCCACGTGGATCGCGTCCCCGTCCGCGCACCCGAAGCACACGCGCACGCCCGTCTCCTCCGCCGCCCGGTTCAGCAGGGCCGTCGCCTCCTCGTCCCTCGGCTCGCCCATGCTCTCGCGCACCTTGGCCGTGAGCGCCTCGCGGATGCGGAGCGCCCACGCCAGGTCCTGGTCCCTGACGTGCTCCTCGGGGGGAAGGAGCTCCCGCGCCCCGAGCCACCATCGGAGGCTCTCGAGGCTCGGCGGCATCCCGTCCGGGTCTCCGTGCTCGTGATCGTGGAGGGAGAGGAAGCCGCGCACGAGCTCGAGGTCGTCGGGGGCCGAGCGCGCGGGATCGTCCTCGTGGACCGGCTGGGGAGCGAGTCGAGCTTCCATCTCCCCAGCATATCGCACTGAAACCGCCAATGCCCGGATGGTGGTTACATCGCTCCCGGCCAAGGGTTGTCCGGCGCGCGCCTAGACTCCCAGCCGTGCTGGCGTTCACGGACTGGGCCATCGACATCCTGTCCCGAGCCGACGCGGCGGCGCGCCGGTTCAACCCCGACGCCCGGGTGCGCGTCGTCCGCGACGCGGGCGGCGTCCGCTTCGAGCTGACGGACGAAGCCGGTCCCTCCGATCGCGTGGTCGACCACCCGTCCGGTTTCACCCTCCTCGTGGAGGAGGGCCTCGAAGGCACCATCGACGTGATCGAGCCGCACGATCAGCTCATCCTCCGGCCCGAGGGTGACACGGAACGGAGCTCGCGGCCGTCCTGAACTGCGAGGGAAGCGAGGTGCGGCGGATAGACTTGCCGCCATGACGGAGGCGGGCGTGCTTCGAGCCGTGGGCGGGGCCGGGCCCGTGATGGTCATCGGCGGCGCGGAGGATCGGTTCCGCGACAAGGTGATCCTCGGGACCTTCGCGGACCTCGCCGGCGGGGCCGACGGGAGCGTCGTGGTGATCTCCACGGCCTCCTCGCTCGGCGACGCGGCGACCCAGGCCTACCGCGAGCTCTTCCTCGGCCTGGGCATCGGTGAGGTGACCGGTATCCGGCCGGAGGAGCGCGAGGAGGCCGACGACCCCGCCGTGGTGTCGACCCTCTCGGAGGCGACGGGCGTCTTCCTGACCGGCGGGAACCAGTCGCGCCTGACCCAGGTGGTCGCGGGCACGCGGCTCGGCGACGCGATCTCGAACGCGCACGATCGCGGTGTCGTGCTGGCGGGCACGAGCGCCGGGGCTTCGGCCCTGGCCTCCCACATGGTGGCGTTCGGTCGTCCCGGGCCCACGCCGAAGCACCGGATGGTGACCCTCGCGGCCGGGCTCGGGATCGTGCCGGGCGTCGTGATCGATCAGCACTTCGAGGAGCGGGGCCGGATCGGGCGGCTGCTGGCCCTCGTGGCGCAATCACCGTCGTTGCTCGGCATCGGCATCGACGAGGACACGTGTGCCGTGGTCACCTCCGATCGCGTCCTCCACGTGCTCGGCCGCGGCGCGGTCACGCTCGTCGACGGCTCCCACGTCAAGACGGATGCCTATCGCGGGAAGGGCTATCGTCCCGTCATGGTGAGCGGCGCCATCCTGCACTCCCTGCCCTCGGGGTACCGGTTCGATCTGCGCGGTCGCGCGCTGCTCACGGGACCGGACGCCCTCGAGGACGGGGAGGCGTCGACGTGACGAAGGCAGCCAAGGGTCAGCAGGCGAGGAGCCCGAAGCGCGGTCCCGGCAAGACGCGGACCCGCAGCACGCGGGAGTCCGTGAAGCGGGAGCCGGCGGCCGCCAAGTCGCGCACCCCGAAGCCGGATCTGAAGATCGTGCAGACCCAGGTGTTCCGAGGCCCGAACTATTGGTCCTACGAACCCTGCATCCGCATGCTCGTCGATCTCGGGCTCGCTCGAGGAGTGGCCGTCCAACCAGATCCCCGGGTTCAACGAGGGCCTCCTGTCGCTGCTCCCCGGCGTTGCCCAGCACTCGTGCTCCCTCGGGCGCCGCGGGGGCTTCGGCGAGCGGCTCGCCGACGGGACCTGGCTCGGCCACGTCGCCGAGCACGTGGCCCTCGAGCTCCAGCGGGAGACCGGCGCGCACATCTCACGCGGCAAAACGCGGAGCGCGGGGGAGACCGGCCGCTACAACGTGATCTACGGCTATTGGGAGGAGACCGTCGGCGTCGAGGCCGGCAAGCTCGCGGTCCGGATCGTGAACCACGCGGTCAAGGCGGAGAAGGGCTTCGACTTCCTCGCCGAGCTCGAGCGCCTGATCAAGCTCGCGGAGCGACGGGCGTTCGGCCCGTCGACGCAGGCGATCATCGACGAGGCGGCGTCGCGTGACATCCCGTGGATGCGGCTGAACGAGCGATCGCTGATCCAGCTCGGACAGGGGAAGTACCAGCAGCGGATCCGGGCCACGATGACGTCGATGACATCCGCGCTCGCGGTGGACATCGCGTCCGACAAGAAGATGACGAACCAGCTCCTCGCGGCGGCGGGGTTGCCCGTGCCACGGAGCGAGGTGGTCCGCACCGCCGATGAGGCCGCCACGGCCGCCGGGCGGATGGGCTTCCCGGTCGTGACGAAGCCGCTCGACGGCAACCACGGTCGCGGCGTCGGCCTCAACCTGACCGACGAGAAGTCGGTTCGCCTCGGGTTCGAGCGAGCGCTCGAGCAGTCGCGCGACGGGCGTGTGGTGGTCGAGTCGTTCGTCCGGGGCAACGACTACCGGATGCTGGTGATCGGGGGCCGCATGGTCGCGATCGCCGAGAGGGTGCCGGCCCATGTGATCGGGGACGGTGAGCACACCGTTCGGGAGCTCGTCGAGATCACGAATCAGGACCCGCGTCGCGGGATCGGGCACGAGAAGGTGCTGACGCGGATCACCGTCGACGCGAGGGCCGAGGAGTTCGTGCGCGCGCAGGGCTTCGCGTTCGACGACGTCCCTCCCGACGGGACGCAGGTCCTGATCGTGGCCACCGGCAACATGTCGACGGGAGGCATCTCGATCGACCGCACATGGGAGGCCCACGAGGACAACGTCGAGATCGCCGAGGAAGCCGCGAGGGTCGTCGGTCTCGATGTTGCGGGGATCGACTTCCTCGCCCCGGACATCACGCTCCCCGTCCGTGAGGCCGGTGGCGCGATCGTGGAGGTGAACGCCGCTCCGGGATTCCGGATGCACACGCACCCCACCGAGGGGGAGCCGCAGTACGTCGCCAAGCCGGTGATCGACGCGCTGTTCCCGCAGGGCACGCCGTCGCGGATCCCGATCGTCGCGGTCACCGGTTCGAACGGGAAGACCACCACCACGCGGATGATCGCGCACATCTTCCGAGGTCTCGGCCGCAAGATCGGGATGACCTCGACGGACGGCGTGTACATCGACGAGCGGCTGGTGAAGCGGGTCGACGCGTCGGGTCCGAAATCGGCGCAGATGGTGCTGCAGAACCCGCGGGTGGACATGGCCGTGTTCGAGGTCGCCCGCGGCGGGATCCTCCGCGAGGGCCTCGGGTACGGCCGGAACGATGTCGGGGTCGTGCTGAACGTGACGGGCGACCACCTGGGCTTGCGCGACGTCGAGACGCTGGAGCAGCTCGCCGCGGTGAAGCAGGTCGTGGTCGAGGCGGTGCCGAAGACCGGCTGGGCCGTGCTGAACGCCGACGATCCGTTGGTGCTCGAGATGCGCCGGCACACCGGCGGGCAGGTGATCCTGTTCTCGATGCAGGAGAAGCACGAGCTGGTCGATCGGTGGATCCGGCGCGGCCGCAAGGCGATCGTGCTCGAGCACGGCCCGCTGGGCGAGCTGATGGTGCTGAAGGAAGGGCGCCGCTCGTCGCCGATCGCCTACGTGCACATGCTGCCGGCGACGTTCGACGGGCGGGCGCGGATGATGGTGCAGAACGCGATGGCCGCCGCCGCTGCGGCGCACGCGGCGGGCGCACACCTGCACGACATCCGGCAGGGACTCCGGTCCTTCACCACCTCGATCTACCAGGCGCCCGGTCGGCTGAACGTGTTCGAGCTCGATGGGATGAAGGTCGTCCTCGACTACGCGCACAACGCGGCCGGCCTCGAGCAGCTCGGAGACTTCGTCGATCACCTGACGGCCGACGCGGCCGTCCGTGAGCGGCCGGGGGAGGCCGCGCGGGCGGCGAACCTCGTGGTCGGCGTGGTGGCGACGGCCGGCGATCGCCGTGACGAGGACATGCGTGAGCTCGGTCGGGTGGCCGCGCGGCACTTCGACGTCGTGATCGTGCGGGAGGACGAGCACCCACGTGGTCGCGAGAAAGGGGAGACCGCGGCGCTCGTCGTCGAGGGCGTCCGCGAGGCGATCGCCTCCGGCCACGCGCGGGCCGGAACTGTCGAGACGGTGCTCGATGAGATGGATGCGGCCCGGCGCGCGTTGGACCGCGGCCGCCCGGGCGACACGATCGTCCTCTGTGTCGACTACGCCACCGAGGTCTACAAGGAGTTGGAGAAGCGTCGCGGGAGCGCGACGCCCGCGGCTCTGCGCGCCTCGGAGGGCGGCCTCGTCCAGGCGGGTGGCGACGCCGACCTCATCGATCTCTCGTCCGTGCCCCAGTAGTGGACCTCCGTCGGATCGCCGAGGAGCTTCGTGCACGCCGCGACGAGCTCGCGTCCGAGCTCGGCGTCGTCACGACCATCGAACGCGACCCACACGCCTCCGTGTCCTTCGGCAAGCGGATCGGGGACGGAACGACCGAAGCGGTCGATCGGCTGAACCGGGTCGGGACCGCGCGGGAGCTCGAGGCGATCCTGCGCGACGTCGAGCGCGCGCTCGTGAAGGTCGACGACGGCACCTACGGGATCTGCGACCGTTGCGGCCGGCTGATCCCCGAGGAGCGCCTCGAAGCCCGGCCATGGTCGGTCCTCTGCGTCGAGTGCGCCTCACTGAGGTCCTAGGTCGACGTGGTTCCGGGACGCGTGGTGGCGTGATCGACGTAGCCGAGGTCCCGGCGGCGATCGCGGCGCACGCACCGCGCGCCGGGGTGTTCCTCGACCTCGATGGGACGCTCGCGCCGATCGTCCCGCGGCCGGAGCTGTCCGAGGTCCTTCCCGAGATCCCCGCGGTCCTCGCTCGGCTCGCACGTCGTCTCGATGCGGTCGCGGTGATCTCCGGGCGTCCGTCCGAGCAGGTGCGCGAACTGCTCGACGTGGAGGGAGTCCGGATCGTGGGAACGCACGGGCTCGAGGACGAGCCCCCGATGGCCGAGGAGGTCCTCGATGAGCTCCGGGCGGTGGCGGCGGCCGTGGGCGCTTGGGTCGAGCCGAAGGGCGCCGCCGCCGCCGTCCACTTCCGGGGGCTCGCGGACCCGGAGCGAGCCCAGTCCGCATCGGCCGGGCGTCTCGCCGTGATCGCGGCGACGCACGACCTCGACGTCGTGCCGGGGAAGCGGATCCTCGAGCTCGCACCCGCCGGACGTCCGCGGAAGGGTGGCGCGGTGGAGCGGATCGACGCAGGAGCGAGGACTCACCGCGGTGCTGTT
>CAWAPY010000013.1:0-9736 GCA_963784055.1 uncultured Actinomycetota bacterium
GCCGCCCGAGGAGAAGGCGTCGGTGGGGCAGATGCCGGGCTCCTTGGAGGAGGTGCTCGACACGCTGGAGGCCGACCAGCGGTGAGCTAACGAAGGGCGGCGTCTTCACCCAGGACGTGATCGACACCTGGATCGAGTACAAGCGGGCCCACGAGGTCGACGCGATCCGGCTCCGGCCCCACCCGCACGAGTTCCATCTGTACTTTGACTGCTGACCGATAGGTCGCCGGGCAGCCTGTCACAGTGCGATGCAGTGTTTGTTCGTGGCCAAGATGGAGAGATGGACGGTTGATCGCGAGGAGTTGTCGTGGGCTGCCGGCTTCTTCGATGGCGAAGGATGCTTCAGCTTTACGGACAAAGCGGGCTACGCCGCCGTCGCGGTTGGTCAGGTCGAACGAGAACCGCTGGAACGATTCATGGCGGCGGTGGGCAGCCTCGGGAAGGTCTGCGGGCCATATTTCAAGGTGTACCCAGGAAGGATGTCGAAGCAGCCCTGGCATCAGTATCGAGCGTACCGACGGGAGCATGTGCAAGCGGTGGCCGCCATGCTCTGGTTCAAACTGGGGCGAACGAAGCCGGATCCAGGCTCGGACCGTCTTGACCAGATTGCAGTTCTGTCGACGTGGACATCGTCTGGGTGCGAAGAAGAAGTCATGCCCTCAGTGCACGGCCGAGTACTGGGCCCGATATCGAACCGCACATCCGGTCCCGAGACGCGGCGATCGACCCTAAACGCGAAAGAGCGGGCCCGCTTCCCACAGGCCCGCTCTCTTCGCCTTCGGCTCCGAGGGAAGGGTTTGCCCCCGAAGCCTATGAGTGAGATTCCCGCCTGGGCGCTCGAGCAAACCAGTACGGTCGTTCCCCCGGGATGTCGAGAACGGCGAGTCCGCTCCGACCCGATGGTGAACGCCCCAACGAGGGGCCGAGGAGGAGGACCGAGATGTCGAAGATCAGTCCGTTCCTGTGGTACGACGACAAGGCCGAAGAGGCCGCCGAGTTCTACGTGAAGGTGTTCACCGGGTGGAGCGGCGCCACTCCCGGGACGTCCAAGATCACGAACGTCGCTCGCTACGGCGAGGGGATGCCGGCCCCGGCCGGGACCGCCATGACGGTCGCGTTCCAGGTCGAGGGGCAGGAGTTCACGGCCCTGAACGGAGATCCGGGCCACTCGTTCACGGATGCGATCTCCTTCGTCGTGAACTGCGCGTCGCAGGGAGAGGTGGACGAGCTCTGGTCCGCGCTCACCGACGGAGGCGAGGAGAGCATGTGCGGCTGGCTGAAGGACCGGTACGGCCTGTCCTGGCAGATCATCCCCACCGAGCTCTACGGGCTCCTGGGCGACCCCGATCCCGGGAGAGCACAGCGAGCGACGCAGGCCATGCTCCAGATGCAGAAGATCGACATCGGGGAGATCCGTCGAGCTGCTGACGCAGCCTAGGCCGAGGTCGAGCCGACGAGGTCTCCTGGGAGGTCCGGCGGTCAGTCGGGATCGGCGACCGCCGGGCCGACTCGATCGACCAGGAACTGCTCGGGTCCCCGATACGAGGGATTCGCGGTCGCGTCAGACTCATGAGCGAACTCGGGGTGGGTGAGGAGAGCGTCAGCGATGACGTCCTCGGGGAGCGACTCCTCATCGTAGGTACAGATGATCGTGGCCGGTGACGACGCGAACGCCAGGTTGACGATCGATTCGTAGCGGGTCCACGCGGCGATCTCGTCGGCATCGCCCGACCACGCGGCCTCGGCGACGATGCGGACCCATGCCGCTCCGGCATCGAACTTCTCCTTGACGAAGGTGCGATACCCGCGCAAGGCCGTGTCGGGTGACCGATACCACTCGCCCCAGTTCGCGAACTCGACGTGTTCGGAACGATCGTCGAGCGCGTCACGCAGGAGTCCACTCTTCGCATCCGTCGTGACCGCCAGGAGGCTCTCGGACTGCTCCACCCCTTCGGCGAGGAACGGGATGGCAGCCCCGAGGAAATCCTCATCGGACCGGTACGTGAGGAGTCGATGATCGAACGGCTGCGGTGCCGTGGCCGCTGCGGTCCCGATCAGATGGTCGACACTCACCCCGAGCGCGTCCGCCAACGCGGACAAGCTGCTCAGACGAACGTCTTTGCGCCTGCCCGACTCGATCTGCGCGATGGCGGACCAGCTCACGCCGGAGTGATACGCGAGTGCTTCCCGGCTCCAGCCGAGACGCATCCGAGCCGCGCGCAAGGAATCGCCGATGCGTGAGGGTGCCACCGCCATCTCCTCTCTCGCTGAGTGATTCCTCGGGACCGCCATCTCCAACCCCCGCTGGGTGATTCCTTCGGACCATGTGACTCTGTCATATGACACCGTCAGTTGACAATACCTCTATGAAGCAGAGAAGATGGGGTCATCGATCAAACTTCTGATCGGAGGGGACCGTGGCGAACGTCGAGCTCCGTCAATTCCGGTACTTCATCGCGGTCGCAGAGGAGCTCCACTTCGGGCGAGCGGCCGAACGGCTCCATATCGCTCAGTCGGGTCTCTCACAGCAGATCGGGAAGATGGAGCGGTCTCTCCGTACCAAGCTCTTCACCCGTGATCGGTCGAAGGGCGTCCAGCTCACGGAGGCGGGCCGGGTGTTCCTGGATCAAGCCAGGCTCACGGTGGAGCTCGCCGACCGAGCCGTGGCGAGTGTGGCCCTCGCTGAGCGCGGGAAGCGTGCGCTCCTGAAGGTGGGGACCACGGTCATCGGGATGCCGCCGATGGCGGAGCGACTCCTGCAGACGTTCGGAGACCGGTTCCCGGACGTGGAGGTCGAGCTCCATCCGCGGCTGATCTCCGAGCTGATCGACGGGATCAGCATGTTCGCTCTCGACGTCGCGGTGGTCTTCTCCCCCTTCAAGACCGTGGATCCACCGCCCCGATACCTGCAGCTCGGCGCGTACGAGCTCGTGGCGGCCGTCCCCGAGGGCCACCGGCTCGCGAAGCTCGACCGTGTCCCGCGAGCCGAACTGTTGACCGAGCCCTTCCTGGATGGGCCACGGACCATCAACCCCGAGTTGTCCGACTACATCCACACGGCCCTCTTCGGAGAGACCCCGCATCCCCGGCGAGTGGAAGTCCCGGTGATCGAGGAGGGTCGGCGCCTCGAGCTCATCGCCGAGGGCAGAGGGATCGGGGTCACCGTGATGCACCCAGGCGCCGAACGAGCGGGGGTCGTCTTGCGCCCCCTGGATGAGGGCACGCCGCTCCTCGGCTACGGGGTTGCCCGGTCCGCCACGCAGACATCCCCGTCCCTGGAGTCGTTCATCGAAGTGGCGCGCGAGATCGCCGAGTCAGAGCTCACATCGTCCGTGTCCTGACGCCGCCGAAGTCGACACGACGGTCGCGCCGGGCCAAGATATCGTCCATCGCCTCACGGATCGGTGGGAGGGCGCGCCGGTGAGCAACGTCGAGCTCCGTCAGTTCCGCTATTTCGTGGCTGTCGCCGAGGAGCTCCACTTCGGGAAGGCCGCCATGCGGCTCCACATCGCCCAGTCCGGCCTGTCGCAACAGATCGGAAGGCTCGAGCGCTTCGTCGGCGCTCGCCTCCTCACGCGCGATCGGAGGCGTGGTGTCCAGCTGACCGAGGCGGGACGGGCCTTCCTGGACAACGCTCGCCTGACCATCGAGGTGGCCGACCGAGCCGTGGCGAGCGCGGCCTTGGTCGAACATGGGAAGACCGCCCTACTGAAGATGGGCACACCCGTCCTCGGGATCCCGGTGGCGGCTGAAGCCGTGCTACGGGAGTTCGAGATCCGGCACCCGGACATCGAGGTCGAGATCCATCCGCGATTCAACCCCGATCTCATCGGGGGGATCAGCACCTACGCGCTCGACGTGGCGGTCGTCCTGTCGCCGTTCAGATCGGTCGAGCCACCGCCTCGCTACCAGCAACTGGGGACGTTCGAGCTCCGCGTGATCGCCCCGGAAGGGCATCGGTGGGCCGGACTGGAGCGCGTGCCACGACGGGAGCTCTTGCAGGAGCCCTTCCTCGATTGGCCGCGCAACATCGACCCCGAGATGATCGACCATATCCACCGGCTGCTGTTCGGCGGCACCCGGCATCCGCTGGCACGGTCCGTTCCCGAGATCGAGGATGCGCGCCGTCTCGAGCACGTCGCCAACGGCGACGGGTTCGCGATCGCCGTGCTCCCCGCGGGTTTCGAGCCGCGTGCCACCGGGGTCACGTTCCGCCCGGTCGAGGAGCCGACACCGCTCGTCGGGTACGGGATCGTGTGGAGCCAGGGCAACCCGTCGCCGGCCCTCGAGTCGTTCCTCGACGTCGCGAAGGGGTTCGTGGACGCGACGGTTCCCACCGCACCGGAATAGGTCGTCCCCAACGCGGGCGCTGCTACGGTGCCCGCCATGGCACGCTCGCCTCGCTGGGCCTGGTGGGCGGCGGTCGCCGGGCCCGTCCTGGTGGGCGTCGCGGGCGCAGCCCTCGCCCTCCAGGCCTTCGCGAAGACGACCATCGACGCCGGACCGTTCCAGATCCAGGTCGAGGCGGACTTCGGCCGGAGCGTCACCGACATCTCACTCCCCCCGCTCGGTCGGGTCCGCGCCGATACCCACGGCGCGCCGCTCCATCTGCGCGCGTCGCTCCGGGAGGTCGACGTCGAGCAGCTCCAGGAAGGACTCCGGCGTGGGGTCGACTCGGTGGCCGCGGAGATGGAGCGGAACACGCTCGACGCCGCGGGTCGATTCGCCGCCTGGGTGGTGCTCGTCGGGATCGCGGGTGCGGCGGCCCTCGGACTGCTCGCGTACCGGTTCCGATGGCTTCTCGTGCTTCGCGCAACGGTCGCGGGCCTCGTGGCAGTCCTGCTCTCCGTCGGGTTCACCGCGCTGGGGTTCGACGCCGCCGCGTTCCAAGCGCCGAGCTAACCGGCTCGCTCCGGTTGGTGCCGCAACTGTTCGGTCCCGTCGAGGGCGCGATCGAGCGCGTGGGCTACTTCCGCGAGGAGCTCCGGCGGGTGGTGGCCGGCACCGCGCGCGCGTACGCCGCGATCGAGTCCAACCCGCTCGGCCGGGGCAACGAGATCCGCGTGCTGCACATCTCCGACGCCCACTTGTCGACGCTCGGCTACGACTTCGCCCAGGAGCTGTCCCGCAGCTTCGATGTGCGAGCTCGTGCTCGACACCGGCGATACCACCTCTTTCGGCGCGTCGAACGAGGAGCTGATCCTGTAGGAAGATCGCCGGGCTTTCGGGCTCCCGTACGTGTGGGTCCGGGGCAACCACGATTCCCGCGAGGTTCCAGGAGGCGCTCGGCCGGGTCGAGGGCACCGTCGTCCTCGACGGCGACACGGCGGAGGTCGACGGCTTCACGATCTACGGGCTCGGTCACCCCTACTTCAACGAGGCACGCGGCACGCCCGTGGGCGACGAGGACGTCGAGGCGCTCGTCGAGGAGGAGGCCGGTCGGGTCCTGGCGGAGGTGAGCGCGCTCCCTGAAATCCCCGACATCGTGATGGTCCACGACGACCGCATGGCGGAGCAGATCGCCGGGCTCGTGCCGCTCGTGATCTCGGGGCACTTCCACGCCGCCCGTGATCAGGTGCGCGACGGGACCGTGTACCTCCGCGTCGGCACGACGGGCGGCGCGGGCCCCACCGGGTTCACCGCGGAAGGCGATGTGCCGTTCTCGGCGGAGGTGCTCTACTTCCAGGAGAACGAGGATGGGCAGATGCGCCTGGTGGCGTGGGACGTCGTGACGCAGTTCCCGGAGACCGGGAGCCTCGAGATCGCTCGGCACCTGGCGTCGGACATCGGCGTCTCGCCGAGCCCCTCGATCCGCACCCCGACCGAGAGCCCAACCCCATGAGCACCCGCGTGGTTGGCGAGGCGACCCGCGCCATCCGATCGACCCCTACGACCTGGCCGGGACGCTCTTCCCGCTCCGACGAGGCGCGGGCGATCCGACGATACGGTTCGACGGCGGAACGGCGTGGCGCGCCGCGCGGACACCGGACGGTCCCGCCACGTTGCGCCTGGAACAGGTCGGCGACGGCGTGCGCGCGACGGCCTGGGGTACCGGCGCCGGGTGGGCGCTCGAGCATGCGCCGGCGCTGATCGGCGCGGAGGACGACGTGTCCGCGTTCGAGCCGCGCGACGACGTGATGGCCGGAGTGTGGAAGCAGCACCGCGCCGTGCGACTCACGCGAGCGCTCGACGTCGTGCGAACGCTGATCACGGCGATCCTCGAGCAGAAGGTCGTAGGGATGGAAGCCCGACGCGCATGGCGTCGGATGACGCTCGCGCTGAGCGAACCGGCGCCGGGCGACGGAGGCCTCACGCTCCCCCCGGATCCCGCGACGGTGGCCGAGGTGCCGTACTACCGGTTCCACCCGTGGGGGGTCGAGCGACGCCGCGCGGAGGTGATCCGAGCCGTGTGTGCGCGGGCGGCGTCGCTCGAGGCGCTCGCCGACGTGCCGTTCGACGAGGCGCGACGCCGGCTGGAAGCGAGGCCTGGAATCGGTCCGTGGACGGCAGCCGAGGTGATGCGCCTGTCGTTCGGCGACCCCGACGCGGTATCGGTCGGCGACTACCACCTCCCGGACATCATCGGGTGGGCGCTCGCACGAGAGGAACGCGGCACCGACGAGCGGATGCTCGAGCTGCTGGAGCCGTACCGCGGGCAGCGAGGCAGGGTGCAGGTGCTCCTGGAGCGGAGCCACATCTCTCCGCCCGCGTACGGACCGAGGATGGAAGCCCGCTCGATCGAGAAGCTCTAGGTCTCCTCGCGCGGCCGAACGAAGACGCGGCCGTCCTCGACCTTCACGTCGTAGACGGGCACCGGCTTCGAGGCCGGCGGCCTCATGACCTTCCCGGTCTCGAGGTTGAACGTGCTCCCGTGAGCCGGACAGGTCACGGTCTTCACGGACCCCGCGATCTTCACGACCCCCTTGTCGAGACCAGCGCCCTGATGCGTGCACTGGTTCCCGACCGCGAAAACCGATCTCGGATGACTTGACAAGCAGGATCACGTCGCTGCCATCGTGACGCGAAGACCCCGCGCTCCGGGAAGCTCTTCGAGCCCCGCGACATCGGTCCAGCTGTTGCTCTCCACGGTTAGGTCCTACCATGCTTCGTCGTGGAGTTCGCCACCTTCGACTTCCGTCATGCACGCGAAATCCTCGAGAACCGCGACTCCTGGAGCGAACTGGTGCAGGCGACCCAGTCGATCGGTCGGGACGACATACTTCGAACGCACCGAGCCTTCGCGGCCGAAGGGAAACGCTTGCCTGCTGGCGGGCAAACGTCGATCAACCGGCTCTACCGCGAACGCTTGGCTCCCCTCGGGTGGGTCGGGGAGCCCGCCTCTTCCCCACAGACCAAGAGGCTCTGCGGAAGTGGAAGATGGATTTCATCAAGGATCGGATCGGGGTCGAGGTCTCCTTCAACCATGCCGAAGCCGTGCCGTGGACATTCACGCGTCTGAACATCGCTGGTGAATCCGACAAGGTCATCCCAGAGCACCGGATCGATGTTGGGGTTGCCTTCTTCGCGACCGAGACACTCAAGCGTTGGGCGCGCATGGATAGCGCCGTGGGCACGTTCGAACTTGCAAAGGCGTGGCTCGAGATGATGAAGCCGATCATGCCGATCCCCGTCCTGGTCGTCGGCTTGAGCGCGGATGGATGGGCGGGGACCGATGCCTTCCGTGGCACACGTGCACCTCGGGGCGCACCCCGACTGGTGGAGAGACCGCCGCTCCTTGACGACTAGCTGGTAGCGGCCAGGGCCTTGCCCACCGACTGACCAGCCCGACGACCAGCGCGTTCCCCATCATGAACGCGCGGCGTCCGTCGGCCATACCCGTATTCGTCCAATCGTCGGGGAATCCGTTCAAGCGCTCGAGCTCCAGCGGAGTAAGGCGACGAAGCCGCCCATCGCCGGCATCAATCACATGCTTGAACCGGGAAGGCGTAACCCACCCTCTCCGGTGAGGTCGTCCGCGACGGCTGATCGATCGGGTCAGGGAAACGCGATTCCACCCTCTGAGTACAGGTACTCGTGCCCGTTCTTCGCGATACGAGGGATGTCCTTTGGACCCTTCATGTATGCCCATCGTTCTCGCTGCTCTTCCTGGATGAAGAAGGACTCCGGAACCGTTTCGGCCGCCTGGAGGACGTCCCTCAGCACGGCTCGCGAGCCCGAGTACCTGCTAGCGACGGGACCCGTCCAGACAGCTCTCCGCCACATAACCCCGCCGACTGGAAGGGAGTGTGGGTGTTCCCTACCCCGAACCTCTTGGTGAGTTCAGCCAGATCGCCCTCCAACTTGAGTGTCTGGTGCGTCGACGTTCGACGCCATCGGCGGTTCGATCGGAAGACCACGAGCCAGAGCGCCATCCTCAGCCATCCAGGGATCGGTCCGCTCCAGTCCGGCTCGGGCTCATCCCCAACACGGTGCGCGATCACGAACACCCGGCGACGGCGTTGCGGGAACCCATAGTCTGCCGCGTTCGCGACTCGCCACTCGACCAGATACCCGAGGTCCGAGAGACACGCCAGGATGATCGCGAAGTCACGTCCTCGCTGAGACGCAGGCGACTTGAGAAGCCGGTCGACGTTCTCGAGGAACACAAGGCGCGGACGCTTCTTCTCGATGATCCGATTGATCGCCCACCAGAGCACGCCCTTCTTCCCGACGATCCCATGCGCCTGACTGCGAGTTTTCGCCACCGAGTAGTCCTGGCATGGGAAGCCGCCGACAAGTAGCTCGTGGTCGGGAAGTCGTCCCACCCGTCCCGGTCCATCTGCTCAACGACGGCGTTGATGTCCTCGTTGTCAAGACGTCCGGCTCGAAGCGGTTGCGTAGCAATCCGCGGCATGCTGCGTCTTCGTCGAGGGTTCCCACTGGTTGGCCCAGATCGTCTCCCAGCCGTGGGTTCGAGTCCAAGACGGAACCCGCCAACACCTGCGAAGAGTTCGACGACTCTTCCCGCGCTCCCCGGTCGCGCGCTCCCTTTCCCTGCCGCCACCGGACCTCCCCTGGCAGTCGCGCGAGGCGAATCACACCCTGTGATCCGTGGCCGGATGCTAGCACGGAAGACCGACAAGGATCAAGCCGCTGCGGCGAAGGCGCATCGCGCCACCAAAGGGCATGCATCGCAGCGGGGTTCGCCGGGAGGCAGACCTCGGCAGCGAGGTCGAGGACCGCCCAGTTCCACTCCCTTGATGCCTTCGGCGGGGTTGCCTTCGCAACCTCGTGCCAGAGGGAGGGTCCGATGTAGCGGGAGGTCGGACGGCAGGCCCAGGTACCGCCTGTAGACGCGCGCGCTGACCCCGTCGACGACCGGCGCACGCTTTCCGAAGGCGACGACCAGGGTGGCGTTTGCTGCGTACCGGCCAACGCCGGGGAGAGCCAGGAGAGCATCGAGGTCCGCCGGGACGCCGCCAAGACGGATCGACCTCCTTGCGCCATCGCTCGGATCGGACGTGCCCCGAATCAGCCCGAGGGGCCGAATCAGCAGAACGATCGACGTCTCGCGGGCGCGGCTCAGCGACGCCGCGTCGGGCCAGCGACTGAACAACCCTTCGTAGACGCTTGCGACGGTCTTCCCACGGGAGCGTTGCAACAGGACCTCTGCAACCAGCACACGCCAGGGTCGTCCGTCTCACGCCAAGGGAAGGATCGCCGATGCTCCCGACCCCACGCCAGAAGCCGCCGACGGAACCAGGGGACGTCCACATCGAGAGGTTACGGCTAGATG
>CAWAPY010000014.1:0-551898 GCA_963784055.1 uncultured Actinomycetota bacterium
CCGACCTCGTTGGTAGGATTTGCACCTGCAAGAGGGACCGCGAGCCCGCGGCCCCGCGAGCACCCCGAGAGGTCGATGGCAGAGCTCGACGGCGTCTTCTACAAGGAGATCGTGGAGCAGGCGCTCCGCGAGTTCCCGAACGAGGCCTGCGGCTTGATCGCGGCCGAGGCCGGCGTGCCCGTGAAGGTGTACGCGATGACGAACGCCGACGCGAGCCCCGCCACCTACCGGCTCGACGGCAAGGAGCAGCTGACGGTGTTCGACGAGCTGGACGACCGTGGCTGGGACCTGTGGGCGATCTACCACTCGCACACCCACTCGGAGGCGTACCCGTCGGAGACCGACCGGAAGCTGGCGTTCTACCCGGACTCGCGCTACGTGCTGCTCTCGGTCGCGAACCGGGACGAGCCGGTGATCCGCTCGTTCTTCATCCTCGACGGCGAGGTCACCGAAGAGGAGCTGACGATCACGTGAGCGACGCGCGCCGGTTCACCGAGGACCAGGTCCAGCGCTACTCGCGCCACATCATCCTGCCGAACGTGGGCGGGGCGGGGCAGCGCAAGCTGCTCGACGCGAGCGTGCTGATCATCGGCGCGGGCGGCCTCGGTTCGCCGATCGCGCTGTACCTCGCCGCCGCCGGGGTGGGGAAGATCGGCATCGTCGACTTCGACGCCGTGGACGTCTCCAACCTCCAGCGGCAGATCCTCCACACGAACGCCGACGTCGGTCGCTCCAAGGTGGAGTCGGCGCTCGAGCACCTGCGCGCGATCAACCCGACGATCGAGGTGGTCGGGCACGACACGCTGTTGTTCTCGACGAACGTGTTCGACGTGATGGAGCCCTACGACGTGATCGTCGACGGTACCGACAACTTCCCGGTGCGCTACCTCGTGAACGACGCCACGCAGTTCCTCGGCAAGCCGCTCGTCTACGGCTCGATCTACCAGTTCGAGGGACAGGCCACGGTGTTCATGCCGGGCAAGGAGACGCCGTGCTACCGGTGCCTGTTCCCGACGCCGCCGCCGCCCGGCACCGTGCCGTCGTGCGCCGAGGGCGGCGTGTTCGGCGTGCTGCCCGGCGTGATCGGCTCGATCCAGGCGACCGAGGCGATCAAGCTGATCACCGGCGAGGGCGAGACGCTCGAGGGACGGCTCCTCCTGTACGACGCGCTCGACATGAGCTTCCAGGAAGTGAAGATCCGCTGGGACGCCGACTGCCCGGTGTGCGGCAAGGAGCCGACCATCACCGAGCTGATCGACTACGAGCAGTTCTGCGGCGTTCCCGCCCGACCCGAAGAAGGAGTCATCCACGACATGCCCGTTCAGGTGAAGCTGCCCACGATCCTCCGCAAGCACGCGGGAGGCGAGCCCAAGGTGAGCGCCGAGGGCTCCACGCTGCGCGACGTGCTCGACGATCTCGAGACGAAGTACCCCGGCATCACGAAGAACGTTCGGTCCGACGACGGCGGTCTCCACCGGTTCATCAACGTGTACCTGAACGACGAGGACGTGCGCTACCTCGGCTCTCTCGAGACCGAGGTCGGCGAGGGCGACACCGTCTCGATCCTCCCGGCCGTCGCCGGCGGCTGAGCGAGAGGTCTATCGCCCGCTGGGATAATCGGCGCGTGACCCGCCACGACGACATCCTGCAGGCGATCGGGAACACGCCGCTCGTCGGGCTGCCCTCGATGTCCCCGACGGCCGGCGTGCGGCTGTGGGCGAAGCTCGAGGGGAACAACCCAACCGGCTCCACGAAGGACCGCATCGCGCTCGCGATGGTGGAGGCCGCCGAGGCCTCCGGCGACCTCACGCCCGAGAAGACGATCCTCGAGCCGACCTCCGGGAACACCGGGATCTCACTCGCGATGGTCGCTCGCAGGAAGGGCTACCACCTCACCGTCGTCCTCCCGGACAACGCGAGCCAGGAGCGCCTCGGTCTCCTCCGGCTCTTCGGCGCCGAGATCGTCTTCTCCGACGGCGACAAGGGCACGAACGGCTCGATCGAGGTGGCGCGCGCCCTCGCCGAGGATCCCGCGTACTACATGCCGTTCCAGTACGGGAACCCGGCCAACCCGAAGGCGCACGAGGACGGGACCGGGCGCGAGATCGTCGCCGACCTTCCCGAGGTGACGCACTTCGTCGCCGGGATGGGGACCGGCGGCACGCTCACCGGCGCCGGCCGGGCGCTGCACGCCCACGATCCGTCGATCCGGGTCGTCGCCGCCGAGCCGGAGCTCGGCGATCTCGTCTACGGTCTTCGATCGCTCGACGAGGGGTTCATCCCGCCGATCTTCGATCCGTCCGAGGTGAACCGGAAGTTCCTCGTGCGCTCCGACGACGCGTTGCGGGCGACGCGCGAGCTGACGTCGAAAGAGGGCATCTTCGCGGGCATCTCGTCCGGCGCCGTGATCCACGTCGCCCAGCGGATCGCCGCCGAGGTGGACGAAGGCGACGTGGTCTGCCTCCTCGCGGACGGCGGGTGGAAGTACCTGTCGACCGAAGCCTGGGCCGAGGACCTCGCGACCGCGGAGAAGCAGGTCTCCGAGTCCCTGTGGTGGTGAGGTGAGCGACCCGCGTCCGATCGGCGTGTTCGACTCCGGCGTGGGCGGGCTCACCGTCGCGCGCGCGATCATCGATCTCCTCCCGCACGAGCCCCTGCTCTATGTGGGGGACTCCGCGCGGTTCCCGTACGGCTCCCAGCCGGTGGAGCGGATCCGGACCTACGCCCTCCAGATCGCCGAGTACCTCGTCCGGCGGGGCGTGAAGGTGCTCGTGATCGCTTGCAACTCGATCGAGGTCTCGGCGATCGGCGACATCGCGGTGACGGCGGACATCCCCGTGGTGGGAGTGGTGAATCCCGGGTCGCGGGCGGCGATCCGGGCCACGCGCAACGGCATCGTCGGGGTGATCGGGACGGAGGCCACGATCGCGACCGGGGCCTACCAGCGGGCGATGGGATCAGCGGTGACGCTGCACGCCGCGGCCTGCCCCACGTTCGTGGATCACGTCGAGCGCGGCGACACCAGCTCACCTGCGTTGCGGGAGGCCGCGCGAGGGTATCTTGAGCCGCTCATGGACGCCGGGATCGACACGCTCGTGCTCGGGTGCACCCATTACCCGCTGCTCTCGGGGCTGCTCCAACTCGAGCTCGGGCCGGATGTCGTGTTGGTGTCGTCGGCGGAGGAGACCGCGAAGGACGTGTACGGTGAGCTGGTGTCCCGTGATCTGCTCGCACCCGAGGGCGGACGCCCCGTGCACGAGTTCGCGACGACTGGCGATCCGGCCCGGTTCCAGGATCTGGCGGAGCTGTTCCTGGGACCGGAGGTTCGGGACCTGGGCGTGCAACAAGTGAGCGTGGAGGGCGCGTGGAGCTGACGGTCCTCGGCGCGCAGGGAACCTGGCCGGGCGCCGGCGGCGAGAACTGCGGGTACCTCGTCACCGAGGACGGCTATCACCTCCAGGTCGACGCGGGGACGGGGACGTTCGCCCGCTTGCAACAAGTGGTCGGCGTCGACGAGGTGGGCGCGATGCTGATCACGCACGGTCATCCCGACCACTACGTCGACATCATCCCCACGTTCTACGCGCGGCACTACGGACGCCTGGGCCACCCCGGGCTGCCGTTCTGGTCGCCCGGCGGATTCACCGACATCGCCGCGTCGCTCGTCTCCGAGAACGGGCGCAACGTGATGGCCGAGGCGTTCGACTTCCGGACCGCGGTGGCGGGCGAGGTGTTCGAGCTGGGACCGTTCCGGATCACGCCGTTCGAGATGCAGCACATCGGCGTGCTCTCGCTCGGCTACCGGATCGAGGCCGGCGGCGTCGTGCTCGCCTACACGGGGGACACCGGCCCGTGTGAGGCGGCGATCGAGCTCGGGCGGGATGCGGACCTGTTCCTGTGCGAAGCCACGTACCAGAACACGTCGAAGCTCTATCCCTTCCACCTGTCGGCGGCGCAGGCGGGCGAGGTCGCGTCAGCCGCGGGCGTCGATCACCTCGTGCTCACCCACCTCACCCCGGAGCTCGACCATCGGATCTCGATCCGTGAAGCGGCCGAGACGTTCGCGGGGCACCTGGATATCGCGGTGCCCGGGATGCTCCTGGAGGTGGGCCGATGAGCGCGCGCCCCGACGGACGCGCGCCCGGCGAGCTCCGACCGGTCGCGTACGAGCTCGGGTACCAGGAGTGGGCGGCCGGCTCCGTGCTGTTCTCGATGGGCAAGACCCGCGTCCTGTGCGCCGCCTCGGTCTCCACCGAGGCTCCCCGTTGGCTCCGCGGCACCGGCAGGGGATGGGTGACCGGCGAGTACTCGATGCTCCCGGCGTCCACGAACGAGCGGTCGCCGCGCGAGGTGAACCGCGGCCGTCCCGGCGGCCGGACCCAGGAGATCCAGCGGCTGATCGGCCGTTCCCTCCGAGCGGTGACGGACCTCGGCCGGCTCGCGGATCGGACGATCACGGTGGACTGTGACGTCCTGCAGGCCGATGCCGGCACCCGGACGGCCGCGATCACGGGTGGCTACGTGGCTCTCGCGCTCGCCCTCCGAGGGCTCTCCGATGCCGGGCTCGTGCCCGACGACCTCCTGATCGACAGCGTCGCCGCCGTGTCCGTCGGCATCGTCGACGGGGAGGCGAGGCTCGACCTCTGCTACGAGGAGGACGCCGCCGCCGAGGTCGACTGCAACGTCGTGATGACCGGGTCGGGGACCCTCGTCGAGGTGCAGGGCACCGCCGAGGGAGCGCCGTTCGATCGGGCGCAGCTGGACGACCTCCTCGACCTGGCCTCGGCCGGCGTGGGGGAGCTCACGAAGGTCCAGCACGACGCGCTCGACCGCTGAGGTGGCGTTCCCCCCTCGGATCGCGGTCGCGTCCCACAACGCGCACAAGCTGCGCGAGATCGCCAGGATCTGCGCGGACTGGCCGGTCGCGTGGCTCACGGTCGAGGACCACGAAGGCCCCTGGCCCGAGGTGGAGGAGACCGGCCGCACGTATCTGGAGAACGCCCGCCTGAAGGCCCGGGCCGGGTCGGCCGCGCTGGGCGTCCCCGCCCTGGCCGACGACTCCGGCATCGAGGTGGACGCGCTGGGCGGCCGCCCCGGCCCCCGGTCGGCCCGGTTCGCCGGCGAGGACGCCACCGACGAGCGCAACCTCCAGGAGCTGATCCGGGCGCTCAAAGGGGTGCCCGGGAGCGGGCGGACGGCGCGGTATCGGTGCCTGGCCGTCCTCGCCGCTCCTGACGGCGGGGAGGTCTCCGCCGAAGGGATCTGCGAGGGGACCCTGCTCACGAAGCCCAGGGGGAGTCGCGGCTTCGGCTACGACCCGATCTTCGTCCCGGCGGGCTGGGACGACACGATGGCCGAGCTCACGGACGAGGAGAAGGACCGGATCAGCCACCGGGGCCGAGCCCTCCGTGCGCTCCGCGACGCCCTGGAGGCCGGCGAGCCCTCCTGAACGAGAGGTCCCGCACGGTCCTTCTGAGGGGACGGGCCTCCTGGGATACCCGACTCAAGGTAACCCTGTGGGCCGCCGAAGCTTTCTTCGTGGCCGACAACCAGCTTGCAGAGCGCCGTGTCCTGAGGCAGACCGAAGGCTTCTTCGATGGGAAGTCGCCCGGAGTCACCCTCATGCTCGGCGCCGCGTTCCTCGCGGTCGTCGCCGTGATGGACTACCTCCTCGGCCCGCGACTGTCGGTCGCACTGTTCTATCTGATGCCGATCGGCCTCGTGACGTGGAACCTCGGACTGCGCTGGGGAGCCCTGAGCGTCGCCCTCTCGACCGGCGCGGCCCTGTGGAGCGACCTCCTCTACCCGCAGTTCGACCTCCTTCCCTGGTGGAACGCGATCTTCCGCTTCGCGGCGTTCCTCTCCGTGGCGGTCCTGCTGGGGACCCTCCGCCGGATCATCGCCGCGCAATGGGACCACCTCGATCGGGAGGCCGCGGTGACGAGCGGGCTCCGTGAGCTGAACGAAGTCAAGGACACCCTCCTGCACGCGGTCTCGCATGACCTGAAGGGCCCGCTCGCGGGGATCCTCGGGTCGGTGCAGACACTGCACCGCGCCGAACAGATCGGCCTGACCGAGGACGAGCGCTCGACGATGCTCGACATGATCGAACAAGGCGGCAAGAAGATGAACCGGCTCGTCGACGACCTGCTGGACCTCGACCGGCTCGACCGCGGGCACATCCAGCCCGAGCGCGCGCCGACCGACGTGAGCGAGCTGGCGCGCCGGATCGCTCGCGAGCTCCCCGGCATGGAATCGCACCCCGTGCGCGTCGAAGCGTCACCGGTGTTGGTCGACGTCGATGCCGGCAAGGTCGAGCGGGTGATCGAGAACCTCCTCGTGAACGCGCGTCGGCACACACCGGCGGGCACCGCCGTCCACATCCGGGTCCACGGCCGCTCCAACGGCATCGTGCTCGTGATCGAGGACGAGGGTCCCGGGATCCCCGACGAGCTCAAGGAGGTGCTCTTCGAGCCGTTCCGACAAGGCGCCGGCGCGGGTGGCCGTGGGGTCGGCATCGGGCTCTCCCTCGTCAAGAAGTTCGCCGAGCTCCACGGCGGAACCGCGCTGATCGAGGACGGCGAGCACGGTGGCGCCCGCTTCGTGATCACGCTCCCCGGCGACATCACCGAGCTGCCGGCCGACTCTCGTCGCCTGCAGGCCGTCTAGCGATCCTTCGACCTTCTCCGATCGTCCCGTCAGGCCGCACTGGCGCCGGTTGCGACCGCCGTGTGCACGTCCGTCGTGAACGGGACCCCTGTCGACCATCGTCGAAGCGCACGCCCCAGGTCGGACGCCACCGCCTCGCCGTCGTCCCTCGGGAGCGACCGGATCGCTGCGCCGACCGGGAACCGGCTGAGCAGCCAGCTCTCGAGCTCCTGAGCGGATGCGACCTTCGCGAGCCCGCGCCGCCTCTCCATCCGGAGATCGCCGAATCCGGCCACGCCCAGGAGCGCGCGCACGTCGTCCGGTTGCGAGAGCGACGAGAGCCAGTGCACCGCCGCCTCGGCACGGACACCACCCCGACGACGAAGGGACTCGGCCAGCACCGACAACATCGGGTTCCCCTCCAGCGGCCCCCACACCGCGACGACGAGTGTCCCGTCGCTCGCCAACACGCGACGGAGCTCGGACAGTGCCCAGCCGCGCTCGGGCACCGTCTCGAGCGCATGGACCGAGATCGCCGAGTCGAACGATCCGTCGGGGAAGGGAAGGTGTGCTCCCGGTCTCGCGAGCGACTCTCCGTGAACCTCCACCACCCGAGCTCGGGCGTCGCCCGGACGAGCCCGGCGGTGCGATCGGAAGGCGCCGCCGCGGTCGACGACGTGCAGCACCCGGCCTCCCTGGCGGAGCGGCATCTCGTCGACGGTGTCGGTCATCATCGTCCGGATCGCTGCGCGTCAGGCGACCGCGCTCGACGCGATCTCCGGCGCCGAGGAGCCGGTCCGGTTGCCCGACGCGATCTGCTTCGCGATGTAGGCGTCGATCCCTGCCCACCCCGGGCAGCACCTCGGAGGACTTCGAGTACTGGAAGGGCAGCCCGATGAAGTACAGGCCCGGTTCGGACGTGACCACGCCGCGATCGTGCAGCAGCTCTCCGTCCTCATCGAACACCGGCAGATCGATCCACGAGTGATCGGTGCGGAACCCGGTGCACCAGATCACGTTCGCCACCTCGAGCGTCCGTCCGTCCTCGAGGAGCGGAAGACCGTCCTGGATGCCGGCGACCCTCGGCACCCGCTGGATCCCGGCGGCCGCCAGGTCCTTCGGCTTGACCCGGATCAGCGGGTCGGCCTTGGACCGACCCTTCCGGTGCGCTCGCCGTCCGATCGGGGTCTTGCGCGTCAACACGTGATGCCCGAAGAACCGGATCAGGACGAAGATGTACTTCCCCGACCCCTCGATCCGCACCGGGATGTGTCCCGTCTCCTTGCCCGCGAGCCAGGTGTGGTGCTCCCGCGCGACCTCGAGCGCGATGTCGGCTCCTGAGTTGCCCACGCCCACCAGGAGGACCCCGCCTTCGCGGAGCTGTGACGGCCGGTGGTATTGGCTGGAATGGAACTGGACGATCGAGGGATCGAGCTCGGTGGCGAACGAGGGAACCCTCGGGATCCGATTCGACCCCGTCGCCACGATGACGTTGTCGGCCTCGAAGACTCGTCCTTCCGTCGTCGTGATCACGAAGCGATCGTCGACCTTCGACACCGACTCCACGCGGGTCCCGGTCCGCAGGTCGAGCTCGAACGTGGACGCGTAGGTCTCGAGGTAGTCGGCCATCTCGTCCTTCGTGGGGAACGACCACTCCGGGGCGGGGAAACGGAGACCCGGCAGGGAATCGTAGCGAGCCACCGTGAACAGGCGGAGCGAGTCCCAACGCGTTCGCCAGGCGTCCCCCACCCGATCGAACGCATCCAGGATCACCGCGGGGCGACCCTGCCGCTGCAGGAAGTATCCCGTGGCGAGGCCGGCCTGGCCGCCGCCGACGATCACGGTCTCGACCCGCTCGGTTCCGTCGATGCTCATCGCTGCCTCCCGTTCGCTCGGACGGGAGGACCGTAGGTCTCACCCGGGATCGACGCATCGCCGGAACCAACCAAACGGCCTGCGTCACCGCATGGTGAGAACGCACCACGCGGAGGGAGCTCGCTCAGGCGAGCCCGTGCTCGAACGCGAACGCGGTCGCGGCCGACCGGGAGGAGACGCCGAGCTTCGTGAACATGTTCTGGAGATGCCGGGCGACCGTGTGTTCGCTGATCACGAGGTCGGCGGCGATGTCGCGGTTCGACTTCCCTGCGGCGACGAGTCGGAGGACCTCCGCCTCTCGAGGCGTGAGCCCGCCTGGGAGCGGCGACGCTCCCGGCAGGAGGCGCGCGGTTTCGTCGCGGTCGGGGGTCGCGCCCAGGCGATCGAACGCGGCCACCGCCGAGCGCAGCTCGAGGACCGCGTCGTCCTCGTCGCCCGCTGCCCGGAGCGCGCGTCCATAGAGGACGCGGGCGCGTGCGCCCTCGTAGGGGAGGCGAAGGTCCCGCCACGAGGCGCAGGCGTCTCGCAAGCGATCGACGGCGGCCGAGGCCTCTCCTCGGGCGAGCAGCAGGGCGCCCGCCGCGGTCGTCGCCGTCGTCTCCAGGATCGGGGCGTCGGAGCCCGCGGCGAGCGCCGTGAGCAGGTCGACAGCGTCGCCCGCGGCGTCGAGGTCCTCGATCGAGAGCGCGACGTCCACGAGCGCGCCGAGGACCCGGGCGCGGCGGAGCCGGCTCTCCGTGACCGTGGTGGCGGCGAGCCGGAGCCCCGCGAGCGCGGCGTCCGGGCTGCCGTTCGTGGCACGCAGCAGCGACAGCCCCGGCTGCGGGTCGAATCCGATCTCCCGCGCGCGGGCGAAGCACTCCTCCGCGCCGGCCAGGTTGCCGATCCGCCGGCGGATCTCGCCCGTCTCGTAGAACGCCTGCGCCGCGCCCATCGGATCGAACTCCATCAGTTCCTCGGAGGCTCGCGTCGCTTCCGCCTCGGCCTCCGGCCAGGCGCCACGGAGCCTGGCGACCTCGGCCCGGTTCACGCGGCACATCCCAGGGAACGGGGACTCCGGCGGGAGCGTCTCGCACCACGCGCGTGCGGCCTCGCTCCACTGGTCCGCTCGGCGGACATCCGCGATCTCGAGGCAGGTGCCGATCACGTTGCAGTAGACGATGCCGGTGAAGTACGGGCTCAGTTGCCCGGCCACGACGCTCGTCATCGCCTCGTCGAGGAGCGCGACCCCGCGCGCCACATCGCCCTCGATCACCAGCAGGACGCCAAGCATGTGGGTCGCCATCGCCGAGAGGTCGGGATCGTCGAGCCGGCGTCCGAGCTCCGCCGCCTCGCCCACGAGCTCGAGGGCTCGCGGCACGTCGCCGCTGAACCTGGCCACGGAGGCCTCCACGATGCGCAGGAACCCGTGCCCCAGACCCTCGGGGGCGTCCGCCGCGAGCCGCTGCGCCTTCATGAGCCACCCCGCGCCGACGGCCGGGTCGCCCCGGATGAAGTGGTCGATGCTGAGGCGGCTGGCCATCCACATCGCATGCTCCGCGTCGCCCGCTGATGCGGAACCGGCGTAGGCGCGCTGACGGGCGGCGATCGATTCTCCGGTCTTCGAGAGCCACCACGCGGCGTCGGCGAGTTGCTCGTGTTCCCGGGGCGTCAGCTCGGACGGATCCCGTACCCGGAGGACGTCGTACGTCTCCGCCCACGAGGCTGGATGCGCCGCGACGCGTTCTCCGTCGACGCCGGCGGTGGGCTCTGGCACGGGGCTTCCTCCGTCATCGGTGTTCCACGGTGTTCGTTGCGATGCCTAGCTTAGGCCGCGCACCCTCCGTGCACGCCCACGGGGGGCGCCCCGGCCGGCGGTACTCTTCGGGCGACGATCCCACCTTCGTGCTCCGGTTGGAGACCTGTTCGTGCCGATGGAGAAGGTAGCGACGATGAACGGAGCCCGGGGACTTCGCGCGTGGCGGACCGACCTGCTCGGGACGATCGCGCTCGGCGCCGCGTACTACCTCGCAGCGCAGCTCAGCCTGCAGCTCGCTCTCGTCGGAGAGAACATCACCCCGCTGTGGCCGCCGACCGGCATCGCGCTCGTGGGGTTCCTCCTCCGGGGGAGGCGGTTGTGGCCGGGTGTGGCGATCGCCGCGTTCGCCGTGAACCTGACGATCAGCGCGACACCCGTGGCGGCCGCCGCGACCGCGGTGGGGAACACGCTCGCCCCGCTCGTGGCCGCCACCCTGCTCGGTCGGGTGGGGTTCCGCCCGCAGCTCGACCGGCTCCGGGACGCGCTCGCGATCGTGTTCCTCGCGGCACTGGCCAGCATGCTGGTCAGCGCCACGATCGGCGCCACCACGTTGCTCGCGTCCGGCGTGATCGAAGGGAGCGAGTTCCTGGGTGCCTGGTCGGTGTGGTGGGCGGGCGACGCGATGGGGATCCTCGTGGTCGCGCCGTTCCTCCTCACCATCACGACGATCCGCGAGCATCCGGTGCCACGAGGGTGGAAGCTGATCGAGGCCGTCGGGCTCGCTGCCGCGCTGATCGGCATCTCCTCGCTCGTCGTCGCCACGGACCTGCCGATCATCTTCCTGCTGTTCCCGATCCTGGGGTGGGCGGCCTGGCGCTTCCAGCAGCCGGGCGCCGCACCGGCCGCACTCCTCGCATCGCTCTTCGCCACCTGGGCGGCGGTGGAAGGACGCGGGCTCTTCGACGGCCTCTCCCTGTCCGGCCGGATGTTCACCCTCCAGGCGTTCAACGCCTCCGTCGCGTTCACGTCGTTCTTCTTCGCCACGATCGTTGGCGAACGCGCACGCGCCCGCCTCGCCCTGGAGGAGGCGGCCGCCGTCCTCGAGGAGCGGGTTCGCCAGCGAACGACGGAGCTCTCGGCGGCACACGATCGATTGGCGGAGGCCCAACAGCTCGCGCGCCTCGGCTCCTGGGACTGGGACGTCGGCGCTGGCGAGGTCCACTGGTCGGGAGAGATGTACCGCATGCACGGCATCCCGCCGGGGGAGGCCATCACGTTCGATCGAGCGATCGAGCTCGCGCTCCCGGAGGATCGCGCTCGGATCCAGGCGAACGTCGCCCGCGCCCTCGCGGACGACGGCGGCGAGGTCCCGGACATCGAGTACAGCATCGTCCGGCGAGACGGTGAGACGAGGGTGCTGATCGGGAGGGCCCGCCTCGTGCGGTCGGAGGACGGGTCGGTCATCCGCATGATCGGCACCGTGCAGGACGTGACGGAGCGGCGAGAGCTCGAGCGGGAGCATCGCATCGCGGAGACGTTGCAACAGGCGCTGCTCCCGGATCGCCTCCCGCACCTCGTCGGTATCAGCCTCGCGGCTCGCTACGTGGCGGCCGAGGAGGGCTCGGCGGCGGGTGGTGACTGGTACGACGTGATCGAGCTTCCGGGCGGCAGCATCGCGCTCGTGATCGGCGATGTGGCGGGCCACGGGACGGAGGCGGCGAGCGTGATGGGCCAGGCGCGGATGGCCGTCCGGGCGTTCAGTCTCGAGGGCCACGCGCCGGAGGTGGTGGTGGGGCGGGTGCACCAGCTCCTCCGATCCCTCTACGAGGGCGAGCAGATGGTCACGATGCTCTACCTCGCCCTGAACCCCCTCACGTGGGAGGCGACGATCGTGAACGCCGGCCACCCGCCTCCACTGTTGATCGATCCGTCCGGAGGAGCGACGTACCTGAAGAGCCCGACCGGTTTGCCCGTCGGCCTCAACTGGAACCTGCCGTACGAGGAGTCGATCGCGCTCCTGCGGCCTGGGGCGACGCTCGTGCTCTTCACGGACGGGCTCGTGGATCGGCGAGACGTCGCGGTCGAGGTCGGGCTCGAGCGGCTCCGTGCGGTGGCGACGGACCCGGGCGATGGTGACCTCGACGAGATGTGCGGTTCCCTCCTCGAGCGCCTCGTGCCGCCGGACGCCTCCGACGACGTGGCGATCCTCGTCGCCCGGCTGGAGCCCGTCCAGGATCAGCTCTCGCTCACGATCCCGGCCGACCCGGAGCGGCTCGGCGCCGTCCGGCGCAACCTGGGCAGATGGCTCTCCGGGCACCAGGTGCCGAAGGAGGACTGCCGAGGACATGATCCTCGCGAGCTCGGAGGCGTGCGCCAACTCGATCGAGCACGCGTACGGCCCGGGCGAGGGATCCGTGGACATCGAAGCCGAGGTGCACGACGGCGAGGTCACGATCGTGGTCCGGGACAGGGGCCGGTGGCGAGCACCCCGCAACGGGGACCGCGGGCGCGGATTGGTGTTCATCGAGGCGTGCATGGATTCCTACACGCTCACGCGAGGCGATGCCGGGACGGAGGTCCGGATGCAGCGGCGGGTGGGTCGCTCCCGGACCGCATGAGCGAACTCGCGACGTTCACGGCCGACCGGCGCGACGACGTCATCATGGGGGCTCTCTCCGGGGAGGTCGATCTGTCGAACGCCGCCGAGCTGGAGCGAGCGATCGCGGAAGCCGTTCCGAACAGCGCGAGGGGCCTCGTGCTCGACCTGTCGGCGCTCTCCTACATCGACAGTTCCGGCGTCCGGCTGGTGCTCTCGCTCGCCGGGAGCCTCAAGTGGCGCGGGCAGGAGCTCGCGGTCGCGTCGCCGGAGGGATCGGCCTGCAGGCGCGTGCTCACCCTCGCGGGGATCGAGGGCTCCGTCGCGCTCGAGGCGACCGTGGATGCGGCGCTCGCCCGATTCCGGGCGAGCTGACTCGTACAGTAGCCCCGCCGTCTCTACGAGGAGCGGCACCTTTGGGGGGAGTCCGATGAGCGGAAGCGAGACGGGCGGGGCTGTTCGGTGAGCCGGATCCACTCGTGACCAATCGCGGGACGCGCTCGACGCCGACGGACGAGCGGTCTTCGATCGGATCGTCGCCAGCCAGGGGGGCCATCCTGCGCCCGTTCGAGGTCCTGCTCCATGCGCCGGCGCTCGCCGACGCGGTCGGGGCGCTCGGTCACGTCGTGAGGACGGGGACCGGGCTCCTCGACGCCGATCGAGAGGTGATCACGCTGGCCACCGGACGGGCACTCGGTTGTGCGTTCGTCTGGGACTCGCATCTCGAGAGCGCTCGTGCCGCCGGCGTCGATCCGGCCACGATCGAGGCCCTCGAGCGCGGGGGAGTGGGTGTGGGCGCCCGGGAGGCGACGCTCGTCGCCTTCGTCCGCGAGCTCTGCGGAGACTCGGCCGTCTCCGAGGACACCTTCCGCGCGGCGCACGATCTGCTCGGCACGACCGGGGTGGTCGAGATGGCCCTGACGATCGGCTACTACACGATGCTCGGCTCCACCATGGGCGCGGTCGACGCCTGCTGAAGGAAGCCTCGCTACGACCCGACGCGGTCGATCGGCGGCTCCCCGGCGAGGACCAGCCGGACGTTGGTGCGCATCCGCTCCAGCGCCTCGGCCTGCGACTCGAACGTCCGGCCGGCGTTGTGGGGCGAGATCAGGACGTTCGGGAAGCGACGGAGCTCGTGGTCCGCGGGCAGGGGCTCGGGGTCCGTGACGTCGAGGCCGGCTCCGGCGAGCCGGCCATCGCGGATCGCCTCGAGGAGCGCGTCCGTATCCACCACGGGACCCCTGGCGACGTTGATCAGGAACGCCGTCGGGTTTCATGGCGGCGAGGGAGTCGCGATCGACCATCCGGACGGTCTCCTCCGACAGCGGCACGCACAGGACGACGACGTCGGCGCGTGCGAACAGGTCCTCGCGCTCGACGAACGCAACCGGCACGTCCTGGATACGACGGGGATCCGGGGTGCGGGTGTGCACGAGGACGGACATCCCCAGCCCGTGTCCGTATCGAGCGACCTCGCTGCCGATCGAGCCCGCGCCCGCGACGCCGAGCGTCTTCCCGCCGAGCTGTACGGACGTCGTGCCCTTCCAGGCGGGGTCGTCCCGCATCCAGCCGTGTCGCGCGAGGTAGAGCATCAGGAACAGCGCGTGCTCGGCCACGGCCCTGCCGCGAGCGCCCCGGACGTTCGTCACCACCACGCCGCGAGCTGCGGCCGCATCGATGTCGATGTTGTCCACACCGGCGCCCGGCTTCGCGATCAGACGGAGCTTCGGGGCGAGGGACATCATGTCCTCGGTCACGGGCGCGTGCGCGGTGAGGATGCCATCTGCCCGCCCGAGGTGCGGGGTCAGATCGTCGATCGCGAAGCCGGCGGGGATCAGGACCTCGTGACCGTCACCGACCCAGTCCGCATCGATGCCGAACTCCTCCGTCACGAGCAACGGATCGACGACCAGCAGTTGCGCCACGTTCTTCCTCCGACAAGGACGCACGACCTCCGGCTCTTGGAACCGGCGGCCCGGATACACTACGGCACCTCCATGGACGACAAGGCAGTCATCGTGTTCGCGTCCTTCCGGCCGATCGCGGGCAAGGAGACCGAGCTCCAGGAGCTGCTCGTCTGGATGATCGGACACACTCGCGCCGAGCCCGGTTGCGAGCGGTACGACCTCTATCGCGCGGAGGGCGGCGGCCCCACGTTCCACCTCTTCGAGCGCTACCGCGACCGCGAGGCGCTGGAGGCGCACCGGGCGGCCGAGTATTTCCTCGAGTACCGACGGAAGGTCGCAGACCTCCTCGACGAGCCGATCGAGGTGCTCGTCCTGGACGCCCTCGACGCCACGTAAACCTTCTGGTCCTGGAAGGGGTTCATGGGGGGTGATGGTCGTTCCGTTCCCTACCGCGAGGCCCGATGCGGGTGGATCTGCGCCCGCGACGGGCGGTCTTTCCTTCGAGGAGTTCTTCGCGGCGGAACGGTCCCGGCTGATGGGGGCGCTCGTCGTGATGACGAACGATCGGGCAGAGGCCGAGGAGATCCTCCAGGACGCGTTCCTCGCGGTGTGGGAGCGCTGGGACCGGGTCGCGGTGATGGAGGAGCCGGTCGGGTTCCTCTACCGCACGGCGATGAACGTGTTCCGGAAGCGTCTCCGGCGCGCCGGTGTCGCCGTCCGGAAGGCCGTGCATCTGCTTCCGCGGGCCGATGAGCTCGCGGTGGTGGAGACGCGAGACGAGGCCGTCCGCCTCCTCGCCCGGCTGACGCCGAGAGAGCGGGCGGCGCTCGTCGTGACGTCCTACCTCGGCTTCTCGAGCGAGGAAGCGGGCGAGCTCTTGGGGATCCGGGCGACAACGGTCCGCGTGCTGACGAACCGCGCCCGGGCAGCGCTCCGCGGCGTCCAGGAGGTGTCGGAGTGAGCTTCGAGCGCGACGTCGTCGATCGGGCTGTGCACGTCCTCGCGCCCGAGGACCCGTCATTCGAGGGCCTCCTGCGCCGCCGTGATCGGAAGCGCCGGAACCAGCGACTCGCTGCCGGCGCGGTCGGCCTCGCGGTCGGGATCGCGGTCGTCTTGCTCGGGTCGGCGTACCTGCGGTCCGCCGGGGAACGCGAGACGGGTGAATGGCCGGTCCCATCGATCACCTCGACGCGGATCGTGCGACCGGGCGAGGTCCTGTTGGATCCCTACGCGTCGGGGGACAACCCGACGTATGTGATCGCGGCGGATGTCGCGACGGGAGACCAGCGCACGGTGGTCGGGTGCAAGGCCGGGTGCCGCCTGCTCACCCCGTTCGACGCCTCCGCCGACGGCGGCTGGATCGCCTACCACCTCGCCAACTGTGAGGAGGGCGAGTGTGGGCCCACCGACCCGGAGGGGGGTCTGTGGGTCGTCGGAGCGCAGGACTCCACCTCGTCACGTGGCCGACGGGTTCCTGGACTCACCGTGGAGCTGGTCCCCGACCGGGGCACAGCTCGCGTACGCGGACGACGACGAGCTGATCCTGCTGGATCCCACGATGTGGACGCACACGCGGATCGCCACCGCCGCGGGGACCATCTCCAAGATCGCATGGGGGCCGGACGGCAGGTCGATCGCCTACTCCATCGAGCCCCCTCCCACCGGAGCGAGCGATCCCAGCTCCTTCGGCGTGATCGTCCTGCGTTCGGGCGGCGAACCGGTGCAGGTGAGTCTCGCGGCTGGGGTTGAAGGACTGGTCTGGTCCCCGGACGGCTCCTCCTTGCTTCTCGACCGGGTCATGAGCGACCGGAGCCTGATCGAGGTCGTCGCGACCGACGGGTCAGACGAGCGGGTCCTGGTGGAGGGTCCGATGCACGAGGGGCCCGGGGCCCCAGTGTGGTCGCCGGACGGGGATCGGATCGCGTTCATCCGAAGCCCGAGAGTCGGCGGCGGGTACCGCATGGAGATCTGGGTGATCGATGTGGACGGGCGGGGTCAGATCCGCCTCGGCGTCGGTGACTCCGAAACATGGGGAGGGGGCCCGGTGTGGTCGCCCGACTCGCGGCGCGTCGCGTGGGCGTCGTTCTTCGGTCGCAACTGGGTGGCGGTCGACGCGGACGGTGGCACCGCGCCGCAGTCGGTCGAACGTTTGGAAGTCGAACGATGGCAGGAGGGGTGAGCCCGGTGGCCGATCGAACGGTCCGGGCCGGCGATGACACGAGGGGGAGACCGATGAAGCAGCTGAAGGTCGCGTCGATGGCAGTGGTTCTGATGGTGTCCGTTGCATGCACGTCGCAGGAAGATCCGCCGGCCGAGACACCGAGCGTGTCGCCGCCGGCCGAGGTGCACGTGCTCGCGGAAGCGGACTGTCCCCACTACGACTGCCAGGGATCCGCTCGAGCCTGGTCAGTACCGGGCCACCTACTTCGATCCGGCGATGGCGTTCGAGATCACCACGCCGGGGTGGACGTGGTCGTACACCGGGAGCCTGCAGATGTTCGCCAGCGATGAAGCCGCCGAGGGGTATGACGCCGACGTCATCAACTTCTTCTTGGACCCGGTGATCGCATCCCAGGATTGCGAGGACGGTCCCGAACCCGGCGTAGAACGGTCCGTCGACGATCTCGTGGCATGGCTGGAGGCGGCGCCCGGGCTGACGACGAGCGGCGTGACGCCGGTCACGGTCGGTGGGTTGAACGGTGTGCGCGTGGACCTGCAGGTCGCTCCCGAGTGGAAGAAGGACTGCTTCTACAGCGACGGGAATCCCGTGGTGCCACTGATCTACTCCTCCGCGTTCCCGGGCGGGTACAACTGGGCGATCAGCCCTCCGATGTCGATGCGCTGGTACGTCCTCGGCGCCGGCAACCAGGTCTTGATCGTCGACATCGAAGACAATCCGAAGGGATTGTCGCGGGACGCCCTCTTCCAGGCCGGCACGGACATCGTAGAGACGTTCACGTTCTCGTAGAGCGGCCCGTTCACCGGGATAGGCTCCCTTCCCGATGTCATCCGCGACGAACGCTCGGGACGGGAGCCATATCTGCTTCGAGGATGACGGAGGAGGCGGCGTGCCGGTCGCGATCCTCGGTGGATTCCTCGATCCGATCGAGCTCGTGCGCCGAGCCCCGATCGCGCAAGCCCTGGCGAGCTTCACCGATGAGTTCCGGCTCATCTTCGTCGACCATCGAGGTCACGGGCGGAGCGACAAGCCACACGACGCCGAGGCCTATGGGATGCCCCTCCGCGTCGCGGACGTCGTCGCCGTGCTCGACGAGCTGAAGATCCAGCGGGCGCATCTCCTCGGTATCTCGTGGGGCGGCCGGCTCTGCTTCGGGGTCGGCCGGCACGCACCCGAGCGTGTCCGCTCCCTGATCGCCATCGGCCAGCATCCGTACGAGATCGATCGGAACGGGCCCCTCGCGCGTGTCGTCGGGGATGCGTTGGAGGCATCGAAGCAGCGAGGGATCGAGGCCCTCGTCGAGGCCTTCGAGGCGATCGCCGGGCGCTACCCGGATGACGTCCGATCGACGTACCTCGCGTGTGACGCGGACGCGATGCGGGCTGCGTGGGAGGCAGCGACCACCGAAGGAGCCGTCGCGGAGGATCTGGGGACGTGGAGCGTGCGATGTCTCATCTGTGTGGCGGAGGATGACGCCGACTTCTTCGAGGGCGCTCGACGCGCGGCTTCCGAGATCCCGAACGCGAAGTTCATCGTCGATCCCCGGCACGGATCAATCTCGGCGTGGATACCGCTCGCGTCGATCCGGTTCTTCCCGCCGTGTTGCGCACCCTCCGCGACGCGAGCTGAGGCGGCGTGATGGGTCTACGTCACCGGAGCCAGCAGGTTCTTCTTCCCCTCGAAGGCGAACAGCAGCAGGTCGACCATGCGGAACGTGGTGTTGTCGGGGCCGAGCGACGGGCGCCAGCTGGGCTCGCGAACGATCGAGACCGTGCTGCCCTCGATGGCTCGGTGGAAGGTCTCCGCCACGATCCGGGCGCCCACGCCCTTCAGCCGCCCCTGGTTCAGCTCCGCCTCCCGCAGGATGTAGAACCACAGTGGCGTATCCGCCAGGAGCGCCGTCCGCTGTGCCTGGGTGAGCCCTTCGAGCGTGGCTCCGTTCAGGCCGTTCCGGATCTCCGAGGTGGTGAGCTTGGTCAGGTTGACTCCCTTGTTCTTCAGGAACGTGGCCATCTGCTGACCGGTCGCGAGCTTGACCATGTTCGCCCTCATGAGGTTGCGGAACGCGAGGTTGTCCTCGCCACTGGGGAACCCGGGAAGGTTCGCCAGCGGGTTCGTGAGCGTCGTGTCGATCCGCATCGCGCGGTTGAATTGCGCCTCGGGCACGACGAGGTTCTCCCGACCGGCTTCGTTGAAGTCGTAGAGGCGCCGGAAGTCCGCGATCCAGTTGCTCGGGAGTCGCGACCCGCCGCCGAGCGTGCCGCTGCCGGCGGAGAACACGAAGAGGAACTCGAGCGTGCCGGACCCATTGTCGAAGATGTTGTTCCAGTCGTACTCCCTGCGGATCATGGAGTGCCCGAGCCGGAACGCCGCCACCGAGAACTCGATCGGCATCGTCGGGACATCGGTGGCCGGCACGCCGACCTCGAACGCCTTCCTCCCGCTGTTGAACACGTTGCTCACGACGCCGGCCGCGCAGATCCTCGGGAGGTAATCCGTGCGGAGCATCCACTGGTAGTGCCTCGTGACCTTCGCCCGTGCCTTCGCGAACCGGAGGCCGGCTGGTACGGAGGCGGGGAGCGTGTCCACGACACGGTTGTGGAAACGGATCATGGCGAGGTGCGTCTGGGCGACCGCGAGGTTCTCGTCGTTCCTCGGGTCCGGGATGATCGCCTTCCGCTTGGCCGCCGCGGTGGTGCCGGCACCCCGGGGGAGATCGAACCCCTCCATCCCCGGGAGGCCGTCGGCCGCCAGGGTCTTCCCCATCTTGAGGTGGATACCGTCCGCCTCGTAGAACTTCTCCGATGCCGGGTCGGCCGGACCGGCCCCGTAGAGCGAGTCGAGGTCGAGGCTGGGCGAGCGCGCCTGGAGGAGCTCGGCGGGGGAGACGTCTTCGCCGAGCATCACGCTCGTCTTGTCGAACGTCAGGTCGTGGTCGACGAATTGACCGAGATACGTGAACCCGGCCGGGATCTGGGAATCGCCGCCACCGCCGACGACGATCGCCTCTCCCAGCCTCCGCAGGTTCGCCTCGGAAAGCTGACGCCCGAAACCGCCAGGGCCCATCCGTGAGAAGCGGAAGGGCGCGACCAGCGCTTCCTCCGCGGGCGCCAGGGTGCGGTCCCGCCCTCCGACGGTCTCACCGAGAAGTCCTTCACCGATGACGAAATAGCTCTCGGAACCATGCTTCTCCACGACGGCCTCCGTTCGTCCGATCGAGACGGGTGATCACGATGCCCACACTCGAGATAGGACGACCGTAGCGCTGCGCCGGGAGGTGTCCTATCGGCTATCGAGGGTCGCATGGATGAGCTAGTGCGGACCGCGTAGTCCACCCCGCGTATGGATCAAACGGTCTCCGAGTCAGAACGATGCGCGGAGAGAGAGGCTTGGATCAGTCTTCGCGCGTGGCCTCGTTCCGGTCGCCTTCCTCGACGGCGTACAGCTCCCACATCCCCGGAACACCCTTGAGCTCGTGCCTGCCTCGTTGCCGGAAACGCAGTTCTGAGCCGACGACGAGATCTTGGACCGTTCGTGACACCAGCACCTCCCCAGGGGCGGCCAGCGCGCCAACCCGTGCTCCGATGACGACTCCGAGGCCTCCCACGTTGCCGTTCAGACGTTCGCACTCTCCGGTATGGATGCCGACCCGGATCCTGAGGCCGAGCGCGCCGACCCTCGCGACGAGTGCCGAGGCACATCGGATGGCCTGAGCAGGTCCATCGAACGTCGCGAAGAAGCCGTCGCCGGCCCGGTCGATCTCCCGGCCCCGGAAGCTGTCGAGTGCCCTCGAGGCGACCGCGTAGAACCTCTCGAGCAGATCTGTCCAGCGGCGGTCACCGAGTTCGGCCGCACGTCTCGTGGAGTCCACGATGTCGACGAACATCACCGTCACGATCGCCCGGTCCGGCTCCGCGCTGTGGCGCATCCCGGTGAGGAATTCCTGGATCTCCTCGACGGCTTCCTCGGTGCCCGATCCACGGCCAGTGGTCGGTCCCGGGGAGCTCGACGAACGTGGCAGCCGAGACGTGGTCCGCGATGTACCTCCCCTCCTCGAGAGGGACGGCCTGGTCGTCACGCTTGTGCAAGACGAGCGTCGGCACGCGGATCATCGGGAGGAAATCGCGTACGTCCGTCTGCATCGACATCCGCGCGAGCGCCACGGCGGCGCCTGGGCTCGCGGACAGTCGCTCGAGCTTCGCGAACCACTCCGTATAGTGCGGGTCATCCCGTCGGGAACCGGCGAACTCGTCGAGGAACAGCGCGCCGCGGCCCCAGTTGCGCTCGAGCTCTTCGAGCCATTCGGCCTGCCCCGGATCGGGTGCCCACGGATAGGTCGGCCTGTCGTCACCGCCCCCTGCGAACGAGCCATACGCGATGACCGCTTTCGTTCTCTCGGGGTGGGTGGCGGCGAACACGAGCGCGACCTTGCCGGTTTCCGAGAGACCCATGATCGCGGCCCGATCCGACCCCACGGTGTCCATCAGACTGGCGATGTCGTTGACGCGGTCTTCGAGCAAGGGGGCGCGTTCACCGGAAGGTCGATCCGACATGCCTGTGCCCCGCTTGTCGAACACGATCAGGCGCGAGAACGAAGCCAATCGTCGAAGGAATCGAGCCATCTGCGGGTCTTCCCAAGAGTGCTCCACGTGTGACACGAATCCCGGCGAGACGACGAGATCGAGATCGGCGTCGCCGAGGACTTGGTACGCGATATGGACGCCGTCCGCACTTCTCGAATAGCGCGTTTCCGGGAGATCCACCCCTCAAGAATCAAGCCAGCGCGCCTGGGCCGCAAGCGGGCAACTCCTCGATGGCTGCGGTGGCAGGTCTTCCTGGCGTCAGCCGGACCGGATGTCCGGTGCAGGTGCTCGAGCAGCCGTGAGCGAGGCCCAACGCGGGAACGACCGCTCCTCGACTCGGATCGGCGCGTCCGCTGGTCTGAACGTGCGAGAGGGGGGATTCGAACCCCCACGCCCTTCCGGGCACCGGATCCTAAATCCGGCGCGTCTACCTGGTTCCGCCACTCTCGCGCGCGTCAAGCGTAGACCGTCGACGGGGATGATCGTCCTGATGACGGTCGGTGCCTTCGCCGACATCATGAGGTGATGCTTCGCCGCATCCTCCTGTTGGTGAGTGCCGTGCTCCTCGGCGCATGCGCGACGGGCACACAGTCGTCCGAGAGCCAGCTATCCCTTCCTCGCTCGCGTCCGCGGCCTCCTGCCGACATCGGAGTGGTCAAGTTGCTCGCACGCGGAGGGACGTTGGCCGCCGCCTCGCGGGACGACGTGCTCGACGTGCACGCGGCGCCGGGCACAGAGCGCCCATACCAACACCTCGAGGCGGACAACCCGTGGGGACAGCCGCTCCGGCTCCTTGTCGTCCGCGACGCGATCGACGACGAAGGCGACATCTGGCTCCGGATCCAGTTGCCGCTCTGGCCCAACGGACAGGAGGGATGGGTGGAGGCGTCCGACGTTCGTCTCGCCGACGCGACCGAGCGCGTGGTGGTGGATCTCTCGGCGCGGAGGCTGATGCGGCTCCGCGAGGGAAAGACGGTGGCGAGGCTGCGCGTAGCGGTCGGGAAGGCGTCGACGCCGACACCGCCCGGAAGGTACTTCGTCTGGGCGAGGGTCGGAACCGGACGGCCCTCGGGCCCGTACGGCAGCTACATCCTCGGCCTCTCCGGCTTCTCGGAGGCGATCGAGCCGTGGACGGAGTGGCCGGGGCAGCCACGGCTCGCGATCCACGGGACCGACGACCCGGCCGACGCCGGCCACGCGGTCAGCAACGGCTGCATCCGTGTCCTGAACCGGCTCCTCCGCGTGTTGCGCGATGTCCCGATGGGCACGCCGGTCGTCATCCGTCGATAGTCGAGGACCCGGCTATCGTTCGCCCCATGACGCGCTGCGGCGCCTGCGGGACGGACAACCCGGATGGGGCGAGGTTCTGCAACGCCTGCGGGGAGCGGCTCGAAGCGGCCTCCGACGCCGGCACCGGCGCGACCGCGCCCAGAGGCCCGTCCGGGGAACGGCGCGTGGTCACGATGCTCTTCTGCGACGTGCGGGGATCCACGGCGATGGCCGAGGAGCTCGATCCGGAGGACTGGACCGACGTGATGAACGAGGCGTTCGAGCATCTGATCGAGCCCGTCGTCCGACACGAGGGGACGGTCGCGCGACTGATGGGCGACGCGATCCTCGCGTTCTTCGGCGCTCCGACCGCCCATGAGGACGACCCTCAGCGCGCGGTGATGGCCGGGCTGGAGATCGTGTCGTCGGTCACCGCGTTCCGCGAGCGGCTGGCGCGGGAGCGCGGCCTCGACCTGAACGTGCGAGTGGGCATCAACACCGGACCCGTCGTCGTGGGCGACGTCGGCTCTGAGCTCAAGCAGGAGTACTCGGCGATGGGCGACGCCGTGAACGTCGCCGCCCGGATGGAGCAGACCGCCGAGCCGGGCACCGTCCAGATCACCGAGGACACCTACAAGCTCGTGGCGGACCTCTTCGAGGTCGAGCCGCTGGGCGGCGTGGAGCTGAAGGGGAAGCGCCACCCGGTGGAGTCCTTCCGTGTACTCGGCCGACTCGATGCCCCGTGGACCGTTCGCGCCTCCCGGCGGCTGGACGCTCCGCTCGTCGGGCGCGAGCAAGAGATGACCGTGATCCGCTCTGCCCTGGAGGGGGCGCGGGACGGTCGTGGGCACGTGCTTCTCCTGTGCGGCGATCCCGGGCTCGGCAAGAGCCGGCTGATCGAGGAGGCCAACGCGATCTGGTCGGAGCTGGAGCCCGGCGACGAGCGCCGTTGGGACTTCTGGCGATGCGTTCCCTACGACACGATGCAGCCCTACGCGCAGTACCGGCGGCTGATCCGGGAGCGGGCGGGCGTCAAGGAGACCGACACCGCCGACACCGTGCGGGCGAAGATCACGGATCTGATGAGCGCGATCGCCCTCGAGGGATGGGAGGCGAGGAGCGAACGCGTCGCGCGAGCCCTCCTGGGCGTGGAGCGGCCTGACGAGTCGCCTCTCGAGGGGGAGGAGTTCCAGCGCGAGGCCACCGAGCTCGTCGTCGGCTCGACCGTCGCGCAGGGCGGACGCCGCTTGATCGTCTTCGAGGATCTCCATTGGTGCGATCACGCGTCACTCGACCTGGTTCGTGCGACGACCGAGCTGGTGATCGATGCCCCCATCGTCGTCCTGATGACCTTCCGCCCCGACCGCGAGGCGGTCTCGTGGGGGCTCCGGGATTGGGTCGAGACCGAGCTCACGGAGCACGCGTTCGTGCTCGACCTCGAGCCGCTCTCAGCGTCGCAGAGCGACGAGCTCATCGGCGCGTTCCTCCCGATCCCGGGCATGTCGGACACGGACCGCCGGCGGATCCTCGGGAAGACCGAAGGCAACCCGCTCTTCCTCCAGGAAGTGGCTCGTGCGCTGATCGACGGCGGTCTCGTCGAGCGCACCGACAACGGCTGGCGGATGACGGGGAACGCGGACGAGATCGCGATCCCGGACACGATCCAGAGCCTGATCACCGTGGGTCTCGACCGGCTGCCCGAGTCTGCCCGTCGGACCGCTCAGACCGCCGCCGTGATCGGCCGGACGTTCGCCGAGGAGGTGCTCGCGGCCGTAGTTGGACGTCCGGACGTCCGAAAGGACCTCCTCGAGCTGGTGCGCCGCGATCTGATCCGGGTCTCGGAGGACGGGGCTACCGGCGAGTTCACGTTCCGTCACGCCCTCACCCAGGAGGCCGCCTACGGCACGCTCCTCGCGAAGCACCGCAGGGCCACCCACCGGCGGGTAGCGGAGGTCCTCGAGGAGACGGCGGGGGAGCGTCTCGAGGAGGTTGCGGCCCAGCTCGTCCGGCATTTCTCGGAGGCGGGCGAGGACGCGCAGACCCTCGCGTACGCGGCGATGGCCGGCGACGCCGCGGCACGCCTCCACGCGAACGCCGAGGCGGAGGCCCACTACCGGACGGGCCTGGAGGTGGCTCGCCGGATGGAGGCGGCCTCCCCGCTCCTCCGACAGATGTACGAACGACGGGGCAGCGCGCTGGAGCTGCTCGGCCGCTACGACGACGCGATCGCGAACTACGAGGAGATGCAGGCCGAGGCCCGAGCACGAGGTGATGAGGCGATGGAGCTTGCGGCGAACTCGATGATCGCGCTCCTGTACTCGACGGCGACACCGAAGTTCGATCCGCCCCTCGGGCGCCGGCTCTCGGAGGAAGCCGTGGTGATGGCTCGCCGGATCGGGGACCGGGCCGCGGAGGCGCGTGCGCTCTGGAACATCGTGGTGGCGAACGTGTACGGCGGGGGAGATGCCGCAAGAGCCGTCGAGGCGGGCGAGGCGTCGATCGCGATCGCTCGCGAGCTGGGGGAGCGCGAGCAGCTCGCGTTCACGCTGAACGACGTCACCCGTGCCTACATGGCCATCGGCGACTTCGCGACGGCGGCGCAGCGTCTGGCCGACGCGAGGCCGCTATGGGAGGAGCTCGACAACCGTCCGATGCTCGGCGAGAACCTCACGATCGGCAGCGCGATGCACATGTTCCACGGCGACTTCGCGGCCGCGCTCGCCGACGCGCGACGGGCCGCCGAGATCTCCGCCTCGATCGACAACGCGTGGGGTGAGTCGCACGCCCTGATCACCATCTACCGCGTCGAGCTCGAGCTCGGTCGCCTCGGAGATGCCTTCGACACCATCGAGCGGAGCATGGAACTCGGAGAACGCGGCGGGTTCGCCTATGCGGGGATCGCCACACGAGCCGATCTGGGGCGGCTGATCGCCTACCTCGGCGACGGCGAACGGGGCCTCGCCCTCGCCGACGAGTCGATCGCGCTGGCGCTCGAGCGCGTTCCCCCGGCCGCGTCCATCTCGCACGTCGCTCGGGCGAACGCACTCATCGCCCTCGGCAGGCACGGGGAGGCGCACGGGCCCCTGGACCAGGTGGACCTGATGATGCTCCCCGAGCCCGACCGGACGTTCCTGATGGTGGCGTGGCGCACGACACGGTCCCGGCTCGTCCTCGCGGAAGGCGACGTCGACGCGGCCGAGGCGATCGCGCAGGGACTGCTCGAGGATGTCCGAGCGAACGGGGTGGTGGTGCTGGAGGCCGAGGCGCTCCTCGCACTGGCCAGGGCCCACGTGGCGGCCGATCGATCGGAGGAAGCGAAGGACGAGCTCGCGGAGGCGATCGAACATGCGGAGCGTCTCGGCGAACGACGGCTGCTCTGGGAGGCGCTCGCATTGTTCGCGACCGTGCGGGACCGGCAGGGCTCGACGAGTGCGGCAGCCGACCTCCGCTGCCGGGCGCGCGAGATCGTCGAGGAGATCGCGGCCGGTGTCGCCGACGCGGACCTCAGGCGCCGATTCCTCTCACGCGAGGACGTCCGCGCCCTGGAAGGAGGAGGCTGACATGACCGAGCCTGTTGTCGACAAGCCGGAGATCCCGAAGGAGTACGGGAACCCGACCCAGCGCCTGGACTGGACGGAGGTGGAGGAGAAACTCGAGAGCGCCGGCGTGTACTGGATCGCGAGCACCAGGCCCGACGGGCGGCCGCACGTCATCCCACGCGACGGGACGTGGCTCGACGGCGGGCTCTATTACGGAGGCAGCCCGGAGACGGTCCACTACCGCAACATCACGAGCAACCCGTCCATCGCGGTGCATGTCGGCGATGGCCAGGAGGCGATCATCGTCGAGGGTGAGGTCGCGATCGAGAAGCCGACGCAGGAGATGGCCGCGCGACTGTCCGATGCATCGTTCGCCAAGTATCCCCAGTACGGGCGCATGGACCCGAGCACCTACCTGGGAGGCGTGTCGGTGCTGCGGCCGCGCCGCGTCCTGGCGTGGACGAGCTTCACGGAGAACGCCACGCGCTTCCGGTTCCCGGATCGCTAGACGAGGAGCGGCACGCGCCGCATCAGGAGCAGCTCTTGCGGACCTCGCCGGCGGTCGCCCGGCACCGATCCTTCCCGGGACCACCGAGCAGGCGGTCACGGCCGTCGCCTCCCGTGAGATCGTCGTTCCCCTTCCCGCCGACGAGGACGTCGTCGCCGGCTCCACCGAGCAGGACGTCCGAGCCGCCTCGACCGTAGAGACGGTCATCGCCCTCGAGTCCGCAGATCACCTCGCCGTCGGCGCCGCCCACGATCCGGTCGTTCCCCGTGGTGCCCCACAGGTCGCACGCCGAGGAGGCAGGACCCACGTCCGTCGTGAACGTCACCGCGTTGTTCGTCAGCGCCGTGTCGAGGGAGCTGGACGTGACCGTGGCGGTCACATCCGCGGGTCCCTCCACGTTCGGTGTCGCCCGGACCGTGACCGTGAAGGATCCACCGGAGGCGAGGGAGCCACGCGAGCACACCAGGACCGGGGTCGTCGTACACGACCCGCTGGCGGCAACGACACCCAGGAGCGTGATGTCCGGATCGAGCACGACCGCGACCTCGAGCTCCGTCGCCCGATCGGGGCCGTTGTTCACCGCCTCCAGGGAGATCGTGAACTCGTGTCCCGCCTTCACCCCGGGGGAGGACGAGGATCCACCGATCGCCAGGTCGGAGAAGTCTCCCGGTGCCGCCTTGACGGCGCCCGGGACGAGCAGGATCGCGGTCACGCAGACGAGGATGAACACGTTCTTCCAGGGCTCGAGACGGGGCGGGAGGATCGAGCGTGCCCGCATGGCAAACCACCTTTCCCTGGTGGAGACATCAGCCGACGGTCGGCTCCACAACGGTTTCGGGCGGCCGTACCGGCCCGCTGATGGGTCAGGAGCACCGACATGCCGGGACATCTGTCCCGGGTCAGTGAGGGCGGAGGGATCCCTTCAACGGCACCGCGAAGAGCGCCGCCTCGGTGCGATGTCGGAGCGAGAGCTTCCGGAGGATGCCGGAGACGTGGTTGCGAACCGTCTTCTCCGCGATGAACAGCCGCCCCGCGATCTCGCGATTCGTCAGACCCTCCGCGAGCAGGCTCAGCACCTCCCGCTCGCGTCCGGACAGGCTCTGGACCTTGGAGAGCTGAGCGCCTCGATCCCGCAGGTCTCGGAACAACACCTGCGCCGACTCCGCGCCCACGACGGCCGCTCCTTCGGCGACCTTGCGGACGGCGTCGACGATCTCGGCGTTCGGGGACTCCTTGGCCACGAACCCGTCGGCGCCGGCCGCGGCCGCTTCGGCGAGCATCGACCCTTCCGCGAGTCCCGAGCACAGGAGGATCCTCGTCGCGGTCGAGATCTGGCGGATCTCACCGACGATGGCGAGGCCGTCACGATCCGGGAGACGGTTGTCCAAGATCACCACCTGGGGGCGCAGCTTCCTGGCCAGGGCGAGCGCCTCCTCGGCGCTGCCCGCTTCCCCCACCACGCGGATGCCGTTCTCTCCCTCGAGCACCGACCGCAGCCCTTCGCGCACGAGCCCGTGATCGTCGACGATCAACACGTCGAGATCAGTGGTGGCTCCTGCGCCTGGACCCTCGCGATCGGAACGACTCACGACGGCCCTGCGACGTTGATCGTGGCCGGGCCGGTCCCCACCCGGAACGCGATCGAGCGGGACAGCTCTCCACTCGGATTGCCCTCTCGGTGGAGCAATCCCTTGGGAACGTGGATGAAATCATCCGGACCTGCGGTCAGCGACCGACTACCACCCGGTCCGTACTCGATCCGTTTCACGCCACTCACCACGTACGCGTAGGTGTCGTGATCGCCATGGTGATGCCAGGCCGACATCTCGCCGGGCTCCGTGCTCACCACGCCGACCCACGCGTCGTCCGTGGCGAAGGCCTCCTCGCGGTGAACGCCTGCGGTCTGGAGAGCGGCGCGCCGCTGCCTGTCTTGAGCCGGCACGATCGTGGGGTGGAGGTGCTCCTCCATCGGGCTCCTGTCGTCGACGCTTCTCGCTGAGCGTATCGCGGCCGACCGGACCTCTTCGTCGACTCGTCCCACCCGGCTGGTGATGCTCGCGGGCGAGCCACCACCACCCTGGATCCACCGGATGGCATCATTCCGCGCCTCGGGCGGCCGACGCAGTATCCACCGGTGGTGATGTGTCCAGGTCGATCGCGACGGGTGCAGCATCAACGAAGGGAGTGCAGAGATGGAGATGGCGCGCAAGATCTTCGTCGGGCTTGCCTGGCTGTTCGTTCTCGCTGTCGGGCTCCAGTTCCTCCTCGCCGGTCTCGGCATCCTGGGCGGCGAAAGCATGGATCCGCACCGAGCGTGGGGCTTCTTCGCCCTCCACCTCATCCCGATCCTGATGTTCATCGCCGCGATCGTCGGCCGGATGGGACGGAAGCTCATCGGCCTGACAGGAGGGCTCTTCCTCCTCGTCTTCCTGCAAGCGCTCTTCGCCGCTCCTGAGCTCGACCCTCGGTGGCTGCGGTCGCTCCACGTGCTCAACGCCCTGGTCATCTTCGCCCTCGGCTACCAACTGGCACAGCGAGGGACGAGGGCGATCCGGAGCACGGCAGTCGCGGACTGAGACGATCGGATCGATCCCTCGAGGTTCGGTGGTGGGCCCCCGGGGACTCGAACCCCGAACCTGCGGATTAAGAGTCCGTTGCTCTGCCAGATTGAGCTAGAGGCCCGGCGCAGTGTAGCAACCGACACGCGAGAACGAGCCGTTCGGCATGTTTGCTGGGTCGTCGATATGGGGATTCCTCCGGCGATGGAACGCTGATGCCGCCACGGAGGCGGCACCGAGTGAAGGAGGCGTTCAACCCATGAGCATGACGCCGGAGCACCACCACCACGAAGACGAGGTGACACCTGTCCGTGACCCTGAAGGCAGCGGTGGCCTCGTCGGATACGCGGCGATCAAGTACGTCGCGATCGTCGCGATCGTGCTGGCGATCTTGGTCTTCCTGGCCCTGTACCTGATCCCGGCCCTGACGTAGGAGGAAGACCGATGCTTGCGAACACGATCGCGATCTTGGCCCAAAAGGCCAACGAGCAGACGACCGATACGATCCTCTGGATCATCGCCGCGGTCCTCGTGATCGCGGGCATCGTGGCGATCATCCGCAGCCAGGTGATGTGGGGGATCGTCCTCATCATCATCGGGCTGCTGGTCGGACCCGGCGGTGTGAGCCTGCTGGACTGACCGAACGCTCGACCGAACGTCGGTGGCCGCGGCCCGAAGGGCCGCGGCCACTTCCTTTCTGGGGTGACCGAGGGGACTTGAACCCCCAGCCTCCAGGACCACAACCTGGCGCTCTAACCAGTTGAGCTACGGCCACCACGTGCGAGCTCCCAGCGTACCGGAAGCGACCTGCTGGGTTGCCTCGGGAACCCCGGTCGGGCATCATTGAACGGCCGTTCAAATTCCCCGGAAGGTGGGTTACCCGATGGCCGTCAAGGAAACGATCGAGTTCGACCTCGATCTGATCGATCGCATCATCGCGGACGAGGAGGCGACGCTCGAGCCGAAGCATCGCGCCTCGATCGAGTACCGCACGGTCGCCGAGCGATCCGTGGCCGGGGGGGTCGCGTCCTCCTGGCAGGCGTCGCCCCCGCACGCGGTCTTCATCGACCGTGGAGAGGGCAGCCACATCTGGGACCTGGACGGCAACGAGTACGTCGACTATCACCTCGGCTACGGCGCGATGGTGATCGGCCACGCGCACCCGAAGGTCGTGGAGGCCATCGAGAAGCGCGCCCGCCTGGGCACCCATTTCGCCCAACCCACCGCGCAGCTCCACGAGATCGGCGAGAACGTCGCCGAGCGGTTCGGGCTCCCGCTGTGGCGCTTCTGCAACTCGGGGACCGAGGCGACGCTGGAGGCCGTCCGCCTGATGCGGGCCAACACCGGCCGCGACCTGATCGTGAAGATCGAGGGGACCTATCACGGTCACCACGATTCCCTGATGTACTCGGTGGCCCCGGACCCGGCGTTGATCGGCCCCCGGGAGCACCCGGTCACGGTTCCGCAGGCGATGGGGATCCCCAGGCCTTCGCGGATCTCGTCCGCGTGGTGCCGTTCAACGACCTCGCCGAAGCGGAGCGGGTGTTCACCGAGAACGAGGGAAGCGTCGCCGGCATGATCGTCGAGCCGGCGATGATGAACTGCGGCGTGGTGTTGCCGCAGCCCGGCTACCTCCAGGGTCTGCTCGACCTCTGCCATCGCCATGGGGCCTACCTCGCGTTCGACGAGGTGAAGACCGGTGGCACGATCGCGTGGGGAGGCGCCGTCGAGGCGTTCGGCGTCCGGCCCGACATCGTGACGCTCGCGAAGGCGTTCGGCGGCGGGGTCCCGTGCGGCGCGATCGGGGCGACCGAAGAGCTCTTCGGCCCCGTGCTCCGCGGCGAGCACGACATCGCGGGGACGTTCAACGGCAACCCGCTGACGATGGCCGCCGCGCGGGCGACCCTGCTCGAGGTGCTCACGCCGGACGCGTACCAGCGGTTGGATGCGATCGACCGCGCGCTGAAGGAAGGGATCCGGCCGATCATCGATCGCTACCGCTTGCCCGCCTACGTCACCGGGATCGGCGCGAAAGGCTCGGTCACGTATTCGGCGCGCGAGGTCCGCGAGTACCGCGACACGATCGGGATCGACGAGCGGATCACCTACCTGGCGTGGCTGATGCAGCAGAACCGCGGCGTCTTCAAGTCGCCGTGGTCGAAGCAGGAGACCTGGACGCTGTCGATCGCCCACTCGGACGACGACGTCCGCCGCTACGTGGAGAACTTCGAGGCCTTCGCCGCGGCCGTCGCCGGCTGAGACCCGCCCAGGACCTGATGGCGCGCGGCGCCGCCGCGACTACCATCGATGGATGACCCGATCGAGCGCCGACGTGCGGAAGAGGGCCGAGCACGCCGACGCCCGGCTGCGGCCGTTCCTCGCCCGGATCGGCGTCCCCCTGCTCCGGATCTCCGTCGGTGTGGTGTTCCTCTGGTTCGGTCTGCTCAAGATCTTCGACGTCTCGCCGGTGTCCGGACTCGTGGCGAAGACGATCTACTGGTTCGACCCCGACGTCGTCGTCCCGGCGCTCGGCGCCGTGGAGGTCTTCGTCGGCCTCTGCCTGCTGGCGGGCCGGTTGATGCGACTCGCGCTCCCGCTCCTCGTCCTCCAGATGGCCGGCACGTTCCTCGTGCTCGTCCTCCTGCCGGAGATCGCGTTCCGAGACGGGAACCCGCTCCTGCTCACCGTGGAGGGCGAGTTCGTGGTGAAGAACCTCGTGCTGTTCTCGGCGGCTCTCGTGATCGGCTCCCGGCTCGCGCCGCTGGGCGAGGGCGGGACCGGCAGCGCCTGACCCGGCGGACGGCGTAGTCTCCTCGGCCATGGATACCGCTCGAACCGTGGACATCGACCTGGACTGGGTCGAGGAGCTGACGAAGCGCGAGACGGAGGCGCTCGATCGCAAGCACGCCCGGTCGCTCACCTATCGGGAGGAGGCCAAGCGCTTCCTCCCCGGCGGCGTCTCGTCCTCGTGGCAGTCGTGGCCGCCGCACCCGATCTACGTCCGCCGTGGCGAGGGCTCGCTCGTGTGGGACATCGACGGGAACGAGTACGTCGACCTCCACAACGGCTACGGCGTGATGGTGATGGGGCACGCGCATCCCAAGGTGGTGGAGGCGGTGCAGCGTCGGGTCGCCGAAGGAACGCACTTCGCGCAGCCCACGGAGGAGGCGCTCCCGGTCGCGGAGAACCTGGCCGAGCGGTACCGGTTGCCGCAATGGCGCTTCGGCAACTCGGGGACCGAGGCGACGCTGGACGCCTGCCGGATCACGCGCGCGACGACCGGCCGCAAGAAGATCCTGAAGATCGAGGGGACGTATCACGGTCACCACGACTCGCTGATGGTGAGCGTGTTCCCCTCGGAGGAGGAGGCCGGTCCGCGCGAGCACCCGGCATCGGTGCCGCAGACGAAGGGCCTGCCGAAGGAGTTCGTCGATCTCGTCGTGAACGTGCCGTTCAACGATCTCCAAGCGGCGAAGGAGGCGTTCGCGGAGCACGCCGGCGAGTTCGCCTGCATGATCGTCGAGCCCGCGATGACGAACTGCGGGCTGGTGCTGCCCGACCCCGGCTACCTGGCCGGCCTCAAGGATCTGTGCCAGGTGGACGGCGCGCTGTTCGTCTTCGACGAGGTGAAGACCGGGTTCACCCTGGCGTGGGGTGGCGCAGTGGAGGCCTTCGGCGTCGTCCCCGACCTGGTGTGCCTGGCGAAGGCGCTCGGCGCCGGGCTGCCGTGCGGCGCGATCGGCGGCACCGACGAGGCGATGGGCATGGTGGTCCGTGGCGAGCTCGACCAGCAGGGCACGTTCAACGGCAATCCGCTCACGATGGCCGCGGCGAAGGCGAACCTCCTCGAGGTGCTGACGCCGGACGCGTACGCGCGGTTCGACGAGCTGAACGCGATCCTCGCGGCGCTCCGAGGACGTGTGCCGCTCGCAGGGCCTGCCGGCGAATTCCAAGGTCCTCGGAGCGAAGGGCTCCGTCGAGTTCCGGCACGAGCCGATCCACGAGTACCGCGACCTCTGGGACATCGACGACAGGGTGCCGCAGCTCGCCTGGCTGTGGCAGCTGAACCGAGGCGTGTTCAAGTCACCCGGATCGAAGTGGGAGAGCTGGACGACCTCGATCGTGCACTCCGACGCCGACGTGCAGCGCTACGTCGACAACCTCGAGGAGTTCGCGGCCACGGTGACGAACGCGGCCGCCTGATCGATCGCGACGCTCGAGGGGCGGTCGGCCGGCCCTTGCTGCGATCTGTGGCTCTCGCCGCGTCCGGCCGTCGGTAGACTCGCGCTCGTGGAGAGGCCGCAGGTCGGCGTGATCATGGGCTCCCGGTCCGACTGGGAGACGATGAAGCACTGCTGCGACACGCTCGAGGACCTCGGCGTCCGATTCGAGAGCAAGGTCGTGTCAGCTCATCGCACGCCTGAGCTGATGGTGGAGTACGCGAAGACCGCCGCCGACCGCGGGCTCCGAGTCATCGTCGCCGGCGCCGGCGGCGCCGCGCACCTCCCAGGGATGACGGCTGCCAACACGCACCTGCCGGTCCTGGGCGTACCGATCGAGTCGAAGGCGCTGAAAGGGATGGACTCGCTGCTGTCGATCGTGCAGATGCCGGCCGGCGTGCCGGTGGGCACCCTCGCGATCGGGGTGAGCGGCGCCGTGAACGCCGGGCTCCTCGCCGCCGGGATCGTGGCGCTCGAGGACGAGCACGTCCGCGAGCAGCTCCTGAAGTTCCGGGAGGCGCAGACCGAGAACGTGGTCGCGCATCCCGATCCCGACGAACGGTGACGCGCGTCGGGATCGTCGGTGGCGGCCAGCTCGGCATGATGCTGGCCGAGGCCGGAGCGCGGATCGGCATCGAGTGCCTGACCCTCGACCCGGCGCCGGATTCGCCCGCGTCTCGGGTCGCTCCCTCCCTCGTGGCTCCGTACGACGACGAGGCGGCCCTCGCCGAGTTGGCCTCGCTCTCCGACGTGGTCACCTACGAGTTCGAGAACGTCCCCGTGGCGTCCGCGCGATTCCTCGCCGAACGAGTCACGGTCTTCCCGCCGCCCGAGTCACTCGAGTTCGCGCAGGATCGCCTCCTCGAGAAGACGTTGTTCGAGGAGGTGGGGCTGGCGGTCGCCCCTTCCGCGCCGGTCTCCTCGATGGAGGACCTCGGCGAGGCGATGGACCTCGTCGGGTTCCCGAGCATCCTGAAGACGCGCCGACTCGGCTACGACGGCAAGGGTCAGGTCCGGCTGGAGCGTCCGGACCGGGCGGGCGACGCCTGGCGGGAGGTGGGGGAGGTCCCCTCGATCCTGGAAGCCCTCGTGCCGTTCGATCGCGAGCTGTCGATCCTCGCGGCGCGCGGTCGCGATGGGGAAGCCGTGTTCTATCCGCTCGTCGAGAACGTCCACCGCGACGGGATCCTTCGCACGTCGATGCCCGCGAGCTCGGTCACGCCGGCGTTGCAGTCGAAGGCCGAGGAGCTCGCCCTCGCCGTGATGGAGCGGCTCGGGCACGTCGGTGTGCTCGCGATCGAGCTGTTCGACGTGGGGGAGGGGCTGCTCGGCAACGAGATGGCCCCCCGCGTGCACAACTCCGGCCACTGGACGATCGAGGGCGCGGCGACGTCACAGTTCGAGAATCACCTCCGAGCGGTCTCTGGCATGGGGCTCGGTGCCGCGACCCGAACGGCCTACAGCGCCATGGTGAACCTGATCGGTTCGGAGCCTCCAGACGAGGCCTTCCCGGTCGATCCGGGCGTGCACGTTCACCGCTACGGCAAGCACGCCCGTCCGGGTCGGAAGCTCGGCCACGTGACGGTCGTCGCGGACGACGCAGATACCTTCTTCCAGGTACTACAGGAGGTCACCCGAACGGCCGACAAGAACTGAGATGGCCTACCTGACCTGCCCCGACTGCCGGATGCCCTCCCCAGTGGAGGACAGCGCCATCTCCTACCGCTGCTTCTCCTGCGCCTCGGAGATCATCTTCTGCGCGTGCCACCGGTGCGAGTACGACCAGGCGATCCCGTCACGCTGGTTCGGCGCCTTCACGTGTGGCCGCTGCGACTCGAAGGTCGACATCCCGCGTCAGCGCCTCTACAGCACGTCGGTGAAGGCCTCACGCGTCAAGGGGTACGGCTACACCTACCCCCGCTTCTAGCCTGCGCGGCGATCCTGTTCTTCCTCTCAGGTGGTGGCGCCCATCTGCTTGGCCATCGCCTGGATGTTGCGGACCGCCTCGGCCGGCGTGATGTCGTTCGCCTCCGCCGAGGCCACGATCTCGCTCCAGAGGATGTTCCGGTCGTCTCCCATCCGGTCCTCTGGCTTCCCGCATCCACAGTTGGCGCACATCGGTGTCTCCTCTCGCTCAGCGTTCCGAGACACCTTTGCCCCGGGAGGGTCGATCCGAAACCGCCAGGACGGCAGGGGCTCGTGCTTACTTCGAGCTCGCGGGTGAATCAGGGCTCGCTGTTTCGGGCTTGGGGCACCTCTGGTGCTTCGCTCGCTGATCCGTGCTCGACCAGAGGATGCGTTCGCCCGGGTGGATGTCGCCGCCGCACTTGAGGCACTTCGTCGCGAAGCTCGCCGTTCGCTGGAAGACCGCCACGTGGTCACCCCTTCCTCATCGAGCCTACATGGCCCTGTCGCCAGATCCCTTCCCATTGCGACCATTGACCTGAAGCGGGAGCCACCCGAGCTGTCACGTCGAGTCTCACGGGAAGGAGCTCATCCCAGCCGATGAAGAGGTCTTGGATCTCTTGACGGGAGAAGAAGTGGATGGGCAGGCCGATCTTCGGTCCGGCGAGGTATCGAACAGTGAAGCCTCCATCGGAAGACTCCTCGATGACTTCGTGTTCGGGCCAGAGGTCGGTTCCGGCTGCATTGACCCGGAGACAGAACAGGCCATCGGGTTCCACGAGCTGCTTCGCCAGAGCGAGATTTGCATGAGCCTCACTCCGCATCCCGTGTTGGAAGACTTGGATGCCGATCACGACGTCGTATCTCCGCCCGGACGGCAGAGAGCTCAGGTCGCCGTGGAAGAGGCGATCGGCTCGCTCGGGGAGCCGCTGCCGTAGTTGAGAGATCGCCTCGCCGGATATGTCGAGCCCCTCAAGATCGAGGCCACCTTCGACCAGGGGGACGAAGTTCCTGCCATTTCCGCAACCGACGTAGAGACCACTCTGGAATCCTGATCCGACTGTCTTTGCAGCTTTCTGGATGTCATCAACGAAGCTGACCGGTGGCTCGTCGCGATATCGTCCCCGCTCGTACTCCCGATCCCACGCGCTCTCAGGGTCGTTCACAGCAGGACTCTCGGCGCCAGCCGCAGGGCGAGCTCATCCGATGAGCACCAGCCTCATCGTCCGCGCTTCCGCGCGACGTAGACGACTATGAAAACGGTAGCGACGATCGCGAGAAGGCCGATTGCCCCGAATAGGACCTCAGGAAGCGAGGGATTCAGGGTCGAATCTTGCACGCGCCGAGGGTAGCTCATGCGCTCTCATGGATGGATCCGTCGAACGGAGGTATGTCAGGGTTCCCGCTGGTGTGACCCTCGCGCGCAAGACGTGGCGCGCCGGGCAGGATTCGAACCTGCGACCTGAGGATTAGAAGTCCCCTGCTCTATCCCCTGAGCTACCGGCGCTCGGTCGGAGCGTACCTTCATGAGACGGTGTTCCGAGAGACGTCGCTGACCGCTCGTGAGGTCGACGTTCCCGGGCGGACCCGGCTCGCAGTAGGCCGTCACGGTACCGTCTAAGGCCGCCTCGACCGAGAAGCCTCCGGAGCCTCCGACCCCGTGGCCCCGATCGGGCGTCCCGATGACTCCCCCCTTGCCGGGGCACCGGTACACATCGTCGGGGCCGACTTCGTCTGCCGTCAGGGTCAGCGTTTCACCTGGTTGCACGATCCAAGTCCGGAGTCTGCGACGGGTGGATCTCGTCGCCTTCCAAGTTCGGCACCATCGTCAGGTTCGAATCGAACAGGGAGAGCGCCACGGCGCCGAGCACCATCAGCAGGGCGACCGCGAAGGCGATCCACCGGGCGCGGGTGCTCATCGCCTCTTCGTCCCCGCGTCCTACGCGCTCAGGACCGGTGCGAACTGAGTGCCGAGCAGACTTTCGAGGGTGTGGATCGCGGAGGACTTTTCGCCGAGGTACACCACGATCAAGGTGCCCGCGCGATAGAGATGCTGGCCGCCCCAGTCGATCACCCACGAACCGATCATGTCCCCGTCCTCGTTCACCGACTGCTGGAGCCTCTGGGCGGCTCTTTCGCTCCGATACTCGAAGGCCATGACTCTTGCTCCAGCGAACGCCACGTTGTGACCACGCACCCCAAAGATGTCGTTCTCCCCGACCCCGGCCTGGTGCCGCTCAACCCGCACGTCGTGCCCTGCCAGTTCCAGGCTGTTCACGAAGGAGTCGAGATCGGTCACCGCGAGGGGCTGGTTCGTTGGAGATGGGCCGGTAGTAGACGGGGCGCTCGGAGTCGGAGTGGAGGGGTTCCCAGTGCAGGCCGCGAGTGTGACAGCAACGATGAGAGAAACGCACGCTGACGTGAATGTCCGCATACCTCATCATTCCCCAGTATGCCGGGACCGTGACACTGCGAAGGGGGCCATCGGATCGTCGAGATCCAATGCCAGAGCGTGCCGACTTGGCGCGTACATCGGAGGCATTCGAAAAGTGTCCCCGCATCCGCGAGGGAGAAACTCGCGTTTCGTTTCCGACCACCCGTGGGCCAGGAACGCGCTCCGATGGGGTAGCGATCTAACGCAATCCAGAGGAACCTGTGACCTGCAGAGCGGGTGACGGGAATCGAACCCGCACCACCAGCTTGGAAGGCTGGAGCTCTACCATTGAGCTACACCCGCGCAGGGCCAGCCTAGCAACACCCGGCTGGGATACTTCGCCCGTGGAGGTCGGTTTCCGGCTCGTCGACGCGTTCACCGAGACACCCTTCAAGGGGAACCGGCTCTGCGTCGTGCCCGAGGCCCCCGAGGGACTCTCCGACAACCAGATGCGGATGCTCGCGCTCGAGACGAACTTCTCCGAGACGACGTTCGTGACCGAGTCGAGCGCCGACGGCTATCGGATGCGGATCTTCACGCCGGACGCCGAGCTGCCGTTCGCGGGACATCCCACGATCGGGACGGCGTTCACGCTCGCGTCGGAAGGTCGGACGTCCGAGCGGACCGTGCAGACGACCGCGCTCGGCGACGTGCCCGTCGAGGTCGACCTCGAGCGCGGCTTCGCCTGGATGACCCAGCAGCAGCCGGTGTTCGGGGATGAGTTCGACGATCGCGCCCTCGTCGCCGAAGCCGCCGGTCTGCAGCCCGAGGACCTCGATCCCACGCTCCCGATGCAGGTGATCACCACCGGGCTCGGCCCGTTGCTCGTGCCGATCAAGGACGAGGCCACCCTCCGCCGGGCGGAGCGCTACGAGTCGGCCTGTCTGCGCGCGACCGAGGTCTCCGGTGGTGAGTGCCTCTACCTGTTCGCGATCCGAGGGGACGGCGACGTGCTCGCGCGGATGTTCGACGCATCCCTCGGCGTCGGCGAGGATCCCGCGACCGGCTCGGCCGCGGGCCCGCTCGGCGTGTACCTCGCTTCGCGCGGCCTCGCGGGGATGCCGGGGGAGGCCGTGGTCGCGCAGGGCGAGATGGTGGGGCGGCCGAGCTTCTTGCACCTCGACGTTCGGCCCGACGAGGACTCATGGGTGGTGCGAGTGGGCGGCGGCGTCCGCATCGTCGGGGAGGGAGTCTTCCGCGTGGGGATCGGGGACTAGAGGGCTCTGCAGACCACCGCCGGTTCGGACACGGCGCCCTCGTCCCCCTGGTCGACCTTGACGATCAGCTGCTCGGTGACACCCGCCTCGAACGGGGCTGAGCTCGTGTAGACCGGCATGTCGTTCAAGAAGCTGGCCAGGCCGGTCGGCGCCGTGGCGATGCATTCCACGAGGGATGGCTGGCTGCCGAGGTTCGTCACGCCGAAGCTGAAGCACGCCGGGCTGCCTTCGCCGACAGGACACTCGATCCCTTGGGCCTCTGCGACGTCGAACTTCGCCGAGTGGTCCCCGCGGACCTGCAAGCCGACGAGGACCGCGAACCCCGCGATGGCGATGAGCAATGCGATCGACAGGACCGTGCTGATGGTGCTCCGGGCCCCGGACCGTGAACGCATGCCCCCACGGTACCGGGACGTAGAATCGCTGCACAAGCGGGGCGTAGCGCAGCCTGGTAGCGCACGTGCTTTGGGAGCACGAGGTCGCGGGTTCGAATCCCGCCGCCCCGACCGACCCGGCCGGTCCTTCGCGGCCCATCTCATCGCCGCTTCGTTCCGTAGGCGGAAGGATCGACTGGACGGGCGACCATCTGCAGGGATTCGATACCCATGCAGCGGAGGTGAGCATGAAGCGGATGTCCCTCACGGTCGCGCTCGCGATCCTGGTTCTCGGTCTGGTCACGGGACCGGCGCCGGCGCGACAGGACGTGAGGCTCGGCGCCGATCAAGAGGAGCCGGTCCGCGAAGAGATCAAGCTGCGCTTCGCCACCTTCGACCCGATCGTGGACGGCCCTCCGCGCATCCCCGACCCGCTCGACGCACCGGTGGGGGCCGACGTCTACCTCGTCCAGCTCACGACGGAGCCTCGTGACGAGCACAAAGCTCGGATCAGGGAGCTGGGGGCGGAGATCTTCTTCTACGTCCCGGATCACGCGTACATCGTCCGGATGGACGACGAGGCGCGGGAGGCGGTCGAGAACCTCCCGTTCGTTCGCTGGGTCGGGGCCTATCACCCCGCCTACAAGCTCGAGGAGGAACTCGTCGAACTGCTGTCGGAGCCTCCGGACGTCGAGGCGGCTCAGATCCCGCGGTACTCGATCATGGTGTTGCAGCGCGGGGCCGAGACCCAGGGGGTCGTCGCCGAGGAGGTGAAGCGACTCGGCGGAACGGTGGACTCCACCACGAAGCAAGGCTTCCGGCTCGAGGCGTCTCTCGACGACGCCCAGCTGCTCGAGGTCGCGCGGCTGGGAGAGATCCTCTTCATCGACCGCTGGATGCCGCCGGAGGACGACATGGACATCGCCCGGCAGATCAGCGGTGCGGACTTCCTCGAGTCCATCGCCGGCTACACCGGGCAGGGCGTCCGCGGCGAGGTGATGGACAGCAGGCTGCGTACGACGCACCAGGACTTCCAGGCGACCCCGCCCATCATCCATGCCGGCAACAACCAGCCGACAGAGAACTGCGGCGGGGACGGCCACGGCACGTGCGCCTACGGGATCGTGTTCGGCGACGGCGCCGGAGACGCCACGGCGCGCGGCGTGCTTCCGGACGGCCAGGGGATCTTCACCGGTCGCGCCTTCGTCGCCAACCGGTACACGCACACGGAGGAGCTGGTCGATCCGACGGATCAGTTCCGTGCGGTCTTCCAGAGCAACAGCTGGGGCGGTGGGCTGACCATGCAATACACCACCGTCTCGGCGGAGATGGACGACATCCTGTTCCTCAACGACCTCCTCGTGACCCAGTCCCAGAGCAACGCCGGGACGCAGAACTCTCGACCGCAGGCATGGGCGAAGAACATCGTCTCGGTCGGTGGGATCAACCACCAGGACACGCTCGCCCGCACCGACGACGTCTGGGGCGGCGGCGGGAGCATCGGCCCGGCGGCGGACGGGCGCATCAAGCCGGACCTCAGCCACTTCTGGGACTTGACCTTCACGACGTCGAGCACCGGCGACGCCGCCTACACGAACTTCGGCGGAACCAGCGGTGCCACGCCGATCACCGCCGGTCACTTCGGGCTCATGTTCCAGATGTGGGCCGACGGCGTCTTCGCGGGGGCTCCGGGCGCGGGCGGAGACGTGTTCGACAGCCGGCCGCACATGACGACGGCGAAGGCGCTGATGATCAATTCGGCGTTCCAGTACGACTTCAGCGGCACCGCCGACGACCTGACGCGGACCCACCAGGGCTGGGGCATGGCCGATCTCGAGAACCTGTACGAACTGGCTCGCCAGCACGCCTGGCAGCTGCCCGTCCTCGTGGACGAGACCGCGGTCCTCGGCCCGGATGAGACGCACAGCTACTCAGTCGAGATCGGAGCGGAAGACTGCTTCGCGAGGGCGACGATGACGTACGCCGACCCGATGGGGAACCCCGCCGCGACCGAGGCTCGCATCAACGACCTGAGCCTCCGGCTCACCAGCCCCGGTGGAACCGTCTACTGGGGCAACAACGGGTTGCTCACCGGGACGGTCTCGACGGCCGGCGGCACCTCGAACACGGTCGACACGGTGGAGAACGTGATCCTCGACTCCGCCGAGATCGGGACCTGGACGATCGACGTCCTGGGCGACGAGATCATCGAGGACGGTCACCCGGAGACAGCTGCCACGGATGCCGATTACGCGTTGGTGGTGACCAAGTGCGCCGAGCTGGACGCCGAGGTCGAAAGCGTGACGGTGCTCGCTCCGCCGGCCGAGATCCTCGTCGACCAGAACGTGCCGGTCACCGTGCAGGCCTCGGTGAGGAACAACGGACCCGGCGGCCCGTCGCCGGCGGCGTTCGAGGTCACCTTCGACGCGATCGCGCCCGCCGATTGCACCATCGTGGGACCCGCACAGGCCGTCGTGCCGGTCAGTCTCGACGTCGGGGAGTCGGCCGATCTGCAGGCGGTGTTCACGATCCGGTGCTCGGCGCCGAGCTTCCACACGTTCGACTTCACGGCCAGGATCGCGCCGACCGACCCGGACGTCAGGGACACGGATCCGAGCAACGACGAGGGGACGACCAGCCTCACGGTCGGTGTCGTCAAACAGGTCTTGAAGAACGTCACGGCGATCGGCTTCGATGTCCCGCATCTCCGTGCGGTCATCGCTCCGGTGGAGCCGGGCGAGCCGATGGTGGGCGTCGGGCCGCTCGCCACGCCGTGGGCGGCCGCGGGTGACCGGCCCTTGCCCTGGGCCAGGACGGAGAATCCGCTACCGGCCATCCCGCAGTGCGTCGATCCGGCGGGGCACATCCCGCAGCCCGGCCACGGGAACTGGGAGAACCCGAGGAACCCGATCACGCTGGTCGTCCCGGATCCGGGCGTGCCTGTCACGATCGCCATCGACGATCTCGACTGCAGCTCGGACGCGGTGAACGTGAACAAGACCGTGCACCTCACCGTCATCTCCGGCGACTGCACGTTCGGCGGGGCTGCGATGACCTCGCAGCTCAGGGTCGAAGCCGAGCAGCCCGGCTGGGGGCTCCAGTCGGCGCCGGTGGTCTTCCCGGGCGCGCTCACGCTCGGCGAGACGGACTGCACGATCAGGGTGGACGTGATCAAGGAGCCGAAGGACATCCACTTCGAGCTCCTGGGCCACCCGACGGGCAGCATCGAGGTCGTGCTCGTTGCCGCGAAGGAGGGGCGGATGACCGGGGGCGGCAGCGTGCTCGACGGCTCCGTCCGGTACACGCACGGTTTCCGGGTGCGCTGCGACGGGAGCCGGCCCGACAACCTCCAGATCAACTGGGGTCGGGGCAACAGGTTCCATCTGGACAGCGTGACCGGGGTGGTCTGCTTCGACGATCCTGGCATCGACGAGGGGAACCCATCCGCAGGGTTCGACACGCTCCTCGCGAACGGGCTGGGCCGGTTGAACGGCGTCCTTCTCACGCCGATCTGGTTCCACTTCACGGACGATGGGGAACCCGGCAAGGGCGTCGACAGGTCCGAGTTCATGATCGGCGGCTCGCCGATCGTCAGCGGGTTCCTCGACAGCGGCAACCACCAGGCTCACCGCATCCGACCCTAGGCTCGTTCGCGTCCCCCCAGGGCTAGCGGTTCGGCCCCCGGCCGTACTTCGTCATGATCTCCACGAGCCGGTCGTGGGGGAGTGCATGGGCGGTGATGCCGTCGCGGCCGGTCATCGTCTCGGCCGCGACGAGCACGTTCAGGATCGCTTCCTCGGTGGCCTCGATCGCGCCCCAATACAGCGGCGTGCAGGCCTCGTCCGGGAGCATGTCCACCGTGGTCGGGCCCGATGACTCGGGCGCCTTGTAGTTCGGGACGCGGCCGGCGTTCGCGGTCGAGAACGCGATCATGATGTCGCCGCTCGAGTTCCCGCCGGCGCCGCCGACGCGCCCGATCCCCAGGCTCGTCCGTTGGGCGATCCGCCGGAGCTGGTGGGGGAGGAGCGGCGCGTCGGTGGCGGCCACGACGATGATCGACCCTTCGCCGGCGCGTTCGACCGCGTCCTCCTCGTCCCACGCCGAGGGGATGTCCGCCAACGGGATCTCTTCTCCGACGTGTACCCCGTCCACCATCAAGCGATCTCGGCCGCCGTGGTTCGCCTGGACCAGGACAGCCACCGTCCACTCGCCCACGCGCCTCGATGAGGTCCCGGTCCCTCCTTTGAAGTCGTGGCAGATCATCCCGGTCCCTCCACCGACGCAGCCCTCGGGGACCGGCCCGTCCGTGGCGGAATCCATCGCCGCGAAGAGATGCTCGGGTCGGACGTGGAATCCGTTGATGTCGTTCAGCGCGCCGTCGTAGGTCTCGGCGACGACGGGGAGGCTCCAGAACGCCGCTGTCCGGTCGTGGCCTCGAAGCTCGTAGGCGATCAACGCGTCGTGCACGACACCGACGCTGTGGGTGTTCGTGATCGCGATCGGTGTGGTGAGTGCTCCCGACTCGCGCACCCACTCCAGGCCGGTCATCTCCCCGTTGCCGTTGAGCGTGTGCGTCCCGGCGAAGATCGGCTCCTCTCGGATTCCTTCGTGCGGGATGATCGCCGTCACGCCCGTGCGGATCGGGCCCTTCCCGATCTCGAGGGGGCCGTCCCCGTCGATCAGGGTGGTGACGCCGACGCGGACACCCGCGACGTCCGTGATGGCGTTCATCGGTCCCGGGGGGAGGAGCCCGACCGACAAGCCGAGGTCGCGGTAGCGCGTCATCGGGGTCGAACCCTACAGCCCTAAGCGAGTGCCCTCGTGGTGGCGGTGACCACCGCCGCCACGACCACCACGAGGAGCGGCGGAGCTTTGAGGGCCACCGCGATCGCAGCGGCTCCCACTCCGACGGCGCGCTCGTCGAGGACGAGCTCGCGGTCTCCCCCGAACGTGCTGATGGCAACGAGCGCCGCCAGCAGCGCGGGCGCGAGGAGGCCGATGATCCGTCCGATCCTCGGGGGCAGGGGCTTGCCACCGAGGAGCACCGGCCCCGCACCCTTGATCGCGATCGTCGCTACCCCGACGAGCGCGACCAGCCACCACGCGGCGCTCACGACCGCCTCCATCCCACGAGGCAGGCCAGGCCGGCCGCGACGATCGGCACGCCGGCCGGGGCGATCGGGGTCAGCGCGAGCGCGATCGCCGCGCCGAGGACCGCGGCCACGCGCGCCTGCGGACGATCCAGATTCGGCACCAGAAGCGCCAGGAACAACGCGGGGAACGCCGCGTCGAGCCCGAGGCGGGCGGGGTCGCCGATCAGGTCGCCGAAGAGCACGCCCGCCGCGGTTCCGCTGACCCACGCCGCGTAGAGGACGAGCCCGGCCCCGACGATGAGCTTCGGGTCGTGACCGCCGCGACCATCGGCGGACAGCGCCCAGGTCTCGTCGACGACGAGCTGCGCGCGGAGGAAACGGGACCACCAGGGCCCGGTCAGCGAGGGCGCCACGGCGACGCCGATCGGTCCGTAGCGAGCGTTCAACAGGATCGCGGCGATCACGGCCGCTGCCAGCGTCCCTCCGGTGCCAAGGATGGAGGCGGAGGCGAACTGCGCCGAGCCCGCGAACGTCGTCAACGACATCACGATCGGGGCGACCGTCCCCATCGTGGGACGGGCGAGCACCCCGAACGACATCCCGAACCCGAACACCGCGATCGAGAACGGTGCGACCTTCCTGGCACCGTGGGCGAAGCTGAAGGAGCCGCCGGGCTCGTCCATCGGTTCGCGGACCCTATCAGCGGCCCCCGCGTAGGCTGCGGCGGCGATGGACGTCTCCTCCTCGCTGCCGGATCTTCCTGACGAAGATGTCGTGACGATGCTCGCCGGCCTGCCGGAACCGGGGGACTACTCGGTCCACGTGAAGCCCCTCCGCTACCGAGATCGCCCGCACCTCGCGGCCTGGACGGACTTCGAGGACCGCTCCATCACGTTGCAGCTGCCGGAGCCGTTCTTCCCCTTCGGCGAGATCGTTCCCTACGGAGCGAAGCGGAGGACCAGTGGGAAGGGAACACGGCCGCGCTTCATCTGGCTCACCGAAGGCATCACGTTCCGCACGCCCGAGGAAGTGTTGCGGTTCTCCTACTGCCACGAGTGGATGCACTGGTGGCTCAAGGAAGTACGAGGGACCGCATCGGCGGCCGAGACCACGTGCGACCGCTTCGCCCTCCACAACTTCCGGCGACAGATGGTCACCGAAGACGACGCCGTCGCTGCGCTCAGGCGGCGGTAGGGCTCACTCGCTGTTCGGTCCGGCCGCAAGCCCACGTGGCTTGCGGTCGTCGTGCTCCAGGGGCGAGACTCCGCGGGTGGAGCCCTCCGAGGAGCTTCGGCAGGTCGTCCTCCGGTTCTTCGAGGCGCTGCGCGACGGCGACACCGAGGCCGTGAGCAACCGGCTCTCCCGGCAGCCCGGTTTCGAGCGGTTCGGCACCGATCCGGACGAGGTCTGGTTCGACGGGGATACAGCCGCCCGGGTGTGGGTCCAGCAGATGCGTGACCTGGGAGGTGGGATGCCCTGGCGCCTGATCGATGACGTCCGTGCGCTAAGCGAAGGCACCGTGGGGTGGGCCGCGGCGCGAACCGAGGTCGAAGCGCCGGCTGGCGGAACCGTCGAGTACCGCTTCAACTGCGTGCTCCACCTCGAGCACGGCGACTGGAAGATCGTGAACTGGCACAGCTCGATCCCGGTCGTCAACGAGGAGCACGGGTTCCTACTCACCAGGTCGGTCGACGAGATCGCCGAAGCGGTGAGCGAGTCCCGGCCAGATCTCTCCGCCTCCTCGGCCGCAGACGGGACGGTCACGATCGCGTTCACGGACATCGAAGACTCGATGCGGTTGAACGCCTTCCTCGGAGACCGTCGATGGCTCGACGTGCTGCGCGCCCACAACGAGGTCGTCAGGAACGTCACGACCGAGCACGGCGGCACCGTCGTCAAGGGACAAGGGGACGGCTTCATGCTGGCGTTCGCCTCGGCTCGACGAGCCTTGACGTGCTCGCGGGCGATCGAGGGAGCGATCAACGAGACCTTCAAGGACCCAGGCTCACCGATCCGGGTGCGGATCGGACTCCACGTGGGCGAGACCACCCGCGAGGCCGACGACTTCTTCGGTCACGCGGTCAACTATGCGGCTCGCATCGCGTCGTCGGCGGCTGGAGGGGAGATCGTCGTGTCGTCACTCGTCCACGGGCTCCTCGCTCAGACCGGTGAGTTCGAGTTCGATCCGCCTCGAGAGGTCGAGCTGAAGGGCGTCGAAGGTCTGCAGACGATCTACCCGCTCGCCGCGACGGGTTGAACGGTTCGATACATCCTCCGTACGGAGCACGATCCTAGGATCGACGGTGCGATCTACGACGAGCGTGAGCGGGGTCGGCCCCGGCCAGTTCGGCGTAGCGGTAGCAGCTCGCTACGTGGTCCATGACCAAACCGCACGCTTGCATGAACGCGTAGCAGACGGTCGGGCCGACGAACCGGAACCCGCGCCGTTTCATGTCCTTGGACATCGCCTTCGACTCCGGGGTCTCCGGGGGGATGTCTCCGAGGCTGCGGAACCGGTTCACCTTCGGTGAGCCGCCGACGAAGGACCACAGGTAGGCATCGAGGGAGCCGTCCTCCTCCTGGACGGTGAGCACCCGCCGGGCGTTCGTGACCGTCGACTCCACCTTCATCCGGTTGCGGACGATCGAGGGATCGGCGAGGAGCCGGTCCACCTTCCGCCCGCTGAAGCGCGCCACGGTGCCCGGATCGAAGCCCGCGAACGCGCGACGGTAGCCCTCGCGCTTGTTCAGGATCGTGGACCACGAGAGCCCGGCCTGGGCGCCCTCCAGGGTCAGCATCTCGAAGAGCCGGCGGTCGTCGTGGACCGGGACGCCCCATTCCTCGTCGTGATACGCGAGGTAGGAGGCGTTGTCGACGGGCGCCCACCCGCAGCGCTTCACGGACCCGACAGGCGTCGGACGACCTCGTCGTGCACGACGGCGTTGGACGTGACGATGCTCGAGCCATCAGAGGGTGCCTCACCCTCGAACGTGGTGACGACGCCGCCCGCCTCCTCGACGATCACGACGATCGCTGCCCAGTCCCAGATCCGCAGGGACGGCTCGATCATCACGTCCACGGCGCCACGCGCCACCAGCATGTGCCCCCAGAAGTCGCCGAACCCGCGGCTGCGACGCGTGTCGCGGACCAGGTCGAGGAAGGCGCCCTCTCGGGGCCCGCCGAGCCAGTCGTCGACACTCGAGAACGCCAGGAACGCGTCGTCGAGCTTCCGCTCGCTCGCGTGCAGCTCGCGGTCGTTCCATCGGGCCCCGCCACCGCGGACGGCTTCGTACCGTTCGCCGAGAGCGGGCGCGCTCGCCATGCCGAGCACCGACCGCCCGTCCACCTGGAGGGCGAGCAGCGTCGCCCAGATCGGGACGCCGTCCGCGAAGTTGCGCGTGCCGTCGATCGGATCGACGATCCAGACGCGGTCGCCGGCGCCCTCGCCGTGCTCCTCCCCGGTGATGGCGTCGGCCGGGAACCGAGCGGCGATCATCTCCCGGACCGCGGTTTCCACCTCGAGGTCCGCCTGGGTCACGGGCGACAGGTCCGGCTTCTGTCGGACCTCGAACTCGCCCAGGAAATAGGACATCGAGATCTCCGACGCCCGATCGGCGATCTCGTGCGCGAAAGAGAGCTCCTGCTCGAACACGGCTCGACCGTACCAGCCGGACACCGGCGCCTTGCCGACGCCGTCCGACGCCGCGGAGGGCCGGGTGTCACCCCGGGTCGAGTAGCCTGGGTCCTCCATGGAAACGACAGTCGAAACCGTCGAGCCGCACACCGTGAAGCTCACGATCGAGGTGCCTCCCGAGGAGTTCGGCAAGGACCTCGACCGCACCTACCGAGCGATCGCCAACGAGATCAAGAATCCCCGGGTTCCGCAAGGGCAAGGTGCCGAAGCAGATCATCGACACGCAGATCGGCCGGGACGCCATCTTCGAGCAGTTCGTGAACACGTCGGTGCCCGCCTACTTCCGAAAGGCCGTCACCGACGAGGACCTCGCGCCGATCACCGATCCCGACATCGACGTGCAGCAGCTGGAGCCGGGCCGGCCCTTCCTCTTCACGGCCACCGTGGAGGTCCGGCCTCGGCTCTCCTTCGAGGAGGAGGACTACACGGGGATCAGCGTCACCAAGCCACCGATCGACGTGACCGACGAGGAGATCGACGACTGGATCGAACGTCTCCGGGAGCGGTTCGCGGAGCTCGAGCCGGTTGGGCGGCCCGTCCAGCAGGGCGACTTCGTGACCGTGGATCTCACCGTGATGAAGGGCGGCGAGAAGGTCGAGCAGGCGTCGCGCGCGGACTACCTGTACACCGTGGGCTCCGGCGAGGTGGGGGAGAAGCTCGACGTGGAGCTCGTGGGCACGAAGCCCGGGGCGATCTTGAAGGTTGCCGACACGCTCCCGGAGCGCTTCGGCGAGGAGCTGGGCGGCGCGCCGGTCGACATCAGCGTGATCGTGAAGGACGTGAAGGCGCGGCGCCTCCCCGAGGTGGACGACGAGTTCGCCAAGACGGCCTCGGAGTTCGACACGATCCCCCAGCTCCGCGACGACCTCCATGAACGCCTGACCGAGGTGAAGGAGCGCGAGGCCACCGCCGCGCTCCGCGATCTCGCGCTGCAGGCGATGATCGAGAAGGTCGACGTCGATCTGCCCGACAGCCTGATCGAGGAGGAGACCGATCATCGGATCCACCACGCCCGCGATCAGGCGGAGCGGATGGGGATCGGCCTCGAGAAGATGCTCGAGCTGCAAGGGTGGGACGAGGCCCGCCTGCGCGAGGATTCCCGCCAGCACGCGATCCGCGCGATCAAGAGCGACCTCGTCCTGGAAGGCATCGCCCGCAGCGCATCCCTGGACGTCACGGCGGAGGAGATCGGCGCGGAGATCGCCGTCCTGGCGCAGGCCTACAGCAGGGAGCCGAAGGCCGTCGCCAAGGATCTCGAGCGCAGCGGTCAGGTCGTAACGCTGGCCGGGGATATCATCAGGAGCAAGGCCCTCGACCTCCTGGTCGAACGTGCCGATATCGAGACGGTTGCAACCGACGACGCCGAACACGCGCCAGAGAACACAACGCCAGAGAACGCAACGGAGGAGGCGAACACGTGATGGACACCCCTGAGAGCTACCTGGTCCCGATGGTGGTCGAGCAGACCAGTCGAGGCGAGCGCTCGTTCGACATCTACTCGCGGCTGCTGAAGGAGCGGATCATCTTCCTCGGCACGCCGATCGACGACGCGGTCGCGAACCTCGTGATGGCGCAGATGCTCCATCTCGAGTCCGAGGACCCGGACAAGGACATCAACCTGTACATCAACTCGCCGGGTGGTGACGTCGCGTCGGGCTTCGCCGTCTACGACACGATGCAGTACATCAAGCCGGACATCACGACGATCTGCATGGGCCAGGCCGCGTCGTTCGCGGCGTTCCTCCTGCTCGCCGGGGCGAAGGGGAAGCGGTTCATGCTCCCGCACGCGCGGGTGCTGCTGCACCAGCCCCACGGCGGGACGCAGGGCCAGGCCGTCGACATCGAGATCCAGGCTCGCGAGATCCTGCGCTACCGGCAGCTCCTCGACGAGCTGATCGCGCAGCACACCGGCCAGTCGGTCGAGAAGATCACGAAGGACACGGACCGGGACTTCATCCTCACCTCGGAGCAGGCGAAGGAGTACGGGATCATCGACGAGGTCCTCACGAACCGCCGTGATATGCCCGCGGAGTTGACGGCGGCGGCCGCCGTAGGGGCGTAGAATCCAGCCCACGACCGGGCGATGCCCGGTCGGTGGCGTTTGAAGAGCAGCGCGGGGAGTCGCGGCCACCAAGAACGGCCACCAGGAAAGGGAGTCGGATGGCGAAGTTCGGCGAGTCGGACCTGCTGAAGTGCTCGTTCTGCGGGAAGAGCCAGAAGCAGGTCAAGAAGCTGATCGCGGGCCCCGGCGTCTACATCTGCGACGAGTGCATCGAGCTCTGCAACGAGATCATCGAGGAGGAGCTCTCCGACACCGCCGAGCTGAAGCTCGACGAGCTGCCGAAGCCGGCGGAGATCTACGGCTTCCTCGACGAGTACGTGGTGGGACAGGACCAGGCCAAGAAGGTCATGTCCGTCGCCGTCTACAACCACTACAAGCGGATCCAGGTCGGCGCGAAGGACCAGGAGGTCGAGCTCCAGAAGTCGAACATCTTGATCCTGGGACCGACGGGCTGCGGCAAGACCTACCTGGCGCAGACGCTCGCCCGGATGCTGAACGTGCCGTTCGCGATCGCCGACGCCACGGCGCTCACGGAGGCCGGCTACGTCGGCGAGGACGTCGAGAACATCCTGCTCAAGCTGATCCAGGCCGCCGACTACGACGTGAAGAAGGCCGAGACGGGCATCATCTACATCGATGAGATCGACAAGATCGCCCGCAAGTCGGAGAACCCCTCGATCACCCGCGATGTGTCCGGCGAAGGGGTCCAGCAGGCGCTCCTGAAGATCCTCGAGGGGACCACCGCCTCGGTGCCGCCGCAGGGCGGCCGCAAGCATCCCCACCAGGAGTTCATCCAGATCGACACGACGAACGTCCTGTTCATCTGCGGCGGCGCGTTCGCGGGGCTCGACTCCATCATCGAGAGCCGGATCGGTCGCAAGGGTGTGGGCTTCGGGGCGCAGGTCATGAGCCGGCAAGAGAAGGACCTCGGCGCGATCTTCGCCCAGGTGCTCCCCGAGGACCTGTTGAAGTTCGGGCTGATCCCGGAGTTCGTCGGGCGCCTCCCGGTGCTGACGAGCGTCAACAGCCTCGATGAGTCGGCGCTCGTGGACATCCTCACGCAGCCGAAGAACGCGCTCGTGAAGCAGTACATGAAGTTCTTCGAGTTCGACGGCGTGGAGCTCGAGTTCACCGACGACGCGATGCGGGCGATCTCGGAGCAGGCGATCCAGCGGGGGACCGGCGCCCGCGGCCTCCGGGCGATCATGGAGGAGGTCTTGCTCAACGTGATGTACGAGCTCCCGTCGCGGCAGGACGTGACGAAATGCCTCGTCGACCGCGACGTCGTTCTCACCGGGGTGAACCCGACGCTCGTCCCTCGCGCGAAGCAGGCGTCGTCGAAGAAGCGGAGCACCGGCAGCGGCGGCGAGCGCCAGGAGAAGACGGCCTAGGTCAGTCCTCGGGGCCCACGAACTCGTCCTTGAGACCGAGATCCGACAGGAACAGGATCGGGCGGGTCAGTGGACCGGGTCGTGCTCCACGCGCCGCAGCCGCGCGCAGAGCTCCACGAGCAGCGCCCGGCTGATCGACGGGTACTCGTCCAGGAGCGGTAGGAACTGCCACGAGGTCAGGGCGAACGTGGTGGTTGGCTCCTCCGCTTTGACTGTCGCCGACCTGGGCAGCCCGTCGAGCAGCGACATCTCCCCGAAGTAGTTCCCGGCGCCGAGCCGGGCGCGCTCGTGGCCGTCCACGTCGACCGAGACCTCGCCGTCCATGATCAGGTGGAAGCCCGCCGCCCCGCCGTCCTGCTGGGCCACGACCGCGCCCGGTTCGAAGTGGACCTCCTTGCCGACCTCGACGATCCGGTGGAGCTCCTTCGCGTCGAGGGCACGGAAGATCGCGACCGAGCCCAGACGATCGACCAACGCTTCCTTCGCCATACGACCCCTCCTCCGGGCGATGCGGGGTGGTGTTGCGCGAGTATAGGACGCGCGCCCCGGCGAGGTGTTCGCACGCTCAGACGCTCCGACGTGGGTCGATACACTCGGCCGCATGGGCGATCTCGGACCCACTGTGAAGCCGCTCTCGGACCTGCAGGTTCCCGAGAAGCCATCGCTGGATGGCCTCGAGTCGAAGTGGTCGGAGTGGTGGGATCGGAGCGGCACGTATCGGTTCGACCGCTCGAAGGACCGCAGGGAGATCTACGCGATCGATACGCCGCCACCCACGGTCAGCGGCTCTCTTCACATCGGCCACGTGATGTCCTACACGCACACCGATCTCATCGCACGGTTCCAGCGGATGCAGGGCCGGGAGGTCTTCTACCCGATCGGCTGGGACGACAACGGGCTCGCCACGGAGCGTCGCGTCCAGAACCACTTCGGCGTTCGTTGCGATCCGAGCATCCCCTCCGATCCAACGTTCAACCCGTATGCCTTCCAGCCGACGACTGGCAAGGACCCTCTGCCGCTGGCCCGAGGCAACTTCATCGATCTGTGTCAACGCTTGACCGCTGATGACGAGAAGGTATTCGAGGACCTGTTTCGTCGCGCCGCGCTCTCGGTGGATTGGTCGCAGAACTACACGACGATCGGCGAACGCGCTCGGCGCGTCTCGCAGAAGGCGTTCTTGCGCCTCCTTGGCCGTGGGCTCGCCTACACGGCCGAGGCGCCGACGATGTGGGACGTCGACTTCCAGACGGCGGTCGCGCAGGCGGAGATCGAGGATCGGGAGCGGGAGGGTTTGTACCATCGCTTGGTCTTCGAACTTGAAGAAGGCGGGGCGATCGAAGTCGAGACTTCACGCCCGGAGCTTCTTCCCGCATGTGTCGCGCTCGTCGTCCCTCGCACGGACCAACGGTTCGCCGCTCTGATCGGTTCTACGGCGCTGACGCCGCTCTTCAAGGTGCCGGTGCCAGTCGTGGCCCATGAACTGGCCGATCCCGAGAAGGGCACCGGTGCTGCGATGGTCTGCACGTTCGGCGACCTGACCGATGTGATCTGGTGGCGTGAGCTCGGTCTGCCTCTTCGGGTCGTGGTCGAGCGCGATGGCACCATCGGCGCGCGACGCTTCGGCGACGCCGGCTGGGAGTCGAGAGATCCGGATGGTGCGAACGCCGCGATGGCGGAGCTCGTCGGTCTTCCCATCAAGAAGGCGCGAGTCCGCATCGCTGAGCTACTCCGGACGGCCGGTCTCCTCGTGCGCGACCCCGAACCCGTTCATCACGCGGTGAAGTACTACGAGAAGGGAGAGCGTCCGCTCGAGGTGATCACGAGTCGTCAGTGGTTCGTCTCGACGCTCCAGTTCCGTGCTCGTCTGCTCGCACGCGGCCAGGAGCTCAGATGGCATCCCGCGTATATGGGTGCTCGGTACCGCTCGTGGGTCGAGAACCTCAACATCGATTGGGCGATCAGCCGTCAACGGTTCTACGGGGTGCCGTTCCCCGTCTGGTACCGGCTCGACGCTGGAGGCGATCCCGCGTACGAGGACCCGATCACTCCCGGAGGAGTCGGCGCTGCCGATAGATCCGCAGAACGATGTCCCACCCGGCTATCGACCCGAGCAACGGGGCGAGCCCGGTGGATTCGTCGGCGATCCCGACATCATGGACACCTGGGCGACATCATCGCTCTCGCCTCAGATCGCGTCGCATTGGGAGGACGATCCCGATCTCTTCACCCGACTCTTCCCGATGGACCTGCGGCCGCAAGCGCACGACATCATCCGGACCTGGCTCTTCTACACGGTGTTCCGCGCCGAGCTCGAGCACGGCTCGCTGCCATGGCGCCATGCGGCGATCAGCGGCTTCGTCCTCGATCCGGATCGGAAGAAGATGTCGAAATCGAAGGGCAACGTGGTCGTGCCGACCGAAGTGTTCGAGCGACACGGTGCCGACGCTGTTCGTTACTGGGCGGCCAGTGCGCGTCTCGGGGTGGATGCCACGTTCGATGAACAACAGATGCGTGTCGGCCGCCGTCTGGCCATCAAGTACCTCAACGCGTCGAAGTTCGCGATGACGATGGAGGCTGAGCCCGGGGCGATCACCCAGCCGCTGGATCTCGCCATGCTGCACTCGCTCGCCTCGGTCGTGGAGGAGGCCACGGCAGCATTCGAGGACTACGACCACGCGAAGGCCCTCGACGCGATCGAACGGTCCTTCTGGGGATTCACCGACGACTACCTGGAGCTGGTGAAACAGCGTGCCTACGGGTCCCACGGCACGGATGCGTCGGGGTCGGCGGTGGCCGGCCTTCGGACGGCCCTGGGAACGTACCTCCGCCTGTTCGCCCCATTCCTCCCTTATGTCACGGAGGAGGTCTGGTCCTGGTGGCGCGACGGCTCCGTCCACCTCGCTCGTTGGCCCGCATCGCAGGAGCTCATAGGGATCGGAGACGGGGACCCGGCTGTGTACGAGATGGCGGCCGCCGTGCTCAAGGAGATCCGCAAGACCAAGGCACTGGCGAAGGTGTCGCTCCGGACTCCGATCGAACGGGTCCTGGTCCGAGATACCGCCGAGCGGCTCACGCTCCTCCGGCTGGCGGAGCAGGATGTGCGACAGGCAGGTTCCGTCAGGGAGCTCGAGACGATGCAGGCCGATGGATCGTCGGTCGACGTCGTGCTTGCCGAGCCCGCAACCTGACATGCGGTTCGACGAAGCGGTCGAACGGCTCGAGCGGCGCCAGCCGGAGCACATGCCGGAGCCGAGCCTCGACAGGATCCGCGCGGTGTCGGCGCTCCTGGACGACCCGCAGCTCACCTACCCGACGATCCACGTCACCGGCACCAACGGCAAGACCACGATCGCGCGCGCGGCCGCCGAGCTCGCGTGCGCCCACGGGCTCACCACCGGTCTCTTCACCTCGCCGCACCTTCACTCGGTGCGGGAGCGCCTGAGCCTGTGCGGTGAGCTGATCTCAGAGGAGGAGTTCGCCGAGGAGTGGCGACACCTCGAGCCGTTCCTCGACGTGGTCGACGCGCAGGGGAACGGGGCGGCCACCTACTTCGAGGCCGTCACGGCCCTCGCCTTCCTCTGGTTCGCGGATAAGCCGGTGGGCCTGGCGGTCGTGGAGGTCGGCATGGGCGGGTCGTGGGACGCGACGAACCTCGTGACGGGCGACGTCGCAGTGATCGGTGAGGTCGGCCTCGATCACCCGGAGCTCGGCTCGACGATCCGGGAGGTCGCCACGGAGAAGGCCGGGATCATCAAATCCGGCAAGACCGTGGTCGTGCGGGAGCAGCCGGGCGACGCGTTCGAGGTGATCGAGCAACGCGCGAGCGAGGTGGGCGCCACGATCCTCCTCGAGGGGCGCGACTGGGGACTCGCCACCCGGGTTCCGGCCGTGGGTGGCCAGCAGTTCCGTGTCGATGGCGTGCATGCGGCCTACGACGATCTGTTCATCCCGATGTTCGGCGAGCACGCGGTGCTGAACGTCGTCGCCGCGATGGTGGCGGTCGAGTCCGTGCTCGGACACGCTCTCGATCCGGAGGCAACACGCGCCGTGATCGATGCGCTCCGGATTCCCGGCCGACTCGAGGTGATGTCTCGGTCGCCGCTCATCGTCGTGGACGGCGCCCACAACCCGGGCGGAGCGGCGGCGCTCGCCCGAACGCTCGCGGAGGCGTTCACCTGGAACCAGATGCTCGCGATCCTCGCCGTCTCGTCGAACAAGGACCTCGACGGCATCGTGGCCGCACTCGCGCCGATCGCCGACGTCTGGTTCGCAGCCACGAACGACAGCGTGCGGAGCTTCCCTCCCGAGCACGTCGCGGAACGGATCGCGGCTGCCGATGGTCGGGTCGCCGACCTGGGCACCGTAGCGGAAGCGCTCGCGTGGGCCCGGGACACGGCCGCCCCCGACGATCTCATCCTCGTGACGGGCTCCCTCTACACTGTCGCGGACGCCCGCCGGGCGCTGGGAGGATCCCGAGCACATGGGGACGGAATCGACGCTGCTCATCGTCAAGCCGGACGGCGTCCGTCGCCATCTGATCGGAGAGGTGCTCCGCCGGGTCGAGGAAGCAGGGCTGACGATCGTGGACCTGCGGTTGGAGACGATCCCGAGGGAGCGCGCCGAGGAACACTATGGTGAGCACCGCGACAAGCCGTTCTACGGGGAGCTGGTCGACTTCATCACCGGTGGTCCGGTGGTCCTGGCCAAGGTGGAAGGTGACAACGCGATCGCGCTGTGGCGCGAGCTGATGGGTCCGACCGACCCCGCGGACGCGCCCGCCGGCACGAATCCGCGGCGACCTGGCGACGGAGATCACGGAGAACCTCGTGCACGGCAGCGACTCCCCCGAGTCCGCGGCTCGCGAGCTCAAGCTCTTCTTCGGCGACTAACAGCGGGATGGCGGGACTCCAAGAAGCGTTCGACCGCGTCGGCGCGAGCCTCGAGCACCATCTCACCGCCTCGCATGCCGCCGGGGCCGCCCTGGCCGTCACGATCGCGAAGATCCTCGGGGTCGCGGTCCGCGGGATGGCGGACGTCGCCTCCGCCACGCCCGTGCGACCGGAGACCCGCTTCCAGATCGGATCCATCTCGAAGTCGTTCGCGGCGATCGTGGCGATGCAGGAGGTGGACGCGGGCCGGCTCGACCTCCACGTCTCGGTGAACGAGCTGCTCCCGTGGCTCGGGCTCCCCGAGCCCTTCGGCCCGATCACGATGCACCACCTGCTCACGCACACGGCAGGGCTGCACACCGGGACCGAGGACGCCCCGGGATTCGCTGGCGCGCTCCAGCTCCTTCGGGGATACCCCGCCACGTCGCCGCCGGGGGAGCGATTCCACTACTCGAACGACGGCTACAAGATCGTGGGCGCGGTGCTCGAGGAGATCACCGGACTCGCGGTCCACGACCTGCTCGCGGAGCGACTGCTGGGCCCGCTCGGCATGACCTCCTCGGTGGCCGCGATCACCGACGAGATCTGGACGGACCACGCGACGGGGTACGAGCCGATGCTCACCGATCGGCCGGCGCAGCTGCGGCATCCACTCGCGGTGGCCCCGCGGATCGTGTCGAACACGGCGGATGGCTCGATCGTGTCGACCGTGGTCGACATGTGCGCCTACGCCCGTCTGCTGCTCGCTCGCGGCGACCGCCCTGACGGTCGCGGAGGCCGGATCCTCTCCGAGGACGGCTTCACGCGCCTGATGGCGAGCGCCGTCGACGACACCGATCACGGACGGTACGGGTACGGCCTGTGGACCGAGGAGGTCGAGGGGCGAACCTGGTTCGGACACTCCGGCGGCATGGTCGGCTACACGGCGCACCTGATCACGCTCCTCGACGAGGGGATCGCCTGTGTGATCCTGCAGAACGGGGGTGGCGACAAGCGTGGGGTGACGGGAGCCGCGCTGGCGACCGTGCGGGCCGCTCTCGCGGGCGAGGAGCTCCCGGCGCCGTGGGCGCCGCCCGCGGCCACCGAGATCGCTTCGGGGGACGACTTCGTCGGCATGTACGCGGGTGAGGACGGGCGAACGCTCGAGGTCCGACGGGACGAGGATGGCCTCTCGATCTCGATCGGTCCGGTGTCTGCCCGCTTGGAGCGGATCCCCTCCTCGAGGAACCCGGTGAGTCCTTCCTGGTCGCGCATCCGGCGTTCGAGCGGTTCCCGCTCGAGTTCCGCCGCGACGGAGGGGGCCGGGTCGTCGAGGCCTTCCACGGCGGCACATGGTTCCGCGGCAAGGCCTACGAGGGGCCCGACCCCGAGGAGCCGCCGGCGGAGTGGGACCGGCACCCGGGGATCTATCGCAACGACGACCCCTGGAGCGCGGTGCTCCGGATCGTCCTCCGGAAGGGCCGGCTGGCGATCTTCTGGCCCACCGACGCGAGCGACGAGGAAGGGGGCGAGCTCACGCCCCTCGAGGACGGGTCCTTCGCTGTCGGCGATCCCGCGCTCCCGCGCCGGGTCCGGTTCGAGGGGGACGTCCGCGGGAAGACGGCCGTGGTCGTGTGGAACGGCGGACGGTGGTTCCGCTCGTTCGAGGATTGACCGGCCGCGATCCTCAGGCGACGCGGCGGAACGCCACGCAGGCGTTCTGCCCGCCGAACCCGAACGAGTTCGACAGGGCCAGGGTGACGTCCAGCTCGCGCGCCTCGTTCGGGACGTAGTCGAGGTCGCAGTCGGGATCCGGCGTCGCGTAGTGGATCGTGGGCGGGACGACGCCGCGCTGGATCGCGAGCGCGCAGACCGCGCCCTCCACCGCTCCCGCGGCACCGAGCATGTGGCCGGTCATCGACTTCGTCGAGGAGATCGCCACCTCGTGGGCGATCTCGTCGCCGAGCACCGCCTTGATCGCGACGGTTTCGCTCGCGTCGTTCAGCGGTGTGGAGGTCCCGTGCGCGTTCACGTACTGGACCGAAGCCGGCTCCTCGCCGGCGTCGGCGAGCGCCCACCGCATCGCGAGCGCCGCGCCGGAGCCCTTCGGGTCCGGCGCGGTGATGTGGTGCGCGTCGTCGGACATCCCGTAGCCCGCCACCTCGCAGTAGATGCGGGCGCCGCGTGCCCGCGCGTGCTCCTCGGACTCGAGGATCAACGAGGCAGCTCCCTCCGACAGCACGAAGCCGTTGCGGTTCGCGTCGAACGGACGGGACGCGCTCTCGGGATCGGGGTTCTTGGTGAGCGCCGTCATCTGAGCGAAGGCGGCCACGGTCAGCGGAAGCGTCGCGGCCTCGGATCCCCCGGTGATGCACACGTCCAGGTAGCCGTCGCGGATCAACCGCATGCCTTCCCCGATCGCGTGGTTCGAGGAGGCGCAGGCGGAGACCGTGCAGTAGTTCGGACCGGTGAGGCCGAACTTCATCGCGAGGTGGCCCGCCGCCGCGTTCGCCATCAGGGCCGGCACCATGAACGGCGACACGCGCCCGGGGCCCTTCTCGAGCAGCACGCTGTGCTGGATCAGGAGCGTCTCGATCCCGCCGATCCCGGTCCCGAAGACGATGCCTCCTCGCTCGGAGGGCACGTCGGGCGTGCCCGCGTCCTCCCAGGCGAGCTTCCCCGCGGCGATCGCGTAGTGAGAGAAGCGGTCGGTTCGCCGGATCTCCTTGGGGTCCAGCCAGAGCGAGGGGTCGAAGTCGTGGACGTCACCCGCGACCTTCACGGGGAGGTCGTCCGTGGCGAACCGCGCGATCTCCCGAACACCGTTGCGACCGGTCGTCAGCCCCGCCCAGAAGTCCTCGACGCCCGTGCCCACCGGTGTGACCGGGCCGATGCCGGTGACGACGACCTTCCGGTCGCCGCGCGATCGGGGGGCCGGCACTTCGGTCGCGATCGTCATGAACGGCCTACGACATCCCCAGCTTGCTCGCGACGAGGTCGACGGCCTGGCCCACCGTCTTCACGGACTCCATCTCGTCCTCGGGGATCTCGATGCTCCACTCCTCTTCGAGGGCGAGCACCGCCTCGACCAGGTCGAGGGAGTCGGCGTTCAGGTCCTCGGCGAAACGGGCGTCGGGTACCACCTGTTGCTCGTCGACGGCCAGCTGCTCGGCCAGCACCTTCTTCACCCTGGTCTCGATCTCCGCACGATCCATGCTTCCTCGCTTTCTCGTCTCCAGCTCGGCTGTTGTCTTCAGTCTCTGGTCTCTCTTCTGTGGTTCCTCTCTCCGGTTGTGTGCTCGTTCCGGCGAGCCTATCCGCGCACCGCAGCACCGACTACGCGGTGAGCCCCCCGTCGACGGGGATCACCGTGCCGTTCACGTAGGACGCTTCCTCCGACATGAGGAATCGCACCACGGCCGACACCTCCTCGAGCGTTGCCGCTCGGCGCACCGGTGTCTGGTCGAGGTAATACGCGCGCGCGTCGTCGGTGAGGTGTGCGGTCATCTCGGTCTGCAGCAACCCGGGACAGAGCGCGTTCACCGTGATGCCCTTGCCTCCCACCTCCCGGGCGAGGGACTTCGTGAGCCCGAGGAGGCCGGCCTTCGTCGCCGCGTACACGGTCTGTCCGGCGTTGCCGTGGATCGCCACCGCGCTCGACATGTTCACGATCCGCCCCCATTTCTCGCGCAGCATGCTCCTGAGGGCCGCCCTCGAGCACAGGAACGACCCGCGGAGGTTCGTGGTCATCGTCCGTTCGTACTCCTCCATGGAGTACTTCAGGAGGAGCCCGTCCCGCGAGTACCCCGAGTTGTTCACGAGGCCGGTGACCGGGCCGGCCTCCTCGTTGACCCGCCGGAACGCCTCCTGGACGCTCGACTCATCGGTCACGTCGAGGTAGACGGTCATGCCCGGCATGCCGGCCGACTCGAGGGCCTCGAGCGTCTCCTTGGCGTCGGCCTCGCGGGTCCGGTAGCCGACGGCGACCGTCCATCCGGCTGCAGCGAGGGCTTCGGAGCAGGCGCGCCCGATCCCGCGGGAAGCGCCCGAGATCACGGCGACCTTGGAGGTCACTCGGGCCCCTGCATCGTCCACCGGACCAGGGTGGCGCCCCAGGTGAGACCGGCGCCGAACGAGGTGAACAGGACGAGGTCGCCCTCCTTGATCCGGCCCGCGTTCCACGCACGCGCCAGCGCGATCGGGATCGAGGCGGCGCTGGTGTTGCCGACCTCGGCCACGTCCAGGATCGATCGCTCCGCGGGGACGCCCAGTCGCTCCGCGACGGCGACCATGATGCGGGCGTTCGCCTGGTGCGGGATGAGGACGTCGACGTCTGCGGGCGTGTGCTCGGACTTCTCGAGGAGCTCCCGACAGGCGGCGGCCATCTCGGTTACCGCGCGCTTGAACACCTCTCGGCCCTTCGGCATCCGGATCGAGTGATCGCGGGCGTCGACGGTGGCGTGCGATGCGGGCACGCGCGTGCCGCCGGCCGGCATCTGGAGGATGTCGGCCGCCGACCCGTCGGCGCCGAGGACGGTTCCCTCGATCCCTGGTCGGTCGGAGGCCTGCACGATCACCGCGCCCGCCCCGTCGCCGAAGAGGATCGACGTCGTGCGGTCCGTGAAGTCGAGGATCCGGCTGAAGATCTCCGCGCCCACGAGGAGGACGGTGTCGGCCATCCCGGCCTGCACGAACGCGGTGGCGCTCGCGAGGCCGTAGCTGAAGCCGGCGCATGCCGCGTTCACGTCGAAGGCCGGCACGCGGACACCCAGCTTCTCCTGGGCCCAGACGGCGGTCGCGGGGAACGGCGTGTCGCCCGTGACGCTCGCGACGACGATCATGTCGAGCTGCTCCGGCGAGATCGCCGCCGTGGTCATCGCGGCCTGCGCCGCTTCGACGACGAGGTCCGACGTGTCGACGCCCTCATCCACGAAGTGGCGGGCCTCGATCCCGGTCCGCTCCCGGATCCACTGGTCGTTGGTGTCGATCTTGTCCTCGAACCACGTGTTGGGAACGAGACGGGGAGGGAGCGTGGACCCGACGCCGGTGATGGTGGCGCTCCTGGTCACGGGGCGAGTGTAGTCGGTCGGCGGCCGACAGTCGGTTCGCCTAGGGCGTGCCCGACGCGGCGGCCCGCGCCTCCTCGGGTGAGCCGACCGCCCGGGCCGCCGCGTCGGGCACGATCCGCTTCATCAGCTTGGTGAGCACATCGCCTGGGCCCGCTTCGAGGAAGGCGCCGGCCCCCGCGCCGCCGAGGGCCCGGATCGAGGATTCCCATCGCACCGGCGACACGACGTGTCGCTTCAGGAGGGAACGGAGCTCGTCCGGGTCGGACACCAGGGCGCCCGCCACGTTCTCCGCGACCGGGCACCGCGGCGCGGAGAACCCGGTCGCGTCGATGCGCTCGTCGATCGCCGCGCGGGCCGGCTCCATCAGGGGCGAATGGAACGCACCGGCGACCGGGAGTCGAACCGCGCGGATCCGCCGCTCCTTGGCGATCGCCTCGGCCCGCTCGATCGCGGCGACCGAGCCGGAGATCACCACCTGCACCGGGGAGTTCTCGTTCGCCACCACGAGCTGCGTCGGCGCCGCGGACCTCGTCGCAGAGCGAAGCGGCGTCCTCGGCGCCGACGCCGAGCAGCGCCGTCATCGCTCCGGGACGCTCCTCGCCGGCACGTTGCATCGCGGCCCCCCGGATCACCACCAGATCGAGCGCGTCGGCAAGTGAGAAGACGTCGGCAGCGACGAGCGCCGCGAACTCGCCGAGGGAGTGACCGGCCACGCCGACCGCGGCGACGCTCTCGGCATCGATGACCCGGAACGCCGCCACGTCGCAGGCGAGCAGCGCGGGCTGTACGAACTCCGTGGTGGCGAGGGCGTCGGCGTCGTGGCAACCGGCCACGATGTCGCGACCCATCGCGTCGGACGCCTCCTCGAGGATCGATCTCCCGGCCGGATGGCCGGTCCACGGGTCGGCCATCCCCGGGTACTGGGAGCCCTGCCCGGGGAACAGGACCGCGACCGTCGCTCGGTGCACCACGGCCGGCGAGCCTATCTGCCGCGAGCCTTGGCCATCGCGAGCCGTGGCCGCCGCGAGCCGTGGCCGGTCGCGAGCGGCCGGCGGTTTGCGCGGTCATCGCCTCGGGCGTACGCTCCTGCGCGACCGATCGACCCGTGTGAACGGCTTGCCGCGGCCCCACCCCCGCCGCGCGGCCGCGCGTGGGTCCCCGAACGGAAGGGGGAGCGATGGCATCGACCGTCGAGGAGTTGCGCGCCCGAACCACCGGCCAGGTGATCACCCCGGATGACCCCGGCTACGACGAGGCACGTGCCGTCCACAACGCGATGATCGACAGGCGCCCGTCCGTGGTGGTCCGGGCGACCGAGACCGCCGACGTGGTCGCCGCCGTGAACCACGCGCGGGACAACGATCTCGACCTTGCCGTCCGCGGGGGAGGCCACAGCGTCCCCGGCTTCGGCACCGTGGACGACGGCGTCGTGATCGACCTCTCCGGGATGCGAGCGGTCACCGTCGATCCGGGTTCCAAGACCGCTTCCGCACAGGGCGGTGCCACATGGGGCGACTTCAACGACGCGACGAACGCCCACGGGCTCGCCACGACCGGGGGCATCATCTCCACGACCGGTGTCGGCGGCCTCTCCTTGGGCGGTGGGATCGGCTACCTCGCCCGCGGTGTGGGGCTCTCCTGCGACAACCTGCTCTCGGCCGAGGTGGTGACGGCCGACGGGCAAACGCTGACGGCGAACGCGAACGAGCACGAGGATCTGTACTGGGCGCTGCGCGGCGGTGGCGGCAACTTCGGCGTCGCGACGTCGCTCGAGTTCCGGCTCCATCCCGTCGCCGAGATCTACGGCGGGCCGATGTTCTTCGAGATCGCGGACGCCGGCGACGTCCTGCGTTGGTTCCGTGAGTTCATCGCCGACGCGCCGGAGGAGTTCGGTGGTTTCCCGGCGTGGCAGATCGCACCGCCGTTGCCGTTCGTTCCCGAGGAGCGGCACGGCGACCCGTTCCTCGCGTTCGTCGCGTGCTGGGCCGGACCGGTCGATCAGGGTGAGCAGATGTTGAAGCCGCTTCACGACGTCGCATCTGTCGTGGCGGAGCACGTCGGCCCGATGCCGTATCCCGCTCTCAACAGCGCGTTCGACGGTCTCGTGCCACCCGGCCTGCAGCACTACTGGAAGGCCAACTTCGTGAAGGAGCTCACCGACGACGCGATCGCGGCGCACCTGGACCACGGCCCGAACGTGCCGGTCGTGAACTCGACGGTCCACATCTATCCGATCAACGGTGCGTGCCATCGCGTGGCGTCGGACGAGACCGCCTTCGCCTACCGCGACGCGACGTTCGCGACGGTGATCGCGGGGATGTGGCCGGACCCGGCGGACAACGAGAAGAACACGGCGTGGGTCCGCGACTACTACGGCGCCACGGCTCCTCTCTCGGAGGAGGGTGGCTACATCAACTTCATGGCCGATGACGACCAGGGCCGGATCCGGGCCAACTACCGAGGCAACTACGACCGGCTCGTCGAGGTCAAGCGCGCCTACGACCCGGGCAACCTGTTCCACCGGAACCAGAACATCGTCCCGTAGGGTCGCTCATCCGCGCCCGTCGGGCTCGGCCGAGAAGAGCTCCCACCGGCCAGGATCCCCTTGAGATCGTGCGTGCCGCGGTCTTCGAACCGGATGCCCGCACCGGACGAGAGTTCCCGCACCGTGCGCGAGACGAGGACTCGTGTGGCGCCGCCAGGGCGGCAACGCGGGCCGCCGTGTGGACCGCCACGCCCTGGATGCCGTCCTCGGACACCTCGCACTCGCCGGTGTGGATTCCCCGTGCGGAGCTCCAGCCCGAGGGTCGATGTCGCGTCGATGATCGACCGAGCACAACGGATCCCGGTGGCGGGAGCGTCGAACGTCACCAGGAAACCGTCACCGGCGGTCTCGACCTCATGTCCGTCCGATGCCTCGATCTGGCTCCTCACGACCCGATGGTGCTCCTGCAGGAGGGTTCGCCAGGCACGGTCACCCAGTCGCACGGCAGTCCGCGTCGACCCGACGATGTCCGTGAACAGGATCGTCGCGAGCTTGCGGTCGAGGCGACGGGCCGGGGCAAGGCCGCCGATGAACGACCGTACTTCGTTCACGATCGCGCCCTGGTCTCCGACCCACATCAGGTGATCGATCCCCGGTAGCTCGACGAAGGTGGATCGGCGATCCCGTCGGCGAGTGCTCGGCCATGTGCGAAAGGGACGATCAGGTCACCCCGGCGATGCAGCACGAGCGTCGGCACGCGGATCGCGGGGAGCGACGCAGTCCAGTCCACCTGGAACCCGAGCTCCATCATGCCGCGCGCAGACGACGGGCTCATGCTCGAACGGAGCAGTCGAAGGTAGGAGTCGGCGAGCACCTCGTCGGCGAGTGCACTCGGTGCCCAGGAATCGAGACCGACGCTCGCCTGCCCCCACTCCTTCTCGACGCGGTCGAGTGCGTCCTCCGGCGAGTCCGCCAGCCGGGCCAGCACCCCGGTCGTCGGTTCGAGTTTCGCGAACGTGCCGTACAGGACCAGGGCTCGCGTCCGCTCCGGGAAGGAGGCCGCGAAGAGGCCGGACATCGCGCCACCACCCAGCGTGCCGAACAGAGCGGCGTGTTCGGTCCCCGCCGCATCCATCACGGCCCGGAGATCGCTCATCCGCTCCTCCAGCGTGGGGAGGGCATCCGGCGAGAAGCGATCGGACAGGCCCGTCCCTCGCTTGTCGAAGAGGATCAGCCGGGAGAAGGAAGCCAGGTCGTTCAGCAGCCGAGCCAGGGGAGGGATGTCCCAGGCCAGGTCGAGATGTGTTGCCCATCCGGGCGACAGCACCAGATCGACGGGTCCGTCGCCGACCACCTGATACGCGATGTTGAACGCCCCGGCCTTCGCGTATCGGACCTTCCGTTCCACGGCCGGAGTCTAGGCGTGGCTCCTGCGGATGTGTGTTCTGAGCGACTGCGAGTTGCCAGCGCGCATCGAACCCTGTTCAATCAGGGCCGAGCCCATGGCCGAGAGGGTTCAGAGATCTTCTTCCCCCACGCCCCGAGCACAGGGGTCGGAGGGGGTATTGGGGTTCCTTGGTCGCGACATGGCTGTCGACCTCGGGACGGCGAACACGCTCGTGTACGTGCGTGGACGCGGAGTCGTCCTGAACGAGCCGTCCGTCGTCGCGATCAACACCCTTACTGGAGCCATCCTTGCCGTGGGTGCCGAGGCCAAGCGGATGATCGGCCGCACTCCCTCGCACATCCAGGCCGTTCGTCCGCTGAAGGACGGCGTGATCGCCGACTTCGACGTGACCGAGAAGATGCTCCGCTACTTCATCCAGCGGGTGCACAAGCGCCGGCTCCTCGCGAAGCCCCGCGTGGTCGTGTGCGTGCCGTCCGGCATCACCGGGGTCGAGCAACGCGCCGTCGAGGAAGCGACGATCGCGGCCGGCGCGCGCCGCGCCTACATCATCGAGGAGCCGATGGCGGCCGCGATCGGTGCCGGTCTCCCGATCCACGAGCCGACCGGCAACATGGTCGTCGACATCGGCGGTGGCACCACCGAGGTCGCGGTGATCTCGCTCGGCGGCGTGGTCACCTCGACGTCCATCCGCATCGGCGGTGACGAGCTCGACGAGGCGATCATCCAACATGTGAAGAAGGAGTACTCGCTCCTCCTCGGCGAACGCACGTCGGAGGCGATCAAGCTCGCGATCGCGTCGGTCTATCCGATGCCAGAAGAGCTCGTCGCCGAGATCAAGGGTCGCGACCTCATCTCCGGCCTGCCGAAGACCATCACGATCGCCGCGGAGGAGATCCGCCGGGCGATCGAGGAGCCGGTGAACGCCATCATCGACGCCATCAAGACCACCCTCGACCGGACCCCCCCTGAGCTCGCCGCGGACATCATGGACCGCGGCATGGTGCTGACGGGCGGTGGCGCCCTGCTCCGCGGCCTGGACAAGCGCCTCCGCCACGAGACGGGGATGCCCGTGCACATCGCCGACACCCCGCTCCAGGCGGTCGTGCTCGGATCGGGGAAGTGCCTCGAGGAGTTCGAGGTCCTGCAGCGGGTCCTGGTGACGTCGACCAGCCGGCGGTAGCCCGCCGTCGTGGCGATCCGGCAACGAACCCGCTCCGCCAGGCTCCTGGTCGTCATGTTGGTCGCCGCCTCGCTCGCGATCATCACCGTGGATTACCGCGGGGGCGAGGACGGACCGCTCGACTCGGCGGGCCGGGCCCTCAGCAGCACCTTGGCCCCGATGCAGCGAGCGGTCTCCGGCGTGGTCCAGCCGATCAGCAACTTCTTCAGCAGCCTCGCGGAGCTGCCGTCGCTCGCGGAACGGAACGCCGAGCTCGAGCGGCAGATCGAGGACCTGCGGACCGCGCAGCAGCTCAACCAGGAGCTCGCGCGCCGGATCGACGGATCTCGAGGGACTCCTCGGCCTGCAGGCGATCCTCCGCCGGACGATCCCCGCCCAGGTGATCGCCAGCGGCATCTCCAACTTCGAGTGGACGATCGAGATCGGCGCCGGGTCCGACCAAGGGATCGCGCTCAACATGCCGGTCGTGACGGGAGCATCGGATGGTGCCAGGCTCGTCGGCCGGGTGATCGAGGTCACGCCGACCTCCTCCACGGTGCAGCTCCTGATCGATCGCGATTTCGCGGTGCCGGCGACCCTCTCCACGTCGCACGAGGCCGGGATCGTCGAGGGACGAGGCGAGGACGAGCTCCGGATGCGACTGGTGGGGCCCGGCGTCGAGGTCAGCGAGACCGAGCCGGAATCCGTGTTCACCCTCGGCTACCGGGTCGAGGGCGAGGCGGGGCTCTATCCCGCCGGGCATCCTGATCGGGACCGTCTCCCGCGCGTTCAGCGAGGCCGGCTCGGTCGAGTCCTTCGTCACGATCCGGCCGGCGGTGGACTTCTCGACGCTGCAGAACGTCCTCGTGATCGCGCGGGGCAGGGCCGCGGCGGAGGGCGCGACGTGAGACGGACCGTGATCCTCGTGGCCGTGATCGTCACGGCCCTCTTGCTGCAGACGACGGTCTTCCCCGAGCTCACGTTCCTCGGGGTGAAGCCGGAGCTGCTCTACCTGGTGACCGTGGTGTTCGCGGCGCTCCGCGGTCCGGCCGAGGGCGCGGTCGTCGGATTCGTCAGCGGACTGTCGCAGGACTTCCTGCTCAACACGCCGAAGGGGATCACGGCCCTCACCCTCACGATGCTCGGGTACACGATCGGCCTGGCCCGTCAATACATCACGTCGCCGTCGCCGTTGCTCCCCGCGTTCCTCGTGGCCGTGGGGACCGCGGGCGGCGTGGCCTTCCAGCGGATCGTGGCCTTCCTCCTCGGCGAGGAGGAAGGTCCCTTCGGCTACGTCGCGAAGGTCGTGGTCCTCACCGCCCTCTACGGGGCGGTGCTCACGCCGATCTTCTATCCCGTGTTGCGGCGTGCGGCCGCCGCGACGCACGCCGGCAGGGTGGTGCGCTTCTAGATGGAACGCGCGGGCTCCCGGCTGAAGATCCTCGCGTTCGTGGTGGTGTTCATGTTCGTGGCGCTCTCGACCCGGCTGTGGTTCCTCCAGGTCTTGGCGGGACCCCAACACGAACGAGACGCGCGCGACAACTCGTTGCGGACGGTGACGACCGACGCCCTGCGCGGCGACATCCTCGATCGCGACGGACGCCGGCTCGTCCTCAACCGGCAGAGCCTCGAGGTCCGCATCAACCGCGACGAGCTGGGGGACGAAGCAGAGGCGACCCTCGCGCACCTCTCGGAGATCCTCGGCGTCTCCGCGCAAGAGCTCGGCGAGGAGCTCGATTCGAAGCTGTACTACAGCTACCAGCCCGTCCCGGTCGCGGAGTTCGTGCCCGAGGAGGTCTACTTCAAGGTGCGCGAGGAGCCGGAGCGGTTCCAGGGCGTCGAGGTCGTCCGGCAGAGTGTTCGCACGTACCCGCAGGGGCCGCTCGCCGCCCACCTCGTGGGCTGGGTCGGCCAGATCAACGCGGAAGAGATCGGCGAGCGACGATTCACGGGGTACGGGCCCTCGGACCTCGTGGGGAAGGCCGGGCTCGAGGCGATGTACGAGCGCTGGCTGCGCGGGACGCCGGGGGAGGAGCGATTCCTCGTGAACTCCGACGGCGAGGTCCTGCGGGAGTTCGACCCGAAGCCCGCCCAACCGGGTCACGATCTGCGGCTGTCCCTCGATCTCGACATCCAGAGGATCGCGGAGGAGGAGCTCCTCACAGGCATCGAGAATGCACGGACGGTCTTCGACGAGAGCTCGGGGAAGAACCTCGTGGCGAACGCCGGCGCCGTCGTCGTGCTCGATCCCGGAACGGGCGGCATCGTCGCGATGGCGTCGTGGCCGTCGTTCCGGCCGGCGTGGTTCGTCCGGGGGCTCACGGAGTCGCAGCGTTCGCTGCTGTTCGAGAGCGAGCACGCGCCGATGCTGAACCGCGCCACCCAGATCACGTACGCGCCCGGCTCGACGTTCAAGCCGTTCGTCGCCCTGGCGGCGGTGAAGGAGGGGCTCGCCTCGTTCGGCAGCTATTACGACTGTCCGGCCGAGTACGTGCACGAGGGCGACGAGTCCGGCACGATCTTCGAGAACTGGAGCGGTCAGAGCGGCGGCACGCTGTCGATCGCGGGCGGTCTCAAGGTCTCGTGCGACTCGCAGTACTACGCGTGGGGGAGCCGGTTCTACGACAGGGATCTCGGCACCGGCCAGGAGGAGCTGCCGCGCCGGGTGCGCCAGTGGGGATTCGGCAGGCCGACCGGCGTCGATCTCCCCGCGGAGGCGTTCGGGACGGTCCCGGACCGCGAGTACGTCTCGGAGCATCGGGAGGTGTATCCGGACGGTTGGATCCCCGGGATCGACATCCTGCTCGCGATCGGCTCCGGGGAGATGAAGGCGACGCCGCTGCAGGTCGCGCAGGCGTACGCGGCGCTCGCGAGCGGACGGCTCTGCCGGCCCCATCTCGTTGCCAGGATCGAGGCAGGGGACGGCGAGGTCGTGAGGAGGATCGGCGGCAGGTGCGGGCCGGTCGTCTACTCCGCGGGCCGAGCTCGACTACATCCGCGATGCCCTCCGGGGCGTCACGTCGACCGGCGGGACGGCGGGATCGGTGTTCGCGCGGTGTCCCCTCGACGTCTCCGGCAAGACCGGGACCGCCGAGCGCCCGCCGTTCCAGGACACGTCGTGGTTCGCCGGGATGGTCCCCTCGGAGGATCCGGAGTACGTGGTGGTGGCCACCGTGGAACAGGGAGGGTTCGGGGCGGAGACCGCCGCTCCGATCGTCCGGAACATCATGAGCAGGATCTACCGGACGCCGTGCGAAGGGCCCGATCTCGGGGAGGAGGAGGACTGATGGACCTCGTCGCGGGACGCGTCTACGCGGACGAGCGCCGGCCGATCCGTCACATCGACGGGCTCCTCCTGCTCGTCACGGCGGTCCTGATCGTCCTCGGCTTCTTCCTGCTCTATTCGGCGACCAACCAGACCCTCCGCCAGGATCGGCTCGATCCGTTCCTCCGGGTGAACAAGCAGATGGTGACCGCGGCCCTGGGGGTGATCCTCGTCCTGGCGATGGCCACGTTCGACTACCGGTTCCTGAAGGTCTACGCCGGGTTCGCGTACGCCGGGGTGGTCGTGGCCCTGCTGTTGGTCCGGATCCCCTTCCTCGGCTCGTCGGAGGCGGGCGCGCAGCGCTGGTTCGAGATCGGCGGCTTCCAGGTGACGCCGTCGGAGTTCGCCAAGATCGGCTTGATCATCATGCTCGCCGCGAGCCTGTCCGAGTTGAAGCACGGTTTCCCCAGCGCCCAGGACATGATCCGGATGTGCGGCGTGGCGCTGGTCCCCTTGGCGCTCGTCTTCATCCAGCCCGATATCGGGACGTCGATCGTGATGGTGGCGATCGCCGCCGGGATGTTCCTGGTGGCCGGGGTGCGGGGCCGTCACCTGGCGGCGCTCGTCGTGATCTGCCTCGTGCTCATCGCCGCCGCGTTCCAGCTCGGGGTGGTGAAGGACTACCAGCTCGACCGTCTGCGCGCGTTCCTCGACCGGGAGAACACGCCGGCCGACGTCCGTTACAACCTGGACCAGGCCGAGATCGCCGTCGGGAGCGGCGGGCTCCTCGGACAGGGGTACCTCCACGGACGCCAGACGACGCTGGACTACGTTCCCGAGCAGCACACGGACTTCATCTTCACCGTGGCGGGGGAGGAGTTCGGGTTCCTGGGCTCCACGTTCGTGCTGATGCTCTACGCCGTGCTGCTCTGGCGGTCGATCCGGATCGCGTTCCTCTCGAAGGATCCCTTCGGGACGTTCCTCGCCTCCGGCGTCGCGATCATGTTCGCGATCCAGATGTTCGTGAACATCGGCATGGTGATCGGCATCATGCCGATCACGGGCATCCCGCTGCCGTTCCTCTCCTACGGGGGGAGCTCCATGCTCGCGAGCTGCGTCGGCGTGGGGATCCTGCTGAACGTGCACATGCGCCGGTTCAAGTAGCGGCGCTCGCTTTCGAACGGACGCGGCGCCGTTCAGGGGACGTCGGAGAACGGACTCGTGGAGACGCGCCACAGGAACACCGAGCCGTGCGGCCCCGTCTCCTCGAGCGTCACGTCGCCGTCCATCGCCCGAGCGGACATGCGGGCGACGGTCAAGCCGAGCCCGACGCCCTGGTGGGTGCGGGTGTGGAGCTCCTCGGCCTGCTCGAGCGGTTCGAAGATCCGCTCCAGCGCGTCCTCGGCGACGCCGGTGCCGCGGTCCAGGACGCGGACCTCGATGCCGGCATCGGCCTCCCCGATCCGCACGGTGACCGGCTCGCGCTCGTCGGAGAACTCGAGACCGTTCTCGACGAGCTCCTCGAGGATGCGGAGCGCGGCGACGCGGTTGAGGGTGGCGAGCATGGGCCGGCCGGGCGCTTCGACGTGGACGCGTGGGGACATCCGCGCGATCTCCTCGGCGACGTCGATCACGTCGGTGTACTCGGTGAGCCCCGCCTCGACCACGCCTTCCAGCCGGGAGACGAGTCGGGCGAGCCCCTGGGCGCGCATCACGAGCGCCGCGAGCATCTCCTCCCGCTGGTCGTGGGTGCCCGTTCCCTTCGACAGGGTCTGGGCCATCCCGAGGATCACGGTCACGGGGGTGCGGAGCTCGTGGCCGAGACGGCTCACGAGCTCGTGGCGCCGGGCGGCGCGTTCCAGCAACGCCTCCTGGGCGAGCTCGAGCTGACGGGAGCGGCGACGCTCGCGTTCGAGCGCCTCGGTGAGCTCGCCGATCACGCGGGGGGTCACCACCGACGAGATCACGCCGCCGCCGGCGGCCGCCTGCCGGATCGCGTGGAAGATCTCCTCGCTGTCGGAGTCCTTCAGGACGTAGCAGGAGGCGCCCGCGACGAGCATCTCCCGCACCGCGTCCTGATCCTCGACACCGGTGAGCGCCACGATGCCCACTTCGGGGAAGGCCGATTTCAGCAGGCGCGTGGCCTCGATCCCGTTCATCTTCGGCATCCGGACGTCCATCAGGACCACGTCCGGCTCGGTGGAGCGCACGAGGCTCACGGCGTCGGCGCCGCTCCCCGCGGCACCCACCACGATGAGCTCCTCGGTGCCGAGCAGCGACGCGAGGGTCTCCCGGAAGCCCGGATTGTCATCGACGACGGCAACCCTGATCTGGGGACGCACCGATTGGGTCACGGGGAGGGTGTGCAGCGCCATCACTGGGAAGTCTCGGCACCCAGGGGGGTACAGCGGTATCCCGCACCTGCGGGGTTCCCTCGGGGGGACGTCCTGGGCCGTTTCCTAGCTAGGAATGACTAGCTCACAACGGGGATGGCTGGTTCCGAAGGGGGAGGCCATCGGGTCCGGGCTCCGCTCGCGGGACGGTTCCGGGCGCCTCGGCTCCGTCCGATGGGCCGAGGGACTGTTATCCTCGATGCACAGACGTGCCCCAGCAGGGCCGGCAGCCAGAAGCGCCGCTCGTGGTGGGGAAAGAAGCGAGTGAGGTGGCGCGCGACGCCGCCGGCGGCCCCGAAGCCAGTAGGGGATCGCCAGGCAGGCGGCGCGGCCCCGGACAGGACCGACAGTTGTACGAGCAGGTCTTCATCCCGGTGCGCGGCGATCGCCGCTGCACCGGCGACGGAACGCTCATCGCGCAAGACCGCGCCTCCACAGCCGTTCGTCCGTGATCCGGATCGCCCCCTCGCTCCGAGCGAAGGGAGTAACACATGGATCGAGAGACCGAGGCTGCGCCGCGTGAGGCGCCGCCTGCGAACGGCCTCCCCCCGATCTTCCAGCGGCCGACCTACCCGTCGGGTGAGCCGGCCACCAAGGCCCCCGAGCGCGCACCGGAGGAGCCGAGCGAACCGAGAGCGCCTCGCGAGCCGAGGCAACGCCGAGCGCGGACCGAGGACGAGCGCCGGACGATCGGGCGCCGGCGAGCCGGCCGCCGAGGAGCAGGACGGCCGTCACCGAGAAGGCGCCCGCGAGGCGGAGGACCCGCGATCGGACGAGACGGACGACGGCGGCGCGCCGGCGGATGCCGGCGGGAACGACGGATCTCCGGCTCCGCGGCGCCGGAGCCGCGGTGGTCGCGGCCGAGGCGGACGCGGCCGCGAGCGGTGGCGGCGGAACCACCAGCCCGAGGACGACACGACCACCGAGGGCGCCGAACGCCGAGCGTCCGGCCCGGACCCGCGACCGAGCCCGACGACGGAGCCGAGGACGGACGGCCCGCCGCCAGGGGACGCGCGGAGGGCGAGGCCGGAGCGGCGCCGCCGAGAAGGAACCCGAGCAGACCCCCGAGAGCCAGCGCGACGACGCGCAGCCCGATGGGTCGGGCGTCGCCGCGTCGAGCGGCGAGGCGACGGACGGAACCGACGCACGGGGCCGAAGCGCCGCCGCCGCCGTGGCGGACGCGGCCGGAAGCGGTCCGGAGCCGCCGAGGGAACCGAAGCGCGCGGCCGAGAGGCCGGAGCGGCAGGAGCGAGCAGGAACGGCAGGAGCGACCGGAGCGGTCCCGCGGACCGAAGACGCTCGAGGAACAGGTGGCATCCGGCGGACCGACGCGTGGGCTGCGGTCGCGCACCCTCCGTGGGCGGGGTGGCCGCAGGCAGCGGGAGCCGCAGATCGTGCCGCCGCGGATCACCGACAAGCTCATGGTGATCACCGAGCACGGCGAGCGGGATCAGATCGCGGTCCTCGAGGAGAACACGCTCGTGCAGCACTACGTCACCCGCCGCGGGTCGCACTCGATGGTGGGCAACGTCTACCTCGGGAGGATCCAGAACGTGCTGCCCGGGATGGAGGCCGCGTTCGTCGACATCGGCCGCGGGCGCAACGGTGTCCTCTACGCGGGTGAGGTCAACTACTCCCCCGAGGACCTCGAAGGCGGCCGGCCGCCGCGGATCGAGCGTGTGCTGAAGTCCGGGCAGGCCGTCATGGTGCAGGTCACGAAGGACCCGATGGGCGGCAAGGGCGCACGCCTCACGGCGCAGATCTCGCTGCCGGGCCGGTTCCTCGTCCTCGCACCCGATCAGGACGTCTCGCGGGATCTCCCGCCGGCTCTCGGACGAGGCGCGCAAGCGGCTGAAGGCGATCCTGAACAAGGTGAAGCCGAAAGCGCACGGCGTGATCGTCCGGACGGCCGCCGAGGGTGCCTCCGAGGAGGAGATCACCCACGACCTCGAGCGCCTGATCGCGCTCTGGGACCAGATCCAGAAGACCGCGAAGAAGGTCAAGGCGCCCGACGTCCTGTACGAGGAGCCCGAGCTCACGGTCCGCGTGGTCCGGGATCTCTTCACCGACGAGGAGTTCCGAGGCCTGGTCACGGACTCCGAGCGCGTCCACGAGCAAGGTCATGGAGTACGTCCGCGACGTGGCGCCCGACCTCGCGTCGAAGGTCACGCTGCACCGTGGGCCCCTGTCCGCGTTCGAGGAGTACCGCATCGTCGAGCAGATCCACAAGGCGCTCGACAGGAAGGTCTGGCTGCCTTCGGGCGGCTACCTGATCATCGAGCAGACCGAGGCCATGACGATCGTCGACGTCAACACGGGGAAGGCCGTCGGCAAGACGAACCTCGAGGAGACGGTCCTCACGACGAACCTGGAAGCGGCGAAGGAGGTCGCGCGCCAGCTGCGTCTGCGAGACATCGGCGGCATCATCGTGATCGACTTCATCGACCTGCTCCTGGAGCAGAACAAGCGGAAGGTCGAGGACACGATGCGCGAGGCCCTCGCGATCGACAAGACGAGGTCCCAGGTGTTCGAGATCGGCCCGCTTGGGGATCATGCAGATCACCCGCAAGCGCGTCTCCGGCGGTCTGGTGGACTCGTTCTCGGAGACCTGCCCCCAGTGCGAGGGGCGCGGCATCATCGTGAACTACGACGCGAGCTGACGGCCACGACCGAGGACCACGCCAGAGAGGAACGAGCCATGTACGCGGTGATCAAGACCGGCGGCAAGCAGCACAGGGTGCAGATCGGCGACGTGATCGAGATCGAGAAGCTGGTCGTCGACGGGGAGACGGTGGAGTTCCACCCGCTGCTCCTCGTCGACGATGACGGCAAGACGCACGTCGGGACCGAGGCCGCCAAGGCGGTCGTGATCGCCAAGCCCCTCGGCGAGAAGAAGGGCGAGAAGGTCAAGGTCTTCAAGTACCGGCCGAAGTCGGGTTACGCCCGCAAGGCCGGGCACCGGCAGCTGCTCACGATGCTCGAGATCACCGAGGTGAAGCTGCCGGCGAAGCGAGCGGCCGCCAAGAAGGACGAGGCCGAGAACTCGGCCGCGACGAAGACGACCCCGGCGAAGAAGACGCCGCAGCGACGAAGACGGCCGCGCGAAGAAGACGGCCGCGGCGAAGAAGGATGCTGCGGCGGCCTCCGAGTAGCTGGTAGCCTCGTCGGACCATGGCACACAAGAAGGGTGGCGGCTCGTCCCGGAACGGTCGGGACTCGACCTCGAAGCGACTGGGGGTCAAGGCGTTCGGCGGTGAAACGGTCACCGCCGGCGCGATCATCGTGCGTCAACGCGGGACGCGGATCCATCCCGGCGACGGCGTCGCCAAGGGCGGGGACGACACGCTGTTCGCCCTCCGGGACGGCACGATCGAGTTCCACGAGTCGCGGGGCCGGAAGTACGCGTCCGTGCTCGCCGACGCCTAGCCCGCTCGCCCGCATCCGCTCCGACACCGCCTCCGCCCACGCCTTCACGACCTGCCTGTTCGCTGACGCTCGTCGAGCGGAGATAGCCGAGGTTCATCCTCGCCACCTGGCGCTTCGACGGCGTCGCCCGCGTGAACGGCCCGAGCGGCCCCCGCGGGTCGATCGTGGCGCGGAGCGGGAGACGGGCTCCAGGGGAGGCGGCTGCGAGAAGTAGAAGGCCGTCTTCCGGTTCGCTCGCCCGTCGTGCCAGTCCAGCATGAGCACGGGGGAGCCTCGGAGGCGCTTCGCGCGGCGGATCGAGGCGTAGTCGAAGCGGACGTCCGCCCCGGTCTTGCGTTCGACGAACTCCAGGCCTTCCTCGCCGAGGGTGAGCGTTCCCGCGCACCTCGGGCGGCTTCGTCCCGGCCTCGAGGCCGAGATGGACCATCCAGACGATGACGGGCTCGACCACGCGGCAATCTTCGCGGCTCGCGCGCCGCCGTCGACCACCTAGGCTGTTCGGCATGACGTTCGTGGACGAGGTCGACGTGGAGGTGCGCGCCGGCCGCGGTGGTGACGGGTCCGCCGCCATGCGCAGCGAGCCGTACAAGCCCAAGGGTGGACCGGAGGGCGGCGACGGTGGTCGTGGCGGCGACGTGGTGTTCCGCGCGACCCGCAACCTGCACGACCTCGCGTGGTTCGCGGACCATCCGCACCTCCGCGCCGAGCCGGGCACCCCCGGCGCTCGAGCCCGCCGCGACGGCGGGAACGGCAAGGATCTCGTGGTTCCCGTGCCGGACGGCACGGTGGTCTTCGACGAGCAGGGCCTGGTCGCCGACCTCGTGGGCGAGGGCGCCGAGGCCGTGGTGGCCAAGGGCGGGCGCGGCGGGCGCGGCAACACCCGCTTCGCCGGTCCCGAAGAACCGCGTGCCCGAGGACCGCGGAAGCCGGCGAGGAGGGCGAGGAGCGGCGCCTCCACGTGGAGCTGCGGACGGTGGCGGACCTCGGCCTCGTGGGGCTCCCGAACGCGGGGAAGTCGACGCTCCTCGCGAGGCTCACCGCCGCGACCCCGAAGATCGCGGACTATCCCTTCACCACGCTCACGCCCAACCTCGGCGTCGCGGAGGCGGGCGACGAACGGTTCGTCGTCGCCGACATCCCCGGGCTGGTCGAGGGCGCCCACGAGGGCAAGGGGCTCGGCCACCGGTTCCTCCGGCACATCACCCGATGCCGCGCGCTCGTCATCGTCGTGGACCTCTCGTCCCCGGACGCGCCGCGCCGACCTGGAGACCGTCCGCGCGGAGCTCCGCGCGTACGATCCGGAGCTCGCCGAGCGTCCCTCGCTCGTGGTGGGCACGAAGGCGGACCTCGTCGAGGATCCGGCGCGCGCGGCCGACGCGATCCGCGGTCTGCCGGTGTCGGCCGTGACCGGCGTGGGCCTCGAGCTGCTCGCGACGCAGCTCGAGCAGCTGTCGCGGCAGGGGGCCGCGCAGCTCCCCCCCGCGCCCCGTACGTGGTGCTCCGTCCCGGTCGTGCGCGATTCACGATCTCCAGAGAGGCCGGAGGGTGGCGGGTCGTCGGGCGCAACGTGGAGCGGTGGGTGCACGAGACGGATCTCGACGACGAACGGGCGCTCGCCGACCTGCAGCGGAAGCTGATCAAGGAAGGCGTCGAACGGCAGCTCGCGAAGGCCGGGGCGCGTCGCGGCGACGAGATCCGCATACTCGGACCGCACGTTCGAGTTCCTTCCTGAGGTCGTCGGCCTGAGGTCGATCGCCCAGGTCGATCCCGGAGAGGATCGGCGGGAGGCGTGAGTCAAGGCTCGAACGTCGACGAGCTCCTGGCCGACGAGGATCGGCTCTGGCTCGAGCTCACGGAGGTCTTCGGTGACGTTGCGCCCGAGCGGTTCGACGAGCCCTCGGTGACGCCCGAAGGATGGTCGCCGAAGGACGTGATGTACCACGTGGCGGCGTGGGCGGAGGAGGCGGCCACCGTTCTCGGGCGGATCGCCGCCGGCACGCACACGGGAGGCGACCCGGAGACCCAGGCCCTCAACGAGGAGTGGTTCGAGATGGGGCGTGGTATCGACGACGACGTCGTGCGTATCCGCTTCGCGAAGGGACGGACGGCGATGCGGCAGGCCTTCACCAGGCTCCCCGAGGTCGACGCGGTCGCGTGGGAGTGGTTCGAGGAATCCGGACCTCGCCATTACCAGGAGCATCTGCCCGATCTGCGGGCCTTCCTGGAGCGAGGCACCCCCCGGCCGTAGGATTCGGAGGTGGGACGACGCCTGGGGGTGATGGGCGGGACGTTCGATCCGATCCATTACGGCCACCTCGTGACGGCAGAGGAAGCGCTCGAGCAGTTCGAGCTCGAGGGCGTCCTCTTCGTCCCGACCGGCCGGCCGTGGATGAAGGAGCACGAGGTCGTCTCGCCGCCCGAAGACCGCTACCTGATGACCGTGATCGCGACGGCGAGCAACCCGCTGTTCTCCGTCTCGCGGATCGAGGTCGACCGCGACGGGCCCACGTACACCGTGGAGACCCTCCGCTCGCTGAAGGCGGAGCTGGACGCGGACCTCTTCTTCGTGACCGGTGCCGACGCGATCCTCGAGATGCTCCAGTGGAAGGAGCCCGAGGAGCTGTTCGAACTCGCGCACTTCATCGCGGCGACGCGTCCCGGCTACGACATCGCCGGGTTCGAGGTGCCGGACCATGCGCGCGACGCGGTGAGCGTGATGAACATCCCGGCGCTCGCGATCTCCTCCACCGACATCCGCAACCGCGTGCAGGCGGGCGGACCGATCCGCTACCTCGTGCCCGAAGGGGTCAAGAGCTACATCGAGAAGGCCGGGCTCTACCGTTGATGCGGACCACGGTGGCGACCCGGGTCTCGCGGGGCGCGGCCGGGCGGCGGCGCCGAGCCGCGACGGCTGCGGTCGTCGCGGTGGTGGCCGTCGCCGCCGGGGTGTACGGGCTCTCGCGGCTCGGCGACGCCGCGGGCGGCGGTCCGACCGGCCCTGGATCCCGGCGCGGCATCGGGAGAACCCTCGGAGCTCCTCGTCCTGCAGGTCGTGGGGACGGACCAACCGATGCTGGCGCTCGTCGGCACGCGCGTCGGTGATCGCCTGCCATCCTTCTTCACCGTCCCGTTCGACCTGTCGCTGACCGTGCCGGGCCAGGGGGACATCGCTGCGCCGGACGTGGCGAGTCTGGACCCGGAGGCGGTCCGCGTCGCCGTCTCGAACACGTTCGGCGCGTGGGCGGAGCACGTGGCGGTGCTCGACCTCGAGGGGTTGGCCGCCGTCGTGGACCGCGGCGGGGACCTCCGCGTGCGCGTGCCGGGCTTCTACGTCACCGATGCGGGGAACCTCGGTCCGGGACCGGTCCGCTTGACCGGGGAGCAGGTCGCCGCGCTGCTCGCCGTGCCGGAGCGAGGGGGGCGAGGCCCGGTGGGCGGCCGTCGTGCAGGCGCTCCTTCAGCCGGGCATCCGCGTCAGCGAAGAGGACCTCGCCGCGACGGACGGGCTCGCCGGGGTGCGCCGCGTGCTCCAGGGAGCCCGCGGCGCCGCCGTCGCCACGTTCCCCACCACCTCGGTGGCCGGCAGCGTGACCGTTCCCCTGCAACCGGACCTGGACGCCGCAGTGGCGCAGCGCTTCGGGGTCGCGCACGCCCGTGCCCGTGATCGTGCAGAACGGCGCCGGGACACCCGGCCTCGGCGAGCACGTCGCCGCAGCGGTGCTGCCCCTCGGGTTCCGCGTGGTCCTGTCACAGAACGCCGACGCCTTCGGGTACGAGCGGACGCGCATCATCGCGAACAGCGCCGACGCGCTCGCCGATGCGCGCAGGATCCGCGGCGCCCTGGGGGTCGGGCGCGTCGGCGTGTCCCAGGTACCATCGGGACTCGGAGACATCACGATCATCGTGGGGGAGGACTTCACCGGGTGACGAGCAGGGACCAGGAACGGGGAGGCGGGAAGATCCCGCCGAGCCGCGATACGGCCGCCGCCGCCGCCCGCGCCGCCTCGTCGAAGCAGGCTCAGGACATCGTCGTCCTGAACGTCAGCGAGCTGATCGTGATCACGGACCACTTCGTGATCTGCACGGCGACGTCCACCCGACAGATCAGGTCGGTGGTCGACGAGATCGAGCGCGCGCTCCGGGAGCAGCTCGACGTCCGTCCGACCCGGCGCGAGGGCGAGGGGGACGCCGGCTGGTGGCTCCTCGACTACATCGACGTCGTGGTGCACGTCTTCGGACCCGAGGAGCGGGCGTTCTACGACCTCGAGCGGCTCTGGCGCGACGCACCCCGGCTGGAATGGGAAGAGCCGGGCGCGGTCTCCTCCGCTCGCTGAGCGAGCCTCAGAACGGCTTCAGGACCATCAGGGCGACGACGATCGCGACCACCACGGCCTCGTACGTCCGCGCGAACGCAACCCGCGGGTCGTGGAACGCGGCCGTCAACTCCGGCGTGACGGTCCCTCGCGCTCGCGCGTCGGCGAGCGCTGCCTCGAACACACGACCGCGGGGCAGGAAGATCAGCGGCACCAGCGGCATGATCGAGAGGTAGAGCACGAGCGAGGCGAGCAACCAGTAGCCGCCGTCCTCGAACAGCGGCCGGTCCTGCGCCCACATCGCGAGCAGACCCAGCACGAGGATCGCCGCGGATGCCGGGATCACGATCTTCTCGAAGCGATCCGCCACCGGCAGGAGGATGTCGATCTCGCCGATGTCGGCGCTCCGCCTCGCGCGACCGAGCACGATCCATCGGCCGATCAATCCGCCGACGAACACGAAGGCCGTGGCCACGTGGAGGAAGACGACGAAGGTGGCGAGCGAAACGTCCATCCGGGTCCCGTACACTAGCCCCCTCGGGGCCCATAGCTCAGCTGGTAGAGCGCTTGGCTGGCAGCCAAGAGGTCAGGGGTTCGAATCCCCTTGGGTCCACTCCCGCAGGTCAGAGGATCTGTTCGCCATGGCTCGGGCACTAGCACACCGCTCCCTCCCCGACGAGATCGGTGAGGTCGACCAGCCCGCGCGCGTTCACACGCGACCTGCTGGCGGTATCTCGGGCTGCCAGCCGGTCGCCTTGACGCCGGAGCCTGGCCTGGCTGGGAGCTCACGGGCGAGGAGCTGTTCGACACCAGAATGCTCACGAACGCTGTGCGACATCTCCGAGCGCGGTCGTCTCTGGGCACTCGTAGCGATACGGACGCCCGCAGGCGACATTGCGGCGCACTTCGTCGAGGTGGAAGGGTCGCCGCCGAGGTGTGTGGGACTACGGGAAGGACAGACCGGTGAGGCAGGCGTCTCTCGGCGGGCCGGGCTGTCGCAGTGTCCCGCGACGACTAGGGGATCCTGCTGGTCGAGGACGGCAAGAAGGCTATCGCTCGGGACAGTCGGTGTAGCGCGGTCGGGGGTTCGGCTTCCTCCTCGACCACTTCCGGTGAGCTTCTCGGCCACCAACGGAATCGTGATGACGAGCGCGCTCGGGATCGCAAGCGCCCAATGCTCGGACCGTCGTGTTCCCGACGTACCAGATCACGCCGAGTGCGAGAGCAGTGGTTAGGCCTCAGCATCGTGTACCAGGCCGCGACATCGCTTCGCCAGGCCGGGATCACGAGCGCCAGGAATGTTATCGCCGCCGCGCCGCGGAGGGGCTCGTCGGAGAGGACTTATGACCGCACCGACGAGGAGCAGCATGATCAGCGGCGTAGCTTTATCACCCATGTTCGAGGTATCGAGTGATGACAGAGCACTTCCCTGAAGCGAACCGCGAGAGACCTCCTCACGTCCTCCGGACCGGAGGCGACGTATCCGTTCGCTCTCACTGCGACGGCACCGAACGCCACGAATCTCTGGGGCCTACGCCGGGTCGCGGTGAAGGACCTGTGGGCTCCGCTCGTCCTCGATCCGCAGGCGGCGGGGGTTCTGTACCGATCGCCGATCCGGTTCGGGGCGTTCGAGGAGAATGCCGGGCAGACGAACACGTCGACGGTCCGGCTGGAGGCACACGCGCTGCTCGTCGTTCAGCGGCCCGACGCGATCGCCGAGATCCCGGCGTTCAGCTAGACCGGCACAAGAGGGGCGGAGCGGGGTGGCGGGGGTCGTGGTTCCGACCTCACTAGGCCCGCCGCCCGGGTGGGTCGGACCGTTCCTCCTCGGCGCGGTCCGGCCCACTCCCGTCGGGGACTTAGGTCACCAGGCTGGAGCGGTCGCGCCGGTCTCCGCATCAGATCCCCTGCAGGCCGCAGCGGACCCCACGCCGTACTTCGTTGCGACGCCGTCTTCCAGCCGGATGAAGAAGCACTGGCCGGAGGCCGACGGCACGGCAGCCGCCCACACCGTCCCCGTTGGGACGGATCGACACCTCGTACGGCATCGTGCTGGCCACGGTTTCTGCGACGTAGTGCGTCGAGCGAGGGGTTCGCGGAGTCCATCGCAAGTCCGAATGCCCCGTCGAACGATCCCTCCGCGTCCCGGATCGACTGCGCCGTCGCCGCAGCCTCGATGAGGTTCGCCTTCGCTTGGTCGTCCTGCGCGACGATCATGCCGGCCCGGGCACCCACCCCGGCTGCCCGTTCGTCGATCCTGCAGGAGCGGGCAGCACCGTGAGGGGGAAGTCGGTGTCCAGCCAGGTGTGGACGAGGACCGACGATCCGTCGGGACGGACACGTTTGAAGATGAGTTCGCCATCGAACGCTACGGCGGGGTCGAGTTCGTCCCTCGTGCTCGCTACTTCGGTTTCCGGCACGCCGCTGCCGACGTTCATGCGGTAGATGTCGCTCCTCCCATCGACGTGCTGCTCGTACACGAACTCATCGAGTCGAACCAGACCGCGTCGCGCTGCGAGCCAGCGCCGCTCGTGAGACGGTCGACGCCTGTACCGGTCGCCGACATCACGTCGACTCGATGTCGCCCTGAGCGGTCGCTCGTGAAGAGGATGCGCCCGTCCGTCGTCCAGGATGGCTCCGCGTCCCACGCCGTCCCGGTCGTGAGGCGGACGCGGTTCGAACCGTCCGCGTCGGCCCGCCACACGTCGGTGTTGCCATTTCGGCCCCGCACGAACGCCACCATCGTTTCGTCGTCACTCCAGCTGAGAGACCTCGCGTTCGGGATGAACAGTTGAGGGTTCGAGCCATCCGATCCACGAGCCAGACATCGGTCCGGCCGTCGGATCGGCGGTTGTAGGCCACGGCCGTCCCATCTGGGCTCCATGCGGGCTTCGAGTCTCGACTGCTGCCGCTGGTCAACCGCAGGAGTCCGGAGCCGTCCGGTTCGATCCGGAAGATGTGGGTCCCGGATCGCGTGGTCCGCGTGAAGACGATCGATCGAGGAGGGTCGTACTCAGTCGCCGCAGAGGCTGGCACAGCAGGAACGAGGCAGCAGACGGCAGCGAGAATGATGAGGATGCGCCGGTTCACTTCTGTTGCATCGGTTGAGTGCCTCGTTGGCTGAAGCGGCCCGGCACCCCCCGAGGTCAAATCGCTACCCTTCCCCTATGGCCATGCTCCCGACGATGCTCGCCAACGATCGGCGTCGAGCTGGGTGGTCGGTCATGCAGGCGGCGCGGCATCTCCGCGTGAGTGTCCGCACCTACCGGGGGCCAGGCTGGCGATCGTTCGCCGACGTTCAGACGTGGGACCGGGTCTGCAAGCTGTTCGGCTGGCCGCAGACGTTCATCGGCCGAAAGCACTGACGCGCTACTCCACAGAGCCGGGTCGCCGTGCGACACTGCTGTCGGAGGGGAGTCGGGCATGTTCGCCAGATTGTTTGTCCCGCTGGAGTTTGGTGCCGCAGTTCGGCCCGATGACACTTTTGAACCCGTCGTTGTTGAGCGCGAGGGGTACCGCTTCGAAGTTCATCCTCCGTACAAGTCCGGGATGTCGGCTGGAGATACCGACTTCACGTCGGACGTGCCCGCCATGGAGCTGATGGAGAAGCTGCTGCCTGTGGAAGGATCACGGCCCGTACGCGTGTCGCTTGATGATCGTCCCGCAACGGTGGCAGACGCGATCTACGTCGATGTCTTTGGCGCTCTCAGTCGCGAAGCAGGACCGGGAATGGGAGAAGGATCAGGAGGTAATGGTTCCGTTAGCCATCGGGGTGGTCAATGAGGTCATCGGTCGCCTTCGCGCCATCACCTATGGGGCGCACGTAGTGGATGTGCCCCCCGATGCGCGCCACGTGCTGATGTACCTAGACGACTCGGGCGAGCCTTTCGAGACTGACTCTTCCGGAAGGTTGGTTCGGCAGAGGTTCAAAGCGCAGTTCCGCCTACCAGCTCTACTCCTACTTACTCCCGAGCTTTGGAACGCGAGTCGCGAGCTACCGCCCGATTTCGTCAACCCTCCCTGGGAATCACTCCTCTTGGAAGCTCATCGCCTCCTAACCGACATAGGCCCGCCCTTGGTCCTGGCCTACAGCGCTGTCGAGATTAGGCTGGACAACGCGCTGGAGTCTCTGGCGAATCTCTCTGGTGCGGCAGCATCTGATCTCGTCCGCTGGATCATGGAGACGCGGAGTCCCTCAGTCCCGGTTCAGGCGTCCGAGTTCTGCCCTCCTCGGTGCGGAGTCATTGAAATCGGACAACGACCTATGGGCGAGGTTCCAGCGCCTTCGTAAGGCACGGAACGCGTTCGTGCACGACGGGCACGCAGAGGTCAACGGGAATACGGTTTCGAGCGGGGACATGGGCGACCTACTCTCAACGGCGCGTGACGTGCTCGACTGGACTGATCGTCAGGTTGGATACCGAACGGCCTCGGTACGCAGGCAAATCCAACCTCGGGGTGGCGTTCCCCTTCGGGGGGTTGCTAGCCCTCCCGACGACAAGCTGATATCGCCGTTACTGATCGCTTGGCCGACACCGATCAGTCGTTCGGTTGCCGCTGCCCCGAGCGATCCGGGACCTTGTTGTCTAGTTCCTAGACGCTGCTGTTTGCGAGAAGCGGAGGCGTGGAATAAGCTGTTCAGCGCACGGCGTAGAACAGGGTGTTCCACGCAAGGGTGGTGGCAGGACAGTGCTCGAAGACGAATGGCAGACATGGGCGGGCCGCGTGCGGCAAAACTCCGACTCCACGCTGAAGGCATACCGGCGAGAGATTGAGTTGCTCACCGAGTATGCGGGGCAGCGCGGATGGGACGTCATTCATCTCAGCCCTGATTGGGTTCACACATGGATGAGGTCTCGGGGGGGTGGCGACTAAACGGCCGCCCGCAGATGGTCGGCGCTGAACAGCTTCTACTCCTTCCTGGTGGAGACGGAGAAGAGGCTCGACGGGAATCCCATGGATCAGATTCCTCGGGCGAAGATTTCCCCAGGCACGCCCCGATCCATCCAGGGCATCGATGCCCGGATCGAGCGCCTCGATGAGCCCTACAGATCGATCACGATCTGCTGATCCACGAGAGCGCGATGCTCTACACGGAGATTCAGTCGATCGAGGTGAGACCGGTTCGAGATGAGGTCCGGGTAGCCGGAGGACGTCGCGCTCGGGAGCGGCGCGTTCCTCTAACAAGCGCCGCGCAAGACGCCCTCAGGGCCTTGATGAGGTCCCTTCCACGGGGCAGGTGGCCTGCAGTACGTACCGTTCAGAGGCGCTTCGAAGCCGAGGGGATCTCAGCCAACGGTTTGAGAACCAGCTTGGCAAACGAACTCTTCGCAACCGACTCCGATGTAGGAACCGTGCAAGGGATCTTCGGCCACTTGAGTCCATCGGCGACAGCCAGATACATGGCCGCATTCGCGAAACCGAAGTCCGTGAGTGAGCTGCGAGAGGCGCTCGAACGCAGAAGGCGTGGTCGTCGCGTGCGTGGTTAAATCGAGGCACACGCAGTAGCCAACGAGATGTCACCTCTTGCGTACATGAGGTCACGGAGCTTCGACAGTCCGTTCCGGAGGCGGGACGACGCCTCCTCCCCTTCCGGTCGCGGCACGCGACGGAATCTACCCCCATAACTTCGCCGATTCCGCTCGCTCGCGACCTGCGTTTACGCAGGTCAGCACACCGTTTACGGCGGTTCTGGCTGGCAGCCAAGAGGTCAGGGGTTCGAATCCCCTTGGGTCCACTCTCGCAGGTCAGAGGCTGTTCCGATGAGGCTCCGCGGCTCGACCACCGAGCCGCGTCGAGCACGCGGTGACGATCCCCTTCCGCGCAGCGGTCGCCTCGACCTGAGACGGAAAGGTGTAGCCTGACCGATGCAAGCCATCGATGGTGCGTTATCTGGCGCTCTTCTAACGCTCGCTTCCGTCGCAGCGGTCGACGATCCAAGACCTGACCCAGGGACACGTTCCCTTGCTGGGCAGGTTTCATCGACCGGAAGGAGCGCCATGAGCGCAACGGTTGTCACACCGGCACGTGCGGCTGTACTCCCCTCGTCCAAACCAGGAGTGAAGACCTTCTTCACCTGGGCAGGACTCTGCCTTCTCGGTATCCCCGCGGCAGGCTATCTCGGGTGGGGTGTTGCGGGTCATGTGGACAGCGTGATGCCGGCGCTGCTCGGAGGAGCGCTGACGGGTGCCGGCATCGGCTTCGCCCAATGGCTCACGCTTCGGCGGAGCCTCGGCGTAGGCCTCGAGTGGATCGTCGCGACGAGCGCCGGACTGGCCGTCGGGCTGGCCATCGGTGCGGCCGTGGTTGGTTACGAGACGACGACGTCTCAACTCCTGATCATGGGCGCGATCCAGGGAGCGTTCGTTGGCATCGCCCAGGGGATGGTGCTGCGCAACAAGTCCTCCTTGTGGCAGGCGTGGATGGTCGCGATGCCGTTGTTCTTCAGCATCAGCTGGGTCGTGACGGATGTCGTGATCGACTCCGGACAGCAGTTCACCGTCTTCGGGGCCTCGGGCGCTGTGGTCTTCGCGATCCTGTCCGGGCTGCTGCTTCTGGCGGGCAGACGTCGAGAGAAGTCCGCGTCCGCGTGATGAAGTCCGTTTCAGGGACGGCGGGTGGACTCATGCCCGCCGTCCTGTTGGGCGGTCTCCTCTGGGTCGTCTCGGGCGTCGGCGACCTGCTCGAGGGTTCAGTTTGAAGGTCGAGGTCGCCGCTGGAGCGTTCCTGATCGTGGCTCCGCTGTGGTTCAACGTGACCTTCGCGCTACTCGGGAAGCGGTTCGACTACCCGGACATTCTCAGGAAACCTGCCGACGCAGATCCTCGAACCGTTCCGTGCCGGGGGCTCGTCTCTAATCCTCCTGTGGTGGGTGTTCATGCTTTCCGGACTCCTCCTTAATCCCCGCCATCGTATTGCTCGGTCAGGCGCTCGGCTTCACGGGGATCGTCCCGCTCGCCGTGACCATCGGGGTCCTTGCTGGGCTCGTTCAGATGCTCGGGCTCCTGCGGTGGGTCTACCTCGTCCCTTCGCTCGCTCGGACCGACGCCGATCCAGTGCTCGAAGGCGGACAACGAGAGGCCAATCTGGCCATCTTCCGTGCCATGCATCAGTTCCTCGGAGTGGGCGTAGGGGAGCATCTCGGCTACCTCCTCACGGGCATCTGGTCCGTCCTCATCGGTGCCGCGATCGCTGGCGGGGAGTTGTTGCCGTCCTGGATGGGGTGGGTTGGAACCGTCGTCGGTGCGGGGCTGATCATCGGGTCTGCCGAGTTCCTGGGTCCCAACGAGGAACACGGCTGGTCACTCGCTGGAGCCGCGATCCCGATCCTCTATGTCGCGTGGTCCCTCTGGCTCCTCGCCATGGGCGTCGCTTTGGTTATCTGAGGCATCCGTGGGTACCGGGAGCTCGAGGCCGGCCTTTCCGCTCACCAAGCTTCGACACAGTGGGACCGGATCCTGCAAGACGTTCGGCTGGCCCCAAACGTTCGTCGGGAGCAGCTAAAACGCGACTCTCTGGGACACTCCTGATGGACGTCGGGGGTACTAGAGTGACCTTGTGCCCGACACCCCGCTCGAAGAGGCGCAGGATTTGCTCGCTCGGGTCCAGGCGATAGGCGCCAGGGTCCGGGAGAACGAGCAAGTGAACTTGGATATGTCCACCGGGGACCTAGAGGAGCTCAGGAAAGACCTAGCGGACTCCGTCGCTGTCGCCTCTGCCGCAATCGCTCAGATCAAGACCTTGCTCGCTGCTCGCGAGAGCGGATAACTCCGGGGACCGAGTAGGGGGTTTCGGCATTTCGCCACGGTCAACGTCGTCGTGCTCGCGGGCGCGGTGTCGGCCGATCCGGTACAGCGCCGGATGCCGTCGGGTACGGTCGAGTGTGACCATGGGTTCCGCCCCACACCGCGACGCGCCGACCTGAGGCGATCGCGGTCAGACGGCCAAGCCGAGGACCAGCGCAACCACGAGGACGAGCGCCGTCATCCCGACGAGCACGGCGCTCGCTCCTGCCTCGGCGGCGAGCGAGTCCAACTCGTCTCGTTCGCGTTCGACTTCTCGTTCACGTTTCATGCCTACCTGATACCCCGCAGGGGGGCTTTGCCATCTAGGTCGAAAGACCAGATTCGCCTGCCGGGGGGCGGGATCCGGCTTGACAGGCAGCCGCCTACCTGGCTAGGTTCTCGCCTCGAGAAGCCGCTGGGGCCTTCGGGTTCCGGCGGCTTCTCACTTTCCCCGGATGCTCCTACGGTCCTTCGACCCTCCGGGGAGTAGGCACTGAGGCCAGGTCATCAGCAGCGGAAAGCTCGATCGCTTGGGACGCGGCGATCGCCGCAGTGGATTCCGCCCATCCTGCGATCGCAGCGAAGGTTCCGCCGGGAGCGGACTCAACCCATAACTTCGCTGATTCCGCTCGTTCGCGACCTGCATTTATGCAGGTCAGCACACCGTTTACGCCCGTCCGGCTGGCAGCCAAGAGGTCAGGGGTTCGAATCCCTCGGGTCTACGCCCGCAGTCACAGGTATGGTCTCCAGCTCGGACGGCCGACCCAACGTTGATCCGGTGCAACGGGGTGACTCGCCCCGATGCGACGTGAAGCATGTAGAGGCGCAACGCTCCGCCACCTTCCTCCTGCCGTACGAAGGCGATGCGACGACCGTCGGGCGACCACGCCGGCGCGAAGTCGGCGACGCATGGGAGGCGGCAATGTGTGACTTGCGCCGCGTGCGACCCGTCGGCGTTCATCACCCAGAGGCGCTCGGCCGCCGAGTACGCGATCTTGGATGAATCGGGGGACCATGCCGGGGATCCTCCGACGAGTTCGCCGCGGTCAGCTGTCGCAGCTCCGAGCCGTCGGGCCTTGACCACGTAGACGGCCGGGGTGACCCGTTCGCTGAAGGGCTCGGGACTGCTCTGGAATGCGATCCATCGACCGTCCGGCGACCAGGCGGGCGCCTGGTAGTACCCGGCGTCCCTGGCGACCACCCGGAGACCGGCTCCGTCGACGTCGACCACGACCAGCTGCCGCCCCTGCTTCCGGACCGCGGCGATCCGGGTCCCGTCGGGCGACCAGCTGGGAGACGAGAGCGCCGCGGGATGTGGAAGCGCGCGAAGTCCGGACCCGTCCGCATCCATGACGTAGAGCCGGCCGTTCCCGGCGTAGGCGTGAACGTGCCAGGCGCGTCCGATCACGAGCGCGAGCCGGGAGCCGTCGGCGGACCAGGCGGCCTGGCCGACGTAGGTGGCCCGCTCCTCGGGCACATCGACCGTGACGGCCGGTCCTCCCCTCGCCGACACCGCCATCAACGTCGTTTCCGCGGTCAGCTTCGCGCTGTCGGCGACCGAGAACGCGATCGCCTGCCTCGGCCACGCGACAGGGGAGACGGTGGGAGCGACCGGACGCGGCGACACGATGGTCTCCTCGCCCATCGACGGTCGGTCCGTCGTGCATGCCCCGACCAAGATCGTGACAGCGACGAGGACACGAGGTCCAAGCATCACCGAACGAGACTGGCCGTCGGGCTTCATCGTTCCCGCGAGCCCTCCGACAGGCGCGACCCACACATTCGGGTCGAGGGACCGCGATGAGTTCGCGGGCGACCTGTAGTTGTACGCGGTGCGGAGTAACGTGCGGCCGAGCTCAAAGGAGGAGACGAAGTGCCAGAGCACAAAGTAATCGGAACTCGCGACGAGTGGCAGGCGGCGCGCGACGAGCTGGCGAAGCTCGAGGCGGAACAGGCCGAGCGGAACGAGGAGATCAAGGGGAAGCGGCTCGAGCTCCCCTGGGTCCCGGTCGAGAAGGAGTACGAGTTCGACACCGACGAGGGGAAGAAGACCCTTGCCGAGCTGTTCGATGGCCGGTCGCAGCTCCTCGCCTACAACATCATGTTCGGGCCGGATTTCGAGGCCGGGGCATGCCCCGGTTGTACGAGCCTCGCGGACGCGTTTGACGGCCAGCTGATCCACATGAACAAGCGCGACGTCACGTTCCTCTGCTTCTCGCGGGCACCGATCGAGCGCCTCACCGCCTACAAGAACCGGATGGGGTGGCAGTTCCCCTACGTCTCGACGCACGGGACCGACTTCCCGTTCGACTTCGGGCTCGCGTTGACCGAAGGGCAGGCACAGCAGATCCCCGAGATCAAGGAGACGATCGAGAACCCGCCGGGTTGGCTCCAGGAATGGTCGGAGCAGGTTGGCGCGGACCTCAAGGACGGGATCCGTGAGAACCCGAGCTACATCGCGTTCGCACGTGAGAACGGGACCATCTACCACACCTACACGGTGTCGGCGCCCGATCCGTTCGTCGGACCCTACTTCGAGATGCTGCTCGAGCGGGCGCCGAAGCCGCAGCCGGAGGAACCGCGCAGCTGGCGCAAGGACGAGTACCCGTTCTGAGCTGACGCAGGCCGATCTGCGAGCTCCTCGGAGGGCCGCGAACGCTCGACAGCCGCGCCTCCTTGACGTCGCGGGGTGGCCATGGTTGCCTCAGGGCACATCTACTGAGAGGTCTCCGTGAAGACACGTCCACGCCGTCGCATGCGCAGGTTCGCCCCCGGTGTCGTCGTTCCGTTGCTCCTCGCACTGACGCTGACCCCGGTCGCTCGGGCTGCCCCGGCGAGCCAGTGCGCGTTCGACGAGCTCACAGGGCTCGTCACCGTGACGGTCGGGGACGGACTCCTCGCGACGATCTCCCGGAGCGGTGCGGCCGTGGCGCTGGACGGGGTGCCCTGCGAGACGGCAACAGCCACGAACACGGACCTGATCGAGGTCGCGCTCCCGCAGGTCACCCAGGCAGAGACGGTCGTCGTGGACCTCTCGGAAGGGCCGCTCGCTCCAGGCGAGACGGACGAGACCGATGGATCGTCGGAGATCGAGATCCAGATCGAGGGGGTGGACGACGAGCTGGACACGCTCCGGATCGTGGGGAGCGACGGCGCCGACGCGATCTCGGTGCACACGGCCTCCGTGAACCTCAACGCGGCCGAGCTGGTCGCGGACGACGACGTGACCATCGACATACCCGCGGCGATCGAGCTGCTCGGCGGAGAAGGGGATGACTTCCTCTCGCTCCCCGACGACCTGAATTCCGGTGCGTCCTTCGACCTCAGCGAGGTGCAGGGCGGGATCGGGCGAGGACCGGATGATCGGCGGCATGGGTGCCTCAGACATCGACGGCGGTCTCGGCAGGGACACCGTCGACTATTCCTGGGTCCCGGGAGGCGTCAACCTGATCTGGGAGACCGACGGAGCCTTCATCTGGAGGACCGGTCTCGGCGAGGACGATCTGGTGAACATCGAGGTCGCCATCCTCACGGACGATCTCGACACGGTGGTCTATCAAGGAGATGCGAGTGGCGCCTCCAAGACGCGGGGCGCCCCCGATGCCATCCACGTCTTCCTGGATGGGTGGACGGGTGCGGCCGGAGACAGGCTCGTCCGTGCGGGTCCGGGAGGCTTCGACTCGATCGAGTTCCACCCCGACGCGGATCAGTCGCTCACGTTGGATCTCTCGGTGAACACGATTGGCGGATCGTGCGATCGGCTCGCACTCGGGCATCGACCTCCTCTTCGGAGGGGGTGGCGATGACCGGTTCCGCATGACCGAGCGCGGGACCTATCCGACGATCGTGGGCGGAGACGGGACCGACGCCCTCGGCTTCCGCGGGGCGATAGAAGGAATCAATGTCACGCTCGGGAAGCCGACGTTCGAGCCTCGGACATGGATCGAGGCGTTCGAGATCAAGCAGGTATTGGGTTCGGACTTCAACGACGTGTTCCTCGGTCCGTCCGGCGTGGCGGCTCCGGTGAAGTTGTTCGGGTTCTTCGGTCGTGACGACCTCCGCGGAGGAGAGGGACCGGACCTGTTGGTCGGCGGCGAGGGTTCGGACACGTTGCGCGGCTTCGGGGGAGCGGACACCCTGAGGGGTGGGCCGGGTGACGACGTGTGCGACGGCGGTCCGGGCAACGACACGCTCATCGGCTGCTGAGGAGCGTGACGATGGGAGGGCTCCGATCAGCGTGAGCGGTCATCAGTGCCGATACCAGCCGAAGTCAGGTGCCCGATCCAGCTCCTCGTCGATATGCAACGATCCGACCCGCCAGCGGATATGGCGGGTGGCATGGAGTCGCCACCACCTGAACGAGACCGGGAACCAGCCTTGGTCGGTGACGTCGAGACGACCGAGGATACGGCCTCCGCCGACGTCGGGCTCCAGTCGGCCCGATAGAGCTTCGCTTCAAAGATCGTCCGAAGGGGAGGCCTCGATTTCCCTCGCGCTGCGGGCGGTCTACTCTGGGGCGGGGTGGATGAATACTCGGTCGCACGGCGTCCTGGAGCCTACGTGGTCACCGTTCCGCGAACCCGTCGTCGATCGACGCTGGAGGAGTGTCAGGCACTGGCCGAGGAACTGGCCCTCACCCAAGGCCTCCGAGCTGAGCCCGAGATCAGGTCCTACGGTGGACGCCGAACCAGCGTGGGCCGCATGCCTGCGCCCCATGGCTGGATCTTCACCTGGAACTGCTGATCATCGCTATCGGAATGCGATCAGCATCGTCGGGCCCGCAACGCCACGAGCCCCGTTCGAGACCAGGTAGTCATCGAGGCCGTTCGCATCGAAATCGAGGACGGCCACGGACGAGCCACATCCTGCTGACGTCTGGGGGATGGTGACCGATTCCCAACTGGTGGCCGTCGACAGGAGCATCACGTCCGGAGGATTCAGCAAGGTCGGTTTCGCCTGCCCCTGCATGACGTAGATGTCGAGGCGCCCGTCTCCGTTCGAATCTCCAACCGCGGCGTCCCGTCCGGCGGTCAGTGCTCTCGAGAACTTCGCGGTCGTGAAGGTCCCGTTGTCAGTTCCGTACCTGACCATGAGCGACCGCCGCCCGACGGCCAGGAGATCCAGGACGCCATCGGCGTTGAGGTCGGCGATCTCCGCGTCCACGACCGCGGATCCGATGCCCGAGTGCCGGGGCGACGTTGGAGAAGCGAGCAGCAGCTCGATCGTACCGGTACAGGCGGAGCCCGCCGGCGGCGCAATCCAGGATGTCCTCGTCGCCGTCCAGGTCGTAGTCGACAGCTTGGACGCAGCCCGGGATCGTCGCCAAGCCGCCGACCTGTTCGTCGAGTCCGTACTCCGGTGCCGATCGGAACGAAGTCCCTCCCTGGTTGATGTAGAGCCTGTTCTTGGTCGGCAGTCCATCTGGACGCGGATAGAAGTTGACGACGTAGAGGTCCTGCCAACCGTCGTCGTTCACGTCGAGGAAGGTCGCTGTTCGCCCCCGGCCGTAGATGTCGAGGACCCCGTACTCGGTCGCCTTGTTGACGAAGCCTCCGGTTGCTTGCTGCATCCACAGCTCATTGGCCTTGATCGTGGTCCCGTGATTGGCCCCGACCACGCAGTACACATCGATGTGGTCGTTCCGATCGACGTCGGCGGCGGCACATTGATGCCGATCGACCCTCGCGGCGAGCACCCCCGCGGATCGTTCGGTGAAATGACCGAAGCCGTCGTTGTAGAACAGCTGGGTCGTCTGCTTCGCGTGTCGATTCCATATCAGGTCGATGTCCCCATCGCCATCAAGGTTGACCGGGAGGGATGCCGTCGATTCGGAGATCTGCGCGAGGCCGGCCGACGAGGTTGCGTTCCACGCGGTGGGGTCGGTGGCGGTCGCAGGGGTCGCCGTGGCCAAGACGAACGCGACGCACACGAGAACCGACAGCCGGACCACCCGTCCACCCCCGACGGCGTGGCCAGACCCCCGTTCCATCCCTCCCACTCATGAGCTCGCAGGAGCATCGGAGTGGGCCGCCGTCCGGGATGTGGGGTTGCGCCGACGCTATACCCCTGGCAGGACGGAGTCGAATCCGATCGAGGTGGGGCCGCCGTTCGTGTTGTGCTGGCCTCGGCGTGTTCACGCCGAGGCCAGCGAGGTCCTACGTACGGTTCGGGTTGGGCGGAAGGAACGTTCTGTTGGGGTTGCACGCGATCCCCGGTGTCAGCTGATGGGGACTGGCGATACCCAACCGCACTTCCTGTCCATAGGACTGTGACGTTCCACCCGGACCGTTGTCGGGGTTCGTGCCGAGCGGGTCGTCGTTCAGACCCGAGAAGGAACACCACGAGACCCCCTGGTTCTGGTCGAACTTCTTGCCGCTTCCCGTCACCTCACCCGCGAGGGCAGCGCCTCCCACACCTACGATGAAGACGGCGCAGATCCCCGCCGCGAGCCATCGCTTCAAGCCCATGTCTTCCCCCTCCCGTCGCTACTGGAGTTCGGAAGCTACGCCAGAACCTGTAGGACGGTCAACCGACCTCTAGTCGGCCGGAGCGTGCGGATCACTGGCGAGCTGCTCTCGCAGGCCGTGACACCATCGCCCTCGTCGAGGAGGCACGTGTCGACGTCGGATCCTCCGTCGACGCCGTCGTTACCACCGACCCCGTCGATCGAGTTCAGCCGGTCGTTGCCGACTTCGCCTCGAAGCTCGTCAGCGCCTTGGCCGCCCCACAGCCGATCGTGACCGGATCCGCCCCACACCGCGTCGTCGCCATCCGGACCCTGGGCGGTCGGATCGAGATCGGGATCGTTCACGTAGCTGAAGTTCCCTCCGAAGAGGAGGTCATCGCCCGGTCCGCCGAGGATCAGGTCGTCCCCGAACGGGTCGAGCATCCGTTCCTCGTTGTTCGGCTCGCCTCCCCAGATGGAGTCTTGGCCCCATCCTCCCAAGAGGATGTCGTCACCTACGCCCCCAGCGAGCTCGCGGTCCGAACCAGGCCCACCGGAGATGTGGTCGATCCCATCTCCTCCGTAGATCCGGAAGTCGTTGCCGCCTTCACCGAACATCCGGTCGTCGCCGGCATCGCCATGGAGGAGGTCACGCCCTGCGCCGCCCCGGATCGTGTCGGCCTCGGTCCCCCCAGACGCGAAGTCGTCCCCATCACCTGCGAACAGGCGATCGGCGCCGGATCCGCCTTCGAGGCCGTCCAGGTCTCGCCCACCGGCGAGCCGGTCGGATCCGTCTTGCCCTTCGAGGTGATCGGTGCCACGCCCGCCGCACACCCGATCGTCACCCAGACCCGCGACGACGATGTCATCCCCCGACCGCGCTGCGATGACATCGTCCCCGTCCGTTCCCTCGATCTGGTCCCCGCCGGACGTGCCGAAGATCGTCACGGGTTGGCCGAAACACATCGGAACGGTCTCGGCAGTTGCCGGGAAAAGAGGGGACAGGAGAAGCGATCCGCTGATCGCCATGACGATGGATGCCCGCACTGCCAGCCTTCCAGATCCATCGAACGTACACCCCCGCATCCGAGCCGGTCAAAAACGTGCGTGCTCTCGGGACCGCCCGATACAGTCCGACGCGTGAGCTTCGACGTCGCGGCCGACGCCTACGACCGCTTCATGGGGCGCTACTCGAAGGTGCTCTCACCGGCCTTCGCCGACTTCGCGGACGTTCGCGCGGGACAGCGGGTCCTCGACGTCGGCTGCGGGCCCGGCGCTCTGACGGCCGAGCTCGTGGATCGGCTCGGGCCGGAGACGGTGGCCGCCGTGGACCCCTCGGAGCCGTTCGTCGCGGCCGCGAGGGCGCGGTATCCCGGCGTCGATGTTCAACGGTCGCCGGCGGAGGACATCCCTCATCCCGACGACGCGTTCGATGTCGCGATGGCACAGCTCGTCGTGCATTTCATGCGCGACCCGATCGCCGGGCTCGTGGAGATGGCGCGTGTGACGCGATCGGGCGGCGTCGTCGCCGCCTGCGTCTGGGACTTCGCGGGGGAGCGAGCTCCGATCTCCGCCTTCTGGCAGGCCGCTCGCGAGGGAGATGCCGGCGTCCATGACGAGTCCGACTTCGCAGGTGCCCGAGCGGGACATCTCCGGGAGCTGTTCGAGGCCGCAGGGCTGCGGGATGTGGAGGAGACGGCGCTCGTGGCGTCCGTCGAGCACGAGACGTTCGAGGACTGGTGGGAGCCGTTCGAGCTGGGGGTCGGGCCCGCCGGCGCCTATCTCGATTCCCTCGCGCCGCCGGAACGAGCAGCGCTCCGCGAACGCTGCCGGGAGATCTCCCGCCGCCGTTCACGATGAGCGCCGCCGTGTGGGCGGCACGCGGGTCACCCTGACGTGGCGTGAGGTGCGACCGCAGTTGAAAGGAGCACGAGATGTTCAGGATGGGCACGGACGCCTGGGTCGTCGTGGCTCGCACGTTGCTCGTGTACCTCGGCGTGTTCGTGGGGCTCCGATTGGCGGGCAAGCGGGAGCTCGGTCAGATGACGGTCTTCGACCTCGTGGTCGTGCTGTTGATCGCCAACGCCGTGCAGAATTCGATGGTAGGCCCGGACTTCTCCGTCCAAGGTGGGCTGATCGCGGCGCTCACGCTCCTGGTCGCGAACCGGGCGATCGCGCTCGTCCGATTGCGCGGAGGAGGGTGGGGGCGACTCATCGAAGGCACGCCCACCGTGCTCGTCGAGGACGGCGAGCTGATCGAGCCACATCTCCGCCGAGAAGGGCTTGAGCGTCAGGAGCTCGAGATGGTGATCCGGGAGCACGGCGTGGAATCGCTGAGCGGGGTGAAGCTCGCCGTCCTGGAGACGGACGGCTCGATCAGCATCGTGCCGATGGGCGCGCGGGTCGTTCGCACCGCCAAGCACATCCGTCAGACCCGGAAACGGTGATCCCCGAGAAGGAACCGAGATGGCGAGAGCCTATCCCTCCGGCGAAACGGCTCTGGAGGGCTCGACTGGGGTACTGAGCGCCGGATCGACAGCATGATTGCGGTTTGCTTCATCCCTGACAGGGGAATACCGTCCCAGTAGGGTTTCGTGCAGGCGCACTCATGGGGTTCGCCGGAGCGGAAACATGAGGCTCGACAAAGCGGGAGGGACGTGTGTGGGTCTGGCCACGTTCGGCGACTCTGCACGTGTTCGAGCCGGCGATCGGCAGTGCCGACCCTCTTCCGTCTACCCAACCGTACGACGGCGGCAGACGCTGCCGTCGATCTGACGACCTGGAAGGAGCATCATGCATGTGACCCATCCGACAGTACGTGCGGGAGCACTCCGAAGGTACCTGTCCACCCTCGGGGTGATGTCCCTGCTCGCGTTCTCCGCGCAACTCATCCTGGCGGGTCCGGCGGCGGCGGCGCCGTTCACGGGAGGGCTGTCCCCGACCGTGATCGACGGGCTCCTCGACCTGAACGGAGACAACGAGGTCACGGGCGCCGACGACTCGAACGCCTTCTACGGGGACACGGCGATCATCGACGGCGCTCTCGATTGCGATGGCTGGTCGGATGTGAACGGCGGCGAGGCTGGTGACAGTGTGATCGATACCAACGACGACTGTCAGATGCTCGCCTTCGACGGCTCACTGACCGGCGTCACGATCGATGTCGTCGACGGCGGTGTCGATTGGCCCGATGGACCGTTCCCGACCGTGTTCCCTCAGGTCGGGGACGGCGACAACTCGGATATCTCGGACTCGGCGTTCGCGTGGTCGACGATCAACGGCCTCGTGGATTCGAGCGGTGACGAGACGATCGACGCCAACGACTGCTCCTTCGACGTCGTGGGCACCGCCGACATCCTCGGCAATACCGTCGGGAACACGAACCCGTGTGGATTCGGGAACCCGCCCGACGCGGCCGACAACGGTAAGGTCGACCTGAACAGCGACGGCGAGATCACCTCCGCGGACGATTGCACCGACGGCTGCTTCCTCAGCCACAACGTCACCCTGGGTGTCGTGCAGGTTGAGGGCGCGACGGTCACCACTCCCTCGAACGCCTTCAGCGGCACGTTCGGACCGACCATCATCGGTGGCGGGGCGGATCTGAATGGCGACGGGGTAGTCAACGGCCGCGATGACTCGAACGCCTTCTTCGGGGGCACTGCGATCATCGACGGTCAGCTGGACTGCGACAACTGGACGTCGGACAACGACGGTACGCCTGGCGACTTGGCGATCACCAGCGCCGACGACTGCACGCTGATCGGATTTGACGGCACCGTTGATGGGGTCACGATCAATGTGATCGACGGAGAGTTCGGCTGGACCGGCCCGCTCCCGACCGTGTTCAACGCGGCCGACCCTGACAACCCGGGGGTGCTCGAGTCTGACTTCGCATGGTCAGCGATCGGCGGCCGAGTGGACTCAAGCGGCAACGAGATCGTCAACTCCGAGGATTGCACCTTCGGTCTGATCGGCGAGACCGTCGACGCGGGCCAAGGGGATGCAACCGACGGTGCGGACGTCCTGGCCAACGACCAAGCGATGACGAACCCGTGCGGGTTCGGTGTCCTCGGCGGGCCGGACCCGGACTTCAACGGGCTGGTGGACCTCGATAGCGACATCACGATCACGGCAGCCGACTCGTGCGACGACTGCTTCTTCGGCCTCGATCTCGACAACGGGTTCGTGGTGGACAGCGGTGTCGGGACGGCCGAGACGCTGGATCTCGCGCCGGCGGCGGACACCAACCCGGAGGACACGCCGCACACCGTGACCGCCACGGTGGAGGACTCCGACGGAGATCCTGTCGTGGGCGTCACGGTCGAGTTCGTGGTCACGGGCGACAACCCGACCACCGGCGACGACGTCACCGACGCGAACGGCGAGGCCACGTTCACCTACACCGGAGCGAACGACGGTGTCGACACGATCACGGCGTTCGCCGACAGCGACGGCGATGGGAACAACGACGTCGCCGAGCCGGAGGACACCGCCACGAAGACGTGGACGATCGTCGTCACCCCGCCGACGTGCCCCGGCTTCGAGGATGACCCTCGGAACCAGGTCGTGGGGACCTCGGGCGATGACGATCTGAGCGGGACCGCCGGCGCCGACATCATCTGCGGCCTGGGCGGGAGCGACACGCTCAACGGTCGAAGGGGGAACGATCTCCTGCTCGGTGGCGGCGGGCAGGACGTCCTCCGCGGCGGTCGCGGCTCGGACACCCTCAAGGGTGGTGCGAAGGCGGACAGGCTCATCGGCAACGCCGGAGCGGACCTGCTGATCGGGGGCGGCGCTGCCGACGTCCTCCGAGGTGGGGACGGTCCCGACGTGCTCCGCGGCAAGGGGGGCAACGACAGCCTGTTCGGCGGGCGCGGCAACGACCGCCTGTACGGGGGGCCGGGGAGAGGATCTCCTCGACGGCGGCGCCGGCACCAACGACCTCGGTGTGGGTGGTCCCGGCAGGGACACCTTCCTGAGGTGCGAGCGTCGCCGACCCTAGTGCCACGATCGAGTCGGTGAGGAGCCGGTCCTTTCGGGGGCCGGCTCCTTCGCTTCCGGGGATACCTTCTACACTCCGCGCCCATGAGGACCTGGTCGTCGGGTCCGGCGGCGTGGGGTCGGCGTTCGCGCCGATCGTCGCTCGGCGCGACTTCGCCGAGCACGTCGTCTTCGCCGACCACCATGAGGGTCGCGCGCAGAGCATCGTCGACCGCTACGGGGACGGCCGCTTCTCCGCCGCGCGCGTGGATGCGAGCGACGCCGCGGCCGTCGCCGAGCTCGCCACCGCCAATCGGTGCGACGCGATCCTGAACGCCGTCGATCCCCGCTTCGTGATGCCGGTGTTCGAGGGCGCCCTCGCGGCGGGCGCCACGTACCTCGACATGGCGATGTCACTCTCGGAGCCCCACCCCGCGCGCCCCCACGAGGAGACCGGCACGAAGCTCGGGGACGAGCAGTTCGCGCGGGCCGCGGCCTGGGAGGAGCGCGGGCTCCTCGCGCTCGTGGGCATCGGGGTGGAGCCGGGGCTCTCGGACGTGTTCGCCCGCTACGCCGCCGACGAGCTGTTCGCCTCGATCGAGGAGGTCGGTGTCCGCGACGGAGCGAACCTCGTCGTCGAGGGCTACGACTTCGCCCCCAGCTTCTCGATCTGGACCACGATCGAGGAATGCCTCAACCCGCCCGTGGTGTGGGAGAAGGATCGCGGGTGGTTCACGACCGAGCCGTTCAGCGACCCCGAGGTGTTCACGTTCCCCGAGGGGATCGGTCCCGTCGAGTGCGTGAACGTCGAGCACGAGGAGGTGCTCCTCGTGCCGCGCTGGATCGACTGCCGGCGCGTGACGTTCAAGTACGGGCTCGGCGATGAGTTCATCGAGGTGCTGAAGACGCTGCGGAAGCTCGGGCTCGACCGGACCGAGCCGGTCAGTGTCAACGGGCGGAACGTGTCGCCCCGCGACGTGGTGGCGGCGGCGCTGCCCGACCCGATGTCCCTCGGCGACCGGATGACCGGGAAGACGTGCGCGGGGACGTGGGTCAGCGGGACCGGGGCCGACGGCTCGCCCCGAGAGGTGTACCTGTACCACGTCGTGGACAACGAAGAGTCCTGGCGCCGCGACGGCGCGCAGGCGGTGGTCTGGCAGACGGCGCTGAACCCGGCGATCGCGCTGGAGCTCCTGGCGAGCGGCGCGTGGTCGGGCACCGGTGTCCTCGGCCCGGAGGCGTTCCCGCCGGGTCCGTTCCTCGACCTCCTGCCCGAGCACGGATCGCCGTGGGGTCTCGAGGAACGCCCGGTTCAACGGTAGGCACCCGCTTCAGCGCCCTTCCCCTCGTACCGATGCCATGAACAGCGGCCACGGGGGCCGTGTCCATGCATGGGAAGGGGCGACGTGGCGACGATCCTGGCGATCGAGGACGACTGGACCGTCCGCACCGTCCTCGAGCACACCCTGGCGTCCGCCGGGCACGAGGTGGACGTCGCTCCCGGCATCGCCGACGCCCGGCACCTGCTCACGAGCGGTCACTACGACCTCGTCCTGCTCGACCTCAACCTCCCCGATGGCAACGGTCTCGATCTCCTCCAGGAGATCCGCACTGACCGTGGCACGTCGATGTCCGTCCTCGTGCTCACCGGGATGCGGCAGGAGGACGCGGTCGTGCGGGGCCTCCAGCTGGGTGCCGACGACTACGTGACCAAGCCGTTCAGCCCGCCCGAGCTCCTCGCGCGGGTCACCCGCTGCCTGGGGACGGTAGAGCCCGTGTGGCGGCGCTACGGTGACGTCACCTTCGCGGTCGTCTTCGCCGTCGCGGTGTCGATCGAGGCCGTGCCGCTCGGCTTCCTGACCTGGACCCTCGCCACTCGGCTGGTAGGCGACTCGGACGGCGCCCGACTGGGGAGCATCCTCCTCGGCGCCGTCGGCTCGTCCGCCGCCGCCCTGATCCTGTTGACGACCTATGTGCTCGCGTATCAGCACGTCAGCACCCGGCACGACCGGGTCCGAGGGGAGCGACGCCGGACATGGGTGGCCCGGTGGCTCCGCGTGCTGGACGGCTCGGAGGCGGCTCCGACGGGGACCTTGCGGCCCGAGGCCGTGGAGGCGCTCCTCGCTCTGCGCGAGACGCTCCGCGGATCGGACTCCACCCGCATCGCGGAGCTCCTGGAGCGCCACGGAGCCGTCGTCACGCTGGAGCGGATCGCCGGACACGGACGGACGAACCGTCGGCTCGACGCGATCGTCGCGCTCTCGAACGCCCGGATCCCGTCGTCCCTGCCCACGCTCGTCGCGGGTGTCGCCGACTCGAACCGGATCATCGGCGTGGCGTCGGCCCGCGCGGCGGCGCGCACGCTGGCGCGCGTCGAGGACCTGTTCGACAGGGATCGAGGGGCCTCCGCACTCGCGGGGGCGATGGACGAAGCACAACTGCCCTACGGCATCGTCGAGGAGGTGGTGCTCCTCGCGGAGGACGCCGCCACCTCGCTGATCCAGTCGCTCCTCCTCCAGGATCGACCCCGTCCCGGAACGATCCGCGCGGCGATCGACGGGATCGGGCGGCTGCAGCTCCTCGTGTTCGCCGAGGAAGTGATGCGCTTCCTCGGCGATCCCGACGACGAGGTCCGTGCCGCAGCGCTCCGCGCCGTGGGGCGCCTCGGATTCCTTCCGGCCGACTCCCAGGGCGTCGTGATCACGGCGCTCACCGACGACGTCGACTTCATCCGGATCCACGCGACCGCGGCGGCGCGGTTCCTCCCGAGGCCCCAGGCACTCTCGCTCTTGAGCGATCGCCTCGGCGACCGCTCGTGGTGGGTACGCCGGGCGGCGGCCGACGCCCTCGTGGCCCTCGGTCCGGCCGGGCTCGCGACGTTGGGCCGAGCCGCGCGGGCACACCCGGATCGGCTTCGCTCGAGACATGGCGGAGCAGGCCCTCCGCGATCGACGTCCCCAACCTCGTCCAGGCGGTCGTGGGATGAGCGTCCTCGAGCCAGTGCTGCTCGCGTTCGAGGTCTTCGCGATCGTCTACTTCGCCATCCTCAGCCTGCTCTATTCGGCGTTCGCGTTCATCGGCCTCCGGGCCGTGATCCTCGAATCCCGGCAGACGTCCGACACCGAGCTCCGTGACCTGCTGGAGCGGGACGTGTTCAAGCCGGTCTCGATCCTCGTGCCGGCGTTCAACGAGGAGGCGAGCATCGTCGCGAGCGTGCGGTCGTTCGTCCAGCTGCACTACCCGAAGTTCGAGGTGATCGTCGTCTCCGACGGCTCCACCGACGCCACGATGGACCGGCTGATCGGAGCCTTCGCACTCGTGGAGGAGCCGCGTGTCTGGGCCCGGACGATCCCGACCGCCCCGGTCCTCCGGGTCATGCGGTCGCTCCGCCATCCCGGGCCTCGTGGTCGTGGAGAAGGAGAACGGCGGCAAGTCCGACGCGCTCAACGCGGCGATCAACATCGCCCGCTATCCGCTGATCGCCCCCGTGGACTCGGATTCGATGCTGGATGCGCAGGCGATCCTCCGCGCGTCCCGCAACTTCGTGAAGGACGACAGCGTGATCGCGGTGGGCGGCACGGTCCGGCCGCTGAACGGCGCGACGATCACGGATGGCCGCCCGACCAACCTGCACATGCCGCGCACCTGGATCGAGCGGCTCCAGGTCGTGGAGTACGCGCGCGCGTTCTTCCTCGGTCGTGCCGGGTGGACGAGGGTTGGCGCCCTGCTGATCGTCTCCGGCGCGTTCGGACTCTTCCGGCGCGATGCGGTGGTCAAGGTCGGTGGGTTCTGGACCGGGACCGTGGGAGAGGACATGGAGCTCGTGATGCGACTGCACAAGGAACACGTGCAGCGTGGGCTTCCCCATCGGATCGTGTTCAGCCCGGACCCGATCTGCTGGACGGAGGTTCCGTCGGACCTCGGCACCCTGCGGCGGCAACGGAACCGCTGGCACCGAGGGCTCTGGACCAACCTGTGGCGCCACCGCGGCATGCTGCTGAACCCGCGCTACGGCCGCCTCGGGCTGTTCGCGGTCCCGTACTTCTGGCTCTTCGAGGGACTGGGGCCCGTGATCGAGGTCCTCGGCTTCGGCTCGCTGGCGGTGGCGGCGGCGTTCGGTGTGCTCGACCTGCACGTCCTCTGGCTCTTCCTGTGCCTCGCCGTGCTCCACGGCATGGTGCTCTCGCAGGTGGCCGCCGGCGTCGAGGCGATGCTCCTCCAGCGGTACTCGTCCTCGATGGACCGCCTCATCCTCTTCGCGGCATCGCTGATGGAGTTCCTCGGGTTCCACCAGGTGCTCGCCCTCGAGCGCTTCCTCGCGACGGTCCAGGGCCGCCGGAAGCGTGGGCACTGGGGGGCGATGCGCCGATCGGGTATCGCCTCCGCGGATCCTCCCGGGGTATCGCAGGCGCCACCGCCTCAGGTCGCTGTGTCGAATCGCCGATGACCTGATCATGGCCACGCTCAGAGAGCCCGCCACGCTCTTCGAGGCTGCCCTCGGGCGCCTCGGCGACGTGCTCACACCCGGCTCCTTCCTGGAGGCGACCCCGGAGTCCCTGGTGGTCGCCGAGGCCGGCGGCGAGATCGTCTACGCCAACGCGGCCTGCGAGCGCCTGACGGGTTTCGCGCACGGCGAGCTGCTCGGCCGCCCGGTGGGGGAGCTGCTCGCGAGCGACCTCGCGGGACGGGCCGCGGGGTCCTCCTTCGAGACCACGTGCACCAGCCGTGACGGGAGCGAGCTCCCGGTCGAGGTGCACGTCGGCCGCATCGAGGCGGCCTCCCCGCTGCTCGTCGTCACCCTGCGGGACCGGACGGAGATGGAGGCGGGCCGCGCGGCGCGGTTCGAGGCGGAGGCGAAGTACCGGGCGCTGGTGGAGCACATCCCCGCGGTCGTGTACCTGGACCCGGTGGACGAGAACTCGGAGTCGATCTACGTGAGCCCCCAGGTCGTGGAGCTCCTCGGCATCGGCCAGGACGAGTGGCTGACCAACCCCTACGCGTGGCGCCACCACGTCCACCCCGACGACATCGAGCGCGCGTGGGACGAGTACCGCCACGCGTACAACGCGCACGAGCCGCTGAACCACGAGTACCGGATGGTCCACGAGGACGGCAGCGTCCGTTGGGTCCTCGAGCAGGCGTACCCGATCGACGACGAGCAGGGCGAACCCTGGCTGATCCAGGGCGTGATCTTCGACATCACGGAGCGCAAGCTCGCCGAGGAGCAGGTCGCCTTCCTCGCGTATCACGACAAGCTCACCGGCCTGCCGAACCGGGCGCTCTTCGAGGAGATGCTCGAGGCTGCGATCTCGCGCGCGCGCCGTCACGACCTCGGCGTGGGCGTGATCTACCTCGACCTCGACAACTTCAAGCTCGTGAACGACTCGCTCGGCCACCATGCCGGCGACGACCTCCTGAAGCAGCTGGCGGAACGGCTCCGCGGGTGCACCCGCGAGACGGACCTGGTCGCTCGGCAGGGCGGCGACGAGTTCCTCTTGCTGCTCGCCGATCTCGAGCGGGGGATCGGCCCGGTGGCCGGCACGGAAGCCGGACTGCTCGTCGCGGAGTCGGTGGCGACCCGGGTGCACGAAGCGCTCCAGGAGCCGTTCGACCTGGGGGGCGTGGAGTTCTTCACGTCGGCCTCGCTCGGCGTGAGCCTGTTCCCCCAGGACGCCACGGACGCGATCAGCCTGCTGAAGAACGCCGACACCGCGATGTACCAGTCGAAGAAGGCGGAGCCGGGCGGCTACATCGTCTACGCGAGCGGTGCGGACGAGGCGATCGAGCGGCTGTCGCTCACGACCCGCCTCCGCCGGGCCGTGGAGCAGAAGCACTGGGTCCTCCACTGGCAGCCCATCGTGGACCTCGAGGGTGGGACGGTGACCGGCCTGGAGGCGCTGATCCGCTGGAGCGAGCCCAACGGCGGGATCGTGCCTCCGGGCGAGTTCATCCCGATCGCGGAGGAGCTCGGCCTGATCGAGGCCATCGGGGACTGGGTGATCGACGAGCTCGCCCACCAACGCAAGGTCTGGGAGGCGCAGGGGATCGACGTGCGCCTCGGCTTCAACCTGTCGCCCCGCCAGCTCTGGTCGGGGCGGTTGCCGGAGAAGCTGATGGCGAAGCTCACGGCGGCGGACGTGGACCCCCGCGACATCGTCGTCGAGATCACGGAATCGACCGCGATGGCCGACCCCGACCGGACCCAGCGGGTCCTCGCCGACCTCCACGCGTGGGGGCTCTCCCTCGCGATCGACGACTTCGGGACGGGATATTCGTCGCTCGCCCGGCTGAAGCATCTGCCCGTGGACATCCTCAAGATCGATCGCTCGTTCATCCACGCCGTCGATCGTGACGACGAATCCGGCCGCATGGTCGAGGCCATGATCCAGCTGGCGCACGGTCTGGGCATGGTGCCGCTCGCGGAGGGGATCGAGACCGAGGGCGAGCTCGCCTTCCTCCGGGCGGCGGGCTGCACCCGCGGCCAGGGATTCCTGTTCTCGCGGGCCGTCCCGGCGGAGCAGGTCCCCGCCTTGCTCGCCCGCGCCACGCTGTTCGCGGACCCGTCCGTCCCGGCTTAGCGCGCTCCCGACAGTCGGACCGCCAGCTGGTCGAACCGCTCTTCGGCCACCTCGTCGTCCACATCGATCACGGAGGCGCTCGCTTTCGGGATGGCGAGCGTGAGGCTGGCGAGACCGAAGGGTCGCTGGGTCGGCGATCGGTGGAGGATCAGATGCTGCACGTTCGCCCGTGCCGCCACGGTCGTTCGTCGCTGCAGCGCCCCCGACCGCGCCACGACGTGGCGCGCGAGGACCGCGTGTCCGAGGGCGCGCCACGACAGGTACCCGAGCCCGATCGCCACCGGGAGCACCGGGAAGGTCGCGATGCGCGCGCCATCCGGGAGCGCGAGACCGATGGCCAGGGCCGCGACGCCGAGGATCGAGGCGAAGACGAGCCGACGGACGAGCGCGCGGGTGGGAGCGGGACGCAGGTCGACCTCCCGCAGGCCGTCCGAGCCCACGACGGCCTCCGCGACCTCGAGGCACCGCTCGCGGTTGGCCACTGGGACGAGCATGCTCGCCTGTTGCTGATCGCCGGACTCCTTCCCGTAGCCGGCGGTGAGCACCCTGATGCTCGCCAAGCCGAACACGCGCCGGACCAGGTTCTCCTCGATGCGGATCGCCTGGATCCGGCCCAGAGGGATCACCGATCGCCGTGTCTGGAGCAGGCCTCGCGTGATCACGAGCCGGTCGTCCCTCCGGTTGGCCGTGAAGCCCCAGTAGACGACCACGGTGGTGGCGAGCGAGATGAGGACCGAGGCACCCAGCAGTGCACCCGTCGATCAGCAGGACGGTCTCCAGGCTCGACCGGTCGGCTCCGGCGAGCCGGTCGAGGTTCACCACGAGGCCCTCTTCCGGCAGGAGCTGGAAGGCCCAGCCCGCCATCGCGGCGACCACGGCGACACGACCGCCGGTCAGGCCGGCGATGAGCAGGTCGCGGGGGCGCATCCGGACGAGCGGTGGAGCCGATGCCTCGTCTTCCTCGGCGAGATCGGATGCGAGCAGCGCTCGGAGCCGGGTCGCCTCATCCGGCAGGAGCGCGACGAGCGGCGCCTCCGTGCTCTGTCCGCCCACGACCTCGATCCGGAGCTCCACGACTCCGAACGCTCGATGGGTCAGCTTCTGCACGACGTCGACGCTCTGGATGCGCGCGAGCTGGATCGTCCGTTCCCACTGCTGCAGGAGGCCTCCGCGCAGATGGAGCGCTCGATCGTCGAGCCGGTACCAGAAGCGGCTCCACCGGACCGCCGACCCGATCACGGCGAGACCGCCGGCGAAGGCCGCGAAGCCGAGCGAGCCCGCCCTCCCGATCACCAGGAAGAACACGATCGGGAGCGCGAGACCCCCGACCACACCCGATGCCCACACGGCGATCGCGGCCGGGTGGAGCCGGCGCCACGCCATCGGGACCGGGGGCGGGAGGGGCGCGCCGAACCGGTCGGGCCGTGGGGGGACGGGGTCAGACACTCTCGGTGCCGGCTACCTTCGACAGCTCCTCGCGGAGGGACTCCGCCTCGTCGGGGGCGAGGCCCGGGATCCGGGCCGCTCTGCCGGCGGCCGTGTACACGACGAGCTGCATGAGCCGGAACGCGAGGTCGAGGGGCCCCTGATGCGTCTCCACGTACTGGATCCGGTCGAACGGGATCAACGTGAGGACGTAGAACCACGAGCCGTGCGAGAGGAACAGGTCGCGCTCCCGGATCTCGTAGCGCCACCGTCGGTAGCGCAGGTAGGGCACGGTGGCGGCGCCGACGACGGCGAGCACGAAGCCGGCGGCGAAGATCGCACCACCGAAGGGGATCTCCACGATCGTCGGTGACGCGACGAGGGCGCCCACCAGCACGATCGCGCCCCAGACCGTCCACCACATCGTGAGGACGCGGCGATCGAGCGCCTTCGCCGGCCTGTGTCGTTCCGTCGACTCGATGCGCGTGTCCGTGCGCCCAGTGTACGGAGGTGAGGCCCGTTACCATGAGCCGATGCACCGCTACGACCCCGCCGAGATCGAGCCGAAGTGGCAGCGGGTCTGGGAGGAAGAGGACTTCTATCGGGCCTCCGACGATCCCGAGGACCCCCGGCCCCGCTTCTACGCGCTGGACATGTTCCCGTACCCGTCGGGCGACCTCCACCTCGGGCACGCGGAGGCATTCAGCGGCGGCGACGTGATCGCCCGCTTCCGGTGGCTCCAGGGGTACAACGTCCTGCATCCGATCGGCTGGGACTCGTTCGGACTCCCGGCCGAGAACGCGGCGATCAAGCGCGGGATCCACCCGAAGGAATGGACCTACGAGAACATCGAGCAGCAGGCCGCGTCGTTCAAGCGCATGGGGTTCTCGTTCGACTGGACGCGGCGGCTCCACAGCAGCGACCCCGAGTACTACCGCTGGACGCAGTGGCTGTTCCTGAAGCTGTTCGAGATGGGGCTCGCCTACCGCAAGAACGCGCCGACCAACTGGTGCCCGAACGACCAGACCGTGCTGGCCAACGAGCAGGTGATCAACGGGGCCTGCGAGCGGTGCGGCACCGCGGTGGTCCGCAAGGACCTCACGCAGTGGTTCTTCAAGATCACCGACTTCGCGCAACGCCTCCTCGACGACATGGACACGCTCGAGGAGTGGCCGGAGCGCGTGATCACGATGCAGCGGAACTGGATCGGCCGTTCCGAGGGCGCCACGGTCCGGTTCACCGTCGAGGAGACCGGCGACGAGGTCGAGGTCTTCACCACGCGCCCCGACACCTTGTGGGGCGTGACGTTCTTCGTGTTCGCCCCGGAGCACCCGCTGGTGGAGAAGCTGGCGGGCGTGGGCGGGACCGCGGAGGCGGCGCGCGCATTGGTCGACCGTCTCCAGGCGACGCCGCTCACGAACCGCGAGCAGGCCGAGAGCCGCGAAGGGGTGCCACTCGGCGTCCACGTGGTGAACCCGGTGAACGGCGAGCGGGTGCCGGTCTTCGTCGCGCCGTACGTGCTGATGGAGTACGGCACCGGCGCCGTGATGGGCGTGCCCGGCGCACGACCAGCGCGACTTCGAGTTCGCGCGCGAGCACGACCTCGAGGTCCGCGTGGTGATCCAGCCTCCGGGCGAGGAACGCGACGCCGCGTCGATGACCGAGGCGCACGACCACGAGGGCGTGATGGTGCGCTCGGGCCCGTTCGACGGCGAGCCCTCGCCCGGCCTCGATCGCGAAGGTCGCGGCCTGGCTGGAGGACCAGGGCCTCGGCGGCTCCGCCGTGACCTATCGCTTGCGTGACTGGTTGATCTCGCGTCAGCGGTACTGGGGCGCGCCGATCCCGATCATCCATTGCGACGAGCACGGCGAGGTCCCGGTGCCGCTCGACGACCTGCCCGTGCGGCTGCCCGACGACGTCGACTTCCGGCCGGGCGGAGAGTCACCGCTCGCGCGGCACGACCGGTTCGTGAAGACCACGTGCCCCACGTGCGGCCGTGACGCGCGTCGCGACACCGACACGATGGACACGTTCGTCGACTCGAGCTGGTACTTCTTCCGCTACTGCTCGCCGGGCTACGAGGACGGGCCGTTCCGCCGCGGAGGACGTCGAACGGTGGCCGGTGAGCCAGTACACGGGCGGCGTGGAGCACGCGATCCTGCACCTGCTGTACGCGCGGTTCTTCACGAAGGCGCTGTACGACGACGGCATGGTCCCGTTCGTCGAGCCGTTCGCGCGGCTGATGAACCAGGGCCAGGTGATCTTCGGCGGCGCGTCGATGTCGAAGTCGAAGGGGAACATCGTCGAGCCGATGCCGCTGATCGAGCGGTGGGGCGCGGACTCGATGCGGCTGACGATGCTGTTCGCGAGCCCGTTCGAGGACGACATCGACTGGAAGCTGATCGCGGGCGACGCCGATCGCCGGCCCGGCTGCGCATCATTGGCTGGGGCGGGTGTTCACCGCGGTGTCGGACGCGGCCGAGGCGCGGCGGCGAGGAGCCGCTCGAGCTGGTGCGACCGACCCACCGGACGATCAGGGGCGTCACGGAGGACCTGGAGCGGTTCCGGTTCAACGTCGCGATCTCGAAGCTGATGGTGCTGACGAACGAGATGCGGTCCGCGCTCGACGCCGGCGGCGCGGCGCGGGGTGCGGCGGAAGCGCTGGCGCAGATGCTCGCGCCGTTCGCACCGTTCGCCGCGGAGGAGCTCTGGCGTGAGGTGCTCGGCCACGGGGACTCGGTGCACGTCTCGTCGGTGGCCGGCGTTCGACGCGGCCCTCGCGGCCGAGGACACGGTCACGCTCGTCGTGCAGGTGGACGGCAAGGTCCGCGACAAGATCGAGGTGCCGGCCGACACCGACGAGGCGCACGTGCTCGAGCTGGCGCGCGCCTCGGAGAACGCTCGGCGCGCGATCGGCGACCGCGAGGTCGTGAAGGAGATCGTCCGCGCGCCGAAGCTCGTGAACTTCGTCACCCGATAGGGGCTCTCGCTCCCGTGTGACCCGTCTCACTGCGAGGCCGGAGGCGTGCGTCTAGCGTTCCGCGCATGTCGTTCCGGGAACGTCTGGACACGCTCTCGCGGGGTGAGATCGCCGGGCTGATCGTCGTGCTGGTGGCGGTGCTCGGCGGCGCCGGGCTCTGGTACGCGCGCTCATTGCCCAAGCCGGTCACGATCGCCCAGGCGGCACCGGTCGCCGCCGCGCAGGAGTCGGTCTCGCCGAGTCCGGCCGTGACGATTGATCGTCGACGTCGCGGGCGAGGTCAAGCAACCCGGCGTGTACGAGTTCGCCGAAGGCGATCGCGTCATCGACGCGATCGAGCGCGCAGGCGGCCAGCTGCCGAAGGCCGACCTCAGCCTGCTCAACCTCGCGGCGCCGCTGACCGACGGGACCCAGATCCTCGTTCCGAAGGCCGGCCCGCCCGGCGCTGCCGTGCCCGGGGGAGGAACGGCGGGTTCGCCGAGTGGCCTCATCAACATCAACTCCGCGTCTGCGACGGAGCTGGAGACGCTCTCCGGTATCGGCGAGGTGCTCGCGGCCACGATCGTCGAGTACCGCGATCAGAACGGCCCGTTCGCCTCGGTCGACGACCTGATGGACGTGAGCGGGATCGGCCCCGCCACGCTCGAGGAGATCCGCGACCAGGTCACGGTCTGAGAGCAGCCGGTGGGCGCGTGGATGCTTCCGGCCGCGGCCGCGGCGTTCGCCCTCGGGCTCCTCGGCTCAGGAGCGACGCCGGGCTGGCTGGCACCGTGGATGGCGCTCGCCGCCGGGCTCGCGCTGCTCGGCGCGGGATGGCTCGCGGCCGGGCGTGAGCGGCGCGGCCCCGGCGCGCTCGCCCGGGCCGGGCTCGTCGACCCTGATCACGAGGTCGTGGAGGCCGTCGGCGGGCGCCGCGTCGTGTCGTCCGTCACGCCGGTCGTCGCGGCCGCCGTCTCGCTCGTGGGCGTGCTCACCCTCGGTGCGGGCTGGGGTGCGTTCCACGATCGGGCGCTGGACGGAGCCCTCCTCGCGTCCCTCGCCCCCGAACGGGTCGTCCTCACGGGGACGCTCAAGACGGACCCCAAGGAGTCCACCCTCGGCTGGTCCGCGGTCGCCCAGGTCCGGCGTGTCGAGTGGCCGGATGGGGCGGCGACGCTCCGCTCCTCGATCTGGGTCAGCGGAAGCGACGAGGTCCCGAGTGCTCGCCGCGGCGACCGGGTCCGACTGGAAGGGACGCTCCGGGTCCCCGACGACGCCGGTTTCGCCGAGGCGCTCCGACACAAGGGCATCCCGGCACAGCTCCAGCTCCAGACGCTGACGCGCCTGGGTCCGTCCTCGAGCGCGTTCATCCGAGCGACCCAGTCCGTCCGGCGGATCGTGGGGCGCTCGATCGAGCGCGTGTTCCCTCGGAAGGAGGCGGGCCTGCTCCTGGGTCTCCTCCTCGGCGACGATTCGCAGCTCGACGCCGGGCTCGAGCGGGACTTCCGAGCGTCCGGCCTGAGCCACCTGCTCGTCGTGTCCGGCGGGAACGTCGCCATGGTGCTCGCTCCGGTCCTGGCGGCCACCACGCTCCTGCGGCTCCCGCGATGGCCGAAGTTCGCCGTGGGCTTCGGCGCCGTGGCGTTCTTCACCATCCTGACCGGCGCGGAGCCGTCGGTGCTCCGCGCGGGGGTGATGGCCTGCCTCGCGCTGGTGGGGATGCTGGCCGGGAGACCGCGCACCACCGCGTCGATCCTCTCGGCCGCCGTGCTGGGCCTGCTCGTCCTCGACCCCTGGCTCGTCCGGTCGGTGGGGTTCCAGTTGAGCGTGACCGCGACGACCGGCATGGTCGCGCTGGCCTCGCCGCTCGCCGAGCGATTCGGCCGGTTCGCGCCGGGACCGGTCGCCGCCGCGGCGGGGGCGACGGTCTCCGCGCAGCTCGGCGTGACGCCGGTCCTGCTGTATCACTTCCACGAGGTCCCGCTGGCCACGTTGCCCGCGAACCTCGCCGCGTTCCCGCTCGTGGCTCCGTCGCTCCTGCTCGGCGCCGATCGCGGCCGGGACCGGCCTCGTCTGGTTCCCCCTCGGGCGGCTCGTGGGTGCACTCGCGCTCCTGCCGATGCGATGGCTCGAGCTCGTCGCGGATCACCTGGGGAAGGCGCCGGTCGGCTACCTGACCGCCGAGGGCGGACCGCTCGTCCTCGTGGGCGGCACAGCGCTCGTCGCCGCGATCGTCGTGTGGGTCCGCACCGGCTGGAAGCCTTCGCGACCGCTTGATCGCGGCCGCGATCGCCGTCCATGCCCTTCTTCGTCTGGGCGTCCGCCCTGGGGACCGGACCGCCTGAGGGACTCACGGTTCGGTTCTTCGACGTGGGACAGGGCGATGCCGCGCTGCTCACCACCCCGGAGGGGGCCGCGGTGCTGGTCGACGGCGGCCCCGAGCGCGATCAGGTCGCGACGGAGCTCTCCGCGCTCGCGATCAAGCGACTCGACATCGTGGTGGCGAGTCACCCTCATGCCGATCACATCGTCGGGCTGCCGTCGGTCCTGGCGCGGCTCCCCGTGGGGCTCCTCCTGCAGCCCGGATGCGACGACGAGCCGTCGCCCCTCCAGGCCGACCTGGACCGGGCGATCGCCGACGAAGGGGTCGAGGTGCAGAACCCCCGCGCGGGCGACACGTTCTGGCTCGGATCTTTGCGGCTCGACGTCCTCTCTCCCGACCGGTGCTGGACAGGGACCGAGTCCGATGCCAACAACGATGCGATCGTGATCCGCGCCACGTACGAGGGCGACGTCGTGCTGATCGCGAGCGAGCCCGAGGAGCCCGCGCAGGAGTGGCTGCTGGAGTCCGGGGTCGACCTCCGCGCCGACATCCTCAAGGTTCCCCATCACGGTGCCGCGACCTCGGTCCCCGAGTTCTTCGACGCCGTCCAGGCCGACGCAGCCGTCGTGTCGGTGGGGGAGAACGACTACGGTCACCCCACCGCCTTCACCCTCGATGCGCTCGCTGCCTCGGGGGCGCAGGTCTGGCGCACCGATCGTCAGGGCACGATCACCGTCGTCTTCGCAGGTCCGAACCCGACGGTAGAGTTCGAGCGATGGGGATGAAGGCGGCTCCTCCCGTGACGCTCCTCTGGGGAGAGGACGACTATCCTCGTCCGGGAGGCAGCGCTCGCGCTCCTCGGCGATACCAAGGCCACGGAGGTCGACGCCGCGGAGTGGCAGGGCAGTGAGCTCCAGGGTCTGGCCACGCCGTCGCTGTTCGGCGAGCCGCGGGCGCTCCTCGTGAACGACGCCCGGTCGCTCAGGAAGGAGACCCTCGACGAGATCGGGCGCTACCTCACCGCGCCCGATCCGGACGCCACGCTCGTACTCGCGTGCGTGGTGGCCGATCGCGGGAAGGTCCCGGCGGCCCTCCAGAAGCTGGTGGAGCCGATCGGCGAGATCCGCAAGGTTGACATCGCCCGCAAGGACCTCGAGCCGTGGCTCGTCGGCAAGGCGAAGGAGCGCGGCCTCGACCTCGCGATCCCGGGAGCCCGCGCGCTCGTCGAGACGCTCGGGCCCGAGCCCGGTCAGCTCGTCGCGGCGCTCGGCCAGCTCCAGGACGCGTTCGCCGGGCAGCGCGTCGGCCCGCGCGAGATCGCGGGGCAGTTCCGGGGGCTGGGCGAGCAGAAGACGTGGGACCTCTGCGACCGGGCGTTCGGCAAGGACCTGCCCGGCGCGATCCGATCCCTCCGGTCGATCGAGGAGGGTGGCGACGAGGCGATCATGGTCCTCGGCGGGATCGCGGCGCGGCTCCGCGACCTCCTGAAGGTGCGGTCGCTTCCGGACCGCATGCCGCCGGCGCAGGTGGCGAAGGAGGCCGGGCTCCGCTTCGACTGGCAGGCCCGCCGCTACCAGCAGCAGGCGAGGAACTTCTCGATGGCGCAGCTCGTGGAGCTACACGACCGCGTGACCGAACGCCGATCGCGCGCTGAAGTCCGGCTCCACCGGTGACGTCGTGATGCCCACGCTCGTCACCGCGATCGCCGGCTAGCGGGGCGCCGACACCACCACGAACCAGCGCCCGTCGAACAGCACCCGGCCTCCACCGACCTCGTCGGCGAGCTGGTCAGCCGTGAAGTAGCGCTTGAACACGCGATGCGACGATCCGTCGTTCAGGACACGCTCCTGCATCTGCTCGGGCCGCACGTCGGGATGGATCTTCGCGTCGACCACGACGAGCTCCGGCGCCACCCGCCGGCTCTCGTCCAGGAACCGCCCGCGCTGCTCGGGGAGGAGGTGTCCGTAGAAGTGACCCGTGAAGACCCGATCGAAGGAGGCATCCGCGAACGGCAGCGCGAACGCATCGGCGCGAACCAGCGGGTGCGCGTGTCTGGCGCGCGATGCGACGAGCATCCCGGCGCTGGCATCGACCCCCACCACCCTGCCGCGGAGATGCTGCGTGAGGAAGCCCGTCCCGCACGCCACGTCCACCGTGCGGGCCGCCGGCAGCGACGCGACCGCCTCGATCAGCCGCGGACGTCCTCATCCCAGCCGGGCCGGTCACGTTCCGCGAAGAGCCCGGATCCCAGGTACCAGTCGTCGTACTCGGCCGAGCGGCGCTCGTAGTACGGCTCCATCGAGCGGTCGATCGGGCAGTCCAGCCATCGACCGGCAGTGTAGGGACGGGTCGCGGTGGAGGAGGGCTACTCGGCGCCGACGGAGCTGGCGGCCTTCGCGAGGCGGCTCTTGCGCCGGGCGGCCGTGCGCTTGTGGACGATGCCCTTCGCGACGGCCTTGTCGAGCGCGCGAGCGTTCTCGCGCTGCCGGGCCATCGCTTCCTCAGCGTCGCCGGCCTCCACCGCGGTGCGGATCTTCTTGGTGGACGTCTTGAGCGCCGTGCGGACGGCCTTGTTGCGCTCCGCGGCCTTCTCGTTCTGCTTGTTCCGTTTGATCTGTGACTTGATGTTCGCCATGAGCGGGGCAGTCTACCAGCGGGTTCTCGTGCGCCTGGCCGTCTCCGGCCGGCGCCCGGGCACCCGTAGCATGGAGGCCTCGTGGACGTCTCCCACATCCGGAACTTCTGCATCGTGGCGCACATCGACCACGGCAAGTCGACGCTGGCCGATCGCCTGCTGGAGCTCACGCACGCCGTCGCGGACCGCGACATGCGCGCGCAGTACCTCGACCGGATGGACCTGGAGCGGGAGCGGGGCATCACGATCAAGGCCCAGGCCGTCCGGCTCACGCACGGCGGCTACGAGCTGAACCTGATCGACACCCCCGGGCACGTGGACTTCACCTACGAGGTGTCGCGCTCGCTCGAGGCCTGCGAGGGAGCGATCCTGCTCGTGGACGCGGCGCAGGGCCTCGAGGCCCAGACCCTCGCGAACTTCCACCTGGCGCGGGACGCCGGGCTCGTGATCGTGCCGGCGCTCAACAAGATCGACCTCCCCGCCGCCGAGCCCGACCAGCGGGCGAAGGAGCTGGCCGACCTCCTCGACCGGGACGCCGACGACATCCTGCGGATCTCGGCGAAGACCGGTGAAGGCGTCGAGGACCTCCTGAAGGCCGTGATCGAGCAGGTGCCGCCGCCCACCGGCGAGACCGACGCGCCGCTGCGCGCGCTCGTGTTCGACTCGATGTTCGATCCGTACCGCGGCGTGATCACGTCCGTCCGCGTGAAGGACGGCGAGCTGCCGAGCCGCGCGAGGATCTTCCTGATGGCGACCGGCGTCGGAGTCCGACGCCGAGGAGGCCGGCGTGATGGCCCCCGAGCCGCTGCCCGTCGACATGCTCGGCCCGGGCGAGGTCGGGTATCTCGTCACCGGCCTGAAGGACGTCCATCAGGCGAAGGTGGGCGACACGATCACCCTCGCCGGCAAGCATGCCGCCGACCGAGCCGCTCCCGGGCTATCGGGAGCCCAAGCCGATGGTGTGGTCGGGCCTGTTCCCGAACGAGGGCGGCGACTACTCGGAGCTCCGCGAGTCGCTCGACCGGTTGAAGCTGTCGGACTCGGCGCTCAGCTACGAGCCCGAGACGTCACAGGCGCTCGGCTTCGGGTTCCGGGCCGGCTTCCTCGGACTGCTCCACATGGACATCGTGAAGGAGCGGCTCGAGCGCGAGTTCGACCTCGAGCTGATCGCGACGGCGCCCAACGTCGAGTTCCACGTGATCAAGGGCGAGCAGACGACGGTCGTCCACAACCCGGCCGAGATGCCGGTGCCGGGGACGTACGACCGAGTCGAGGAGCCGATCGTCTTCGCGACCGTGATCACGCCGAAGGAGTACCTCGGGCGCCGTGCTCGACCTCTGCCAGTCGCGCCGGGGCGAGCTCGTCGACACGACGTTCCTCACGCCGGAGCGCGCCGAGGTGCACTACATGCTGCCGCTGGCGGAGATCGTGTTCGACTTCTTCGACCATCTGAAGTCCAACACGCGCGGGTACGCGTCGCTCGACTACGAGCCGTGGGGCTACCAGGAGTCCGACGTCGTCCGCGTCGATGTCCTCCTGCACGGCGAGCCCGTCGACGCGTTCAGCACGATCGTCCACCGCTCGAAGGCGTACGCGTACGGGAAGAAGATGACCGAGCGACTCCGCGAGCTGATCCCGAGGCAGATGTTCGACGTCGCGATCCAGGCGGCGATCGGCTCGAAGATCATCGCGCGCGAGACCGTGAAGGCGAAGCGCAAGGACGTGCTCGCGAAGTGCTACGGCGGCGACATCACGCGCAAGCGGAAGCTGCTGGAAGAGCAGAAGAAGGGGAAGGCGCGGCTGCGGAAGGTCGGCCGCGTCGACGTGCCGCAGGAGGCGTTCATCGCGGCCTTGCGCGCGGATGCGGGAGCGAAGAAGAAGTGAGCGCGCTCGTCGACACCGCCGGGATCTATGTCCACGTGCCGTTCTGCCTGACGCGCTGCGGCTACTGCGACTTCAACGCCTACGCCGGGCTCGACCACCTGGCGTCGCGGTACGTCGCGGCGTTGCTGTCCGAAGCCGAGCTGGCCGCGCCGGCACTGGGAGGGCGTGGAGGTCGTCAGCGTGTTCCTCGGCGGCGGCACGCCGACGACGCTCGAGGTGGCCGACCTCAAGGCGCTCCTCGCGCGGGTGCGCTCCGTCTTCGCGGTGACGCCCGACGCGGAGGTCACGATCGAGGCGAACCCCGACACCGTGGACGAGCAGAAGCTCGCGGGACTCCTGGAGGCCGGCTACGGACGGCTGTCGATGGGCGCGCAGTCGTTCGACCGCTCGGTCCTCGCCGCGCTGGAGCGGGTGCACCAGCCCGAGTCGGTGGTGGAGGCGTTCCGGGCCGCGCGCGCCGTGGGCTATGACAACGTGAACCTCGACCTGATCTACGGCGCGGCGGGGGAGACCCTCGAGTCGTGGGATCGAACGCTCCGGGAGGCGATCGCGCTCTCGCCGTCGCATATCAGCGCCTACGGGCTCACGATCGAGCCGGCGACGGCGCTCGGCCGCCAGGTGGCGCGGGGCGACGTCCCGGCGCCGGATCCCGATCTCCAGGCAGACATGTTCGAGGCGGCGTGCGGCCTGCTCGGCGATGCCGGCTACGGCCACTACGAGGTCTCGAACTGGGCACGACCCGGGTACGAGTGCCGCCACAACCTGGGGTACTGGGAGCGCCGGCCCGTACGTGGGGCTCGGCGCCGGCGCGCACGCGCTACCGCGACGGCCGCCGGTCGTGGAACGTCCGCCCGCCCGAGGAGTACCTGTCCATGGTCGAGCGCGGGGAGCTGCCGGTCGGCGGGTCCGAGGAGCTCGAGCCCGCGGACGCCTACCTCGAGGAGGTGTTCCTCCGGCTCCGGATCCTCCAGGGCATCCCGGCGAGCTGGGTGGACGACGGCCGCGCGGATCCCTACCTGGAGACCGGGCTGCTGTTCCGAGACGAGGACCAGCTCGTCCCCACGGAACGCGGGATGCTGCTCCTGAACGAGCTCGTCCTCGGTCTGACGGGCTGAGCGATCAGCGCCAGAAGTCCCAGTCGACGCCGCAGGCAGGCTCCGAGACATCGCCGTACCCCCAGTCCTCACTCGCCGGGATGGAGTAGTCGTTCGTCCCGATGACGTGCATCAGGCCGTCGGGCTGCAGCTGGAGGCGCGTGATGTGCACCTCCTTCGGCTGCTCGGTTTCAACTTGTCCGTAGACCCACGCCCACACGATCACCGGATCGTCCGGGTACCCGTCGCACCAGACCACGCTCGAATACCCCGCGTCGCCACCCGCATCGATGCGGAGAGGTTCCCCAGCAGCGATGGACGCGGGATCGTGTCCAGGGCTCGCCACCAGGATCGGCTCGAGGACCATCTCGTCGGCATCGTTCGGACGCACAGCGAGGACCCAGTAATCCATGATGGAGAAGTAGCCCTGAACGATGAGCTCCTCCGATCCGTTCGCATCAAGATCCGTCGCATCGGCCAAAGCGCAGCCATTGGAGCACTGCCAGGGAAGGTCGATCCATGAATCTGCGAGTTGGTCACCCGTGTGGTCGACGGCAACCATGAACTTTCCCGACTTGGCAAACTCCGTGCAGGTCCCGTCCTCTTTCGGGGGCGCGCCGATCCAGGCCTGTCCTCGCGTGCCGTCGCCGAGGAAGTCGATCCCCCCCAGCCGCTCCGCATGGCAGAGGTTGAAGCCGAGTCCGATGTCGTGACCAGCTTCGGTCACGACATCAGGTTCAGGACGGGCAGGCGGGGGGATCGACCCGTTCACGGAGATCTCGTCGGCACAACCGCCCATCGTCGATCGATCCGCCACGAGGGTCCGATCGGAGCCGTCGGGGGAGATCGAAACGATGTCGCATCGGTCCGGCGTTTGACTCGCGAACACGATCCGCGTGCCGTCCCGCGACCACGCCAGCGCCGGCTTCAACCCAGACTCGTCGGTCACGCGGGTCAGGTCGGAGCCGTCCGGGCGAACGGTCCAGACGTCATCGACCGGGACGTGCGAGCCCCCGATCGGGGGACCCTGTCGAACGAACGCGACGAGGTCACCACCGGGGGACACCGCCGGCGGGTACGGTGCGACGTCCTCCGCGAGGTGGCCGAGGACCTGACCCTCGAGGTCTACCCGAACGAGATCGACGTCGCCCCGCGTGTCGCTCGCTGCGACCGCGAACCCTTGTCCATCCGGCCACCATGTGAACCCGTGTGCGGTCCCCGGGACGTCGACGAAACGATCGCGTGTCCCGTCGAGCGCGTAGACTGCGATCTCCGTGAGCGGGATCCCGTAGTCGTCGAACGCGCTCAGGTCGTGAGCTCGAGAGTCGAGGACGGCGATGCTCGTGCCGTCGGGGGACCAGGAGACGGTCGGGAACATGGGTTCGATCAACCCTCGGGCGATCACGCGGAGATCGGACCCGTCCGGAGCAGACGTCGAGAGCCGGAGCATGCTGAGATCGTCCGGCTCGAAGTCGCGGTCCTTCTCGAGGAACGCGATCCGCGAACCATCCGGAGACCACGCAGGTGTCGTCGGTGACGTGTCTCCCGCGAGCACCATCCTGACGTCCGAGCCGTCGACCGCCATCGACCAGATCTCGGGTCCGCTGCTGCTCGACCCGCCTGTGGGGTCCAACTCGAGCTGTACACGGCCGAAAACGATCCGTCCAGACCCGCCGAACCCGGGTCGAGGGTGATCGCGGAAGGCGCTCGAGAGTCCGAGGAATCCCGCGGTGCTCCCTAGGATCACTATGAGGGCGAGTGCGGCCGTGCGTACTTTCCGCGTGGTCCCTCGACGCCTCCGTCGACCGGAGACCTCATCGAAGACACCCTCCGAGCTCGCGGGGCGCGCGACCCGTTCCAGCTCGCGCGTCAAGAGGTCATCGAAGCCAGGCAGGGTCGTCCACCTCCTCCTGCTCTCCGTCACCGAGGATCTCGGCGAGGGCCCGACGCGCCCGCGAGAGCTGGGTCTTGACCGTTCCATCGGTGATGCCCAGGGTCTCGGCGATCTCGCTCACGTCCATCCCCAGGTAGTAGCGGAGCACGGTCACCTCTCGCTGCCGACGGGAGAGACGGGCCAGCGCCTGCTCCACATCGGGTCGAGGGTCAGCTTGGAGATGCTCCGAGGCCGCACCGAGGCGTTCGGCCGCCTTCGCTTCGGCCCGGATCCGGCGCCAGCGACTCCGCGATAGGTTCAACGAGACCCTGGTCACCCATGCCGGGAGCGAGCGGATCTGCTCGGTCCCCGCTCGTTCCCAGGCTCGCGCGAGTGCTTCCTGCACGGCATCCTCGGCGGCGTCTCGACTCCCCGCGACGAGGGCCACGGCCGCGACCAGGCGCGGATAGCTCGTCTCGAGGAAGTCCCGGATCGTCTCGTCGTCCAGGGCCACCGCCCTCCTCGCCCAGATGACGCTCGAAGCGTCTCATGCGTTGACACAGAGGGAGCGCGATCTCGGGCCGATGTGCGAGCGAGGAGGTTTCTCGGAACGGCTAGTTCCAGGGATCGAAGTCGACGGCGCACGCCTTCCCGTCCCCGCCGAAGTCCTCGCTTGTCGCGGTCGGTGTGAAGGTGTCGACCACCACGAAATGCGCGTCCAGGATATCGTTCGACGTCTCGAGCCTCAGTCGAGCGCCGTGGCACGCGATCGCGTCGGTGCTCTCGTTCTTTTCCCACTTCGCGACGACGAGCACGGGTCCTGCGGTACGTCTCGCATCGGATTGTCATGGCTCCGAGGTTTCTCGGTCGCGCACTGGGGACGGGGTACGCTCCGGCGGCGATGCCGCCCGTTCGTTCTCTTTCTCTTCCTTGCCCGCTCAGGCGAGCCGCGAGGGCGTTCCGCCTCGCGTCCGCCTCCCTCGCTGGCGTGCGTCGCGACCCTGTGCCTGACCACGCCGGCGGCGGCCCAGGAGGAGGAACCGCCCTCGATCCTCCTCATCATCACGGACGACCAACGATGGGACACCCTCTGGGCGATGCCGGAGGTCCAGCGCTCGCTCGTTAAGCGCGGGGTCACGTTCTCCGAGGCATTCACGACGAGCTCGCTCTGCTGCCCGAGCCGGGCGTCGATCCTGACCGGCCAGTATCCGCACACGACCGGTGTATACCGACAGGGTCTCCCGCACGGCGGCTTCAAGTCGTTCGACGACTCGACCACGATCGCCACCGCGCTCCGAGCGAGTGGGTACCGCACCGGCCTCTTCGGGAAGTACCTCGACGCGTACCAATCCGAGGCGCTCGGTGGCTACGTGCCGCCGGGGTGGGACCGCTGGGTCGCGTTCGTGCACTCGGAGTATCTCGGGTACACGCTGACGGTCGACGGCACCGTCGAGCACATCGGCACCGCCGCCGAGGACTACTCCACCGACCTGCTCGCCGCCCGGACCGAAGACTTCATCCGCTCGACCGACGGACCGGTGTTCGCGGTCTACGCGCCGCCGGCACCGCACGCTCCGGCGATCCCGTCGCCGGTGGACGGGGGGCTCTTCGCCGACCTCCCCCCGTGGCGGCCACCGTCGTTCGACGAACCGGACGTCTCGGACAAACCCGCGCACATGCGTGCGATGACCCGGTTCGGTCCGGATCGCACGGAGCAGCTCGACACCCTGCGGATCAACCAGTATCGGACGCTGCAGGCCGTGGACCGCGCGGTGGGAAGGTTGCTCGGCGCGCTCGAGGACACCGGACGGCTCGAGAACGCACTCGTGATCTTCACGTCGGACAACGGCCTGCTGTGGGGGGAGCATCGCTGGGTCAAGAAGGAGGTTCCCTACGAGGAGGCGATCCGGGTCCCCCTCGTGATCCGCTCCGATCGGATCGGATCGGCGCCCGGACGCACGGACGGGCACCTCGTGGCCAACATCGATCTCGCGCCGACGATCGCGGCGGCCGCCGGGGTGCCGTTCCCGGGAGCGGACGGGAGCAACCTGCTCCCGCTGCTCGAGGGGCGGCCGCACGGGTGGCGTCGCGCGCTCCTGATCGAGCACATGCGCGGGACCAACCCCATCCCGACCTACTGCGCGGTGCGGACGTCCCGATACCTGTACGCCGTCTACGACACGGGCGAGCGGGAGCTCTACGATCTCGCCGCGGACCGGTACCAACTCCGGAACCTGTCGAAGGAGGCGCCCGCACTTCGGACGCGACTGCAGGCGGTCCTGGATCGCCTGTGCGACCCGCCGCCGCCCGGATTCCGCGAAGAGATGGGTCTCGTCGCGAGCCTTTTCGCGATCGCCGCCGTGGTGGCGTTGGCCGCCGCCGCGCGCTCCCGCTTCGGGCGAGGTCTTCGGGCGAGGTCGGCACGGGTAGCATGAGCCGCCGATGGCCCAGGTCACCTGCCCCCAATGTCAGACCCGCCAGGAGATCGATGCGGACGCCGAGGGCTATCGGTGCCTCGTTTGCGCCGGCACGTGGCACTTCGTGCGATGCACCGTGTGCGGCGAGCGATTCCACACCCGCCCGGGCGTGCGCGCCTGGACCTGCCCGAACTGCGGCACGCCGCACGGCCGGAATCGCCGAGGTGTCTCGCGCGTGGGCGCCCCGCTGCCGGTCCTGATCGGCGCGATCGTCGTGCTCGGTATCGCCGGGTTCCTCCTGACGAGGTCGCTGGGATCCGACGACGCCGCCTCACCGACCCCGACGCCCTCGTCACCGTCCCCGATCTCCGATCCGGCCAACAAGGTCTGCCGGGACCTCGTGGACGTCCAGGTACTCCGGGTCGGCGCCCTGGGAGAAGCGGCCGACGCGCTGACGGCGGATGCCGATGCGCTCCGCGACGCCGGCGATCCGGAGCGCGCCGACCTCGTGGACGACGTCGTCGCGGCGATCGGCTCCTACACGGAGGTGGCCGAGGGCGGTGGCGACGCGCAGGCCGCGACGAACGAACTCCTGGACGCCCTGGGCGCCATCGACTGGTGCTAGCACTCGAGGACCGAGAGTGCCAGTAGCATGGCCCCATGGTGGAGCAGCGCCACGAGCTCGGTCTGCGCAAGGCCGCCGTCCTGAACGCGGTGGTCGAGGAGTACGTCCGCTCCGGGGAGCCCGTCGGCTCAGAGACGATCGCCGACAGCTCGGGTCTCGGTGTGTCGAGCGCGACGATCCGCAACGAGATGGCCGCCTTGGAGGAGCTGGGGTTCCTGACGCATCCGCACACGAGCGCCGGACGCATCCCCACGGACCTGGGGTATCGGCACTACGTGGACACACAGCCACACGGCGCGCGCTTGCGCGACGCGCACCGGCGCGCGATCGCCGGCTACTTCGCCGAGGCGATCACGGACATCGAGGAGGTGCTGAAGGGTTCAGTCCAGCTGCTGAGCCGGCTCACGCAGTACGCCGGCCTCGCCGTCCCTCCGGGCGCCGCCGAAGAGCCGCTCGTCCGTCTCGAGCTGATCGACATGGGGCCGACGGTGATGATCCTCGCGATCGGCCAGCACGGACGCGTCGACAAACGCGTGATCGACCGCCCCGACGACGTCGACGTCGAGCTCTTGCGGTCGTTGGAGGATCGGTTGCACCCGCTCCGAGGGCTGACGTACGTGGAAGCGCAGGCGCGCCTGCTGAAGCTCGCGGCCGAATCCTCCACCGCCGACCACGATCTCCTCCTGCACGTCGCGGAGATGCTGCGGACGGCGACGCAGGGGGAGGGCGCCGCGCACGTGGTCGTCGGCGGCGTGTCGAACCTGACCGACGAGGCGCAGACGTGGCGCCATCAGACGCTCCGCCGGCTGTTCGAGACCCTCGAGCGCGAGCAGGAGATGCTCCAGGTCCTGCAGGACGTGACCGCCGATCGCGAGGACGTGTGGGTGACGATCGGCGCGGAGCACCCGACGACGGGCGAGTGGGAGGCGTCGATCGTCACGGCGCCGTTCAAGGCGGGTGAGGCGACGGTCGGGACGATCGGCGTGGTCGGTCCCACGCGCATGGACTACCTCTCGGCGATGGCGTCCGTGCGAGCCGTGGCGAAGCGCCTGTCGGAGATCGCCACCGAGCACGAGGCCTAGACGATGGCGGCCGTCCGCGACCTGTACGAGATCCTCGGCATCGCCCGGGATGCGTCGCCCACCGAGATCAAGGCGGCCTACCGGAAGCTCGCGCGGACCCTGCACCCGGACGTCAACGCCGACCCCGCGGACCAGGAGCGGTTCAAGGAGATCACCGGGGCGTACGAGATCCTGTCCGACCCGACGAAGCGGCAACGCTACGACGAGTTCGGCGCCACCGGGCCGCAGGGCGCACCGTTCGGCGACATCCAGGACATCTTCGACATGTTCTTCGGTGGCGGTTTCGGCCCCCGCTCGCGCGGCCCGCGCTCCAGGGTCCGTCGCGGGGAGGACCTCCGGATCCGCGTCCGTCTGACGTTCCCCGAGTCGGTCTTCGGCGCGGAGCAACGGCTGGAGATCGAACGTCTCGCGGCGTGCGAGCGATGCGGCGGGAGCGGGGCGCGGCCGGGCACGTCGCCGGTCACGTGCCGGACGTGCGGCGGCGCCGGCGAGGTCCAGGCCGTCCGCCGCAGCATCTTCGGCACGGTCATGACCGCGACGCCGTGTGTCGCCTGCGGGGGGACCGGCGAGGAGATCCCGGACCGCTGCGAGGAGTGCGGCGGCGACGGGCGCGTCCGCACGAGCGCCACGGTGACGTTCGACGTGCCCGCGGGGGTGCTGGACGGGATGGATCTCCGCGTCGGTGCCGAGGGCAACGCCGGCGTCGCGGGTGGCCCGTCGGGCGATCTGATCGTCGGCATCGAGGTCGAACCGTCGGATGCGTTCGTCCGGCAAGGTCAGGATCTGCACGGTGTCCTCGACGTCTCGATCACGCAGGCGACCCTCGGCGGCGACGTGGAGGTCGAGACCCTGGACGGTCCGGAGCGGCTCCGGATCGAGGCCGGGACCGAATCCGGCACGGTCCTGCGCCTCAAGGGCAAAGGGGTCCCGCACCTCCAGCGCCGGGGACGCGGCGATCTCTTCGTGACGCTGCACATCGTGACGCCCCGCGACCTCTCCAAGGAGGAGCGCTCCCTCCTCCAGCGGCTCGCCGAGCTCCGGGACGAGGGTGCCGGAACCAACGGCGTCGCGCCGCGCGGACTGCGCCGACCGGAGTATCGTCCGTGACCGATCGGCGATGAGCGGGGAAGGAGGGACACCGGGCATGCAGACCGACAGCTCGTGCGTGTTCTGCCGCATCGCGGCGCGCGAGATCCCGGCGGACATCGTGCGAGAGTCCGACCGACTGGTGGCGTTCCGCGACACGAACCCGCAAGCGCCCACGCACATCCTGCTGATCCCGAAGGAGCACGTGCGCTCGATCGAGGAGATGCAGGACCAGCACGGTGACCTCCTTGCCGACATCGCCCAGGCGGCGACGCAGCTCGCGGCGGCCGAGGGGATCGCGGAGTCGGGATGGCGCCTCGTGACGAACGTCGGCCCCGACGCCGGGCAGAGCGTATTCCACCTGCACTTCCACCTCCTCGGTGGGCGGCAGATGGGCTGGCCGCCGGGGTAACGCGCCCGAGGAACGCGCCAAGGAACACGATAGGATGCGACGGCGGGACCCGGACGGGTCCCGCTCTCGACAACAGGAGGAACGGGGTCACCCCCGAGAGCGCGACACGTGGCAGCCGCCACCACCCAAGTCAAGATCCTCGTCCCCGGCCACCAGCCGATGGTGGCGCTCCTGGGTCAGCAGGACGCGTTCCTGAAGTTGATCGAAGCCGGGTTCGCCTCCGACATCTTGGTCCGGGGCAACGAGATCACGATCACGGGCCCCGAGCACGAGGCCGAGCAGCTCGCACATCTCTTCGAAGAACTCTTGGCGTTGCTCGAGAAGGGCCATCAGCTCTCCGACTCCTCGGTCGGCCAGACGATCGAGCTGATCAAGGGCGGCGACGACTGGGCGGAGGGCGACGAGGGGACCGCCGGGATGCGTCCCAGCGAGGTGCTGGGCGACACGCTCCTCACCGCGCGAGGGACCTCGGTCGCGCCCAAGACGGTCGGGCAGAAGCGGTTCGTGGACGCGATGCGGCGGGCGACCGTGACGTTCGCGATCGGACCCGCCGGCACGGGCAAGACCTACCTGGCCGTGGCCACGGCGGTGCGCGCGCTCCAGGACCACCAGGTCTCGCGTCTGATCCTCACCCGCCCGGCCGTCGAGGCGGGGGAGCGGCTCGGGTTCCTGCCGGGGACGCTCTACGAGAAGATCGATCCGTACATGCGTCCGCTCTATGACGCGCTGTTCGAGATGACCGGCGCAGAGAGCCTCTCCCGGCTGATGGAGCGGGGCACCGTCGAGGTCGCGCCTCTCGCGTACATGCGCGGCAGGACCTTGAACGACGCGTTCATCATCCTCGACGAAGCCCAGAACACGACGCCCGAGCAGATGAAGATGTTCCTCACACGGATCGGTTTCGGGTCGAAGGCCGTCGTCAACGGCGACGACACGCAGGTGGACCTCGCCACCGGGCAGCGCTCCGGTCTCCTCGTGATCGAGGAGATCCTCTCGGGGATCCGCGGCATCTCGTTCTGCCGGCTCGGCGGGCGCGACGTCGTGCGGCACAAGATCGTCCAGGAGATCGTCGAGGCCTACGACCGCTACGGTCAGCAGCGCCTCGGGATGGACGACTGATGGCCGACGACGACCATCCCGTCGACCCTGGACCGGCCGACGGTGCCTGGCCCCGCGTCCTGATCTCGAACCGTCAGCGGAGAGCGCTCGACGAAGAGGGGCTCCGCTCGCTCGCCCGCGACACCCTGCGGAGCGAGGGGGTCGACCGCGCGGAGCTCTCGGTGTCCTTCGTGGAGTCCGGCGAGATCGAGGAGCTGCACGAGCGGTTCATGGGCGAACCGGGGCCGACCGACGTCCTGTCGTTCCCGCTCGACGTGGCCGAAGGACCGGACGGCGCCCGCCACCTCGGCGACGTGGTCGTCGCGCCGATGGAGGCGGAGCGCAACAACCCGGCCGATCCCGACGGGGAGCTCCGCCTGCTGCTGGTCCACGGGATCCTGCACCTCCTCGGCTACGACCACGAGGAAGAGGCCGCGCGCACCCGGATGTGGGAGCGGCAGGAGCGCTACAGCGGGGTGCGCGCATCGTGAACATGTGGTGGGGGCTCGCGGTCGTGCTGGTCCTGTTCGGTTCCGTGCTCGCCGCCGCCGAGGCGTCGCTCACCCGGACGTCGCGCGTCCGCGCGCTCTCGCTCGAGGAGGACAACCGCCGGAACGCGGAGACGCTCGTGAAGATCGAGTCCGATCCGCCCCGGTACCTGAACGCCGTCTACCTCTCCGTGATGTTCGTGCAGAACGGCTCGGCGATCCTCGTCGCGATCCTCGCGGAGAACGAGTTCGGGGAAGGGAGCGACGGCCCCTGGGTGGGCTTGATCTCGTTCGGGTTCACGCTGCTGTACTTCGTGTTCGTGGAGGCGATGGCGAAGACGTTCGCCGTCTTGCACACCGACCGCGTGGCGCTCGCGCTCGCGCCGCTGGTGTGGTTCCTCGGCCGGCTCCTCGAGATCCCGACGCGGTTCCTGATCGGCCTCGCCAACGTCCTGCTGCCGGGCAAGGGGCTGAAGCAGGGCCCGTTCGTCTCCGAGGAGGAGATCCGGTCGATGGCCGAGGTCGGATCGGAGGAGGGATCGATCGAGGAGGGCGAGAAGGAGCTGATCCACTCGATCTTCGAGTTCGGGGACACGATCGTGCGCGAGGTGATGGTGCCGCGCCCGGACATCGTCGCGATCGAGGACGACAAGACGCTGCGGGACGTCCAGGCGCTCGTCCTGTCGCACGGGTACTCCCGGATCCCCGTCTTCCAGGGTTCGCTCGACGACGTGAAGGGCGTGGTGTTCGCGAAGGACGTGCTGAAAGCGCTGCACCAGGGCAAGAAGGACATGCCGCTGGGCGAGATCGTGCGGACCGCGCACTTCGTGCCGGAGAGCAAGCGGGTGGCCGAGCTGCTGAAGGAGATGCAGCGCGAGAAGTTCCACCAAGCGCTCGTGTACGACGAGCACGGCTCCGTCACCGGCATCGTCGCGCTCGAGGACCTCCTCGAGGAGCTCGTGGGCGAGATCGCCGACGAGTACGACCGGGAGGAGCCCGAGGTGCTGCAGCTCGGCGACGGCATCTACCGGGTCTCCGGGAAGGCATCGATCGACGACGTGAACGAGCTGCTCAGCGCGGAGCTCCCGGACGAGGAATGGGACACGGTCGCGGGGCTGATGCTCGACCTGTTCGGTCGGATGCCCGACGCGGGCGAGGAGGTCGCGTTCCGCGGTCTGAACCTCAAGGCGGACAAGGTGCAGGGACGACGGATCGCGAGCGTGCTGATCACGCGCAGTCCCGATCAGAACGGGGAAGAGCCGGAGGTAGCGACGTGACGTCGATCGAGCCGGAACGCATCGACGAGCTGGTCGCTGCCGCCCGCGAGATCCGGGCGGCCGCCTACGCGCCGTACAGCGGCTTCCACGTGGGTGCGGCGCTGCTGGCCGGCGATCGGGTGTTCACGGCCGTGAACATGGAGAACGCGAGCTATCCGCTCTCGGTCTGCGCCGAACGCAACGCGGTGGCGATGGCCGTGGCGGCGGGAGAGACGTCGCTCCGGGCGGTTGCCGTCGTCACGGACGCCGAGACGACCCCGACCCCACCGTGTGGAGGCTGCCGCCAGGTGCTGTGGGAGTTCGGGGAAGGGATGGCGGTGATCGCCGAGTCGGCATCGGGCGCCGAGCGACGGTACTGGGCCCTGGCCGATCTGCTCCCGCACGCGTTCGGTCCCCGCGACCTCGACGAGCGATGAGCGCCTTCCACGCCGGGATGATCGCCGTCGTCGGCAGGCCGAACGTCGGGAAGTCGACGCTCGTCAACGCGCTCGTCGGCCGCAAGGTCTCGATCGTCTCGGACAAACCGCAGACGACCCGTCGCGGCCTGCATGCGGTCCTGACGACGGAGGACGCGCAGGCCGTCTTCACGGACACGCCCGGGTTCCACAAGCCCCGGACCGAGCTCGGCGCACGGCTGAACGACATGGTCGGCGACGCGGTCGAGGGCGTGGATGTGATCCTGCACGTCCTCGACGCGGCCTCCGGCGTCGGGCGCGGCGACGCGTTCGTGTACGAGCGCCGGGTCCGTCCGCACGGATGCCCGAAGATCGCGGTGGTGAACAAGATCGACGTCACGGGTCAGCACGGTGTCGTACCCCAGCTCGCCGCGGCCGCGGACATCGGTCACTACGACGAGATCGTCCCGGTGTCCGCCAAAGCCGGGAAGGGCGTCGGCATGCTCCGAGACATGGTGCTCGCGATGCTCCCCGAAGGTCCCGCGCTCTATCCGGAGGAGACGATCTCGGACCAGCCGCTCGAGACCCGCCTCGCGGAGATGGTCCGCGAGAAGGCGCTCCACGTGACCCGCCAGGAGCTCCCGCACTCGATCACCGTCACGATCGAGGAGCTCGACATCACCGACGCGCTCGTGAAGGTCCACGCATCGCTCATCGTGGAACGGGACTCTCAGAAGGGGATCGTGATCGGCAAGGGCGGGCAGACGCTCAAGACGATCGGTATGCGGGCCCGCGAGGAGATGGAGCTGGTCCTCGGGACCAAGGTGTTCCTCGACGTCCGGGTGAAGGTCGTGAAGGAGTGGCAGCGCGACCCGAAGGCGCTCGAGCGGCTCGGGTTCTGACCGTCACCCGACGGTGATTGTCGCTGTCATCTGCGGATGGAACGTGCACGTGACGGTGTAGGTCCCCGGATCCACGGCCCCGAGGTCCGCCTCGCCCGAGGATCCCGCGTCGACGTTCACGTCGACGTCCGTGCCTTCCACCGTGAACGTGTGGGGCGCATCGCCGGTGTTGTCGAGCGCGATCGTCGCACCCGCATCGGCCGACAGGCAATCCGGGCGGAACACGAAGTCCGCCAGCTCCACCGAGGTTGCCGGGGCCGGATCCGTGCACGGCTCCGGCGGAGCGGTTTCACCATCGCAGGCGGGAACGAGCGCGGCGACGACGAGCAGCAGCACGCGGGCGATCTTCATGCCGGGGAGGGTACCCACCCGGACCTCGTGACGACCGAGTGGGCTACCATCGATGCATGGCCCAAGCAGCGCACATCGAGCCGAGCCGACCCCTGCCGGTCGCGTCCGCCGACGCGGTGCGGATGGCCGTTCGCACGACGGCCGTCGATGCCGTGGGCCTCGAGGAGCGCGCGGCGTCCCTCGCGAAGCGTTCGATCAAGCGCGACGCGAAGCTCTGGGCGCTCGATCTCGCGATCCGGTCGATGGACCTCACGACCCTCGAGGGAAGCGACACCGTGGGGAAGATCGTCGCGATCTGCGCCAAGGCCGTGCGCCCCGACCCGCTCGATCCGGCGATCCCTCCGGTGGCTGCCGTGTGCCTGTACCCGCAGCTCGTCCCGGTCGCCCTGGAGCAGCTCGACGGCACGGGGGTGAAGGTCGCGAGCGTGGCGGGAGGCTTCCCCAGCGGGCTCGGGCCCCTGGACGCGCGCCTGCAGGAGATCCGCGACGTGGCGGAGACGGGAGCACAGGAGATCGACATCGTGTTGAACCGCTCCCTGTTCCTCGGCGGGAGCTACGCGCAGGCCTTCGAGGAGCTCGTCGCAGCCCGCGATGCCGCCGGTGCGGCCCACCTGAAGGTGATCCTCGAGACCGGTGAGCTCGGGTCCTACGACCGCGTGCGGCAGGCGAGCATGCTGGCGATGGCCGCCGGCGCCGACTTCATCAAGACGTCTACTGGGAAGATCGCCGTGAACGCCACGCTGCCGGTGGCCCTCTGCATGATGGAGGCGGCGAGGGACTTCCATCGGGACACGGGCCGCGCTGTGGGCATCAAGGTGGCCGGCGGGGTCCGGACGGCGAAGCAAGCGATCCAGAACCTCGTCCTGGTGCACGAGACGCTGGGGTCGGCCTGGATGACGCCCGACCGGTTCCGGATCGGGGCGTCCTCGCTCCTGAACGACGTGCTGATGCAGATCGAGAAGGAAGGGACCGGCCGCTACGCGGGGCCGGACTATTTCACGATCGACTGACGTTGGTCGTTGTTCAGACGATGGCTGGACGGATCCTGTCGACCGCGCACGGCACCCATCGAGGCTCGTTCGCGGCCGTGGATTGGCTCCTCTTCGCCGCCGTCGGGACGATCTGGGGCTCGTCCTTCCTGTTCATGGCGATCGGGCTCGAGTCGTTCCGGCCCGGGCTCGTCACGTGGCTCCGGATCCTGTTCGGCGCCGCCCTGCTGTGGGTGCTGCCCGGTGTCCGGACGCGGATCGATCGCGCCGACCTCGTCCCGCTCCTGACCCTCGCCGTGTCGTGGGTCGCCATCCCCTTCACGCTCTTCCCGCTCGCCCAGGGCTCGGTGAACTCGGCGATCGCCGGGATGCTGAACGGCGCAGCGCCGATCTTCACTGTGGTGGTCGCCACGATCCTGTTCCGCCGGGCGCCGGGCTCGCGCCAGCTCCTCGGCATCCCGATCGGCTTCCTCGGCGTGGCCGCGATCGCGCTCTCGGCCGCCGGCGAGGGCCGGAGCCAGCTGGTCGGCGTCGTGTTGGTACTGATCGCCACGGTCTGCTACGGGATCGCGTTCAACGTCGCGACGCCGCTGCAGCAGAAGTACGGGTCGCTCCCGGTGATGGCGAGGATCCTCGCGATCGGCGGCGTCCTCACCGCGCCGATCGGACTGAGCTCGATCCCGGGATCGCGGTTCGCGTGGTCATCGCTCCTCGCGATGGCCGCCGTCGGCGTGCTCGGGACCGGCGTCGCGTTCGTCCTGATGGGACGGCTCGTCGGCCGGGTCGGAGCCACGCGAGCCTCGATCGTCGGCTACCTGATCCCGGTCGTGGCGCTGCTGCTCGGGGTGCTCCTGCGGAACGACGAGGTCGGTCCCGTCGCGATCGCGGGCGTCGTGCTGGTCATCGCGGGGGCCTACCTGACGTCCCGACGGGAGGCGAGTGATATCCGCTCGATGGGCTACCCGATCCAGATGCGGAAAGTTATGGATCCAGAGTCGAGGACGGTGGCGATGACCGTGAAGCCGTCGCCGATTGACGGGACCGAGGATAGATCTCTTGACCTGGAGATCGGCATCGACCCGGTAGAGCCGGTGGTGCTCGCAGTCGCCGACGACCACACCCGAACTCGTGACCGCGATGGTGGTAGGGTTCGAACCCGAAGCCTGTTCGTCGGATCTCCGACGATGATGGATCGAGGACCTCCAGGATGCCGTCCTCGAGGATCCACAATGTGGCCGCCCGCGTAGACGACACCGTTCGGATCCGCGCCGCAACTCGACCCGAGCGTCGATCTCCATCGAAGCCGGTTCGACTGGACCAGGGTGTTCGGCAGGAGCGGGGATGACGGGAGATTTCGCTGTCGTCCTCCGGCGCCAGCACGAGGAATCCGGTGAGAAGCGGCAGATGACCGAGAGGCCTGCGACAGCACCCAGGAGAGTCGCGGCCGTTCGTCGTGCTCGATCGGATGGGCAGTCGTTCCCATCGCTCCGCCGCCTCCGACGGATCGAGGGGTCCCGCGTGGGAGTACGCGGACGCGCCGGAGTCCAAGGACGTCGTCCGGCTGCAGGATCGCTACGGGCTGTTCATCGGCGGCGAGTTCGTCGAGCCGAAGAGCGGGAAGTACATGGCGACGATCGACCCTTCCACCGAAGACGTCCTCGCCGAGGTGCCCGAGGCCGGCCCGGAGGATGTCGACCTGGCGGTCGCCGCGGCGCGCGACGCGTTCGAGTCGCGCTGGCGCGACCTCCCCGGCCGGGAGCGGGCGAAGTACCTCTACCGGATCGCCCGCGGCGCTGCAGGAGCGCGCCCGGGAGTTCGCGGTCCTGGAGTCGATGAACGGCGGCAAGCCGATCAAGGAGTCGCGCGACATCGATCTGCCGCTCGCCGCGGCGCACTTCTTCTACTACGCCGGGCTGGGCCGACAAGCTCGACTACGCGTTCCCCGGCCGCGACGCGAAGCCGATCGGCGTGGCCGGGCAGGTCGATCCCGTGGAACTTCCCGATGCTGATGGCGGCGTGGAAGCTCGCGCCCGCCCTCGCCACCGGGAACACGGCCGTCCTGAAGCCCGCGGAGACGACGCCGCTCACCGCGTTGCTGCTCGCCGAGGTGATCCAGCAGGCGGAGCTGCCTCCGGGCGTGGTCAACGTCATCACCGGGCGCGGGGAGACGGGAGCCGCCCTCGTCGCCGCGGACGTGGACAAGGTCGCGTTCACGGGCTCCACCGAGGTCGGCAAGCAGATCCGCCGCACGATCGCCGGCTCCGGCAAGCGCCTCACGCTCGAGCTGGGCGGCAAGGCGGCCAACATCGTGTTCGAGGACGCGCCGCTCGACCAGGCCGTCGAGGGCGTGGTGAACGGGATCTTCTTCAACCAGGGGCACGTGTGCTGCGCCGGCTCGCGCCTGCTGGTGCAGGAACCGATCTTCGAGCCGCTGCTCGAGAAGCTGAAGGCCCGCCTCCAGACGCTCCGCGTGGGGAACCCGCTCGACAAGAACACCGACATCGGCGCGATCAACTCGCGCGCGCAGCTCACGCGGATCGAGGAGCTGGTGGCCTCGGGCGTGGAGGACGGCGCCGAGATGTATCAGCCCGCGTGCGACCTCCCCGAGCGCGGCTTCTGGTTCCGTCCCACCCTGTTCACCGGCGTGAGCCAGTCGCATCGGATCGCGCGCGAGGAGATCTTCGGCCCGGTGCTGTCGATCCTCACGTTCCGCACGCCCGAGGAGGCCGTGGAGAAGGCCAACAACACGCCGTACGGGCTGTCGGCAGGGGTGTGGACCGAGAAGGGCTCGCGGATCCTGTGGATGGCCGAGCGCCTGAAGGCCGGCGTGGTCTGGGCGAACACGTTCAACCGGTTCGATCCGTCCTCGCCCTTCGGTGGCTACAAGGAATCGGGCTTCGGGCGGGAGGGCGGCCTGCATGGGCTCGCGCCGTATCTGGAGCTGACACCTCCGGCGCGAGGGAACGGCGCATCGTGACGGACGAGCGGCTCCCCGTCCGGCGAACCGCGAAGCTGTTCATCGGCGGCGAGTTCCCCCGCAGCGAGTCGGGCCGCTCCTACGAGGTCTTCGATGCCGACGGGGAGTTGCTCGCCTGGGCGTCGCGCGCGTCGCGGAAGGACCTCCGGGACGCCGTGCGAGCGGCGCGCGCCGCCCAGCCGGGATGGGCGGCGAAGACGGCCTCCAACCGCGGGCCAGATCCTGTACCGCGTGGCCGAGCTGATGGAGGGCCGGCGGTCGCAGTTCGAGTCCGAGCTCGAGGACGCGGGTGCGGAGGACCCGGCGCCGCGGCGTGAGCGCCGCGATCGACCGATGGGTCTGGTACGCGGGGTGGTCGGACAAGATCGACCAGATCCAGGGAGCGTCGAACCCGGTGGCGGGCCCGTACTTCAACTTCACGATCCCGGAGCCGACCGGCGTGGTCGGGATCGTCGCGCCCGCAGGACCAGTCGCTCCTCGGGCTCGTGTCACGGGTGGCGCCGGCGATCGTGAGCGGCAACACCGCCGTCGTCCTGGCCAGCGAGCGTTCCCCGCTGCCGGCGGTGTCGCTCGGCGAGGTCCTCGCCACCTCGGACGTGCCGGGCGGGGTCGTCAACATCCTCACCGGGCAGACCGCCGAGCTCGTGCCGTGGCTCGCGGGCCACATGGACGTGAACGCCATCGACGCCACGGGGGTCCCCGAGGAGCTGCGCACGGAGATGGAGCAGCTCTCGGCCGAGAACGTGAAGCGGATCCACGCGGCCCCCGATGCCGATCCGTTCTCCGATGAGGCCCAGAGCCCCTACGAGGTCACGGCCTTCGTGGAATACAAGACGGTCTGGCACCCGATGGGCGCCTGACGGGTCCGTCTCCGAACCTCTTCCCGCACGACGACCCCGGTGCGATGATGCGCCGCGTGTCGACCGAGCCGCGCCATGGCGTTGGACGAAGCCGGGAGGGCGCTCGCCGCGGGGGAGTGGGAGCGGGCGCGCGCGGGCTTCGAGCAGGTCCTTCAGGACGACCCGACCTCGCACGCGGAGGAGGGTCTGGCACGGGCCCTGTGGTGGCTGCGAGATCCGGACGAGGCGATCGTGCACATGGAACGCGCGTACGCGGGCTTCCGCGAAGAAGGGCGCGCGCCTCGGGCCGCGCGCGCGGCGTTGTGGCTCGCGCGCGAGTACCAGGCGGTCCGTGGGAACACCGCGGCCAGCAACGGTTGGTTCGCGCGAGCGGAGGGTCTCCTCCGGGACGCCCCTCACCACTCCGAGCACGGTTGGCTCGCGCTCACTCGAGCCGAGCGGGCGGACGATCCCGCGGAGATGGGTGACTACGCCGAAGAGGCCCATGCGATCGCGCTGGCCACGGCCGATCGCGACCTCGAGGCCGCTGCCCTCGCCCGCCGCGGATACGCGGAGCTCGCCGCGGGCGGCGTCGCCTCGGGAACGGACCGGCTCGACGAGGCGATGGCCGCCGCCACGGGAGGTGACGTCCGGAGCCTCGACGTGGTCGGCGACATCACATGCGTCGCGATCGCGGCGTTCGAACTCTCGTCGGACTGGCAGCGGATCGAGCAGTGGGGCAAGGTGATGGAGTCCTGGATCCAGAGCCACGACGACGTGGCCGTCCTCGCGTTCTGCTACGCGTGCTGCTCCGAGCTGTTCCTCGCCTCGGGGAAGTGGGACGAGGCCGAAGGGATGCTCACCGAGGGGCTCGGGGCGCTCGAGGCGGCGGGGCACCGATCTCGATGCGTCCACCCCGCCGCCAAGCTCGCGGAGCTCCGCCTCACCCAGGGGAGGCTCGAGGAAGCCGAGCAGCTGCTCGCGGGGTTCGAGGAGCTGCCGGAGGCGGCGCACGGGATCGCGCATCTCCACCTGGTCCGAGGGGAGGGGGCGCTCGCCGCCGCGACGATCCATCGACGGCTGAATCGGATCGGGGACGACAACGTGCTCGCGGCGCCGTTCCTCGCGATGCTGGTCGAGGTGCAGCTGTCTCAGGGTGACGTCGACGGAGCGGCGGGAGCGGCGGATCGGCCTGGGTCGGATCGCCGACGCATCGGGGCTCGATCGCGTGACCGCGATGGCCGACCTCGCGAGGGGGCGTGTCGCGACCGCGCGCGGGAGTTCCGACGCGGTCGGAGCTCTCGAAGCCGCGCTCGCGCGGTTCGCCCAGGCGGGGATGTCGGTCGACGCGGCGCGCGCCCGGTTCGAGCTCGCACGCGCTCTGGAGGGCGAACAGCCCGAGGTCGCCGTCGCCGAGGCGCGGACGGCCCTCGCCGAGTTCGAGCGCGTGGGAGCGCCTCGCGATGCGGATGCGGCCGCGGAGCTACTCCGTCGCCACGGTGTCCGCGGACGGACCGGCCCCAAGGATGCCGGTCTGCTCACCCGGCGCGAGCAGGAAGTGCTGTATCTCGTGACCGAGGGCCTGAGCAACGCCGAGATCGCCGCTCGCCTGCACCTGAGCACGAAGACCGTCGGGCACCACGTGAGCAGCGTCCTGGCCAAGCTCGGCGTGAAGAGCCGGGGCGAGGCCGGCGCGTGGGCCAGCCGCCACCTCCGTGCTGCCTCTCCCGAGGATCGAGCCAACAGATAGGGAAGTTTCCCGTTCCTCCCTGACCGTGCCGAGCGCACCCTTCCTCGTGGAGGTGATGCACATGCAGAGGACAGGGAGAACGGGGCGCCAACGCCCTGAAGCGCGAGCTGGTCGTGCGCGTCGAGGCGACCTCGCGCGCGTCGGCGGAGACCGTCTACGCCGTCCTCTCGGATCTCTCGACCCACACCGTGTGGGCGGGGGAGCAGCAGGGGAAGAAGACGCGTCTGCTGACGATCGACGCCCCCACCGGGCCGGCGACGGTCGGCACCGAGTTCGCGAGCACGGGGTCGGACCCATGGGCTCGTTCTCGGATCGCTCGGTGGTCACGGAAGCCCAACCGGGGAAGACGTTCGAGTTCGTCACGGAGGCGCGCCTCACGACGAAGAAGGGCAGGACCAGCGAGTGGACCAACGTCGAGCGGTACGAGCTCGAGCCTGCGGCCGAGGGCTGCCGGATCGTGTGGACGGGCCGCGTGACGCGGATCAGCGAGCTCCCGGGGATGGTCGCGCTGTTCAATGTCCGCGGCCTCCGGGATCTCGGCCTGAAGGTTTCGGCGAAGGTGACCCGTCGAACGGTCCGCAACCTCGCGCGATACGCGGAGGAGCGGGGTTCGTAACATCCGTAGCCGAAGGAGAGACGACCCAGACGCACGGTGAACGGAGAAGGACGAGAGGGAAGGAGGCACGGCGATGGGCAAGGTATCGAAGGACTCGACGGCGGAGCCGGTCGAGGGACCCGGGTTCGAAGGTCGGTACGGAGAGACCGAGGGCTACACGATCGGTTTCGAGAGGTACACGGAGCATTCGGACATGACTCCGCTGTTCGTGGGACTCCCGAACGATCAGTGTCAGTCCCCGCATTGGGGCTACGTGGTCAAGGGGAAGCTCGTGTACCACACCGCTGAAGGCGACATCGAGATCACCGACGGGGAGGCCTACTACGTGGGCCCCGGTCACACGCCGGAGATCTTCCCGGACACGGAGATCGTCGAGTTCAGCCCGACGGCGGAGCTCAACGAGACGATGGAGGTCGTGACTCGGAACATGGAGGCGTAGACGGTCGGCGCCGGTCCTTTCGAGGGCCGGCGCCAGCGCCTCTCGCAACGGAAACGTCACACGCCGTGTGGGGTGGAGCGACCTCCCGCCGGGCTACGATTCGACGATGCCCCCCTACAAGGAGCAGGGCGTCGTCCTCCGGTCGGCGAAGCTCGGCGAGGCCGACAAGATCGTCACCATCATGACCCAAGGCTCCGGCAAGGTCCGGGGCGTGGCGAAGGGGATCCGCAAGACCACCAGCCGGTTCGGGGCGCGCCTGGAGCCGTTCACCCACGTGAACCTGATGCTCTACCGGGGCCGAGGATCGCTCGACACGATCACCCAGGCCGAGATCATCGCCCCCCATCGCGCGATCCGCGACGACCTCGCGCTGTTCGCCGCCGGCGAGACGATGCTCGAGGCGGTCGACCGCGTCGCCGAGGAACACGAGCGGAACGTGCGCGTCGTGCTCCTGCTGCTCTCGGGGCTCCGGGCGCTGGAGGCGCGGCCCGATCGATCCCGCGGCCGTCGCGGAGTCGTTCCTGCTGAAGCTCCTCAGCGTCTCGGGGTTCCACCCGAGCCTCACGGCCTGTGCCGTCTGTGGCAACACCGACGTCCAGCTGTTCTCCGCCGGCCTCGGCGGCGCCGTCTGCGCCGCCGACGCCGAGCCCGGGGCAGGCCACGTCACCGCCGCTGCCCTCGCGTTCCTCGGAGCCCTGGCGCTCGCCGACCTCGCGGAGGCGGGCGACGACCGCCGCGCCGGAGTCGCGCACGAGGAAGGAAGCGCGCGGCCTGCTGTTCGGCTTCGCCGAGTACCACCTGGAGCGGCGGATGAAGTCCGTCCCGATGCTCGTGCGGACGGCGACGTGAGCAGCTACCTCCAGGACCTCGATCTCGACCGGATCCCGGCGCACGTCGGGATCGTGATGGACGGCAACGGCCGGTGGGCCGAGCAACGCGGACTGCCCAGGACCGAAGGCCACGGCGCCGGCGAGGACGCCCTGTGGGACACGATCCAGGGCGCCGTCGCGGTGGGGGTCCGTTGGCTCACCGTGTTCGCGTTCTCGACGGAGAACTGGCGCCGTCCGCCGGGCGAGGTCCGCTACCTGATGAACTTCAACCGCACCATGCTCCGGCGCCGTCGGGACGCGCTCCACGAGATGAACGTCCGGATCCGGTTCATCGGACGGCGCAACTGGCGCATCCCCCGCTCCGTCCTGAAGGAGATCCGGACGGCGGAGGCGATGACGGCCGCCAACACCGGGACCACCCTGTCGATCGCGTTCAACTACGGGGGCCGGGCCGAGATCGTCGACGCCGTGAAGGACATCGCTCGCGAGGTCCGCGCGGGGACGCTCCGCCCCGAGGGCATCAGCGAGTCGACGATCGCGGAACGCCTGTACGCCTCAGACACGCCGCCCCCCGATCTGCTGATCCGAACGAGCGGCGAACAACGGATCTCGAACTTCCTCCTGTGGGAGGTCGCCTATTCCGAGCTCTGGTTCACGCCCGTGTTCTGGCCGGACTTCGACCGCGAGATCCTCTACGAAGCGATCAGGGACTTCCAGAAGCGCTCGCGGCGCTTCGGCGGCATCGGCGACGAGCCCTGAGGACCGGTCCGCCGTTCGGTCCCCGTTCGTCGGCCATCCGACCTAGCCCGCGGTGGTCGTTCGGCCGTTCCGTAGCGGATGCTTGAGGGGTATCGTGCCCGGAAAGCACGGGACCGTGCTTCCGGTGCCGAGCACCGCACCGGCGAGGAGGGGCGGATGAGCGTGATCGCTCGGTTCACCAGAGACAGCGCCAGCAAGTACGTCTGGGCCGTGATGGCCCTGGCGGCGATCGGCGGTCTCGCGTTCGCGATCATGAACGGGAGCGACGCCCTGGACCGGGAGCGCACGGACGCGCAGAGCCGAGCCGTGCAGTACGTGGAGGAGGCGCTCGATCCGGGGCTCGAGGGCTCGGATCTCGACGGCCCCATCACGGGCCAAACCGCAGCGTCGCTCCAGGCGGCGGTCGAGCGCACGATCCTCGCCGACGACCGCCTGATGCGCGTCCGCATCTGGTCGGCCGACGGGTCGCTCCTGTTCTCGACCGACCGAGCCGAGACCCCCGGATCCGACGCCGGGTTGAACGATGAACTGCTCCAACTGGTCGTGCGCGAGGGTGTGCTCACCCGCTCGGGCGTTTCCGACACCGGCGGGGAGGACGACCCCGAGCGGAGCCTCCTCCGGACCTATGTGCCGCTGCGGGCCAGCGCGATCGCCGAGATCGACCAGACCGACGAGGGGACCCTCGCCCCCGTGCGGACCGAGTGGAGGAACTACCAGATCCTCGCCGGCGGGATGCTGCTCCTGTTCCTCGTGCTGATCGGCCTGTCGCTCCGCGACCCGATCGAGCCGATCAACACGGGCGTGCCCTTCGCCTCGTCCTCCGTGCCCGCCGGCTTCTCGTTGATCGACGACGATCGGCTGCACGCCGTCCACGAGGTCTACCGTCTGGCCTCGGAACGCGTCGGCCGGCTGCAACACAAGCTCGAGGAGTCCGAGGAGGCGCGGCGCCGCTTGGAGGGTGACATCCAGCAGGCCCTGTCGAAGGCAACCAGCACCGCACCGGTCGCCCCGCCGCCGGCACCCGTGGCCGTTGCTCCACCCGAACCTGCCGTCATCCAGGTGCCGGAGTCCGACGTCGTCGAGACGCCGTCGGACGACGCCTGGACCGCGTCGCCCGCCGGTCCGCTCGCCCGCGCGTCGCGCGATCAGAAGCCACCGCCCGCAACGTCGTACGTCCCGAAGCCGGTGGCCGAGAAGCCGAAGCGCGTGCGCAAGCCGAAGCCGGAGAAGCCGGCCAAGCGGGAGTCGGTGAAGCGTGAGGAACCGGTGGCTCCGGAGCCGGTGACCGTGGAGCCGGCCGCTGCTTCCGAAGCGATCGTGGTGCCGGAGCCCAGTCCGGTGCCCGAGTCCCGTGTGGCCGCGATGGCGACCACCTCGGCGGCCTCGTCGGTCCCACCGACCGAGGCCGATCGTGAGCTCGCGGACGCCGAGGCACACGAGGCCGCCCTCGAGATGTTCATCCGCCTCACCGAGAGCGACCGGCAGCACCACGACACGACCGAGGTGGATCAGGGTGCGGTCCGCGCGGCCCTGGCTCGGACCGCGGCCCGCAAGAAGCCGGGCGGCGAGCGCCTGCAGCCGCACGAGGGTCCGCGCGGGCGAGTCGTCCGGCGGCCCACCGCGGTCGAAGTAGGCCGGAACGCCGTCCTTAGAGGTCGTGCTCCTTCGCGAGCGCATATGAGCCTCCCGCGACGAGGACGACCACGACCCATCCCAGACGTCCGATCGCATCCTCCGTGAACCAGATCGCCCCCGCGGCCGCGATCGCCACGACCAGCGCAGCGAGCCGGACCGCCGGGGTCATCCGGAGTTCGCGGCCGAGGACGGGATGGCGCTCGCGGAACCGGTCCAGAGGGGTCGGAGGAGCGTCGTCGGGCACGCGCGTCTTCCGCCAGACGCTCCGCATCGGCAGGAAGACCGCCCACCAGGGGAATAGCACGAGCAGGAGGATCGTCGTCGCGATCCTCCCGACGGGTCCCATCGAGGTGGGCCCGGACCGCCACCTCGACATCCGAACGTCGGGGAAGGGCGTACCGACGAAGGACCCCTTCTCGTGGAGGGGCGGCCGAGCGGCGAACGGGGTTACCGGGGTGAGGCACCGTGCGCACCATCCGACGTTGCCCGACAACGTCGCTCCACATGCGCGGCAGAGTGATCCGATGGGCATGCCTGAGGTATCGGGACGGCAGCAGCCGCGGTTGACCCCGGTAGCATGAGCGGCACGCCGGCGGCCGCAGCCAGCGGCCGGGAAAGGAGTCGAAGACCAATGGCCGACCTCATGGAGGCCGTCACCTCACTCGCCAAGCGACGAGGGATCGCCTTCCAGTCCTCGGAGATCTATGGCGGGCTCCGCTCGTCGTGGGACTACGGGCCGCTCGGCACCGAGATCAAGCGCAACGTCCGCGAGCAGTGGTGGCGTTCGACCGTGCAGCTCCGCGACGACGTGGTCGGGCTCGACGCCTCGGTGATCATGTCGCCCAAGGTCTGGGAGGCATCGGGCCATCTCGACGTGTTCACGGACCCCTTGGTCGAGTGCCTGAACTGCCACCAGCGGTTCCGTGCCGATGAGCTCCCGGAGCCGGCCGCGTGCCCGAACTGCGGCCAGACGGCCTTCACGCAACCCCGCAACTTCCATCTGATGTTCAAGACGAACATGGGTCCGATCGAGGACGCCGAGAACACGGTGTACCTGCGCCCCGAGACGGCACAGGGGATGTTCGTCGACTTCGCAACGATCCAGCAGGTGAGTCGCAAGAAGGTCCCCTTCGGGATCGCCCAGATCGGCAGGTCGTTCCGAAACGAGATCACCCCCGGGAACTTCATCTTCCGCCAGCGGGAGTTCGAGCAGATGGAGATGGAGTTCTTCGTCGAGCCCGGCACCGACGAGGACTGGCACCAGTTCTGGATCGGCGAACGCATGCGCTGGTGGACCGACCTCGGGCTCCATGAGGATCACGTCCGGATCCGCGAACACGACGCCGACGAGCTCTCGCACTACTCCAAGCGCACGGTCGACATCGAGTACCGGTTCCCGTTCACCGACTGGGGGGAGCTCGAGGGGATCGCGAACCGCACCGACTTCGACCTCAAGGCGCACCAGGCGGCGTCCGGGGAGGACCTCACCTACTTCGATCAAGAGAAGAACGAGCGCTACCACCCCTACGTGATCGAGCCCGCGGCGGGCGTCGACCGGGCGGTTCTGGCGTTCCTCCTGGACGCCTACCGCGAGGAGGAGGCGCCGACCGCGAAGGGCGGGACCGAGAAGCGCAGCTACCTCGCGCTCGACCGGCGGCTGGCACCCACGAAGGTGGCGGTGCTCCCGCTGTCGCGCAACGAGAAGCTCGCCCCCGAGGCCCGGCGAGTCTTCGATCTGGTGAAGGGCCAGTGGATGTGCGACTTCGACGACGCGGGGTCGATCGGGCGCCGCTACCGACGGCAGGACGAGGTCGGGACGCCGTTCTGCGTCACGGTCGACTTCGATTCCTTGGACGACAGGCAGGTCACGGTCCGCGAGCGGGATTCGATGGCGCAGGACCGCCTGCCGATCGACGGGCTCGTGGCCTACCTGTCGGAGCGCCTGTGATCGCCTACCTGGCTGCGGTCGCCCTGTGGGTGGCGGCGGTCGTGACGCTCGTCGTCTCCACCGCCGGGTTCCTCGAGTCCACGACGCTCCTCGTGACGTCGGCCGTGCTCTCTGGGCTGGCGATCGTGGCCGCCGTGGGCGCGGTCATCGTGTCGAGGCGACGGTGAGGCGGCTCGCCGTCGCGGTCGTGGTGCTCCTCGTCGCCTGTACGCCGGAGCCGTCGCCACCCTCACCCTCGGAGACACCGTCGGAGACTCCGTCCGGCGATCCGGTCGAGGTCACGACAGGGCCGACCTCGGCGGCCGAGGCGATGCGCCGGCTCTGCGTCGCCCCCGACATCGAGGCGGATCCCGTGACGGAGGTGCCCACGCCGCCGGCGATCGCGGAGGTTGCCGATCAGGTGGAATCGGTGCGCGGGCTGGAGTTCGACCGCCCGGTGAACGTCGAGCCGATCACGGAAGCCGAGATGGACAGACGGTTGACCGACTACCTCGACACGTACTACCCGGGGCGGTTCTACGCTCGCCGGAGCGAGGCATGGCAGACGATCGGCGCGCTGCCCCGCGACGTCGGATACCTGGAGGCCATCGACGCCTACCAGCAGGGACAGGTCCTCGGGTTCTACAACTCGCAGAACGAGGAGCTCGTCTATACCGGCGACGCCGAGCTCAACCGGATCGAGCAGTTCGTGCTCGCCCACGAGCTCACGCACGCGATCGACGACCAGCATTTCGACCTCGACCGCCTCGACGGTCTCGTGGCGCGCTGCCAGGAGGAGCGCTTCCAGGCCGCGCTCGGCATCGTGGAAGGGAGCGCGAACCACTTCGCGACCCAGGTGCTGATCCGGTTCCCCATCCAGGAGGTCGGCTCGATCCCGGGAGATGGCGCCGGCGGGGTCCCACCGTTCATCGTCGAGATCATGGCCTACCCGTACACCACGGGGCAGCGGTTCGCGGATGCACTCTCCGACGCGAACGGACCCTTGGCGATCGACGACGCGTTGGACACGTTCCCGACAACGACCGAGCAGGTGATGCATCCCACGAAGTTCCCGCACGAGGCGGGGGAGTCGGTCGACGTAGCGGACTTCGCACCCACGTTCGGCTCTGGTTGGCGTGACCTGGACGCGATGGTCGTGGGCGAGCTCTGGTTGAAGGCGCTGCTGCATCTCCGTCTCGAGGATCAGGTGGCGGCGTCGGCCGCCGCTGGCTGGGGCGGCGGGACGTACCGCGCCTGGACCGACGGCGACGACGTTGCGGTGATCATGAGCACCGTCTGGGACACGCCGAAGGATGCGGAAGAGTTCAGCGCGGGGCTCGAGCGCTGGGTAGCACGAGGTACGCTGCCCGGCCTGGTGATGGACGCCGACGGCACGACGGTGCATGCGGGGTTCGGCTCCCGGGAGCCCCTGATGGGTGCGGTGCTGTCGATCCTTCGGTCGCTGTAGACCAGGTCGAGGGGGCTAGTTCCGTTCGCCGATGGTCTCGACGGCGCCCGACTGACGGCGGCCGTCGTGCTTCAGCTTCTTCTCGGCCCGCTTCTCCTTGATGCCCTTCGCGGCCTTCTTCTTGACGTTCTTCGCGCCCTTGTCCTTGGCGTGTGCCATCCGTCGAACCTCCGTCGCGCGTGAGGAGGCGAGCGTACACCGGGCGGCGCCCCTTCCGTACACTCGGGGCATGACCAAGTACGTGTACGACTTCTCCGAGGGCAACAAGGACATGAAGGACCTGCTCGGCGGGAAGGGCGCCAACCTCGCCGAGATGACCACGATGGGGCTGCCGGTCCCGCCCGGGTTCACGATCACCACCGAGGCCTGCCTGGTGTTCCTCGCCCAGGGCGGGGCCCCTGCGGAGATGCTCCAGGAGGCCGGGGAGCACCTGGCCACCCTCCAGGGGGCGATGGGCCGGGAGCTCGGCGACCCCGACGACCCGCTCCTCGTCAGCGTCCGCAGCGGTGCGAAGTTCTCGATGCCGGGGATGATGGACACCGTCCTGAACCTCGGGCTGAACGACCGGTCCATCGAGGGCCTGGCGAAGCAGTCCGACGGCGACGTCCGGTTCGCCCGCGACGCCTACCGGCGGTTCATCCAGATGTTCGGCAAGATCGTGATGGACGTCCCCGGGGAGGCGTTCGAGGAGGCCCTCGACCGCGCGAAGGAGCGCAAGGGCGAGGGGACCCAGGACACCGACCTCGACGCGGACGAGCTCACCGCGCTGATCGAGGAGTTCCGCGGCATCTACCGCACGCACACGGGCGAGGAGTTCCCGCAGGACCCGAAGGAGCAGCTGCGCCTGGCGATCGCGGCGGTCTTCCAGTCGTGGAACGGCAAGCGGGCCATCGACTACCGGCGGCAGAACAAGATCTCGGATGAACTCGGCACCGCGGTGAACGTCCAGGCGATGGTGTTCGGCAACCGAGGCGAGGACTCGGGGACCGGCGTGGCGTTCACGCGCGACCCGTCCAACGGCGAGAAGGTCCCGTACGGGGACTACCTCGCGAACGCACAAGGCGAGGACGTGGTGGCGGGGATCCGCAACACGCTGCCGCTCGTCCAGCTCGAGGAGCTAGACCCGGATTCGTATCGGGGTCTCCGTGCGCACATGGATACGCTGGAGACGCACTACCGCGACATGTGCGACATCGAGTTCACGATCGAGAAGCGGAAGCTGTGGATCCTCCAGGTCCGCGTGGGCAAGCGGACGGCGTTCGCCGAGTGGGTGATGGCGCACGACATGCTGGGGGAGTCCCTGATCGACGCGGACACCGCGCTCCTGCGTGTGGACGCGAATCGGCTCGAGGAGCTCTTCAAGCGCCGGGTGAAGGCCGACGGCGCCACACCGATCGCGAAGGGGCTGAACGCCTCGCCCGGCGCCGCGATCGGGACGGTGGTGTTCACCGCCGACGAGGCCGAGCGGCTCGGGAAGCAGGGCGAGCGGGTGATCCTCGTGCGCCGGGAGACGACGCCCGACGACTATCACGGGATGATCGCGGCCCAGGGCATCCTGACGAGCGCCGGTGGGACGAACTCCCACGCCGCCGTGGTGGCCCGCGGCGAGGGGATCCCGGCGGTGTGCGGCGCCGATGCGATCAAGCTCTCGCCGGCCGACCGGACGTTCTCCGCGAACGGCACCTCCGTGAAGGAGGGCGACGTCATCACGATCGACGGCTTCACCGGGAACGTCTACGTAGGCGAGCTGCCGCTCGAGGAGTCGGTGCTGGAGAAGGCCCGCGCCGGGGACGCGCAGGCCCGCGAGGAGAAGATCTGGAACGCGTTCGAGGCGTTGATGGCGTACGCCGACGAGGTGCGGCGGCTACGGGTGCGTGCCAACGCGGACACCCCCGACCAGTCGAGGAACGCGCGCGAACGCGGCGCCGAGGGGATCGGGCTGTGCCGCACGGAGCACATGTTCCTCGGCGAGGAGCGGGTGGAGGCCGTACGGCAGATGATCTTCGCCGACACCGAAGAAGAGGAGGCGAAAGCCTACGACGCGCTCGCGCCGCTCCAGCGCGAGGACTTCGTCGGGATCTTCCGCGCGATGGACGGGCTGCCGGTCACCGTGCGGCTCCTGGACCCGCCCCTGCACGAGTTCCTGCCGAACCAGGTCGACCTCGCGGTGGAGGTGGCCCTCGCGGAGTCCCGGGGCGAGGACGTCGGGGAACGGAAGGCCGTGCTGCAGAAGGTGAATGAGCTGCACGAGGCGAATCCGATGCTCGGTCTGCGAGGCGTGCGGCTCGGGATCGTGAAGCCCGGCCTCTACGCGATGCAGGTGCGTGCGATCTTCGAGGCCGCCGGTCAGCTGCGTCGCGAGGGCGGCGATCCGCAGGTCGAGGTCATGATCCCGCTGGTCGCGACGGCGCCGGAGCTCCGGCAGATGCGCGACGAGCTCGAGCCGGTGGCGGCGGAAGCGCTCGGCGAGACGGAGCTCTCACACCTCGAATGGGGGACGATGGTCGAGCTCCCGCGCGCTGCCGTGACGGCCGGCGAGATCGCGGAGACGGCGGAGTTCTTCTCGTTCGGGACCAACGATCTGACGCAGACCGCGTTCGGGTTCTCGCGCGACGACATCGGCAAGTTCGTGGGGATGTACGAGGAGCGCAAGCTCGTGCCCGCGAACCCGTTCGTCACGATCGACGTCGACGGAGTGGGCCGGCTGATGCGGATGGCCTCGGAGGAGGGGCGCGCCGCGAACCCCGAGCTGCACGTCGGGATCTGCGGCGAGCACGGAGGCGACCCGGCGAGCGTGGTGTTCTGCCACGCGATCGGACTCGACTACGTGAGCTGCTCGCCGTTCCGCGTGGAGACGGCTCGCCTGGCGGCGGGCCAGGCCGCGGTAGGGCAGGCCGAGTCCGCCTCGAAGTAGGGATGCCGCTCTTCGAGGTGGCGATGCTGGCGCAGTTCGTGATCCATGCCCGCGGCCGGCAGGCCGTCCAGAACAGCCTCGCCAACGAGAGGGCCGAGCTCCGCGAGGAACTGCTCGCCGGTGACGCGAAGAAGCGGGCGCGGACGAAATGGCTGCATGCGAACGGAGCTGAGGCCTCGTTCCCGTGCGGCGTGGTTCACGTCGAGGACGAGGCCGTCCCGGTGCTGGTGGCGATCGTGCCCGACGGGATCGCGTTCCTCGCCGAGACGCCGCTCGGGGCATCCGTCTACGACGTCCTGGAGGTGGGTCGGATCCCGCGATCGGATCTCACCGAGGTCGACGTCGTGGATGCTGCGGGCCAGCATGTGCCGGAGCCGCTCCGCGAGTCGTTCGAGCCCGACATCGACGTCTGGATCGTGCTCCGCTGGACGAGGGATGGCGAGGAGCACGAGGATCGGTTCGCGTTCCGGTCGCCCTGGATGGCATGGCAGGCGGGGCGGCGGCTCCGGGAGGCGCGGAAGGGCTAGCTCGAGGCGTCGGCGAGTGGGTGATCCACGCCGAGCCGACTTCCGGGATGGGAACGGGACGGAACCCCCCGGCTCGGGGAAGATACGCGCCATGTCGCCGAACGCACCCACCCCCGAGCTCCTCCTCGACGTCCGTACGCCCGCGGAGCTCGCCTTCTCGCCCGACGAGACCACGCTCGCTTTCGCGCTCCACGCCACCGTCGCCGACGAGGGCTCGTTCGCGCCGAGCGACCTCTACCTGATCGACACCGATGCGCGCCGCCCGCCCCTCCAGCTCACCTCCGGCCCGTGGAGCGACCGGACGCCCGCCTGGTCGCCCGACGGCTCGCGGCCTCGCGTTCCTCTCCGATCGGATCACGCCGGGCCATCAGCTTCCGTACACGATGCCGGCGGACCGGGCGCTCGACCCCACCCCCCACCTCGCCGCCACCCTCAACGGCTCCGCCGAGAGCGTCGCGTGGTCGAGCGACGGCCGACGGCTCCTCGTCCTCGCGGCCGATCCGGGCTCCTACGGGCTCGACTGGAGCGCCCGGGCCGTCAACGGCGCCACGCCGCCTCCCGACCCGACCACGAGACGCCCCGGCGACGCGCGCCGCCGCCTGTTCCTCGTCGATCTCGCGACCAACCGCGCCGAGGAGGTCGGCCCGGAAGATCGCAGCGTGTGGGAGTTCGACTGGGACGGCGACGCGACCGTCGTCGCGCTCGTGTCGGAGGACCACTCCGGCTCCGGCTGGTACCAGTCGGTCGTCGCCCGTCTCGACCTCGCGGCGCGGACGGCGGAGACCGCTCTACGAGCCCACCTGGCAGACGGGGAGCCTCGCGCTCTCGCCAGACGCCACCCGCGCGATCGTCGTCGAGGGCTACGCGAGCGACCACGGCCTACTCGCCGGCAGCATCGTCGTGATCGACCTCGCCGACCGCACCACCACCGATCCGTGGCCCGACCTGCAGACGGTCGGACTCGCCTCGTGGTGCGACGACGATTCCCTCTGGTACGGACGCACCGACGGGACCGGGACCGCGTGCGGCCGGCTTCACCTCGACGGCCGACGCGACGGAGCCGTGGCGCGACGATGCCTTCATCGGCGACGCCGTGACCACGCCCGCCTGCGCCATCACGGCCGACGGCGCCAACGTCTGGACCACCCATCAGGCGCACGCCCTCCCTCCCGAGCTCGCCCGGTTCGACCACGCCGGCGCCACCTGGGATCGGCTGACGACCTTCAACGACCACATCGTCGAAGGCCACATCATTCCCGGACTCACGAACGATCTCGTGGACCGGCGAGGACGGCACGGAGATCGAGGGGATCCTCATGACGCCGCCACGGCGCCGCCGGGCCGCTCCCCACGATCGTCTGCGTGCACGGCGGGCCCACGTGGAACTGGGGCGCCTACTTCTCTGACTCGGAGCCGAACGCGGTGCTGCTCGCGTCCTCCGGCTACGCGTGCCTGCTCCCGAACCCGCGGGGGAGCATCGGGCGCGGCCACGCGTTCGCGCAGGGCGTGATCGGCGACGGTGGCGGCATCGACTACCGGGACATCATGGCCGGCGTCGACCACTGCATCGCCGAGGGCATCACGGACCCCGACCGACTCGGGATCGCGGGTCTGTCCTACGGCGGGTACATGGCGGGGTGGGCCGTGGGCCAGACGGAACGGTTCCGCGCGGCGGTCGCGATGTCGGTGGTCTCGAACTACGTCTCGTTCCACCTGACCTCGGAGGTGTGGTGGTACGACCAGGCGATCCTGCGAGGGGAGTGGTACGACCCGGGCAGCCAGTACGTGGAGCGCTCACCGGTCACGTACGCGCACCGGTGCACGACGCCGACGTTGATCATCCAGGGGGCGGAGGATCGCTGCACGCCCGTCGGGCAGGCCGAGGAGCTCTACGGGGCGATCGGGTCTTCCGGCGCCGAGGTGGAGCTCGTGGTCTACCCGCGCGAAGGGCACGTGCCGATGGAGCGGGCGCACGCGCTCGACGCGATCGTCCGGACCCAGGCCTGGTTCGACGAGCATCTCCGCGCCGGCGGCTGATCCGCGCGGTTCAGAGACCGAGCTCGCGAAGGAAGCCGTCGGGATCCTCGAGCCCGAGGCCGAGCCGCTCGATCGTGATGGGGAACGGACCCAACCTGCCTCTCGCGGATGGGAGGAGGTCGAGGAAGACGATCCCCTTCGAAGAGCCGTTCACGAGCCAGGTCTTGAGGCGGAGGTCCGAATGGACGCCGATCGCCCACCACACGTCGCGATGGAGGGCGGCTCGGCGGATCGAGCGACGAGGGATCGAAGCGCGGAACGCCCATCCCATCCGAGCCTGGAGGGTGTCATCCGCGAGCTCGACCTTCGCATGGCGCGCTCCGAGGAACAGGGGAGCGAACAGCCACCGGGAGACCTTCGAGTAGCGGATCGGGAACGAGCGAGGTGGAGCCATCTCGGTCCGACCGTACCGGATGGGGACGATGCCAGGAGAGGTCCTCGACCCTTCGCTCCTACGTGCGCTCGATCACGGTTTCCCATCCGGAGAAGGAGTACGGTCGCCGCCCTGCCTCCCCCATGACCAGGAGGAGGTGGCTCATGAGCACAGGCAGCAGCCGCCGTCACCTGCAGGTGGCCGGCTTGGTGGCAGGTCTGGCGATCGGCGCGGCCGTGGGGGCGGCATCGCTCACCGGAGCGTCGTCGGAGGGGCCTCCGGTTGCTCCGCCGGTGGTCCTGCACGTCGCCCGCGTGCTCGCCGATCCCAACGCCGATCTCGAGCTCGCGGCGGGGCTGGCCTGCCCCGGGCAGGCATCGAGCGGGTGCGAGGTGGCTTCGGGCGTCGTCCACGTCTTGTCGAGGGGATCCTCGGGGTGGACGGAGATCCGGGGGACGCTCGACGCTCCTGGCGTCCGCTTCGTGGTGCCCGGCTCCGCGGTCGCGGAGGACGGTCTGTCGTACTGGATGGAATTCGTTCTCGAGGGTGGCACGCGGGTGGTCTTCCCGGAAGGGGGCGCGACCTCCGCGTTCCGTGTGCTGACCACGGCTGGGCTCCGCGAGGTCACGTGGCCGGGGGCGTTCGACCTCGGCACCGTCGTTCAGAGCGACGGCGTCGTGGCGCGACTGTCCTTCGGCGACGGGACGAGCGAGGTGGGGCGTGTCGGCGGGGTCGGCGACGAGCAGCCGCTCGGGCCTTCGAGCTTCGACGTCGCGCCCGACGGCTCGATCCGCGTGGCGGACTGGGTGCACGGACGCATGCTCGTGCTCACCGCCGGAGGCGAGCCTCGAGGAGACGTGCCGCTGCCGGTGACGCGACCGGTAGACGTCGCGGTCGGGTCGAGGGGCGAGCTGGCCGTGACCACGCTCGGTCTGGGGGCGACGGTGTTCGAGCTGGACACCGACGGCAGCGTGATCGGCCGGTACCGGGTGGAGACCGGCGTCGCGGAGCGCATCGCGATCACGCCGGGCGGTCCGCACGTGTGGGTCGGACCGGCTCAGTGGGCGCCGGTGCGGTCGCGGCCGGGCCTCGCGCTGCCGGCGGAAGCACAGTCGCGGGGGCTCGCGTCCGCCCTGCCCGGCCGCGACGGAACGGTGGCGCTCTCCCAGGATCTGGCGGGCGGCCGCGTGGCCTTCGCTTGGGCGAGGCCCGACGGCTCGCGGTCCGGCGCCGTGCTGCGGCTCCCGACAGGCGTGCAGCCCGGTGTCGATCACTTCGTCCGCGGCTTGCCCGACGGTGGGGCGATCGCGGCGCGCGGCCTCTGGTCCGAGCAGGGCGAGGCGGTGGCGGTGCTGCGGTTCGCGGCCGACGGCTCGATCCTGACGGCGGAGCTGATCGCGCCGCCCACGCGCGAGATGGACGCGGCGGCGTCCACGGTGCGATTCCGAGCGCCGGACCAGGTGCTGGTGGTCTACGCGGACGATCGTGGGATCCGGATCGAGCGATTCGAGGTGAAGGGTCGATGAGGAGAACGACGAAGGTCATGCGGATCGCGGCGTGCGTCGGCCTGGTGCTGAGCTCGCTCCTTCCCTCGCAGCGGGCGCTCGCCAGCTGGGCCACGGAGAACTGCCACGGCGGCGGGTCGGACCGACAGACGTGGAAGCGCTCCCAGGCCGACGACTACGCGATGCGAGCGGTGGGGGAGGGCTACGAGTTCGGCGGCGGGTGCTATCGGCTCAACGGTTACGACGACACGCCGAGCGCTCCTACCGATGGCGGGGGCGAGGGCGCGGACTGCTCCGGCTTCACGTTCAAGACGTGGGCGCTCGACGCAGACATCGGCCGCGGGGGATTCCACTTCTGGGAGCACGACAAGAACATCCATGGCCCGTACAGCACGTGGGCATACTTCGATCCGGCGCCGGGCTACCCGTTCCGTCTGATCTCGAAGACGTACGCGGCCACGGCCTTCATGGACGCCTTGGTGGAGCGGCACTCCAGCTGGGGCCACATCGCGCTGATCCATCAGGAGGGCTCGAGCGGGAGCGACTACATCGTCCACGCGCGGAACAACACGATGGGCACCGAGCTCCGCTATCTCCCGTATCGGTCCGATGGTGACTTCAAGGCCGTGGCCAGGGAGAACTGGACGGCCGAGTGCTATCCCAACCGCTGCGGGTAGCCCGCTGGATGTCTCGGCGGCGCAAGTCATATCGGAGGGCGACGATAGGCTGGCCGGGTGCGGTGGATCCGCCGTCATCCGGTCGTGGCAGCATTCGCCTTCGTCGTCCTCCTGGCGGTGGGCTTCGTCGCCGGCTGTGGGATCGTCGTGTGGCGTTCCGCCCACCATGACGACGCCTCCCAGATCGATCGGGCCGACGCGATCGTCGTCCTCGGGGCGGCGCAGTACGACGGGGAGCCCTCGCCGGTGTTCGCGGGGCGCCTGGACCACGCCGCACTCCTCTACGAGCAGGGACGGGCAGAGCGGGTCCTCGTCCTCGGAGCGGGGCAGCCGGGAGACCGGTCCACCGAGGCCGAGGCGGGGAAGGTCTACCTGATGGACCGCGGCGTGCCGGCGGAAGCTATCATCGCGGTCCCCGAGGGACACACGACGTTCGAGTCGCTCGAGGCCGCGGTGCCCGTGCTCCGCGATGGCGGGATGGGGTCGGCCTTCCTCGTGTCGGATCCGTGGCACAACGCCCGCGTGGAACGGATGGCCGGGGATCTGGGGATCGACGGGCATGCGTCGGCCACGTGGCAGTCCGCGGCCACGTCGCAGGAGACGCGGTTCGAGGGCTACGTCCGCGAGACGTTCGCGTACCTGTATTACCGGGTGTTCGGCGGCTAGACGCTCCTACTCGTCAGTCCCGTTTCCGGTCCGTCGGAGACGGCCTTCACCGCTTCCTTGGAGACCGTCTTCATGGCTGCGGTCACTGCTTTCGCCGCCGTCTTCGTCGCCGTCTTGATCTCGCCATTCGCCTCGACCGAGTCGAGGATCCCCTTCAGCTTCCGATGCGCCTTCTTGCCGCTCTGTCCAGTCTTCGTGCTGAAGAGGATCGGCGGGAGATCATGCCCGTCGAAGAAGAGCGTGATGTTGTTGGGGTTCTCGACGATCTGCACGCCGAAGTGCGCCGTCCGCTTCCCCTTCTTCGTCTTCATCCGTGCTCCTCTCCGCTCGTGCGTTCTCGTCCACGCTAGCGCACGAGATCCACACAGGCATCCCGTCGCTGTTCGGCCAGAAGATCGCTCGGGCACTAGCATCCGATCGGGAGGGTGTCCCCTGTTCGAGCGATTCACCGACCGGGCACGGCGGGTCGTGGTCCTCGCTCAAGAAGAGGCGAGGATGCTCAACCATGTGTACGTCGGAACCGAGCACATCCTCTTGGGTCTGATCCACGAGGGCGAGGGCATCGCAGCCGAGGCACTCGGATCTCTCAACGTCTCACTCGAAGCTGCTCGCCAGCAGGTTGAGCGGATCATCGGCCGTGGTCTGGCCGCGCCCACAGGACATATCCCGTTCACGCCGAGAGCAAAGACGGTCTTCGAGCTCGCGTTCCGTGAGGCGTTGCGGCTCAGTCACGATCACATCGGGACGGAGCACCTCCTGCTCGGGCTGATCCGCGAGGGTGAAGGCGTGGGGGCCCAGATCCTTCAGAGGCTCGGCGGGGGATCGATCCTCGTCCGCGCGACGGTGATGCAGCGCATGGGTGACTCGCTCGTCGGACCGGAGGGGGTCACTCAGATGGCAGATGAGCCGACCGAACCTCCATCTCCTTTCGGGGAGCGGGAGAGGGTCGTCCTCCAGCTCGTCGATTCGGGGAAGACGGCTACCGAGATCGCCGAGGTATTCGAGTGGCCGAGAGCCACAGTGGTCGAGATCGTCGAAGGCATCGTGGCGAAGCTCGGGAGGGTACTCCGAGACGGCGAAGAGGGCTGACCCGGTGGCCCTTCGATCGCGACCGTTCCTCGTCGCGAGCGGTCTGGCGGGGAGCGCTCATCGTACGAACGTCGGACACGCAGGTGCGCGGATGTGCTGTCGTTCGCCGCGGCTACCATGGGTCCGTGACGACCCCCCGTGAGCGAACCGAAGAGATCGAGCGGCAGGTGCTCTCCGAGCGCGCCCAACTCGCGTCGGCCACGAAGGGCCGCGAGCGCGACGAAGCCGCACGACGACCTCCGCACGGTCTTTCAGCGCGACCGCGACCGGATCGTGCACGCCAAGGCGTTCCGTCGCCTGAAGCACAAGACGCAGGTGTTCCTCTCGCCGCAGGGCGACCACTACCGCGTGCGGCTCACACACACCCTCGACGTCTCGCAGATCGCACGGACGGCCGCCCGGGCGCTCCGGCTGAACGAGGACCTCGCGGAGGCGATCGCCCTCGGGCACGACCTCGGACACACGCCGTTCGGGCACCTTGGGGAGCAGGCCCTGACGCCGTTCCTCGGACGCCCGTTCCGCCATTCCGAGCAGTCGCTGCGGGTCGTCGACCACCTCGAGAACGACGGCGAGGGCTTGAACCTGACGTGGGAGGTGCGCGACGGGATCGTGAACCATCCCTGGTCGATGCCGCCGCCCTCCACGCTCGAGGCGCAGATCGTGCGGTTCGCCGACAGGATCGCGTATCTGAACCACGACGTGGACGACGCCCTGCGGGCCGGCGTCCTGACGGAGGCGGAGCTCCCGCCGGGGCCGATGAAGGTCCTGGGCGCGACGCACTCCGCGCGGATCAACACGCTGGTCACGGATCTGGTCTCGGCGAGCGAGGACCAGCCGGAGGTCCAGCTCACGAAGCCGGTCTTCGCTGCGTTGGACGGCCTCCGCGACTTCATGTTCGAGCAGGTGTACCTCCGCGAGGATTCCCAGGGAGAGCACGCGCGGGCAACGCGGCTGATCCGGGAGCTGTTCCAACACTTCCTGGATCACCCCGACGACCTTCCCGAGGAGTACCATCGGGCGCCGGGTGACCTGCCGGTCCGCGTGGCCGACTACATCTCCGGCATGACGGACCGGTACGCGATCCGGACGTACGAGCAACTGTTCCTTCCCCATGGGTGGTTGCACGACCAGGGGTAGGGGCATGGCGCGCATCAGGCAAGAGGACATCGACGCCGTCAAGGAGCGCACGGACATCGTGGCGCTCGTCTCGCAGTACCTCACGCTGAAGAAGACAGGCCACGACTCGCTCTCGGGCCTGTGTCCCTTCCATCAAGAGAAGACCGCGTCCTTCAGCGTCTCGCCGGCCAAGGGGGTCTTCTACTGCTTCGGCTGCGGTGAGGGCGGCGACGCGATCAAGTTCCTCCGCCAGCTGGAGAGCCTGTCCTACGTCGAGGCGATCGAGCGGCTGGCGCAACAGGCCGGCGTGACGTTGCGCTACGAGGGCGACTCGGCGGCCGAGCGGCGAGCGGCGGCTCGGCGCAACTCTCTCTTCCACGCGAACGAGGAAGCCGCGAAGCTCTTCCAGCGGATGCTCCTCGACGGCCGCGAGGCGGAGGACGCGCGAGCGTACGTGAAGGAGCGCGGTCTCTCACTGGAGTCGATCGAGGCGTTCGGGATCGGCTACGCGCCGGGCTACCCGGACTTCCTGCTCCGGCGCCTCGCGCAGGACCTCGGTCCCGACACGCTGGTCGAGGCCGGGCTCGCCACGAAAGGAGAAGACGGCGTCGTCCGGGACCGGTTCCGGGCGCGGCTGACGTTCCCGGTGCAGGATCTCCAGGGCCGCTTCCTCGGCTTCGGGGCGCGTGTCCTGCCGAGCGATGCGCGCGCGGCCGAGCAGGCCAAGTACCTCAACACCGCGGAGACGCCGATCTACAAGAAGGGCGAGATCCTCTACAACCTCCACAAGGCTCGGCAGGCGGTGGCGAGGTCCGGACAGGTGTTCGTGGTCGAGGGCTACACGGACGTGATCGGGCTCGCACAGGCCGGCATCGACAACGCGGTCGCCACGTGCGGCACGGCGCTGGGGGAGGGGCACTTCCGGCTGTTGTCGAGGTTCGCGCAGCAAGCGGTCTTGGCGTTCGACTCCGACGAGGCCGGGGCGCGCGCCGCGGAGCGGGCGTTCGGCTACCAGGAGCAGTACCCGGTGCAGGCCGTCGTGATGATCATGCCGGAGGGTCTCGACCCGGCGGAATTCGTCGCCAAGCACGGCCCAGACGAGGTCCGGGAGGCGGCCAAGGGCGCTCGCCCGCTGGTGGAGTACATGGTCCGGCGGACGGTGGAGCGCCACGATCTGTCCAACGTCGAGGGGCAGTCGGCCGCGGTGGCGAGCGCCCTGCCGATCCTCCAGGAGCTGACCGATCCGGTACGCCGGAGTGAGTACGGACATCTCCTGGCCGACCTCACCGGGGTCTCGGAAGACTCCGTGCGGACGGCGCTGGACCGGCGGCTGGGCGGGCATCCCGAGCAGGTCGCGAAGACCATGAAGCGACTCTCCGCGCGGGACCGCGTGGAGCGGGAGATGCTGCGGCTCTTGGTCCGCGACCGCGCGATCTTCGAGGAGTTCGCGCCGCAGCTCACCGACGATCACGTACGGACACCGGGCGGGCGAGCGGTGCTCGCGGGTCTCCGAGAGCACGCCGGCGACGTGAGCGTGCTGGCCGGTTCCGAGGACCCGAGGATCGCATCGGCGGTGAGCGCGCTCGCGGTGGAGCCGATCGAGGGCGAGCCCTCGCCCGAGTACGCGTCGCACGTTCTCGCGCGACTGCAGGAGTTCGTGTTGAAAGCGAAGAGCGACGAGTTGCGCATCCGGTTGCAGAAGCTGAATCCGCAGACGGAAGCGGGCTACGACGAGCTCTTCCACGAGCTGGTGGCGGTCGACGGTGATCTCCGCAGGATCCGACAGGGACTCCTGGACGCCGGATAGCCCGCCGATCGCTCCGGGTCGGCGCCGCCGTGCGTTCCGTACACTGTCCTCCGTGCTCCCGACGCAGCTGGAAGACCCCCGTTGAGCGCGGCCCGCGAACCAGTGCCTGATACGCAGAGCCTCGACGAGGTCAAGGAACAGCTCGTCGTGCTCGGCCGCGAACGCGGCTTCGTCACTTCCGGCGACGTGTTCGAGGCGCTCCCCGAGATCACACCTGATCAGGTCGAGGACGTCCTCGCGCAGCTGACGGATCACCTCAACACCGAGGGCATCGAGATCATCGAGCTGCCCGGTGACGACACCGACGCGGTGACGCAGATCCGGATCGAGGTGGACGCGCTCAAGGCGCCCACCAACGACCCGGTCCGGATGTACCTGAAGGAGATCGGGAAGGTCCCCCTGCTGAACGCGCCGCAGGAGGTCGATCTGGCTCGCCGGATCGAGGCCGGGGAGCTGTGCACCGAGCTCCAGGCCCAGATCGCGGACGAGGGCAAACCCGACCCGAAGCGATTCCGGATGGCCACCACGAGGGTCTGGGAGATCTGGGACCACCAGGTCAGGGCGTTCGGCAAGGTGGAGGGCATCGGCCGGGACCCGTTGGCTCAGAAGAAGTCCTATCGGCCCAAGACCGACCAGGATCTCGTCTCCTACCTCCACCGGGTGGAGCGGGACGGCCAGCTCGCCAAGCGGAAGCTGATCGAGGCGAACCTGCGCCTGGTGGTCTCGATCGCGAAGCGCTACGTGGGCCGCGGGATGCTGTTCCTCGACCTGATCCAGGAGGGGAACCTCGGACTGATCCGCGCCGTGGAGAAGTTCGACCACTCGAAGGGCTTCAAGTTCTCCACGTATGCCACGTGGTGGATCCGCCAGGCGATCACGCGCGCGATCGCGGACCAGGCACGCACCATCCGGATCCCCGTGCACATGGTCGAGACGATCAACAAGCTCGTCCGGGTGCAGCGTCAGCTGCTACAGGAACTCGGCCGCGAGCCCACGCCCGAGGAGATCGGGAAGGTCATGGGGATCGGCGCTGAGAAGGTTCGCGAGATCCAGAAGGTGTCCCAGGAGCCGGTGTCTCTGGAGACGCCGATCGGCGAGGAGGAGGACTCCCACCTCGGCGACTTCATCGAGGACTCCGACGCCGTGGTCCCAGTGGACGCGGCGTCGTTCATCCTGCTGCAGGAACAGCTCGGCTCGGTCCTCCACACGTTGTCGGAACGTGAGAAGAAGGTGATCGAGCTCCGGTTCGGTCTGGCCGACGGCCACCCCCGAACCCTCGAAGAGGTCGGCCGGGAGTTCGGTGTCACGCGGGAGCGGATCCGGCAGATCGAATCGAAGACGCTCTCGAAGCTGCGGCACCCTTCACGGTCGCAGCGCTTGCGCGACTACCTCGAGTAGCCCTCCTGGTCACGCCAGGATCGATCAGGTGAGGGCCGTGACCAACTCGGGATTCTCGTACAAGGAGTTCGTCTCCTGACCGAGGAACGTCACGGCCAGCACGACCACCAAAGCGATCAGCGCGATCATGAGCGCGTACTCGACCGCGGTGGCTCCCTCCTCCGAAGCCAACCGCTCCTTCAATGCAGCGAAGAGTCCCATCCTCCCAACGCCTGCCTTTCTCTCACCCGAGCGCCGAGGCGCCCCGGTGTGCTCGAACCCGAGCACCGAGTTGCCCAACGACCCCGGCAGCCCCTCCGCCGGCCGGTCGAGCAACGCACTTGTACCACAACGACATCGGCATGTATATCGACGAGCTTGAGCACGGTTGGGCACTCAGTTGCCGATGTGGAGGAGCGCCTGGGCTCCGTACTTGGTACGGGTCAAGGCGGCACTGCCCGGGGCCGATGTCCCGGTGAGGAGGAGCGCCCTCGCGCGCTCGAACGGATGGCCTCTCTCATCGCCAAGGTCGGAGCGATCGCACCGCTCGAGCCGGGGGAGCGGATCCTCTGCGCCGCCTATGTCACCGGAACGAGGTCCTCGATCGGGGCGGCGCTGATCGCCGTGTCGGATCGTCGGCTCCTCCACGCACCGCGGTCCGCCTTCCACTCACGCGGAGCGTGGCGCGCGAAGCGCCTGGACGAGATCCGCGTCGAGTCGAGGACCCGGAGGTCCTTGGGCCTCGCCGCGGCGCACCAGTTCGAGATCATCGGTGTCGACGGTTCGGGCATGGCGTTCGAGCTGGAGAACCGGAAGGACGCGAAGGCGTTCAACGACGCGCTCGGCCGACGTCTGGTCGCACGAGGCTGACCCCGACGAGGTCGGGATCCCTCGGCGTCCTCGATGTCCGACCTAGATCGACGAAACGGCCGACCCGACGTCCTGGAACGTCTGGTTCGTCGACACTCCGAGGAACACGACCGCCGCGATGACCACCATCGCGATCAGGGCCACCATCAACGCGTATTCGACCGCGGTCGCGCCGTCCTCGGAGCTCAACCGCTGCCGCACCCGTGCGATGAGTTCCATCACCTCATGCACCTTCCCGTCCTCTGAGCCCACTGGGCTCGAGCGCCGGGCCACCCATCCCCTGGGGAAGATCCTCGTCGCTCGATGACAGCATCGGTTGCGAGGTTCCCCCCGCTGGAGTCAGCCCACTGGGGGGTTGCAACGACCTACAGGCTGCCGCTGGATGCGGTGCGTCAGTTCCAGGCGGCGGCGTCGTCCTCGCCGAGACGCTCGCGGATCTCCCCGCGGAGCCGCCGGATCGCATCGAGGCTCTTGCCCGTGGCGGCGTCGGTGAGCCGCTGGACCTGGGTCGAGACGAGCCGGAGAGCGGGACGCTGCTCCGTCCGGCCGCGCTGCGGGCCGTGAAGGACCTCGGGGTCGTCCTCCCGGAGCTTGGCGGCCACCTTGAGTCCGATCATGACGCCGGCGATGAGCAGGAACAGCGATCTGAGTCTCATGGGCGACACCCTACCCGTTGTCGCTCGTGCTGCGCGTCTCTCGGAGAGCTGCTTCTGCCGCGTCACGAAGGAGATCCTCGTCGACCGCGCAGGACACGAACCGGAACCCGCGGCGTGCCATCACGGCTGCGTTGGACGTTGATGGCGCGTGGATCCCCGGGACGAGGTCGTGGTCGCGAGCCGCGCTGATCACCGAGTCCAGGGCAGCAAGCAACGCGGGGTCCGTCAGATCGGCGAACGTGTCGAGACCCATGCCGAGGCTGAGGTCGGCCGGTCCGACGAAGAGGCCGTCGAGGCCGGGCGTCGACGCGATCTCTTCGAGGTTCGCGAGAGCCTCGGCCGTCTCGATCATGGCGAAGAGGAAGATCGCCCCCTCGGCGGCTCGCGTGTGGTCGCGGCCTCCGCCGAGGGCGCCATGGATCGGCCCGTAGCTCCGGGTCCCGGCCGGCGGGTAGCGGCACGCGGCCACGAACGCCTCGGCTTCGGTCCGCGACCCGACCATCGGGCAGATCACGCCTCGGAACCCGAGGTCGAGACAGCGCATGAGGTCGGCGGGGTGGTTCCACGCCGAGCGGACGAAGGGAACGGAAGGGGAGGTCTCGATCGTCGCGAGGAGTCCGGGGAGGTCTGCGAACGTCGCGTGACCATGCTGGAGATCGACGACGACGGCGTCGAAGCCGGCCGAGGCCACGGCGGTCGCGGCGGCCGGGCTCTCGAGCGTGAGCCACGCCGCGAAGGCGGACTCGCCGGCCTCCCAGCGTGCACGAACGGGGTCGGAACCCATGGGGGCGCATCGTAGACGCGATCGAGGGTGTGGGTCCGGTAGCATCGGTGGTCACCCTTCCGGGGTAGCTCAATTGGCAGAGCGGCGGACTGTTAATCCGTAGGTTGTGGGTTCGAGTCCCACCCCCGGAGCTGCAAAGCTGCAGGTAGAAGCCGGTCTCTGGGGGACGGGCTCACGCTTCGACCAAACAACCGAACCTGACGGAGAGATCCGCTCGTCGACTACACGCCTGGCCTCGGGTGGCCTGGCGGAAGAGATCGAGCGGTTGCGCGCGGAGCCGGGGGAGGGCGACATCGCGATCGGCGACGCGACTCTCGCCGTCGAGGCGGCCTCGTTGGGTCTGATCGACGAGTACCGGGCCATGGTCTACCCCGTGCTGGTTGGCGGTGGCATCCCGTTCTTTCCTCGGAGCGAGCGCCGGGTGGCTCTCGAACTCGTGGAGACCCGCACGCAAGCTCGCGAGTCGTCTACCTCCACTACCGCGTGGCGAGCCAGCCCTGAGGCGCCAGCGTCGGATCGGAGGGACCCTCGCTCCTGTCACCACCGTCCGTGGGAATGACAACGAGATCGTCGTTCACGGACCGGCTTGACACCGCGTAGAAGACGACCCGTGGTGCGCTACGGCACTCCGGGCTTGATCGATCCATGCGGAGCTGCAGTCTCGCCGCCCTCGCCGAGTTCGGCTTCAGGAGTGGCGGCATCGCCGAGATCGATGCCGACGATCCCGGCCTCGTCGCAGGTCCGTTGCCAGGCCTCCCCGGTCATCCGCCCGTCCAGCAGGCGGGGGATCACGTCGAACGGTTCGATCACGAACCCGTCACTCGACACGATAACGGTCTCGCCCGGACCCGCATCCAGCGCCCATCCGCGTCGGGCCAGCACGACCGCGACGGCCGCCCCGATGACCGACGAGAGGACGTCGAACCGCTTCAGCCCGGGCTTGGGGGGCCTGATCTCGCCTTTCGTAGGCGGCCGGGTCCCGGCACACGAGGGGCAGCATGTCTGGCGTGATGTCAGCGAGGGCCTTCCGTTCCTCCTGACACTCCTTCTGCCAGATCGCCAGCCAGATCGATCCGACGTCGTTCCACCCGATCGGCTTGAGGGAAGGAACGTCGATGCGAGCGATCCGCGTGAGCAGCGCAACCTCCAGGGTGGGTTCGTTCCGCAGGAGCTCGATCGCGGCCGGGTCGGGGACGAGGGCCGGCTGGTGCGGGGCGTCCTTCAGCGCGTCGAGGCGCTGCCTGAGCGAAGGGTGGCTATCGTACGGATCCGACGTGCCCTCGCGCAGCTCCTCCTCGGCGATGCGGTCGAGCGCAGCCCGAGTCTCGTTCCCCTCCAGGAACCGCGAGAAGCCCTCGGCGACCGGTGGCAAGGATCCGGAGGACAGCACTGCCCCGAGCTCGTTCAAGTAGGGACCGAACGCCAGCCCCGCGGCATGGATCTTGACGAGCCCGCTCTCCATCGATGTGCCCCCGGCGACCCGCGCGGCCATCCGGTCGGCGTCCAGTTCCTGCCGTCGGGAGACGGCCTGGGTCGCGCGCAGGTACAGACGCCCGTACCAGAGGAACGGGAAGCTCAGGAGTTGCTGGAATCCTTGGGTGCTGTTCGCGAGCCCGAAGACTGTGCGGCTTATGGCATCGCGGGTCCGGTAGATCAACGGGGCGAGCTTCGTCTCTCCACCGACGTAGTGGCCGAACTCGTGTGCGATCACGCCCCGGAGTTCCGAGACGTTCAGCACCGCGATGAGAGGCAGGCCGAGGATCATGATCGGGCGAGCGCCGATCCCGACGAAGCCTCCGACGTGGGCGACACCGGCGTTCACATCGGGCGCGAGGTAGACGTCCTCGGGCATCGCGCTGTTCGTCCCCTCGGCGGTCCGGCGGATCTCCTCGAACAGCTCCGGTTGCTTGTCCGGAGCCAGTCGAGGCCCAGGCTCGACGAACTTCTGACGTCTCGGGATGATCCCCTCACGATCGCGTAGTCCGCGAGCGCAGCGATGATGAGGAGGCGCCACGACGCCCCAGCTGTTTGCGAGCTCGTGACCTGGACAAACGCGATCGCGCTGAGCCCGACGACGATCCCCAGAGCCAAGAGGTAGAACCCGACCATCAATGACAGCGCGAGGATCGCGCGTGCCAACAGTGACCCGCCGGCTGTTTCCTTTCCAGCCATCGCCGGCATCCTGCTCTGGACCTTTCTGCCGGTCAAGTGCAGCTGATCCCGATCGCCGCAGACTGTTGTTCCGTGGGGATGGACGGCGTGACCGCGGCCCGTCTCCACGAGACGGACCCGCCAACGTTCGAACCGCCTCGACGACGAGACGTGTGACTTCTAGGCGGTTTCCTCGTAGTTCGTTCGCGGGGTGAGGTAGGAGTCCACGGCTTCATCGAAGAGCGGCTGATCCCTGGGCTGGATCACGAGGGAGGAGATGCGTCCGTCATCGGCGAACCTGACGCTGATGTGCAGCGGGATCTCCGGGTCCTCCGACGCGCCCGCCGACCTCGAACTCGTGCATGATCGCCATCTCGTCGTCGTGATGCAGGTAGGTGAGTGGCCTCCCCGCCGGTTCGAGGACGAGCCGAGCGGCGAGCACGTACTGGCTGAATCCCTCGTAGCCGACGTAGGTGCCGGCGAGCCATGAGGAACCCACCAGCGTGAGCTCGACCTCGGGGACGACACCATCAACGACCTCGTCGAAGGCCCTCCGTGCGAAGGCGCTGGCCATGCCGGTGAAGAGGGCCTGTCGCTCGATCCTCAGGTCCGCGATCGGATCGCTGTCCATCCTTGGAACATCGGCCGAGGAGACCCATCTCGTGACCCCCAGATGGGGGACTTCGGGAGGTGATTCACCATCGGGTGGTTGGGCTGGCGGGAAATCACCCTGATCTACGAGACGGTGTCGTGTTCGTCCGCGTGGGCGAGAGGTGCTTCGTCGCCGCTCACGACGACAGCGAGTCGTTCGACCTGCTCGGCGACCTGATGCACCATCCCGGCAAGGACCCGGATGTCGTCGGCCTCACTCGGCGGGCCGTCGCCGTTCGCCATCCGCTCCGCCGTCTCCTTCGTCTTGCGCGCCTCGGCGATGATCGCGTCCGCGCCGTCCCTCATCAGTTCATCCGCCACGGGGTTGGTCCCTTCGGTCGTTGGTACTGACAGCTTGCCCCCACGGAGCGCAGAACAAACCGCCCCGAAGGGGACCTCAGTGTGTCGGAGTCCCCAGCGGCTCGTCCCGAGCCAGAAGCTCGCGGAGCTCATAGGGCGCCATCGGGTGCCCGAACCAGAAGCCCTGGTTCGGGTTGGCATCGCGGGCAGGCGAACGTGATCCGCTCCTGCGACCGGGGTCCTCGAGTGAAGGAGCGGATCGGTGTGCCGCAGCGACGACAGGGTCTCCCGGCCCGGCCGTAGACCCAGAGGTCGTGGCCGGGCCGCGGGTCGTCCGTGGTGACGCGCGGGCCGCCGGCCCGGTTCCGATCCATCAGGGAACGCATCAGCTCGACGATCCCCGCCGGGTCCTCGATCGCGCCGATGGGGGTCCGCGGATCCACGCCGGCCAGGAAGCACACCTCCGAGCGGTAGACGTTCCCGGGCCCGGCCATCACCGACTGATCGATGAGCGCGTCACCCACCTCTCGGTCCGGAGACGCGACGAGCCGCCTGGTGGCCTCAGCGGCATCCCAGTCGGGCCCGAGCACGTCCGGACCGAGGTGTATCAGGAGCTGTGGCTCGGCCGTGGTCCGGATCACCTCGAGCCGTCGCAGACGGTGGCCGACCGCGATCCGCGCCTCGGTCGTGAGCACGGCCCGCACCTCGAACGCCCGCCCTCGCCACCGCTCGCCCGGTTCGTACAACCGCCACGAGCCGTCCATGCCGAGATGCGAGTGCACGGACACGCCGCGATCCGTGCGGACGAGGAGGTGCTTGCCCCGCGCGGCGACCTCCCGGACGACCTGCCCCGACAGGTCGGCGGTGGCGAACCGCGGCACGCGCAGGTCGGTTGCGATGAGCACATGACCGGCGAGGGCTTCGTGCATCCGGGCCGCGGTCGCGAACACCGTATCGCCCTCGGCCATGCCGTCATCTTCCGGGAAGGGCCTGGAGTCGGCACACGTGTGGGGCATCGGCACGAGGAACCGGCCCGGTGACACAGATGTGTGAAGCCCGGGGGTGCCGGGTACGGAGGGGCCTGGAGACCTGAACAGGAGGAGGTGACCAAAGATGATCTGGACCATCCTGGCTGTGATCGGATTGATCGCCGTCCTCATGTGGCTGTTCTAGACGGCGAGCGGTAGCTACTCGAACCGCTCCATGGACGGGCCGAGCAGCACGAGGAGCGCGTCGATCACCGCTTCTTCGCCGGCCCCTTCATAGTGGACCCCGTCGCGACGCGCCGTGATCCCCCCGATACGGTCGTCGCACGGGGCCACATCTTCTCTGCACACGACATCCGTGATGCTGATGAACGTGCTCAGCTCGGGATGGCCTTCCGCGTAGTCGCGGAGCATCGCGTTCCACGGCATGGTGACGTCCTCGTAGTGCGCGATCTGGAACATCGGCCAATCGCACCCGATGACGGCGCAGCGATCGAGCACGCTCTCAGCGGGAGGCTCGGCGCCCACGAGCACGACGGTCGCTCCTCGCGCCCCGAGCCGACGGACGGCGGCGTCCAGCGCATCGAGCCGCCACGACCAGAACCGTTCGGATCCCGCCGGCACGACGACACGGTCGAGATCTCGGAACCCCGAGATCGAGAAACGATCCCACCAGACCACCACGTCGGGGTCGGCCGTTCCGAGCAGCGCCGTCTGGCGCTGCACGACCTCGGCGCGACAGCCCGGCACCGTGCCGGGCCACGGCGTGCCGTCCGGTCGGACGGGGACCTCGCCCGTGGGGGGGCATCCGCCCACCGCCGCCGTGACGAAACGCCATCCCTCTTCGGCGAACGCGCGCTCGAGCGGGGCGCCCAGCCGGGCCGGGACGGAGTCCCCGACCATCATCACCACGGGGACGCCTTCGTCGATCGGCGGCACCCTCGTCAGGCCGAGGGACACGCCCGCCACACCGATGAGCGTGATGGGGACGGCGACGAGCGTGACCGCGGTTCGGCTGCGGAGCACGCCGCTCCGGCGCCGAAGGGGCGCTCCCGCCCGCGACCGAAGGCCGGCGAGGAAGGAGCCGCTTGCGGATCGGCCTCTCCACGAGGGCGAAGGAGATCGCCGCGATCCCGAACGTGAGGAGCGCCGCGGCGACCTGCCGTAGCGCCAGCTGATCCACCCCAGGGTCGCGAACGCGCAGCCAGAGCGTGACGGGCCAGTGCCAGAGGTAGGCACCGTAGGAGACCACGCCGATCCACACCAGCGGCCCCCACGAGAGGATCGACCGGGCGGTGACGCCGCCGGCGCCCACCCACAGGGGAGCCATGATCGCCAGCGTGCCGGTGGAGATAAGGACGGCGCCGCCGACGAAGTAGCCGCGACCGCCCGGCGTGATCGTCACGAGGCCGATGAGCAGAGCCACCGCGCCCGCCGCCAGCACCCATCGTCCGGTTCGCACGAGGCGCGCGCGACCACGCGATGAAGCGACGAACGCCGCACCCGCCGCGCCGAGCAACGGCTCGAAGATCCTCGCGTCGGTGCCCATGTACGCGCGCTCGACATGGCCCGGTGCCCACAGCAGGGCGAGCAGGGCAGCGGAGGCGATCACCCCGACGAGCGCGAGCACGCCGATACCCGCCCGCGTTCGCATGCCGAGGGCCGCCACGGCGAACACGAGCACCGGCCACAGGAGATAGAACTGCTCCTCGATCGCGAGCGACCACGTGTGCTCGAGCGGCGAGTCCACGCCGAGGTCGGCGAAGTACGTGGACGTCTCGATGAAGTGCCAGTTCGCCACATAGCCGGTCGTCGCCAAGAGATCGCCGCGCATCGAGGCGCGCTCGGTGTACGTCGCCGTCATCGTTGTCACCACGCCGACCGTGAGCAGCACGAGGACCAGGGCCGGCAGCAGCCGCCGCGCTCGACGGGCCCAGAACGCGGAGAGGGAGACGCGGCCCGTCCGCCGGATCTCCTCGAGCAGAAGCGACGTGATCAAGAACCCCGACAGGACGAAGAAGACGTCGACGCCGACGAAGCCGGCGCGGAACCCCGGCACGCGGAGGTGGAACAGGATCACGAGGAGGACCGCGATCGCGCGCATGCCGTCGAGTGCGCGGACGTGCTCGGCCTCCACCCGGACCGCCGGTCCGGTCGCTCCATCGGTCACGGGCACCTCCGAGCAGGAGCATAGCGAGGCGATGCGTGGGAACGGAACGCCCGCGAGCGGTTAGCGGCTGAGCCGGTGCTCCGGCTGATGGATCAGCGGGTCGGTCGCGCGGCTGAACCGGTTCGCGTTCTGCTCGAAGTCGGCGCGCCGGCGATAGTCGGTGGGGCTCATCCCCATGTGCCGGCGGAACGTGGTCGTGAAATGGCTCGGACTGTGGAACCCCACCCGATGCAGGATCTGGGTGACCGTGAGGTCCGACTCCCGGAGCAGGTGCGCCGCGCGCGCGATGCGGAGGGAGATCAGGTACCGGTACGGCGGCATCCCCACCATCGCCGTGAACTGTCGGGTGAAGTAGTACGGGCTGAGCGACGCGTGCGCCGCGATCGCGTTCAGGTCGACGTCGTGCGAGAGGTTCTGCGCGAGGAAGAGTTGCACCTCGTGGATCTTGCGCTGGAGATGCGGGCTCGGGAGCCCGTCGGAGATCACCGTCATGCGGCCCTCATCGTCTTCCAAAGAAGCGTACGCCGTTCGGGGGAGGGCTGGCTTTCGGAATCCTGCCCGTGTCGAACGTCGTCCACGCTCAGATCGATCTGCTCCGGAACCACGATCTCGTCGTATTCGGCCTCGGAGAGGTAGCCGAGCGCCAGCGCGGCCTCCTTCAGCGTCGTGCCCTCGTGATGCGCCTTCTTCGCGATCTCCGCGGCCTTGTCGTACCCGATCGGGGCGTGAGCGCCGTCACGAGCATCAGCGAACGTGCACGAGCTCCTCGATCCGCTCGCGGTTCGGCTCGAGACCCTCGACGCAGAACTCGCGGAACGTCCGGCAGACGTCGGCGAGGAGTCACCGCGGAATGCAGCAGGTTGCGGACCATCACCGGCTTGAAGACGTTCAGCTCGAAGTTCCCCTGCGAGCCCGGCGAACTTGATCGCCGTGTCGTTGCCGAACACCTGGGTCGCCACCATCGTCATCGCTTCGCACTGGGTCGGGTTCACCTTGCCCGGCATGATCGAGGAGCCGGGCTCGTTCTCGGGGAGGACGAGCTCGCCGATGCCCGCGCGCGGCCCGGAGCCGAGCCAGCGGATGTCGTTCGCGATCTTCATCAGCGATGCCGCGAGGGTGGCGAGCGCTCCGCTCGCGAAGACGACGGCGTCGTGGGCGGCGAGCGCCGCGAACAGGTTCGGCGCACGGACGAACGGCAGGCCGGTGAGCTCGGCGATCCTGGCCGCGCACGCGTCGCCGAACGCCGGCCGGCGCGTTCAGGCCGGTGCCGACGGCGGTCGCCGCCGATCGCCAGCTCGTAGAGGCCGGGCAGCGCCTGCTCGATCCGCTCCAGGTCGGTCGTCGAGCTGGGCGACGTAGCCGGAGAACTCCTGCCCGAGCGTGAGCGGGACCGCGTCCTGCAGGTGGGTCCGGCCGATCTTGACGATGTCGGCGAACGCCGTGGCCTTGGCGTCGAGCGCGTCGCGGAGGCGCGGACCGCCGGCAGCGAGCCGCTGCGACGATCGCTGATCGCGGCGGCGATGTGCATCGCCGTCGGGAACGTGTCGTTCGAGGACTGCGACATGTTCACGTGATCGTTCGGATGGACGGGCGCCTTCGAGCCGAGCTCGCCGCCGGCGATCTCGATCGCGCGGTTGGCGATGACCTCGTTCACGTTCATGTTGGTCTGCGTCCCCGAGCCCGTCTGCCACACGTAGAGCGGGAAGTGGTCGTCGAGGTCGCCGGCGAGCGACCTCGTCGGCGGCCGCCACGATCAGGTCGGCGCGATCGAGCGATCGAGGCAGGCCGCGGTCCGACGGTTCGCCATCGCCGCCGCCTTCTTGAGCAGCCCCATCGCGCGCACGACCTCGCATCGGCATCCGGTCCGCCGCGGGTCGCCGATCGAGAAGTGGTGCAGCGAGCGCTGGGTCTGGGCGCCCCAGTAGCGGTCGTGGCGCGACCTCGATGGCGCCCATGGTGTCGGTCTCGGTGCGGTATCCGGTCATCGTGTCCCCTTCATCCTCCCATGCCGACACCCCCGAGATGCGTGGTCGAACGGTTCGATGCAGCCACTCTCGGGTAGGAAACGAAAGGTGAACGGCTGAGGGAGGTCAACGATGGAGATGTGGATGTGGGTGCTGGTCATCGCCGCCGTGGCGGTGGTGGCGGTGGTCGCATGGATGCTCGCTCGAGGGGTCCAGGACCCGCCGGCTGCAGCGGGACTTCGGCTCGGAGTACGAGCGCACGATGGCTCGGACGGGTGATCGGGGGCTCGCCGAGGCGGACCTGCGGGAGCGCCGTGACAGGGTGAGCGCGCTCGAGATCGGCCCCTCTCGCGGGGCGATCACGACCGGTTCGCGTCCGAGTGGACCAAGGTCCAGGCGGAGTTCGTGGACGCGCCGTCGGAGGCGGTCACCGATGCGGACGAGCTGATCCAGCAGGTCATGGCCACGCGCGGCTACCCGGTGGAGGACTTCGACCGGCGCGCCGCCGACGTGTCGGTCGAGCACCCGGACGTGGTGGAGAACTACCGGTCCGCGCACTCGATCGCCGTCAAGGAGGCTGGCGAGGAGACGGACGGAGACACGGAAGCCCTCCGGAAGGCGATGGTCTACTACCGGTCGCTGTTCGACGAGCTATTGATCGTCGACGACGGGGAGGCTCGCCGGAACTAGGACTCGGCTGCGTCGTCGGTCGCGCGACGGTGGCGCCAGATCCAGAACCCGATGACCAGGATCGCCACGCGCGAGCCCGCCGAGACCGATCCTGGAGATGATCTTGTCGATCGTCTCGACGTTGTTTCCCACGAAGTACCCGACCAGCGAGAGCGCCGAGGCCCAGACCACCATCGTGGGAACGGCGTAGGCGAAGAATGTTCGGGGTCGGACCCCGGAGGATCCGGCGACGAACGGGACGAAGACCGCGGCTCCGGTCACGAAGCGACCGAGCACGATCGTCTTCCCGGCGTTCGCGGCGACCGAGGCCTGGGCTTGCGTCAGGCGGTCCTCGAATCGCCGCAGGATCGGGGCCCGGCGCAGCCACCCGTCGCCGTACCGGCGACCGAGCAGGTAGCCGGCCGACGTGCCGAGCACGCCGAAGACGGCGCCGCAGGCGATGACTCCCGTCAATGACAGCTCGCCCTGACCGGCGTAGACACCTCCATCGCCAGGATCAGGTCACCGGGGACGACGATCCCGGTGAACACGGCTGATTCGAAGAACATCGCGACCGAGATGATCACGTAGCCGAACGTCTCGAAGAACGGCCGGACCCATTCGATGAGCTCCGTGACGAGGGCGAATCGCATCGTGCCGGACAGCATCCCGCACCGGAAGAGGAACGACCCAGAGGCGCCCGGGTTCGGGGATGGTCGAACGAGCACCTCGCACGAGCCGAACCATCCCGCTAGGCTCGATGGCTTCCGGGGCGGTAGCTCAGTTGGTCAGAGCAGCGGACTCATAATCCGTCGGTCGCAGGTTCAAGTCCTGCCCGCCCCACCGAGTTCTCCCTGCGGCGATGGGGATCCCGGTTTCGGAGAGCGCCGAAGGGGTAACGACCCCGAGGCGAGGATGGATCTCGACGAGGGAGGATTCATGAAGAGGCTCCTGCTGCTGCCGTTCGTGGCATCCCTGCTCTCCTTGACGCTACTGACAAGCTCAGCGACCGCGATCACCGGCGGGCACGTGGACACGGGCAACAGATACCCGTTCGTGGGACTGCTCGCCTTCTACGACACGCAGGGGGAGTACTCACATCGGTGCACCGGTACCCTCCTGTCGCCGACGGTGGTGCTGACCGCCGCGCACTGCACCGACGGGATGGCGCTCGTCTATGCCTATTTCCAGATCACGGTTCCGGATGACTTCAGGGAGAACCCGACAGGCATCAGCGGCACCCCGTTCACGCACCCAGACTTCAGCCCGAACACGTTGAGCAACGACGTCGGCATCGTTGTCCTCGATCGGCCGGTGAACCTCGGGGGCGAGTATCCAACGGTTACGGGCGAGGGGTTCCTGACAGAGCTCAAGGCGAGTCACGAGATCCAGGACGACATCTTCGTCGCGGTTGGTTACGGCGTCCAAACGGGCTTCCCGCCTCCAACCCAGATCGTCGACCTTCAGCGCCGCTTCTCGGAGTCGCCGTACGGTGGCCTCACGCAGAACAACCTCCATCTTCAGCAGAATCCGAATTCGACGGAAGGTGGCGGCACCTGCTTCGGAGATTCGGGTGGACCCCACTTCTGGCAGGACACCCTCATCATCGTCTCCGTGACGAGCTGGGGAGACGCGATCTGCCGCTCGAACGATATGACCCAGCGACTGGACATCCCGTCTGTCGTGGACTTCCTTGCTGAGTTCGGAGATCTAGACCCGTAGGTTCAGGGCCGGATCCGCGAGAGAGGAATCAGCGGGTCCGGTCCAACGGGCTGGCCATCTGGGTGGAATAGCCTTCCACGGAACGGCTCGCTGCCAGAGACAGGAAGGGAACCTTGAACCGCGTGGTCCGGACTCCCTCACGCCTCTCTCGCCGCGTCCTGACGGTCCTCACCGGGGCGGCGTTGGTGCAGGGGTCATCCCTGGTGGCGCAGATGATCTCTCGGCCGGCGTACGCGCAGTCCTCCCGACCGGACATCGTGCTGGTGATCACCGACGATCAGCGCTACGACACGCTCAAAGTGATGCCCCAGGTGCAACGGCTCCTCATCGGTGGTGGCATGCAGCTCAAGCAGGCGATCGTCACCAACCCTCTCTGCTGTCCCTCGCGCGCGACGATCTTCACGGGGCGGTACTCGCACACCACGGGCGTCTACTTCAACTGGGGGCCGCACGGTGGGTGGGACGCGTTCCGGCCATCGGAGTCGAGCACGATCGCCACCGCGCTGGATGCGGTCGGCTATCGGACAGGGTTGTTCGGCAAGTACCTCAACGGCTACAACGGTGTCGGCATCTCTGTCCCGCCGGGCTGGGACGAGTGGTTCGCGTTCACCGGTACCAACGCCTACTACGACTACGTCATGTTCGACGGCCTCGAACGGCATCCGTTCGGCTCTGAACCCCGAGATTATTCGACCGACGTGATCGCTCGCCGCGCCGCCTCGTTCATCCGTGGCACTCCCGCAGGGTCGCCTCTGTTCATGGTGGTCGCGCCGTTCGCGCCCCACAATCCGGCGACTCCGGCGCCGCGTCACAAGGGAGACTTCTCCGGAGTTCCCGTCCCCTTCGGCCCCGCGGTCAACGAACTCGACGTGTCGGACAAGCCTCGATTCGTCCGACGGCAGAATCTCCTCGATCCTCGGAAGCTCGCGAAGCAGCAGCGGAAGCGCTGGGAGAGCTTGCTCGCGGTCGACGACATGGTCTCGCGGGTCGTGACGGCGCTCCGCGACACCGATCGTGCCGGCAACACCCTCATCATCTACGTCTCCGACAACGGCCTCATGGTCGGTGAGCACAGGCTCGGCAAGAAGATGGTCCCTTACGAGGAGTCGATCCGCGTTCCGATGGTGGTCCGCCTTCCCGGGCGCGTGCCCGCCGGAGCGGTGTCAAGCGCGCTCGTTTCGAACGTCGACATCGCCCCTACGATCGTGGACTTCGCGGGGGCATCCCTTCCGGTGGATGGCATCTCGATGAGAGGGGTGATCACCGGCACGTCGTCCTCGATGCGCAGTTCGGTGGTCCTGGAGCACCTGCGATCCTCATCGGATGTCCCGACCTACTGCGGGGTCCGGAAACGGAGATTCACGTTCGTCCGATACGGCACCGGCGAAGAGGAGCTCTATGACCTGGACCGAGATCCGCGCCAGCTCCGGAACATCGTTCGGCTGAGGCGGGAGAAGGCAGGGAAGCTTCGCAGCCTGACTCGCTCCCTCTGTCGGCCGGTGCCTCCGCGCTTCTCGTGGTGATCCGCCAAGGAGCCTGACGGCAGAAAGTCCTCCGACCAACCGGCCGGAGGACTCTCGCTCGCAATGACTGGACGGTCAGGCGCGCCTCATGAAGGCGAAGACCGCCAGGACGATCAAGACGATGACAACGATGCCAACGATCCCGATGTTGCCGATCCCTGCTGCAAGCATGATGCTCCCTTCGTCGGGGTTGTTGCCTCTGATGAAGAGCCGAGCGATGGCTCCTCGGAGTTCCTCGCTCGCCGTGCGTTCGGTTCGTACCCAGGCGTAGCTACGAGGAAACTGCGGGGCCGATCCGCCCGCGGCCGATGCCGTACGCTCGGGCGGTGGACATCGCGGAGGGATCCTGAGCGTGCCCGAGATCACGCAGGAGATGCGCGACCTCTACGCGCTCCCGCCGGAGGAGTTCATCGCGGCGCGTGACCGTCTGGCCGGCGAGCTGAAGGACGCGGGGAAGGCCGATGACGCGGCCGCGGTCAAGAAGCTCCGCAAGCCGAGCATCGTGGCGTGGGCCGTGAACGCCGCGGCCCGGGATCGGCCGGAGGACGTCGAGGGCCTCCGGGAAGCGGGGCAGGCGCTGCGGCGAGCCCAGCGCAAAGCGCTGTCGGGCGGCGGGGGAGAGGACCTCCGCCGAGCCACCGACGAGCGCCGGGCCCTGACCGGATCGCTGACCGACGCCGGCGTGGCCGCGATCGGTACGCGCGGCGCGGCCCATCGGGACGCGATCGCCGCGACCTTGGACGCCGCGTCGGTGGACGACGAGCTGGGACAGCGACTCCAGGCCGGGGTCCTCGACCGGGACGCGAAGCCCACGGCCGGCTTCGGCGCGATCGAGGGGTTCGAGGTCCTCCAAGGCGGCGGCGGGGACGACGACGATGAGCCGGCGGAGGAGGATCCCGCGCAGGTGCGCCGGGAGCGGGCTCGCGATGCCCGGGCCGCCGAGCAGCGAGCGACGGCGGCCGAACGCAGCGCCGAGAAGGCCCGCCATCGGGCGGAGGAGCTGAAGGAGAAGGCCACCGCCGCGGTCAACGCCGCCCGGGAGGCCGAGTCGGAGGCCAAGCGTCTGGCCGACGAAGCGAAGACCGAGCGCAAGCGTGCCGACCGGGCGGCGAAGTCCGCCGAGATGGCCGGCGGAGGTTCCTGACCTCGCCGCTCCGGACCGGTCAGTCGGATCCGCGACGCGCGAGCGCCATCGCCCGCTCCACGACCTCGGCGAGCGGCGCCGGGACGGCGTCGGCACCGAGGTCGGCGAACCGCCGCCACGCGCGCGCCGGCTTCTGGCGGTCACCGTGGATCCCCGCGACCCCTTCGAAATCGGGCGCCAGCTCCACCCGATCCTCGCCGGCGACCTCGGCGATCAACGCGTTCAGCAGCCCCTCGGCGTGACTCGGCTCGGCAGCCTTCCGGCGCGTCCCGGTCGTGGACCGCCACGAACGGCAGACCGACCGCCCTGCTGATCTTGCCGAACAGCGGGATGTTCCCCTTCCCGCCGCACTCGATGATCGAGATGCGCTCACGATCCGGGTCGTGGCCGAGCGCCCCGAACACGAAGGGGAGCGTGAGCTTCTCCGTCAGCCCCTCGACGAGGACGGCGGCGCGTGCGAGGAAGAGCTCGCTACGCGAGGAATCGAACTCCGAGAACGCGCGGAATTCGTCGTCGGCGGGCAGTGGCTCCGGCTGCAGCAACAGCGTCCCCACCTTCGGCCGCCGTTCCGTGAACACGAGCTCGTCCAGTCGTACCACGTTCAGGAACGCCGGCGAGTGGGTGGAGTAGAGGATCTGGTTGCCTTGGGCCGCGACCGCTCGGAGCAGCCGGTAGAGGTAGCGCTGGGCCTGGGGTGGAAGGAAGAGCTCGGGCTCCTCCATCAAGACGATCAGGCCGGTGATCCCCGCCTCTCGCCACGACTCCAGTCCGGCCACCAGCCCGTGCGCCGACGCGGTCGTCTGACGCTCCGGCGAGCCGTGTGTGGCCGCGCGGTCGACCGCCGCGCGGATGAGCTCCGCCGCCGGGTGGCGGTGTATCTCCAGGAGGCGCGACGATCGTCCCGTCGCGCAGACCCGCGGGGAAGAACAAGGCCGGGGGGCGGGCCGGTCCCTCCGAAGAGGAGGGATCCGGGGGCGTGCGGGTCACCGAGATCGTCGATCCGTCGGCGAGCTCCCCCACGATCCGGATCGACGTCGTCGACGGCCGATCCGTCCTCGGGCAGGTCGTTCGCCTCGAGCGGGGCGGCCGCAGGATCCAGGAGCGCCCAGATCGCGGTGAGCAGGTTCGACTTGCCTGCGCTCTGCTCGCCGACGATCGCGGAGATGGTCCCCGGACGGAAGCTCGCGTCCTTCAGGGACCGGTACCCACGGACGTGGACGCCGGTCAGTCCGAAGGCAGGCACGGGTGGATGCTATCGGCCGGAGACGAGGGCTCATGGTTCCCCGCGCGTCCGGAAGCCGCACGACGGACACCGAACGTCGTTCGGCGTGAGCGACGCACCGCAGTACGCGCAGACGTTCCCTCCCGCGGCCGGCCCCGGCGGCGCCGGGTCGGTCGGGGTCCGGTTCCGACGGCGCCATCGCGACAACCCCAGCATCCCGAGGACGAGTCCGACCGTCAGGAGGATCTCGTCCCACCCTCCCTGATGGGCGAGCAGCACCCTCATCCGGAGAGGATCAACAGACCGCTCGCGGTGAACAGCACCATCACGGCGAGCAACGCGTACTGCGTCCGCACCGCGTCCCCGCGCTCGAACATCGCGATCGCGCGATCGTGGGCGAGCACCACGCCGCCGACGTGCCCGATCACGATCGCGGCGACCTGGACGTACCAGATCGTCGTGGGCGACAGGAGCGCGAGGTTGATGACCCAATCGCTCGTCCCGAACAGGTCCCAGCCGAGGCCGAACGGGTCCGACAGGAGGAGGAGCCCGAGCTGCCCCTCGAGGACGAGGAACGAGAAGTAGTGAGCGACGACGTACGCGAGCACGATCGGCACGAGCGAGGGAGCGAACCGGACCGCGAGCGAACGCCAGTCACCGCGGACCACGCCGGCCGCCGCCCGTATCGCCACCAGGTAGGCGAGGGTCACGACCCCGATCACGGCGAGCAGTCCCGCCGTGATCGCCGCGGTGCGGGCGAGCCCGGCGAGCTCGACCGTGGCGTCGGTCCACAGGCGCGATCGGGAGAAGCCGTCGAACGTCGTCGATCCGAGCGCGACCATGATCAGGGGCAGGAGCCCCGGTCGGGGCGGGACCTGCGCGAGCCCGGCGAGGAACGGGCGTGCCACGACGCGTCCATCGGGATCGCGGGCGAGCGGCGCCATCGCCGCGATCAGCCCGAAGTAGACGCCGAAGGCCTCCCCGTTCTCGAGCCACGTCCGGCGTCCCGAACCGTTGCATCCCCGCGATCTGGATCAACGTGTAGACCATGATCAGGATCCCGAGATGGCCGGGGAAGTCTCCGAACGGGTCCACCAGCTCGATCCACACGAACCCGAACAGCAGGATCGCCGCGGGCCACCGGCCCCACGCTGACGGGTACGGTCGACCGGCCGATCCCTGCTCGTCGTCGAACCCGACGAGTCGGCCGATCGTGTCGAACGGCGACAGAGTGGCCCACAGGTTGCCGAGCAGCGCGTGGGCGATCGGGAGCCCCACCCAGAACCAGTCGAAGACGACGATCGGCCCGATCGTCTCGGTGGCGCCCGCCCTCCGGGCCGACGCCATCGCCACGACGAGGAAGAACACCAGCATCGCGATGCGGATCACCCACTCCAGCGGCGCGGTTCGTGAGGACCGACTGGATCCACGAGGGCTTGGCACGGCGGAGGGCACGGCCCTCGAACCGGGGCTCCGTCCACAGCGCCGAGAGCGCGACGAACGAGATGATCAGCGCGGCCGCGGCGCCGAAGACGAAGAGCCAGAGCGGAACCGGGAGATCCGTCCGTCCGCCCAGATCACCGTGCGCGAACGCCGGCGCGGCGGTGGCGAGGAACGTCGCCACGAGCGCCGGCGAGGATCGTCCCTCGCCTGATCAGGGAACGATCTCCAGCTCGAACAGCGGCTCGCCGGCGCCCTCCAGCTCCACCTCGTAGACGCCGGCCGCGTTCGCGACGAAGTCGATCCGGGCGGCGCTCCTGGGGCGTCACATCGGCCGACAGGTCGTAGCCGTGGAGGTGGACCTCGTCCGAGACGTCGGCGTGCACGAGGAGCCGGACCCGGTCGCCCTGGGTCACCGTGAACGACGTCGGACCTTGCACCGCTCCGTCGCGATACGTCACCTCGATCACCGTTCGCTCCGGGGCCTGGCTCTCGGACGGCGTTGGCGAGGGGCTGTCGCTCGGGGAGGAGGTCTCGGTGACGGTCGGGCTCGACGGGCGTCGGCGACGGGCCGTCGCTCCCGTCGTCGGGCCGGAGGAGGATGAACAGGACCACCAGCACCACGACCGAGGCCGCGAGGATCGCCCACCGCGCCCACGGCCTCATGCGCCGAGGCTATCGCAGGTCCACCGGAAGGGAGCCTCGCGCGCTCCGACTCGGGTAGGCTGTCCGCGGCCGACGATCGGAGGCACCGGGTTGGACGTCATCGTGGACATCCTGAAGTTCGGGCTCATCTTCGGGGTCCTCGGCACGGCGCCGATCGTCACGTGGCTCGCGCTCTCGTGGCTCTTCACCGACCGGCGACGGACGTCGCCTCCGTCGGACGAGCGCTGAGCGGCTCGACCGGATCGCCCACCCGCACGCGGCCGGGGTCGACCACTTCGGCGTACATCCCGAACGGCAACCCCTTGCGCCCCTCGATCCGCGGCCGGTAGCGGGCGATCAGGTTCAGCGTCGTGAAGTCCTTGACGCCGGTGTCGGGACCGAGCGTGGTCACGATGCAGCGGGGGATCTGCCCGCGGACGCGGATCGTGGCCTCGCCGACGCGCACCAGACCGCCGTCCCAGGAGTCTTCCTCGTAGGGATCGCATCCGTCGATCTCGAGCTGGATCCGGAACCGGCGCGCATCGAGGTCCGGCCGTTCGCCGTGGGACCCGATGGCGCGGACGCTCGCCGACGAAACGATGGTGAGGGGATGCACGTCCTGCGCATCGCCGTCCCGCGTCACGCGGACCAGCCGGACGGGGCGGCCGAGGGCGGACGAGAGATCCTCGGAGAACCCGTCGGTGACGAGCCGACCCTCGACCGGTCGCCCGAAGAAGTCGGTGGTCACGGAGGCGCCGAGCCCCTCGACCGTCCCTTCCACCACCGAGCCGTCGGGGAACGTGCAGCGGAGCCGCTCGATCGCGGGGTCGTAGTCGGGCACGATCCGGAGGAGGCTCCCCAGGTCGGACGCGTCGAACAGCGCCCCGGCCTCGTCGATCAGGTAGAAGCGCCGGTCCGTGGGGATCCCGCCGACGGTGAGGTCCGCCTCTCGAGGGTGCGAAAGCCGTAGGGCTTTCACCGGGGTCACGGACAGACGAACGAGGGTTCGCACAGCCGGTGAACCGTAGCCGAAAGACGGGTTGGCCGGCGAGCACGGGGTGACATAGCATCACCCGTACGAGGACGGGGCGACCGCTGTCGGGGGAGACCGAAAGGCTGATCGGATGAGCGAATACCAGGAAGAGGTGCTCACCAACCTCCTGGACCTCCAGGCGGAGCTCCGCGGCGACGATCCGGAGCAGCAGAGCGACGCCGATCGCCAGGTCGCTCCCGAGGCGTCGGTGGACGCCGACGTGGCCCCTCAGGAGGAAACCGTGGCCGTCACGGAACGCGGCCTCACGGTCTCGGTCTCCGCCCCCACGGCCGAGATGGTCGTGAACGACCGGATCGCCGCCCTGAACGACCGTCTCACCAAGCTCGAGCACCACCTCGCCGGCGTGACCAAGCGCATCGACAAGATCGAGCCGGCACACGAGATGCACTCCACCGGATCGCCGGACGCCGACGGCGACGCGCGCTGGCGGTCGTTCCTCGATCTGCAGAAGATCGTCGCGGATCGCCTCACCCGCGCTGAGATCCGCCGCGAGGTCCGCGCCGCGGTTCCACGAAGGTCGCCACGGGAGCCCGTGATAGCTTCGGGCGCATGGCTCTCGAGCTTCCCGTCGCGCTCGAACCGCTCGCGTTCCTGCTCGGCACCTGGCGCGGCGACGGGGAAGGTGTCTACCCGGGGGTGGCGCCGTTCCGCTACACGGAGGAGCTCTCCTTCGAGCACGTCGGCGACGAGTTCCTCCTGGTGACGGAGTCGAGCTGGACCCCGGACGGAGCTCCGCTCCACTTCGAGCGAGGCACGCTGCGCCCGGTGGGCGACGGCGTCGTGGACCTCACGCTGGCGCATCCGATCGGCGTCGCCGAGATCGCCGAGGGGACGGTCGACGGGACCACGGTGAGCCTGGCGTCCACCGCGATCGTCCGCACCGCCACCGGCTCGCCGGTGACCGAGATCGCCCGCCGGTACCGCCGGGAAGGGGAGCAGCTCTCCTACGAGTTGGACATGGCGATGGACGGTGTCGCACGCACCTTCCATGTCCGCGCCACCCTCGGGAGAGCCTGAGGATGGCCGTCGGCTCCCGGGATCTGTCTCGGGTCTGGCTCGCGACGTCGATCCTGGGCCTCGCGACCGGCGGCGTCCTGACCTGGTTGGCCTCCCCGATGCCGCGAACGTCGCGTGGGCCGTCACGACCGCGATCGCCCTCGTGTCGCTGCTCCGCGATGTGGTGATCGGCCTGCTCCGGCGCCAGCCGGGCGTCGACGTGATCGCGCTGCTCGCGATGGGAGGGTCGCTCGCCTTGGAGGAGTACCTCGCCGGCGCGGTGATCGCTCTGATGCTGGCCTCGGGCGAGGCGCTCGAGGCCTACGCGGACCGGCGGGCGCACCGCGAGCTCTCGGCGCTGCTCGATCGCGCTCCACGGACGGTCTCTCGGTACGAGGACGGAGGTCTCGTCGATCGACCGGTCGGGGAGGTGCGGCGCGGCGATCGCCTGCTCGTGAAGCCTGGCGCGGTGATCCCGGTCGACGGGATCGCCTCGACCCACGCCGTCCTGGACGAGTCGGCGCTCACGGGGGAGTCGCGCCCGGTCGAACGCGCCGCCGGGGACCCGATCCGGTCCGGTGCGGTGAACGCGGGCGGCGCGTTCGACCTCCTGGCGACGACGACCGCCGAGGACAGCACGTACGCCGGGATCGTGCGGCTCGTACAGGAGGCCGAGCGTCAGAAGGCTCCGTTCGTCCGGTTGGCCGATCGGTACGCCGCGGTCTTCGTGCCGATCACGCTCGTCGTCGCCGGTGTGGCCTGGGCGGCGGGCGACGCCACGCGAGCTCTATCGGTGCTCGTCGTGGCCACGCCGTGCCCGCTGCTGCTGGCGGTGCCGATCTCGATCGTGTCGGGGATCTCCCGCGCCGCGCATCGGGGGATCATCGTGAAGGGCGGCGGCGTGCTCGAGACGCTCGCGCGCGCGAAGGTCCTCGTGCTGGACAAGACGGGGACCCTCACCTCCGGCGTCCCGGAGGTGAGCGACATCGAGACGTTCGCCGAGGAGGACGGGCTCGGTCTGGACGGCATGCTGCGGCTGGCCGCCTCACTCGACCAGGTCTCGCCGCACGTGCTGGCCGCGGCGCTCGTGCGGGCCGCTCGGGCCCGGGGCCTGGAGCTGTCCTTCCCGACCGACGTCCGGGAACGCCACGGATCCGGGATCGAGGGCACGGTCGACGGACACCGCGTGGCGCTCGGGAAGGCGAGTTACGTGTCGGAGGGAGCGCCGATGCCCGCGCGCGCGCGCGAGGTGCGCCGGCGCTCGATGCTGGACGGCTCCTCGTGCGTCTTCGTGGCCATCGACGGCATGGTCGCGGGCGCCCTGATCATCGACGACCCGATCCGCCCCGACGCCCCCCGGGTGATCCGATCGCTCCGGCGTGCCGGGATCGAGCGCGTGATCATGGTCACCGGTGACCATCCCGACGTGGCCGAGTCCGTCGGCGCGGCGCTCGGCGTCGACCGGATCATGTCCGAGCGCGATCCCGCGGAGAAGGTCGAGGCCCTGGAGGCCGAGCGCGAAGCCGGCGTGGTCGTCATGGTGGGGGACGGGCTGAACGACGCGCCGGCGCTCGCCGCCGCGGACGTCGGGGTCGCCATGGGCGCGCGGGGCGCGACGGCCTCCTCGGAGGCGGCCGACGCCGTCCTCGTCGCGGATCGATTGGACGGGCTCGTTGACGCGATCGCGATCGCGCGCCGATCGCGGGCGATCGCCATCCAGTCCGTCGTCCTGGGGATGGGGCTGGCGTTCGCGTGCATGATCGGCGGCGCCTTCGGTCTGTTCCAACCGGCGGTGGGGGCGCTGATCCAGGAGCTGATCGACGTGGCCGCGATCCTCAACGCGCTGCGGGCGCTCGGCAGCGGCGGGCGGCCGGCGGGCGGTCGGGAGACCACGGACGTGGCCGAGCGGTTCCGCGCCGAGCACCGCGAGTTCGCGCCCGAGCTCGCCCGGGTGCGGTCCGTGGCGGACCGGCTCGGGGAGCTCGCTCCGGGGGAGGTGCGCCGCGAGCTCGAGGCCGTGCGCCGGTTCGTCGTGGAACGCCTCCCGCAGCACGAGGAGGAGGAGGAGGCCGCCGTCTATCCGGTCGTCGCCCGACTCCTCGGCGGCGAGGACCCGATGAGCTCGATGGCGAGGGCGCACCTGGAGATCTCGCACCTCGCGCGGGTGTTCCGGCAGCTCCTCGACGAGCTCCCCGAGGATGGCCCGACGTCGGACGATCTCGTCGACCTCCGCCGCGTGCTCTACGGTCTCTACGCGATCCTCCGGCTGCACTTCGCGCAGGAGGACGAGGCCTACGCCTGGCTCTCCTCCGGCGAGGAATCCGTCCCGGTCGCCTGAGGATCCTCCGGGAGCACGAGCAGATCCTCCGGCCTGGGCTCGAACGCGAGCAAAACCCGGAAGGACGCGCCGCCGCCTCCCCGTTCCTGGACCCACGCCCGGCCGTCGTGGAGCTCGGCGAACTTCGCCACCAGGGCCAGGCCCACCCCCGCCCCCCCGGGTCGGGGGCTGGGCCCCTGGACGAACGGGTCGAAGATCCGATCGCGGTCCTCCGACGCGATCCCGGGCCCGTCGTCCTCGACGGCGATGAGGGCTCCCTCGTCGGTGCGCTCCACCCTGATCCAGATGCGTGCGTCGCCGGGCGTGTGCTTCACCGCGTTGGCGAGCAGGTTCTCGACGATCCGCTCGACCATCGTCGGGTCCGCCTGCACATGCACCGGGCCGGTGTCGAGCTGCAGCCGGCGCTCGGTCACGGCCTCGGTCCGCGTCACGAGCTGGCGCACGAGCGCACCCAGGTCGACGGGCCGCAGCCGCGCCATCAGGCCCTTCCGCTGGAGGCGATCGAGGTCCAACAGGTCCGTGACGATCCGGTCGAGCCGCCGGGAGTTCTGCACGATCCGTGACGAGAGATCGCGGACGTCCTCGGGGGACATGTCGTCCGCCTTGTTCTCGAGGGTGATCGCGAGACCCAAGATCGCGGCCAGCGGCGTGCGGATGTCGTGTGAGACGGCCTGCATCGCGATCGTCTTGGCCTCGTCGGCGGCGGCCAGGCGCAGGCTCTGCTCCCGCTCGCTGGCGAGCTCGTGGCGGAGCTCGTGCACCCGGCGACGGTCCGTGACGTCGACGAGCACCCCGAGCCAGTATCGCGGCACGCCCTCGCCGTCCGTGATCAGCCGGGAGCGGTCGTGGAGCCAGACCGTACGACCGTCCTTCGTGAGGACCCGGTATTCGATGCCGCCCGCGAATCCGCCCGATCGCTCGGCCGCGTCCAGCCGGTCCGCGTCGTCGGGGTGCACGAGCTTCTTCCACAGATCCGTGTCGGCGTACCACTCCTCGGGCGAGTAGCCGAGGATCGTCGTGGTCTGCTCACTGATCGACAGCGTCTTCTGCGGACCGTCGATCGCGTCGAGATAGGTGATCGCGGGGATCTGCTCCTCGAGCGCGCGGAACCGTTCCTCCGCCTCCACCCATCGCGAGGCGGCCTCGCGTGTGCGCCCTTCGCTCACGTCGCGGAGCGCTTCGACCCGCTCGACCTCCAACCGGCGTCGTTCCGTGACGTCGACGATCAGGCCTCGCAGGCGCTGGCGTGGGAGGACGGGGGCGGGCATGAGCTGTCCGATGTGCCAGAGCCAGGTCTCGTCGCCGTCCTCGGTCAGGAAGCGGTACTCCACGTCCAGCCGCTCGCCCTCGGCGGCCTTCGTCCACGCCTCCACCACGCGATCGCGGTCCTCCGGGTGGACGTGGCCGAGCCAGGAGTCGGGGTCGTCGATCCATGCGCTCGGGGGGGAGCCCAGCAGACCCTCGACCGTGTCGGAGACGGAGGTGAATCGGCCGGGCTCGAGCGTCGCCTCCCAGACGATCGTGTCGGCGCCGCCGAGCACGTCCAGGACGCGCCGGAGCCCACCTCCCGCGGGGAGCAGTCGTGGCGACATCGGGGCTAGTCTGCGAGATGGCCCCGGCGTTGCCAAGGGGCCGAACGGTGGTCAGGAAGCTCGAGCTCCCCCGTCCGCCCGTGGGTCGCTCCCCACGAGGAGGGTCCCCCGATCGGCCCGGAGCAGCATGGCGTGCCCGACGGCCCGATCCAGCTCATCGAGGGGCCGGACCTGGAAGCCGTCGGCGGCGAGGGCGGTGCGGACGGGGGCGGGCACGGCGCCCTCCACCTCGATCCAGGGTTCCCCGCGGAGCGGCGACATCCCTCCGACGAGCCAGCGCGGCGCGGCCACGGCCCCGGCGGGCTCCAGGCCGAGGTCGAAAGCGCGGACCAACGTCATCAGGTCGATCTGCGGCTGGCCGTGGCCGCCGCGCGTCCCGGCCAGCGCCGCGAGGACGCCGTCTCGGTGGACGGCCACGGGCATCAGCGTGTGCGCCGGCCGCTTCCCGGTCGCGAGCTCGTTCGGGTGCCCCGGCTCGAGCGTGAAGCAGCCGCCCCGATCGTGGGGGATGATCCCGGTCGCGGGCTCGAGGATCCCGGCGCCGAAGCCGCTGAAGAGGCTCTGGATCAGCGAGACGCCCCACCCGTCGGCGTCGGCCGTGACGAGCGCGATCGTGTCACCGGGGACGCGCGGCGGAACCGGGTCGGTGGCCGGATGTCCGTCGAGATGTCCGTCGAGATGTCCGGCGAGGCCGCCACGCACGATGTCGCACAGGGCGGCGATGTGCCCGTCGTCCAGGAGTCCCGAGACGTGGATCGTCATCGCCGCGGGGTCGGCCAGGTGACGGTCGCGATCGGAGGAGGCCGCCATCAGGATCCGGGCGAGGGTCGCCGCATCCGCGCCGATCGGGTCGGGGTCGATGTCGAGACGCTCGACGGCGGCCAGTGCCTCCAGGAGCACGAAGCCCTGGGAGGGGGGCGGCGTCACCGATACGTCGAGGTCCCGGTAGCGCCCCCGGAGCGGCGGGAGGAGGTCCGCGGTGTGCGCGGCGAGGTCCTCCGTGGAGATCGGCGTGCCGAGGGCACGGAGGCCCGACACGAAGCGGCCGGCGAGATCGCCCGTGTAGAGCGCGTCGGCACCGTCGTCTGCGATCGCTGCGAGCGTCCGAGCCAGGGCCGGCTGCCGGAGGAGGGTGTCCTCCGACGGGACACCGTCCGCGTAGAACACCTCCGCGAATCCGGGATCCGAGCGGAGCTCATCGGCGCGCCGCGCGATGCTCCCGGCGAGATCGCGGGAGACGGGCGATCCCTCGGCGGCCTCGATCGCGGTTCCGAACGCCTCCGCCCATGGCCGGACGGCGCCCTGGCGGTGCAGGGCCTCCCATCCCCGGACGGCCCCCGGCACCGTGATCGTGGCCGGGCCGGCCTCGGGCATCGTGGTGCCGTGGACGGCGCGCAACGCGTCGGGATCGGCGCCGGCGGGCGCTCGGCCGGACGAGTCGATCGCCACGAGCTTCCCGTCGGGGTTCTGGACCAGGGCGAAGAGGTCGCCGCCGACCCCACACATGTGCGGCGAGACGACGGCGAGCGTCACGGCGGCGTGCAACGGCGGCGTCGACGGCGTTGCCTCCGCTCGCGAACGCGGCCGCCGCCGCGTCCGCGGCCAACGGGTGCGGGGTCGGCGACGGCCCACCGCTCGCCGCGCGCGGCGAACGACCCTGCTTCGGACGTGGGCGGCTTCATCCGCGCAGGGTCAGCCCGCGGTAGCCGTCGGCGAAGCCCGCCGCGCGGAGGTCCGCTGCGGCGGGGTGCGCGGACGCCTCCTCGCCATCGATCCGGCCGAGCTGGATCCGCTTCAACCGACCGTCCTTCACCAGCGAGGCCAGGGCGTCGACCCATGCCGCGGGGTCGGCGCCGAACGTGAGGAGACTCCGGCCTCCGCGCTCGAGGTAGGCGGCCGGCGCGCCGTCCGCGAGGACCACGTAGGCCCCGGCCTGGCGCGCCGGACGCCCCTCGCTCGGAGGCCACGGGAGCGCGGCCCCGTACGCCTGCGCGGGGTCGGCGGCCGCGAGCACGAGGGTGCCGCCGGCCTCCTCGTCCTGATCGCCGTCGACGCTGGCGGGCCGGAACGCCCGGAGCCGGTCCACGGCGCCGGGGTGCGCGAACTGCGCCGCCCCGAGACCCGCGACGAAGTACCCGCGCCGCACGTGACCGGCTTCCTCCATCGCCTTGAAGACGGGATAGATGCCGACGAAGCCGCCGGGGAGCCCCTCGGCCAGGACCGCCTCGCGGGTGACGACGCCGTGGCGGTCCAGCAGCTGGCGCGCGAGCGCGTGGGCGCGCTCGGTGGTGGCCGGCGCCGGCTCCCGGAGCCCGGCGACGAGCGACCATCGGCCGGCTCCGGCCGGTGGACCCGTACGCCGGAGCGCACCCGGCCGCGGCCGACGCCCGGGCCCCTTCGTCCGGATCTTCGCGGAGGCGCCACGGACGAAGGCGCGGAGGGGCGCGAGCGTGTCGTTCGTGACCTCACCTGCCCAGACGAGGTCCCAGAGGGCGGCGAGCAGCACCCGCTCGTCCGCGGTGCCGGCGGCGGTGACGAGGTCCGTCCAGAAGGACGCCCCTCGTTCCGAGAGATGCGCGCGGAGGGCGTCGTGCAGCTCGCCGTCCGGGCGGCTCGGTGGACCGGCCGGGAGCAGCGACGGCGCATCGGACCGGAACACGAGTGTGACGCGGCCGTCGTCGGTCCCGAGCGGTCCGGCGCCGACCCACGCCACGTCGCCGCTCGCCACGAGCGCATCGAGATCGGCGGGACGGTAGCCGCGGACACGACCCGGCAGGACGTCGGTCTCGAGGATGGACGCGGGCACGGACGTTGCCTGGAGCCTCGCGATCGCGTCGGCGAGCGCGTCCACGTCCCCCCGCGGCCGGTCGGCCCCCTGCCACGCGGGGAGGAATCGGCCGAGCGCTGCGGCGTCGACCGGCTCGACCTCGCGCCGGAGCAGGGCGAGCGAGCGGCGCCGGAGGCGGCGGAGCACGTCGGGATCGCACCACTCCCGGCCGGAGCCGCCGGGACGGAACTCGCCGCGCACGACCGCGTCGGAGGCTTCGAGCGCGGCGAGCGCCTCCTGCACGCGCTCCACCGACGCGCCGAGCCGAGCGGCGACCTCCGCGGCGACGAACGGTCCGTGGGTCCGGGCGTAGCGACGGACGAGTCCCTCCAGCGGCCGGTCGGTCGAGCCCGTGAACGCGCCGGGCAAGCCGATCGGCAGGGAGATCCCCAACGAATCGCGGAGCCGGGCGGCGTCCTCGATCGCGGCGAGGCGTTCGTCCCCGGCGATCCGGATCCGGATCGCTCGTCCGTCGGCGACGAGCTGCTCGACGAAGGCCGAGGCGTCGGCGCCTTCGACGCGAGCGTGCGATCTCCGTATCCGTGAGGTCGCCGAGCGTGCGGAGGAGGTCGTGAAGATGATCGGCCGAGCGGGCGCCCCTGTCCTCGCCCAGGCGCTGCAGCTCCGCCTCGACCTCGTCGAGGGCGCGCGGGTCGAGCAGCTCCCGCAGTTCCTCCGAGCCGAGGAGCTCGCGGAGCAGGTCGCGGTCGAGGGTCAGCGCCGCGGCGCGCCGCTCGGCGAGCGGAGCATCGCCCTCGTACATGTAGACGCCCACCCACCGGAAGAGCAGCGACTGCGCGAACGGCGATGCATGCTCGGTGTCGACCGCCACGAGGCGCGTGCGGCGAGACCGGAGGTCCGCCATGACCTCGCGCAGCGCGGGGACGTCGAAGACGTCGCGGAGGCATTCCCGCGTGGCTTCCAACAGGATCGGGAAGTCCGGGAACTTCGACGCCTCCGCGAGGAGGTCCGCCGAGCGCTGCCGTTGCTGCCACAGGGGTGTGCGCTGGCCCGGTCGTCGCCGGGGGAGCAGCAACGCTCGCGCGGCCGCCTCCCGGAACACGCTGGCGAACATGGCCGTCTGCGGCACCGCCTGCACCACCGCGGCCTCGATCGAATCGGGATCGAACAGCAGCTCCTCGGCGGGGATGCGGTCGACGGCCTCCGGCAGCCGGACCACGATCCCGTCGTCGCTCCACAGGACCTGGGCGCCCGGCCCGAACCGCTCGAGCATCCGGGCCTCGATCGCCATCGCCCACGGCGCGTGCACGCGCGAGCCGAACGGGGACAGCACACACATCCGCCAGTCGCCCACCTCGTCGCGGAACCGCTCGACCACGACGGTCTTGTCGTCCGGGACCGCGCCGGTCGCCTCCATCTGCTCCTCGAGGTAGGACACGAGGTTCGCCGCCGCGAGCTCGTCGAGGCCCACATCACGGTGGAGCCGCTCCAGGGCGGCGTCGCGTCGCGAGCCGCGGAGCGTGCGGGTGAACGCGCCTACCGCGCGGCCGAGCTCGATCGGACGGCCGGGCTTGTCGCCGTGCCAGAACGGCATCCGTCCCTGCTCGCCGGGCGCCGGCGTCACGATCACCCGGTCGCGCGTGATGTCCTCGATGCGCCAGGCCGAGGCACCGAGCACGATCACGTCGCCTCGGCGACTCTCGTACACCATCTCTTCGTCGAGCTCGCCGACCCGAGGGCCGTCGACCAGGAAGACCGCGAACAGGCCGCGATCGGGGATCGTGCCGCCCGACGTGATCGCGATCCGGCCGGCGCCGTCACGAGCCCGGACGGTGGCGGCGGCCCGGTCCCAGACGACCCGGGGCCGGAGCTCGGCGAACCCGTCGCTCGGGTAGCGCCCGGCGAGCATGTCCAGCACCGCGAGGTACACGTCCTTCGACAGCTCGGCGAACGGTGCCGCGCGGCGGATCGTCTCGAGGAGCTCGTCGACCCCCCGCTCCTCGACGGCGCACATGGCGACGATCTGCTGGGCGAGCACGTCGAGGGGGTTCCTCAGGTAGCGCGTGTGCTCGATCTCGCCGGCGAGCATCCGCTCGGCCACCACGGCTGCCTCCAGCAGGTCACCCCGGAACTTGGGGAAGATGCGTCCACGCGAGGGCTCACCCACCTGGTGGCCGGCCCGGCCGATCCGCTGCAGCCCGCTCGCGACCGACCCCGGCGACTCCACCTGGATCACCAGGTCCACGGCGCCCATGTCGATGCCGAGCTCGAGGGAGGAGGTGGCGACGATCGCGCGCAGCCGGCCTTCCTTCAGGGCGTCCTCGACCTCGAGCCGTTGCTCTCGCGCGAGCGAGCCGTGATGCGCGCGCACGAGGTCCTCCTCGGCGAGCTCGTTCAAGCTGGCCGCGAGGCGCTCGGCCAACCGTCGCGCGTTCGTGAAGACGATGGTGGATCGGTGCGCGCGGATCAGCTCCAGCAGCGCCGGATGGATCGACGGCCAGATCGAGCGTCCCGGCTGCCGGTCGCCGGGGCCTTCGTCCTCTTGGGTTCTTGGGGCTCGCGGCGCCCGCGCGTCCAGGGCGATGCCGCCGCCCATGTCCTCCACGGGCACCACGACCTGGAGCTCCATCGGTTTGCGATGCCCGGCGTCCACGATCGTCACGGGCCGCTCGTCCCCGTCGATCGATCCTCCGAGGAACCGCGCGATCTCCTCGAGCGGCCGTTGCGTGGCGGACAGTCCGATCCGTTGCGGCGGCACGTCGCAGAGCTCCTCGAGCCGCTCGAGGGACAGGGCGAGATGCGAGCCGCGCTTCGAAGACGCCATCGCGTGGATCTCGTCGACGATCACGGTCCGCACGCCCCGGAGGGTCTCGCGGGCGGACGAAGTGAGCATCAGGTACAGCGACTCCGGCGTGGTGATCAAGATGTCGGGCGGGCGCCGGATCAGGCGTTGCCGATCCCGCGCCGGCGTGTCGCCGCTGCGGATCGCGACCACCGGCGCGTGGGCGAGCGGTGTCCCGAGCCGGTCGGCCGCGTGCTGGATCCCGGCGAGGGGGGCGCGGAGGTTCTTCTCGATGTCGACCGCGAGCGCACGCAGGGGTGACACGTAGAGCACCCGCGTCCGCGCCGAGGGGTCGTCGGGCGGCGGCTCGGAGGAGAGTCGGTCGATCGCCCAGAGGAACGCGGCGAGCGTCTTGCCCGAACCGGTGGGGGCGAGGACCAACGCATGATCGCCGGCGGCGATCGCCTTCCACCCGTCGCGTTGGGCGCGCGTGGGCGCCTCGAACGAGGTCCGGAACCAGTCGCGGACGGCGGGAGAGAAGACCTCGAGGGTCACGTCCCACAACCTACCGGGTGTTCCCGACACGCGGGAGGGCGCCGGTAGGATGCCCGCGCATGCGTGTCCGCAGCCTCCCTTTCTTCCGGCCGTTCATCGTCGGCCTCGGCATCGTCGGCCTCGGCATCGTCGGCCTCCGCATCCTTGCCCTCGCGCCTGCACGCGCCCTCGCGCAGGACACCCCGCCGCCGGCGGTCGCCGCAGAAGACCAGATCGTCTTCACCGGGACGGTGACCGTGCCGCAGGGCGAACGGGTGGGCGAGGTCGTGGTCTTCTCGGGCCAGGTGGAGGTGCACGGCGTGGTGACCGGCGACGTGGTGGTCCTCGAGGGACCGGTCACCGTGACGGGCCAGGTGAACGGGTCGGTGATCGCCGCCGACGGCGTGATCCGACTCGCCGAGAGCGCTCGTGTCGGCGGCGACGTGCTGGCCGGTGAGCCGGTCCGGATCCGGCCGGGCGCGAAGGTTGCGGGGGACACGCGCGGCGGGACGCGGTTCTCGTTGGAGGCACCACTCGCGGTGCTCGGGGAGCTCCTGGGTCCGATCGCGATCGTCGATCTCGGTGCTCCTCGTCGGGCTCGTACTCGTCCTGCTCGCGCCCCGCGGCGCCGACGCGGTCGCGGACGCGCTCGGCGGGGCACCGCTCGCCTCGCTGGGTTGGGGGGTCCTCGTGGTCCTCAGCGTCCCCGTCGCGGCCGTGGCGCTCGTGGTCTCGGTGCTCGGCGTGCCGCTGGGCCTCGCGCTGTTCCTGTCCCTGGGCCTCTGGTGGTTGGTCGGGCTCGCGTGGGCGGCGTGGTGCGCCGGCCGGGCCCTCGTCCAGGCCCCCCACGGCCGCGTGCAGGCGTTCCTCGCCGGTTGGGCGATCCTCGCCGCCGTCGGTCTGGTGCCCATCCTGAACGCGGCGGTCTGGACGCTCGCGCCGGTCCTGGGTGTGGGGGCGATGCTGGTGGCCGCGTGGCGGGTACGAGAGGGACGCAGGCCCGGCGGACGGCATCGGCGAGGCGGCGTGCGAGCGCCTTCGGAGGACGAGGTCGAAGCCGGGATCGCCTGAGCGCGGGTCGAGCGCCTATTTTCCGGGCGCGCCCGGCGCCGCCTCCGCGCCCACGATCATCGCGAACGCCTCTTCGTCGGATGCGCCACTCCTGCGGAGCACGATCGCCACGAGTGCCAGGGCGAACAGCGTCAGCAAGAGCACGAGCGTGGACATCGCCGCGATCGAGGGCCGGAGGATGCTCCGGAGCGAGCTGAACACGTAGACCGGCCACGGCGAGGCGTCGGCCGTGGAGACGAACGACGAGATGATCGTGTTGTCCAGGCTCAAGCTGAACGCGAGCAATCCGCCCGCGAGCACGGCGGGCATCATCAGCGGGAGCGTGATCTTGCGGAACGTCTGCGCGGGCGAGGCGTAGAGGTCGGCCGAGGCCTCCTCCAGCGACTCGTCGAGGCCGGCGAGGCGCGCGCGCACGATCAGCGTCACCACCGCCGACGCGAAGATCGCGTGCCCGATGAACAGCCGGATCAGTCCGAAGTTGAAGAAGAAGTCGGGGGAGAACGGCCCGCCGACGAGATCGTCCAGCTTCACGTACCAGATCAGGAGCGCGATCGCGTCGACGATCTCGGGCGTCACGAGCACGAGGAACACGAGCGCGAGGAAGCCGATCGTCCACTTGCCCGGGCGGCGCGCGAGCGCGATCCCGGCGAGCGTGCCCATGATCGTCGCGATCACCGCGGCTCCGGCGGCGGCGCGGATCGACGTGAAGATCGCGCCACGGATCGTGGGGTTGTTCAGGGCGTCCGTGTACGGCTTGAATCCGAACTCGTTCCAGACCACCAGCGCACGGCCGTCGTTGAACGAGTAGATCACGATCATGACGATCGGCAGGAAGAGGAACACGAAGACGATGACACCCCACACGGCGAGGAGCCCGTTCGTGACGTCGCGCTTCGGACGGAGGACGGTCGTCGTGGCGCTCACGCCGGCTCCACGACCAGATCGACCCGCCGCGCGCGTCGGATCAGCGCGCGTCCGACCAATCCCAGGACCGCGAAGATCGCCACTGCCCCGAGGATCATCATGATCAGGATCACCGCCATCGCCGATCCGAGGGCCCAGTTCTGCGCCGTGTTGAACTGGCTGGCCACGAGCGCCCCCACCATGTTGCCCTTCGCGCCACCGAGCACGGCCGCGGTGATGTAGTCGCCCGTGAGGGGGATGAAGACGAGCAGGAGCCCGGCGACGACCCCGGGCATCGACAACGGCAGCGTGACCTGACGGAACGTCTTCCAGCGGTTCGCGCCGAGATCCTTCGAGGCCTCACGGAGCGCGGGATCGAGGCGATCCAGCGCGACGAAGAGCGGGAAGATCATCAGCGGGAGGTAGTTGTAGACCACGCCGAGCTGGACCGCCTCGCGCGTGTCGAGGACGTCCAGGGGCCCACCGATCAGGTGGAGATCCTGCAGGACGCTCGACAACGCGCCGTTCGGTTGGAGCAGGATCAGCCAGCCGAGCGTGCGCACGAGGAAGTTCGTCCAGAACGGCACGATCGTCAGGCCGAGGAGCAGTCCTCGCCAGCGCGGCGGCACCTTGACGGCGAGCCAGTACGCGAACGGGAACCCGATCAGCAGGCACAAGATCGTGCCCGTGATCGAGATCCGCAGGGTGCCGCTGAACACGTCGCGGAACGTGGCCGAGAACGATTCGACGTACCGGTCGAACGACGGCTGGTCCGTGGCGATCACCCGGAAGATGTCGGGCTTGTAGCCGAACGAGTACCACACGATCAGCAGGACCGGGACCGCGAAGAACAGCAGGAAGAACAGCCACGCCGGGATCGCCAGCGTGAACCGCGGCGCGCGCCGACGCGGGCGTGCGACGCCCGCCCCGGCGCTCACCGGCCGATACGCCCTCGACACCTCGGGATCAGGCTCCCGAGGCGGCCTTCGCCTTGTTCCAGATGTCCACGAGGCGCTGCTGCGCCTCGTTCACGGCGCCGGGGTCCATCGTCGCGACCTCTTCGTCGGAGAAGAAGACCAGGTCGAGGAACTCCAGACCCGCTGCTTCGGCCTCCTCCTGAACCCCGACGATCCCGGTGTTGTAGCCGTGGTACGCGAGGTCCTTCAACGACACCTCGGGATCGCAGATGAAGTTGATCCACGCGTGGGCCGCGTTGGGGTTCTGTGCTCCCTTCACCAGGCACCAGTTGTCCATCCACAGCTCGGTCACCGGTGCTCCGAGGCCCCACACGTACCGATCGGGCTCGTCGGTCGAGAGCAGGCCCTGGCGCGCGTCGCCGTTCCACGCGTGCGAGAGCGCGTACTTGCCCTCGGTGAGCGCGATCCCCGGATACGAGTCGTACGCCTTGATGTGCGGCGCCAGCTCGTTGACGGTGAACGCCTCGCACGCGTCGAGGTCGGCTGTTTCGGTGGTCGCCCAGTTGATCCCGTTCGCCCAGAAGTAGATCCCGGCCAGGTTGCCGGGCGTGTCCAGGACCGAGGTCTGGCCGCTGGCCTCACCCTGCGCGACGGTGATGAAGTCGTTCCACGTCTCGATCGTCGCGGACACCTTGGTCGTGTCGTAGATCCACCCGGTCGAGCCCCAGTCCTTGCACACGGAGTGCTTGTTCCCCGGGTCCCAGGGCTGGTCGCGGTAGATCTCGTCGACGTTCTCGAAGTTCGGGATCAGATCGAGGTTCAGCTCCTCGAGGAGATCGAGCTCGACCATCTGCGGGATGTACACACCGGTCGGGATGACGAGATCGTAGCCGGTGGTGCCCGAAGCCGCCGTGAGCTTGGCGATCGCCTCCTCGTTCGAGGCATACACGTCGATCTTCGTGGTCGCACCGAACTCGTTCTCGAAGTCCTTGAAGACCTCCGGGTCGTCGTACTCCGCCCAGTGGAAGAAGTTCAGCCGGTCCTCGATCTCCCCGCCGGCCGACGGGCTTCCGCCGCCGCCCCCGGCTCCGGCGTGTCCTCGCCGCACGCCGCGAGCAGGACCCCGCTCGAGAACACCGCCACGGCCGAGCCTGCGAGGAAGTGCCGTCGCGTGATGCGCTCTGCCGTCGCCCGCGAGGCGAGGATCTTCACGCCTTCCAACTCATCTTTCATCCGGTGCCTCCTATCCATCGGTTCCGGTCGCGGCCGGGTCCGCGAGGACCACCGCCGCCTGTCCCGCGTCGAACACGTGGACCAGGTCGGGCTCCCACGTGCACCAGACGTCGCCGCCCACTTCGAGCTTCGGTGCCCTCGGACGGGGGAGCCGGCAGAGGATCTCCTTCTGCTCCTTCGTGAGGACCACGAACTGGATCACGTCGCCGAGGTGCGAGATGCCGGCCAGCGTCCCGGGGACCGAGTTCACCGGGTCCCCCGGTTGCTCCTCCCGGAGCTGCACCGCCTCCGGCCGGATCGCGGCCAGGGCGGGCCGGCCGTCGACCGCGTCCGGAGACTGGTTCGACGAGCGGATCGTCCATCCATCACCTTCTACGAGACTGCCCTGCTCGCGGGCTGTTCCCTCGAAGAAGTTCTGCTGCCCGATGAACCCGGCCACGAAGGCCGAGGCCGGGGAGTCGTAGATCGTGTCGGGGTCGGCGAGTTGCTCCACGTGGCCGTCCAGCATCACGGCGATGCGGTCCGACATCGACAGCGCCTCGCCCTGATCGTGGGTCACGAAGATGAACGTGATGCCCGACCTGCGACTGCAGGAGCTTCAGCTCGATCTGCATCTCCTCGCGGAGCTTGCGGTCGAGGGCGCCGAGCGGTTCGTCGAGGAGGAGAAGGCTCGGCCGGTTGACCAGGGCCCGGGCGAGGGCGACCCGCTGCTGCTGGCCGCCGGAGAGCTGGCGCGGCTTCCGGTTCGCGAGCGGCGACATCTTCACCATCTCGAGCGCCTCGCCCACCTTCTGGGCGATCTGGGACTTGTCCTCCTTCTTCTGCCGGAGGCCGTAGGCGACGTTCTCCGCCACGCTCATGTGCGGGAACAGCGCGAAGTGCTGGAAGACCGTGTTCACGTTCCGCTTGTGGGGCGGCGTGCCCTGGACAGCCTGGCCGGAGATGAAGATCTCGCCCGCCGTGGGCTCCTCGAACCCGGCCAGCATCCGCAGGGTGGTGGTCTTCCCACAACCCGAGGGGCCGAGGAGGGACAGGAATTCGGCCGGCTGGACCTGGAGCGAGAGAGCATCCACGGCGACGACGTCGGCGAATCGCTTCGTGACGTCGACAAGCTCGACCGAACCTTCTTCGCTCAGCACGCCCTGCGGCACCCCCATCCCGGTCGGACCGACCGTGGGAGTCTGACGAACGGGCCCGGTTCGCGCAACCAACGCCTCAGTCGGGAGAAGCGACGACGCGACCGGCGGCGATCGTGTGCTCCGCCCGGGCCTCGGCCAAGGTGGCGTCCGGGACATCGAAGAGGTTCCGGTCCAGCACGACCAGGTCGGCTCGGTTCCCCTCTCGGATCGAGCCGGCGTCGTCGTCGCCGTTGACGTGAGCCGAACCACTGGTGAACGCGGCCAGGGCGAGCGGGAGCGGAAGGCACTGCTCGGGGAGGAACGGCCGGATATCCCTGGTCGAGGGGTCGGCCCGTCTGATCGCGACCTCCATCTCCTCCAGCGGGTTCGCCGTCGATACGGACCAATCCGAGCCGAACGCGAGCATGGCCCCGGATCCGTGGAGCGCGGCGAACGGGTACTGCAGGGGAGCCCGCTCCGACCCCAGGAAGGGGATGGTGAGCTCGTCCATCTGCGGATCGTGCTGGGCCCAGTAGGGCTGGCAGTTCGCGATCACGCCCAGCTGCCGGAACCGCGGGACGTCCTCCGGGTGGATCACCTGGAGATGGGCGATGTGGTGGCGGGAGTCCCTGGCGCCGTTCGCGGTCCGGGCCGCCTCGCATGCGTCCAGGGCGTTGCGGACCGCCCGGTCGCCGATGGCGTGCATGTGGACCTGGAAGCCCTTCGCGTCCAGGGCGACCACCGCCTCGGTCAGCTGCTCATGGTCGAGGTAGGTGATCCCCGTCTGGTCGGTCTCGTGACCGGCCGCGTCGCAGTAGGGCCGGAGCATCGCCCCCGTGTAGTTCTCGAGCACGCCGTCGCACATGATCTTCACGGTGGTGGGGTGGAAGGTCCCCACGGAGCCACGGTCGCGCCGCGCCTCGAGCTCCTCCACCTGCTCGAGGCCGCGATGCCGGTCCCACCAGAGCGCGCCGACCACGCGGGCGGTGAGCTCGCCGCGCTCGGCGAGCGACCGGTAGGCCTCCTCGGTGGCCGGCGTGACCCAGGCGTCCTGCCATCCCGTGATGCCGAGGGCGTGGAGGTGCTCCTGTGCGAGGAGGATCGCCCGCTCCCATTCCTCGCGCGGCGGAGGCCGGAGGTGGGTATCGGCGAAGGAGTAGGCCGCGCCTTCGTGCAGCGTGCCGGTGGGCTCGCCCGTCGCGGGCTCACGCTCGATCCGACCGTCCCACGGGTCCGGCGTTTCGCGTGTGATGTGGGCCAGCTCCAATGCTTTCGAGTTCACCCACGCGCCATGGACGTCGCGGTTCAACAGGAAGACGGGCCGGTCGGGCACGATGTCGTCCAGCAGGTCCTTCGTGGGCGTGCCACCGGGGAAGTGAGCCATGAGCCAGCCGCCGCCGAAGATCGACGGCTCGTCGGGGTGCTCCCGGGCGTACGTCGCGACCGCGTCGCGGTACGCGTCCACGCCCGGGAGGTCGTGCAGCGACACGTGCAGGCGGTACCGGCCCGCGAACGGTGCGTGGAGGTGGGAGTCCTGGAACGCCGGGAGCACCATCCGGCCGGGGACGTGGAGGACCTCCTTCGCGTCCGGGAACCGATCCCTCACATCCGGCTCGGTGCCGACCGCGACGATGCGGTCGCCGGCGATAGCCACGGCGCCCGCCCAGCGGCGCGCCGCGTCCATCGTGCACACGTCGGCCCCGGTGATCACGAGGTCGGCGGTCCCGGTTCGCTCCGGCATCGGCCGGAGGATAGCGGGGAGGATGGCGGGAGGCTCCGCGTTCGGCGCTGCACGGTACGGGCCGGCGTGTAAATGTCACGGCTGCCGGCCGCCCCTGAAGGGCATGGACGTCATGGTGAGCGCGCGACATGACCTGGAGGTGCTCTACCGCGAGCACGGGAAGCGTCTCTGGTGGGCGCTCGTCGCGTTCAGCGGCGACCGCGAGATCGCCAGCGACGCCGAGTCCGAGGCCTTCGCGCAAGCGCTCCGACGCGGCGCGGGCATCAGGGATCCCCTCGCGTGGATCTGGAGAGCGGCGTTCCGGATCGCGGCCGGCGAGCTCAAGGAGCGCGGCAGGCAGTCGCCCCCGCTCTCCGAGCCGATGTACGAGCTGCCCGAGCCCGCCGCGGAGGTGACCGCCGCTCTCCGACAGCTCCCTGCGCAGCAGCGGGCGGCCGTCGTGCTCCACTACTACGCGGACCGACCGATCCGCGAGATCGCGGAGGTGCTCGGCACGTCCGCATCCACGGTCGCCGTGCACCTGCACCGCGGCCGGAACCGACTTCGAGACCTCCTGGGAGACGACGATGCCTGATATCCGCGAGCAGCTCAGACGGATCGAGACCAGCGCTCCACCCGACCTGTGGAAGGAGATCGAGATGCGTGCCACGAAGAACCGACCCGACATCGAGCCGAGCGTCATCGTCTTCCGGTCCCGCGGCGCAGACGTGCGGCGCCGGGTGACGGCGGGACTCCTGGCCGCGGCGGTGTTCGCACTGACGGCCGTCGTCGTCTGGGAAGCCTCGAGGTCGGCGGTCCCGCGCCCGAAGCCGCCGCAGGGCGGGGCCGTCCCCGAAGGCTGGGAGCGGTGCACCAACACGCTGCGTGGGTACTCGATCGCCTACCCGGGCGACTGGTACACGACGGATGTCTTCGACGGCGCTCCCGACCCGGCGAACGCCTGCCAGTGGTTCTCCCCGGAGCCGTTCGGTCCGCAGGGGAACGTCGTGACGGAGGGTTGGGGCTATCCGCTGGAGGTCGCGATCAGGGGCCCGTTCGATCAGATCCGGGAGCAGGAGCTCGACCCCGAGATGGCCGACGTCATCGTGGAGGAGGATCTGTTCGTCCGCGGTCATCGAGCGGTGCGGGTCGAGTACGAGACCCCGGTCGATCTGATCGGGGAGCCAGGTCTCCATTACGAGTACCTGATCGAGCTCGACGCGGAGACGACGCTGATCGTCCACACGACGGCGACGCGTGGCGTGGCGGGTGTGTACGCCGAGAACAAGGTCGTGGTGGATCGCGCGGTGGACACGCTGCAGTTCCTGGCGGACTCGTCGACGAGCTAGCCCGACTCGAAGGCCCTGTAGGGGATATCCTCTCGGGCGTGAGGCCGCCGGACCGGCCGGGCTGCTTCCTCTGCCACCGTCCCACCTTCGACCCTGACAAGCGCGCGGTACCGTGGGCCAGGGCGGTGGCCGGGGGCGCGCAGGTCCTGATCTGTCCGGATTGCCAACACGACCGCCCCGACTGGCAGGAGAGCCTGGATCGGTGCGAGGCTTGCGGCTCCACCCGTTTGTCCGTCACCCTGGGAGACGTGGTGTGCCGAGCGTGCGGGCATGCCGATGGTGGTGGTGCGGGCGCTTAGCTCAGCTGGAAGAGCGTCGCCCTTACAAGGCGAAGGTCGGGGGTTCGAGTCCCTCAGCGCCCACGGGATACGGCACCCGGTACGGAACGCTCACGACCACCGTGTTCGGCTCAGCGAGAAGGAGCCGCTTGATGAACAGGGCGGTCTGACCGTGGAGGAGGTGCTCCCACCACCGTGTCACGAGGAACTCCGGGATCACCACCGTCACAACCGTGTCAGGCCGCGCGGTGTGCCGACGGATCTCTTCCAGGAGCGGAGGGCCGAGATCGCGGAATGGCGCCTCAACGAACGACAGCGGCACATCGAGCCCCGAATCCCACCACTCGTCAGCGATGTGCGGGACGACCTCGGGATCGGCGGCGAAGTACAGCGCTTCGATGTGCGCCGACCCGAGCGCCCTCGCGTAGTTCACGGCGCGGATCGTTCCGTCATGGACGGACGAGACGGGGACGAGGACCACGCTCCGGCCGCTCTCGAACTCCCCGTTCGAACGCCTGGCAGCCCCTTCCTGCTCTTCCGGCACCAGCGGGATGTCCATGACGGCGACGTCCGGGGAGAAGAGGAGCCGGGCCTTCAGGAAGAAGGCAGTGCGCTGCCTCCAGAGGAGCTGCCACCACGACGTCCCGGAGACCACCTCCGGCACGACCACGGTCACGAACATGTGCTCGTCGGTCGCCTCTGCGCGAAGCCGTTCGCGGAGCGCGGGGATGGTCCTCTGTCCGTCCGCGAGGAGTCGCTCGAGGGGTCCGAAGCGGCCGGCCACCTCCGCCCAGCCCTTGGCGCTCTCCGCAAACCCGTCGGGTTCTCCGATGTAGAGCGGGATCACCGAGTGAGGCCGTAGGGCGCGGACCTGTGTAAGCGCCTCGTGTGTTGCGGGCCCGAGGTCGCGAACGAGGAAGAGGAAGTGGTGTCTGACGTCACGATCGATCGGCAGCCGGCGGGCGCGGAGCGCCCGCGCCAAGTGCTGGTAGTGGCGATCGATCGCCAGCAGCCCGACGACGATGAAGGGCATCGAGACGATCACGATCCATGCTCCATGGAGGAACTTCGTGGCCGTGATGACGACCAAGACCACGCCGGTCGTCGCGGCACCGACGCCATTGATGATGATCGACCGGCGCCATCCCCGCGGGACGCGTCCACCGTTCCGCTCTTTGCGCCAGTGTCGAACCATCCCGGCCTGGGAGAGCGTGAAGGAGGTGAAGACGCCGACCACGTAGAGCTGGATCAGTCGGGACAGGTTGGCATCGAAGGCGTAGATCAGCGCGCCGGCGAGCACCGCGAGCACGATCACGCCGTTGGAGAACACGAGCCGATCGCCGCGGTTCTTGAACTGTGACGGCATGAACCCGTCCCGCGCGAGGATCGACGAGAGCCGAGGGAAGTCCTGATACGCGGTATTGGCCGCGAGGATGAGGATCGCGGCCGTGAAGGCTTGTATGAGGTAGAAGCCGATGCCACCCCCGAAGATCGCGTACGCGATCTGGGCGACCACCGAACGGTCCTCGGAGATCGTGATCCCCTGGACGTGCGTGGCCAGCCACGAGATCCCCAGGAACATCGTGATGCTCACGACGCCCAGGATGCTGAGCGTGGTCGCGGCGTTCGCCGCCTGCGGCCTGCGGAACGCCGGGACCCCGTTGGAGATGGCCTCGACACCGGTGAGCGCGGTCGATCCCGACGAGAAGGCGTGGAGGATCACGAACAGGGAGACGGACCCGGCGACGGTCGCGAGCTCGTTCGCCGGAGGGATCGCTTCTGCCGCGGGGCAGCCACCAGCGCATCGGACGAGGCCAACGATGATCATCACGAAGGTCGATGCCACGAAGGCATACGTCGGGACCGCGAAGAGGGTGCCGGCTTCCCTGACCCCGCGGAGGTTGGCGAGCGTGAGGAGCACGACGAAGCCGAGCGAGATCGCGACAGCATGGTCCGCGACCTCCGGGATCGCCGACGAGATCGCGAGCACCCCAGCGCTCACGGAAACAGAGACCGTCAGGACGTAGTCGACGAGGAGCGCCGCCGCCGCGGTCAGGCCCGGCAAGGTCCCGAGGTTCTCCTTGCTGACGATGTATGCGCCGCCGCCCGACGGGTAGGCGCGGACGGTCTGACGATAGGACGTGATCACGATCGCGAGGAGCAACGCGATCGCCAGGGCGATCGGGATCACGAGATGAACCGCCGACGCGCTCGCGGCCAGCAGGACGAGCAAGATCTCCTCGGTCGCGTAGGCGTTGGACGAGAGCGCATCCGACGAGAAGATCGGGAGCGCGATCGTCTTCGGAAGCAGCGTGTGCTCGAGGTGGGAGTTCGGCTTCGCACGGCCGACCAGCACGCGCTTCGCCGCAGCGCGTGATCGGCTGCGGGTGGGGGCCGATACGGACATCGCCTCTCGAGCGTAGGAACGGGAGCGCTGGCAGCACGTCAGGGATCCGTTAGGAGTCGGACTTCGCCGTTAAGAACGCATCAAGATCGGCGTCGCACCTACGGATGGACGTTCGACGGACGTTCCTCCGTCGTGCCCGGAGCTAGCCTTTGACCATGCGACGGGACGGAGGGTCGGACGGTTCGTCGCGGTCGGGATCACCGACCCCCGCGGAGGCGGGACTTCCAACGAAACGCCGGCTCGCGGGCGCCCTGGTCGGTACGGGCTCGCTCGCGGGGTTGACGATCGTGCTCCTCGCGGTGCACACGCATCTCGGACTTCCGAGCATCTTCTTGCTGTACCTCACGATGATCGTGGGGATCGCGCTTGATCGGCGGTACCTGGCCGGCGCTGGCTTCCGCGATCGCGGCATCCGCCCTGATCAACTGGTTCTTCACGCCGCCTACCCACACGTGGAGGATCGCCGAGCCGGAGAACGTGCTTGCCCTCGTCGTGTTCCTCCTGGTGGCAGGAGTAGTGAGCTTCCTCGTGGATCGCGATGCTCGGGCTCGGGTTGATGCGGAACGTCGGCGCGCGGAGACGGAGTCACTCGCGAAGGTGAACGACCTCCGGACGGCGATCCTCGCGGCCGTCTCCCACGATCTGCGCACCCCGCTCGCCGCGATCAAGGCGTCGGTGAGCAGTCTTCGCGAGCAGGACGTGACCTGGTCGCCGGTCGATACAGCCGGATTCCTCCAGGCGATCGAAGAGGAGACCGACCGCCTCACGGCCCTCGTGGGGAACCTCCTCGACATGAGTCGGATCCAGACCGGTTCGGTCGTATTGGTCCGCCGCCCCGTGGGCCTGGATGAGGTGGTGCCGCGCGCCCTGGCGACGCTGCCTTCGTACGCGCATGACGTCGTCCTCGAAGTACCGGAGACGCTCCCGAGGGTAGAGGTCGACGCCGAGCTCCTCGAGCGGGCGATCGCGAACGTGATCGCGAACGCGCACCAGTGGAGCCCACCGACGGACCTCGTGACGGTGCGTGGCGCTGCGAACGATGGTCGCGTCGAGTTGCGCGTGATCGACCACGGCCCAGGCGTTCCGCAGGAAGCTCGCGACCGGATGTTCCTCCCATTCCAACGACTCGGCGACCGTTCGGGTCCCAGCGGCGTTGGGCTCGGCCTGGCGGTCGCCCGAGGATTCGTCGAGGCCATGGACGGCTCCCTGTCCGTGGAGGAGACGAAAGGGGGCGGTCTCACCATGGTTCTGACGTTCGAGGGCACGTCGTGACGAGGATCCTGGTTGTCGATGACGAGCCGGCGATGCTCCGAGGTCTCCGGGTGAACCTGGAGGCGCGGGGGTACGACGTCGACCTGGCCACGGATGGGGCCGAGGCGCTTGCATCGGCCTCGGCACTGCCTCCCGACGTGGTGATCCTCGACCTGGGGTTGCCGGACATGGACGGCGTCGACGTGATCGAAGGGCTTCGCGCGTGGGGTTCGATGCCGATCGTGGTGCTGTCCGCCCGCGAGCAAGAGCCGGACAAGATCGCCGCGTTGGATGCCGGCGCGGACGACTACGTCACGAAGCCGTTCGGGATGGGTGAACTGCTGGCGCGGATCCGGGCGGCCGAGCGGCGAACAGCGCCAACCGGTCAACCCGCGATCGTGTCCACGCCTGCCTTCCGGATCGACCTCGAGACGAAGCGGATCGAGAAGGACGGACAGAACGTCCACCTCACGCCGACGGAATGGCACCTCGTCGAGATCCTCGTTCGGAACCCGGGCAAGCTCGTCGGCCAACGACAACTCCTTCAGGAAGTCTGGGGTCCCCGGTACGAATCGGAGACGAACTACCTCCGCGTCTACATGGCCCAGATCCGTCGGAAGCTCGAACCGGATCCTGCACGCCCCCGCTACTTCTTCACCGAGCCTGGCATGGGATATCGGTTCGAGCAGGGAGTGCCGGTAGCCAGCCCGACCCGCGTCCAAGATCTTGAAAGCTGACTCTCATCGCGGCTCCCCTGCACCACTCTTGCACCACGAGACAAATGCACTCCGAGGCACTCAGAGGTACCCAGCGTCACAAGGTTCCGGTGGTCAGGCCACTGACCTGCACGTTTCGGCCGCCCTTACAAAGCAGAAGGTCGGGGTTTCGAGTCCCTCAGCGCCCACGGATGTAACCCGCCCGGGAGGGATCCTTCGAGCCACCGTGTATGACATCGTGCGGCGATCGGCCCCTATGAAGGTGTGAAGAGCGATCTGCAGCGTCCATCGCTCGAACGAGTCTTCGAGCAGGAGGCCCGGCGGCTCTGGTGGTCGGTCCTGGCGATCGCAGGGGACCGCGAGATCGCTCACGACGCCGTTGCCGAGGCGTTCGCGCAAGCCCTCGCTCGCGGCGCCGCGATCCGCGATCCGTCCGCCTGGGTATGGCGCGCCGCATTCAAGATCGCCAAGGGCGAGCTGAAACGGCGTCATGGGTCTCGACCCATGGAGGAGGGGCACTACGACCTCCCGGAGCCGGTCGGTCTGTTCGAGGCACTCGAACGACTCTCGCCGAATCAACGCTCGGCCGTGGTGCTCCATCACTACGCCGGCTACAAGCTCCGTGAGATCGCCGGGATCCTGGGGACGACGAAAGGGACCGCCGGGGTCCACCTCAGCAGGGGTCGACGCCGACTTCAGCGGATCATGGAGGAACGAGATGACTGATCGGATCGACACGATGCTTCGCGGGATCGAGCGCAACGAACCCACGATCGAGTGGCGTGACGTGGTGGAACACTTCCCACGTGTCCGTCCAGCTCCGGTCACTCGCCGCTGGCCCACCGTCGCCACGGCGATCGCCGTCGCGGCCGCCTCGCTGTTCGTGCTCGTCGCGACCCGCCCCTACGGGCAGGGAGCGGCATACGGACGCCCGAACGCCATCCTCTTCGACTATCGCAGGACGATCGACACGAACGACGTCGTGGAGCAGCGGGCGGAGGTCTGGTCCGTCGACCCGGACGGAGGCGGCGCCCGGGTCCTCTTCGACGTTCCGGAGGCATACGACGACGAGGCCGTGTGGTCGCCGGACGGGTCGCAGATCCTCCTCACGAGCTTCACGCCGGAGGGGGACGGTGGCGTGTTCCTGATGGATCCGGACGACGGGCGTCTGCGCGAGGTGTTGTCCGACTTCGCATGCGCATCAGTGTCCTGGTTCCCGGACGGCGGAAGCGTGTTGTGTGGCGGTGGGCCGTGGCGAGAGGGAGAGGACGGGAGCAACGAGATCGCCGACGATGGTGTGTGGCGGATCGACTTGGAGACGAACGCCGCGACGAAGCTCCTGGATCGTCCGTACACGGACCCCGCCGCGTCTCCCGACGGTAGCCAGATCGTGGTCGTGCGTATCACCCACGGGGGGGCCGGGAACAACCCCGTGTCGGAGCTCTTCATCGTCGACGCGGACGGGTCAGATGCCCGCCCGCTGACTTCCGGCGGCCATGGGCACTACGGGGAGGCGACGTGGTCTCCCGACGGGTCAGCGCTCGTCGCGAGCTGGGAGAGGGTTGGCGGCGTCCTCGCGTATGACGTGTACCTGATCGATCCGCACGACGGCAGCCGTGTTCGACTGACGGAATGGGAGGGCTGGGATGGGAGTCCGGTCTGGTCACCCGATGGCTCCCGGATCGCCTTCATGAGCGATCGAACGGCCGATCCCGCCGAGCGGGCCCGATGGTTGCGCATGGGGTCTGGACCGTTCGAGCAATCGATCTTCGTGATGGACGCGGACGGATCGGACGAGCGGCTCCTGTTCCGCGGGCAGGACTTCGCCGCTCCAACCAGCTGGGGGAGCTGACCATCGCCCGGTCGGCGGGCACGATGTCGAGCGCGCCGACGTGCCGGGGTTACCCTCTGGGCGTGAGCCCCGCCGAGCACCACCGCCGGTCGCCGATCCGTTCCCTGGTGCGCCGGAGGTCGAGCGACCGAAGTCACGAGGCCGACCGCGATGACGGCCTGTCGGTCCCGGAGGCTCCGCCGCCGGACGGACTCCGGTCGCGGCTCGTCGACAGTGCGATCTACGTGGACGGCGAACGAGTCGCCTCTCCCGCTTCATTGCCGGAGACGTTCGAGAGCCTTCGTCGGCACCCCGACGGCATGGCCTGGATCGGCCTGTACCGGCCGGAGGAACAGGAGGTCCAGTCGCTGGCCTCCGAGTTCCAGCTCCATCCTCTCGCCGTCGAGGACGCGATCAACGCTCATCAGCGGCCGAAGTTCGAGCGTCACGACGACACCCTGTTCGTGGTGCTTCGGCCCGCTCGCTACCTGGACGACATCGAGGAGGTCGAGTTCGGCGAGGTCCACGTGTTCGTCGGTCCTCGCTTCGTCCTGACCGTCCGTCACAGCGAGGCGCCGGAGTTCGGTTCGGTGCGCGACCGACTGGAGCGGGAACGGGACGTCCTGCGTCGAGGGCCCGAGGCCGTGCTCTACGCGATCCTCGACAAGGTCGTCGACGGCTACTACCCGGTCGTCGCCGGCGTCCATCACGACATCGACGAGATCGAGGTCGAGGTGTTCAGCGGCGATCCGAAGGTGTCGCGCCGCATCTACGAGCTGTCCCGGGAGGTAGCGGACTTCCTGCGCGCCACTCGCCCCTTGATCGACGTCATCTCGGCGCTCCGGGGAGGGTTCGCCAAGTATCACGTCGATGAGCGACTCCAGGACCACCTCCGTGATGTCGAGGACCACCTGATCCAGATCATCGAGCGAGTGGACGAGTTCCGGGTGGCCCTCCGCGACATGCTGACGGTGAACGCCACGCTCGTCGCGCAACGGCAGAACGAGGAGATGCGCAATCTGGCGGAAGCCGCGAACTCCCAGAACGAGGAGGTCAAGAAGATCTCCGCGTGGGCCGCGATCCTGTTCGCTCCCACCCTGATCGGGACCGTCTACGGGATGAACTTCGTTCACGTCCCCGAACTCGACTGGATCCTCGGCTATCCGTTCGCGCTCCTGCTCATGGCCGTGACGTGCGTCGGTCTCTACGCGCTGTTCAAGCGGAGGCGCTGGCTCTAGGCGGGGCGCGGTCGCGCGACTCACCGAGGCACTCGGAGATCGTCGGGGGTGGCGACGACGAGCGACGTCGTCGAGGGGCCCGCGCGTCATACTGCCCACGTGTCGCAGTCGGGGCCGGACCGGGAGCTGATCGCCGAGGAGGATCGGCTCTGGACGGAGGTCCACGATCTCGTCGACTCGATGCCCGCCGATAAGGTCGAGGAGCCCGGCTACTTCGCCGAGGGGTGGTCCGCGAAGGATCTCGTCGCGCACATCGGCAGCTGGCTCGCCGAGGCGGGCGTCGTTCTCGAGCGACTCCGATCCGGAACGTATCGACCCGAAGAGATCGACATCGACGCCATGAATGCGCGGTTCTACGACTCGATGCGTGACGTCGCGTTCCACGATGTGCGAGCGCAGGCGTTCACGGCCCGCAACCGGATGCTGCGGGCGTGGCGCTCACTCCCGGAGGGATCGCCCGAAGCCGATCGCTGGATCCGGAAGTCGGGTCCCGACCATTACGCGGAGCACGTCCCACGACTCCGGGAGTGGGTGGGGGAGATCGGCGGATAGCGTCCCTGGTCCTCATCTAGGGTGACCGCCGTGGAGATCCCCGAACGATACGTGTGGCTCTGCCTGCGGGTGGGCCGTCATCTCGATGGGTTCGTCGACGCGTTCATCGGTCCGTCGGACATGGAGCGAACGGTCGAGGCCGAGGGAGCCGTCGACCCGAAGGAGCTCCGAGACGAGGCACAGCTCCTCTTCGACGGTCTCGGCGACGCCGACCTCTCGGACGACCGTCGGCGATGGTTGGGTGGCCAGCTCCAAGCCCTCGCGTGCGTCACCGCGCGTCTGGCCGGTGAGGACATCACGTGGGCCGATGAGGTCGAACGATGCCTCGGTGTGCGTCCCACACGGACCGACACGAGCGTGCTGCGAGAGATCCACCGACGACTGGACGCAGCCCTTCCGGGGAGCGGCACGCTCCGCGAGCGATACAACGCCTGGGATGTGCACAACGCGGTCCCACGCGAGAAGCTCGTCCCCGCGCTCGAGCGCTTGCAGCAGGTCCTGGGTCCCCGGGCGCATGCGATCGCGCCGATGCCCGCCGAGGAGTCCGTGACGTACGAGCTCGTCTCGGGCGTGCCGTGGATCGCCTACAACCGGTACGAGGGTCGGCACCACAGCCGCGTCGAGGTCAACGCCGATCTCCCGGTCTCCGTCGTGCTCCTGGTATCGCTCGCCGCCCATGAGACGTATCCCGGTCATCACACCGAGCGGGTGGCGAAGGAGGCCCACCTGTATCGAGATCTCGGCCGTCTCGAGACGAGCGTCGCGATCTCCGCCCCCGAGTCCCTCGTCTCCGAAGGCATCGCGACGAATGCCCTGGATCAGGCGCTCGGTCCTGAGCCCTTCGCCGTCGTCGCGGACGTCCTGGCGGACCTCGACCTCAGGTTCGACCCGGTCGAAGCGCACGAGGTCCATGAAGCGGAGCTCGCCCTGTACGCGCCTGCCGTGAACGCCGCCTTCATGCTCCACGAGGACGGCGTGTCCACGGACGATGCGGAGGTCTACTTGCGCGAGTGGGCACTCGAATCGAACGAGCGGGCGTCGCGCACCGTCGCGTTCCTCACCGATCCGTCGTCCCGCGCGTATGTGTCCGCCTACCCGGACGGCCGGCGCCTCTGCCGGAACTTCGCCGATCGCGCGCCCGGGAACTTCACGCGGCTCCTGAAGGAGCAGCTCACCACCACCGACCTTCTCTCGTGAGCCAGGCCTGTCCGACGAAGATCTCGCCAGATGTGAGGTAGGTCACTGCACGGTGATGGACCTCCCCGTACGCTCGAACGTATGTACGGGTCGTATCGCGAGCACCGATCTGGACGACGACGGGCTGATCGGCGTCGCCGATGCGCTGAATCGCCACATCGCCGCGGCGCAGGTGGCGCTGCTCGGCGTCATCGCCGAGGTCGATCGGCGGCGAGCATGGCAGGACTCGGGCGCGCGAGACGTGGCGCACTGGCTCTCCATCCGCTACGGGATGTCGTGGTGGAAGGCGGACCGGTGGATCAAGGCCGCCGCGAGCGCTCCACGACCTGCCGGGTATCACGGACGCGCTCGAGACCGGCGTGCTCGGCATCGACAAGGTGGTTGAGCTGTGCCGGTTCGCCACGAGCCGAGACCGAGGGCGAGCTGATCGGCTGGGCGAGCGATACAACGTGCGCCACGATCCGTCGTCGCGCGGACCTCGAGGTGCGGGCTGCGCAGGAGGAAACCACGGAGTTCGAGCGGAACCGTTCCCTGCGGTACTGGTACGAAGACGGGGGACGCCGGTTCGGCCTCGAGGCACGCATGCCGTCCGCGCAGGGTGCCGATCGTCGCGAAGGCGCTCGAGAGGGTCGTCGATCAGATCCCGCACATGCCCGTCGAAGCCGAGGGGATCTTCATCGAAGCACGCCGCGCCGATGCCCTGGTGGCGCTGTGTTCCCAGCGCATCGCCGCCGACGCCGACGCGGACCGGGCGACCGTCGTGGTCCACGCGTCGCTCGACGCCCTGGCGGGACGACGCAACGCGGAGACCGAGCACGGAGCGGTCTTGCCGCCCGAAGCACTTCAGCGTCTCGCCTGCGACGCTCGGGTCCAGGTCGTCGCCGAGAACGATGCCGGCGATGCGATCTCGTTGGGTCGCACGAGACGAGAGCCCTCCGCCTCCATGATCCGGCAGCTTCGCCATCGCGACCGAGGGTGCCGGTTCCCCGGATGCGGCTCCACGGTGTTCGCCAACGCGCACCACATCGTGTGGTGGTCACGAGGAGGCGCCACCGATCTCAGCAACCTGCTGCTCATCTGCGGGTTCCATCACCGGCTCCTCCACGAGCACGGATGGACGGTCGAACGGGCCGACGATGGGCGGGTTCGATGGTTCCGGGCCGACGGCTCCCGCTACCGGGGTGGTCCCGAACGCGCTACGTCGCACCCGGATCGGCGACGAGTTCCTCGATACCGGCTGAGGCTCTCCACCTGTCCGGGGTTACCCCGCGGGATGGAGGGGTAAGGGCGGGAACGACGCCAAGGGAGGGAGCTGTCATGGCGAGAACCCGGTACGAGGTCGTTCCTGAGGGCGACCAGTGGATCGTGCGGGAAGGGAAGAAGTCGACCCCACCCCTGGACACGATGGACCTGGCCGTGAGCGCCGCGATCCGGCGAGCGCAGGAGTCTGCGCCGTCTGAGGTCGTCATCGTCCACGAAGATGGCACCGTCGAGGAAGCCCGGACGTTCGACGACGCCGGCGTTTCCTGACGCCCTCAGTAGACGATCGTCTCCTCCGGAAGGGCAGCGAGGCTTCTCCTGAGGTAGTAGTTCTGCGTGAGCACCCCCACGGATCCGGCGGCTCCCCCGGTCGTCGAGGAGGAGCAGTCTCCGCGGGCACGTGGCTGGATCCATCGGGTGTCGTTCCTCGTTGCGGTGCCTGCCGGTGTGGTCCTGTTGGTGCTGGCCCCGTCGGCAGCCGCGCGGGTGGCGGTGGCGGTGTACGCCGCGAGCCTCGTCACGGTCTTCTGGGTCAGCTCGACGTACCACCTCGGGGTCGTGGTCTGCGGCGGAGTTCACTCGATGGCAGCGGCGCGACCACGCGGCGATCTTCCTGCTGATCGCGGGGACCTACACGCCGTACTGCGTGCTCGCGCTGGAGGGGTCCTGGCGGGTGTGGATGCTCGCTGCGGTTTGGGTCGGCGCCGGACTCGGGATCCTGGTGAAGCTGTATCGGGTCGACCTGCACGTCCTCTCCGGGTTCATGTACCTGGGTCTCGGGTGGGCGGCGGTGATCGTGTTCCCGCAGTTCGTTCGGGCGCTGGGACCAGCTCCGGTCATCCTGACCGTGGTGGGAGGACTCCTCTATTCGCTCGGAGCGCTCACCCTGGCGACTCACCGACCGAAGCTCTTCCCGCGAACGTTCGGCTATCACGAGGTCTGGCATGCAGCGACCGTTGCCGCCGCGGCGTGTCACTACGCCGCGGTGTCTCCTCATGGTGCTCGAGGCGTGAAGCTGGATCTCGCGGTTCAGTCGTCGGGCTGATGACCGTCGGCACTCGCTGCGGCTAGCGGTTCCTCCCGCCGCCGTTGCCGCCGCTATTGCCGCCGCCGTTGCCGTTGCCCGGGTTCCCTGGGTCCTCGGGAGCTCCGCCGCCGTTCCCGCCACCGTTCCCGCCGCCCCCGCCGTTGCCCGCCGCCGTTCCCCCGCCGTTGCCGTTGCCCCCGTCGCCGTTCTCTGGGTTCCCGGGTCTCGGGAGCTCCGCCGCCATCGCCGCCACCGTTGCCGTTACCTGGCTCTTCGGGAGGACCGTTGCCGTTGCCCGGGTCCTCGGGCGCCCCGCCGCCGTTCCCGTTGCCCGGGTCTTCGGGTTGCCCATCGCCTTCGCTGGGATCGTCGTCGCCCGGATCGCCGTCGCTTGGCTCCCCGTCCCCCGGATCCGCCATCTCCGGGATCCCCGTCTGCCCGGGTCTCCGTCACCGGGATCGCCCTCACCGGGATCGCCGTCACCGGGATCGCCATCTCCGGGGTCCGCGTCGCCGACCTCCGTTCCCTCCGCCCTCGTTCCCTCCGCCCCCGTGGCCACCGCCGTTGCCGGCCCCACCGCCGTTGCCGGCGTTGCCTCCGCCACCGTTGTCAGCACCGCCGTTGCCGCCGTTCCCACCGCCGTTGCCGCTCCGCCGTCGCCACCGCCGTTCCCGGCGCCTCCGCCACCGTTGCGCCAGTGCCTCCGCCGCCGTCGCCACCGGCATCGACACCTCCTCCACCGCCACCGGTCTCGCCGCCGGCACCGCTGCCGCTGCCGTCGTCGCTGCTCCCATCCTCGCTGCCGTTGCCAGCTGGCCCTTCTCCGCTTCCGATCTCCCCATCCGTGTCCTCGCCCGCGCTTCCGGGCTCGTCGGAGCCGCCGCCGATCGTTCCGCCGTTCCCTCGCCCGATCTGTCCGCCGACCCCGGTCTGTCCTTCATCGGACGGCTCCACATGGTCGTCGGCGAGCGGATCGTCGCCGGTGACGCCCAGTTCGGGTGCCGTGAATGGCTGATCCGTTCCCGGCGACGTGGAGTCGGACGCTGCCCAGAGTCGCTCGCGCGCCGGCACGAACATCGCGAATGCCTCCGAGGCGAAATCGCGAGCGCCGTCCGGGAGATGACCCGTCACCGCGAGGCTGCTGCCGGCCGTGATGACGATCGTGGCCGCCGCGACCGCTGCTCGTGTCACGGGACGATGCACGGTCCGCCGTCGGACCGGCTCGTCCATGCTCCGGCGCGCGGCGCGAACCTCCGCGGCCATCGACGCCACGGTGGCATGCTCCGCCCAGAGCTCGGACGGGAGCGGCCGCGCACCGACCTCCTTGAGGAGCGCGTCCAGGTCGATCAGCTGTCCCTCGGGCGTGCGCACCATGGCGCGGAGGAGCGACTTGCCGTCGTCGTGCCGCCGAGGCTCGTGCATCAGCCCACCTCCGCGGTCTCGGCCTCATCGGCGTCGCGGAGGAGTCGGAGGGCATCCATCTCGAGGAGGCGCACCGCTCCCGTGTCCTGTCCGGTGAGGGATGCCACGTCGTCGACGTCGAGATGTCCCAGCGCGCGCAGCAGCAACACGTCGGCGTGACCCGACGGCAGCGCCGCCACCTTCGACAGCGCGTCGGACATCGGCTCGCGGGTGCGCTCCTCGAGCTCGATGGGGTCCACGACACGATCCGCCGCCTCGAGCGGGCGGCGGGCAAGGTCGAACAGCCAGCGCCGGAACGCGATCTCGTCGCCCGAGAAGTCCTGGAGACCCTGGGCGACCTGGATCCACACGTGCTCTGCCGTGGCTTCGGGCGCACGGGCGCCTCTGGCTCGCAGGTAGCGCAGGACGGCGGGATGGAACTCCCGATACAACAGGCCGATCGCCCACTCGACCCCGGTCGTCGCGGCGGTCATGACCGTCTCGAATCGCTCGCCTCGGAGCCCGAGGGTCGGCGTCTCGAGGGGTCGGCGTTCCATCGGCACCTCCACGACCTGCGGTTCGCGACGGCGCTGCGCGAGGTGCGTGACGATCTGCGGGTCCTTCGCCAGACGGAAGGAGAACCGCGATCCTTCTCCCACTCGACTCTCCACGTCGAGACGGGACCCGTGCAGCTGGAGGATCTCCGAGACCACCGCGAGCCCGAGGCCCGTGCCGCGAGTGGACCGCGTATGGACGTCCCCACCGCGGAAGAAGCGCTCGCCGATCCGCGCCACCTCGCTCTCCGGGATGCCGGGGCCGTCGTCGCTCACCGCGACGATCACGTCCGCACCCTCGTCACGGGCGCTCACGATCACCCGGCTCCCCGCGGGCGTGTACTTCGAGGCGTTCGACAAGAGGTTCTCGACGATGCGCTCGATCAGACCGGGGTCGGCATGCGTGCACAGCCCGGACGGAACGTCCAGCTCCACGTGATGTCCGGAGAGGAGCGTGCTGAGGCGATCGACGACCGCCGGGAGCAGCCTCGACAGATCGATCTCCCGGGCGTCCGGGCGGAGCTGGCCGGCTTCGAGCTTGGAGAAGTCCAGGAGCTGGGCGATCACGTGGTCGAGGGTCGCGGCGTTCGCGTTCAGGCGGGTCAGGAAGTCCGCGCGGATCTCGTCGTCGATCGTCTCCCATTGGTGCTCGAGCGTCTTGCCCATCCCCGTGATGACGGTGAGCGGCGTGCGGAGCTCGTGTGAGACCGTCGAGAGGAAGTCGTTCTTCATGCGGTCGAGGTCGGCCAGCCGCTCGATGACCTGGCGCTGCTCCTCGAACCGCCGAACGTTCTCGAGCGCCAGGCTCGCCTGCGACGACAGCATCCGGAAGACCTCGACGTCCTGGGTGGAAGGACCCGGAGCGACCTCGGTCCCGACCACGAGGACGGCCGCCACGCCGTCGCTCACCGCGATCGGCACGGCGGCGCCGAACGAGGGCAGACCGATCGCCCGTCCTCGGAACACCGCGAAGGCACCGGTCTCCGCAGTGGAGCGGACGACCTCGGGGACCGTGCTCTCCGGAGCAGGAACCCCCGGCACCGTGTGCCAATCGTCGCCCTCGCGCACGAAGATGCGTGCGAACGGGAAGCCCAGCCCTCCGACCGCTTCGATCGTGGTCTCGAGGACCTGATCGGCGTCCACGGTCGAGCTGCTCATGTCGCGCGCCGCCGCCGAGACCGTCGCCAGGAGCGCCCATCGACGGTCCGCCTCAGCGCGGGCATCCCAGGCCGCCCGGACCTGGATGCGGATCTCCTGGACGAGGAACCCGGCCAGGAACGTCAGGACGGAGAGGACGATCAACGGCAGCGGGCCCTGGTCGGCCGCGCGGAGGGCGAGGCCGTACGCCACGAGTGTCATCGCGAGCAGCGCTACCTGTCCGCGCGGCGAGAAGGCCACCGCGAAGAACACGGTGGTGAGCGCGTAGAGCAGGACGAGGGGTGAACGCGCCCCTCCCGTCGCCCACACCCCGACCGTGACCATCCCGAGGGCCGTCACGGCCCACACCGCCAACAGGCGCATGCCTCCGCGCGTCGCGAGGAGCCGATCCCACGGGAGCAGCGTCGCGAGCGCCGCCGCCACGGCGAGCCCGGTGAGCACTAAGCCGTAGCCGCCGAGGTCGACTCGAGCTCGGCTGGCGAGGACGAACATCGCGGCAGCCGCGAGCGGGGCGAGGAGGGTGACCCGCATCCCGACCCGGAGCGTCCGGAACTCGATAGGGAGCGGACCTCCTGGTGAACCTGTCATGTTCGCTGCCTCCGAGCGGCGACTCCGGTGCGGGATCCCCGCGCGCCGCTGTAGGGCGCGGGATGGCACGACGGTAGCCGGATGGCCGACAGTGATTCATCCGTCCGTCGGCCAATACGGGGGTTGGACCGGGCGGTCGGGTCTGAGGCCTTTGACCTAGGGACCCTCGGAACGAGCCTCGGAGACCGCTCCTCGACGATGGCTCAGGAGGACGACGGACCGATCCAGCGGGAGGGGTGATCAGCCGATCGACTCGGAGAGGTTCTCGGCCGATTCCTGGGAGATCCCCAGCCGCTCGGCGAGGTCGGGCGTCTTCTGATCGAGCAGCCTGCGGATCGACTCCTTCGACAGCCCGAGCTCGTTGCGGATCTGCTCCGCGCTGAGTCCCGCTTTCGCGGCCAGATCGAGTTGCTCCTCGATCATCTTCTGGCGGCGCTCGGCGACCTCTTCGAGCAGGACGAGCTTCTCGATCTCTTCCCGGAGCAAGGAGATGTCCATCGGCGGAGCCTTCCACGGATCAGCTCGACTCGTACTTGAACGAGATGTTCACGCGCGCGCGGTAGCTGGTCACCTTGCCGTTCTCGATCGTGACATCGAACTTCACGACCTCGCCCACGCGCAGGTCCCTGAGGGTGGTGGCCGCCGTCTCGACCGCGTTCTTCGCGGCTTCCTCCCACGACGTGGAACTCGTTCCGATGACTTCGGTGACCCGGTAGACGCTGTCGGTCATGGTCTCCTCCTGTGCACGGCTCTGCACCTCTGGGATCCGATCCTCTGGCGAGGCTCGCACAGGCTATCGTGCCCGCGTGATCCGTGCGCTGCCGCTGGTCCTGCTCGTCGTTCTGGTCGTGGCGCTGGCGAGGTGGGTCGTCTCCTGGGCGAAGGCGGCGGCCGCACGGCGACCCGTCCCGACGGGGCAGCTCGCGGGTGGGCGGCTACGAGTTCGACGGCCGGATCGAGGGTCTGAGGCGGCGTCGCCGGAGCTCGCCCGACCCCTTCGAACGACATGAGGGGCCAGGGAAGGGGCCCGAGAACGAGATGGCGGAGTTCCTGAACACCCACTCCGGCGTCGAGGCCTACGTCGAGCCCGAGACCGTCGTCAGCCCGCGATCGGTCGTGCTGGTGGACGGAGCGGGCGAGTGGCGCCGGTTCCCGCTGAGCGAGGACTCCCTGCTCCGACGCCTGTCAGGGGAACGCGGGATGCCGATCTTCGATGCCTCCCGCACGGGGTACCCGCCGAGGATGCGACGGGGTCCCGGTCCGGCGACCTAGCGACGTAGCTCGAACCAGGCGACCCGGTGGAGCCGTCCGCGGATCCGGAGGAGCGCCTGGCCCAGGAAGAGCTCATCGTCGATCTGGACGAGCTCGTCGAGGATGTCGCGCACCATCCACGGGCTCTGCGGGTGCTCGTAGTCGATCTTGAGGACGTCGGCGCCGCCCGGGGTGTGGGCGCTGGGGCCATCCCAGGTGGTGAAGGGGAAGGTGGCGTACCGGCGGTCACCGAGCGGCCAGTCGAGGTCGTAGCTGGGCCAGAGGGTCCGCTGGACGAGGCGGAAGGACGTCGAGAACATGTTGCGTCCCTCCTTCGCCTCGGGGTCGAACGTCTTGCCCTTCCACGGCATCCAGATGCGCGCGAGCCCAACCAGCGATGGGGTCCAGGCCGTACCCGACCGTGGTGGTGAGGACGCGGCCCGGCATCATGCCGTCGAGCGACCCCGGAGTCTCCCCGTCACGGAAGCACGTCTCGAGTGCGGCGAGCGCCGCCGGTCGGTCGTGCGGCAGGTCGGCGAGGGCACGGAGGTATCCCGTCGTGAGCTCGGACGGCACGGATACGAGTATCGCACGGCCCCTCGGCGAACCCTTCCGCCGTACCCTTCGTACCGTGAGGGTGCGTCGCGCGCTTGGGCTGATCGGAGTGGCGGCGCTGACGGTCGCCTGCACGCAAGGGCGGATCGGTGCAGCCGTCGGGAACGCCCGCGCCGACGCGCTCGTCCGCCGTCACCCCCAGCCCGGGACCGATCAGGGGAGAGCGCCTGCTCGTGCTGATGGACGACGGCAGCGTGGTGGTCGTCGGCGCGGACGGGGGAGACCTGCGTCGCCTCACGGAGCATGCTTCTGACGAGGTGACCGTCGAGGTGCGACATCCGGTCTGGTCGCCCGACGGGCGGTCGGTCGCGTGGTCCGAGCTCGAGATCGGGGATCAGGGCGCACGCTCGCGCATCGTGAGCAGCGAACCGGACGGGTCGCGACGCACCGAGTTCCCGGTGGACACCGGGGCGTTCTTCCTGCAATGGGACCCGACGTCGTCCCGGATCGCCTACCTCGGGAACTTCCAGGGCAGCGTGGGGATGGGGGTCGCGGGGCGCGCTCCGATCGGGGACCCCGTCGCGACGACGCTCGGTGTGGGGCGACCCTTCTACCTCTCCTGGGCGCCGGGCGGGGAGGAGCTGCTCGTGCACGTCGGTGACCAGACGCTCGGCCGGTTGGATCTCGAAGGGGAGCTACGGGACATCGGCGACTCGCCGGGCATCTTCCAGGCTCCGGTCTGGCTCGCCGACGGGCGGATGTTCTACGCCACCGCCGACCGCGATCGCCAAACGCTCGTGGTGCGCGAGGGGGACGAACTCCGTGAGCTCGTCGAGTTCGAGGGCTCGATCGAGTTCGTGGTGGATCCCCGCGGCGAGCGGATCGCGTACCGCGTGGACGACGGCGACGGACCGGGCGGGGTCGAGGTGGTCGACACGTCGACGGCGCGTTCGCAGGTCGTCTCGGCGTCGCCGACGTTCGCGTTCCAGTGGAGTCCCGACGGCGAGCGGCTCCTGCTGCTGACGCCGGACGATGACGGCGAGGCGGGCGCCCATCGATGGCTGGTGTGGGACGGCGAGGTGGCGCGGCCTGTCGGCCCGGCGTTCGTCCCGAGCCCCTCCTTCCTGCGGGACTACGTCCCGTTCTACGGACAGTTCGCGCAAGCGATGACGCCCTGGTCCCCCGACGGCGGCGCGTTCGCGTTCGCGGGGCTGATCGGCGATCGGGCCGGGGTCTGGGTGCAGGATCTCCGCGCCGCCGATCCAGCATTCGTCCTGGAGGGCGGCTCCGTGGTGTCGTGGTCGCCGACGCCGACCTGTCGCCCGTCCGTAGACTGCGCGTCCGTGTTGAGCGAGACGACCGTGTTCGATGCCGCGGGAGGGATGCCCTTCTTCGAGCAGCTCGTCGCGCGGTTCTACGAGGGAGTCGCGGGCGATCCCGTGCTCCGGCCGCTCTACCCGGACGACCTCGCGCCGTCCACCCGGCACCTGACGCTCTTCCTCGCGCAGTACTGGGGCGGGCCCACGACGTATGACGAGGAGCGCGGCCACCCTCGGTTGCGGATGCGACACGCCCCGTTCGCGGTGGGCCCCGCCGAGCGGGACCGGTGGCTGGTCCACATGCGAGCGGCGGTCGCGACGATGGCGCCGCCGGAGTCGATCGAGCGGGCACTGGTTGACTACTTCGAGATGGCGGCCGAGGCGATGCGGAACCGCGACTGATCGATCAGGCGAGCAGGTAGCGGCGCGACAATCGCACCTCGGTCACGGGATCGGTCCGCAGCACCCGTCCCTCGAGGGTCACCGTTCCGTCGGCTGCCGAGACCTCGATCGGCGGGACGGTTCGGTTCCGCGCGAGGTCGTCGCGGCGGATCGCCCGGGTCCCGCGGACGGCGACGAGGCGCCGTCGCGTGCCGAGCGTTCCGGCGATGCCCGCCTCGAGCGCGGCAGCCGAGACGAACGTGGTGGAGACCCGCGCCGGCGCCAGCCCCGTCGCGCCCCAATCGGGTCCGTACCGGGTGGGCTCGGCGCCGTGCACGCTCGCGTTGCCCTCGCCGATCGCGGTCCACGCGACGACGCCTCCCTTGAACACCATCACCGGCTTGACCCCGAAGTGCGAGGCCTCCCACAGGACCAGGTCGGCGAGCCGCCCGGGGGAGAGCGAGCCGACCTCCTCCGAGATGCCGTGCACGCGGGCCGGCTCCTCGGTCACCTTCGCCAGGTAGCGCAGGACGCGATCGTTGTCATCTGGGCCATCGCGGCCGCTTCCGCCCTCCTCCGGAGTCGCCGCCGCCGCCGCTTTCATCGCGTGCGCGAGCTGGAACGTCCGCCGAACGGTCTCGCCGATCCGGCCCATCCCTTGCGAGTCGGAGTTCACGATCGAGATCGCGCCGAGATCGTGCAGCGGTCCCTCGGCCTCCATCGTGGCCGGATGGACGAGCTCGCGAGCCGCCACGACGTCGTCGGGGAGCGCCGGGTTGCCCTCGTGCACGATGAGCTTCATGTCCTGCTGCTCGGCGGCGGTCGCGGCGCCGTAGGGGATCGTCGGTGTCGTCGACGAGCAGAAGACGTTCGGCTCCCGGACGATCCCGATCAGGTCAGGGATGTGGCCGCCGCCGGACCCCTCGACGTGGTACGCGTGGATCGCACGACCGGCGATCGCCTCGACCGTGTCTGCGAGCTCGCACGACTCGTTGAGCCCGTCCGTGTGGAGGCAGACCTGGACGTCGTGTGCGTCCGCGACCCGGAGCACCTCGTCGATCACCTCGGGGTAGGCGCCCCAGTCCTCGTGGATCTTGAGGCCGACGGCGCCCGCCGCGATCGCGACCTCGAGCTGACCGGGGACACCGGTCCGGGCCGACGGCTGGAGCCCGATGTTCACGGGGAGGTGCTCGAAGGCCTCCAGCGTGCGGAGCATCCGCCACGGTGGCTCCTCGAACCCGGCGGTGATGAGCGTGGTGACCCCGGCCGAGAGCGCCACGGGGACGAGGCGCGGGGAGAGCAGGTGCACGTGTGAGTCGACGGCCCCAGGAGTGGCGATCAGACCGTGGCACGGGATCGGCCACGTGTTCGGCCCGATCGTGAGATCGACACCGTCGGTGATGTCCGGGTTGCCCGCCCTCCCGATCCCGGCGATCCGGCCGTCCTTGATGCCGATGTCCGCCTTGAGCACGCCGAGAAGCGGATCCAGCACGACCGCGCTCGCGACGATCGTGTCGAGCTCGCTCTCGGTGGTCGCGCGGTCGTGCTGGACCATCCCCGAGCGCCAGTTCTTCGCGTAGCCCCAAAGGGCCTGATCGGCCGGGTCCGTGAGGTCGCGCTCGATCCGGATCCACAGGTCGGTGTCGCCCAGCCGGATGCGATCGCCGGCGGTGGGACCGTGGCGCGTCGCGTGCTCGGCGCGCGAGTAGCGCTCAGGCACCCGGCGAGGCCCCCGTCCCTCCGTAGCGGACGAGGTCCACCTCGTGCGTCTCGCCGGGCGCCCACCGCAGGGAGTCGCCCGCGGGTAGGTCGAGCCGGAACCCATCGGCCGCCTCGCGGTCGAACGTGAGGTGTTCGTTCGAACGCCAGAACGGGAAGTGCGAGGACACCCGGATCGGATGCTCGCCGCGGTTCGTCACGGTCAGATGGATCCGCTCACGTCCGGCGGCCAGCTCGACGTCGCCGTCGGCGAACCGGATCGCGCCGGGTCCCTCGGAACCCGCGGGGCCGAACGGCTCGCGGATCACGAACAGTCGCGTGCCCTCTTCGAGCAGGACCTCCACGCGGATCTCCTGCACGATCGCGGCGACGCCCTCCATCACCTGCTCGGGCGCCACGGCGTCCGCGGCCGGCCGCGACGACCTCGTCGAACGAGCCACCGCCGCGGCCCGCCGCGTGCATCTCGTCGCAGACGAGCGCGATCGCCTCGGGCGCGTTCAGCGGCAAGCCTTTCGCGAGCGTCGAGCGGGCCAGCTGCGCGGCGGTGAAGACCCGCAGACGCTCCTCCTCGGTGGGGGTCAGCTGCATCGGTCTGTCTCCTCGGCTCCCTCCTCTGGCTCCGGCGAGCGTACCCTCGGTCGCGATGGCACGCCCTCTCGACGAGCGGCGCCCGAGCAGGAGCCGAGGACACCCACGTTCCGCGAGGCATCCCGCTTCTGGATCTGGCTCGGATTCGTGAACTTCGGCGGTCCCGCCGGGCAGATCGCGCTGATGCACCAGGAGCTCGTCGAGCGCCGGCGGTGGATCGACGAGGGGCGGTTCCTCCACGCCCTGAGCTTCTGCATGCTGCTGCCCGGCCCCGAGGCGATGCAGCTCGCTACGTACGTCGGCTGGCTGCTCCATCGCGTCCGTGGCGGGCTCGTCGCGGGGATCGCGTTCGTCCTCCCGAGCTTCTTCCTGCTCCTCGGGCTCTCGTGGCTCTTCGTGACGCACGGCGACCTCCGGTGGGTGGCGGGCGCCTTCGCGGGGCTCGCGGCGGCCGTCGTCGCGATCGTGGCGAACGCGATGGTCCGGCTCGGCCGCACCACGCTGGCGAACGGCCTGATGGCGGGCGTGGCCGCTGAGCTCGTTCGTCGGCGATCTTCGTGTTCGACGTCCCGTTCCCGGTCGTGATCGCGGCGGCCGTCGTCGTCGGCGTGGTCGGCAGCCAGATCCGCCCGGCGCTCTTCACGGTCGGGGCGGGCAAGGAGCTCGAGGAGCGCGCCTCAGCATCCGTCGTCGGACGGCTGGACGTCCCCGCTCCCACCTGGCGACGGAGCTTCGTGGTGCTCGGCGTGGGCCTCGTCGTCTGGTTGGTGCCGATCGTCCTCGTGGCCCTATGGCGTCAGGAGGCCGGGACGCTCACCGATATGGGGTGGTTCTTCTCGAAGGCAGCGCTCCTCACGTTCGGGGGCGCGTACGCCGTGCTCGCGTACGTGGATCAGGCCGCCGTCGGCGTGTTCGGGTGGCTCCGGCCCGGGCAGATGGCGGTCGGGCTCGGGCTCGCCGAGTCCACTCCCGGACCGCTGATCATGGTCGTCGAGTTCGTCGGGTTCGTGGGCGCCTACCAGCATCCGGGGGGGCTGCCGCCGATGGTCGCCGGCGTCCTCGGAGCGACGGTGGCGGTGTGGGCGACGTTCGCGCCGTGCTTCCTCTGGGTGTTCCTCGGAGCGCCGTCGATCGAGCGGATCCGGGGCGACGTCCGGCTCGCGTCGGCCTTGCAAACGGTGATGGCGGCGGTCGTCGGGCGTGATCGCGAACCTGGCCGTGACGTTCGCTGCTGGTGACGATGTTCCGGTCGGTGCGCTCGGTGGCGTTCCTCGCGAGCGAGCTCCCGGTCCCGGTCTGGAGCGAGGTCGACCTCTTCGCCGTCGCCGTCGCGGTGATCGCGTTCGTGGGCCTGTGGCGGCTGCACTGGCGGGTCGTCCCTGTGATCGTCGCGAGTGGGGCCGCCGGGCTCGTGGTCAAGGGACTGCTGTAGGCGAGCGCTCCCGTCGCACCAGGATCGCGGCGCCGATGACGGCGACGGCCGCGAAGCAGAACCACTGGATCGCGTAGGAGAGATGCGGTCCCTCGGACAGCACCGGAAGGGGGACCGGCACCGGGAGCTGCGCGTTGGGCGGATCCTGGGTCCGCAGCTGGATCGCGAACGGGGCGAGCTCGAACGGAAGTCGCTCGCCGATCCCCGAGATGTCGAGCGTTCGGACGATGCCGTTACGGTCGGGCCGGCTCCGCCCCCGGCTCTCCGGCGCGATGAGCCAGCCCTCGACGACCACGTCCCGAACGGTCGGCGCAGCCTCGAGCACGGGAGCGCTGTCGATCGAGAACGGCACCCAGCCTCGGAGGACGAGCACGCCGGAGCCGTCGTCGAGCGCGAGCGGCGTGACGACGTCGTGCCCCGGTTCGCCGTCGAGGGACCGTCCGTACAGGAGCACCTCGCCCTCGATGTCGTACGTACCCTCGACGACGACCGGGCGGAACGCCGACAGCGCCCTGATGTCGTCCGCGGTACGGATGACGGATGGGGATGCGGATCGGGAAGCCCGGATCTCGGCGTTCAGCGCGCGACGATCCGCCAGACGCCGGAGCTGCCAGAACCCGAGGGCGATGCAGGCCGTGGCCACGATCGCGGCGATCGCGACGATCATGATGCGACGCCGGCGAGACCCATCCATCCGCGCCGGGCGCTAGGGGCCCTTCGCCTCCTGGATCACGTTGCCGCCGTCGACCGCGACGGTCTGGCCCGTGACGTAGCGTGCCCGATCCGACGCGAGGAACGCGACCACCTCGCCGATCTCCTCGGCGGTCCCCGATCGTCCGATCGGCGTGTGATGACCGATCTCGTGCTCTTCGGGCGTCTGCGAGCCGGTCGCCACGAAGCCGGGCTGCACACTGTTCACCGTGACGCCCCGTGAGGCGACCTCGATCGCCACACCGCGCATCAGGCCGTCCATGCCGGCCTTCGCCGCCGAATACGCGCTCAGGCCGGCGTACGTGACGAGCGGTCCGGTGACGGACGAGACCATCACGATCCGCCCCCATCCTCGCTCGACCATGCCCGGGAGGACGCGTTTCGTCACGTTGTAGGCGGTGTCCAGGTTCATCGCGAGGACCTGATCCCAGCCGCCGTCATCGAGCTCGAGGAACATGCGATCGGGTGCGTCCTCCATCGAGATCGACACCATGCCGGCGTTGTTCACGAGGATGTCGACCCTCGTGAACCGGTCGACGACCTCGTCGACCATCCGCCGCACCTGTTCGCGATCCGTGAGATCCGCGACGAACCCGCCGACCTCGAACCCGGCCTCGCTGAGCTCCGCCGCCCGCTCGTGGATCCGGTCGGTGGTCGAGGCGACCGCGAGCGTCGCTCCCTCCCGCCCGAGGATCCTCGCGGTGGCGAAGCCGATCCCGGTGGGACTCCCCGCGCCCGTCACGAGGGCCACCCGTCCGTCCGCTTCTCCACGCACGACCCGAGCGTATCGGCTGTTCACGCTGCGGATCGAGGGCATCGGCTAGGCTTCCCCGCTCATGGACCCCGCCCGCCCGTTGCTCGAGATCCAAGAGCACGACACCGCGATCGACCGGCTGCAGGCGCGGATCGCGGCCCTCGAGGCGGGGGGAGACGTCGTCGCCGCGCTCGCCGAAGCGAACGAGGCCGAGCGGATCATGGGCGAGCTCCGGCTGAAGCTGGACGAGCTCTCCCGTGATCAGCAGCGCTTCGAGCACGAGATCGACTCGATGTCGCAGAAGGCCGCTGCCGAGGAGCGGCGCATGTACGACGGCTCGGTCGCGAACGCGCGGGAGCTCGACTCGATCCGCCACGAGGTGGACAACCTCAAGAAGCGCCGGAGCGACCGGGAGGACGAGCTGCTGGGACTGATGGAGATGCGGGAGGAGCTCGAGACCCAGGAGCGCGAGGCGGACGCGCGATCCACGGCGCTGCGAGCGCGGGTGGACGAGGTCGGAGGCATCGCCGCGGAGGAGCTCGGGAGGCTCACGGACGAGGTGAAGGAACGGACCGAGAAGCGCGCAGCCCTCGCGGAGGCCGTCGACCCCGAGTACCTCGAGCTGTACGAGGACCTCCGGCCCCAGAAGAAGGGCATCGCCGCGGTCGAGCTCGTCGACGGTGTGTGCCTCGGCTGTCACGAGCAGCTGTCGTCCGTGTACCGCGATCGGCTCAAGCGCGTCGAGGGCCCGAAGAGGTGCGAGCACTGCCGGCGGATCCTGGTCATCTGATCGTCTCCTGCGACGGGGCCTCGCGCGGGAACCCCGGGCCCGCGGGCATCGGCGCGCAGGTCACCGACGAGCGCGGCACGATCCTCGGTGAGGTCGCTCGAGGCATCGGGGAGACCACCAACAACGTTGCCGAGTACACCGCCGTGATCGAGGGGCTCGCGCTCGCGGCGGAGCTCGGGGCGATGACCGTCACGCTCCGATCGGACAGCCAGCTCCTGATCAACCAGCTCACCGGCCGCTATCGCGTGAAGAGCGAGCACCTCCAACCGCTCTATCGGCGCGCGCGGAGCCTCGCCGCGGGTTTCGAGCGGATCACCTTCGAGCACGTCCCTCGGGAGCACAACACCGCGGCCGACGCCCTCGCGAACATCGGCGTCGACCGGTGGCTGGCGGGGGAGCGCTAGGCGTACGCTGGGTGTGGAGGAGCCGGCCGGGCGGCCGCGGCCGCGCATCGCGCGGTCGAGGAAAGTCCGGACTCCGCAGGGCAGGGTGCTGGGGAGACCCAGGCGGGGGTGACCTCGCGAAGGCGCAGCAGAAAGCAGACCGCCTCTCTCTGATCTTCTTGGGGAGAGGTAAGGGTGAAACGGTGCGGTAAGAGCGCACCAGCGGCGCGGGTGACCGCGCCGGCTCGGCAAGCCCCACCCGGAGCAAGGCCAAGCAGGCAGCGTTCGAGGGCGGCCCGCCCGAGCTGCCGGGTAGGCCGCACGGCGCGGGTGAACCGCGACGCGGCGGCGCGGCGGGAAACCGCCTGCGCGCCGAGAGAGATGGCCGCCGCCGGGACCTCGGTCCCGGGCACAGGATCCGGCTTACAGGCCGGCTCCTCTCGTTCGGTCGGGGCTACGTTCGCTCGTTCCTCGCTCACTGCTTGAGCCCCGAACCCCGTTCTCCTCGGGGCTACGTTCGCTCGTTCCTCGCTCACTGCTTGAGCCCCGAACCCCGTTCTCCTCGGGGCTACGTTCGCTCGTTCCTCGCTCACTGCTTGAGCCCCGAACCCCGTTCTCCTTCGGTCGTGTAGCGTCCGGCGGGATGGACGTCCAGAAGCTCCGGGGGATCCCGCTCTTCGCGGATCTGCACGACCACACGCTCGAGCGGATCGCCGAGCTGTCGACCGAGTTCGAGGAGCCGGCCGGCTGGGTCCTCGTTGAAGTCGGTCAGCCCGGTTCGGGGATGTTCGTGCTGGAGGAGGGAACGGTCGAGGTCCAGACCCCCGACGGCCGCTCGTGGGAGCTCGGACCAGGGGAGTTCTTCGGTGAGCTCGCGCTGCTGACCGATCAACCTCGGAACGCTCGCATCCAGGCCAAGACGCCCGTTCGCTGTCTCGCGATCTCCCGGGGCGACTTCCAGAAGCTCCTCGCCGGGGAACCGGAGATCGCCGTGGCGATGCTTCCGAAGCTCGCGCAGCGGGTCGACGCTCCACACTGAGGCTCTAGGCAGAATCGAACATACGTTCTATCCTGTCAGGTTCATGGACCAGCTCTTCGAGATCGCCCGCAAGACCTTCGACACGCCCGAGTTCCGAGGCATCACGTTCATCGAATCCGAGGCGAAGTCGATCATCAACCGCGTTCCGGGTGGCGCCCTGCCGTTCGACTGGACGATCAACCCGTACCGAGGATGCAGCCATGCTTGCCGATACTGCTTCGCCCGGCCAACGCACACGTACCTCGACATGAACGCAGGCCGTGACTTCGATTCGAAGATCGTGGTGAAGGTGAACGCGCCCGACGTCCTCCGTCGCGAGCTCGCCGCCAAGCGGTGGAAGGGCGAGCACATCGCGATGGGCACGAACACCGACCCATACCAGCGCGCGGAGGGCCGGTACAGGCTGATGCGCGGGATCATCGAGGCGCTCGTCGACTATCGGAACCCATTCTCGATCCTGACGAAGGGCACCCTCATCCTCCGCGATGTCGACCTGCTGCAGCGGGCGGCTCAGGTCGCCACGGTCTCGGCCGCGTTCTCGATCGGAACCCTGGACGAGACGGTCTGGCGTGAGACGGAGCCCGGCACGCCGCATCCGACGGCGAGGATCGACGCGATCCGGACGCTCACCGAGGCGGGCATCCCCACCGGCGTCCTGATGGCGCCGATCCTTCCCGGGATCTCGGACCGGCCGGAGCAGCTGCGCGAGGTGGTCAAGACCGCGATCGACGCAGGGGCGACGCACGTCTCGCCGATCCTGCTGCACCTGCGGCCGGGAGTCCGCGAGGAGTTCCTCCCATGGCTCGAGGAAGCACATCCCGATCTCGTGCCCCGGTACCTGGAGATGTACCGGCACCCGTACGGCCCCAAGACGATGCGGGACGGACTCGGCCGGCAGGTGGCATCGATGGTGGCCGCAGCGGGAGGTATCCGCCGTCGAGTCGAGCCGGCACGACGGTTCTTCCGTCGCGATCGCGGTCATCCCCAGGAGCAGACAGCCGAGCAACTGCGACTGCTCTAGCGCTGGTGGATCACGTCACCCGTCGTGCCGAAGGCCGGAAGTGAGAGGATGGTGCATACGAAGTGAGCGGGACCGCTCCCGAAGAGGCCGAGGGCAGCCCCCCAACGAGGGAGGGCACCGAATGAGAACCACCTTGCGCGATCCCACGGCTCGACTCCTGGAACTCCTGTCCCATCGGCTCAAGCCCCGGACGCGGAACGGGCCCCCACGGGTCCCGAATGGGTTCACGCTCCATTCGGACCGGGGGAGAGGATCGTTCCTGCGGGATCGCACCGCCGAGGACCGCAGCGTCCTCGCAGACTGAGCACCGTCCACCACTGGTGGAACCGCTCGAGACAGGGCGAACGCGCGAAGACCTCGCGACCTTGCCTTCCACGGTTCCTTGAGGATCGGGGAGGTTGTTATGCAGTGGCCCAAGACCGGTACTGGTAGGGCGTTCTATGTCGCACTGATCGCAGTCGTCGTGCCATTCACCGTGTGGTTCTTGCTGACGGTACCGAGCTACGTGCTCTTCGCGCTCGGCGTGATCGCGCTCGTCTCCGTCGGCCTCTACCTCTGGCGGCGCAAGCTCGATGCCGCTCGCGAGAAGGCCTGGGTCGGTGAGTTCTCGTTCGGGGACGTCGTCGGTCGCATGAGGGCCAGGGACGCGCTCGATCGCGCTCGGGAGCCCGGCACACTCACAGCGGCTCCCGCGTCAAGCGGGGGCTGAGACCCCGGCTTCCACCGCGCGTCGGAGCTGCTTCCCGGCGTGGTAGCTCGAGCGCACGAGCGGTCCGGCCTCGACGTGGGCGATGCCCATCTCCTCGCCGGCCCGCTTCCACTCGGTGAACTCGTCGGGATGGACCCAGCGATCGACCGGCAGGTGGAACGTGGTCGGCTGGAGGTACTGGCCCATCGTGAGGATGTCGATGCCGGCGTCGCGGAGGTCTTCCATCGCCGACGGGGATCTCCTCGGGCCGCTCGCCCATGCCGAGGATCAGGTTCGACTTCGTGACCTGGCCTGCACGATGTCGCTTCGCGAATCGCAGCACCTCGAGTGACCGGTCGTAGCCGAACGCCGGCCGGATCCGGTCATGGAGCCTGCGCACGGTCTCCAGGTTGTGCGCGAAGACGTCGGGCTCGGCGTCAAGGACGGTGGCGATGTCGCGCTCGCCTCCCTTGAAGTCCGAGGGCAGCACCTCGACGCCGATCCCGGGAACCGCCTCGCGGACGGCCCGCACCGCGGAGGCCCAGATGCGCGCCCCTCCGTCCCGTAGGTCGTCGCGAGCGACGCCGGTGAGCACGACGTAGCGCAGCCCCATCTCGCCGACGGCCTCGGCGATCCGCGCCGGCTCCTCTTCGTCGACCGGGTCCGGTTTCGCCGTCATCACGTCGCAGAAGCCGCAGCGGCGGGTGCACTTCGACCCCAGGATCAGGAACGTGGCCTCGCGCTCCTCCCAGCACTCGCGGATGTTCGGGCACATCGCCTCCTCGCAGACGGTGTGCAGCGAGCGCTCTCGCATGATGCCTTTGAGGTCCTCGTAGTTGGGGCCGGTCGTGAGCCGCACTTTGAGCCACGGGGGCTTCCTGCCGGTGACGGCTTCGACGCCGGGACCGTTCGTGACGCCCACGATGGGGAGATGAAGACGCCGCTTCTGCGGGTTGTGATCGGTGATCGCCATCGCTTCCGAGTGTAGCCAGCCTCCTGCTATGAGCGGGCGAGCTCGCGCATCCGCGCGTAGATGTGATCCGGCTCGGGCTCCATGAAGTAGTGCTCGAGCGGCGCCGCGAACGGCATCGCAGGGATGTCCGGCCCGCCGATGCGCAGGATCGGGGCATCGAGGTCGAACAGGGCTTGCTCGGCGATCGTGGAGGCGATCTCCGCGCCGGCGCCGTAGGTCCGGTTGTCCTCGTAGACGACCATCGCCTTCCCGGTCTTGCGGACGGAGCCCACGATCGTGTCGACGTCGAGCGGCGCGAGGGTCCGCACGTCGACGACCTCGACGGAGACGCCCTCGTCCTCGGCGAGGCGCTGTGCGGCATCCAGGCAGAGGTGGAGCGAGTAGCCGTAGCTGATGCACGACAGGTCGTCGCCGTCCCGTTTCACCTCCGCGACGCCGATCGGCGTGAGGTAGGCGCCGTCGGCCACCTCCCCTTTGATCGAGCGGTAGGTCTTCTTGTGCTCCAGGAACAGGACCGGATCGGGGTCCTGGATCGCGCTCCGGAGCAGACCGGCGGCGTCGGCGGGCGTGGCCGGGGCGACGACCTTGATCCCCGGGATGTGGGCGTAGAACGCCTCGATCGACTGCGAGTGGTAGAGGGCGCCATGGATCCCGCCCCCGTACGGCGTCCGGATCACCATCGGAACGCCGAAGTCTCCGTTCGATCGGTACCGCAGGCGAGCGGCTTCCGAGACGACCTGGTCGAACGCCGGATGGATGAAGTCCGCGAACTGGATCTCCGCGACGGGCAGCAGGCCGTGCAGCGCCATCCCGATCGCGATGCCGATGATCCCCGATTCGGCGAGCGGCGTATCGATCACCCGCTCTTCACCGAATTCCTCCATCCAGCCGTCGGAGGATCCGGAAGACGCCGCCACGCGCCCCCACGTCCTCGCCCAGCAGCACGATGCGCTCGTCGTTGGCCATCTCGTCGTGGAGCGCGTCGCGTACCGCGGTGACGACGTTCTTCTCCGTCACCGTTCCTCCTCTCGTTCCTGGAACACGTGGCGAAGGGCGGTGTCCGGGTCGGGATCCGGCGCGTCCCATGCGGCCCGGATCGCCTCGTCGATCTCCTCCTTGATCTCGGCGCGCAGCGCGTCGTACGCGGCGTCGTCCAACAGATCGTGCTCGCGCAGGTACGAGGCGAACTGGACCAGCGGATCGCGGGCCCTCGCCTGCTCCACCTCGTCGCGAGAGCGGTAGCTCTTGTCGTCGTCGTCGGAGGTGTGGGGCATGAACCGGTACGTCTTGCACTCGATCAACGTCGGGCCCTCGCCGGCCCGCGCCCGCTCGTGCGCGGTCTTCATCGCGCCGTAGCAGGCCAGGACGTCGTTGCCGTCGACGACCACGCCGGGGAACCCGTAGCCCTCCGCACGACTCGCCACATCCTCCACGGCCATCTGCTTGGACTGCGGGACGCTGATCGCGTACTGGTTGTTCTCGCAGACGAAGATCACCGGGAGCCGGTGGATCCCGCTGAAATTCAGGCCCTCGTGCCAGTCGCCTTCGCTCGTCGCGCCGTCGCCGAACCAGCAGCCGACGACGGCGTCCTCCCCCCGGTACTTCGCGGCGTACGCGATGCCGGCCGCGTGCGGGACCTGCGTGGCGATGGGGGACGAACCGCTGATGATGCCGAGGCGTCGCGAGCCCCAGTGCGCCGGCATCTGCCGACCACCGGAGGACGGATCGTCGGCCTTGGCGAAGACGCCGAGGAAGACCTCGTACGGCGTCATCCCGGCGCTCAGGACGATGCCGAGGTCCCGGTAGTAGGGGAGCCAGATGTCGGTGCCGCGGCGCATCGCCCAGGCGGTCCCGATCTGGCAGCCCTCGTGCCCTGCCGCCGGCACCACGAACGGCGCGCGACCCATCCGGTTCTGGCGGAGCGCGGCCTCGTCGAGCAGCCGCGACGTGAGGAGCAATCGGTGCATCGACGCCAGGTCGTCCGCCGACAGGCCGAGCGCGCTGTGTGGGGTTTCGGCTACCCGGGTGGACACGCCGTGTCTCCTCGCACCGTCATCGCAGGATAACAGTGGTTTCCCGGTGGAGTCCGAGCCAGTGCTATACCCCCTGGGGGTATCATGGGGGTCGAAGCCGCCGCCGTCGCCGGCGGGAGGAGGATGCCGTGTACGGCTATGCCAGGAACAAGGACGATCTCCAGACCCGCTTGCGCCGGATCGAGGGCCAGGTTCGTGGCCTGCAACGCATGGTGGACGACGACGTCTACTGCATCGACATCCTGACGCAGGTGAACTCCGTGACCGCGGCGCTCAAGGCCGTCGGGATGGGCTTGCTCGACGCCCATGTCCGCCATTGCGTGACGGAGAGCATCGAGGCGGGAGACGGGGAGGAGAAGGTCGAGGAGCTGATGAGCGCGGTCGCCAGGTTCTCCGGCCGCTGATCGTGGGCGGCGGCGCGAGGAACACGGGGGAGCCCGGGTGCGTTGTCACCCACGTGGCCGTCATCGAGACTGGCCGGAGCGACACCGGGATGGGATCGAGGACACGAGGAGTGGGAAGAACGAGATGACAGCGTCGACCAACGTGATCGAAGTGACGGATCAGACCTTCGAGCAGGTCGTCGTGGAAGGCTCGAAGGAGCGGCCGGTCGTCGTCGACATGTGGGCAGCGTGGTGCGGCCCGTGCCGTCAGCTCACGCCGACGCTCGAGAAGGTCGCCGACGAGCGCTCGGGGGCCTTCCTGCTCGCGAAGCTCGACACCGATGCCAACCCGATGACCGCATCGGCCTTCGGGGTGCAGAGCATCCCCACGGTGATCGCGTTCAAGGACGGTCAAGCGGTGACGGGATTCATCGGCGCGTATCCGGAGCCGGAGGTGAACCGCTTCATCGACTCGATCCTCCCGACCGAGGCGGAGAAGCGCGCCGAGGAGGCCCGAACGGTGGAGGCCTCCGGGGACCTCGCGACGGCGGAGGCCGGCTACCGGCAGGCGCTCGAGGAGGAGGAGGGCAACCGCGACGCCGCGATCGGTCTGGCGCGCATCCTCATCGACCGGGGCGATCTGGAGGAAGCGGAGCAGCTCCTCGGCAAGCACCGGCCGGACCCCGAGGCGGAGAAGCTGCTCGCGTCGATCACGGTGCGGCGATGGGCCGACGCGCCCGCGGACGGCGTCCTCGGCGAAGCGCAGCGGGTCGTGGCGTCGGGTGACCTGAGCGGGGGACTCGCCGGCCTGCTGCAGGCCTTGAAGGAAGATCGCGAGCCGGCGCGCGACGCGATGATCACGGTCTTCACGGCGGTGGGGGACGACGATCCCGCCGTGCAGGAGTACCGCCGTCTGCTCTCCGCCGCCTTGTTCTGACGGCGCGGACGTCCGCGACCAGATCCGCCAGAGGGTGTCGACGTCCCGATCTCATGGCGTTCCGGTCGCATCTCCGTGACGGAGCTGGCTTCGGGTTCGCCGGCATCCCATCATCGGCGGATGGAAGAGACGTGGGTCACGCTCGGAGTGATGTGCATGGGGCTCGGCGGGGTCGTCGCGGGGCTCGTCGGAGTGGTGCTGCCCGAGGGTCGGCGGCTCGGTGCGCTGTTCGCCCTGATCGCCGGCGCCGGTATGGGGGTGATGATCATCGGGCTCGGTGCCCTGCTCGACGAGAGGAACGAACCCTCGGAGCTGACGTTCTTCGTCGCGTCGCTCCTCGGCCTCCTCACGGTGTGCGGAGCGTCGTTGGCCGTGTGGAGGCGGGCCACCGCGACTCGGCCGTCGCCGAGCGAGCAGGTTTAGACGGCGATGGGTCGGAGCGCGCCCGCGATCCCATCGGGAGCAGGGACGAGCTCGATGTCGAAGACGTCGGCGAGATGGCGCTCGAGCAGCGGCGCCACCTCCGACACCGTTACAGAGCGCTCCGCCAGCCGGCTGAGCGAGGTCACGCCGTGTCCCGGAAGCCCGCACGCCACGATCCCGTCGAACCAGGAAAGATCCGGGTCGCAGTTCACCGCGAAACCGTGGACGGTGACGCGGGCGCGGAGCAGCCGCACGCCGATCGCGCAGACCTTGTCGTCGCCATGCCACACGCCGGTCTGGACATCCTCGCGGCGATGCAGCGCCACGCCGAGGTCTTCGCCCGCCCGGATCACCGCTTCCTCCATCCGGCGCAGGTGCGCCGCCGCGTCCGGCTTGGATCCGAGGTCGAGGATCGGGTAGCCGACGAGCTGGCCGGGGCCGTGGAACGTGAAGGCGCCGCCGCGATCGATCCGATGAACTTCCGCGCCGCGCGCGGCCAGCTCGTCCGGCGACCACAGGAGCTCGTCGGGCCGCGCGCGGCGCCCGCCCGTGAAGACCGGAGGATGTTCCAGCAGGATCACGACGTCGGGGATCTCGCCGGCGAGGCGGCGCTCCGCGAGTCGGTGCATCGCGTCGTTCGCGAGGCCGTACGGGACCGGCCCCTCCGGCCGCACGAGCAGGGCTTCCCGCCTCATCGCGCGGCCGTCAGACCGTGACGTCCTCGGCGAAGTCCCAGCTCTCGAGGTTCTGCTTCACCCGAGCGAGGAACCGGGTGGCGATCTCGCCGTCGATCGTCCGGTGGTCCCACGACATCGAGATGTTCACCATCGAGCGGATCGCGATCGTGTCGTCGATCACGACCGCCCGCTTCTGGATCGCGTCGAGGGACAGGATCCCCGTGTTCGGCTGGTTGATGATCGGGACGCTCGCGATCGACCCATAGGGACCGGGGTTCGTGATCGTGAACGTCGATCCCTGTATCTCGTCCGGCTTGAGCTGATGGGCGCGGGCACGACCCGCGAGGTCGGCGATCGCCCGAGCGAGGCCCACCGTGTTCATCGCGTCCGCTCCCTTGATGACCGGGACGATGAGTCCCTCGTCGTAGGAGACGGCGATCCCCATGTGGACGGCGCGATGCCGCACGATCTCGTCGCCTCGGAGCGCGGAGTTCACCTCCGGGTGCGTCATCAGGGCGTCGCACGTCGCGCGGATCACGAACGGGAGATAGGTCAGGTTGACGCCGTGCTTCGCCTTGAAGGACTCCTTCGCCCGTTCGCGGAGCTTCACGAGATGGTCGACGTTGACCTCGACCATCGTCCACGCGCGGGCCGAGGTCTGGAGTGAGGCCACCATGTGCTGGCCGATCAGCTTCCGGATGTGCGAGACGGGGACGATCTCCTCGTCGGGTCCCGCCACCGCCTGCGGGGCGGGGGCCGTCGCGGCCGCGGGTCGCGCGCGGCCGGCACCTCGGCGGTCGCCGGTGCCGCGGCGGCGCCACCGCCGTCGATCGCCGCGAGGACGTCCTTCTTCGTGATGCGTCCGCCGGTCCCGGACCCTTCGATGCGCGAGAGGTCGAGGCCGTGCTCGTCGGCGAGCCGCCGCACGAGCGGGGAGAGGATCCGCGACCGTGGTCCCCGGTCGGGGAGCTCTCCGGACCCGCTGTCCGGCGGGGGCGGGAGTGGATGCGAGCCTGCGCCGGTGCGGTCTCGCTCGCGGCCGTGGCCTCGGCACCCTGGGCGGTCGCCGGCTCCACCCCGGGCATCTCGGCCGCCGAGCCCTCCGCGACCGCCTCGGCGCTCTCCGACCGCTCTTCCTTCTGCGAGCTCGGCTCTGCCTCTGGCTCTGGCTCCTGCTCGGCATCGGACGAGGCCTGTCCGCCTGAGGCGGTTCCTGCGCCGGCGCCGTCCTCGCTCACCTCGGCGAGATCCGTGCCGACCGGGACCGTCTGTCCCTCCTGGACGAGGATCTTCGTGACGGTGCCGCCCACCGACGAGGGGACCTCCGTGTCGACCTTGTCGGTCGAGATCTCGAAGAGGGGCTCATCGCGTTCGATGGTCTCCCCCTCCTGCTTCAGCCACTTCAGGATCGTTCCCTCGACGATCGTCTCGCCGAGCTGGGGCATCTTGATCGTGGTCATCGGGATCTCCTCACCCTCACCAGGCCGAGAGCTTCTTCACCGATGCGACGATGTCGTCGACCCCTGGCAGGAAGGCGTCCTCCAGCGTGGGGGAGAAGGGGATCGGGACGTTCGGGGGCGCGAGGCGCACGACGGGGGCGTCGAGGTGCTCGAACGCCTTCTCGGCGATCGTGGACGCGACCTCGGCGGCGATCCCGACGAACCGGTACGACTCGGAGAGCACGACGGCCCTCGACGTCTTCTCGATCGACCGCAGGACCGTCTCCTCGTCCATCGGGACCACGGTGCGGAGATCGACGACCTCCGCGGAGATCCCTTCGGCTTCGAGCGTCTGCGCCGCCTCGAGCGCTCGGTGGACCATCGCGCCGTACGTGATGATCGAGACGTCGTCACCCTCGCGCTTCACGTTCGCGGAGCCGATCGGGACGAGGAAGTCCGGGTCCTCGGGGACCTGCTCGCGGACGCGCCGGTAGATCCACTTGTGCTCGAGGTACATCACCGGGTTGTCGTCGCGGATCGCGGACTTCAACAGGCCCTTCGCGTCCGCGGGGAAGGCGGGACACACGATCTTGATCCCGCCCGAGTAGGCGAACCAGGGCTCCGGGTTGATCGAGTGGAAGGACGAGGCGCGGACCATCCCGCCCGAGGGTCCCCGGAGCACCACCGGCAGGGGAACGCCGCTCCGGTAGTGGACCCGGGCGAGCGCCGTCGAGATCTCGTCGAAGCCGCTGGTCATGAAGTCGGCGTACTGGAACTCCGCGACCGGTCGGAACCCCTCCATCGCCGAGCCGATCGCCATCCCGACGATCGTCTCCTCGGCGATCGGCGTGTCCATCACCCGCTCCGCGCCGAACCGCTCGTAGAAGCCCTCGGTGACCTTGAACGCGCCGCCGTACACGCCGATGTCCTCGCCGAGCATGTAGACGCGCTCGTCGCGCTCCATCTCCTCCCAGAGCGCCTCCGCGATCGCCACGAGGTACGTGGCTTGGCCGTCCTCGGTGCGCTTGCCGCGAGGCTCCGCGCCGTGGCCGGCGGCACCCGTCTCGACGTCTTGTTTCTTCGGCCGGGTGTCCTGCGCCTGGGCCATCAGGAGGCCTGCCATCACGAGACCTCCGCCATCACGAGGCCTCGGTCCCGCCGCCGCGGCCCGGCTCGCTCGTCCAGTAGCCGTCCTCGGCCCACAGGCCCTTGGAGAAGTCCTCGGGCTCGGGGAACGGCGAGGCCTGCGCGAACTCGTAGCCCTCCTCGAACTCCCTCTCGATCCGCGCCTGGATGCTCGGCGACCTCCTGGTCGTCGACGACACCCTCCGACAGGAGTCGCTGCTCCAAGATCTTGACCGGGTCCTTGTCGCGCATGTAGGTCCTCGAGGAGCTCCTTCGGGACGTACTTGGCCGGATCGTGGCCCGCGTGACCTTTCCAGCGGAGGGAGACCGACTCGATCAGACTCGGACCGCCGCCGTCGCGCGCGCGCTCGACCGCCTCGCGCGCCGCGGCCTCCACCGCGAGCACGTCCGCACCGTCGACCCGCACGCCCGGCATCCCGTACGCCGGCGGCGCGTTCCGCGATCGTGGGGACCGAGAACTCGAGCTCGTTCGGCGCGGAGTACGCGTAGAGGTTGTTGTTCACGACCCACACGACGGGGAGCTGCGCGATGGCCGACATGTTCAGCGACTCGTGCCATCGCCCGTTCGACGTCGATCCGTCGCCGCAGATCGCCATCGCGACGTGTGGCTCGCCGCGCCGCTTGTAGGCGAGCGCCGCGCCGCACGCCACCGGGTAGGCGATGGGGAGGTGCGACATCACGGTCCACGTCTTGTTCCCGTACCAGTCGCCGATGTGGCTGTTCCCGTCGCGACCCCGCGTGTAGCCGTCGATCCGGCCCCAGTACTGGGCCATGATGCGCTTCAGGTCGAGGCCCTTCGCGATCTGCGCGGACAGGTCGCGATGCGTGGGGAAGAGCGAGTCGTCGGGCCCGAGGGGGAGGACCACGCCGATGTGCGTCCCTTCCTGCCCACGGCCGGAGTAGATCGCTCCGGGCAGCTTGCCCTGGCGGTACAGGGACTCCATCCGCTCGTCGAAGTAGCGACAGAGCTTCACGAGGTACAGGGCCCGCTTCAGCTCGTCGTCCGAGAGCCGTGGGTCGGTGTCCTTGCGCTGACGGGTCTGGGTCGTCGCCACGAGGCTCCTCAGAGGGTGTGGAGCGGTTTGCCGGCGAGCGCCAGGTGGGCTTCGCCGATCGCCTCGGACAGGGACGGGTGCGGATGGATCAGCGCGGCGACCTCGGCCGGGACGGCCTCCCAGTTCGTGATCAGCATCGCCTCGGCGATCAGATCGGTCACGTGCGGGCCGATCATGTGCACGCCGAGAACAGGTCCGCCGCCCTGCTCGCTCACGACCTTCACGAATCCGCCCTCGCCGAGCATGTTCGCCTTGCCGATCCCCCGGAAGTCGAGATGCTCCGTCGCGAGCTTGATGCCGCGATCCTTGGCCTGCGCTGCGGTCAGACCCACGCTCGCGATCTCGGGCGTGCAGTAGGTGACGCGCGGGATGTTGATGTAGTCGATGTCCGGCACGGTCTCGCCGGCGATCCGCTCCGCGACGGCGTAGCCCTCCGTGAATGCCACGTGGGCGAGCTGCAGCGGCGTGTTCGCGACGTCACCGACGGCCCAGACGTGCTCGACGTTCGTCCGCAGCTGGCCGTCCACGTTCACGAAGCCCTTCTCGTGCACGGCCACCCCGGCATCCTCGAGCCCGAGGCCCTCGGTCACCGGGCCGCGACCGATCGCCACGAGGCAGACGTCGGCGGTCACCCTGTCGGCTTTCCCGCCGGCTTCGAACGTGACGTCGACGGCCTCGCCCGTGTCGGCGATGTCCTTCACGGAGGCGCCGGACGACGCCTTGATGCCACGGCGCCGGAACGCCTTGGCGATCTCCGCCGAGACGTCCTCGTCCTCGAGCGGCGCGAGGCCGGGCAGGGCCTCCAGGAGCGTGACCTCCGCGCCCAGCGACCGGTAGAGGGAGGCGAACTCCAGTCCCACGGCGCCCGCTCCGATCACGACCGCGGAGCCGGGGATCCGGTCGTAGCGGAGCGCCTCGTCGCTCGTGATGACGCGATCGGTGACCTCGACACCGGGGAGCAGCCGTGGCGCCGAACCGGTGGCGATCACGACGTCGGTGGCGTCGACCCGCTGCCCGTCGACCTCGAGGGCCGGCCCGGGAGCAGCCTCGCGGTTCCCTTCAGGACCGCGATGCCGCGGTTCTTGATCAGTCCGGTGACGCCCTTGACGAGCTTGTCGACGATCTTGTCCTCGAACGCCCGGACCGCGGACCAATCGGGGTCTCCCGACGCCTTGATGCCCCACTCCTGCGCGCGGTTCACGGTATCCATCACGGCAGCGGACTGGAGCAGTGCCTTCGTTGGGATGCAGCCCCTGAGGAGACAGGTGCCGCCCAGTCGGTCGTCGCGCTCGACGATGGCAACGCGCTTGCCCAGCTGTGCCGCCCGCAGGGCCGTTGAATAGCCACCGGTGCCGGCGCCGACCACAAGTACGTCGTACGCGTCCGCCATCGAGCGTCGAGTCTACTCGGCATCTTCTGGACGGCATCCCGCAGCACCGGTGCGGCCGATACGATGCCGTCTCGATGGCGCATCCGACGCCCGCCGATCCGGCCACCGACGCCGAGGCGGTCTCCGACGAGCTCAAACGGACTCCGTTGGAGGCCGAGCATCTCCGCCTCGGCGCCAAGATGGCCCCCTTCGCGGGCTGGCAGATGCCGATCGAGTACGAGGGCGCGCTCGCGGAACATCGGGCGGTGCGATCGCACGTCGGACTGTTCGACCTCACGCACCTCGGCAAGGTGGAGGTGGTGGGCGCCGGCGCGCTCGGCATGCTCCAGCGGCTGGTGACGAACGACCTCTCCCGCGCCCGGGTTGGTGAAGCGCTCTACAACCTCGTCTTGAACGAAGGCGGAGGGGTGATCGAGGACCTGATCGTGTATCGCCTCGGCGAGGAGCGCTACTTCGTCGTCCCGAACGCCTCCAACGCCCCCCGGGTGCTCCGGATGCTCGAAGAGGAGAAGGCCGAGGAGCCCCTGCACCTGATGTACCACCAGGACTGGTGCTTCCTGGCGGTCCAGGGGCCCGAGGCGATGCGCTCGATCGCCGAGACGTTCCCGGGAGCCACCGATCTCGCCTTCATGCGATGCATGGAGACCGAGTACCACCGCCGGCCGGTGATCGTGACGCGGTCCGGCTACACAGGGGAGGTGGGGTTCGAGCTGTTCACCTACCAGGACGTCGCCCAGCAGCTCTGGAACGAGCTGCTCGGCTCGGTCCGGACGCTCGGAGGCAGCCCCTGCGGGCTCGCCTCCCGCGACATCCTCCGGCTCGAGATGGGATACCCGCTCTACGGCCAGGACCTGTTCGAGGCCTCGACGGCGTTCGAGGCCGGGCTGAGCTGGGCTGTCGCGATCGACAAGGGGGACTTCCGCGGGCGCGCCGCACTCCTGCGGCAGCAGGAGGAGGGACTCCCGAGCCGGTTGCGCGGTCTCCGGATGCACGAGCGCCGACACATCCCGAGAGCGCACTACCCGGTGTTCGTGGGCGATCAACTGGTTGGGGAGGTCACCAGCGGGACGTTCTCACCGATGCTCGGCACGGGGATCGCGCTGGCGTACCTCTGGCCGGGCGACGTCGTGGAGCTCGGTCAGGAGGTCGAGGTGGACATCCGGGGCAGGCGAGGTGCGGCCACCGTGGTGCAGCCGCCGTTCGTGGACCGAAGCCCGCGCTAGCGGGGAACGCTAGGCCGACTGCGCCGGGGGAGCCATGGCCACGAAGTCCTGGATCGGCGTCGTCACCGAAGCGGGTGCGCCGCATCAGCTCCTCGAGGAGGTTCTTGGCGCCTCGCCGTTGGTTGACGACGGCAACCACCACGTAGAGGCCACTGCTCGGGATCCCGACCCGGTGGACGGGGCCGAATCCCGGCGCAGCGACGAAGTAGGCGAACCGCGTCGCCCTCGCCCCGCCGTGGCACACCCCCGCGCCCTCGGCCATGAAGTGCCCCGGGGAATAGCTGTCCAGGTCGAACGTGGGACGGCGGTCGAGATACACGTGACGCGACCCTCGGCAGTTCGCGGAGGTGGTCAGGCGCGAGAGGAGTGGGCCGTTCGCCGCCAGGTAGTAGAAGTCGGAAGGGACACCCACGCGCGTGGCGTCGACCCACGTGGCCGACATCCCCACGGTCCTCCCGTCGACGTCCGACCATCGCCCCTGTCGAGGCGACGCCACGAACCCTCCCCGGATCCCCGAGGAGGAATCGACGAGTGTGGCCTCCCACCGGTCGGGCACCACGCCTTGGACCTGGCCGGCCGTCACCAGGTTGAAAGGGGTCGGTGACGGCGTGACGAGGAGCTCCTGCAGAGGTGAGGTCTTCGGGGACGCGGGGGCGCAGGCGGACACCACGACGACGACCCCGATCCCGAGGAGACCTCTGCGCACCCGCACCTGATCTTCCAGGCCAGGATACTTCTCCGAGCCTCCGTAGGTCCAACGGGGGAGCCGGATCGGGGGAGGCCTCGCGGGGCTGGGCGGCGAGACCCGGAGGCTCAGGCGGCGCCGGCGGGTGGCATCTCGAGCCGCTGGCCCCGCTGGTGGGGCACACAGAAGGATGCGCGTGTGCCTCCACCGGGGAGCGGATCCACCCACATCACGCCGCCGTGCTCGACCACCAGCTGCCGGGCGAGGTGCAGCCCGGTCCCCACGCCCGACTTCTCCTTGTGGAGCACGCCTTCGCCGGTGGAGAACGGCTGGTCGAAGGCCCGGGCCGCGACGGTCCGGTCGAGTCCCTCGCCCCGGTCCGTCACCATCACGGTCACGCCTTCGGCGAGGTCCCGCGCCACGAGCTCGACGGCACGTCCGAACGGGGAGTAGCGGCACGCGTTGTCGAGGAGCTCCCGGACCACGGACCCGAGGCGCGGCCCGTCGGCGATGCAGAGCAGCCCGTCGGACACCTCGGCGGCGATCGGGATCCCCGGGTAGCGCATCCGGACCTCGTCGATCGCGTGGCGGACGAGCGGCGCGAGGTCCGTCTCGACCAGGCTCAGCTCGAACGTTCCACGCTCGAGCTCGGAGAGGGTGATCAGCTCGTCGACGATCCCCATCAGCTTGTCGAGCGACCCCGTGAGCTGGCCGAGGAACTCGTTCCGCTCCTCGTCCGGGACAGCCGGGTTCTTCAAGACGTAGGCGATGCCCTTGGCCACGGTGACGGGCGTCCGGAGCTCGTGGGAGATGTTGGCCAGGAAGTCGGCCTTCGCCGTGGACCCCTGGGCGACATCGTGACGGAGCGCGACGAGCTCCGACTCCAGCTCGTGGGAACGGCCGACCGCGCGGGCGAGCTCGGTCGAGAGCAGTCCGGCCACCTGCCCGGAGAGCGTGACCGCACCGGTGGACGCCGCGCGGATGGCTCGGAGGGAGTCCTCCACGGGATCTTCCTTCAGCACGTAGCCCGACGCGCCAGCCGCGAGTACCTCGGTGACGCGGACCGGGTCGCGGACCACGGTATGGGCCACGAAGCGGGATGAGGGGGACGAGGCGAGGAATCGCTTGACCAGCTCGGCGCCGCCCAGCCCCTCGAGCGTGAGCTCGGAGACGATCACGTCCGGCCGGGACCGGACCGCCGCCTCCACGCCCCGGAAGGCATCGGTCGTGACCTCGACCTCCAGGTCGTGTTCCCGCAGCAGGTGGTACTGGAAGCGGGCGACCTCGTCGGCCGTGTCGCAGAGCAGCACGGTGGTGGGCATCTGCTGTTGGTATCGGCGCTGGAGGGGGCCGGTTGAGGTTGGCCGTCAGTGGACGATGCCGGTGCGGATGGCGATGGCGACCGCCTGTGCCCGGTCGTTCGCCCCGAGCTTCTCGAAGATCCGTTCGAGGTGGGTCTTCACCGTGTGAGGCGAGATCCCGAGGTCGCTCGCGACCTGCCTCGTCGTCGCCCCGTCGGCCACCTTCTGGAGGATCTCCCGCTCGCGCTTGGACAGCGGGGTGGACCTGCCCTCGGTCTCGGCGAGGTGGACCTCCTCGATGAAGGTCTTCGTGAGCTGCGGATGGATCACGGCGTTGCCCTCGACGGCGTTGCGAGCGGCATCGACGAGGGCGTCGGGTGACGCGTCCTTGAGCAGGTACCCCGACACGCCGGCCTGGATCGCCTCGGAGATCGCGCCGCGCGACTCGTCGATCGTGATGAGGATGACCCTCGTCTCCGGCGAGGCCTCGCGGATCCGCCGGGTCGCCTCGATCCCGTCCATGCCCGGCATCCGGACGTCCATGAAGACCACGTCGGGAGACAGGTCACGCGCCTGGTCGATCGCCTCCTGGCCACTCGAGGCCTCGCCGACGACCTCCACCGCGTCATCCGACATCGCGAGGGCGGTCCGCAGGCCTTCCCGGGTCACGGGGTGGTCGTCCACGATCAAGGCTCGGATCCCAGTCATCGGTCGGGTCGGCCCTCCTCTCGGATCTCCGGCGGTCTCCGGGACGCGTCCTGTCGCGTGCCTTGGCGATCGGGGCGGTAGTCTGGTTCCTAGGATAGTTCGTATCTGGACCGAGGTATGCATGCCTGAGCCCGAAACCTCTATACCGCAAACGCATGAGGCCCCCGAGGCGGGGGCCCCTCAGCCTGCCTCGCGCCACCGCCGTGCGGACGAACGGGGCGGCGCCGTCGGAAGATCAGGTGCTCGAGGCGCTCAAGAGCGTGATCGACCCCGAGCTGGGCATCAACATCGTCGATCTGGGTCTCGTGTACGAGGTCGACGTGGCCGAGGACGGCGACGTCGACATCCAGTACACGCTCACGACGATGGGGTGCCCGATCGGGCCACTGATCGAGGATCAGATGCGCGCGTTCCTCGCTCCCCTGGACGGGATCGGGGAGGTTCGTCCCGAGATGGTGCTCCGGCCGGCCTGGAGTCCCGAGATGATGTCGGAGGAGGCCAAGGCCGCCCTCGGGATGTTCTGACGTCGGACGCGACCTTGACGCCGGCTGCGAGGTGCGATAGTCGTTGCACCTGCAGTTTCCGCTAGGGGTGGGATTCGAAGTGGTCCGGACCCGAGCGCTCGGCATCGTGGGAGCCATGATCCCGTCCAAGCTCTGCTGTTCGGCGCTGCGTCGGAGGCTCGCTGCGCGCGCGGTCGACGTAGCGAGGACGACATCCGTGACACGAGCGGCCGCGAGGGCGGCCGCTCACGCGTTTCCGGTCCCATCGCGGGGCCGCGAAGAGAGGGGAGCGAGCGATGACGGACTACGCGAAGCCCGACGTGCTCGTGGACACGGACTGGCTGGAGGAGCATCTCGACGACCCCGCGGTGCGGGCGATCGAGGTGGACGAGGACACCGCCGCCTACGAGAAGGGCCACGTGCGGGGTGCGGTCGCATGGAACTGGACCACGGACCTGCACACGGACGTCGGTCGTGACTACCAGGACCAGGCCGGGTTCTCCGAGCTGCTGTCGGCGGCCGGCGTCGGACCCGACACGACGGTCGTGCTCTACGGGGGCAACAACAACTGGTTCGCGGCCTACGCGTACTGGCTCCTGAAGCTCCGCGGGTTCGACAACGTGAAGCTGCTCGACGGCGGTCGCAAGAAGTGGGAGCTCGAGAGCCGGGAGCTCACCCAGGACGCGCCGTCCTACCAGGCCACGGGCTTCTCGATCTCCGGCGCCGAGCGCCCCGAGATCCGGGCGCTCCGCGACGAGGTGCTGCAGAAGGCCGGTGCCACGAAGTTCGTGGACGTGCGCTCGCCCGAGGAGTTCCGCGGCGAGAAGCTCGCCCCCGACCACCTCCCCCAGGAGCAGGCGCAGGTGCCCGGACACATCGCCGGCGCGGCGAACATCCCGTGGGCGAAAGCCGCGAACGAGGACGGGACGTTCAAGTCCGCGGACGAGCTGCGCGAGCTCTACGCCGCCGAGGGGATCACGGGCGATGGCGAGGTGATCGCGTACTGCCGGATCGGCGAGCGCTCCTCGCACACGTGGTTCGCGCTCCAGGAGCTCCTCGGCTTCGAGAACGTGAAGAACTATGACGGCTCGTGGACCGAGTACGGCTCGCTGGTAGGGGCGCCGGTGGAGCTCGGATAACGGATCCGGCAGAGCGTCGGCCTCGTTCGGGGCCGGCGCTCCGTCAGTTGAATCCGCGCTTGTCCTGCTTCAGGGCGGTATCGACGCAGAGGGCCGACGCGACGACCAGCGACCGCAACGGCTCGGGCAGCTCCTTGTGGATCTGCACCACGTAGTGGTCCGCGGTGGTGAAGGCCGTCCGGGCCAGTCCCTCCCAGGTTTTGGTGATGCGGCCGATCTCGGTGCCGGCCTCGTCGGTGATCCCGAAGTTCCACGCCCGCCAGTTCTCGCCCTGGATCCCCCCGACCCGAGTGCCACCGGCCTCGATCCCGAACCGGATCTTTCCGACCATGTTCTCCTGCACGATGCGGCCGACCTCGGTGCCGTCGGGCCGGGCCACGACGATCGTCGACTTGAAGACCTTCCTCGGCCGCGTGAGCGTGAGCTGCGTCACGCCGGCGGCGTCGGTGACCTCGAGCGTGTGCGTCATGAACTGATCGACCGAGGACACCAGCCGGAGCGCCTTCTTGAGCGTGGACTGGCCGGTCTGGCGAACCGTGCCAAGCTGCTTCCCGGCGGCATCGAACACCGAGTACTCGTTCGTGAGCTCGATGATCTTCGTCTTCTGGTTGACCACGAGAACGGGTTCCGTGAAGAGCGTGCCGCCTCCCGCGAACGCTCCCGTGGCCGCCGATCGCTCCACTTGACCCTTCACCCGCTGCTCGTCATCCATCCGTTCCACCCTCCGGTCGTTGCGGGCGACCGTAGCAGCGCGTCGACCCGGAAGCGAGACCACGGGAACCACTCCTAGACTCGGTCGATGGCTGTCGCGTCCGGAGGTCGTGCTCCGTGAGGTTGTTGGAGCTCGGTGCCGTGATCGTCGGGCTCGCGGGACTGGCGCGGATCGCCGCGCGGTTCGACCTGCCGACCGTTCCGCTGTACCTGCTGGCCGGACTCGCGTTCGGCGAGGGCGGCATCCTGCCGCTCGTCACGACCCACGGGTTCGTCGAGACCGGCGCCGAGATCGGCCTGATCCTGGTGCTGTTCGTGCTCGGCCTGGAGCATTCGTCACGCGACCTGCTCGCGACGGCGAGGGCGTCCGCGGCGCCCGGCGTGGTCGACCTGGTTCTGAACTTCACGCCGGGCCTGCTCATCGGACTCATCCTGGGTTGGGGCCCACTCGCCGCCGCGTTCCTGGGCGGCATCACGTACGTCTCGTCCTCGGGTGTGGCCGCGAAGCTCCTCGAGCACGCGGGACCGCACGCGCGCGGCGCGAGCCGGTTCGTGGTCACGATCGCCGTGATCGAGGACCTGGTGATGGCGGTCTACCTGCCCGTGCTCGCGGCCCTATTGATCGGCGATGAGGCTCTCACCTCGCTCTCGGCAGCCGCCGTGGCGATCGTCGTCGTCGGGCTCCTTCTGATCGTGGCCCTGCGCGTCGAGGTGGGCCTGAGCCAGATGCTGTTCAGTCGTTCGGACGAGGCGTTGCTGCTCACGATCCTCGGCTTCGCGATCCTGATCGCCGGTGTGGCCGACGTGGCGCGATTCTCGGCCGCCGTGGGGGCGCTCCTCGCGGGGATCATGCTGTCCGGTCCGGCCGCGGAGGGAGCTCAAGCGCTCGTCCGGCCGCTCCGGGACCTCTTCGCTGCGATCTTCTTCGCGTTCATCGGGCTCTCGGTCGACCCATCGACCATCCCGCCCGTCCTCGGGATCGCCGTGCTCCTCGGCATCGTGACGTCGGCGACGAAGTACGCGACGGGGTGGTGGGCCGCCCGTCATCTCGGCTCGGAAGAGCAGGCCCGAGGGGTCGTCGGTGCCGCACTGATCCCTCGGGGCGAGTTCTCGATCGCGATCGCGGGACTGGCCACGGCCGCCGCGGTCGACGAGGACCTGGGGGCGTTGACGGTCGCCTACGTGATCCTGACGGTCGTCGTGGGCTCGGTGGTCACCAAGGTGTTGGCTCGGCGGGTCGATCGCTGGGATCCGGCCGACGTGGCCGCGAGGCACGGGTGAGACGAATCCGACCTGCTGGATAGACTTAACGGGTACCCTGTAGGGGACCGCAAGAACTCGATCCGAGGGAGTGACATTGGCCGTCAGCCAGGAAGAGCATCTCAAGGAGCTTTCCAAGGGATACCGCTTCGACTGGAAGGACCCGTCCCACTCGGTCTTCGAGCCCAAGCGGGGCCTCTCGACGCAGGTCGTCGAGGAGATCAGCGAGCTCAAGAGCGAGCCCGACTGGATGCGGAAGTATCGCCTGAAGGCGCTGAAGCACTTCGAGAGCCGCCCGATGCCCTGGTGGGGCGCCGACCTGTCCGACATCGACTTCGAGAACATCTACTACTTCATCCGCTCCACCGAGAAGCAGGCCCAGAACTGGGAGGACCTGCCCGAGGACATCCGGGGTACCTGGGACAAGCTCGGGATCCCCGAGGCGGAGAAGAAGTACCTCGGCGGCGTGAGCGCTCAGTACGAGTCCGAGGTCGTCTATCACAAGATCAAGAAGGAGCTCGACGAGATCGGTGTGATCTTCACCGACATGGACTCCGCGCTCCGCGACTACCCGGACCTCGTGAAGGAGTACTTCGGGACGATCATCCCGCCCAACGACAACAAGTTCGCGGCCTTGAACACCGCGGTGTGGTCGGGAGGCTCGTTCATCTACGTGCCTCCCGGCGTGGCGGTGGACATCCCGCTGCAGGCCTACTTCCGGATCAACGCCGAGAACATGGGGCAGTTCGAGCGGACGCTGATCATCGCCGACGAGGGCTCCTACGTGCACTACGTGGAAGGGTGCTCGGCGCCGATCTACACGAGCGACTCGCTGCACTCCGCGGTGGTGGAGATCGTCGCGAAGAAGGGCGCCCGCGTCCGCTACACGACGATCCAGAACTGGTCGACCAATGTCTACAACCTGGTGACCAAGCGCGCGGCGGCCTACGAGGACTCCGTGATGGAATGGATCGACGGCAACATCGGCTCGAAGGTCACGATGAAATACCCGTCGATCTACCTGCTCGGCAAGGGCGCGCGCGGCGAGGTCCTGTCCGTGGCGTTCGCCGGCAAGGGGATGCACACGGACGCCGGCGGCAAGGCGATCCACGCGGCGCCGTACACGACGAGCGTGATCAACTCGAAGTCGGTGTCGAAGGACGGCGGTCGGACCGGGTACCGAGGCCTCGTCCGGGTGGAGCCCGACGCGCATCACGCGAAGTCCACGGTGCGCTGTGACGCGCTGATCCTGGACGACGAGTCGCGCTCGGACACCTATCCCTACATCGAGGTCGAGGACGAGACGGCCGCGCTCGGCCACGAGGCCACGGTCTCGAAGGTCGGCGACGACCAGCTCTTCTACCTGATGAGCCGGGGGCTCTCCGAGGCCGAGGCCACCGCGATGATCGTGAACGGTTTCATCGAGCCGATCACGCGCGAGCTGCCGATGGAGTACGCGGTGGAGCTGAACCGCCTGATCGAGCTGCAGATGGAGGGCTCGGTCGGCTAGTCGGGCTTGCTCCACCTGGCTGAACGCCTTCGAATCCGACCCTTCCGATAGGATTCCTCTATGACCGCGGTGAGCACCACGACCTTCGATGAGCGCGCCCTGGGATTCCTTCCGAAGGCGCCTTCGTTCGTGGCCGAGCTGCGAGCAGATGCCCTGCAGCGCTTCGAGGCCATGCCCGTCCCCTCACAGGAGACGGAGGAGTGGCGCTACACGGACCTGTCTGCTTTCGAGCTCGACTTCCTTCCGTTCGCGGAGGGCGGCGGTCCCGAGGACCTGAACCGGCACGGGATCCTTGCCTCCGCGGGGGTCGCCGGCGAGCGGGCCGGTCTGCAGATCCAGCGGAACGGCACGGTCCTGTCGACCCAGCGGAGCGCAGCCCTCGACGATCGGAGCGTCTGGTTCGGCAACCTCGACGAGGCGGCCGCGACGCGTCCGGAGCTGGTCGAGCCCCACCTCCACCGCCTCGTGCCCGCGGACCGCACGAAGTTCACCGCGCTGCACGCCGCCTTCCGCACCGGCGGCACGTTCCTCCACGTCCCACGGGACTCGGCGATCACGCTTCCGATCCAGACCTTCACGTACCTCGACGCCGATGGCGCCGCGGTCTTCCCACACACGCTCGTCGTCGTGGAGCCGGGCTCGGAGGTCACGTTCATCGATCGCTACGCGAGCCCGGACCTGCGCCGAGCCTTCAGCGACGCGATCACCGAGATCCACGTGGGCGACGGCGCACACGTGCGCTACGTCTCGATCCAGGAGTGGGGGAGCGGCGTGACCCACCTGGGGATCCAGCGGGCCACCGTGGGACGCGACGCGACCCTCCGCACCCTGAACATCGGGTTCGGTGCCTCCCTCGCTCGCGCCGAGGCCGAGACGATCCTCGCCGAGCCTGGCGGGTTCTCCGAGATGCTCGGGGTCTTCTTCGCCGACGAGGACCAGCATTTCGACCACCGCTCGATCCAGGACCACGTGGCGCCCAACTGCACCAGCGACCTGCTCTACAAGGGTGCGCTCCGTGATCACTCCCGCGCGGTCTACAGCGGGTGGGTCCACGTCCGGCCAGACGCGCAGAAGACGAACGCGATGCAGACCTCGCGCAACATCGTCCTGTCCGAACACGCGAAGGCCGACGCGATCCCGAACCTCGAGATCGAGGCGAACGACGTCCGCTGCGGGCACGCCGCGAGCGTCGGCCCCGTCGACGAGGACGCGATCTTCTACCTGACCAGCCGGGGGATCCCTCGCGCGGAGGCCGAGCGGCTGATCGTTTCCGGCTTCTTCCAGGAGGTCCTGGACCGCGTGAAGATCGACGAGGTCCGCGAGGGCGCCGAGCGAGCCATCCAGGACGAGCTCGACCGGGCGGCCCTCGGCCAGGGGGCGTCGGGCTGATGGGCCGGATCAAGGTCTGCGACGTCGCCGAGGCGCCGGCACCCGGTGAGGCGAAGCGTTTCCCCGTCGACGGCCGCCTCGTGGCGCTGGTGAACCTGGGCGACGAGGGGCTCCGCGCGATCGACGCGATCTGCAGCCATGCGCACTACTACCTGGACGAAGGCGAGGTGGACTCCGACTTCGAGACGATCGAGTGCCCGAAGCACGGGTCCTCGTTCGACCTGAACAGCGGGAAGCCGAGGAGCCTGCCGGCGACGACGCCGGTGGACGTCTTCCCGATCACGACCGAGGACGACGACATCTACATCGAGGTGTGAGGACGGATGAGCGAGACCAACGGCCGCGCGATGCTCGAGATCCAAGATCTCCGGGCGGAGGTGGAAGGAAAGGAGATCCTGAAGGGGATCGACCTGACCGTGACGCAAGGAGAGACCCACGCCCTGATGGGGCCCAACGGCTCGGGGAAATCGACGCTCTCCAACATCATCATGGGCCGGCCGGGATACGTGCTGACCGGCGGCGACGTGATCTTCAAGGGCGAGAAGATCACCGGCCTCACGACGGATCAGCGAGCGAAGCGGGGTCTGTTCCTCGCGTTGCAGTACCCCACGGAGGTCCCCGGCGTGAGCGTCGTGAACTTCCTCCGAACGGCGTACCAGGCGGTGAAGGGCGAGCAGATGAGCGCGCTCGCGTTCCGCAAGCACATGAAGGAGCAGATGGATCGGCTCGGTATCGAGGACGCGATGGTGCAGCGCTACGTGAACCAGGGGTTCTCGGGCGGTGAGAAGAAGCGGAACGAGGTCCTGCAGCTCGCGGTCCTCCAGCCGGAGATCGCGATCCTCGACGAGACGGACTCCGGCCTCGACATCGACTCCCTGAAGCTCGTGGCCGGGGGAGTGGCCGAGCTCGTGGGGCCCGAGCTCGGGGTGCTGTTGATCACCCACTACCAGCGGATCCTCAACTACATCGCGGCCGATCGCGTCCACGTGATGATGCAGGGTCGTATCGTGAGGTCGGGCGGTCCGGAGCTCGCGAGCGAGCTCGAGGAGAAGGGCTACGAGGGCATCCGTGAGGAGCTCGGGATCGAGGACGGGGGAGAGGAGAAGGGATGAGTGCCAAGGAGCAGCTCGGCGCTGCGCCGAGCGTGCTTGACGTCGAGCGGATCCGGCGGGACTTCCCGATCCTGGAGCGCACGATCAACGGCCACCCGCTCGTCTATCTGGACTCGGCCGCCACGTCACAGAAGCCCCGGCAGGTGATCGACGCCGTCTCCGACTTCTACGCGAACCACAACGCGAACGCCCACCGCGGGATCTACACGCTCGGTGAGGAGTCGACGGAGGCCTTCGAGGGCGCCCGCGCGAAGCTCGCAGCCTTCTTCGGCTCCCCGGACCCTCGCACGATCGTGTTCACTCGCGGGACCACCGAATCGTTGAACCTCGTGGCCCAGGGGTGGGGGCGGAAGTTCCTGAAGGAGGGAGACGAGGTCCTCCTCACGGACATGGAGCACCACTCGAACATCGTGCCCTGGCAGCTCACGGCGCAGGTGACCGGCGCGGTCCTCCGCTATATCCCGCTCACCGACGACGGGCAGCTCGACCTCTCGGAGCTGGGCTCGCTGCTGAACGAGCGAACCAAGATCTTGTCGGTGACGGGGATGTCCAACGCCTTGGGCACGATCACCCCGCTCGGCCAGCTCGTCGAGGCCGCCCACGCGGTGGGTGCGCTCGTCGCGGTGGACGCCGCGCAGCTGGTTCCGCACAACGGAGTCTCCGTTACCGAGCTGGACTGCGACTTCCTCGCGTTCAGCGGCCACAAGATGCTCGGTCCCACGGCGAGCGGCGGTCTGTACGCGAAGGCGGAGCTCCTCGAGGCGATGGATCCGATGTTCGGCGGCGGGGAGATGATCCACGAGGTCTTCCACGACCACTCCACCTGGAAGGAGATCCCGTACAAGTTCGAGGCCGGGACGATGCAGATCGCCCAGCAGGTCGGCCTCGGCGTCGCGGTGGACTACCTCCAGGCGCTCGGCATGGACGCCGTCAGGGCGCACGAGGAGGAGATCACGCGGTACGCGCTCGACACGCTGCTCTCGGCCGGCGCAACGGTCTACGGGCCGAAGGACGCCGCTGCGCGCGGAGGCGCGGTGAGCTTCTGGTTCCGCGACGTCCATCCCCACGACCTGGCCACCGTGTTGGACGAGCAGGGCGTGGCGATCCGAGCGGGACACCACTGCGCGCAGCTCGTGATGCGCAGGTTCGAGACGCCGGCGACGGCTCGAGCGTCGTTCTACGTGTACAACACGCGCGACGAGGTGGACGTCCTCGTGGACGCGCTGGCCAAAGCGGAAGCGTTCTTCAGCTCGTAGCGATCGGAGGGACCGTGGCGCTCGACGACATCTACAAGGAAACGATCCTCGATCACTACAAGAACCCCCGGAACAAGCGCGAGCTGCCGGGGGCGGTCGTGACGTGCACGAAGAACAACCCGCTCTGCGGCGACGAGATCACGGTGTCCGCCAACCTCGAGGACGGGAAGCTCCTCGAGGTCACGTTCGAGGGCGCCGGGTGCTCGATCAGTCAATCGAGCGCCTCGATGATGACGGAGTCGGTGGGCGGCAAGGCGGTCGAGGACGCGATGTCCCTGGCCGCCGACGTGCGCGGGATGCTGGCGGGCGAGGTCGAGCCCGACGAGGACGTCTTCGGCGACCTCGTCGCGCTCAAGGGCGTCGTGAAGTACCCGATCCGGATCAAGTGCGCCGTGCTGGCGTGGGACGTCTTACAGGAAGCGGTGTCGGATGGCGGCGCCGCGAGCGGCGCCGCCGCCCACTAGCCGCTCGGCACTCGCCGACCGTCTACCCTGGCGCCCGTGCCGACGACGACACCGAGGCGAACGCGCTCCCTGAAGCCCTCGCTCGACTGGCTCCTGGTCCTCGTTCCCCTCGCGATCGTCCTGGAGGTGGCGGGCGGTCCCGACCTCGCGATCTTCCTCACCTCGGCCGGCGCGATCTTGCCGCTGGCGGGACTGATCGGCCGGTCCACCGAGCAGCTCGCTCTCCACATCGGCCCGCGTCTCGGGGGCTTGATCAACGCCACGTTCGGCAACGTCACCGAGTTGATCATCGCGATCTTCCTGATCCTCGAGGACAAGGTGGAGATCGTGAAGGCCTCGCTCACCGGCTCGATCCTGGGGAACCTCCTGCTCGTTCTCGGTTTGTCGTTCTTCCTCGGTGGGCTGCGGCACGAGGAGCAGGAGTACAACGCGCGTGCGGCCTCGGTCCACGCGACGTCGCTCGTGCTCGCCGTCACCGGTTTGCTGATGCCGGCGCTGTTCGCGCTCGGCGGGAACCACAGCCTGATCCAGCGTGAGGTGGTCTCGGGGACGGTCGCCGCGGTCCTGATCGCGCTCTACATCGGCGCGCTCGCGTTCACCCTGGTGACGCACGAGCACCTGTTCCGAACGCCCGCGGAGCACGAGGAACCGGCGTGGTCGCGCAGGAAGGCGATGGGCCTGTTGGTCGCCTCGACCGGGCTCGTGGCCCTGATGTCGGAGTTCCTCGTCGGGTCGCTCGAACCCGCGATCGAGTCCCTGGGTCTGTCGGAGCTCTTCGTAGGGCTGATCTTGATCCCGATCATCGGGAACGCTGCCGAGCATTCGTCCGCGGTGCTGTTCGCGCTGCGGAACAAGGTCGACGTGACGCTCGAGATCGCGATCGGTTCCTCGACGCAGATCGCCCTGTTCGTCGCCCCGGCGCTCGTGTTCATCTCGCTCCTGGCCGGGCACCCGATGGACTTCGTGTTCAGCACGTTCGAGGTCGCCGCGGTGGCGCTGTCGACCTTCCTCGTGTTCATGATCTCGGTCGACGGACGATCCAACTGGCTCGAGGGGGCTCAGCTGATGGGTGCCTACGGCATCATGGCCATCTCCTTCTACTTCGTGCAGTGATGAGGCGGATCCTGGTCCCGACGTTCGCGGCCGCCGCGCTGCTCCTGTTGCTGGGAAGGCCCGCCGGCGGGCAGTCGGGGAGCGAGGTCATCCACTCCTACGCGGTGGAGATCCGGATCCTCGACGACGGGGACCTCGAGATCACCGAGACGATCGACTACGACTTCGGATCCGAGCTCCGCCATGGCATCTTCCGCACGATCCCCACGCGGTTCCACCACGACGAGGTCCACGACCGGGTGTATCCGATCGATGACGTCTCCGTGCGGAGCGCGAGTGCGCCGTCCGACGTCGAGGTCTCCGAAGAGGGAGGGTCGACGGTGATCCGGGTCGGGCGATCCGGACGTCGAGATCTCCGGCCGGCACACGTACACCCTCACCTACCGCGTGGACGGTGCGCTCAACGCCTTCGATTCGCACGACGAGCTGTACTGGAACGCGATCGGCGATGAGTGGCAGGCTCCGATCGAGAGCGTTCGCGTCGTCGTGCTCGCTCCCGCGGAGGTGCAGCGGGTCGCGTGCTTCCAGGGCTGGGAGGGAGGAACGGACGAGTGTGGGAGCGCGAGGCGTGACGGCCGGACCGCGAGGTTCTCGGCGGGCCGGACGTTGCAAGCGTACGAGGGCCTCACGATCGTCGTCGCGATCCCGAAGGGCGCCGTGCCCGAGCCGAGCCCCATCCTCGAGGAGCGCTGGGCCGCCGGCCGAGCCTTCAGCCTCGACGGCTCGAAGCTCGCTGCCGCTCTCGCCGTGACCGGGCTCGTGGGCGGTCTGCTCGGCCGCCTGTGGTGGCGTGAGGGGCGCGATCGCCGCTTCATCGGATCGCAGATCGACCAGGTGATGGGCAGCCCGTCCGGCGAGAGCGAGCAGGTGCCGCTGGGCGAAGGCGACGCGGAGGCCCCCGTCGAGTTCGCGCCTCCCGAGAACGTTCGTCCGGGCCAGATCGGGACGTTGCTGGACGAGCGCGCCAACGTGATCGACGTCACCGCCACGATCGTCGATCTCGCCGGCCGAGGTTTCCTCCTGATCCAGGAGATCTCGGACACGGGCCTCTTCTCCAAGACGGACTGGACGCTGATCCGTCTCGAGGGCGCCGAGAGCGAGCTCCTCGCGTACGAGCGGAAGCTCCTCGATGGGCTCTTCCGCGATGGGAACGAGGTGAGGGTGTCGGAGCTGAAGACGACGTTCGCGGACCGTCTGCACGGGGTGGAGAACGCCCTGTACTCGGACGCGATGCGCCAGAAGTGGTTCCGTGCCCGCCCCGATCGGGTCCGGCTCCGGTGGGCGGGAGCCGGCGTCTTCCTCCTCGTCGCCGGGGCCGCGGTCACGTTCGTGCTCGCCCGCTGGACGCATTGGGGCATCGTCGGGATCCCCGTCATCGTGGCCGGCCTCGCGCTCTCGCTGATGGCGAGGCAGATGCCGGCCCGCACGGCGAAGGGGACCGCGATGCTTCGCCGCATCCGTGGTTTCCGCAGGGTGATCGCCACCGCGGAGCAGCACATGGCCCGGTGGGCCGAGGAAGAGAACGTCTTCACCCGGTACCTGCCCTACGCGATCGTCTTCGGGCTCACGAAGAAGTGGGCGAAGGCGTTCGAGGACTCGGGCTCCAGCCAGACACGTCGGGCTGGTACGTGGGCCCGCGGATGTTCACCGCGGCCGCGTTCGCGGACTCGATCGACGGCTTCGCGGTGACCACCGGTGGGACGCTCGCATCGACCCCGGCGTCCTCGGGCTCGAGCGGGTTCGGGGGCGGTGGCTCCTCCGGCGGAGGCGGCGGGGGCGGAGGCGGCGGCTCCTGGTGACGATGGATGTGGCCTTCTCCGAAGACCCCCGCGATTTCCTCCGCCGTGACTGGACCGAGCTCGTTCGGCTCGACCCGGCCGGGACGATCTTCCACACGCCGGACTTCCTGAAGCTCTACTGGGAGGAGTTCGGCGAGGAGCCAGATCATCTCCTGCTCGCGTTCGGCGAGGACGCCGGCACCCAGGTGGCGGCCGCAGCCTTCGAGCGGATCGACGACACCCTGCGGTTCCTCGGTGGGACGGAGGTGACGGATTATCTCGGCCCCGTCGGTCGCCCGGAGGTCACGACGGCATTCTGTGACCGCCTCTGGGCCGAGCTGATCGACCTGGCCGACTGGCGCACCGCGGATCTCCGCGGCCTCCCCGAGGATTCTGCGTGGCTCCCCGCGCTGCGCGACGCCGCCGTGGCGCATGGGCTCGCGGTGGAGGAGACCGAGGACCAGAACGGAGTCGCGCCGTACCTCGAGCTCCCCGACACGTGGGACGCGTACCTGCAGCAGATCCCCTCGAAGCTCCGCCACGAGATCCGGCGGAAGGCGAAGAAGCTCGAGGCGGAGGCGGGCCCGTTCACGATCGAGACCGCGACGAGCGGAACCCTGTTGCCGCTCCTCGATCGGTTCGTCGAGCTCCACCGGATGAGCGAGGGCCCCAAGGGCGTGTTCATGGTCCCGGGCATGGAGATCTTCTTCCGAAGGCTGGGGGAGGCGATGTGCGAGCGGGGCGTCTTCCAGCTGTCGTTCATCCGCGTGAACGACGAGCTCGCCGCGGGCACGATCGGCTTCGTGTTCGAGGGGAGGTATTCGCTGTACAACTCGGCGTTCGATCGGGGATGGCAGCAGCTGGCGCCCGGGATGGTCCTCGTGGCGGAGGACGTGCGCCAGGCGATCGAGCACGGGTGCGCGGTCTTCGACTTCCTGAAAGGCGACTACGCCTACAAGTACCGCTTCGGCGCCCAGCGGCGATCGGTGAACCGGCTCGTCGTCTCCCGTTAGGCGGGTCGGAGCCCGGCGGTGGCGAGCGTGGAGCCGTCGGGCGCGCGGATCGTGAGCCCGGTCATGGAGTCGATGCTCCGATCGGTCACCCACCAGACGGCCGCGTCGCCGTCACCGTCGAACTCGATCGGCCCCGGGTCCCAGGACGTTCCGTCGGACCGGGACACGAGGAGGGATCCCTGCCCGCTCAGATGGGGCGTTCGCACGAAGACGACGACGAACGACTGGTCGTGGCTGGACTCGTAGGCCACAACGCTGCCGGCGACCGGCGTCTGGTTCTCCGCCTGGAGCGTCCCCACCTTGAAGCCGGTGCCGCCGAGCGTCGCCAGGACCGTGCGGAAGCTGGCGGCGTCCCTCGACTCCTCACGCGCCCTGCCCAGCTGGATCAACGCGAACGTGGCCGCGACGACCGCGAGCGAGATCGAGGCGGCGACCGCCATCCTCCATCCGCGCGGTGCGTGAACCCGGCCTCGCGAGGTCTTCTCGTCGGCCCATTCCTCGGACAGCACGGTGATCACGCGGTCGCGCATCTCCGACGGGACGGGTCGTTCCAACGTCGAGCCGAACACGCGGAGGCCGTCCTCCAGCGCATCGAGCTCTCGTCGACAGGCGCCGCACCCACGGAGATGCCGGCGGATGCCCAGCTCGTCGGGATCGGACGTGGGCCCCAGGACGAAGTCGGGGAGGTGCGGGCGGACGTCCTCACAGGTCGTCACGGTCACCACCCCTGGCCGACTCGATGTCGGAAGCGAGGAGGTCCCGGAGCCGGAGCAGCGCCGCTCGGATCCGCGTCTTCGCCGTCCCCACCGGGATGCCCTCGAGGTCGGAGATCTCGGCGCTCGTCTTCCCACCGAGGTACGCGAGCTCCAACGCGGCCCGCTGCTCGGCCGGCAGCGACGACATCGCGCGCCGGGCGCGTTCGGTCAGATCGACCGTGACGGCGCGCTCGTCCGGACCCGGACCCTGGTCGATCTCGGTCGGACGGTCGACGGATTCGAGCGTCCGGATCTCCAACACCCGGCGCCGGATCGCGTCGATCGCGAGCGACCTGGCCATCAGCAGGACCCAGGTCTCCAGCTTGCCCCGTGAGCGGTCGTACCGATCGGCGTTCCGCCAGAGCTTCACGAACGTGTCCTGGACGAGATCCTGCGCAGCGGCCTCGTTCCCGAGCATCACGAGACCGAGCCCGTAGATCCGCCCCGCGAAGCGCTGGTAGAGGACGTCGGCCGCGCCGAGGTCGCGCGCCGCGAACGAGCGCATCAGGCGCTGATCGGCGTCGCGCTCGTCGGGCGGCATCTCCGACAAACGGTACACAGGTTCCGTTCACGCAAGGGGTACGAGCGAGGGGCGGCGGCGGTTCCCTCAGACGAACGCGCGGATGTGGCGGAGGATCGTGACGCCGAGCTGCGCGTCGATGCCCGTCACGATGTTCCCGGAGGCGAGGACGTCCTCGGCCGGGATCCGTCGAGCGGCGACGAGCGCGAGGTGCGGAGCGCGGCCGACGATCGTGGTGTCGGGCTTCTTGTTCGCAGGCGGCACCTCGCCGGCGCCGAGGCCCCAGTGCCACGTGCCTCCTCCGGCTCCGTCGACCTCCACCTCGACGCTGTACCCGGTGAGGTCCAGACCCGCTTCCGCGAGGGCCCATGGCAGCATCCGGATCCCCATGTCGATCGTCAGGTTGATCGGCCAGTGCTGGTACTCGGGACCGAGGCCGTTCGTGGCCCGCATGTCCTCGCCGTGCACCCACCACTCGACGATGCGCGACTGGATCAGGTAGCGGGCCGCGATCTCGCCCGCGAGCCACGGGAAGCGTTCCTTCGCCCATCCGTCCTCGGAGAGGAGCCCGGCGTAGCCGAGCAGCGCGTCCGCCGCCTGTCCCCACGTCACCAGGACCTCTCGGGTCGGGAGACCCGACCGCCGGTCGACCGCCCACTCGTTGAACCCGTCGACGCTGAACGGTTGGCCCTCGAGGTGACGCCGATACTCCTCGAGCTCCTCGGGAGGATCGCCCTTCACGACGTGGGCGGCAGCGGTGTCCTGCGCGGCGAGATGGGCCATCACGTCGCGGTTCCACCAGCCTGGGAGGGCGCTCGGCTGCTCCCACGTCTGCGGGTCCGCGAACTGCACGGTCCGGCCGAGCCGCTGGCGCTCCGCTTGTGCGATCCCGAGCAGCGTGGTGCGGTCCAGGCTCACGGCGCAGAATCGTACAGTACGGGCCGTGCACGACCTGCTCGCCGATCGCATCGCGCTCTCGCACGGCCGCTGATGGGAGCGATCGACCGTTTCACCGATGCGGCTCGCGAACTCGGGATCGAGCCGGGGATCCGGAGGTTCCCGGAGGGGACGAAGACGGCCGCCGATGCCGCGCGGGCGATCGGGTGTGACGTCGAGCAGATCGTGAAGTCGCTCGTGTTCATGGCGGACGGGAACCCGGTGATCGCGTACACGTCGGGTGGGAATCGCGTGGACCCCTCCAAGCTGGCGGGGCTCGCCGGCGCATCCGAGGCGCGCCGGGCGACACCCGAGGAGGCGCGCGCCGCGACGGGGTTCGCCGTGGGCGGCACGCCGCCCTTCGGCCATCCCACGCCTGTTCGTTCCTTCCTGGATCCCGCATTGCTTGCGTTCCAGGAGATCTGGGCGGCGGCGGGAACTCCCGACGCGGTGTTCCCGCTCACGCCCTCGGAGCTCCAGGGATCGACGGGGGCGGAGACGGCGGATTTCACCGAGGGATGACGGCGACCGAGGGTAGAATCTGGGGCATGACAGCGACCGGAGATACGATGGCCCAGACCGCCGACGAGACCGCGCCAACGACCACCCACGAGACCAGCCGCACGTCCATCCAGCTGACCGAGACCGCTGCGGGCGAGGTCCAGAAGCTCATCACCGAAGAGGGGCGTCCGGACATCGCGCTGCGGATCGCCGTGCAGCCCGGTGGCTGCTCGGGTCTCCGCTACGCCATGTACCTGGACGACCAGGTCTCCGAGAAGGACCTGCTCGAGGAGCAGTTCGGCGTCAAGGTCGTGGTGGACAAGATGAGCGTGCCCTATCTGACACAGGCCACCATCGACTGGGTGGATTCGCTGGAGGCCTCGGGGTTCACGATCGACAATCCGGCCGCGCAGAGCTCGTGCGCCTGCGGCCACTCGTTCCACTAGCCCAACCCAGCTCGCTCCCGGGCCGCTGAACTGGTCTGGTCAAGCGACGGCGTCCAGGCCTGCGCGGACCCCGTCGACGAGTTCCTGGAGCTGCGACTCCTCGATGATCAACGGCGGGCTGACGGCGAGCGCGCCGCCGACCAAGGGGCGAACCAGCACGCCGGCCTCGCGGGTCGCGGCGCCGACGCGGGCACCCAGGGCGGGGTCGTCGTCAACGAGGTCGGGCCGCAGCTGCACGGCGGCGAGCAGCCCAACGCCTCCGCGCACGTCCTCGACGAGATCGTGATCGGTCAGCTGCTTGAGCGCGTCGAGCAGCGCGCCCTCCATCGCCTTCGAGCGGCCGGGGAGTCCCTCGTTCTCGAGGATGTCGATGTTCACCAGCGCCGCCGCCGCGACCGCCGCGTGGCCGCTGTAGGTGTAACCGTGGCGCCACATCCCCGCGCTCTCCGCCCAGAACGGCTCGGCCACGCCCGGTGAGGCGAGGACCGCGCCCAGCGGCAGGTAGCCGCTCGTGATCCCTTTCGCGCAGACGACGATGTCGGGGTCGAGGTCGAACCGTGTCGAGGCGAACCAGTCGCCGCACCGGCCGAATCCCGTGATGACCTCGTCCGCGACGAACAGGACCCCCGTGTCCCGGCACACCGCACGGACGGCCTCGAGGTAGCCGTCGGGTGGGGGGAACACGCCGCCCGCCCCGATCACCGGCTCGCAGAAGAACGCCGCGACACGTTCGGGACCCACGTCGTCGATCGCGGCGCGCAACGAGTCGGGATCGTCCCATGGGACCTCGACGACGTCTTGGATCAGCGCGCCGTGGCCCGCCGCGTTCGCCGGGATGCCTGCGAGCGAGGTGCCGGCCGTGTGCATCCCGTGGTACGCCTTCTCCCGTCGGACGAGGATCGTGCGATCCGTCTCGCCGAGGAGCTGCCAGTAGTGCCGGGCCATCTTCGTGGCGGTGTCGATCGAGTCGGAGCCGCCGCTCGTGAGGAACACCTTGGAGCCCGGGACCGGGGCGAGCCCCGCGACGCGATCCGCCAGCTCGAGCGTCACCGGGGCTCACGATGTCGCCGAAGTTCGAGTACGTGGGGAGCTTCGCCATCTGCGCCGCCGCCGCCTCGCCGATCTCGGCCCGGCCCCAGCCGACGTTGCAGTACCACAGGGACGCCGTCGCATCGAGGTAGCGGGTGCCGTCGACGTCCCAGACGTAGCAGCCCTCGCCGCGGTCCAGAACGAACTCGCCACCCGCCACGATCGCTGCCATGTCGGCGAACGGATGCCAGTAGGACTGGGTCACGTCGGGGACGCTACCAGCAGCGACGCGCGCATCCGAGGACCCTCGGTCGAGCTACCCCGGCTCGTAGGCGAGGTTCGGGGCGAGCCATCGCTCCGCTTCGGCGAGGGACTCGCCCTTGCGGCGCGCGTAGTCCTCGACCTGGTCCTTCGCGATCCGACCGACGTGGAAGTAGCGGGCGGCCGGATGCGCGAGGTACAGACCGCTCACGCTCGCCGGGGGCATCATCGCGCACGAGGTCGTCAGGTCGATGCCGGTGGTCTCGGCGGCGTTCAGCAGCTCGAACAACGTCCGCTTCTCGCTGTGGTCCGGGCATGCCGGGTAGCCGAAGGCCGGCCGGGTGCCCCGGTAGCGCTCCTTGATCAGGTCCTCGCTGGAGAGCTGCTCGTCCGGCGCGTACCACTCGCGCCGGACCTGCTGGTGGAGGTATTCGGCGAACGCCTCCGCGAGGCGATCGGCGAGCGCCTTCGTCACGATCGCCCGGTAGTCGTCGTGCTCGGCCTCGTAGGCCTTGGCGAGATCGTCGGCGCCGAAGCCCGCGGAGACGGCGAACGCGCCCACGTGGTCGCGCACGCCGGAGTCCAGCGGCGCGACGAGGTCGGCGATCGACTTGTTGGGCTCTCCCTGGCCTCGGTCGCTCTGCTGTCGGAGGCAATGGAAGACGTAGCCGCCCTCGGTCACGATGTCGTCGCCCTCGGCGCGCGCCGGGAAGTAGCCGTACACGCCACGAGCTTCGAGCAGCCGCTCGTCCACGATCCGGTCGAGCACCTCCTGCCCGACCTGGAACAGCTCGCGCGCGGTCTCACCCATCTGCGGGATGCTCGAGGATCTGCGGGTAGCTCCCCTTGAGCTCCCACGCGGTGAAGAAGAACGTCCAGTCGATGTAGTCACGGAGCGTCGCGAGGTCCGGTTCCACGGTCCGGGTGCCGACGAACGGCGGCGGGGGAGCGTCCTCTTGCCGCCAGTCCACCATGAGTCGGTTCTCCAGGGCCTTCCGGTAGGGCAGGAGCGGTTGCTTCTGCTTCTCCTCGTGGAGCTTCCGGAGGCGCTCCTGGTCCGTGCGGTTGTCGGCATCCAGCTTGGCCTTCCGCGGCTCGTCGAGCAGAGCGCTCATCACGCCGACCACCCGGGAGGCGTCCACGACGTGGACCACGGGCTGGGCGTAGACCGGAGCGATCTTCACGGCGGTGTGCTGCTTCGAGGTCGTCGCACCGCCGATCAAGAGCGGGAGGTCGAGGCCGCGACGCTGCATCTCGGTGGCCACGTTCACCATCTCGGTGAGCGAGGGGGTGATCAGCCCGGAGAGGCCGATCACGTCCGCCTTCTCCCGCTGCGCCGTGTCCAGGATCGTCTCCGCGGGCGCCATCACGCCGAGGTCGACGACCCGGTAGTTGTTGCAGCCCAGGACGACCCCGACGATGTTCTTGCCGATGTCGTGGACGTCGCCCTTCACGGTCGCGGTGACGATCGTGCCCTGGGCCGAGCCGACGAGGCCGAGACGCTCCTTCTCCTCCTCCATGAAGGGCTCGAGGTAGGCGACCGCCTTCTTCATCGCCCGCGCGGACTTCACGACCTGCGGGAGGAACATCTTCCCGGCGCCGAAGAGGTCGCCGACGATCTGCATCCCGTCCATCAGCGGGCCCTCGATCACCTCGAGCGGTCGCTCGTAGCCCTGACGCGCCTCCTCGGCGTCCTCCTCGATGAAGGCGTCGATCCCGTGGACCAGCGCGTGGGAGAGGCGCTCCTCGACGGAGCCCTCCCGCCAGGTCAGATCGTGCTCGGTCCGCATCGCCTCGCCGGTGACCGTCTGGGCGAACGTGAGCATCCGCTCGGTCGCGTCGGGCCGCCGGTTGAAGAGCAGATCCTCGACGTGCTCGAGGAGGTCCTTCGGGATGTCGTCGTAGACCGGGAGCTGGCCGGCGTTCACGATCGCCATGTCGAGACCTGCCTGACGCGCGTGGTACAGGAACGCGGAGTGCATCGCCTCCCGGACGACGTCGTTCCCGCGGAACGCGAACGAGAGGTTGGAGACGCCGCCGGAGATCTTCACGCCGGGGCAGCGCCGCTTGATGATCCGGGTGGCGTCGATGAACGCCTTCGCGAAGTCGGCGTGCTCCTCCATGCCGGTGGCGATCGCCAAGATGTTCGGGTCGAAGATGATGTCGGACGGGTCGTAGCCGGCACGCTCCGTCAGCAGGGCGTATGCGCGCTGGGAGATCTCGACCTTGCGGTCCACCGTGTCCGCCTGACCTTGCTCGTCGAAGGCCATCACGACGACGGCCGCGCCGTAGCGCTGCACGCGCCGTGCCTTGTCGAGGAAGTCCTCCTCACCCTCCTTGAGGCTGATCGAGTTCACGACCCCCTTGCCCTGGACGCACTTCAGGCCGGCCTCGATGACGTCCCAGCTTGACGAATCGACCATGATCGGGACCCGCGCGACCTCCGGCTCGGTGGCGAGGAGGTTCAGGTACGTGGTCATCGCCTGCGGCCCGTCGAGCAGGTCGGTGTCCATGTTCACGTCGAGCAGGTTGGCCCCGTTCTGGACCTGCTCCCTCGCGATGTCGACGGCGGCCTGGAAGTCGCCGCTCTCGATCAGACGCCGGAACTTCTTCGAGCCGGTGATGTTCTGGCGTTCGCCCACCATCACGAAGCCGGTGTCGGGGCGGACCACGAACGGCTCGAGTCCGCTGAACGACGTGAACGTCTCGTCCGGATCGGGGACCGAGCGCGGTGGCAGCTCGCGGACCGCCTCCGCGATCTGGCGGATGTGCTCCGGGGTCGTCCCGCAGCAGCCCCCGAGGACGTTGGCGAGGCCGGCGCGCGCGAACTCCTCGAGGTAGCCGCTCGTGATCTCGGGGTCCTCGTCGTGCAGCCCCATCGCGTTGGGGAGACCGGCGTTGGGGTAGCAGGCCGTGTAGGTGGGCGCGATGCGCGAGAGGGCCTCGAGGTACGGGCGCATCTGCGCTGCGCCGAGCGAGCAGTTGACACCGACGATCATCGGTTCGGCGTGCTCGATCGAGAGCCAGAACGCCTCGGCGGTCTGTCCCGAGAGGTTCCGCCCGCTCTGATCGACGGCGGTGAAGGAGAGCCAGAGCGGCAGGTCCGGGGCGACGTCCTGGGCGGCCGCGATCGCCGCCTTGGCGTTCAAGGTGTCGAAGATCGTCTCGATCTGCAGCACGTCGACGCCGCCGTCGACGAGCCCGCGGATCTGCTCCGCGTAGGCCTCCGTCAGCTCGTCGAACGTGATCGTTCGGAACGCGGGATCCTCGACCTTGGGAGAGATCGAGAGCGTGCGGTTCGTCGGCCCGAGCGACCCGACCACGAACCGGTCCTCGGCGCCGTCGAGCGCCCGCCGAGCGTTCTCCGCGGCGGCGCGGTTCATGTCGTAGACCAGGTGCTCCAAGCCGTATTCGGCCTGGGAGACGGGGCTCCCGTTGAACGTGTTCGTGCTGAGGATCCAGGCGCCCGCGTCCAGATAGTCGCGATGGATCGACTCGACGATGTCGGGCCGGGTGAGGCCGAGCACGTCGTTGTCCCCCCGGATGTCGCGCGGGTGGTCCTTCAGGAGGTCGCCGCGGAAGTCCTCCTCGGAGAGCTCGAGCGTCTGGATGGCCGTGCCCTTCGGACCCTCGAGCACGAGGATCCGTTCGGCCATGAGGGCCTCGAGTCTGCTCCGAACATCCACCCGATAACCCTACCGCCGTGCACGGATGCGCCAGCGAGTCTCGGCGGGTCGGAGTACCCTCCGCTCATGCGAGTCGTCCCCACCGGGAGATCGGTGCTGCGGGCGAGAGGGGCTTCGACCCCCTCCCGCAAGCGATCCGCGGCCCAGGTGCGCCGCTCGGTGGCCGCCCTCAACGCCGTGCCATTGTTCGACGGGTTCTCCAAGCGACATCTCCACCGTCTCGCCGCGGAGGCCGAGGTCGTCATGTTCGAGCCCGGGCGGACGATCGTGGAGGAGGGAGGGGCGGGGGAGGCGATGTTCGTCGTCCTGAGCGGGGGAGCCCGCGTCACCCGGAAGGGAAGGAAGGTGGCCTCCATGGTCCCCGGAGACTTCTTCGGAGAGCTTTCGGCGTTGGACGGCGGCCCGAGGACCGCGTCGATCGTCTCCGAGACACCGATCGAGCTCCTCCGGGTGTTCCGGCGCACCCTGCACCGGATGATCGAGGAGGAACCGTCGCTCGCGATGGGGCTGCTCGAGGGGCTCGCACGGCGCCTCCGTCAGGTGCAGCCCGGCGCGCCGGTCACCTGAACACGCATCCGATCACCCCAGCAGCGCGTCGAGCTCCTTCAGCGTGACGTCGTCCAGCTCGATGTCGCCCGCCGCGGCGTTCGTCCGGACGTGCTCCGGGTTGCGGCTCCCCGCGATCGCCGAGGTCACGCCGGGCTGGTGAGCGTTCCACGCGAGGGCGAGCTCGGCGAGACCGCAGCCGAGCCGCTCCGCCACCGGTCGGATCTTGCCGACGATCGCGAGCGACGCCTCGAGATCGACGAACGGCCCGTCAGCCTCCTCCCGCCCTCGCCAGTCACCCTCGGCGAACCGGGTCTCGGTCGTGATGGCCCCCGTCAGGAGGCCGTACGCCAAGGGCGCGTAGCTGACGACCCCGACGCCTTGCTCGCCGCACCAGCGGATCAGCTCACCGTTGGCCCGCGTGAGCATGGAGAACTCGGGCTGGAGGGAGTCGACGTGCCGCATCGCGAGGCAGGTCTCGATCTGGCCCCGATCGAAGTTCGACACGCCGATGTGCCGGACGAGGCCGGCATCCTGGAGGTCGCCCATCGCGCCCCATGTCTCCTGCAGCGGCACGCCGGTCTCATCGGACCAGTGCAGCTGGTACAGGTCGATCCGGTCCGTCCCCAGGCGGCCGAGGCTCTTCTCGCAGGCGCTCCGGACCTGCGCAGGCGTGAAGCCGGTGCCCTCGGGCGCGGGAGCGACCTTCGTGGCCAGGGTCAGTTCGTCGCGCCGCCCGGCGATCGCCCGCCCGACGAGGAGCTCGGACACGCCGTCTCCGTAGACCTCCGCCGTGTCGATCCAGTCGATCCCGGCGTCCAGACCGGCCCGGATCGCATCGATCACGACCTCCTCGGACTCGTTCGCGCCCCATGCCGTTCCGCCGGCCTCCCACGCTCCGTACCCGATCACGGAGATCTCCGGGCCGTTGCTGCCGAGCTGTCGCCGTCGCATCGGGAGAAACTAGCAGCAGCGGCCATCACAGCCGAACCCGCGCAGTAGGGTGTGCTCTTGGATGACCAAAGCGGTACGAGAGCGGGAACGGATCGTCGTTCGGTTCGCCGGCGACTCGGGCGACGGCATGCAGTTGACCGGCGACCGGTTCACGAGCGCCACGGCGGTGCTGGGCAACGACCTCGCCACGCTGCCGGACTTCCCCGCTGAGATCCGCGCCCCGGCCGGCACCGTCCATGGCGTCTCCGCCTTCCAGATCCAGTTCGCATCGAGCGACATCACCACGCCCGGCGATCATGCCGACGTCCTGGTCGCGATGAACCCGGCGGCTCTCAAGGCGGACCTCGACAAGGTGGGGAAGGGCGGCGTGCTCATCCTGAACGAGGACTCGTTCACGGAGCGGAACGTCCAGAAGGCCGGGTACACCGCCGACCCGCTCCAGGACGGGACCCTCGACGGCTACCAGGTCTACAAGGTGCCGATGACCTCGATCACGGTTCGGGCGACGGAGGGCATCGGGATCGGCAAGAAGGAGTCGGAGCGGGCGAAGAACATGTTCGCCCTCGGGCTCGTGTCGTGGATGTTCGGTCGGCCGACGGAGACCACCCTCAACTGGCTGGAGAAGAAGTTCGGTTCCCGCCAGGAGATCTTCGACGCCAACGTCGCGGCCTTCAAGGCGGGCTACAACTTCGGCGAGACGACGGAACTGTTCGCCGAGTCCTACAAGGTGGAGGCGGCTCCCCAGGAGCCGGGGACCTATCGCAACATCGACGGCGCGACGGCCCTGGCGTGGGGTCTGATCGCCGCGTCCGAATGCAGCGGTCTGCCCCTGTTCTACGCGAGCTACCCGATCACACCGGCCTCCGAGCTCCTCCACGAGCTCTCCCGCCACAAGAACTTCGGTGTCGTCACGATCCAGGCGGAGGACGAGATCGCCGCCGCCAACATCGCCCTCGGCGCGGCTTTCAGCGGCCAGCTGGCCGTGACCGGGACGAGCGGGCCGGGCATCGACCTGAAGGCCGAGACGATCGGGCTCGCGGTGATCATGGAGCTGCCGATGATCATCGTCGACGTGCAGCGCGCGGGCCCCTCGACGGGCATGCCGACCAAGACCGAGCAGGCGGACCTGCTGCTCGCGATGTACGGACGGCACGGGGAATCGCCCCTGCCGATCGTGTCGGCGTCGACGCCGGCAGAGTGCTTCACCGCCGCGCTCGAGGCGGCCCGGATCGCCGTGCGGTACCGGACGCCCGTGATCCTGCTCTCCGACACGTTCATCGCGAACTCCTCGGAGCCATGGCCCATCCCCGCGGTCGAGAGCCTGCCGTCGATCGAGCCGGGATTCGCCTCCCCGAACGGACAGGACTTCCTCCCGTATTCGCGCGACGAGAAACTGGCACGACCGTGGGCGATCCCGGGGACACCGGGGCTGGTGCACCGGATCGGCGGATTGGAACGCCAGGACGGGACCGGCAACATCAGTTACGACGCGGCCAACCACGAGCTGATGACCAGGCTCCGCCAGGCGAAGGTCGACGGCATCGCGGACGACATCCCGGCTCTCGAGGTCGAGGACCCCAGCGGCGAGGCCGACCTGCTCGTGCTCGGATGGGGTTCCTCGCTCGGCACGATCACGGCGGCCGTCGCACGCGCGAGGGCCGACGGCAGGAGCGTGGCCACCGCGCATCTCCGGCACCTCAACCCGTTCCCCGCGAACACCGGGGAGGTCGTGCGGGCGTACCCCAAGGTGCTGATCCCGGAGATGAACATGGGGCAGCTCGCCGCGCTGATCCGTGCGAGGTTCCTGGTGGACGCGCAGTCGTATTCGAAGGTGCAGGGCCTCCCGATCTTCGCGGAGGAGCTCGAGCACGAGATCGCGAGGGTGCTCGATGAGTGACGTGATCCAGAACGGCGGAACCGCGCCGGGCGATGCCTCGACGCTCACCAAGAAGGATTTCACATCGGACCAGGAGCCTCGCTGGTGCCCCGGGTGCGGTGATTACGCGATCCTGTCCGCGGTCCAGGCGTTCATGCCGGAGCTCGGCATCGAGCCGCACAAGACGGTGTTCGTGTCCGGGATCGGGTGCAGCGGTCGGTTCACGTACTACATGGACACGTACGGCATGCACGGGATCCATGGGCGTGCTCCCGCCCTCGCCACGGGGATCGCGGTCGCGGCTCCGGAGCTCTCGGTGTGGGTCGTCACGGGTGACGGCGACGGCCTGTCGATCGGCGGCAACCACCTGATCCACGCGCTCCGCCGGAACGTCGACATCAAGATCCTCCTCTTCAACAACCAGATCTACGGACTGACGAAGGGCCAGTACTCGCCGACATCGGAAGAGGGCAAGGTCACGAAGTCCACGCCGTTCGGTTCGGTCGACCATCCGTTCAACCCGATCGCGCTCGCCCTGGGCGTCGAGGCGACGTTCGTGGCACGCACGGTCGACAACGACCGGCAGCACCTGACGGAGGTCCTCCGGCGAGCCGCCCAGCACAAGGGGACGGCCTTCGTCGAGATCTACCAGAACTGCAACGTCTTCAACGACGGCGCGTTCGACCTGCTGCGCGACAAGGCCCAGGGCAAGCACAACCAGATCCGGCTCGAGCACGGCGAGCCGATCGTGTTCGACGAGGGGAATCGATGCGTGCGTGTCGGCGAGAACGGCCGATACGAGATCGCGCCCACGGCCGAGACCGACCCGGACAGCATCGTCGTGCACGACGCCCACGGCCGGCCGTCGCTCGCGTTCGCGCTGGCCCACCTCTCCCGCGGTCCGGACGAACCCTCGTGCATCGGTGTCTTCCACGAGGTGGAACGCCCGGTCTACGGACAGGCGATCCAGCATCAACTCCAAGCCGCGAAGGAGCGCCTCGGTGCGGGCGACCTCGGCGCGCTCCTCCACGTCGGGGATACCTGGACGGTGGAGTAGCCGGCCCGGCGGCCGGAACGCGTTCGCGAGCTGGCTCAGCCTGCGGCCGGAGGGATGAACCGGGAGAGCGCCTCCGTGGAAGCCGCTTCCATCTGTCGGAGCTCGCGCACGGTCCCGGCGAGCATGCCGACCAACGCGTCGAGATGCGATCGGTTCGCGCCGTCCCCGAGACTCACCCGGAATCCTGTCGTGCCCGGATAGCCGATCTGCTCCAAGACCGGCGACGGGTCCTCGGGGCGGCCGCTGCAGAGCGATCCTGCGCCCAGGCGGAAGCCGCGATCGTCGAGGGTCATCAGCAGCGTCGCGGGATCGAGGCCGGCGACGCTGAATCCCACCAGGTGGGGCGTGCGGTGGGTCGCGTGTCCGTGGACCGTCGTGCCGGGCACCTCGAGCAGCCGTTCGCGGAGCTCTGCCGTCATCGTCCAGTGGTCTGCTGCTCGGTCGGCCATCGTGGTGAGGGACGCCGTGAGCGCGGCCGCCATCCCGGCGATCCCAGGGGTGTTCTCCATCCCGGAGCGACGCTTCCGCTCCCGGTCGTCCCCACAGGGGTAGGCCGTGATCGCGACGCCGCGACGAACGTAGAGAGCCCCCACGCCCGGTGGTCCTCCGAACTTGTGCGCCGACAGCGACAGAAGGTCCACGCCGAGGGCCGGGCCGTCCACCGGGAGCCGGCCCACGGTCTGGCAGGCGTCGGTGTGGAACCGCACCCCGGCTTCGCGCGCCAGCCTGGCCGCCTCGGCGACGGGCTGGATGGTTCCGAGCTCGTGGTTCGCGTGTTGGATGCTTGCGAGGAGCGTGCCGGGGGATCGCACCTCCGCGGCGAAGCGATCGAGATCGACCCGACCCTCTCGGTCGACCGGGACGACCGCCACCTCGAACCCGTCCGACTCGAGCGCATGCGCGACACCGCTCACGGCCGGATGCTCCACGGCGCCGATCACGATCCGGGTGCCGAGCTCGCGGACGGCGCGGACGCCGCCCCAGATCGCGAGGGCGATCGATTCGGTGCCGCCGGAAGTGAACACGACCTCGTCGGGTTGAGCCCCGATCGCGGTGGCGACCTGCTCGCGGCCGTCGTCGAGCAGCGCGCGGGCCGCACGGCCTTGTGCGTGGATCGAGAGAGGGTCGCCGTAGGATTCGAGGGCGGCGACCACGGCGTCGCGCGCCTCGGGAAGCAGGGGAGTGGCCGAGGCCGAGTCGAGGTAGAGGTCGACGACCATCGCCGGCTCAGGGTACCCGGCGGGCCCCGGGCTACGGGGTGGCGGGCTCCCGTCTGCGCAGGAGCACGGCCGTGTAGAGGACCCCGGCGATGATGGCGCCGGCGATCGGCCCCACGACCCAGACGAGCCAGTCATCCCAGATCCCGCCGACCAGCGCGGGGCCGAACCAGCGCGCCGGATTCATCGCCGCGCCTGTCAGCGGTCCGAAGGCGAGGATGTCGAAGGCGATCGTGAGCCCGATCGTGAACCCGGCCGTCTTGTTCCAGGGACCCTTGTCGTCGACGGCGGTTCCGAACACCACGAAGACCAGGAAGAACGTGAGGATCGCCTCGAGGACGATGCCCTTGCCCACGGCTAGGCCCGGTGCGAGCGCCGGGGCGCCCGCACCCCCACCGTCGAACGAAGCGCCGCCCACGACGTACCGGAGCAGGAGAGCACCGAGCACCGCCCCGACCAGCTGGGCCACGATCAGGACCGCGCCCCGCTGAGTGCTGATCTTGCCGGCCGCCCACAGGGCGATCGTCACCGCAGGGTTGACGAGCCCGCCTGAGATGTGGCCCGTGACGGAGACCATGACGGCGAGGACGAAGCCGTGGGCGAGCGCCACGCCCACTAGGTCGAGCTGTCCGGAGCTCGCGACGATCACCGCGCCGGCGCCCACGAAGATCAGCGCGAACGTGGCGACGAACTCCGCGACCGCCGCTTTCCCCAGGCTCTCCATCACGTCCTCCTTGGTCGTCGCTCCGTCGTTCGATCTCCGGCGCCGCTCGATACCCGAGCGCTCGAGGGCGCGTGGGAAGGTACACCGGTCGCGTCCCGACGCACCGAGCCTAGCCCGCCGTCCCGGGCCGTTCAAAGACCGCCTATCCCGCCCGGCGGCTACGTGGAAGCGAGTAGCATCGCTCACGTGGACGTCTTGCTGGTCTCCCCGGACGAGCGCTCCCGCCAGTTGATGGCGCTCGCGGTCAGGAGCATCGAGCGCCGGCTGGGCGAGGAGATCCGTTTCCGCGCCGCCCGCAACGGCGAGCTCGGTACCTGGGCGGCCCTCCGGGAGCGGCCGGACATGATCGTCGCGGACGAGATCGCATCTCGCGAGGGAGCGTTCGGGCTCGCCAGAACCCTCCGGGATCACCAGGAGCCGTACACGGGGGTCATCGTGATCCTGCTGGATCGCAAGCACGACGCTTGGCTCGCGAAGTGGTCGGGCGCGGACGCCTGGTTCGTGAAGCCCGTGGATCCGTTCGAGCTGGCCGACCGGCTGCTCGAGCTCGTGTCCGAGCCAAGGACAACCGAGCCAAGGACAACCGAGCCAAGGAAAACCGAAAAGGAGAGCGCGTGAAGATCAAGGGGACCTGCAAGCGGGACGGCCGGGAGTTCTTCGTGGAGCAGGTCGTGGCATCGGGCGGCGAGTGTCCTTGGGACGGGCAGCCGTTCAACGCGGATTACGCGGCCGTGCTGGTGGGCTCGCTCCGCGAGGCCGAGCGGCTGGGAACCGCAGCTCGAACGGGCGCTCGAGCGGGTGGCTTCGCTCCACCCCGCGTTCACCCTGGACGAGCACAGCGTGTTGGGGGAGTTGACGGATCAGCTCGGCCGGTTCCACCGGAACCTCGTGCGGCAGGCCTGAAGGTGGTCGCCGTGGCGGCGGACGAGAACGGCTTCGCGGTGGAGGTCCGGGGCGATGAGGGGACGTGGAGCGTCGCGATCCTCAGTCCCGAGGGCGAGGTGGTGTCGGAGCGGGCGTGCCACGACGGAGCAGAGGCCAGGACGTACGCATCCACCGTCCGCCAGCACATCTTCTGGCTGTCACCGGAGAAGTTCCGCGAGTACTACCGGATCCCGGGCCAGATCGAGGGATAGCTGGTGGGGTTCAACGCGATGCAGCCGGGCAAGGTCAAGAAGGCGGATCTGATCATCGCCGGGGTGGCGCTGCTCGTGATCGTGGGGCTCGTCCTGTGGGCGGTGCTGTGACCGATGGTCGGTCCCTCGCCGACCTCGACTACTGCTACCTGACGACCACCGGCCGGCATTCCGGCGAGCCACACAGGATCGAGATCTGGTTCGCGCTCGTCGACGGCGTGGTGTATCTCCTGTCCGGCGGTGGCGACCGATCGGATTGGGTGCGGAACCTCGAGGTCTCGCCCGACGTCGTGCTCGAGATCGGCGGCGAGAAACGGACGACGAAGGCCCGCGTGGTGACGGATCCCGAGGAGGATGCGCTGGCGCGAAGCGTCGTCCGCGAGAAGTACCGGCCCCGCTACCGGGGGAATCTGGACGACTGGGGGCGGACGTCCCTTCCGGTCGCGATCGACTGGGCCTAGCGCTCCTCGAAGCCGATCGAGAACATCCGCTCCAGGTCGTGCTTCGAGTACACCTGGAACGCGATCAGCGTCTCGGTGCGCTCCACGCCTGCGACCTTGGAGATCCCACCGGGGATCGACCGTCTCGAGCTCGTCGTGTCCCGCGACCCGGACGATCGCGACCAGGTCGAACTCGCCCGCTACCGAGTAGACCTCGGTGACGCCGCCGATCTCTGCGATCGCTTCGGCGGCCTCGGGGATCTCGTCGATCTCGCACTGGATCAGGACGACGGCGTGGACGGTCATCGGCTCAGGTCCTTTCGAGGACGACGGCGAGCCCTTGCCCGCCGGAGATGCAGAGGGTGGCCAGGCCCAGCGACACCTCGCGTGCGCGCATCTGGTACGCAAGCGAGAGCAGGATCCGGGCGCCGCTCATCCCGATCGGATGGCCCAACGAGATGCCGCCACCGAGGAGGTTCAGCCGGTCGCGGTCGAACTTCAGCTCACGCTCGCACGCGAGCACCTGTGCCGCGAACGCCTCGTTGATCTCGATCAGGTCGATGTCGGCGAGGGACAAGCCGGTCTTCTCGAGGACCTTCTTCGTCGCCGGCACGGGACCGATGCCCATGATCTCCGGTGGGACGCCCGCCCAGCTCATCCCGGCGATCCGGGCTAGGGGCTCCCGCCCTTCCGCACGGGCGCGCGACTCCGACATCAGGATCACGGCCGAGGCTCCGTCCGTGATGCCCGCCGCGTTGCCGGCGGTCACGGACCCGCCCTTACGGAACACGGGGGAGAGCTTCGCCAGGCCGTCGGCGGTGGTCTCGGGGCGCGGATGCTCGTCCTCGGAGATGGTGAGCGTCCCCTTCCCCGAGGGATCCTTCGCCTCCACCGGGAACATCTCGGCCGCTCGGGCGTCGGCACCCTCCGCCGCCTTCTCCTGGGACTCGAGGGCGAACCCGTCCTGCTCCTCGCGCGAGAGCCCGTAGCGATCGACGAGGTTCTCCGCCGTTTCCCCCATCAGGAGACCGCAGAGCGGATCGAGGAGACCGTCGCGGTACATCGCGTCGTGCACGGTGGCGTTCCCCATCCGGTAGCCCGTCCGCATCCGGTCGAGCAGGAACGGCACGCGGGTCATGTTCTCCATCCCGCCCGCCAGGACGACCTCGGAATCGCCCAGGGCGATCTGCTGGGCGCCGAGCTGCACGGCCTTCATCCCTGAGCCGCACGCGATGTTGACGTTGTACGCGGAGATCTCCTCCGGGACGCCGGCGTGGATGCTCACCTGCCGTCCGGTGTTCGGCCCGTTGCCCGCCTGGCGGGCGTGACCCAGGATCGTCTGATCGACCTGATCGGCCGCCACCGCGGCTCGGCGCAGTGCCTCCACCGAGGCGGCCGTCCCGAGCTCGACCACCGACGTGGCCGCGAAGGAGCCCAGGAACTTCCCGATCGGCGTCCGGGCGCCCTCGAGGATCACGGCGTGCTCCATGGCGGCCAGTGTATCCGGGCCCTCGCGTCAGACCTTGGCGCGGATCCCGGCGTAGAGGTCGCGGAGCGCTCCGATCTCGCCGCCGTGGTGGGCGTCGTGCTGGATCATGGTCCAGAAGATCCGCCAGACCGGCCAGAGCTCGCCCCAGTTGGTCCGCACCGGCCGCTCCAGATCGGCCTCGTCGACCTCGGCCAGATCCTGCGTCAGGAGGGCGTGGCCGGCGTCGAGCATCGCGACCGCGTCCGCGACGGTACCGGGGGTCTCGATCGTGCGCCAGGTGAGGGCACCCGGGCCGAACGCGTGCTCGTGGTACATCACCTTGCACATCGCGAGGTGGGTCAGGCGCCAGGCGATCGTCGTGAACGGCGCGGGCACGGGATCGGGTTCCTCGTAGTGGTGGTCCCAGCGGCCGTCCTCGGTGCGGAAGATCGTCCACGAGCCCGAGATCGGCTCCCAGAAGAACTCGTCGTCGGCCAGACCGTGGAGGCGTTGGCGCATGTCGTGGAAGGCTTCCGACATCTCGCGTTCGAGGAGCTCGACGGCAGGACCCACGACGGGACCGAGCCTACCGCCGGCTCGCGCGAGATCGCTCGGGGTCCTTCTCGCTCGCCCACCGGAGGATCTTCGCGATGCGGGCGCCCCCGTCGACGGGCTCCGCGAGCGGGACGTCACACGCGATCAGGCGGACGGGGTTCCTGGCGAGCCAGGAACGCACCGCCGAGAGCTCGTCCGCGCGCTCGCGCGGACAGGGCGCGCAGATGGGCTCCACCTCCGCGTCGTCTGCGCGCGCGAGCGCACCCCCGATGAACGTCAATCGCCGCTCGCCGTCCGCCACCAACTCGAGGTGACCCGCGCCCACGAGCCAAGTGTCCTGGCGCGACCGGTGCAACGCTGAGGCGAGAGCTCGGAGCCGATCGCGGACGGAGGCGGCCTCCTCGAATCGCTCGGCGTCCGCCAGCCGGCTCATCCGTGCCTCGAGCGCTCCGAGGAGCCCGTCCGGGGACTCGAGGGAGGAGAGGAGATCCCGGACGAGCTCTCCGTAGCGCTCGGGGTCGATCCCGCCGTCGCAGGGGGAGGGGCAGCGGCCGATGCCGGCGAGGGCGCAGGGGGCGAACCGGGTGCGCACGCCCATCGAGCGGGTGCAGCGTCGGAGGGGGACGACCTCCTCGAGGGCTTCTTTCGCCAGCCGGGCCGCGCCCGACCCCGAGAAGGGTCCGAGGTACACGCAGCCGTCGTCCGCGCCGGCTCGGTGGACGACCTTGAGACGGGGGAACGCCTCGCTCGGATCGAGCTTCAGGTACGCGAACCGGCGCCACGTCTTGCCTCGCCGGTTGTACTTGGGCTCGTGGCGCCGGATCAGCCTCGCCTCGAGGACCAGGGCCTCGAGCTCGCCACCCGGCGTTTCCTCACCCTCCACGTGGTGGACCTCGCCCAGGAGGTTCTCCACCTTCTTCCGCTCGTCGCCGTAGAAGTAGGACTTCACGCGCGCCCGGAGGTCCCGTGCCTTGCCGACGTAGAGCACGCGGTCGTCCCGCCCGACGAAGCGGTAGACGCCGGCTGCGCGTGGGAGGTCGTCGGCGAGGCGGATCTTGCCGTAGTGGGGGCGCCCGCGCGCTTTGACCGCCTCGCGAAGATCGCCGAGCGTCACGATCCCCAGGCGGGCGCCGAGGTCGAGGAGCTGGTCGAGGACCTCGGCGCAGGCCATGGCGTCGTCGAGCGCCCGGTGGATCGGCTGCACCCGGGTGCGGAAGTATCGGGCGAGCGTCTGCAGTCGGACGTTGGGGACCTCCGGCCACACCACCCGCCGCGCGAGCTTCGCCGTGCAGACGGGCGGTCCTTCCAGCGCCGGGTAGTCGAGCCGACCGAGGTTCTCGTTCAGGAACGAGAAGTCGAACCGCGCGTTGTGGGCCACGAAGATCGCCCCTCGAGCGAACTCGAGGAACGCAGGGAGCACTGCCTCGATCGGCGGTTCCTCGCGGACGAGGAGATCGTCGATGCCCGTCAGGTGCGAGATGAACGGCGGGATGGCCTCCCCGGGGTTCACGAGCGCCTGGAAGCTGCCGATCCGCTCTCCGCCGAGCACGCGGACCGCGCCGATCTCCGTGATCCTCGAGTCGCGTGGGGACCCACCCGTCGTCTCGAGGTCCACCACCACGAAGTCGACCTCCCGGAGCGGCACGCCCTCCTCGAGGGTGGTCTGGACGGGTACCGAGAGCACGGGCGCCTCCGATCGGTGGGGCCGACGGGGAGGCACACCGTATCGAACAGATGTTCGATGGTCAAGGAGGGGGGGCTGTCTGCTTCCGGTTGGCCCGTGCATCCTGGGGAGCGGGGCCGACGTCGGCTCGGGGCTACGTCGCCGAGAGGCGTGAAGACCTTCGACTCGGCTGCAGGGCTTGTAGGCAGCGGTGCCCTTGAAGCGGACCACGACCTTGTAGCTCGCCGTGCGGCTTCGGGCGGAGGAACGTCGCGGTGTAGGCGCCGTCCGGCTTGCCGTCGCCGTCGCGGTCGCCGGACGTCTCGGACGCGAACGGTCTTCGCCGTGACCTTCACGAACCGGCCGTTCGCCTTCCGGAACAGCGTCGCCGTGACCCGGAGCCCCGCACTGCGCCTGCTCCAGGATCCCGGTGGTGACGATCTTCGTCGGTGCGCGCACGACCCGCACGGTGACGGTGGTGGGTGCCTTGTCGTCGTTGCGGATCGTGCCGACGGCTGCGCCGTCGGCGAGCGACGCGGCCGTCGGATCGGTGAGCGTCACCGACAGGGTCTCGTCGCCCTCGAACGTCGTGTCACCGTTCACGGCGACGTCGAACGTGGTGCTGGTGTCTCCCGCGGGGATCGTGAGCGTCCCGGAGGCGTCGACGTAGTCGGTCCCGGCGGTCGCGGTGGCGCCGGCGGTGGCGAAGTCGACGGTCGCGTCGAGGTCCGTGTCGCCGGTGAGCGACACGGTGAAGGTCAGCATCTTCAGACCGGTGTTGCCCTCGATGACCGAGACGTCGGCGACGGAGAGCCCCGGTGCGGCGTCGTCGTTCCCGATTCGTTCCGACCCCCTGCGAGTCTCCGATCGGAGCGCCCGTCGGGTTCGCGAGGTTCAGCGCCAACGTCTCGTCGTGCTCGAACGTGCCGTCCGCGTTCACGGCGATCGAGACGGTCTCCGAGGTGTCGTACGGCGGGAACACCACGGTGCCGGTGGCGCCGAGGAAGTCGGGCCGTCCGCGGCGGTGCCCGCGGCGGTGCTCCAGTCGACGGTGACCGGTGCGTCCGACTGATGCGAGAGCGACACCGAGAACGTGACGGAACCGGTGTCCTCGAGGACCGTCGGCTCGTCGATGTCGATGACGGGCAGGAGCTCGTCGTCCACGATCGTTCCGATCCCGGTCGGGTCACCCAGCGTCGCGTTGGACGGGGCCGAGAGGGTGACGCGGAACGCTTCGTCGAGCTCGGCGACCATGTCCCCGTTCACGCTCACCCCGAACGTCTCGCTGGTGTCACTCGGGAGGAAGGTCAGCGTCCCCGACCCGGTCGTGTAGTCGGAGGGCTGGACCGCATCGTCGTCGCCGGTCGCCCAGCCCACGGTGATGGTCTGCGCCGCTCGCTGCGGACAGCGAGACGGTGAACGTGGCGGTCGTGACGCCGGCGTCGCCTTCGGCGAGGGAGACGTCGCCGACCGAGAGGAGGGGGCCCGCGTCGTCGTCGGTGATCGTGCCGGTGGCCGAGCCGTCGCCGATGGTCGCGTTGGCGGGGTTGGACAGCGTGACGGTGAAGGTCTCGCCCGCCTCATCCAGCACGTCGCCGATCACGCTCACCGTGAGCGTCTCACTGGTGTCGCCGGCAGCGAACGTGAGGGAGCCCGAGCCGCTTGACGTAGTCGGCCGGCTGGACCGCGCTGCCGTTGAGCCGTCGACCAGTCCGCGGTGATCGTCTTCCCGCTCGCGGACCGGAGAGCGACACGGTGAACGTGGCGGTCGTGGTCCCGGCGTTGCCTTCGGTGACGGAGACGTCGCCGATCGACAGGGCCGGAACCGGGTCGTCGTCGGTGATCGTGCCGGCCCCCGAGCCGTCGCCGATCGTGGCGTTCGCGGGGTTGGACAGCGTGACGGTGAACGATTCGTTGTTCTCATCGACCACGTCGCCGTTCACGGTGACGGCGATCGTGGCGCTCGTGGCACCGGCCGCGATCGTGCGGCTGCCGGTGGCCGAGACGTAGTCCGTGCCCGCGGTGGCCGTGCCCGGGGCGGTGGCCCAGTCGAACGGTGACGGCGTTCCCGCTCGCGGCGGACAGCGACACGGTGAACGTGGCGGTCGTGGTCCCGGCGTTGCCCTCGGTGACGGAGACGTCGTTCGACGGAGAGCGCCGGGACGAGATCGTCGTCGGTGATCGTGCCCGATCCCGAGCCATCGCCGGTCGGTGGCGTTCGCGAGGTTGGACAGCGTGACGGTGAAGGTCTCGTCCGCTTCGTCGACGACGTCGCCGTTCACGGTGATGGCGATCGTGGCGCTCGTGGCACCGGCCGCGATCGTGCGGCTGCCGGTGGCCGAGACGTAGTCCGTGCCCGCGGCGGCGGTGCCCGGGGCGGTGGCCCAGTCGAACGTTACCGGTCTTCCGCTCGCGGCCGACAGCGACACGGTGAACGTGGCGGTCGTGGTCCCGGCGTTGCCTTCGGCGAGGGAGACGTCGCCGATCGACAGGGCCGGAACCGGGTCGTCGTCGGTGATCGTGCCGGCCCCCGAGCCGTCGCCGATCGTGGCGTTCGCCGGGGTTGGACAGCGTGACGGTGAACGATTCGTTGTTCTCATCGACCGCGTCGCCGTTCACGGTGATAGCGATCGCGGCGCTCGTGGCACCGGCCGCGATCGTGCGGCTGCCGGTGGCCGAGACGTAGTCCGTGCCCGCGGCGGCGGTGCCCGGGGCGGTGGCCCAGTCGAACGTTACCGGTCTTCCGCTCGCGGCCGAAAGCGACGCGGTGAACGTGGCGGCCGTGGTCCCGGCGTTGCCTTCCGCGAGGGAGACGTCGTTCACGGAGAGCGCCGGGACGAGATCGTCGTCGGTGATCGTGCCGACCGCTTGCGGGTCGCCGATCTGTCCGGGGGCACCGACGAGCGTCGTCAGGTTCACCACGAACGTCTCGTTCAGCTCATCCGCGGTGTCCCCGACGATGGGGACCCCGACGACCCTCGAGGTCTGCGGATTTCGTCAGTGAGACGTTGCCGGAGGAGGACGTGAAATCGCCCGGCGCGGATGCGGACCCGGGCGCCGTCGCCCAACTGACCTGGAGGGCGCAGCACACCTTGGGGGGCGGCGCCACTTGGATCGTGAACGACGCCGTGACGGGTGCCCCCGTGCCTTCGGTCACGGTGACGTCGGAGATGGTGACGGAAGGGGTGGGGGCAGCGACCGCGGGGGAGGGGAGGGAGAGGAGGAGCACGGTGGCGGCTGCGGCCCCGGCGACGAGCCGGATCAGAGAGGACGAACGCCGACGTCGGGGTGCGGGAACGACGGCCTCCATGAGAAGTGAATCGGCAGATCACCGATGCTGATGGATACCCGTTCTTAGGGTGATCCCGTGCCCTGGAGTGGGTATGGACTGGGAGCGGTTCCTCAGGCCACCTGGCGGGTGAGCCGGCGCCGCTGCTGCTCCGTGAGGCCTCCCCACACGCCGTACCGCTCCCCGTTCTTGAGCGCCCACGAGAGGCATTCGCTCCGGATCGTGCAAGCGCTGCAGAACGCGAGCGCGGGCCCCGCTTCCTCCTCCGAGATCGGGAAGAAGACGTCGGGATCGATCCCGAAGCACGCGGACCGTTCCTGCCAGACATCGGGCGGTGAGGGATCATCGGGCAACACGTCGACGTTGACGGTCGGGAGACGATCGATTCGCACCGTTTCCGTTCCTCCCCCCGGGGGTCCCCTCGGTCCGGGACCGAAGGAATAGCACGGAGGGACCACGGCGGGGAAGGGGTCCGGAGTCTCGTCCTGGCAAACCCCCAGGTGGCGGATACGAAATGAGCCGAAGTATCTACTCAACCCTCTGTAGGGAAAGCGGTCCGGCGTCGGTTGCGAGTTGTTTCGAGGCGGCGTCCCACCGGATCCGGACGATCGCTGCGACGCCATCGGGGTCCTCCACGGCGCTCGTCACCTCGCCGACGACGGCCGCACCTGCGACGACCCGGGCTCCCGGGCCGATCGGAGCCGCGGATCGGACGTGGAGGAGGACCCGCGGGGGGTGTCCGAGGTTGCGGACCTTCGCCACGGACTCCTGTCCGAGGAAGCATCCCTTCGTGAAGTCGATCGCGTTCTCCAGCCCTGCCTCCGCGGGGAGGGCGTCCGGCCCGAAATCGACGCCCATGCGCGGCTCCCCGCGGCGGATCCGCCGGGCCTCGAGGTCCCCCGCATCCGCCTCGGTCAGCCCGCGGGCGCGGAGGCGATCCCGGAGCCGCGCGACGTCCCCAGACGGCACGACGAGGTCGTGCCCCGGGCCGAGCACCGACGGCGACAGGACGATCGCGTCGGGGCCGGCCTCGACGGCGGAGCCGTCGACGACGGCCACCACCTCCGAGCGGTCGCCGACGTCGGCGACCTCGACGTGGGACGACAGCACGTACGGCCGCAGGATCGCATCCACCCGGTCCGCTTGGTCCGGTGCCTGGAGGAGGAGGTAGGAGCCGTCCACGGCGGCGATGTGGAAATCGGCACGGATCCGACCGGTGGGGGTGAGCAGGAGACAGCGCCGGGACCCTCGATCGGCGAGGGCCTCGACATCCGCCGTGACCAGGTCGTGGAGCCACGATCGGGCATCGGCACCCCGGACGGCGGTGATGCCCCACCCGGAGAGCACCGCGAAGACCGGACCTCGCTCCCGCTCCATCGGCTGCGTCGTTCCCGTTGCGGCACCTCCCGCGTCGAGCCTGCTCTGGGAGGATATCCGTCCAGTGGACATCCCGAGGACCCTCGTCGTGACGAACGACTTCCCCCCGAGGGTCGGCGGCATCCAGCGAACGCTCGAGTCGCTCTGCCGGGAGCTCCCACCCGAGCGGATCTCCGTCATCGCTCCGTCGTCCGACGGATCCGAGCGCTTCGACGCGTCGGTGCCGTTCGCCGTGGTCCGGGAGCGCCGGCGATTCGTCTGGCCGTCGCCGGGCGTGGTGCGCAGGCTGGAGGCCGAGGTCGATCGCTCGGGTGCGGAGGTGGTGCTGTTCGGCGACGCGTTCCCGCTCGCCCTGATGGGGTCCCGACTCAAGGCGCGCGGCACGCCCTCGGTCGTCCTCGCGCACGGCTTCGACTACTGGCTCTCGACGGTGCCGCTGGCCCATGCCGTGATGAAGCGCATGACGGCGCCCGCGTCCCGGGTGGCGGGGTGCAGCGAGTTCATCTCCCGCCGCGTTCGGACCGCCGTGCCGAAGCACGTGCCGGTCTCGGTGCTCCATCCGGGAGGCGATGTCGAACGGTTCCGTCCGGATCTGCCCACCGCCGACATCCGGGAACGGCACGGGCTGGGCGACCGTCCGCTGATCGTCTGCGTGAGCCGGTTGGTCCCCCGGAAGGGGCAGGACGTGTTGATCCGCGCGATGCGCTCGATCCAACGGCGGGTGCCGGAGGCGGGGTTGCTGATCGTCGGTTCCGGCCCGTACGAGTCGACCCTCCGGGGTCTCGCGGAGCACGCGCCGACGCGTTCCGTGACGTTCGTGGGCGAGGTATCCGAGGAGGACCTGCCGCGCTACTACGCCGTCGGAGACGTCTTCGCGATGCCGTGCCGGACGCGCCTGGCCGGGCTCGAGGTGGAGGGGTGGGGGAATGTTTTCATCGAGGCCGCAGCGTGCGGTCGTCCGGTGGTCGTCGGCGATTCCGGCGGGTCGCGCGAAGCGCTCGTGCACGGAGAGACCGGGCTGCTCGTCGACGGCGCCGAGGTGAGCGGGGTGGCGGACGCCGTCGCGACCCTCCTGGAGGATCCCGCGTACGCGCGACGGCTCGGGAAGGCGGGCCGGGCTCGGGTCGAACGTGAGCACACGTGGACCCGGGTGGCGGAACGCCTCGCGGGATGGCTCCGCGACGCGGCCGCGGTGTAGCGCCGGCTCATCGTCGTCCTGCCGGACGGCCACACCTCCCAGGTGGACGGGGCCCCGACGGTACCCTTGCCCCGTGGACGATCGTCGCTGCCCGAATTGCAACGCGCTGGTGAGCGCCGATGCCGAATGGTGCGGTCAATGCTTCACCTCTCTGCGCGCCCCGACCCCCGACCCGGTCCCGGCGGCTGCTCCGGTGTTCACGCAGCCACAGGAGGGGCCGAGGGAAGGGCCCAGCGAGGGGCCAAGGGAGGGGCCAAGGGAGGGGCAAGAGGCCTGCGAGGCTCACGTGGCCGTGTCCGACGTGCGGGTCGCAGAACGACATCGAGCTCGAACCTCTGTAGCGTCTGCGGCACCTCGTTCGGTCAGCTCCTCCGGGAGGAGCGCACGACCCCGACCGTCTCGCCTCGCGACGCCTTCCTGTGGTCGCTCACTTCCCCGGCGTGGGTCACGCGAAGGTCGGCCGGGCCCCCGATGGCATCGCCCGCGGCACGTTGTTCGTCCTCTCGTTCGGGCTCGCGCTCGTGATCGTGCCGTCGGGCGTGTCGAGCCCACCGGCCTTCGTCGTCGTCGTCCTCCTGCTCGGTTCCGCGATCGTGCTCTATCTCGGGTCGGCCGCCGAGGCGTATCGGATCGCAGGCGGTGGGTCGCCGTTCGTCTCCTCGCGCGCGCTCCTGTGGGCGACCGTCGCCCTCATCATGATCTCCGTAACGCTCCTGGCGATGTCGGTCTTGACGGTCAACAGCCGCTGAGACGTCCCCCCGCTAGGATTCCGGCCGATGGAGCACGCCGAGGGGTCGATCGTCATCGATGCGCCCCTCGAGGACGTCATGGAGGTCCTCGAGGACTACGAGGCCTATCCGGAGTGGGCGGAGGTCCGCAGCGGCACAGATCCGTGAACGTGGCGAGGGAGGGCGTGCCCGGGAGGTCGCCTTCGAAGTCGACGTCCCGGTGCTGGGCAAGGCCACGTACACGTTGTCGTACCGCTACGCCCCCGGCGACACCGGGCTGTCCTGGACGACGAAGGAGGCGCGCGGAGCGATCCGCGACATCCGAGGGGAGTACCTCCTGAACGAGATCTCCGATGCGGAGACGAAGGTGACGTATCGGCTCGCCGTCGAGATCGGCATCCTCGTGCCCGGGTTCGTCCGGACGGAGGGGGCCAAGCGCGTCATCGAGAACGCGCTCGAGCGGCTCAAGCGGCGAGTGGAGATGGGCTGAGGGATGCGGGTCCTCCTGTTCACCGGGAAGGGCGGCGTCGGCAAGACGACCGTCGCCGCCGCCACCGCGGTCCGCGCGGCCGATGCCGGCCTGCGGACGCTGGTGATGTCCACCGACCCCGCCCATTCCCTCGGGGACTCCTTCGACGAGGAGATCGGTTCGCAACCCACGCAGATCGCCGAACGGCTCTGGGCGCAGCAGATCGACGCCCAGGAGCGTCTCGAGGACAACTGGCGCGAGATCCAGGACTACATGATCCAGCTCATGAACTGGGCGGGGACGGAGACGATCCAGGCGGAGGAGCTCACCGTGCTGCCCGGCCTGGACGAGATCTTCGCGCTGATCGACGTCAAGACGCACGTCGAGAGCGGCGCGTACGACGTGTTGATCGTCGACTGCGCGCCGACGGCCGAGACGCTCCGGCTGCTCTCGCTCCCGGACGTGATGCAGTGGTACATCGAACGGATCTTCCCCGTGGAGCGGAGGATCGTGAAGACGGTTCGCCCGATCGTGTCGCGGGTGACCTCCCTCCCGATCGCGGGCGACCGCGTGTTCGACGCGGTGGAGCGGCTCCATCGCAACCTCGACGCGGTGAAGGAGATCCTCACCGACGAGGCCACGTCGTCGGTCCGTCTGGTGGTCAACCTCGAGAAGATGGTCATCGCCGAAGCGAGGCGCACGTACACGTACCTCGGCCTGTTCGGCTACCGGGTGGATGCGGTGGTCGTGAACCGCGTCCTGCCGCCCGACGTCACCGATCCGTACTTCGGGAAGTGGAAGGACATCCAGGCGGAGCACCTCGCCACCGTCCACGAGTCCTTCGAGCCCGTGCCGATCCTCACGTCGCGTCTCTTCGACCGGGAGATGATCGGCGTCGGGCTGCTCGAGGAGATGGCCACCGAGGTCTACGGGGAGCTGGACGCCGCCGACATCCTGTACCGGGACGACCCCATCCGCGTGCGGAAGCGCGGAACCGGCTACGTTCTGGTGATGCGGCTCCCGTTCGCCTCCCGCGAGGACATGGACATCCATCGGCGGGGGGAGGAGCTGTTCATCCGCGTAGGGGCCTACAAGCGGAACCTGATCCTCCCGCAGTCGCTGAAGCGGATGACGGTCCGCGAGGCGAACTTCGCGGGCGATCATCTCGAGATCCTGTTCGGACGGGAACCCCGTCCGGTCGAAAGGAGCTGACATGGCCGAGACCGCCAAGCGGAGCCGGGCACGGGGGTCGACCGGTCCCGAGCCGGAGCCGCACGCGTCCGGCGATCAGGTCTGCACGGTGGGGTTCTGCCCGATCTGCCTCGCCGTCACCGCCGTGCAGCCGCTCAAGCCCGAGGCGATCGAGCATCTCCTGAACGCCGGGCGCGAGTTCCTGCTCGCGATGACGGCGGTGCTCGGGGCCCGTGCCGACGAGGCCGGCGGTGCCGACGACGCGCCGACGCTCACGCGTATCGACATCGAGTGAGCGACCGCAGCGCGGTCGGCGTCGACATCGGCGGCACGAAGATCGCCGCTCTGCGGATGACGGTCGAGGGGTCGATCGAAGCCTCCACCGTGATCGCCACCCCGGCGTCCGATCAGGACGCCGCGCTCCCGGCGATCGAGGCGGCGATCGCATCGGTGATCGACGACGACGTGGTCGCCATCGGGATCGGCATGGCGGGTCTCGTCGACGTCCGGATGCGGGCGTGCTCCTGACGACCCCCAACCTCGTCTGGCGGAACCTGCCGCTCGGAGAGCGGCTCGCGCCGCGTTCTCCCTGCCCGTGAGCGTGGACAACGACGCGACGTCGGCGGCGTGGGCCGAACGGTCCCTCGGTGCCTCCCGGGGCTACGACGACTCCCTGTTCGTCGGCGTGGGGACGGGCATCGGAGGCGGGATCGTCATGGGCGGACGGATCGTCCGAGGAGCGCACGGTCTCGCGGGCGAGATCGGTCACGTGATCGTCGAGCCGGACGGCCCCGTATGCGGCTGCGGGAACCGCGGATGCTGGGAGCAGGTGGCGAGCGGCTTGGCGATCGCACGGGCTGGCGCTCGCACCGTGGCGGACGAGCCCGGGAGCGCGATCGGGAGACTCGTCGGCGGCGATCCCCGGCGCGTGACCGGCGAGATCGTGACCGAGGCGGCACGCGCGGGCGACGCCGCTGCCACACGACTCCTAGCCGAGGTGGGTCGACGGCTCGGGCGAGGGCGTGGCGGGGCTCGTGAACGTCTTCGATCCCGAGATCGTCGTGATCGGAGGTGGGGCGAGCGAGGCGGGCGAGCTGCTCCTCGCGCCACTCCGCGCGGCGTTCGTCGCCTCCGTCGAAGGTGTCGACGTCCGCCCGGAGGTGCCGATCGTACCGGCGGCACTCGGGAACGAGGCGGGGGCGATCGGCGCCGGGCTGCTCGCGCTCGAGAGTGTCGCCGGATGAGGCTGGGGCTCAGCCTCCCGATGTTCACGGCCGACGCCGATCGACCGCTCACGGCGGCGGCGCGAGCGGCTCGCGCCGGCTACGACGGCGTGTTCGCCCCCGATCACCTCTTCCCGCCGGGAGCGCCCGGTCGGCCCGCGCTCGAGCCCTTCGCCGATCCTCGCCGCGGTGGCGGCCCGCCATCCCGAGCTGCATGTCGGGACGCTCGTCTCGCGAGCCTCGCTCCGGCCCGCCGCGACCCTCGCGAAACAGGCCGCGGCGTTGGACGAGATGAGCGGGGGTCGGGCGATCCTCGGCCTCGGAGCCGGCGACTCGGTCTCGAAAGCGGAGCACGAGGCGTTCGGCATCCCGTTCGCCCCCGCCGCACAACGGGTGGCGCTCCTCGAGGAGACGGTCACCGCGCTGCGTGCCCTGTTCGCCGGAGCGTCGTGGGAGGGCGGCGCACACGTCCCGGCGATCGCGGGGCCGTTGCTCCCCCCGGGGCATCCGGAGCTCTGGGTCGGGGGACGCTCGGACGAGGTGATCGCCACCGCGGCCCGCTCCGCCGACGCCTGGAACGGCTGGGCGATGGACGCCGATCGATTCGCGGAGGCGGTGGGCGAGCTCCGCCGCGTGGCGGACGGCCGGCCGGTGTCCCCGACGTGGGGTGGGATCGCCCTCGTCGGTCGGGATGCCGCCGACCTCGAACGCCTCCGAGCCGAGCGCAGCGCCAAGGGCCTATCCATGGATGTCTGGCAGGGCGACCGCGCGGCCTTCCGTACGTTCGCCGACCGGCTCCGGGAGGTGGACTGCTCGTGGATCGTCGTGCTTCCCGTCGGCGGCGACGACCGTCTCGAGGTCGTCGCGGAGGCCCTCGGGCGATGAACAGCGGGGCGCTGAAGCGCGCGAAACGGCAGATCCGGCGGACGGTGCTCGAAGAGCGCGACGCGCTGTCGTCCGGTGTGCGCGCCGAGTGGGGAGAGCGGATCGCCGGTCGAGCCGTGGAGCTTCCCGAGGTCCGCGATGCCCGGGCCGTGATGCTGTTCTCGTCGTTCGGGTCCGAGGTCCCGACGGGGCCGTTGATCGAGCGGCTCCGCGAGCGGGGGATCGTCGTGGCCCTCCCGCGCATCGAGGACGGCGAGCTCGTGCCCGTCGCCTACGCACCCGGCGATCCCGTGCGCGCGACGTCCTTCGGTGCCGTCGAGCCGATCGGCGTGAACGGACTCGAGCCGGCGTCGCTCGATGTGGTGGGGGTTCCCGGTGTGGCGTTCGATCGGCTCGGCGGCCGCGATCGGCTACGGGGGCGGGTACTACGACCGGTTCCTCCGAGGGCTGCCCGCGTTCCGGGTCGGCCTCGCGTTCGGCCTGCAGGTGATCGAGGGACCCGCTCCCGGCCGGGAGGTTCGATCTCCCCGTCCAGGCCATCGTGACGGAGGAGGAGACCATCCGACCGGACTTGAACAGCCGTTCAATCTCGTGATAAGAGGGGCGCATGGATGAGACGAGCAGGAAGACGGCGTTCCACGAGATCATGGCGAAGACGGCGGCCGGGTTCATGGAGGAGGCCGGCTGGTTCTGGGTGACGGGCTTCGGCGATCCGGAGGGCGAGTACGAAGCGATCCGGAACGGGGTGGGCGTCTGGGACGTCTCCCCGCTCAACAAATGGGACTTCCGTGGCCCCGACGCGGTCGAGGCCGCGCAGCGGGTCCACTCGAACGACATCGTGGGGATGCAGACCGGACAGGTCCGCTACGGAGCGTTCCTGGACGAGGACGGCCTCCTCGTCGACGACGGTACGGTGTTCAAGCACGCGGACGACCATCTCTGGGTCTGCACGAACGGGTTGGACCACGAGGCGTACTTCGCCGATGCCACGAAGGGGCTCGACGTCACGGTCGACTACATCGCGCCCGATCTGCCGCACCTCCAGGTTCAGGGTCCCCGCTCGCGGGACGCCCTGCAGCCCATCACCGACGCGGACCTGGGGAGCATCGGGTACTTCCGGTTCCTGCCGCAGCCCGTGCAGGTCGGGGGCGTTCCGGTGTGGCTGTCGCGCACGGGCTTCTCGGGTGAGCTCGGCTACGAGCTGTTCACGAAGCCCGAGCACGCCGAGGACCTCTGGACGGCTATCGAGGGGATCGGCGCCGTCCCCTACGGGGTGGACGTCGTCGAACCGATGCGGATCGAGGCCGGGATGGTCGTGACCGACTACGACTACGAGGCCCATCAGCGCACGCCGTACGACCTCGGGCTGGACCGGCTCGTCGCCCTCGACGGCGAGGGTTCGTTCATGGGGAAGGAGGCGTTGCGGGAGGTCGCGGCCGCGCCACCCAACCGTTTCAAGACGCTCCGACTCGAGGGGCAGGAGCTCCCCGAGTACGGCGCGACCGTCACGAAGGACGGCGCGGAGGTCGGCGTGCTGACCTCGCCGGCGAACAGTCCCGCCTTCGGTCCGATCGGCCTGGCGATCCTCCGGTCGGACATCGCGGCCGACGGGACGGCCGTCGACGTCGCGCTCGGCGATGGCACGATCGGCGCGACGGTCGACGTGCTCGCCGTCGTCGATCCCGAGAAGCGACGCCCCAGGGGCTGACCGCCGCCGCTCCCGTAGGCTCGCCGGCATGGATGCGATCGTCGGCGTGGTGCCGAACTTCAGCGAGGGACGGCGACGCGACGTGATCGATGCGATCGTCGCCGCGCTCGCCGTGGACGGCGCACGGGTCGTGTTCGCCGAGGCCGATCCGGATCACCATCGCCTCGACACGACCGTCCTCGGGTCGGCCGACGCCGTTCGACGGGCCGCGATCGCAGGAGCCGCCGTCGCGATCGAACGGATCGACATGTTCGAGCACCACGGTGGCCACCCACGGATGGGCGCGGTCGACGTCGTGCCGTTCATGCCGGTCCGCGGTGCGGACGATGGAGGAGTGCGTGGAGCTCGCTCGGTCGGTGGGACGGGAGATGGCCGAGGCGTTCTCCCTCCCCGTCTACCTGTACGGGGAGGCCGCGGTCGTTCCCGAGCGCCGCTCGCTCGCCGACGTGCGGAAGGGCGAGTTCGAGGGGCTCCGAGCGGCCGTCGCGGCGGGCGATCGGCTGCCCGACTTCGGTCCGCACGAGCTCGGGCGCGCGGGCGCGACCGCCGTGGGGGCGCGGAAACCGCTCGTCGCCTTCAACACCTACCTGCGCGGGACCGACGAGGAGGCGGCGAAGGAGATCGCCCGCCAGGTCCGCGAGTCCGGAGGAGGTCTGCCCGCCGTTCGCGCGATCGGCTTCGCGGTGCCCGAACGAGGGTGCGTCACCGTGTCCATGAACCTCGTGGACTTCGAGGTGACCGGCGTCGGGGCCGCGTTCGACGCCGTCGTACGCGCGGCGGCCGCCCGCGGGTTGGAGGTGCTGGATTCCGAGATCGTCGGACTCGCACCGGAGGCGGCTCTGCCGGAGGGAACGATGGCACACGTACGACTCGCCGGCTTCTCGCCGGAGACGCAGATCCTGGAACGGCTCGTCGAGACCGGTTGAGGCAGGTCTCGTGAGAAGAGAGGAGACCTGGATGGGCACACGCGACGACGCGATCGGAACTTGGCTGACCGAGCTCGGCTCGGCGTCGCCGACGCCGGGGGGTGGCGCCGCGGCCGGGGTCGGCGCCGCGATGGGCGCGGCCTTGATCGCGATGGTGGGGCACCTCACCGTCGGCAAGGAAGGGTTCGAGGACCTCGACGCGCGCATGCGCTCCCTGGTGGAGACGGCCGAGGGTGAGCGGGAGGCCTTCCTGGCGCTCGCCGACGAAGACGCCGCCGCGTTCGAGTCGGTGATGGCGGCCTTCCGGCTTCCCAAGGGGACCGACGAGGAGAAGGCCTCACGGACGATGCGGATCCAGGAGGCGTACGCGGGCGCCGCGGCGGTTCCGCTCCAGCTCGCCACGCGTTGCGTTCGGTTGATGGAGCTGGCGGAGGACGCGACCGCGATGGGGAACCCCCATGCATCCTCCGACGGCTACTCGGCGGGACTGCTCCTGTTCGCGGCCGGACTCGCCGCCATGGCGAACGTCCGGATCAACGCCGCCGGTCTCAAGGACGAAGCGACGGGTCAAGGGCTCGTCGACGAGTGCGATGCGTTGCGAGCGCGCGCCGACGACCTCCTCCAGCAGCTCGAGGAAGCGTTCCTCCTCCGTCTGTCCGCCTGAGGGCTCCGAGCGAGCGCACGTGTTCGGCTTGGCCTAGGCTTCGATGACGGTGAGGATCGAATCGGTCGTCTTCGATTGCCACGATGCCGCGCCGCTCGCCCGGTTCTGGGCCGATGCGCTGGGCTGGTCCGTCGCCCCCTACGACGAGGAGGAGCTCGAACGCCTCGCGTCGAAAGGCGTCTACGATCCCGAGGACGATCCGTCGGTGATGGTCCAGCCGCCGCTCGGCACCGACCTGCCCGTCCTGTTCTTCACCGAGGTTCCTGAGGAGAAGGCCGCGAAGAATCGCGTCCACTTGGACCTGGGCGCGGACGGGCCTCTCGAGGGCGAGGTGCAGCGCCTGGAGGAGCTCGGGGCCCACGTCCGGAACTGGGCCGAGGAGGACGGCAGCACGTGGTGCGTCATGCTCGATCCCGAGGGCAACGAATTCTGCGTGGTCACCGCGTCCGACGAGGACGACGAGGATGACGAGGACTGACGCGGGCCGCTAGAGGATCGTGATCACGTTGTCGATGTACTCGGCACCTGCGAGCCCGACGACGACCAGCATCCCCGCGGTCGCGCCCACGCGCATCAGCTGCGCGAAGCCGTGACGTCCGCGTCGCTCGACGGCGGGCACGGCGAGCATCACCACCCACGCGGCGAGGAGAGGGACGCCGAGCGTCGGTCCGGACCCGAACGCCAGGCCGATCACGCCCGGGATCAGCGGCAGGGCGCAGATCGCGGAGACCGCCCACATCCGAGGCGAGAGCGCCGCGGCGGCCGGCACCCGCGCCTCCAGGGCCGTGAATGCCGCCGAGGCGACCAGTCCGAATGCGAGGAACAGGGCGGAGAACATCGCCACGTTCAGGAGGCGATCCCCGAGGATCACGAAGTCGGCGTTGCCGGCATCGATCACCGAGGCGCCCATCGTCGCCAGCAGGAACCCGCCGAAGACCAACCCGCGCGGAACGGTCCGGCGGGGGAGCCACGGCCTCGCCACGACGAAGGCGCCGGCTCCGAGCGCCGTGGACGCGACCCCGGCGAAGACCATCAGCGCGACGGTCCCCGCCAGCGTGATCTCGCCGACGACGGCGCCGTTCTCGGTGACCGCGCCGCGAACCTCGGGCGCTGCGAGTGCCGCGAGCCGCATCACGATCCGGCTCCCGAGCCCCCCGACGATCGCCCCGGCGATCCCCGAGCCGATCGCCACGATCGCCGCCGCCCGCAGGCGCGCGGCCATCGCGTCACCCAGGGTTCGAGACGGAGCGGGGACGGTCGCGGTGGCGCTCACGAGGCGATCGTCCCCTGCCGCTCAGATCGGAGCCAGGGGGCGGACACCCGATCCGGCCGGGTGCAGGCACCTCGCCGCGTCCGATGTCTCCGACCACGAAACCCTGGTCGACGTTAGAAGAGGCCGACCGTGCGGCCCTCGGCGTCCATGTCGACCTGCATGAACGCGGGCGTCTTGCCGAGACCGGGCATCCGTTGCATGTCGCCGCACAGCACGACCACGAACCCCGCGCCGGCGCTGGGCACCACGCCGCGGACCGGGAGCCGGTAGCCGGTGGGCCTGTTCAGCAGGAGCGGATCGTGGCTGAGCGAGAGGTGGGTCTTGGCCATGCACACGGGCATCTACCCGAAGCCGAGCTGCTCCATCCGGGCGATGTCCTTCTCGGCCTGGGCCTGGTAGTCGACCCCGTCGGCGCCGTAGATCTTCGTGGCGATCGCCTCGATCTGCTCCTTGAGAGGCGCGCCGTCGGGCGTGAGCTGGTGGAACGAGCTCGGCTGCTCGCACGCGGCGACGACGGCCTCGGCGAGCTCGGTGGCGCCGGCGCCACCCTCCGCGAACGCCCGGTTCACGACCACGGTCTCGGCGCCGGCGCCGCCGGCGAGCTCCCGGATCGTCTCGATCTCCTTCTCGGTGTCGGTCGGGAAGGCGTTGATCGAGACCACGCACGGGAGGCCGTACTCGCGAACGATGCCGATGTGCGCCGCGAGGTTGTCGATCCCGAGCCGCAGGGCTTCGACGTCCTCGGTCGCGAGCTGGTCGAACGGCATGCCGCCGTGGGACTTCGTGGCGCGCACGGTCGTGACCAGCACCCCGGCGGACGGGGCGAAGCCGCCGAACCGGCAGACGATGTCGCAGAACTTCTGGAATCCCAGGTCGGACGCGAACCCGGCTTCGGTGACGACGTAGTCCGCCAGCTTCAGCGCGATCCGATCCTCGATGATCGAGTTGTTCGCGTGCGCGATGTTCCCGAACGGGCCGGCGTGGATCAGCGTGGGCTGCCCCTCGAGCGTCTGGACGAGGTTCGGCTTGATCGCCTCCTTCATGATGACCGCCATCGCGCCGGCGACCCGCAACGCCTCGGCCGTGACCGGTGTCCCGTCGTACGTGGAGGCCACGACGATGCGGCCGAGCCGCGCGCGGAGGTCGGCGAGGTCGCTCGAGAGCGCCAGCACGGCCATGATCTCGGAGGCGGCCACGATCACGAACTGGTTCTCCCGGGGGACGCCGTGCGCCTTGCCCCCCAGCCCCACCACCGCGTAGCGGAGCTCGCGGTCGTTGACGTCGAGGGTCCGCGGCCAGGTCACCGAGACCGGGTCGATCCCGAGCGCGTTCCCGTGGTAGATCGAGGCATCCAGGGCGGCCGCCAGGAGGTTGTGGGCCGCCTGCACGGCGTGGAAGTCGCCGTTGAAGTGGAGGTTGATCTCCTCCATCGGGACGACCTGGGCGTAGCCGCCGCCGTTGCCGCCCCCTTTGATCCCGAAGACCGGCCCCATCGACGGCTCGCGGAGGCAGAGCATCACGTCCTTCCCGATCTTCCCCATGCCCTGCGCGAGCGAGATCGACGTGGTCGTCTTGCCCTCGCCCGCTTTCGTCGGGGTGATGGCCGTGGTGATGACGAGCTTGCCGTCCGGCCGGTCGGCCAGCCGATCGAGGATCGAGAGCGAGACCTTCGCCTTCGACCGGCCGTACTGCTCGAGCTCCTCCTCGAGGATCCCGGCAGCCGCGGCGACGTCGGTGATCGGCCGAAGGACGGCCTCCTGCGCGATCTCCAGCCCGCTCTTCACTGCCTCGCCTCCCGTCGGTCACCGTCGGCTGTTCCGGGGCTGCGTGAGGATACCCCCCACTCACAGACCGCGCGGGACCGGGCGCGTGGCGCGAGCTGGGGGACTCGACGTAGGATGCGCCCAGCCGGCCCGCGGCAGGGCCGCTCGAAGGGAGGCGTCAGTTGGCCACCGACATCGAGGAGTTCGTGGAGCGCTCCGGGCGTGACGATGCGATCAAGGAGGTCCGCCGGCAGATCGAGGCCGAGGGCGTGACGTACATGTACTACCAGTTCGTCTCGGTCACCGGACGCATCATGGGCAAGGGCATCCCGGCCAAGCATTGGGAGACGATCGCCCACAAGGGCTTCCAGCTCGTCTACGGGTCGACCGCCAACCTGTTCGTCGACCGGCTCGGCAACTACATCGGCTACGGCCCCGAGGCCCGAGAGCTGGTCGGCATCCCGGACGTCGAGACCTTCAGCGTGCTCCCCTGGGATCGCAAGACCGCGAGGGTCTTCTGCACGCTGTTCCGGGGCCGCGAAGAGGAGGTCGACGGCGGCGCGTTCCTGACGTCGGACTGCCGCGGCAACCTCCGGCGGATCCACGACGAGTTCACGGCGGAGACCGGTCTGCACCTGCGGGCCGGCACCGAGCCAGAGATGATGTGGCTGAAGACCAACCCCGACGGCACGCCGTCGGTGGACGGCAAGACCAAGCCGTACTGCTACCACATCGACCAGTTCTCGGAGCTCCAGCCGATCATCCACAAGGTGATGGAGTACGGCGAGGCGATGGGGCTCGACATGATCCAGGGCGACCACGAGGACGCGCCCGGACAGCTCGAGCTGAACTTCATGTTCGACAAGGCGGAGGCCACCGCGGACCGCCTCACCACCTACCGCCAGATCTGCCGACAGGTCGGCCGGGAGATGAACGCGTTCGCGTGCTTCATGCCCAAGCCGTTCATGGGCGTCTCCGCGAACGGCTGCCACCACAACATCTCCCTGTGGCAGGGCGAGGAGAACATGTTCATGCCCGACGGCGACGATCCCCGGGTGCCCGGCAAGATCGGCCTCCACGCGATCGGCGGCGTGCTCGAACATCTCCGGGCCCTCACGTGCATCACGTCGCCGACGGTGAACTCCTACCGGCGGTTCGCGGATGCGGGGTTCTGGGCGCCGATCTTCGCCGACTGGGGGTTCCAGAACCGGACGACCGCTTTGCGGATCTCGGCCCCGGGCCGGTACGAGTACCGGTCCGTCGACTCGGCGGTGAACCCGTACCTGTCCTTCGCCGCGCTCCTCCTGGCCATGAAGGACGGGCTCTCGAGGAACCTGGATCCCGGCCCACCGGAGGAGCGGAACATCTACGAGGCGATCGCCGAGGGCAAGGACGTGCAGCGGATACCGGAGACCCTAGGGGAGGCGCTGGAGGCGCTCGAGGCGGACGAGGTGGTAAGGCGGCCCTGCCGGGAGACATGTATCGGGTCTTCATGCACTACAAGACCGACGAGTGGAAACGATTCATCGGCACCGTCAGCGACTGGGACGTCAACGAGTACCTGGACATCCTTCCGTAGCTAGAGCCGTAGGATTCTTGGCTGTAGGAGCTGAGCCGAGGAAAGGAGCGACGCGCTTCCCATGTGCGGCATCGCAGGCATCATCCACCGTGACGGCTCGGCCGATGTCGGAACCGAGATGACCCAGATGCTCCAGGCGATGAAGCACCGGGGCCCCGATTCGTCCGGCTACGCGCTGTTCGGAGAGCCCTCGGACCTGGTCGTGATCCGATTCAAGCTGGCCGACGCGAACGACCCTCGGCGACTTCGACTTCAAGGAGCGTCTGGACCGGAACCGGCACGAGGTGGAATCGCGTCTCCACAAGATCGGTGCATCGGTGGATCGGGTCGAGAGCGAGACCGAGTACGCCTACCGGGCGACCGTGCGCTACGACGGAGACATGAAGGCGCTGGCCGACTACCTCGAGGACGTCCCCGGGTGCGAGATCCTGTCCCTCGGGCACTCCCTGGAGATCGTGAAGGACCTGGGGGACGCGCAGGAGGTGTCGGACCTCTATCGCCTGGGTGGGTTCACGGGCACCCACGCGATCGGCCACGTCCGCATGGCGACGGAGTCCGACGTGGACATCTCCGGAGCCCACCCGTACTGGGCGTACCCGTTCTCCGACGTGGCCGTGGTGCACAACGGGCAGCTGACGAACTACTTCCAGTGGAAGCGCCGCCTCGAATCCAACGGGGAGCGGTTCCAGTCCGAATGCGACTCCGAGATCATCGCGGTGTACCTCGCCGAGAAGATGTCCGACGGGGATTCCCTCGAGGACGCGATGCACAAGAGCCTGGAGGACCTCGACGGCGTCTTCACGTACATGGCCGTCACGAAGGACGCCCTCGGCGTGGCGAAGGACGAGATGGCCGCGAAGCCCCTCGTCCTGTACGAATCCGACGGGTTCGTCGCGATGGCGTCGGAGGAGATCGCGATCGCGCCGTGCTCAACCGCGAGATCGACACCTCCGACCCGTACGAGGGGCAGGTGCTCGTGTGGACACGATGAGCGGGACGAGGCGCACCACCTACGACGCCCGTGGCCTCGCGGAGCCGCACGCCGAGATCCCCAAGGTCTCCGAGATCGACGGGTCCAGCGCCGAGCTTCGACGCGGCAGATCTCACGACCCGCCAGATCAACCTCGAGCTCCGCTGGTTGATCTACGAGCAAGGGGCACGCGACGTGACGGTGCGCAACCCCGGTGCGAAGCATTCGATCGGTGTGGGGATCCTGCAGCGCTGCCGGATCCGGTTCGAGGGGTCGCTCGGCTATTTCGGCCTGGGGCTGAACGACGGGCCGGAGATCACGGTGACGGGCCGGGTCGGTTGGTCCTCGTGCGAGAACATGATGTCCGGTGTCGTGGTGATCGAGAAGAACGCGGGCTCCCTGACCGGCGCCGCGATGCGGGGCGGCGACCTCATCGTGAAGGGGAGCGTCGGCGCCCGGACCGGCATCGACCAGAAGGGCGGGACCATCATCGTCGGGGGCGATGCCGGCACGATGACGGCGTTCATGATGCAGCGAGGGCGTCAGATCATCCTCGGCGACGTCGGCCCCGGCCTGGGCGACTCGATGTACGAGGGAACGATCTACGTCGCCGGGACGGTGAAGTCGCTCGGGATCGACTGCGTCGAAGGCGGACTGGACCGACGCCGACACCGAGCTGATCGGGCGGAAGTTCCGGATCTACGGGCTCGGGGACCCGCCCGCGTTCCAGAAGTTCGTGTGCGGCAAGATGCTCTACAACTACGACAACCTCGAGCCCAGTGAGAAGAAGTACGTGATCTGACCCTCGACACCGAGGAAGAGCGAAGCCAAGGGAAGAGCGAAGAGGAGACGTGATGGCAGAGGTCTCGTCCGACAAGGACGTGCTCGGACGGAGTCCGATCTTCACGGAGGAGGTCATCAACGACATCCACGTGAAGTCGGAGCTCGGCCGGTACCGCATGCGCGGGTTCTCGATGTTCAAGCCGATCCCGCACTGGGACCAGCTGATGTTCCTCCCGGGCACGCTGACGCGCTTCGTGATCGAGGGCTACCGCGAGAAGTGCGAGACGAAGACCGTGCTCGGCGCCCGGTTCGCGAAGAACCCGATCGAGCTGGACATCCCGATCTACATCACCGGGATGTCGTTCGGGGCGCTGTCGCTGGAGGCGAAGATGGCGCTCGCGAAGGGTGCGTCGATGGCCGGGACCGCCACGTGCTCGGGCGAAGGGGGCATGATCCCGCCGGAGCGCGACCTCTCGACGAAGTGGTACTACCAGAACATCCAGTCCCGGTACGGGTTCAACCCGCATCACCTGATGCTGGCCGACGCGTGCGAGTTCTTCATCGGCCAGGGGTGCAAGGTGGGCCTCGGCGGGCACCTGATGGGCCAGAAGGTCACGGAGCAGGTGGCGGAGATGCGATCGCTCCCCGCGGGGATCGACCAGCGCTCCCCGGCGCGGCACCCCGACTGGCTCGGGCCCGACGACCTGTCGCTGAAGGTCCAGGAGGTCCGTGAGGCCACCGACTACCGGATCCCGATCCAGCTGAAGCTGGGAGCCGCGCGCGTCTACGACGACATCCGGATGGCCGCCAAGTGCGGGCCGGACATCATCTACCTGGACGGCGCCGAGGGCTCGACCGGGGCCGGCCCGCACATCGCCACCGAGGAGACGGGCATCCCGCTGATGGCGGCGATCCCCGAGGCTCGGCGGGCCCTGGAGGACGTGGGGCTCGCGGACGACGTCGACCTGGTCGTGGCCGGGGGGATCCGCAACGGCGCCGACGTCGCGAAGTGCATCGCGCTCGGTGCCGACGCCGTCGCGATCGGGACCGCCGCGTTGATGGCCCTCAACTGCAACAAGGAGATCCCCGGGGTCACCGACTACGAGGGGACGGTCGGGGTGCCGGCGGGGCAGTGCTACCACTGCCACACGGGCCGCTGCCCGGTCGGGATCACCACGCAGGATCCGGAGCTCCGGAAGCGGCTGGAGGTGGACTCCGCCGCGACCCGCGTCTACAACCTGCTGACGGCGATGACGATGGAGCTCCAGATGCTCGCGCGGGCCTGTGGGAAGACCGACGTGCACTCGCTCGAGCCAGAGGACCTCTGCGCGCTCACCGTCGAGGCGGCGGCCATGGCCAAGGTGCCGCTCGCCGGCACGAACTACGTCCCGGGTGTGACCGAGCAAGGAACGCTCGACGAGCTCAAGACCCTGATGCAGAAGTACCTGGCCGACACCGGGCAGTTCCCGACGTAGGGGCCACAGAACGGAGAAGACGATGGACGAGCCGCATCTGTCGACGAAGATCGGGATCGACGCCGAGGAGCTGGCCGGCCGGCGGTTCCCGTACCAGGAGGACCGGTCGCTCGTGGAGGACATCGACCTCGATGCGCTCACCCCGGGAGAGGATCTGAACTGGCTCGAGGACGTCACGCTCCTCGAAGAGGACGGCGTCGCCGCGGTGTTCGATCGCTATTCCAACTCGTTCCTGAAGATCTACTTCGACATCCCCTCCGGGCGTGAGGACGAGTACGCCCGCAAGGTGCTGATGAAGCACCTCGTCGAGGGCAACTCCTACGGCATCCAGCTGAAGACGAAGCACGCGAAGTTCCCGCAGCCGATGCTCGGCCCCTGGGTCGAGGATTCGGAGACCGTCGGTGCGGACTGGAAGCCGGCCGTGATGGAGGGCTGGGAGCGGCCCGCCGGGCACTAGGGACTTCCACGCTCCATGACGGACGGCCGCCCGCTGATCGCGATCTCGGAGGGGTTCGCGGACTACGGCGACTACTACGGCTACGGGTACGGGCGCCCGCTGCTCGCTGCGGGCGCCCTCCCCGTCCTCCTCCCGTACTACGAGCGGGAGGAGGATCGGGTCGAGCTGATCGAGCGGATCGACGGGTTGGTCCTGGCCGGCGGGCGCGACATCGAGGCGTGGCGGTACGGCCGGGAGGAGCCCCATCCGAAGCACCTGCCCGGGCAGCCGTTCCTCGACGAGATCGACCTGTCCTACGCCCTGCTCGCGGTGGAGGACGAGGTGCCCGTTCTCGGCGTGTGCCGCGGATGCCAGATCCTGAACGTGGCCATGGGCGGGACGTTGTACGGGGATCTGGAGGAGTTCCCCGGAGGCGGGGCGGACCATCCGGGAGCGAAGTGGGACGAGTGGCGGGCGCTGGTGGCGGCCACGCTCGAAGGAGCACCCCGGCCGCCGCATCCCACCCATCCGGTCGACGTGAAGCCCGGTTCCCTGCTCGCGTCGCATCTGGGCGAGCACGCGGACGTCGACAGCTACCACCACCAGGCGGTGAAGGAGCTGGGGACGGGTCTGGAGGCCGTCGCCTGGGCGCCGCACGGGACGATCGAAGCCGTCGAGATGCCGGGATCCTCCTCGTTCGTCCTCGGTGTCCAGTGGGAGCTCCACGAGGAGTGGCAGGACGACGAGCGGTCGCTGGGGATCTGGGAGGCGTTCGTCGATGACGCGCGCAGGCGGATGGAGGAGCGGGAGGAGGTCGGGGTTCCCTGACGGCGTCGATCGAGGTCACGATCGACGCGACGGACTCCGCCGGCGCGGTGTCGTTCTGGCAGGCGGCGCTGGGCTACCAGCGACGCTCGGCGCGCGGCCCCTTCGTCGTGCTCGTCCCTCCGGCGGGGGACGCGCGGCCCGCCGTGGTGATCCAGCAGGTGGACGCGATCGGGCCCGGGAAGAACCCCGTTCATCTCGATCTCCGCGTCGACGACGTGGACGCGGAGGTCGACCGCCTGCGGAGCCTCGGCGCCACGGTCGAGTGGACGATCGACGAGACCGCGGACGGCGGGAGCCGATGGACGACGATGTCCGACCCGCAGGGAACGCTGTTCTGCGTGTGTACCGCGAGACCCTAGAATCGCCCCGATCCGACACGATCCGACATGAAAGGTGGTCCGCACGGTGGAGCTCCCCGAGAGCGCGCGGTTCGTCGTGATCGGCGCCGGCATCCATGGACTCTCCACGGCCTGGCATCTCGCGAAAGAGCTGGAACGCCGCGGCGAGGGTGACGGGGGCGACATCGTGATCCTCGACAAGACCGGGATCGGGGCGGGACCGTCGGGGATCGCCTGCGGCGTGATCCGCAACAACTACTTCCAGCCGGCGATGCGGGAGCTGATGGCGCACTCGGTGCAGGTCTGGGGATCGGACCCCGATGCCTTCCACTACCACCCGATCGGGTACCTCCAGATCGCGCCCGAGGTGATGCGGTCCGACGTCGTCACGATCTACGAGCAGCAGAAGGCGATCGGCTACACGTCGGAGCTGATCGAGGGCGAGGACGATTGCCGCTCGTACATGGAGTCGATCTTCTCGGATTGGCAGGCGAAGAACATCACGGCGGTCCTGCACGAGAAGAAGGGTGGCTACGCGGAGAACATGCCCTCGATGCGGGGCCTCCGCGCAAAGAGCGAGGAGCTCGGCGTCAGGCTGCACGCGCCGGTGTCGGTGACCGGGTTCCGCGTCGACGGAGGAGCGGTCACCGCGGTCGAGACCGACCAGGGCGCCATCGCCTGCGAGCAGGTCGTGGTCGCGGCCGGCCCCTGGGTCCGCGACTTCTGGCACATGCTCGACCTGCCCGGCGAGGTGGACGTGAAAGGGCGAGACGGGAACGTCTACGAGCGGCCGATGTGGACCTACTGGTGCCTCCAGGAAGGAACGCTCGGCGTCGATCCGAGCTACCTCCTCGACAACGAGGGCAAGATGCCGCCCGTCGTGCACGTGGACACGGACGCGCCGCTGATCGACGACATGGACGGATCCGTCGTGAGCGAGGAGCTCTGGGGCATCTACTACAAACCGGACGTGAACTTCGGTGGCGTCCAGGGTGGCGCGATGCCGTGGGTCGTGGAGCAGCCCGCCGACGACGTGGCCGTCGACCCCTACGGCCACCTGAGCACGGAGTTCGTCGTGACGCCGGAGTTCGAGCGCATGTGGACGGCGGCCCTGGCGCACTGTCACAAGCGGTTCGAGGGGAAGCGCGGGCTCTACCGGAAGGCGCCCACCGGAGGGATCGGAGCCTTCACGCCCGACAGCTTCCCGGTCTTCGACCGCTTCGTCGACAACGCCTACGTGGTCGCCGACTCGAACCACGGCTACAAGATGATCGGGGTCGGGCAGCTGGTCGCCAAGGAGCTCCTCGGGGAGCAGCAGGGTCTCCTCGAGCCGTTCCGGTTCTCACGGTTCGCCGAGGGGCGCCTGCATCCCGTCAGCCACTCTCCGTACCCCTGGAGCTAGCGTGGCCGAGCGCCCCGCCACGTCGGCGCCGCCGGTCGAGTTCGACCTACCGGTCCACGGCGGCTTCGCACCGGTGGGGATCGGGGAGACGTTCCCGGACGACACGGCGGACGCCGAGGAGCTCGAGATCGCGGGCGAACCGGGGCAGGATCCGGCGGCGGCCTTCCGGCGCACGCTGGGGATGTTCGCGACCGGGGTGACGGTGATCACCACGCAAGACGGGGACCAGGTCCACGGCATGACGGCGAACGCCTTCATGTCGGTGTCGCTCCGGCCGCCGCTCGTCGTGATCTCGGTGGATCGCCGAGCGAAGATGCACGCCCTCCTCCACGAAGGTCGCCGGTACGGGATCAGCGTGCTCGCCGACGAGCAGCGGTCCCTCTCGGACCGGTTCGCGGGCCGCGCGAGCGACGGGACGGAGGAGGTGGAGTTCGACCTGGTCCACGACACGCCGCTCGTGCGCGGGGCGCTCGCCCACCTGGTGGCCAGGGTGGTGCGCTCGAACTGGGGCGGCGACCACTCGTTGTTCGTGGGACAGGTCGAGTACGCGAGGTACGGGGAGGGGCAGCCGCTGCTGTTCCAGGGCGGGCGGTACCAGCACCTCCTCGAGCGCGCCCCCGTGTTCTCGTCGCTGCCGCCCGAGATCCTCGCCGTGATCACTGCGGAAGGTGTCGAGCGGACGTTCGAGCCGGGGGAGTTCGTCGTGCGGGAGGGCGAACCGGGAGACGAGCTCTTCGTGATCATCGAAGGGGAAGCGCGGGTGGAACGGAAGGGGAGCCCGCTCTCGACCTTCGGGGAGGGCGAGTTCTTCGGGGAGATCGCGGTGATCGACGGCCGGCCGCGGAGCGCCGACGTGGTGGCGGTGTCGCCGCTGCGAGCCCTGGCGATCTCACGCGAGCTCGTCCGGAGCACGGTCGAACGGGAGCCTCGAGCGGCGTGGGCGATGCTGGAGGTGCTCGCCGGGCGGCTCCGCGACGACTCGATCTAGTCGATCTCCGGAAGCTCCTCGAGCCACGCCGTTCGATGGCCCGTCTCGTCCCAGAGCACCGGGAAGAACGACTCGTCCATCGCCGTGTCGCCGCGGCGCCGGTAGCGCGAGTAGATCAGGTCGACGTTGCGGTGGTGGAAGCGCGCGTAGGAGGGAAGCATGTGCGAGACGAGGGCCATCCGAGCCACCGTGCCGCTCGTGTTGGGCTCGGAGCCGTGCCACGTGAGGTTGTGGTGGAACGCGCCGCCACCGGGCTTCACGACGACCGGGACGATCTCCATCTCGGCGTCCGCGGGCTTGGCATCGCGAACGCCGGCGAGCCAGTCCTCGGGCGCGTGGAACTGCGAGCGCTCCGGCGGGGTCCACGGCCAGTGGTTCGAGCCGCGGACGTAGGCGATCGGTCCGGCGTCCGCCTGCGTCTCGTGCAGCGACATCCAGCACGTCACCATCTCCGGCGGCACCAGGTAGTCGGCGTACGACCCGTCCTGGTGGAAGCCGATCGCCTTCGTCCCCGGAGGCTTCCAGAGCACGTTGTCCTGGAGGATCCGCACCCCCGGGTAGCTCATCAGCTGCGCGGCGAGACGGCCGATCCTGGCGGACAGGACCTGCGCCGCGATCACGGTATCCGCGCGCCAAGCGTTGCAGAGTTGGCGGGTGCGGTCCTCCGGATCGCGACCCTTGACCCAGTTGACCTCGTCCGGCTTGATCCCGGTCTCGTACTCGCCGTCGAACAACCGGAGGTAGCGCTCTTCCAACAGCTCCAGCGCCTTGTCGGAGATCAAGCCTTCCTCGACCACGAGGAAGCCGTCCCGGTGGAACGCCTCGACCTGCTCGGGGGTGAACGACTCGACCAGGGTCGCCATGACTACGAGCGAGGCCTCGACTTCTCGGGATCGTAGAAGGGGAAGCGGACGACCTGTGCGCCGATCCGCTTCTGATGCCCGTCGAGCTTCCCGACCTCGAGCCCGGTGCCGAGGTCGCGGTGTTGGACGGCGACGCGGGCCAGCGCGATGTTCTTCTTGAGGACCGGGGAGCGGGTCCCGCTGGTCACCACGCCCACCTGCTGGCGACCGGCGTAGACGCCGTCGCCGTGGCCGGCCGGCTCGTTGCCCTCCAGCTCCAGCCCGACCAGGGCCCGTTGGGGGTGCGCACGACGCTCGAGCAGCGCCTCGCGCCCCACGAAGTCCTCATCTTTCTCCTTCGTGACCGTGAACCCGATGCCCGCTTCGAAGGGGTCGATCTGGTCGTCGAACTCGGAGCCGGCGAAGATCAGGCCGGCCTCGACACGCAGGATGTCCAGCGCGTCGAGGCCGAGGGGGGCGAGGCCGTGCTTCTCTCCGGCTTCCCACACCGAGTCCCACACCGCAGGTGCGTCCTCCGGATGGCAGAAGATCTCGTATCCGAGCTCGCCCGTGTACCCGGTCCTCGAGATCACGGCGGGGACGCCCGTCGGGCCACCGATCCGGCCCACCGAGAACCGGAACCACTCCAGCGAGCCGAATGACGTCTGCGCGGGCGGTGTCCACACGATCTCCTCGAGCAGCGCACGGCTCGCAGGACCCTGTACGGCCACGTTGTGGAGGTGGTCGGTGGATTCCTTCACGAACGCGTTGAGGCCGAGCCGGGCGGCCTGTTCCCTGAGCCAGACGCCGTCGTACTCGGCACCGCCGACGAAGCGGAAGTTCGTGTCGGCGATCCGGAAGACCGTCGCGTCATCGATCATCCCGCCCGCCTCGTTGCACATCGCCGTGTAGACGACCTGCCCGTCGGCGAGCCGCCGGATGTCTCGGGTCACCGTCGCCTGCAGGAGCGCCTCCGCGTCGGGCCCGAGCACCTCGAACTTCCGGAGCGGCGAGAGATCCATGATCGCGGCCTTCTCGCGGCAGGCCCAGTACTCGTCGGTGGCCCCGTGGTTGTCGAAGCTCGTCGGCAGCCAGTAGCCGTTGTACTCGGTCGTCCGGCTCGTCAGCTCGGCGATCCGCGGATGGAAACCGGTCTCCGTCGTCAGCGTGGGCTCCGCATCGGGTGTGACGCGATGCGCGATCGCTGCGGAGAACGTGTGCTCCGGCGAGTAGACCCGGACGTGCACCTCGGTCGGGTCCCATCCGTTGGCAGGGTCGACGTCGTCGGGACAGGCGCTCGACGCGCACACGAGGTCCGTGGCCGCACGGAGGAGCACGTAGTCGCCCGGCCGGGACCACGGCTCGTCGAACACGAGCAGGTTGTCCGTCGCGAACATCGTGTTGTAGAAGAAGTTGAGCGCCTGCCAACCCTTCCTCGGAGCGATCGCGTACGTCTCGAGCTGCCTGTTGAAGTTGTCGGTGCAGTTCGTGTGACCGAAGTACCCGAGGTTCTCGTAGTAGCGGGACGTGCAGGCGAGCAGGAACGAGTCGTGCCGTCCCACCGTGTCCCGGATCACCTCGACCAGGACGTCCATGTCGAGGTCGTAGAACTTCGAGTACAGGCCCGGTTGCGGGAACGCGTTGCCCATCAGCGTCCGGGTGATCGTGGGGTCGAATCCTCGCTCGATCCCGTCCTCGAGCTTCCGGCGATGGAACGCGAGGAAGTCCGAGCACTGCTTCCCCTCGACGTCGATGATCTGGATGTACTCGCCGGCCTTCACCTCGTAGGACAGGGCCGTCGCCCGATCGACCCGGAAGTCCAGGCGGGGCTCCGCGAGCGGGGGAGGCAGCTCGAGCTCGTCGTGGGTCCGAGGGCGCGTCCGACGGACTCTCGACATCGAGGTCCGACCCAGGGACGCCGCCCTCCAGCACGGACGCGCCCTCGGGCGCTGCGACCACGACCACCACCGGCCGCTCGGCGGTGAACGTCTGGGAGGAGCCGGCGGGCGACCACTCCCCGAACAGCCGGACGGCCATCGCGTCCGCAGGGGTCCAGGCCTCGCCCGGCGAGGGTTCCGATCACGTCGGGGGCGCCGTCGGCCTGTGAGCCGATCAACGAGCGCAGGACCGATGCCGGGACGTCTGCCCGGGCGCCGAGCGCGGCGGCGTCCTCGGAGCCGTCGGGCGCGAGCGCCGTGACCTCCGCCACCTGACCGCCGTCCGGATCGCGGACGGTGAGCTGATCGTCACCGTCGAGGGTGAGCACGGTGGCTCCCCCGGGCGGACCCAGTACCGCTCGAGGAACGGGTCCGCGGCGATCAGCCCCGGGACGGTGATGCTCCGGCGTCCGGCCGAGATCGCCATCGGTATCAGCCCTTGGCCGCGGGCTCCTTCGACGCCTGCTCGTCGGCCTCCTTGAAGAGCTGCTCGGCGAGCTCTCGCTTCCCGGCGGCGTCGAGCTTCTTGACCTCGTTCTCCACGGCCCGTCGGTTGTACGACTGGTTCCAGTAGTCGAGCGACTCGAAGCCGAGGAGCACCGCCTTGCCGACGAACTGCCGGAGGACCTCGTTGGTGGGGCCCATCACCCAGCCCGCCTTCGCGTCCCGCAGGTAGCGCTCGAGCTCCATGTCGCGCTTGTAGCCGGAACCGCCGCAGGCGTGGAGCATCTTGTCGACGACGTGCGCGGTGTTCTTCGCGGCCTCGAACTTGATCTGCCAGGCCCAGTGGAGGAAGTTCCCGCGGGCCAGCTCACCCGGGCCGGGGTTCACCGTGTTGTTCTCGGTGGCGCCGTCCATCGCCTGGGCGACGGAGAGCGTGAACAGCCGGGAGGCGTTCGTATCCATCACGGCCTCGCCGACGTAGTCCTGGATCGTGGGGTAGTCGGCAACCCGCAAGCCGACGTCGACGTGCTTCTTGCGTGTGGTGTGGCGCTTCGCGATGTCGATCGCGCCGAGGGCCAGGCCGTTCCACACCGAGGCGGACCCCACCAGGAACCACGGGTCCACGGACTCGTCGTTCGAGTTCGCCCCGTCGCCGGTCGGGCCGACGAGCTGCTCCGCGGGGATCTCGACGTTGTCGATCTCGATCGGCCCCGACTGGTTGCCCCGAAGCCCGAGCGCGTCCCACAGGGACGGCTGGGCCTGGATGTGCTCGCCGTCGACCACGAAGACCGAGAGGTCGTCGTAGCCGGAGAAGTCCGGACTCGTGGTCTGCACCACGTAGAAGTCGGCGAAGCCCCCCGACGTCGTCCACGACGCCTTCTTCCGGACCTTGAACCCCCCGTTCGATCGCTCGGCGCCCGAGGAGATCGGGTACCAGAAGTGCGAACCGGTCTCGGGGTCGGAGTAGGAGAGCGTGCCGATCTTGCCGGAGTTGAGCGGCCGGATGTACTTGTCGATCAGCTCGGGGGTGGCCCGGAGCATGATCGCGTTCACCGCGCCCATGTGCATCACGTAGCACATCGCGGTCGAGGCGCAGCCGTAGCGCGCGATCGTCTCGCAGACCATCGAGTAGGCGACGTGGTTCTCGCCGAGGCCGCCGTACTCCTCCGGCACCGTCAGGGCCAGGAAGCCGTGCTCGCCGAGGAGCTCCAGGTTGCGACGAGGGAACATCAGCTCGTCGTCGAAGCGCTTGGCGTTGGCGCGGAGCTCCTTCTCGCAGAGCTCGATCAGGGTCGCGCGGAGCTCCTTCTGCTTGTCCGTGTAGACCCAGTCGGGGTCCCAGTCGTACCCGAGGCCCCAGAACGGCTCGCCACCCCACATCTTGTCTGTCATCTCGACCTCCTGACGGGAACGGGCCTCATGCTAGGCGCGGCTCGCGGAGCGGGCAACGCCCGACCCGGGGAAGCCCGGGGACGAAGAAGGGGGCGGTTGGACCGCCCCCTCCTCCGGTGGATCAGGGATCGCTACGAGGATCGATCGGGCATGACCTCCTCACGGAGCATCCGCATCTGGTCCTCGTTGGGCATGACGGGAACGTCCAGGTCTCGGAACGTGATCGGCTTCCGATCCTGGACGGCCCTCCGGTAGAAGAACAGGGCGACCGACGTGATGAGGACACCGGCGCCGAGGAAGAGCGGGAGACCCTTGAACTCGTAGAAGCCGATGTACGACGCCACCTTCTGATCGATCACGCCGGCGAGCACCAGGATCAGGTTGAAGGCCGCCAGCGGCCACGCGAGCGCCGCGAACACCGGTCCCGCCTTGATCGGCCGCGGCCAGTCCGGACGGTCCCTCCGCAGGAGCAGGAACCCCGTGAGCGCGAGCACGTGACAGAACACGTAGCCGATGTTCGAGATGTAGAGGATCACGAAGTTGTTCGCGCCCAGCAACAGCAGCAGGCCGATGTTCACCACCATGTCGACCGTCATCCCGCGGGCCGGCACGTGGAACTTGTTCAGGTGGTACAGCCACTTGATCGTCATGTCGTCGCGGGCGATTCCGTAGAGCGCGCGGCCTCCGTCGGCCGTTGACGTGTTCATCGCGAGGATCAGGCTCGCGATCAGGCAGATCACGGCGAAGCCGCCGAGCGCCGAACCCGCGATCTGTTCGAGCGCCGACACGTAGTAGCTGCCGTAGTCGCCGACCGATCCCACCACGCCGCCGAGACCGAGCGGCAGGAAGAGGTAGACGAACAGGGAGAACACCGCCACGCTCTTCAGTGCCTTGTCGGTGTCCCGCTTCGTGTCGTGGTACTCGGGCGCGAAGCTCGCGCCCACCTCGATCCCGTACGCGGACCAGCACATGATGAAGAGCCACATCAGAGCGATCCGGAGATCGCTGAAGCCGCCGGCGTTGTGGACGTACTCGAGGTTCGACGAGCTCCCAGTCCCCGGTGACGTAGGGGAAGATGATGAAGATCGCGAGCGGAACCATCAGCAGCGCTCCGGTCACGTATCCCACCGCCAGCGATGGCTTGACCCCGAGGACGTTGAACAACCAGACCCCGAGGATCACGACGATCGCGATCGACCTGCGCCAGCCCGAAGTCCGCGAAGCCGAGGTTGAAGTAGGCGTCGTCCACTCCGTCCCCGGACTTGGGGAACCATTCGGCGACGACGAGAGCACCCACGATGTTCCCGACGAACGAGAGCACGACGGACCAGCCGATCCAATACCCGAACGCCGCGATCGGACCGAAGAGGTTGAAGCGGGAGCGCCAGCCCTCGTGCGCGTACAGGGCGATCCCGCCGGGCTTGTCGGGGAACATCGCGGCGGTCTCCGCGTAGATGAAGTTCTGCAGCAACCCGACGGTCGCGGAGATCCCCACAGCAGGATCGATCCCAGGCCCCGATCGTGGCGAGCGTGAAGCCGAGCGACCCCAGCAGGAACGCCGGCTGGCACAAGCCGATGACGAATCCGTCGTACCAGTTGAGCGACTTGAGGAGATGGCGTTCCTCGATGGTCGCCTGCGCCGTGACCTCGTCAGCCACCTGATCCCTCCCCTCTGTGTGCGCGGCCCTTCGGCCGCATGCCGCGGTATAGCACGGCGCTCCGAGGCGGGCAATCCGGGGATGTTGCGCCCGACCGCATCCGGGACCCGCCTGTACCATCGCCGCCGTGAAGGGCCCTCCGATCACGGTGCGATGCGATTGCGGCGAGGTCGAACCGGTCCCGTACGGGGAGGCGTGGACGTGCCCCACGTGCGGGCGCCGCTGGGACACGGCGCAGATCCCCGCCGACGAGTACTGGGGGGTCATGCGGGAGATGCGACGATACCGGCTCGAGGTGATCGCCGTGTCGGTGGTGCTCGGGATCGCCCTCGCGATCACGCTCGCGAACCTCGGGAGCAGACGCTACTTCCCGATCGTCCTCGGCGTGATGGGGTTCTGGTTCCTGATCTACATGCCGCGCTGGCGACAGAAGGTGCGGCGACGCGTTCGGGAGCTCCCCGGCTGGCGGCTGCGGTCGAGCTGAGGCTCGTCCGATAGTCTCACCCGCGTCCTCGGCGCTCGGAGGAGGCCGGGATCGGAGGAGCGGGGTGACCTTCCTGATCACGTGTCCGAACTGTGGGCCTCGCGAGGCCCTCGAGTTCTCCTTCGGTGGCGAGATCACGCGTCGTGCCGGACCCAGCGCGACCGATCGCGAGCTGGCGGCCGCCCTCTACTTCCGCCGCAACGTCGACGGGTGGCAGACGGAATGGTGGGTTCATCAGAGTGGTTGCCGCGCATGGTTCCTCGCGGAGCGGCACACGACGACGAACGAGATCCGGAGGACGTACCGGCCGCAGGAACGCCCGCCGGGTGAGGAGGACAGGGAGGCCGCGCCCGCGTGAGCGAGCGTCTCCCGGCGCGTCAGGGCGAAGCGCTCCGGCGCGACCGGCCGATCACGTTCCGGTTCGAGCGCAGAACGATCGCAGCGTTCGAGGGGGACACCGTGGGATCGGCGCTGGCGGCGGCGGGCGTCACGATCACCGGTCGGTCCTTCAAGTACCACCGGCCCCGCGGCCTGTCGTGCATGACCGGCTCGTGTCCGAACTGCCTGATGCAGATCGACGGGATCCCGAACGTGCGCGCCTGCACGGAGCCGGCGCGGGACGGGATGCGGGTCGAGCGACAGAACGCCTGGCCCTCCGCCGATCGGGACATCCATGGATGGTTGAACACGTTCTCGTTCATGATGCCGCCGGGGTTCTACTACAAGATCTTCCAGCACCCCCGATGGGCGTGGCCGCTCGTGGAGCCGTTCATCCGCTCGAAAGCCGGGCTCGGAACGGTGCCCCACGAGCCCGATCACCGGCGACGGCGGCGGATCAACCTCCACCCGGAGGTCCTCGTGATCGGCGCCGGGGCCGCCGGCCTCGCGGCAGCGGCCGAGGCTTCGAAGGCTGGGGCATCGGTCGTCCTGCTCGAGCAGGGACGCGAAGCCGGCGGCCACCTCTTGGGGGAAGCGAGCAGCGCACTGCGATCCGGGCTCGCCCGCGAGGCCCTCGGGTCCGGAGCACGGTTCCTGGCGGAGACCGCCGCGTTCGGTGTCTTCGGTGGCGGGCTGGTCGCGGCGGCCGGGCCGGATGCCCTGTATCGGATCCGCGCCGGACACGTGATCTTCGCGACGGGGGCGGTCGAGGGATCCGCGGTGTTCCCCGGCAACGACCTCCCCGGGGTGATGCTCTCGTCCGCCGTTCACCTGTTGCTCCACCGCTACGGCGTGCTCCCCGGCCGGCGGGCGGTGGTCCTCACCGGCGACAACGTCGGCTACTCGACCGCCTGGGCGCTGAAGGACGCCGGCGCCGAGGTGACGGTGGTCGAGCTCCGCTCCGATGGCGGCTGGCCGGAGGGGTTCCCGGTGTTCGCCGGCTCTACGATCCTGTCCGCGCACGGGCGGCGGCGGGTGAGCGCCGTTTCCGTCGGCACTCCCGGCGCGACGTCCGGACAGAAGGTCTCGTGCGACCTCGTCGTGAACGCGTGCGTGCAGACCCCGTCCACGAACCTCCTCGCGCAAGCGGGGGCACGGTTGTCGTTCGATGAGGCGGCCCAGGCGTTCCTCCCGGACGAGATGCCCCATCGGGCGTGGGCCGTCGGAGCCGTGGGAGGAGCGCGCTCGCCGGAGGCCTCGGTGGCGCAAGGAAGGCTCGCGGGCCTCGAGGCTGCGGCGGGATCGGGACATCCGGTGGACGAGGCATCGATCGCGGCGCTCCGGAGCGAGGCCGCACGTTCCCGGGACCCGATCGTCCTGCCGCCGGAAGCCTCCGCGGCGTCCGGGAAGCAGTTCGCCTGCGTCTGCATGGACGTGACCGCGAAGGAGCTGAAGACGGCGGTGGCCGAGGGGTTCGACTCGATGGAGCTCCTCAAGCGCTACACGACGGTCACGATGGGCCCCTGCCAGGGGAAGGCGTGCATGACGTCGTCACAACGGCTGTGCGGCGCGGTCACGGGTCGATCCTTCGCCGAGACCTCGCCCACCACGTCGCGGCCGCCGTGGGTCCCGGTGGAGATGGGCACGCTGGCCGGCGCCCGGCTCACCCCGCGCAAGGAGACGACGATGCACGACCGGCACGTCGCCGCGGGTGCGGAGTTCATGTGGGCCGGGGATTGGCGACGCCCGCACCACTACACCACCCCCGAAGCGGAGGTCGCCGCCGTGCGACACCTGGTCGGCCTGATCGACGTGAGCACCCTCGGCACGTTCCGGATCAAGGGCCCCGAGTCGGTCGAGCTCCTCGAGCGCCTCTACCCGAACCGGTTCTCCGACCTCGCCGTCGGGCGCGTCCGGTACGGCGCGATGCTCAACGACGAGGGAGTGATCCTCGACGACGGCGCGGTCGTCCGCCTGGCCGATGATGAGTTCTTCGTCACGGTGACGACCGGCAACACGGCAGCGCTCGAACGATGGATCACCTGGTGGAACGCGGACTGGGGCCTCGACGCGCTCATCCTGAACGTGACGGGGGCGTACGGGGCCGTGAACCTGGCGGGGCCCCGAGCCCGGAACGTGATGGCTTCCCTTACGGACGCGGACGTCTCGGGGGCGGCGATGCCCTATATGACCGCGACCCGGATGCGCGGTCGCGGACGTGCCCTCGCTGGTGCTGCGGATCGGCTTCGTGGGGGAGACGGGCTACGAGATCCACTTCCCGTCCGCCTACGGCGAGCACCTGTGGGACGCCGTGATGGAGGCGGGCCGTCCCGACGGGATCGTCGCCTTCGGTCTGGAGGCCCAGCGGATCCTCCGACTGGAGAAGCAACACATCCTGGTGGGGCAGGACACCGACGCCGAATCCGATCCGTACGAGGCGGGGCTCGGCTGGATGGTGAAAGACGACAAGCAGGACTTCCTCGGCCTGCGCTCGCTCCGGGACCTGAAGGAACGGGGCCCCCGCGAGCGGCTCGTCGGGTTCACGGCGCCGGAGCACTGGCTGCCGCCCGAAGGCGCGTCCGTGGTCCACGACGGAGCGTGGGTCGGCCGGGTCACCTCGGCGAGGCGGAGCGAGGCCGTCGGTGCCGTGGTCGGGTTGGCGTGGGTACCCGCCGAGTGGGCCGCGGAGGGCAGCACGTTCGAGATCCAGTTCGGCGGGAGCCACACGACCGCCACGGTGCGGACCGAGCCGTTCTACGACCCGCGCGGCGAGAGGCTCCGATCGTGAGCGCGGCGATCCGCCGGTCGCCCGCGGCGCGACTCTCGGCACGCCGCGGGGCGGTGTTCGTGGAGGAGGCCGGGTGGGAGATCCCGGCCTCCTACGGGAACGACGCGGGGGAGCGCGCGGCGATCCGCGAGCGTGTGGCGATCGCGGACATCACCGCGCGCGCCAAGGTGGATATCCGTGGTCGCATCCCGGAGACGCTGCCCTCGCCTGCCGACACGGTCCTCGCGCGGATCTCGGCGGAGTGGATCGTGGTGCTCGGAGCCCCGGACGCGGAGGAACGACTGATCCGGGCGATCGAACCGGTCGCCGGCGCCGGCGCCATGGTGACCGACGTGACCCACCTGTTCGCCGGCGTGGCGCTCGCCGGGCCGGCGCTGCCGGAGCTGGTCGAGCGCGCCACGTCGTGGGATCTCTCGACCCTCGCTCCCGGGGCGGCGACCGGCGCGCCGATCGCCGAGGTCCGGGCGCTACTCGTCCGTCGCGACCTCCCCTTCCCCGTCCTCGAGGTGTTCGTGGCGACGGAGTTCGGCCGGTACGTCTGGGAGACGCTCTCGCGGATCGTGAGCGGCCTCGGCGGCGCGCCGGTCGGCTGGCAGGCCCTCCGAGCCGAAGGGTGGCGCTGATGCACCCGATCCGGTACTTCCGACCATGGCGGATGTGGCGCCGCCACGAGCTGAAGGACGCCTACGACGTCGTGATCGTCGGCGGCGGCGCCCACGGGCTCGCGATCGCCTACGAGCTGGCGAAGCGCGGCATCCGCGACGTCGCCGTCCTCGACAAGAGCTACATCGGCGCCGGCGGGTCCGGCCGCAACACCACGATCGTCCGCGCGAACTATCGGACGCCGGAAGGGGTGGCCTTCTACAAGGAGTCCCTCCGGCTCTACGAGCAGCTCGCGCAGGAGCTGGACTACAACCTCCTGCTCTCCCAACAGGGCCACCTGACGCTCGCCCATGCCGAGCGCGCGGTGATCGTCGCGCACGAGCGCGCGGAGGTGAACCGGCTCCTCGGCGTGGACTCACGGGTGATCTACCCGGACGAGATCGCGAAGCTCTGCCCGGAGCTCGATATCTCCACCCACCCCGACTTCCCGATCATGGCCGCGCTCTACCACCCGCCGGGGGGCGTGATCCGCCACGACGCCGTGGTGTGGGCGTACGCACGGATGGCCGACCGGATGGGCGTTCACGTCCATCAGGGCACCGAGGTGACCGGTATCGACGTCCGCGGCGGTCGCGTCCACGGCGTCCGGACGAACCGCGGCGACATCGCGGCCGGCACCGTGATCTCGGCGGTGGCGGGATGGACGAGCGAGGTCTGCCGGATGGCGGGGGTGGAGACGCCGATCGTCACGCATCCCCTCCAGGCGTTCGTGACGGAGCCCTTGAAGCCGTTCCTCGACGTGATCCTGGTCTCGGCAACGCTGCACGTCTACATCTCGCAGACAGATCGGGGCGAGGTGCTGATCGGCTCGGAGATCGAGCCGTACACGTCCTACTCGCAGGAGTCCACGCTGGACTTCCTGGAGGTCACGGCGGCCCATTCGCTCGAGCTGCTGCCGATGCTCGGGCGGGTCAAGCTGATGCGCGCGTGGGGCGGCCTCTGCGACGTGACGCCGGACTACTCACCGATCATGGGGCTCACGGACGTGGAGGGGTTCCTGATCGATGGCGGCTGGGGCACGTACGGGTTCAAGGCCACGCCGATCGTGGGCGTCACGATGGCCGATCTCATCGCCGACAACCAGGTCCCCGACCTGATCGCGCCGTTCGCCTTGGAGCGGTTCTGGAAGCGGGAGCTCGTCTCGGAGATGGCCGCCGCCGCCGTCTCGCATTGAGTCGGTTCGATCTCGGACACCTGCGTTCTCCTCGCCGAGCTACTCGGGGACGATGGGAAAGGCCCACCTCGTGCTGTCAGCCTGTGTACACCCAAGCGAAGTACGTGATCACACCGACGACGACGACGACCCCGATCAGCAGCCAGCGGATGAATGTCATCGGCCCCGCTGTGACCCAGCCGACGAGTCCACCACCCACCAGCCCGATCAGCGTCCAGGTGGGGACCGCGAGTGAGCCGGGCTGCCACCCGAAGATCTCGTCATGCGCGCATCCACCGGGGGCAGGACCCGGCGGGGGACGCGCACAGCGGGTCGTACACGATCACGTACACGAGCCCGACGGCAGCCCCGAGCATCGCCGCGACGAGCACGACCATCCAGGTGCGGCGCGTCACCGCGCGAAGCCTAGCGCCGGCAAGGGGGACGGTCCGTTCCTCAGCGCTTCGGCTCGGTCCGAGCCGGCCGGCGAGGGAGCCGTACGCTGGTCACCCGTTCCGCCCTCCCAGGGAAGGACGATAATCGGTGCATGGCGACCGCCGCGCAGCCTCTCCGCCGGAACATCGCTCACGTGCACGTCGTGGCGATGAACGACGGCGTTCGGTCGGAGCGGACGGACACGCTCGCCGCCGAGGAGCCTCTCGAGTCCGCGTGCAGGGGCCGGGCAGGAACTGTCCGTGGCCGTCACGATGCGGACCCCCGGCGGCGACTTCGAGCTCGCCGTGGGGTTCCTCTTCACGGAAGGGCTCATCGCGCCGAGTGACGTGCAGCGCGTCGCCTACTGCGACACCCTTCCGGGGGAGGATCGAGCAGTACAACATCGTGTCGGTCACGCTTACGCGGCCGTTCGACTTCGACCGATTGAAGCGGAACTTCTACGCCACCTCGTCCTGCGGTGTGTGCGGGAAGGCAGCCCTCGACGACATCGAGGTCCGGTGCGCTCCCGTCGCCACGGGGACGACCGTCGATGCGGCGACCCTGCTCGGCCTCCCCGACGCGCTCCGGAAGTCGCAGAAGGTCTTCGAACGGACGGGAGGGCTCCACGCAGCCGGTCTCTTCTCGCCGGACGGTCGCGTCGTCTCCGTACGAGAGGACGTCGGCCGTCACAACGCCGTGGACAAGGTCGTGGGGGAGCAGGTGTTGGCAGGGCGCGTTCCGCTGGCCGATCACGTGCTCCAGGTGAGCGGGCGCCTTTCCTTCGAGATCGTCCAGAAGGCCGCGGTCGCCGGCATCCCGATCGTGAGCGCGGTGAGCGCGCCCTCATCCCTCGCGGTCGAGGCGGGCGAGCGGTTCGGCATGACACTGGTCGGCTTCGTTCGCGACGAGCGGCTGAACGTCTACACGCACCCGGAACGCGTGGTGGCGACCGGTTAGTCGACGGCGACGCCGACGAGGCTGCCCACCCCGTACGTGATGGCCGCCGCCACTGCGCCGATCCCCAGCATCCTGGCTCCCGAAAGCAGCACGCCGCGGCCGGTGAGGATCGTCATCGCAGCGCCGACGGCGAAGAGCGTCACCGCCGACAAGGATGCCGATACGACGATCGCGATCTTGCCCGATGTGAACAGGAACGGGAGGAGGGGCACGGCGGCGCCGATCGAGAACATCACGAACGATGAGCCCGCGGCCGCCCAGGGCGAGCCGAGCCCTTCCTTCATGTCGATCCCGAGCTCTTCTCGAGCGTGGGTCTCGAGGGCGACCTCCGGATCCTCCATGACCTCTGTCGCGATCCGCGCTGCCAGATCCGGGGAGATCCCCTTCCGCTCGTAGATCTCCGCCAGCTCGCGGATCTCCTCCTCCGGCTGGGTGGCGATCTCGTGCGCCTCTTTATGGATCAGCTGTTCGAAGACCTCCCGCTGCACCTTCATCGAGACGTACTCGCCGGCTCCCATCGAGAAAGCCCCCGCGAGGAGACCCGCGAATCCGGCGATCACGACAACGTCTGCGGCGACACCAGAGCCCGCGACGCCGAAGATCAGCGAGAGGTTGGACACCAGGCCGTCGTTCATCCCGAAGATCGCGGCGCGGAGGGCCCCCGACTTGCTGCTCGAGGCGTCCTGTTCGCCACTCACGGGGCCGGCGTGCGGCGCGATCCTCGACGTCATCCCGCACACAGTAGACCGACGCCGGTGGCCGGCCACGCCTCGGTTCTCCGCGGCGCCTAGAATCGCCGGGCGGCCGGAACGTCCGGCCACGAGGCCAAGGACGAGAGGAAGGAGCGGGATGCCGAACGGGCTCACCCGACTCACCGAGCCGATGGTGCGCGAAGACGGCGAGCTGCGCATCGCGACCTGGGAGGAGGCCCTCGACCGGGCCGCCGACGGGTTGCGAGCCGCCACGGAGCGGCACGGCGGCACGGGGGTCGGCCTGTTCAGCTGCTCGAAGGCCACGAACGAGATGAACTTCGCAGCGCAGAAGTTCTTCCGTCAGGCCCTCGGCAGCAACAACATCGACAGCTGCAACCGCACCTGACACGCACCGAGCGTGGTCGGTCTGGCCACGGTCTTCGGTGCCGGAGGCGGCACCAGCTCATACCAGGAGGTCGAGCACACCGATCTCATGCTGCTCTGGGGCTCGAACGCCCGGGCGGCGCACCCCATCTACTTCCACCATGTCCTGAAGGGGATCCGGAACGGGATGCGACTGATCGTCGTCGACCCCCGCCGCACCGAATCCGCCGAGTGGGGGGACCTCTGGCTCGGGCTGGATGTCGGGACCGACATCGCGCTCTCGAACACGATGGCCAGGGAGATCATCGTGAACGACCTGCACCACCGCGCGTTCATCGAGCTCGCGACGACGGACTTCGAGGACTACGCGTCCTCGGTGATGGACTGGACGCTCGAGCGGGGCGCGGAGGTCACCGGGATACCGGCGGAGGTGATCCGCGAGGTGGCGCACGCCTACGCCAAGGCGGACCGCGCCATGATCTGCTGGACCCTCGGGATCACGGAGCATCACAACGCCGCCGACAACGTGCTGGCGCTGATCAACCTCGGGCTGCTCACGGGTCACGTCGGGACGTACGGATCGGGGCTGAACCCACTGCGCGGCCAGAACAACGTCCAGGGCGGCGGCGACATGGGCGCGATCCCTCACCACCTGACCGGATTCCAGGAGGTCGAGAACGATGCCGTGCGGACCCGGTTCGAGCAGGAGTGGGGGGCGACGATCAACCCGAAGAAGGGATTGCATCTCTCCCAGATGTTCGAGGCGATGGAGGAGGGCGAGCTCTCGGCGCTGTACGTGATCGGAGAGAACCCGGCAGCCTCCGAGGCCGACAACCAGCGCACGCACAAGCTCCTGACCAACCTCGACATCCTCATCGTCCAGGACATCTTCCTGACGCACACCGCGAAGATCGCCGACGTCGTGCTACCCGCCGCGAACTCGGCGTTCGAATCCGAGGGCACCGTCACGAACAGCGAACGCCGCGTGCAGCGTGTCCGACCCGCCCTCGTGCCTCCCGGGAACGCGAAGGACGACATCTGGATCATCGGGGAGCTCGCGAAGCGCCTGGGACACGACTGGGGCGACCCGTCGGCTCACGACGTCTGGGAAGAGGTCCGGCGCCTGTCGCCGATGCACGCCGGGATGGCGTGGGAGCGGCTCGAGGAGCTCGGTGGGCTCCAGTGGCCGTGCCCGGACGACGAGCACCCCGGGACGCTGTTCCTCCACGGGCGGCTGTGGTCCGAGGATCCGGCGGAGCAGGGGAGGAAGGCGCCGTTCTCCGTCGTCCTCTACGAGCCGCCCGTGGACGAGCTCGACGAGGACTACCCCTTCCGGCTCACCACCGGCCGCCGGCTGGACTCGTACAACACCGGCGTGCAGACCGGCGAGTACACCTCGCCGCTCCGTCGCGAGGAGACGCTGGACATCTCCCCGGAGGACGCGGAGCGCCTCGCGCTCCGCGAGGGCGAGCGGGTCCGGGTCTCGTCCCGACGTGGCGAGGTCGTGGCGCCGGTTCGGTTCGCGCTGGGCCTGCGGCCCGGCCTCTTGTTCATGACGCTGCACTTCCCGGACCAGGTGGACGTGAACAACCTCACGATCGACGCCTGGGATCCGAAGTCGGGGACGGCGGAGTTCAAGGCGACCGCGGTCCGCGTGGAGAAGCTCGAGGAACCGGCCGTGCGCGACCGGTGGCGGGCGCGGCGAGTGACGGCGTCGGAGGTGACGTGGACCTTCACCTGATGGATGCAGCACCGTCGCCGGCGGAGCGATCCGCGGTCGACGGGCTGCTCGGGCCACCGGAGACCGGCTGGGTGGGGGGCACCGAGCGGAGCGCGCGTGATCTCCGCGTCGTCCGCGCCGGTCGCGAGGCGCGCGAGCAGCGGCACCTGCTGCTGCCGGCCCTTCACGCGCTCCAGGCAGGTGTCGGCTGGATCAGCCGGGGAGGGCTGAACTACGTCTGCCAGCGCCTCTCCGTCCCGCCGGCCGAGGCCTACGGCGTGGCGACGTTCTATGCGATGTTCAGCGTCGAGGAGCGGCCCGCCAACGTGGTCCACGTGTGCGACGACCTCGCGTGCCGGGGAGCCGGCGGGACCGCTCTCTGCGAGGAGCTCGAGCGCGACGCGGGGCCGGAAGGGGTCGATGCCGGCGGTTGGACGTGGGTCCGATCGCCGTGCCTCGGCATGTGCGAACAAGCGCCGGCCGTCTTCGCGCAGCGTGCGGGACGACCGGAGGTCGCCCTCGGCGGCGCGACGCGCGCGACCGTGGATGGCATCATCGCGCCGGACTCCGCGGTGGTGTGCGCCGGTGGGGTGGGAGCACCGCAGACGGCGGATGCGAGCTCGCGCGACGGCCTGCGGCTGCTGCGGCGCGCCGGCGTCGTCGACCCCACGTCCATCGACGACTATCGCGCGCACGGGGGGTACGGGGCGCTCCGCGCGGCGCACGAGATGGGTCCGGGCGGCGTGATCGACGCCGTGTCCGAGGCGAAGCTCCTGGGTCGCGGCGGCGCCGCGTTCCCGACCGGCGTGAAATGGCAGGCCGTCTCCACCCAACCCGCGGGGCCGCGCTACGTCGTGTGCAACGCCGACGAGTCCGAGCCGGGGACGTTCAAGGACCGCGTGGTGATGGAGCAGGATCCGTTCGCCGTCGTGGAGGCGCTGACGGTCGCGGGGTTCGCCTGCGGGGCCGACCGGGGGTTCCTGTACATCCGGGGCGAGTACCCGCTCGCGACCGAGCGGTTGGAGCACGCGATCGGAGAGGCGCGACGGCACGGATTCCTCGGCGAGGATGTGACGGGCAGCGGCACGGCTTTCGACATCGAGCTCCGCCGCGGCGCGGGGGCCTACATCTGCGGTGAGGAGACGGCTCTGTTCAACTCGCTCGAGGGGAAACGCGGAGAGCCACGGAACAAGCCGCCGTTCCCGGTCACGTTCGGCGTGTTCGGCAAGCCGACGGCGATCAATAACGTCGAGACCCTGATCAACGTCCTGGAGGTCCTCCGCATCGGGGCCGACGCCTACGCCGCGATCGGCACCGAGGGGTCCACCGGTCCCCGACTCTTCTGCCTGTCCGGCGCGGTCGCGCGACCCGGTGTCTACGAGGTCGAGCACGGGGCGACCGTCCGGGACCTGATCGCCCTGGCGGGCGGTGTTCGCCAGGGGAGCGACCTGAAGGCGATCCTGCTCGGCGGCGCGGCCGGCGGGTTCGTGGGCCCCGACATGCTCGACGCGAGGCTCACGTTCGAGGACGCGCGGGAGGGCGGCTACACGCTCGGCTCCGGTGTGATCATGGTCTTCGACGAGCGCACGGACCTGGTCGACCTGTGCCTGCGGATCGCACGGTTCTTCCGTGATGAGAGCTGTGGGCAGTGCGTGCCGTGCCGCGTGGGAACCGTGCGGCAGGAGGAAGCGCTCCATCGGCTCGTGGCGGGGACCCCGATCGGTTCCGTCCGGGACGAGCTCGCCCTGATCGACGAGGTGGCCCAGGTGATGCGGGACGCGTCGATCTGCGGGCTCGGACAGACGGCGGCCAACGCCGTCCAATCGGCGGTCTCCAAGCTGGGCGTCTTCGACGGGGGTGCCGCATGAGCCAGGCGGTGCCGCTCGACCCGCCCCGGCGACTCGTCGACCTGGAGATCGATGGTCGAACGACGCGGGTCCCCGAGGGAGCGACGATCCTGGACGCCTGCCGGGCGGAGGGCGTGGACACGCCCACGATGTGCTACGCGGGCAACCTCACGCCGGTCAACGCCTGCAGGGTCTGCATGGTGGAGGTGGAGGGTTCGCGCGTGCTGGTCCCGGCGTGTTCGCGGCCCGTCGAGGACGGGATGAAAGTGCAGACCGACACCGAGCGCGTCCGCCATTCGCGGAAGCTCGTGATGGAGTTCCTGGCCTCGAGCGCGGACACGGGTCTCGCCTCCACCGACTGGCTCCGATGGATGGGGGAGTACGGAGCGGATCCGTCGCGCTACGGCGAGGCGATGCCGGCCTCGGAGAGCGGAGAACGGGACGAACGATGGCCGGGACACCACCACGACCCGGATCCCGCGGTCGCGGAGACCGTCGCCCAGCCCGTGAAGGTGGACAACGACCTGTACGTCCGCGACTACGAGCGGTGCGTCCTCTGCTACAAGTGCGTGGAGGCGTGCGGGGTCGACGCCCAGAACACGTTCGCGATCGCCGTGGCCGGACGCGGCTTCGACGCGAGGATCTCCACGGAGTTCGCCGTCCCACTGGACGAGTCCGCCTGCGTGTACTGCGGCAACTGCATCGGCGTCTGTCCGACCGGCGCCTTGATGTTCAAGTCCGAGCACGACATGCGGGCGGCGGACACCTGGGACGAGGACGCGCAGACGGTCACGAACACGATCTGTCCGTACTGCGGCGTGGGATGCGAGCTGGAGGTGCACGTCCAGGACAACGAGATCGTCAAGGTGACGTCGCCGGAGGATCACTCCGTCACGAACGGCCACCTCTGCATCAAGGGGCGGTTCGGGTTCGCGTACGTGCAGAGCCGGAGGGGTCGCGACGACCGACGACCGAGATAGCGTCGCCGGGATCGTGCTGGCGGGGGGGCGGTCCCGCCGATTCGGCCGCGACAAGCTCGCCGAAGAGATCGACGGTCATCCGTTGCTCCACCATCCGGTCCTCCGCCTCATCGACGTCTGCGACCGCGTGGTCGTGGTGATCGGCGTCGATGTCGACGAACCGCCCATGCCCGCCGGTGTCTCCGTGGCCTTCGCACGCGACTCCACCGCCGACGAAGGCCCGCTCCGAGGGTTGGCCGCGGGGCTGGAGAGCGCCGATGCGACGTGGGCGGTCGTTGCTGGCGGTGACATGCCGGACCTCCAACCGTCCGTTCTCCGCGAGATGCTGCGAGCCGCCCGGGAGACCACCGCCGTGGCCGTCGTCCTCTCCGACGGCGGGGACGCCAGGCCGCTTCCCTGCGTCGTGAGGACCGAGCCGGCCGCCGACGCCGTCGCGATCCTGCTCGGGAGTGGACGGCGAAGGCTCCGGGATCTGCTCTCGGCGGTCAGGACCGTCGTAGTGGACGAGCCTTCGTGGACCGCCCTCGACCCGGAGCGTCGGACCCTCGTGGACATCGATGAGCCGACCGACGTCGAGCGCGCGCCTCGCCGGTAGGCTCGAGAGGTGCCGCACGAGCCGTTCGTGCTCGGATCGTTCGAGGTGGTGCCTCTCTGCGACGGATGGGCACCGTTGCCGCTCGACGACGAAGCGCCCGGCCACGACGTCGACTGGCAAGAAGAACGATCCCGTTTCCCCTGGGCGTTCCCTCCGGATGATCCGACGAGCTGGGCGTGGCACGTCCACGCCTTCCTGATCCGCCATCCGAACGGACCGGTACTCGTCGACACGGGGATCGGCGACCTCGGCCGACCCCCATACGATGTGATCGGAAGGCTCGAGGAGGAGCTTGCCGGCATCGAGGTCTCCCCGGAGAGCGTGCAGCACGTGATCCTCACGCACCTCCACGGCGACCATGCGGGCGCTGCCTCGCTCCCCGACGGACGCCCGCGCTTCCCGAACGCCCGCTATCACGTCCATCCGGACGACTGGACGTTCTTCGGCACCCACCGGACGCCCGACGATCTCACCGGGCGATTCGCGATGGCGGGCCTCGCGGAGGCCGGTCTGATCGACCTCGACCCCTCGGACCACGAGATCCTGCCGGGCCTGTCCGTGCGACACGCCCCCGGGCACACGCCGGGCCACCGCGTGGTCCAGCTAGAGGAGAGCGACGCCACCCTGCTCCTCGTCGGCGACCTCCTCCACACGACACCGCAGGTCGCGCATCCCACGTGGGTGTCGAATCACGACGAGGACCCCGAGCTCGCGGCAGAGAATCGTGCGCTCTGGATGGATGCCGCGGACCGGGAGGGGTGGGCGGTCTGCGTCGGGCACTTCGGCCGTCCCTTCGGGCACGTGGCGAAGGACAGCTGGTCCCCGGCCTGAGCGTCCCGCGGCTAGGGCTCCCGGCTCGCCTCCAGCTCGTCCAGCCGCTCCGACGCCAGTCCGTGGGCTGCCTCCGAAGCCGCATCGTGACCGGTGATGGCCCGGAGGAACTCGTCGCGGTCCAGCGCCAGGAGCTTGCTCTCGGTCGTGGCCACCACGGTCGCGGTCCGCGGAACGTCGCGGATCAGGGCGATCTCCCCGAACGACCCGCCCGGCCCCAGCGTCGTGACCCGGCGGCCGCCCTCGAGGACGTCCGCGGCGCCCTCGACGATCGCGTAGAAGCGATCGCCCGCGTCGCCCTGCCTGATCACCACGGTTCCCTCGTGCACCGAGATCGGGATGAGGTTCCTGGCGAGACGCTCGAGCATCGGCCCGGGGAGCGGCGCGAAGAGCCGCGTCGAGCGCAGCAGCGCCATCTCCTCCGAGGGGATCCGGATCCCGACGTCGAGCGCGATGAGGGCCCGGCGACCCAGCACGGCCACGCACGGGAGGAGCACGCCGGCGATCAGCAACGTCCATCCGGGACCGAGCGCGACGATGATGAGCGATGCCACGAAGGAGCCGATCCCTTCGCCGGCCATGTAGAGCGACTCGAGGACCCCGAACGCGCGTGACAGCTGCTTGTCCGGGATCAGGCGCTGGAGCATGACCCGCCCGTTGACGTCGGCGAGTGCGCCACCCGCCCCACTCATGGCCAGGAAGACCCCCGCCAGAGCCGGGTGCGCCGAGATCCCGGCGATCGAGAGTCCGCTCCACGTGACCCCCCACCGGAACGATCGGGACGCCCGCCACCGTGCCGCCACGCCGATCGCGAGCATCGCCCCCACGACGGCGCCGACGCCGATCGAGGCGGTCAGGAAGCCGACGCCCGCGTCGCCCGTGCGGATCACGTCGAACGCGAGGACCACGATCAACACGTCGACGAACCCGAGCTGGACCATCGCGAGCCCCATCGTCGCGACCAGGAGCAGCGATCGGCGATCGCGCGCCACCGCCCGGACGCCGTCGACGGCCTCGGATGCGACGACCCGGACGCCGGAGGCGCCGCCGTCGTGGGCGGGCTCGGTGCGGACCCGGATCGATGCCACGCTCACGGTGCCCAGGAAGAGCATCACGGCGAGCGTGGCATCCACCACGCCGGGTCCCGAGAGAGAGCTCGGCGCCAGGCCCATCAGCCCACCGGCCAGGAGCGGGCCGAGCAGGATGCTGAAGCTCTCCAGGAGGCTGCTCGCGGCGTACGCGCTCGAGAGCTCCCCGGGGGTTCGAGCCAGCCGCGGCAGGAGGGAGGCGTGCGTAGGCCGGACGAGCGTGAGCACCCACCCGGCGGTCGTGCCCGACGCGTAGACGAGCGCAGCCGGTGCCTCGGTGAGCAAGGCGACCGAGGCAAGCATCGTCATCGTGCTGAGCGCGGCATAGGCGTACACCAACACCCGCTCGCGGCGGTGCCGGTCGCCGAGAACTGATCCGACCGGTGCGATGAGCGCGGCGGGGATCAGTTGCAGGAGGCTCACCAGACCGACCGTGACGCTGCCGCCGTCCTGGTAGGCGTACACGATCAGGGCGATGAACGCTGCCCATTCGGTGATCGTGAACGCGAGGTAGGCCGCCAGCGCCTTCGCGATGTCGGGCGATCGGAACGACCGACCGAGCGCCGCGAACGACGTCCGCACGTCGGCGAGGACCCGCTTCACCGTGGATCCGTTCTCCATGGATCCGTTCTCTGGCCGTTCCTCCTCCACGAGGGCAGGAGTCTAGGCCAGGTCGTCCGGGCCCGCGTTGGGCTACAGTCGCTCCCGAAGAGCGGGCGTGTCGCGCATCTGCCCGCGCATCACATCACCCCTCTCCTGAAAGGACCTCGGCATGTCGCGTCGTGTCCTGATCATGGGAGCCGCCGGCCGCGACTTCCACAATTTCAACGTCGTCTTCCGCGACGACCCCTCCACCGAGGTCGTCGCGTTCACCGCGACGCAGATCCCGTACATCGACGACCGGACCTACCCCGCGGAGCTCGCCGGGGAGCGCTACCCGGACGGGATCCGGATCCACGAAGAGGACGAGCTCTCACGCCTGATCCGCCAGCTCGAGGTGGACGACGTGGTGTTCGCCTACTCCGACGTCTCGCACGAGTACGTGATGCACAAAGCGAGCGAGGCGCTCGCGGCGGGAGCGAACTTCCTCCTGCTGGGGCCGGACGCCACGATGCTGAAGCCGGCCATCCCCACGGTGGCCGTGACGGCGGTCCGCACCGGTGTCGGGAAGTCGCAGACGACCCGCGCGGTCGCCGCGACCCTGAAGGAGGCCGGCAAGAAGGTGGTCGCGGTCCGCCACCCGATGCCGTACGGCGACCTCACCGCGCAGCGCGTCCAACGGTTCGCGGAGCTCGCGGATCTCGATCGCCATCACTGCACGATCGAGGAGCGTGAGGAGTACGAGCCGCACATCACGACCGGAACCGTGATCTACGCGGGCGTCGACTACGCCGCGATCCTCGAGCAGGCACAGGCCGAGGGGGACGTCCTCCTGTGGGACGGGGGCAACAACGACCTCCCTTCTACCTGCCCGACGTCCACATCGCGCTCGTCGACCCGCTGCGGGTCGGCCACGAGACGAGGTACCACCCCGGCGAGGCGAACCTCCGCCGCGCCGACGTGATCCTGATCAACAAGATGGATTCCTCGACGCCGGAGCAGGTCGCGCAGCTCGAGGAGACGATCGCGCAGACGAATCCGACGGCCACCGTGGTGAAGGCGAACTCGAAGGTGACGGTGGACGATCCCGATGCGATCGCCGGCAAGCGGGTGCTCGTGATCGAGGACGGTCCGACGCTCACGCACGGGGAGATGAAGATCGGCGCCGGCGTGGTGGCGGCGCAGCGCTCGGGCGCCGCCGAGATCGTGGATCCGCGGCCGTGGGCGGTCGGGACGATCGCCGAGACGTTCGAGAAGTACGACGTCGGGGCGGTCCTGCCCGCGATGGGCTACAGCCAGGGTCAGCTCGACGAGATGGCGAAGATCATCGACGCGGCGGACGCCGACCTCGTCGTGATCGGAACGCCGATCGACCTCCGCCACGTGATCGACATCAGCAAGCCCGCGGTTCGGGTCCGCTACGACCTCGACGTGCTTCCGGATTCCCCGCAGCTGCTCGACGTGCTGCGGCCCGTGGTGTAGCAGACTCCGCCCCGAGCGGGGCCGGTGAAGGGAGCCGTCGAACATGGAACGCGTCGTCGTCGCGCTCGGCGGCAACGCGCTGCTCCGGCGCGGTGCGGACGACACGTTCGAGGAGCTGTACCAGGCGGCCCGCGCCGCCGCGGAGCGGATCGCCGAGATCGCGGCCGACGGGTGGGAGGTCGTCGTCACGCACGGCAACGGCCCGCAGGTCGGGCGCATCCTGATCCAGCAGGAGGCCGCGGCCAAGACGGTGTCGCCGATGCCGCTGGACGTCTGTGGCGCGGAGAGTCAGGGGCTGATCGGCTACCTGCTCCAGGTGACGATCGGCGACGTCTTCTTCGAGCGAGGCATGGAGCGTCCGGTCGCCACGGTGCTCACGCTCACGCGGGTCCGACCGCAGGACCCCGCCTTCCGGAAGCCTTCGAAGTTCATCGGTCCCTTCTACACCGCCGCCCAGGCCCGGAGGCTGGAGGAGCAGCGCCAGTGGGTGATGAAGGAGGACCCGCACGGTGGGTGGCGCCGGGTCGTGCCGTCACCGCGTCCCTACTCGATCGTCGAGACGCCGATCGTCAAGCGATTGGTCGCCGACGGGGTGATCGTGATCGCCGGCGGCGGGGGAGGGGTGCCCGTGATCGAGAAGGGGCCGCGGCTGATCGGCAAGGAGGGCGTGGTGGACAAGGACCTGGCGGCCGCGATCCTGGCCGCCGAGGTGGAGGCGAGCACATTGCTGATCCTCACCGACGTGCAGAAGGTCCAACGAGGGTTCGGCACGCTCTACCCGGAGCAGATCGATCGCATGACCGCGGACGAGGCCGCGGACCTGCTGAAGCGCGGGGAGTTCGGCGCCGGCTCGATGGGGCCGAAGGTCCAGGCCGCGATCGACTTCCTCGAGGCCGGCGGGAGCCGCGTGATGATCGGTGACCTCGACGAAGCGCCGGCGGTGCTCCGCGGCGAGGCGGGTACCGAGATCGTCCCGTCGTGAACGGCGGTACGCTCCGTGTCGCCACCTGGAACGTCCACGGGATGCGTGAGCGGCGTGGAGGAGATCGCGGGAGTGATCCGCGCCGAGCAGATCGACATCGTGATGGTGCAGGAATCCGGCCCCCGTCGTCGCCTCCGGGCTCTCGGCGAGGCCCTCGGCATGGTGGTGTGCGCGGACCCGTGGGCGTTCCCACGCCGCAGGATCCAGAACGCGGTCCTCGTCCGCCGAGGGCTGGCCACCACCGTCTCCCACCGTCTCCATCGGTTCTCGGGGGGCTCGCTCCTGTATCCCCGAGGCGTGATGGTCGCCGACGTGGACGAGCGTATCTCCGTGCTCTCGGTGCACCTCGGCCTGAGCACCAGTGAACGTGCGCGTCACGTCGAACAGCTATGGGCGATGCTCGAGGGATCGTCCGGCAGGTTCGCGGTGGGGGGAGACCTGAACGCCATCCCGGGCGACCCGGCCCCGTCCTCGCTCTCCGGGCTGGCATCCGACTGTTGGGAGGCCGTGAGGCGATGGTGACGGTGCGACGTACCCCTCGCACGCTCCCACGGCGCGGATCGATTATCTGTTCGCGGGGCGAGCGTTCCGGCCGCTCCGAGCCTGGACCGCAGGGGGCACCGCCTCCGACCATCTGATGGTCGTGGCGGAGCTCGCGTTCACGGAGAGCGGGGAGGACGGGGCGAGCGTCCGGGGTTCCTGAAGAGCTGGATCGCCATGTACACCCCGAAGAGGGTCACCGCCACCACCAGGAAGGACAGCAGCCCGAGGAAGAACCACTCGAGGAACCCGTTGATCGCGAGCACGTCGGCATCCTACCGGCGGGTGTCGGAGGAACGCTTCGGTAGGGTGGCGCGATGCGCCTCGGGATCCTCACCGGTGGAGGCGATTGCCCCGGTCTGAACGCGGTGATCCGAGCGGTGGTCCGCCGCGGCATCCGCGCGCACGGCATGGAGTTCGTCGGCTTCCACGACGGGTGGCACGGCGTGCTCGAGGACGTGAGCCAGCCCCTCGGGATCGCCGACACCACGGGCATCCTGCCTCGCGGGGGGACGATCCTCGGCTCCTCCGGGCGCCAACCCGTACCGGTTCGAGGACGGCCCCGCGAAGGTTCTGGCGACGATCGGGAAGCACGGGCTCGACGGCCTCGTCGTGATCGGCGGCGAGGGGACGCTCGGCGCCGCGGTCCGGCTCGCCGACGAGGGCGTCCGGATCGTGGGGGTCCCGAAGACGATCGACAACGATCTCGCGGGGACCGACGTCACGGTGGGGTTCCACACGGCCGTCCAGGTCGCGACCGACGCGATCGACCGGCTGCACTCGACCGCGGAGAGCCACGACCGGGTCATGCTCGTCGAGGTGATGGGCCGGCACTCCGGCTGGATCGCGGTGTATGCGGGTATGGCCGGAGGCGCGGACGCGATCCTGATCCCCGAGCACCCCTTCGACCTCGACGCGTCTGCCACCACCTCCGCCATCGACACGCCAGCCGGAGCTCGTTCTCGATCGTCGTGGTGGCGGAAGGCGCCGTGCCGATGGAGGGGACGCTCGAGCTCCCGGAGCCTCCCCTCGATGAGAACGGCTTCCCGAGGCTCGGGGGCCTCGCGAACCACCTGGCGCCCGAGATCGAGAAGCGGACCGGGTTCCAGACCCGCGTCACGATCCTCGGCCACGTCCAGCGAGGAGGCTCGCCCGTCTCGTTCGACCGCGTGCTCGCGACCCGATTCGGGATCGCCGCCGCCGATCTCGCGGCCGCCGGGGGATGGGGCCGGATGGTCGCGCGGAAGGCCCAGGAGGTCCGCGACGTGCCGATCGCCGACGCGGTAGCGGAGCGCAACGTGGTCCCGATGGAGCTCTACCGCGAGGCCGAGGTCTTCTTCGGGTAGATCGGCGCGGGCCGGTTGTAGGGTCGAGACATGCGCATCGGCATCCTCACGGGCGGCGGCGACGTCCCCGGACTGAACGCCTGCATCAAGGCGGCCACCAATCGCGCGGTCGGTGACGGGCACGAGATGGTCGGGATCCGTCGCGGCTGGGCGGGGCTGCTGGAGCTCGATCCCGCGGACCCGTCCTCCACGTCGACCCACACGGTGGCGCTGGATCCCGACGTGGTCCGCACGATCGACCGGACCGGCGGCACGATCCTGCACACGTCGCGCACGAACCCCGCGAAGGTCCGCGCCATCGGACGAGCCCGACTTCCTGAAGGCCGGTCGCGTCAACGACGAGGCCAGGGACCACACGTCGCACGTGATGAAGGTGCTCGACCACCTCGGGATCGACGCGATGATCCCGATCGGTGGCGACGACACGCTCTCGTTCGCGCTCCGGCTCCACGACGAAGGGGTGCCCGTCGTCGCGGTCCCGAAGACGATGGACAACGACGTCCACGGCACCGACTACTGCATCGGGTTCTCGACCGCGGTCACCCGGACCGTGATCTTCATCCACCAGCTCCGCACGAGCGCCGGGTCGCACGAACGACTCGCGGTCGTGGAGGTGTTCGGCCGATACAGCGGGGAGACCTCACTGGTGTCGGCCTACCTCTCGGGGATGGACCGGGCGATCATCAGCGAGGTGCCGTTCGACGTCGAGAAGCTCGCCACAGTTCCTGATGGACGACAAGCGGAAGAACCCGTCGCGCTACGCGATGACCACGATCTCCGAGGGCGCGCACTTCGTCGGCGGCGAGATGGTGATGGGCGGGACCGCGGACGCGTACGGCCATCGCAAGCTCGGCGGGATCGGTGCCCAGACCGGCGAGGCGCTGAAGGAGATCACCGGCGAGGGCATCATCTACCAGCAGGTCGGCTACCTGATGCGCTCGGGGCAACCCGACTCCCTCGACCTGATGGTCGCGACAACTACGCGGTCATGGCGGCGGATCTGCTGCTCGAGGGCACGCACGGGCGGCTCGTCGCCCTTCGGAACGGGATCTACGTGAACGTCCCGATCGAGGTCGTCCGGCAGGGTGTGAAGCGGGTCGACATCGAGGCGCTCTACGACGCGGACGAATACCGCCCGAAGATCCGCCACGTCGACGGCAAGCCGATGTTCCTCTACTGAGGTCGATCGCGTCGATACTGACCAGGTGGATCTCCTGCTCGCCAGAACGCTGTTCGAGTTGGGGCTCGTTCATGAACGTGTCGTCGCGGACGCGGCCGTGGAAGCCCTTCAGTCGGGACACGACTCGCCTTCACTTCGGCTCCTCGCTGGTTTGATCCCTGCCGACGAGCGATCACACCGGAGAACTCCTGACGAAGACGAGCGAGGAGCTCGGCCTCCCCGCTCGCGATGAGCTCGCCTCCGTGTTGGTCGCAGGGAAGTGGATGGCGGCCGAAGCGCTCGCGGGTCGAAGGGATATCGAGGGAGCCTTTCGGTGGATCGTTCTGCAGACCTGGTCCGCGTACGACGGGTCCCCAACCTTCGAGGAAGATCCTGCACGTCGCCCGGCTGAGGTCCAACGCCTGATCGAGCAACTCGAGCTCGAGTACCTCCTCGACCGAGAGCCAGCACGTCCCGTCGGCGTTCCCACCTTGGTTCCGGGAGCGTCTCCTGACGGACGCGGAGGCCGTGCTGAAGGCGCTCGCCCATGCATCGGAGTGGCCCGAACCGACCGCCTGGGAGGGAGTCACCTGGACCGGGAGGGGGTTCGAGCACCGGTCAATGGACTCGTGAGGCGCCGGTAGACTCGGCGGCCATGAGCTCCTTCCGGGTCGATCTTCGTTCCGACACCGTCACGAAGCCGTCCGAGGCGATGCGCCGGGCGATGGCTGAGGCCGAGGTGGGGGACGACTGGTACGACGACGACCCGACCGTGAACCTGCTCCAGGAACGCTGCGCGGAGGCCCTCGGCAAGGAAGCCGGCGCGTTCGTCCCCACCGGCACGATGGCGAACCAGATCGGTCTGCGACTGCAGTTCAAGGGACCCGGACATCTCGTCGCGGCGGCGGCCGGCCTGCACGTCACGAGCGTCGAGGTGATGACTGCGGCGGCGCTGGCTGGCATCGCCTACCGCACGGTCGACGCCGGCCCTCGCGGCTGGATCGACGCCGAGCAGGCCGCGCAACTGCTGGAGCCGGACGAGTTCTACGACGTCGAGGTGATCGACCTCCTGTCCGTTGAGAACACGGTCGGAGGCGCCGGCGGCCGCGTGATGCCCCTCGAGGAGCTCCGTGCGGTTCGGAAGGTGGCGAACGACGCCGGGGTCCCGATCCACCTGCGACGGCGCGCGCATCTTCAACGCGGCGGCTGCCGCCGACATCGACGCGGCGGAGATCGCCGCCGAGGTCGACACCGTGATGTTCTGCCTCTCGAAGGGCCTCGGCGCACCGATCGGCTCCGTCCTGTGCGGGCCGGCCGACATGGCGCGAGAGGCCCGGCGCCTGAAGATCCTGTACGGCGGGGCATGGCGGCAGGCCGGGATCGTGGCCGCCGCCGGCCTGATCGCACTCGAGGAAGGACCGAAGCGCCTCCACGAGGACCACGAGCGGGCTCGCCACCTCGCCGAAGGGGTCGCCGAGGCGCTCCCCGGCTCCGTCGACCTCGAACAGGTTGAAACGAACATGGTCTTCGTCGACACCGAAGCCGTGGGGATGCCGATGCTCGAGACGATCGAGCGGCTGGCCGCCCTCGGGGTGGGCGTGACCCATTCGGGCGGGAAGATCCGGATGGTCACGCACCTCGATGTCGACGACGCGGGCATCGAGGCCGCGCTCGACGCGTGGCGCGGCCTCGCCGCCGAGCCGAGGAACGTGAGAGGAACGCTGATGCCGTTGTTCACGAAGAACTATCCGCCCGAGATCGCTGCTCGCATCCCGCCGGGGCAGCGTTTGGTGAAGAGCTGGCCGGTCCTCCATTACGGACCGATCCCGACCTTCGACGGCACCAACTGGGACCTGGAGCTGTCAGGGCTCGTGGAGAACCCCGTGACGCTCTCGTACCAGGAGCTCCGCGCACTGCCGAACGTGGATGTGCCGGCCGACATGCACTGCGTGACGGGCTGGACGACGCTCGACAACTCCTGGCACGGTGTGTCGTTCCGGACGCTGCTCGACCTGGCGAAGCCTGCGCCGGAGGCGAAGTGGGTGATCGCCCACTGCGAGTACGGCTACACGTCGAACCTCTCGCTCGAGGCGATGGACGACGACGACGTGCTCGTGGCATGGGCGAACGGGGGACAGGACCTCGAGCCCGAGCACGGATGGCCTCTGCGCCTCGTCGTGCCGAAGCGGTACGCCTGGAAGAGCGCGAAGTGGCTGACCGGCCTCGAGTTCGTCGACAAGAACATGCGGGGTTCTGGGAGGTCCGCGGGCTACCACATTCACGCGGAGCCGTTCGGCGAGGAGCGGTACTCCTACCAGGAAGGTCCTCGGGCCGAGCTCGAGCCCTAGGACCGAAGGGCCAGCAGGTCCTTCCTCAGCGTCGGCTGGCAGCTCGGACAGTGATAGGTGGTTCGGCCGCCCACGACGGTCCTCGCCAGCTCGGTGCGGCATCGAGGACATCGAGCCCCGTCCCGTCCCCTGGCGTCGTTCCATCGTGACCGGAACCCTTCGGGGTAGCTGTCCACGGTCTGGCGGCGGATCACCGAGCGGAGCTCACGGAAGAGGGTGATCCGTTCATCGATCGGCATGGACTCGACCGGGCGAGCCGGGTGGATCCGAGCCCTCCAGAGCGCCTCATCGGCCAGGAGGTTGCCCACGCCGGCGATGAACGATTGGTCGAGGAGGACCGCTTTGATCCGCCCACGACGCGTCTCCAGGAGCCGCAGGAAGCTCGCTCGGCCGAGATCGAGCGCGTCGGGGCCCAACCGGGCCAGGAGGCCATCGACCTCGTCCCGGCTCGCGGCCAGCCACACGCCGCCGAACTTCCGCATGTTCCGGTAGCGGATCTCCCCGTGGTCCAAGACCACGATCACCCGGTCGTGCGGGTGTCGATCCGCGGCGTCGGCCGCCCACAGGATGTCTCCGGTCATCCCGAAGTGCAGCACCAGAGCGGGACCGTCCGTCCAGGCGATCACCCATTTGCCCCGGCGCTCCGGTTCCTCGAATCGATGGCCACGGAGCGCCTGGTCGAGCTCCGCCGCGGTCACGTCACGCAGGATCCCGGGGTCGGTCACGACCACTTCGGACACGCGGTGCCCCGCGGCGCCACGGGCGAACGTCCGTCGGAAGTGCTCGACGTCCGGAAGCTCCGGCACGGCGGGTCAGGACGGGGTACGCCGAACGCGGGTCCTCAGGATGTCCCGGAAGCTCACGATGCCCGTGATCGTCGTCCCGTCCACCACCGGCAGGTGTCGGAAGCCCTGACTCATCATGATCTCGGTGGCCTCACCCGCGTCCATGTCGGGGCTCGCGGTGACCGGATCTCCCGTCATCCAATCGGCGACCCGGGACGAGGTCAGGTCTGCTCGTGCGGCGGCCGCGCGGAGCACGTCGCGTTCCGTGAAGATCCCCATCAACGTGGATCCCTCCATCACCACCGCCGACCCGAACCGCCCCTTCAGCATGCTGGCCGCGACGTCGGCGACGGATGTGCTCGGCGTGGTCGCGAACACGTCGGACGTCATGATCTCCCTCAGCGTGGGCATGTCGGCTCAAGCCTCCATCTCAGCCGCCGCCCTCGCCGCCGACCTCGTGGGTCTCGAGGTCCCCGGCAGGGGTGGCGGGATCGGCCAGATCGTCGTTCAGCTGGCGCCAGAGCGCGCCGCCCCACGAGCTCACCTGCGGCCAGCGTTGCCAGAAGAGCTGCAGGGTCGTCTCGTCGAAGGTCCTGGATCGCGTCGTCGGGGGTGACGGCCTCTGCCACTCGCTCGTAGTCCTCGATGATCCGCAGGAGCCGATCGGAAGCGTCGTCCACAGGCACTCCTCCTCCCGCGGCGGAGTCTAGACGGGAGCCGCGAGGCCCCGCAGGTGGGCGATGTCCGTCCGCTGGCGATCGGCATCTCCGGGCGTCTCGAGCATCCAGGGAACGGAGCCGAGCACCGGATCGTTCGCCAGCGCCCGCCAGCCCTCCGCACCGATCTGCCCGTCGCCGATGTCGGCGTGACGGTCGCGCCGGGCGCCGCGCTCGAACACCGAGTCGTTCGCGTGGACCAGGGCAAGTCGCCGGTCGAGCGCCCGTGCGCGGAGCTCCTCGGAGAGACCCTCCACCCCGTCGGCGACGTCGAGGGGCACGCCCGCCGCGAACAGGTGCGCGGTATCGAGGCAGATGCCGAGTCGTTCATCGCCGACCGCCGCGCACGAGTTCCTCGGCCTCGCTCGGTAGCGGAGGCCACCGCACCGCTGGTGCCGGCCATCAGCTCGACAAGCACGCGCGTCCGATCCGCTTCGCCGACCGCCAGGCGGAAGCTCTCCGCGGCCGCCCCCAACGCCGTGTCCCGGTCCTGCGGCCCGCCGGCTCCGGCGTGGACCACGAGGAGATCCACCCCCAGCGCGTCGCACGCGTGGACGGTTCCTACGAGGAGCTCGCGGGTGCGCCGGAGCGTCGTCGGATCCCAAGACGCGACGTTGCCGACGTAGGACAGGTGCGCCACGCACGGCTTCAGCCCGCTGGCGGCCAGGGCATCGCGGAACCGCTCGACCTGCGGTTCGTCGTACCGAGGCGCGGCCCACGCCCTCGGGTTGGAGACGAAGATCTGGAGGCAGTCGGCGCCCCGCATCTCTGCTTCCTCGATGGCCCCCTCGATCCCGGTCTGCCTGCGCCGGACGTGGGCGCCCAGGATCACGCGTAGTAGACGGTGATCGTCGAGCCGGAGCGAACGCGCGTACCCGGAGGCGGGAGCTGGCTCACGATGCTCCCGCCGCTGCTGCCGGGGACCGGGAGCGCGGTGAGCTCCAGCCCGACACTGTCCGCGAGCGCGCGCGCGGCGTCGACCGTCATGCCCTCGAAGTCGGGACTGGCGAAGAACTCGGGTCCGAGCGAGATCCGCAGCACGATCGTCTCACCGGGCTGGAGCTCGGTCCCGCGCGCCGGATCGGTTCCGAGGGCTCGCCCGCGCGCGACCTTGTTCGAGAAGTCCTGCTCGATCACCACCTCGAAGCCCTTCGCGGTGAGCGCCTTGACGGCCTTGTCCTCCGTCATGCCGCGCGACGTCGGGGATCGCGACCGGCTTGGGACCGTCGCTGACGATCACCGTGACCGACGTTCCCCGGGGGAGCCTCGCCGCGTCGGGCTGGACGCCGATCACGTGACCCTCGGCGACCTCGCCGTCGAACCGATGCTTGACGGCGCCCACGTGCAAGCCGGCCTCGGCGATCGCCTCGCGGGCGTCCTGGAGGAGCTCTCCTCGCACCCGGGGGACGTCAACGGGCGGCGGTCCCAGCGACGGGACGATCGTGACCGTGGTGCCGACATCGCGCTCCGCGCCGGCGGCCGGCAGGATCTGCTTCACGTCGCCCTCGGGAACCTGCATCGAGTACTCACCGGGGGCCCGCGTGACGTCGAACCCGAGGCCCGTCAGCCGGTCCGTGGCCTCATCGACGGTCTCGCCCACGAGCGCGGGGATCACGGCCGTGTGCGGGATCGCGTACGTCCACGTGCCCCACGCGGCCGCCGTCAGCAGCGCCACCAGCGCGACGGCGCCGACGATGCGCTTGACGAACCTCCGGCGCTTCCGGTGGCGCTCCATGCGGGGGATCGAGGTCTCGAGCGTCACCCCCACCTCGGTCGTCTCTCCTCCCTCCACCGTCACGGAGGGGATGTCCCGAACGATCGTCGAGAGCTTCCGTGCCGGGGGAGCTGGTGCGAGAGCACATCGAGGTCCATCCGCATCACATCGGCGGACTCGGGCCGGAGCTCCCGGTCGCGATCGGTGGCGGCGGCCACGAAGCCGTCCAGCTCGGCCGGCAGGTCGGACAGGACGGACGAGGGGGCGGGCACGCGATCCGAGAGGTGCTTGTAAGCCACGGCCATCGCGGTCTCGCCGGTGAACGGGAGCTTCCCGGTCAGGAGCTCATAGGCGACGATGCCGAGGGAGTAGAGGTCGCTCCGCGGGTCGGCCGGCTCGCCGCGGATCTGCTCGGGCGCCAGATACTGCACCGTGCCGGTGACCGCCCCGGCCTGGGTCACGCGGCCGTCGGCGTACGCGCGGGCGAGCCCGAAGTCGGCGACCTTGACCACGCCCTCCTGCGTCACGAGGAGGTTCTCGGGCTTCATGTCTCGATGGACGAAGCCCTCGTGGTGGGCGTGCCCGAGCGCGAGGAGCGATTGGCGGAGGATCTCCGCGGCCTGCGCCGGCTCCATCCGTCCTTGCTCGTTCAGGAGGTGCCGGACGCTCGGTCCGCGCACGTACTCCATGACCATGTAGTAGACGCCGTCGACCGCGCCCCAGTCGTAGACGGCGACGATGTTCGGGTGGGAGAGGCTGGCGGCGGCGCGGGCCTCGCGGCGGAACCGATCGACGAAGGCCGGGTCACCTGCGAGGGAGCGGTGCAGGACCTTGATCGCGACCTCGCGCGCCAAGACGGCGTCGTGGGCGCGGAACACCTCGCCCATGCCCCCGGCGGCGATCCGTTCCACCATGTGGTAACGGCCGTCGAGAGTGACGAATGCATGCCCTCCGCCGTGCGGGGGCGCCGGCTGCGTGATACTCCTTGCGATGGTGCTCTCCTCCCTAGGGGAAGCGCTCGAGGGCAGGTCGGAGCGCGTCCGGCGCATCGTACCGCCGGACCTGGAGGCAACCGTGGAAGCTGGAGGAAGTCCCTCCGGGGGGCTCGGAGCCGAGCTCGATCGGATCGAGGCCGCGGTTGACGCCGGAGACACCGACCTGCGGCAACTGGGGTTCTGGCGCGTGGTCGCGTTCGATCAAGCGCGGCGACGAGCTGATCGAGCGGCACGCGGACCAGGTGGGCCGCATCGACGCGAAGGCGTTCGACGCGCGGTTCCCTCACCGGGTGCCGATCTGGCTCGGGAACGCGCTGTTGGCCGCGCTTGATCGCGCGTGGGGGTGGTCGCGGCCTGGGCCGCGGTCCTCTTCGCGATCGACACCTCGTCCGAGGCACGAACCGCGGTCGGCGTGGCCTTGCGTCGTGGCGGCGCTGGCGTGGACGGTCGGGCTCCACTCCTCCACGCACTACGTCGTGGGACGACTCGTGGGGATCCGGTTCCGCCGCTACTTCTTCGTCGATCCCGCCGCCGCCGCTGCCCGGGCTGAAGACCGACTACGCGACGTACCTGCGCGCGACGCCGACCGGTCGCGCCTGGATGCACGCATCGGGGGCGGTCGCGACGAAGCTGGCGCCGTTCCTCGCGCTCTCGCTCGCGCCGGCGACCGATGCACCCGGCTGGACGGTGGTCGTCCTGCTCGCGCTGGGCCTGTTCCAGATCGTCGACCGACGTGTTGCTCAGCACGAAGGCCAGCGACTGGAAGAAGGTTCGCCGGGAGCTGGCGGTCGCCCGGGCGCGCCGGCAGACGGTGTGACGCGGGTATCCTGAGGCCGACCACTCGGGGAGCTCGGGCTGCGGCCGGGCTGAGAGGCGGGGACCTCCCCGCGACCCGCACGACCTGAACCGGGCAATGCCGGCGGAGGCAGCGATGGCGAGAGTCGGACCCCGCGCGCTGGACCTGTACGTCGTGACCACGGGCACGCTCGTCTCGGGTCGCGCGCACGGCGAGATCGCGACGGCCGCCGTGGAGGGCGGCGCCACGGCGGTCCAGCTCCGCGCCCCGGAGCTCTCCGACGACGGCTTGCTGCCCCTCGCGGCGGTCCTCGCGCGGAGCTGCGGAGAGGCCGGCGTCCTGTTCCTCGTGAACGACCGGGTGGAGGTGGCGATCCGGCTGCGACGCCGCCGGGGCGCACATCGGACAGGACGAGGACGTGCACGCGGCACGAGGCCGGCTCGGGTCGGAGCGGATCCTCGGCGTGAGCGTCGGGAGCGTCGAGGAGGCGCAGGCCGCGGAGGCGGCCGGGGCCGACTACCTCGGCGTCACCGTCTGGGAGACGTCCACCAAGCCGGAGGCGCTGGCGATCGGGCTCGAGGGCATCCGGGCGGTGGTGGGCGTGACGGCGCTCCCCGTCGTCGGGCATCGGCGGGATCGACGCCGGCAACGCCCGGGACGTCCTCGTGGCCGGAGCGGCGGGCATCGCGGTGGTCGGCGCCGTCGCCACCGCCGACGACCCGACCGCCGCGGTCCGTGAGCTGCGAGCCGTCGGTGGACGACAGCTACGAGGACCGGCGGGCATGAGCGCGAGCGCCCGGGGAGCAGCGGACCGGGAAGGCCACGCCCGAGCTGTTCGAGCAGGTCATCCTGCGACGACTCGGGGCCCGTGACCAGGACGTGCTCGTCGGGCCGCAGCACGGTGTCGACGTCGGGGTGGTCCGGGTGGCCGACGGGGTCGCTATGGCGCTCACCGCCGACCCCGTCTTCGTGGTGCCGGCGTACGGGTGGGAGCGCGCCGCGTGGTTCGCCGTGCACATCCTCGCGTCCGACGCGTCCACGAGCGGCCTCCCGCTCCGCTGGATGTCCGTCGACCTGAACCTCCCGCCGTCGATCTCCGACGAGGAGCTGACCGCCCTGTGGGATGCGTTCCACCGTGCCTGCGAGGACCTCGGGATCGCCGTGGTGACCGGCCACACGGGGCGCTACGACGGTTGCGACTGGCCGATGGTGGGCGGGGCGACCTGCCTGGCGCTCGGGCCCGCGGACGCGTTCGTCACCCCGACGATGGCTCGCGCGGGCGACGCCGTCGTGGTGACGAAGGGAGCGGCGATCGAGACGACCGCCCTGTTCGCCGCCACCTTCCCGGATCGGCTGGGGGCGGCCGTCGGGGTAGAGACGCTGCGTGCGGCGGACTCCCTCTTCGAGGCGATGACGGTGGTGCCCGAGGCCGTGCTCGCGCGTGGGTTCGGTCTGCGCGAGGAGGGCGTGACGTCGATGCACGACGCGACCGAGGGTGGGGTGCTCGGGGGGCTGCTCGAAGTGGCGATCGCATCCGGCAACGGGATCCGCGTGGATCGGGACCGCATCCCGGTCCGGCCGGAGGTGCGCGCTGTATGCGAACACGTCGGCATCGACCCGTACACCGCGATCAGCGAGGGCTCGTTGATCGCGACCGTCGTCCCCGGGCGCGCCGACGCCTTCGTGGAGATGCTCGCGGGCGCCGGGATCGACGCCGCGATCGTGGGCGAGCTGATCCCCTCGGCGGAGGGGCATCGGGTCGTCGTGGACGGTCGCGAGGAGCCGCTCGAACACCCCGGCCTCGATCCCTTCTGGGGAGCGTTCGGGACGTGGGCGGTCGAGGCGGCTGGCGCGGGTCCCTGACTCGCCGGGTACGCTCGCCGCCCATGGACCTGATCTGCGTCGGCGACGTGATGCTCGACGTGCGCGTCGACGCCGGCGAGCTCGCGCGAGGCGGTGACGTGCACGGGCGGGTCGCGCTCCAACCCGGGGGACCTCGGCGAACGCGGCGGTCTGGGCCGCGGTCTCGGGTTCGACCGCGCGCGTCCACGGCCGGGTGGGGAACGATCTCGTCGGCCGGCTCCTGCGAACGGAGCTCGAGGTCCGCGGCGTCGAGGCGGCGCTCGTGGACGATCCGGACGCTCCCTCCGGCACGATGCTCGTCGTGTTCGAGGCGGGGGAGCGATCGATGGTGGCCGATCGGGGGGCGAACGCCCGGCTGCGGCCCGACGACCTCCCCTCGGAGCTGGCCGCGGGGGCCGTGCTCGTCTCGGGCTACCTCCTGCTCCAGGACGGCGCGCAGGAAGCCGGGGTCGAGGCGATCCGCCGGTCGCGGGCCGGGTGGATCGCGGTGGAGGCGGCGACCTGGCCCCTCGTCGAGGCGGTAGGTCCCGACGGGTTCCACGAGCTCGCGTCCGGAGCATCCGTCGTCTTGGCGAACGAGCGAGAGGCCGAGGCGCTGACATCGCGCGGGCCGGTGGACGCGGCACGCGAGCTCGGTGAGCGCTATCGCGCGGTCGCCGTGAAGCGGGGAGGGGCCGGCGCCGTGCTGGTCATCGACGGGATCGGTCCACGAGGCGCAGGCGGACGCGATCGACGAGCGAGACCCGACGGGAGCGGGGGATGCGTTCGACGGGGTTCTCCTGGCGTCGCTCGCCCGCGGGATCGAACCCGAGGAGTCACTCCGCCGCGCCTGTCGGGCGGGAGCCGAGGTCGCCGCGAGCGCGTCCGTGTGGCCGGCGGTGGCGCCGTGAGCGCGCGGATCCGGCTCGGCGAGGAGGTCGATCGCGCGCTGGTCGCCGGGGGGCCGGTCGTGGGCCTCGAGACCAGCGTGATCGGCCAGGGGCTGCCGCATCCCCGCAACGTGGAGTGCATCGAACGGATGGCGGGAGCGATCCGCGGGGCGGGAGCCGTCCCGGCCTGGGTCGCGGTGCTCGGCGGCGAGGTGGTGGTGGGGCTCAGCGAGGTCGAGCTCGAGGTCTTCACGGAGCCAGGACAGACCGACAAGGTCGCGCGGCGGGACCTCCCCGCGGCGTGCGCCCGCGGCGGCCCCGGCGCGACCACCGTCTCGGCGACGATCTGGGCCGCCGCGCGCGCGGGGATCCCGGTGAGCGCGACCGGAGGGATCGGCGGCGTGCACCGAGGGTCGCAACCGGACGTCAGCGCCGATCTCGTGGAGCTGTCCCGAACGCCCGGTCTGCTCGGTGTGCAGCGGACCGAAGTCGATCGTCGATCCGCTGCTGACCGCCGAGCGCCTGGAGGAGCTCGGCGTGAGCCTCCTCGGCTACGGCGTCGACCGCCTTCCGATCTTCCTGGCGCGGGAGGCGCCCCTCGAGCTGGAGCATCGGGTGGACACGCCGGTGGAGGCAGCCGCGGCGCTCGAGGCCGCGATCGCACTGGACACCCGGTCCACCCTCCTGCTCTGCAACCCGATCGACGCCGGCCTCGCGATGGACCCCGACGAGGTCGCGGCCGCGACACGGCGGTCCGAGGAGCGGGCCGAACGTGAGGGCGTCCGCGGCCGCGCCCTGACGCCGTTCCTGCTCGCCTGTCTCGCGGAGGAGACGGGTGGTCGTTCCCTCGAGGCCAACCTCGCGCTCCTCGAGTCGAACGCGGGGCTCGCCGGGGAGGTGGCCGTGGCGTTCGCTAGCGGAGCCAGGTCTGGATGATGACCTTCAGGAAGTTCCAGCCGTACCGGAACGACTTCGGCTTCTTCGATTCCCCGCCGGCGCGGGCGAGGAACGTGACCGGGACCTCGACGACCCGGGCGCGATGACGCAGCGCCTCGATCAGGATCTCGGTCGACCAGAACTGATCCTGCTTCAGCACGACGCGCTCGAGCAGGTCGGCGCGCGCCGCACGGTACCCGGAGGAGGGGTCGGTGATCCTGCGGCCGGTGAGGAGCGTGATGATGCGGGAGAACACGTGCACGCCGAGGTGTCGGATGAGGCTCTCCCGTTCGAACGAGCCGAGCAGCCGTGAACCGTTCACGTAGTCGGCCTCCCCGGCCAGGATCGGCGCGATCATCGATCGGGATCTCCTCGGGAAGATGCTGTCCGTCGGAGTCCAGGGTGACCACCAGCTCCGCGCCGAGCTGCAGCGCGATCTCGTAGCCCACGCGGAGCGCCAGCCCGCCTCCCCGCCGGATCGGGAGCTCGGCGACGTAGGCGCCGGCGTCGCGCGCCACGGCGGCGGTCCCGTCCGTCGAGCCGTCGCTCACCACGACGGGGACCACGTGATGACCCTCGATCATCGCCGGGATCTGCTTGATCACGGCCGCCACGTTCTCGGCCTCGTTGAACGCCGGGCAGATCGTGACGAGCCGCGGACCGTCCGGCAGGCTGCCCGCCCGATCCCAGTCGAACCGTTCCTGGCCGAGCGCCTCGACGAGCAGGCGGATGCTCCGCTCGTTCGTGTCGGCCGTGGTCTGGGCGCGCAGATAGAGGAAGAACAGCACGAACACGGCGATGAGGAGAGCGAAGATCACGCCGTCCGTGCCGCGTTCGAAGTCGAACGTGCGGAGGATCGGATCGAACAGCGGCGGATAGATCGCCAGCGCGACGACCGACGCACACAGACCGAACAGGATGATCAGGTTCAGGCGGCTGATGTTCCTGCGTTCGTAGCCGCGAACCGCGAGGACGACCAAGCGCGGCCGCTCCCAGCCCGGCCAGGATCCGGATCGCGGACATCGGTCAGCTCGAGGGCGCCTCGGCCGCACCCCACCGGTCCCGCGGGAGGATCACGTCCGTGACCACGCGGTCCTTGTACCGCTCGATCACACCGAACATCGACTCCACGAGGGTCTCCGACAGGAAGTGCGGCTGCAGGCCGAGGTCGAGCAGCTTGGTGTGCGTCGCGTTGTAGTAGTGCTCCTCGAGCTCGATGCGCGGGTTCTCGATCGGCTCGATCCGGACGTCGAGGCCGTGCTCCTTCCCGGCGCGCTGGACGATCTCGGCCAGCTCCATCACCGAGAACTGCTCGGTGAACTGGTTGAACACGCGGAACTCGCCGCGGTCGGCCGGGTGCAACACCGCCAGCTCAACGCACTGGAGGGTGTCGAGGATGTTGAGGTAGCCGCGCGTCTGCCCTCCCTTGCCGTAGACCGTGAGCGGGTGACCGATCATCGCCTGCACGCAGAAGCGGTTCAGCGCCGTGCCGAACACGTCGTCGTAGTCGAAACGCGTGGCGAGGCGATCGTCGAGCTTCGTCTGCTCCGTCTCGATCCCATACACGACGCCCTGGTTGAGGTCCGTCGCGCGGATCCCCACATCCGGCAGGCGAAGTGGATGTTGTTCGAGTCGTGGACCTTCGAGAGGTGATACAGGCTGCCCGGCAGCTTCGGGTAGAGGATCGTTTCCTTCCGACCGTTGTGCTCGATGTCGAGATAGCCCTCTTCGATGTCGATGTTCGGCGTGCCGTACTCGCCCATCGTGCCGAGCTTCACCAGATGGGCATCCGGAGCGAACTCGCGCATCGCCCACAGGACGTTGAGCGTGTTCACGACGTTGTTCTGCTGGGTGAAGACGGCGTGGTCGCGATCGCGCATCGAGTAAGGGGCGGACGGCTGCTCGCCGTAGTGGACGACGGCTTCGGGACGGAAGGAACGGAACAGATCGGCCGTCAGGTCCCAGTCGACGAGGTCGCCCTCGGTGACAGCGATCTCCTTGCCCGAGACCTCTCTCCACGCGGCCGCTCGTTCGGGGAGGGAGTCGAGGATCGGCACCAAGGTGTCGGTGCCGGCCTCTTCGTGCGCACGGCGCCGGAGGTAGTTGTCGACGACGTGTACCTCGTGCCCGCCGTCGGAGAATCGCATCGCGGTCGGCCACCCGAGGTACCCGTCACCGCCCAAGATCAGGATGCGCATCGAACGAGACCCTTTCGAGATCGTCGGGAAGACGGCCGATTCTACCGTCCACGGAGCCGATACCTACTCAGGCTCCGGGGGAGTGAGAGGCCCCATGACCGGCGAGAGGAGATCGAACACCGTCCGGATCACGAGCCGCTCCCCTTCGCCTTCGTAGTGAGTGCCGTCCGGTCGCGCCGGGACACCGTCGATCGCGTCGTCACAGGGGGCGATGTCGACGGCGCAGATCGCCTCCGTCACGCTCACGAAGGTCGCGCGATCCGGATGCTGGTGCGCGAACCGCTCCATGATCGAGTTCCAGCGCCGGGTGACGTCGTCGTAGTGATCGATCTGGAAGCGGACCCATTCGTGGCATCGGCGCTCGTTGCATCGCGTCCCGATGCGTCGCCCGGGAGGTTCGGTCGCCACCAAGACGAGTCGCGCCCCCTCCGACGTCAGGCGGTCGGCGGCGAGCTGAAGCCGCTCTCGGCGGAGGCGCCAGAATCGCGGGGTTCCTGACGGGACCAGTTCTCCGCGGGAGAGGAAGCCCGACAAGGACCAGCGGTCCCACCAGATGATGACGTCGGGGTCGGCGAGATCGACGAGCCGGTCCTGGGCGATGACGATCTCCTCGGTGCACCGATGGGCGTCGCGGATCGGGGTGCCGTCCTCGAGCGCAGGAGCCTCGCCGGTCACCGGACACGATCCGTGCGTCGAGGACACGAGCCGCCAGCCCCGGTCGGAGAGCTCGCGCTCGATCGCCACGGTGAGGTGAAGGGGCACCGAATCACCGACGAGCATCATCACGGGGACGCGAGGCGGGAGGTCGGGAACGCGGGTCGCTGCGACCGAGATGCACGCGACGGCGACGAGCGAGATCGGGACAGCGGCGAGCGTCAACCGGCGCCGCCGAACCCGCACGGTTCGCGCGGGGTGCGACGCCCTCCTGCGGATCGGGCGCTCGATCAGGTAGTACGAGGCACCTGCGATCGCGAACGTCAGGGTGCCGGCCACGATCCTCCGCGCGAGGAGATCGCTACCGGATGTCTCGCGGGCGCCGAACCAGACGATGAGCGGCCAATGCCAGAGGTAGGCGCCATAGGAGACGACGCCGATCCACGCGACGGGCCTCCATGCGAGCGCTCCGCTGAGGACGCCGCCGCGACCGATCCAGAGAGGGCCCAGGATCAAGAGCGTGGCCACCGACACGAAGAGCGCGCCGCCGAAGAAGTAGCTCGAGGCACGAACCGTGATCACCGCGAGTCCCAGCCCGAGCGCGGCGACACCGAGTGCCTCGACGACGGCGCCCCAGCGATCCAGCCGACGACGGACCCACGGGGTCGCCACCAGCACGGCGCCGACCGCTCCGATGAGCGGTTCGAAGATCCTCGCGTCCGTTCCCATGTAGGCCCGTTCGACGCTCTCGGGTGACCACAGGAGCCAGAGCAGCGTCGCCGACCCGATCGCCAGGACGCCTGCCGTGAGCGCCACCGCGGATCGGCGGTGGCGTCGCGCGACCGCCGCCACGGCGAAGACCGCGAGCGGCCAGAGCACGTAGAACTGCTCCTCGATCGCCAGCGACCACGTGTGCTCCAGCGGGGAATCCACGCCGATATCCGCGAAGTAGCTGGAGGTCGTGATCAGGTGCCAGTTGGCCACGTAGCCGGCGGTGGCGAGCAGGTCGCCGCGAACCGATGTGCGCTCCGTGAACGTCGCCGTCGCCCACGTCACGATGGCCACGATCACCAGCACGACCACGAGGGCCGGCAGGAGGCGGCGAGCCCGTCTGGCCCAGAAGTCGGGGAGGGAGATCCGCCCCGTCCGATCGATCTCGGTGAGGATGAGCGTCGTGATCAGGAAGCCCGACAGCACGAAGAAGATGTCCACGCCGACGAATCCTGCCGTGAACCCGGGAACCTGCAGGTGGAACAGCAACACGAGGACCACCGCGACCGCGCGCACGCCGTCGAGGGCATGGACGTGTCCACCCGCGGTGGGGTCACCGGACCCAGTCGTCGCCACCGCCGCCCGGCTCGCTGGGTCCTCCGAGGGCTCCTCCGTGGAGGGGGTTGTCGCCATCGATCCCGAGTCTGGCATGACGCCGGAAGGAGGGAACGGAGGGCCGCTCTCGCCACGTTCGGGGTCCTCACGTGGGCTATGGTCCGAACATGGCGCTCCGCCCTCGGCGTCGGCGGCTGGGAGCGGTCGTCGATCGCGCTGATCGAACCTCGCTGATCGTCGCCTCCGCGATCGTGGGAGCGGCGGTCACGATCTCGTGGTACGTCTCGGCGTTCCCCCCCGACCGGGTGCGGAACCTCGGATCCGATGCGAGCGGATACATCGTCCAGATGCGAGCGGCGTCCGCGGGTGTTCTCGACCTCCAGGCATCGCGCCCGGGGGTGGGCGTTCTCGGCGCGACCGTCGCCGGGTCGGGGCTGGTGCCCGTCGAGGCGACGCCGGTCGTCCTGTCGGTCGCGCTCACCGTCTGCCTCGGCGTGCTCGCGGCGGTCGCGCTGCGCACGGGCTACGCCTTTCCCGGATGGGCCTTCGGGGTGGCGGTCGTGTTCGTCGCCACGTGGGGAGGAACGGCGCGCTTGGCGTCCGGGTACCTGGCCAACCTGGAGAGTCTGACCCTGTTCCTGCTGGCCATGGTCCTCGCCACGACCCCCGGGGAGCATCGGAGAACGCTGGCCATGACCGCGGCGTTCACGGCCTCGCTCCTCGCTCACCCCAGCCTCCTTCCCGCGTACGGCGCGATCCTGATCGGCTGGTGGGCCGTGTCGCTGCTCCCTGTCGGCTCGGGGTCCCGGAAGGAAGGATCACCGCCGGCCGTCGTCGTGGCCGCGTTCGCGCTGGCGTCGGTTCTCGCCATCGGGATCCTCGGCGGAGCGATCGGTCTCCGGCTCTCGGATCTCCAGGACTTCAGCCTCATCGGCGAGCAGTTCGATCAGCGGGTCGTCGAGAACCTCGAGTGGATCGGGCTCACGTCGACCATCCTGATGATCGTCGCGGGGACGGTCGTCACGGTCCTCCGTCGCGACGCCCGGCGTTCGTGGTCGATGGGCGTGCTCGGCGGCATCTGGCTCCTGGTGTCGGCGGCCGGGGTCCTCCTCGTCGCCGTCATCCCTCGGCTTCCGGGACACCGCACCCTGTTGCTGGGGATCCCCGCGCCGATGCTCGGGGCGCTCGCGGTGGCCGGGGTGGCGTATGAGGTCATGCGGAGGATCCGTCGTGCCGGCCCGATGGGGATCGCCGCGCGAGCCCTGGTCGTCACGTCGGCGGTGGCGATCACGCTGGGGAGCACCGTCTCGACCCACGGGCTCATCGAGACCGAAGCGCGAGCGGATCTGCCGGGGGTGAACGCCGGCCCGGCCGCCGTCGCGAGCTATCTGAGGGCGATCGATGACCGACGTCCCGTCGTGATGGTGATCGATCCTCCGGGGGCGGCGGGCATCCGCTTCTGGAAGGCGCGGCAGAACACCGTCCGGTCGCTCGCTCCCGACGAGGTGTTCCTCGACGTCGTGACCTATCTCGGCGATGAGCGTCTCCTCCTGCGCGGGGCTCCGACGCGCCGGCCGGGCGACCGACTCTTCGATCTCGCCTCCGACCGCACGTGGCCGTCCGTCCGCGACCGGCTCCCGGAGGATCCGATCGTGCTCGTGGTCCGGCCCTGGGTCACGGACACGGTGTGGGAACGGGTCACGCGGTCGGCCGCGCTGGCGTCGCCGCTCCTGGCCGTCGTTCGCGGACCGCTCCCGGAGCGAGCCCTCCCGACGATCACCGCCACCGAACTGACCCGGGGCGCAGCGGCATGGCGCATCGGCCTCCTGGTCCTGGTCCTGGGGATCGCCGGGGGCGGGTGGAGCTTCCTCGCCGTCCGTCGTCGGGGACCCGTCGTGGAGCTGTTCGGGATCGCTCCCGCGCTCGGGGTCGCGGTGGTCGTCCTCATCGGTCTCGCCGTGACGCTGGTCGGGGGCGACCCCGGCGGGGCGTGGGGTCTCGGGCTCGTGGCGGGAGTGACCGCCGTCGGATGGGGCCTCGCCGTCCGCGCGGCGCGAGCGGCGAGCCCCGAGCCCGACGTCTAGCGCAACTCGGCGAGGGCCTCGAGCACGCGATCCACCTCGTCGAGCGTGTGGTAGTGGCAGAACCCCACGCGGACGGCGCCACCGGTCTCGAAGAGGCCGAGCCGGATCATGATCTCACGCGCGTAGTAGTCGCCGTCCCACACGCAGATCCCTCGAGCGGCGAGCTCTTTCGCCGTCCCGGCGGGAGGCTCGCTCCCGACCCGGATCGCGAAGGTGGGCGTCCGCTCATCCAGGCGCGCTCGATCCTGGATGCCCCACAGCTGGACGGAGGGGAGCGACGCGATCCCTTCCAGGAAGCGATCCGCGAGCATCCGCTCGTGCGCCGCGATCGCGCCGAACGAGGCGGCGATCCGCTCCCGGCGAGCGAGACCGGTGTCGCCGGCGAGTCCGGCCAGGTAGTCGACGGCGGCGATGAGCCCGGCCAGTCCTTCGTGATTCTGGGTGCCGGTCTCCCACCGATCGGGCGCATCGTCCGGCGCGGGGACCACCTTGTAGGGCGTCCAGGACTCGAGGAGACTCCGGCGGGCCGCGAGGACACCGAGATGGGGGCCGAAGAACTTGTAGGGGGAGCAGACCAGGAGGTCGGCGCCGATCCCGTGCAGATCGAGGAGGCGATGCTGGGCGAGATGCACCCCGTCCACCGCGACGAGCGCACCCACGTCCTTCGCGCGCGCGACCAGATCCGCCGCCGCCGGGATCGTGCCGACGGCGTTGGAGGCGAGGGTGAACGCCACCAGCCTCGTCCGAGGGGACAGGGCGGCCGCGAAGGAGTCCACGTCGAGCGTGACGTCTCCCTCGCGGACGTCCACCCAGCGGACTATGGCGCCGGCGTCGGCTGCTGCCATCACCCACGGGCGGACGTTCGCGTCGTGATCCAAACGGGTCACGACCACCTCGTCGCCGGGCCTGAGCGTCTTGGCGAACGACCGGGACACGTGGAAGAGGAGGGTCGTGGCGTTCGGGCCGAAGGCGATCTCGTCCGCGTGCGCGCCGGTGAGGTCGGCGGCCGCGCGCCGTGCCTCCGCGACCACCCCGTCCGTCTCCTCGCTCGTGATGAACGCACCGTGCGTGTTGCTCAGACCCATGCGGTACCGACTCGCGACGGCCTCGATGACCGTGTCGGGGACCTGGGAGCCTCCGGGGGCGTCGGCGAGCACCAGGGGCCGGCCGTCGTCACCGAGACGGGCGAGCGCAGGGAACCTCGCGCGGACGCTGCGGACGTCGAGCACGCCGAGAGGCTACCCGGGATGCGCGTAGGCGGGTCGCGAACCGCTCACCCGGGGCACGTCGTCCCGGCACAGCCCTGGAGCCGTCGGAGCACCGCCGACAGTGCCCCGACATCCGGGTCGTTGCCCGGCCGGCCGTCGCGAAGCACGTTCACGAGCTGCCCCGGGTCGGTACGGAGCCGGTAGTACTCACGGAAGTCCACGCGCCCCGTCCGATCCAGGTACTCGATGTACTGGAAGGAACGGGTGACGAACGCGCGCCAGGTCGGAGTGGGGCCGCGCGGCAGCTCCCGGAACTCGAGCAGGAGGCGGGACCGGCTCGCCCCCTCATCCAGGAGGTCGATCCCGTCCGGCGCGACCACGGGCTCGAGACCTGCGGCGGCGAGGAGCGTGGGAGCGAGATCGATCCCACCCACGAGGCGATCGTCCACCGCGCCCGCCGTGAGATGCCCGGGCCATCTCAGATACAGCGGGATGCGCACGGATCCGAGGTAGGGGACGGATTTGCCGAAGAGGGCGTGCTCCCCCCACTGGAAGCCATTGTCGGAGATCAAGACCGCGATGGTGTTCTCCAGCTCTCCGAGGCTCTCGAGTCGGGTCATCAGACGGTCGATCTGCTCGTCCACGGCGACGAGCGAGCGGAGCTGTCGATCGCGCTTCGACCGGATCTGGGAGGCGGTGCGAAGGCGCCGTTCCGCGACGAACGGAGGCTTGTCGCGACGATCCAGTTCCGTCATCGCCGGCGAGAGGCGCAGCGGCGGCACGGGCACGTCCTCGTACCGGCCTTCTACATCCGACGGGAGGTGCGGTGCCATGAAGCCCACGTGGAGGAACCACGGCACCTCGTCGTCGGCATCGGCCGCTTCGACGAACGCGAGCGACGAGTTGCCGATGAACGTCGTGGAGTTCTCCGCGACGACGCGCGTGGTCCCTCCGACGTTCCATTCCGCCCCCGAGTACTCCACGAGCGGTGTGGTGGCAAATCCATCGAAGTTCGCGGGGTTCCGTTCGTTCGGCCAGTTGTTCAGGTACTTGCCGAAGAGGCCGGTGCGGTACCCCGCCTCCTGTAGCCTCCGCTGGATCATCAACGGTTCGACCGCCGCGAGCTCCGACGCCAGGACATCCTCTCCGTAGATGCCGTGATTGTGGGCGTACAGGCCCGTCAGGAAGGAGACGCGCGCGGGACAACAGCGCGGCGTGGTGGCGAAGGCCCGGGTGAACGCCGTTCCCTGGGAGCCGAACCACTCCTCCGTCCGCGGCATGACGGGCGCGAGCGGCATCGCGCGCTGGTCGTCGGTCACGATGAGGAGGATGTTCGGCTTGCCGGCCAGCGAGACCGTGTGAGCGTCGTCGTGGGCGGTGCAGCTGCTGGCGATCAGGAAGCTCACCAGCAGCATGATCGATGCGCGACGGAGAACCAGATATGAGGCTCCCGGAGAGGACATCGCATCCATCATCGCAGTGGGTTGGCGCCGGCGAGCGAGCCGCGCCCCGATCCGGCCCGCGATATGTTGCTTCTTCATGTCACGGCACGGCCGGGTTGATCCCCAACGGACATCTGCTCCGATCGACCCCGAGGGTCCGTCCGCGCGGGAGCAGAAGCTGGCCCGCTGGGGCATCGTCGTCGTGGTCGCCGGATCGATGGTGATGCAGCTGCTCCTGATCCAGGCCGATCGCCCTCCAAGCTGGGATGAGGCGATCTACGTCTCCCAGGTGACGCCCGACATGGACGCGATGTTCCTGAGGGCGTTCCGGGCTCGAGGCATCACGTATCTCATCGCTCCGGTCACACTGGCAGGTGGGTCGATGGAACACGTGCGTCTGTTCCTGGTGGTGCTCTCGTCGCTCGCTGTCGGAGCGGTCTTCGCGATCACCATCCCGCTGATCGGGCTTGCCGCACCGGTCGCTGCGGTGCTGTTCTCCTCTTCGTGGCTCTTCGTGTTCAACGGGTCGGCAGTGCTCCCCAACCTGTGGGCGGCGATCCTGGGGCTGGCGATGACCGCGCTGATCGCGCGGAGGCTGGAGGGCGGAGGAACCCGGTTCATCGTGCTCGCCGCGGCCTCGCTGGGCGGGCTGGCGGTCGTCCGGCCGACGGAAGCGGCCGTGGTGTTCGGCGCGATCGGTCTCTGTCTGCTCCTGTCGGGTCGAGCCTCGTGGCGTCTCCTCTCGCCGCTGGGTCTCGGCCTGCTGGCCGGCATACTCCCGTGGTTCGTAGAGATCTCCGTCCGCTTCGGAGGACCGATCCGAGGATTGGAGGTCGCCCACACCGAGCACCACCTGGGCGTCGGCGACGCGGGCGCCAACCTCTCGGCCTACCTGGCCGCGACGGACGGGCGATCCTCCGTCGACATCCCGATCGCGGGTGTCGTGTGGTGGTCCTCGTTGGTCGTGCTCACCGTCATCGCGATCGCGCGATCGAGCGGGTCCCGGCGATCGATCGTCGTCCTCTGTGGCGCGGGAGCTCTCGTCCTGGGCGCGGAGTATCTCGTGTTCGTGTCGGCCGTGGCCCCTCGTTTCCTGCTGCCCGCGTACGCGTTCGTGGCCGTCCCTGCCGCGGTCGGTCTCCTCTCGCTCCTCCGAGGGGGGATCGTCTGGCGGGGGACGGGCGTCCTGGTCATCCTGCTGATCGGGACCTGGATCGTGTGGCAAGCCCGGGTGGCGGATCGCGTGGGGGACGAGCAGCGGGAGCAGCTCGTGAACTTCCGGGAGGTGGGCGTCCGGCTCCGCGAGATGGCGGACGGTCGACCGTGCGCCTTCATGAGCCCTCACGGCTGGCCGACGATCGAGTTCGCGGCGGGATGCCGAGGGTCCGCGCTCCCGAGGCCGCGTGGACCCTCGGAAGGGGAGCTCGCGCGACTCTCGGCGGGCGGCAGGCGGGGATTCGTGATCCTGCGCGCGCAACCTCTGCCCCGATCGCCCCTCGCGCGCATCATCCCTGTCCCGTTCGAGGGCCGGAGCCGGGGCCGGGCATGGACCTGGTTCATCTACGAGATCCCGGTGTCAGATGACTGAACCCGGGCAGCCGGAAGACCGCTCGGGGAGCGAACGCCGCCGGCCCACGCTCACCGTCGAAGCGTGGGGGCTCGTCCTCGTCTGCATCACCTTCGTCGTCCTCCAATGGACGCTCTTCCCTCACGACCGGCCACCGGGCTGGGACGAGTCCGTCTATCTCTCGCAGGTCACGCCCGGTGCCGAGGCGGCGTTCGTCGCGGGCTGGCGCGCGAGAGGGATCACCTTGATCGTCGCTCCGGCGATCTGGGCCGGCGCGTCGATCGGCGAGCTCCGGGTCTTCCTGATGGTGGTCTCGGCGGTCGGATCGGGCCTGGCCCTCGCCGTCTGGAAGCCGATCATCGGGATGGCGGCCTCGGTCGCTCTGTTCCTCTTCTCGTGCACCTGGATCGCCCTCCTCAACGCGTCACAGGTGATGCCGAACTTCTGGACGGCCGTGCTGGGCCTCGCTGCGGCGGGATACACCGTCAGGTGGAACGAGGGGGGACGCGTGCGCGATGCGGTGCTCGCCGGCGCGGCGCTCGCGTTGACCGCGCTGGTCCGCCCGACCGAGGCGACCGTGATCTTCGCGGTCCTGGTAGGCGTCGTGCTGATCGGCCGGCGATCGTGGACGGTCCTCGCGGCGCTCTCGACCGGCCTCGTGATCGGGTGGCTGCCGTGGGTCGTCGAGATGTCGATCCGGTTCGGCGGTCCGCTCCAGGCGCTGCGAGGTGCCGCCGCCGGCCACGTCGCCCCGGCGCCCGTCACCGAGAACCTGCTCCGGCATCTCTCCTACACCGACGGGGAGCTCATCTCGACCGTGGTTCCGCTGCCGGGCGTCATCTGGTGGGTGGTCCTCGCCGCCCTGGCTCTGGGGGGGATCGTGCGAGCGGCAACGCGTGCCGAGCGGACGGCCGCGCTGGTCGGCGCGGTCGGCGCGCTCGCCGTGACGATCGAGTACGTGGTCTTCGTGCCCGTCCTCGCCCCTCGATTCCTTCTGCCCGCGTACGCGTTCGCGGCGATCCCGGCTTCCATCGGGTTGGTCTCCCTCTTCCGAGGACGAGGGAGCCTCCGGGCGGCCGGGGTCGTCGTGGTGCTGATCGCGATCCCGTGGGCGGTCTGGCAAGCGGGGGTCGCGCGACGGGTCGAGGCCGAGGCCACCAGGGTGGGTCTGCTCTTCCGGGAGGCAGGTCAGCAGATCGGACGGATGGCCGCGGGTGACACCTGCTCCTTCATGAGCCCCGCGGGGTATCCGCAGATCCAGCTCGCGTCGGGGTGCGTCGGCCGAGAGCTTCCCCGCACCGAAGGTCCGACGCTGCAGGAGCTGGAGCAGCTCGGGACGGGTCAGGAGTCCGTCTTCGTGATCATGCCGAGGCCCGCGCCGCCGACATCGCCCCTGGATGCCGTAGAGCCGTTCCGATCCCGCGGCCCGAATCGCGTGTGGCTGATCTACCAGCTCCCCTCCGCGGCGCTGCCGGGTCCGGGGTCCGCGGGGTGATCGCACGGCGGTTCCGGAAGCGTGTCAGAGATGATCCCAGTCCTCGGGAAGCTCCGGGACGCCCCACTCCGGGTCCGGGCGCCACGACTCCCAGCTCCGGTCGAACGGTGGTTCCATCGAGAGGATGCGCTCGACCGCGCGCTCGCCCCACCCACGGAAGTCCGCCGCCTCCGCCGGCGTGAACAGCCCCCGGTCGACCGCTTCGGCGAGCTCGTCCTCGTCCTTCCAGCGCCAGGAAGAACGATCGAGCTCGACGACGACGTCCAGCGCGTGGTCGACCGTGTCGAACCCGATCGCCGACCTCCTGAGCGGGTCCTGCAGGTTCACGTACCAGACCCGTCGGTCCTCCTCCGCCGTCCACAGGAGCACCGAATAGGGGGTATCCGGCCACGCGAAGGACAGGATCGGCTGCTCGCCGCGAGGCCGCACCTCCAGACGCCACGGCCGGTCGGGGAGCCTCAGTTCGCGCCCGTCGGCTCCGACGGGGATGCCGCACCGGACGCCACCCGGCAGCAGGAGCATCGTTCGCTCGGGGTCGTCCTCGACGACGATCGTGGGACGCGCCTCGAACACACGACCGCGCCACACCTCCCGAAGCGTGATGCTCGTTCCGGGCTGGAACGGTGGCCGCATCCTGACGATCAGGACCGCCGGGCGGGCTCGAACACGGCTCGCTGGATCACGCCCAGGCGCTGGCGGAGCCCCGCCGCCCACGGTGCGGAATCGACCGCGCGGAGTCCGGGCACCTCCTTCGGCATCACCAGCGACCGGTCGAACGAGCGCTCGCGCATCCCGGCCCGGCCGGCGGCCGAGGCCAGATGCAGTCCTGGAGCGCCATTCGTGGTCACCCTCGGGCATCTTCAATCGAAGGCGCTCGGCGAGGTGCAGGACGGGAGCCCACCGCGGGTTCGCCGTCACCACGACCGCGACCCCCCCGTCGGTGAGCATGCCCGCCAGGGATCGCATCATCGTGTCGAGGTCCGGCACGTGCTCCGCGACGTCGGCGGCCACGACGTAGTCGAACCGTTCGCCGAGCGGCCCCTGCATCAGGTCGTGCACCCGGAACGCCAGTCCCGGATGCTTCCGAGCCGCCCGCTCGATCATCGCCGGGCTGATGTCGAGACCCACGCCCTCCGTCGGTTCGAGCGATGCCAGGATGTCGCCGGTCGCGCATCCCACCTCCACGACACGAGCCCCGGGCGGCACGATCTCGCGGAGGCACGTCTTCAGGGCGTCGTAGTAGCGATGCGCCTTCGCCTTCCAGCGATCGTAGTCGGGTGCGACGGAGTCGAAGTGGCTGCCGACGGGATCCGGTTTCACCGGAATCGCAGCTTCCGGGCGCCGATCAGTGCCATCCGAGCGAGCAGCAGCCCGTGCCGCCACCGATCGATGTTGGTGGTCCCGTACTTCCGCTCCCGGTATCGCACCGGCACCTCCCTGATCTTCAAGCCGAGGTTCGCCGCCCCGAACAGCAGGTCGAAGTCGCCGAACGGGTCGAAGTCGCCGAAGTCTTGCGGTTGGCGGCGATCCGGCGGTAGTCGCGGGCCCACAGGACCTTCGTTCCGCACAGCGTGTCGGTGACCCGTTGCCCGAGGAGCCAACTGAAGATCAGGCTGAAGACCTTGTTCCCGGCCGTGTTGGCGAGGCGCATCGCGTCTGTCTTCCATCGGGTAGACGAGCCGCGTGCCGTTGATGAACTCGCCTCGTTCCTCGACCAGGGCGCGACCAGAACTTCGGGCAGATCCTCCGGAGGCACGGTGAGGTCGGCGTCGAGGATCATCAGCACGTCGCCGCGTCGCGAGCGTCGAACCCCTTCCGGACGGCGTCGCCCTTCCCCGTCCCGTCCTGACGCGTCACCTTGACGTCGAGCTCCGGGTGCTCGGCGATCACCGCTTCGATCTCCTCGAAGGTCCCGTCGGTGGAGTGTCCCTCGACGAAGATGAGCTCGGTGTGACGCCCCAGGCGGGGGAGACGCTGCGATGGCATCGCGGATGTTCCCGCGCTCGTTCCGCGCCGGGATGACGACGGTGCAGGTCGGCTCCGCCGATCCTCGGGGCCACCTCCGCCCTCCTGGGTCTCGCGGTGACGAACGAGATCAGCCCGAGGCGATTGACGAGGGGGACCGCGGAGAGCAGGTTGTTCACCGGACGCGTCAGCCAGGCCGGCCCGATGGGCAGCGGTGTCCGATAGCCGGACTTGACGAGCTCGAGGTCGGCCATCTCGACGAGGTTCACGAGCCCGTCGTTGGACAGCCAGCTCTGGAGCGGCTCGCGGGTCTTCAGCCCGAACCGTTCCGCGACCCACAACAGCGGTTCCCAGGCGAAGTTGTAGTACGCGATGATCACGCGAGACGAGGGATGCGTCACGCGCACGAGCGCGTGGAAGAGCTCTTGGACGTCGATCAGATACCCGACCACGTTGCTCGCGATCACGTAGTCGAAGGTCCCGGAGATCGGCAAGCGCTCCACGTCTCCGCAGACGAAGTCGAGATCCGGATGGCGCTTTTTCGCGTCTCGAAGCGTGGGGAGCGAGAAGTCGACGCCGACGCCGGAGGAGGGCTGCAGGGAGGCGAGCAGCGCTCCGTCCCCGCAGCCGAGGTCGAGCACGGTTGCCCCGGGCTCCACCTGGTCGCGGATCATCCGATAGAGCTCGTCGTAGTAGTACCGGTGTCGATCCCGCGCGGTGGGACCCTGGGGCGTCAGGCGTTCGAAATGGCGGCGGACGCGGCGGCGAGCGCGGTCGTCGAGAACCCGCGCGCCGTCCGCCGCGGTCCGTGCCGAGGCTGACTTTTTCCTTTCCACGAAGGGGGGAATGATAGGCTCATCGCTCCGCGGCCATCGCGCGGACATCCCATGGCCTCCAAGCGCGCGCTCATCACGGGTATCACCGGGCAGGATGGCTCGTACCTGGCCGAGCTGTTGCTTGCCAAGGACTACGAGGTGCACGGGATCATCCGGAGGTCCAGTTCGTTCAACACCGGGCGCCTGGATCGATCTCTATACGGACCCGCACGATCCCTCCGGTCGACTGTTCCTCCATTACGGCGATCTGGTGGACTCCACCGTCGTGTCCCGGATCGTGCGTGAGGTGGCTCCGGACGAGGTCTATCACCTCGGGGCGCAATCGCACGTCCGAGTCTCCTACGACATCCCCGAATACACGGGGGACGTCACGGCGCTCGGGACGACACGACTGCTCGAAGCGATCCGTCAGGAAGGCAGTCCCGCCCGGTTCTACCAGGCGTCCTCGTCGGAGATGTTCGGCACGAACCCGGACATCCCCTCCAACGAGCAGAGCCGGTTCTACCCGGCCTCTCCGTACGCCGCGGCCAAGGTCTATGGGTATTGGATGGCCGTGAACTATCGCGAGGCGTACGGCATGTTCTGCACGAACGGCATCCTGTTCAACCACGAGAGCGAGCGGCGTGGTGGGACCTTCGTCACCCGGAAGATCGTGAGGGGCCTGGTCGACATCCTGGCCGGGCGAGCGGAGGTGATCCATCTCGGGAAGCTCGAGAGCCAGCGGGACTGGGGTCACGCGGCCGACTACGTCGAGGCGATGTGGCTGATGATGCAGGCGGACGAGCCGGACGACTACGTGATCGCGACCGGCGAGCCTCGTTCCGTCAAGGACTTCCTCGAGGAAGCCTTCAGCTACGTCGGTCTGGACTGGGAACCTCACGTCCGTCAGGACCCGCGGTACTTCCGTCCGGTCGATCCGCCGATCCTCGTCGGCGATGCGTCCAAGGCGCGGACGAAGCTCGGATGGAAGCCCAAAGTGAGCTTCGAGGAGCTGGTCCGCTCGATGGTCGATGCGGAGCTCGCCGCGGAGGGCCTCGAACGTCCCGTTCCCGACCGGAGCGCAACGCCTCCATGAGCGGAACCTGGTCGGGGAAGACCGTGGCGGTGCCGGGCGGGTCCGGCTTCCTCGGCTCCGAGGTCGTGCAACGCCTCGAGGCGGCCGGCGCATCCGTCTTCGTGCCCCGCAGCCGTCACTACGATCTCACGACGGAGGATCGGGTTCGGGCGATGTACGAGGACGCTCGCCCGGACATCGTGATCCACCTCGCCGCCCGTGTCGGAGGGATCGGGGCGAACCAACGGTCACCGGGAACCTTCTTCTACGACAACCTGCAGATGGGGGCGTTGCTGATCGAGCATGCACGCCGACGGGGCCTCGAGAAGTTCGTGTGCGTCGGGACGGTGTGCTCCTACCCGAAGTTCGCGACCGTGCCGTTCCGGGAGGACGATCTGTGGTCCGGCTATCCCGAGGAGACGAACGCGCCCTACGGCATCGCGAAGAAGGCGCTGCTCGTCCAGCTCCAGGCGTACCGCCAGGAGTTCGGGATGCGGGGCATCTATCTGATCCCGGTGAACCTGTACGGGCCTCGGGACAACTTCGACCTGGAGAGCTCACACGTGATCCCCGCGCTGATCCGGAAGTGCGTGGAGGCAGAGGAGCGGGGCGACGACGTGATCGAGGTCTGGGGATCTGGTCAGCCCACCCGTGAGTTCCTCTACGTCGAGGACGCGGCAGATGGGATCGTCGCCGCTGCGGAGCGCTACGAGGGCGCCGAGCCCGTGAACCTGGGAACGGGGAGGGAGATCTCGATCCGGGACCTCGCGACCCTCATCGCGGAGCGCACCGGCTTCCGAGGGTCGTTCGCGTGGAGCGCGACGAAACCCGACGGTCAGCCACGACGCGCCCTGGACGTGTCGCGGGCCCGTGACGAGTTCGGCTGGACGGCCCGGATCCCGTTCGAAGAAGGACTGGATGCCACGATCTCGTGGTACCGGGAGTCGCTGATGCCATCGCCCGCCGGCAGCTGATCGTCGCGTCTCGCGAGCTCCGCCCTTGACTCCTGTCGGCGCCGACGCATAAGGTTGCCCACTCGAACACACGTTCGACCTATGGTTAACGTATGGAAGGAACCCAAGTACCGCGGGCTGCGAGGCAGGGATGACGAAGCGGTTCGATGAGGAGGTGTTGGTCGAACGCGACGGGGGGATGCCCTCCGGGTTCGAGTGGCGCGGCCGGCGGTACAGGGTGGTCGACGTGATCGGGCGGTGGCGGATCGAGGGCCGTTGGTGGGAGGACGGCCGGGACCGGGAGTACTGGCGCGTCGAGGCGCGTGGCGGAGCCGTCTGGGATCTGTACCACGACCGCCAGCGCGATCGCTGGCACGTGGAGCGCCTCTGGGATTAGCTCACGCCCGTTCGGCCAGGGCGTTCACGATCCGCTCCAGCGCCCATTCCAGGTCGCCACGTGACACGACCAACGGGGGAGCCAGCCGCACCGTCGTCTCGTGCGTGTCCTTCGCGAGGATCCCCAACTCGAGGAGCCGTTCGCAGACGGCGCGCGCGGGCGCAGCCTCCGGCGTGAGCTCGATCCCGAACCACAGCCCGCGCCCGCGCACCTCGGTCACCGACGTGGGGGCCTCTTCGCGCAGCTGTTCGAGGAACCACGCCCCGAGGTCCTTCGAGCGCTGCTGATACTCGCCGGTCCGCAGCAGGCGGAGCACCTCCAACCCCACCGCGCACGCGATCGGGTTCCCGCCGAACGTGCTCCCGTGCTCGCCCGGACGGAAGACCCCCAGCACGTCGGCGCTCGAGACCACGGCCGAGACCGGGAGGATCCCGCCGCCAAGGGCCTTTCCCAACAGATAGACGTCGGGCCGCACGTCCTCGTGATCGCATGCGAACGTCGTGCCCGTGCGGCCGAGGCCGGTCTGGATCTCGTCGGCGATCATCAGCACGTTCCGCTCGGTGCACAGCCGGCGTACCTCGGCGAGGTAGCCGGCCGGCGGGATCACGACGCCCGCCTCTCCCTGGATCGGCTCCACCAGGAACGCCACCACGTCAGGATCGTCGAGAGCTTTCGCGAGTGCGCCGGCGTCGCCGAAGGGGATGGACACGAACCCCGGCGTGAACGGACCGAAGCCTCCCGTCGCCGACGGGTCCGAGGAGAACCCGACGATCGTGATGGTGCGTCCGTGGAAGTTGCCGTCGCACACGACGATCTTCGCGCGGCCCTCGGGAACGCCCTTCACGTCGTAGCCCCATCGGCGGGCCGTCTTGAGCGCGGTCTCGACGGCTTCGGCGCCGGAGTTCATCGCGAGGACCATGTCGGTGCCGCAGAGTTCGGCGAGCTGTTCGCAGAACGGGCCGAACAGATCGTGGTGGAACGCGCGGGACGTGAGGGTCACGCGATCGAGTTGCTCCTTCGCCGCGCGGATCAACTCCGGGTGGCGGTGACCGAAGTTCAGCGCGGAGTAGGCGGCCAGCATGTCGAGGTACCGCTTGCCCTCGACGTCCGTGACCCAGGCTCCCTCTGCCTCGGCGACGACCACGGGGAGCGGGTGATAGTTGTGCGCGCTGTGGCGGTCGACGAGCTCGATCAGCTCCGCCGATCCGAGCTTCGGTTCCGTCTTCATGTTCGATCCTCCGGCGTTCGCACGGGACGGCGCCGTGGCGCCAGCGTCGATGATACGGGCCCAGCTGGCCACGGGCGTTCCTACGAGCGCGTATCCGGCCCACCGACGGAGCCGAGGCGGGCGGCCTGCAAGGCGAGGTAGCGCCGCTCGGGGATGCTCGCGGTCCGCGTGGCGGCTCGTCGGTACGCGTCGCGAGCGGCATCCACGTCTCCCGCGAGCTCGAGGAGGTGGGCGCGGACGGCGTCGAGCCGATGCGTCTGGGTCATCCGGTCGTCGGCCTCGATGGTCCCGAGGAGGGCGAGGCCCGCGCGCGGCCCGTGAACCATCGCGACGGCGACGGCGCGGTTCAACGTGACGACGGGCCCCGGTGAGACCCGTTCCAGGACCTCGTAGAGCGCCAGGATCTGCGGCCAGTCGGTCGCCTCTGCCGTCGCCGCTTCGTCGTGCACCGCGGCGATCGCGGCCTGGAGCTGATACGGGCCGACGGACGTCGTGCCGAGCGTCTGGGTGATGAGCCTGAGGCCGTCCTCGATCTGGTCGGCGTCCCACAGGTCGCGCCGCTGTTCCGCGAGCGGCACGAGCGCCCCGTCCTCGTCGGCGCGCGCGGCGCGGCGTGCGTCGGTCAGCAGCATCAGCGCCAAGAGGCCCGCGACCTCGCCGTCGGCCGGCAGCAACCGATGGAGCAGCCGTGTGAGGCGGATCGCCTCCGTCGTGAGCTCCGCTCGGGTGACACCGGGCCCCGCGGTGGCCGCGTACCCCTCGTTGAAGACGAGATAGAGGACGTGCAGGACGACACGGAGTCGCTCGGCGCGATCAGGCTCGGGTGGGAGGTCGAACCGCGCTCCCGAATCCCTGATCCGTTTCTTCGCGCGGCTGATCCGCTGCGCCATCGTGGCATCGGGCACCAGGAACGCCTTGGCGATCTCCCCGGTCGTGAGTCCCCCCACTGCCCGCAGCGTGAGCGCGAGCTGCGACGGGACCGACAGCGCGGGATGACAGCAGAGGAACAGGAGCGTGAGCGTGTCGTCACGGTCGGCCAGCTCATCGGGAGCAGGGACCTCCATCGCGGCGGTGATCTCTTCCCGGCGCCGTCGCGCGCTCTCGCTCCGCCACTCGTCGACGAGACGCCGGGAGGCCACCGTGACGAGCCAGGCTCGGGGATCGTGGGGGAGACCGCCTTCGGTCCACTGCTGCCCCGCCGCGAGCAACGCCTCCTGGACGGCGTCCTCGCACGCGTCGAACTGGCCATGGCGGCGCACCAACGCCCCCAGGACCTGCGGCGCGAGCTCCCGCAGCAGATCCTCGATCCCCGAGCCGGTCGTCAAAACTCCGGTGGCGCGTCCATGACCTGGCGCACCTCGACGGGCCCCTCGATGAACGCGACGATCTCCGAGGCGAACTCGAGCGCCCGGGCCTCGTCCTCGACGTCGATGATCCAGAAGCCGGCGAGGGATTCCTTCGACTCGGCGAACGGGCCGTCGGTGGGGACGGGGATCCCGTCCTCGATGACGACGGTCTTCGCTTGGGTCGCATCCGCGAGGCCCGCGTCCATGACGTGCTCGCCCGACTCCTTGAGGTCGATGTCGACCTGGGTCATGAACTCGATCATCTCCTTGACCCAGTCCAGTGACCTGGTCTCCAACATGGTGGCCTGATCCCCGAACATCATGACCATGTACTTCATCGGCACGCTCCCTTCGCTCGATCCGATCACGCGCTGTCGACGAGGGTCGGAGCCGGCAGGTCGTTCTCGACACGGACCTCAGCCCGTGTAGCCCTCGACGGTCCGGGGATCGCGGACGCTGGCGTCGTCGGGATCGAGGCCGGCGGAGCGCCGTGCCCGTCGCTGATGGAGGAGGTCCCAGCACTGGTCGAGGGTCACCGCGAGCTCCCGGAGCCGCTCCTGCTCGGCCTCGGAGGTCTCGCCGCGACCTTCCTTCTCCCAGAGCTCGTGCTCCTCGTGCGCGATCTCGTTGATCCGCCCGATCACGTCCTGGTCGTCCATCGGAACTCCTCTCTGGCGCGAACCCCTCTCAACCCGAGTCTCACAGACGGGGGAGAGAACCGGCCTCTGGACAGGATCCTTCCCGGCCCCCTACTATCGAACAGGTGTTCGATAGTAGGGGGTTCGCCCATCTCGACGTCCGGTCCGCCTTCTCCCTGAAGGAGGGGGCGTTCGTGCCCGAGCACCTCACCGCGCTCGCGGCCGCGGTGGAGATGCCGGCGGTGGCGCTCACCGACCGCGACGGGCTCTACGGCGCCGCCCGGTTCGTCGCGGCGTGCGCACGAGAGGGCGTCCGGCCGATCCTCGGGGCCTCGCTCACGGTCCGGGAGAGAGGCCGCGACGCCCCACTCGTATTGCTCGCGCAGGACGCTCGCGGCTACGCGAACCTGTGCCGGCTGATCACCGACGCGCACATGTTGGGCGAACGCGGGGACCCGGCGATCACGACGACCCAGATCTGCGCCCACGCCGCCGGGCTGCTCGCGATCGCCGGTCCGCGGTCCCACGCGGGCCAGCTCGCCGTCCGCGGACGCACCGATGCGGCCGCGGAGGCGCTCCACCCGTTCCGCGAGGCGTTCGGCCCCGACCGCGTCTACGTCGCGGCCGAGCACCGGATGGAGCGCGACTCGAACGCGGAGATCCGCTCGATGCTCCGGCTGTCCGATCGCGCGGAGGTGCGCGCGGTGGCCACGAACCCGGTCCGCTACCTCGTGCCCGAGGACGCGTTCCTGGCCGACGCGCTCGAGTGCATGCGCGAGCTCGTCCCCATCGCGGCCAACCACGTCTCGCGGAGGAACGCCGAAGGATGGCTGAAACCCGCCGAGGCGATGCGCCTGCTCTTCGCCGAGCGCCCGGATCTCTGCGATGCGACGCTCGACATCGCAGAGTCGTGCCGATTCGACCTCGGGCTCAAGCAGGTGCACTTTCCCGACTTCCCCACGCCGGCGGGTCGCAGCGCCGACGCGATCCTCGCCGAGCACTGCTGGGCCGGCGTGCACGACCGGGGGATGACCGAAGACGAGCGCCTTCGCGACCGGCTCCACCTCGAGCTCTCGATGATCCGTCGGATGGGGTACGCGGCGTTCTTCCTCACGGTGGGCGACATCGTCGCGGACATCCGCGCGATGGGGATCCACGTGGCCTGCCGGGGGAGCGCCGCCGGGTCGCTCGTGTGCTACTTGCTCCGGATCTCCGACGTCGACGCGCTGCGACACGACCTCGCGTTCGAGCGGTTCCTGAACCCGTTGCGCGACGAGCTCCCGGACATCGACGTCGACGTCGAGTCGGCCCGCCGTGAAGACGTCTACGACATGGTGCTCTCGCGCCACGGCGACGAGCGCACCGGCTGCGTCGCGATGATCGACACGTACCGGGCACGCTCGGCGGTGCGCGAGGTCGGCAAGGCGCTCGGCCTGCCGGAGGTCGAGGTGGGGATGGTGGCGAAGTCCTTCCCCCACATCTCGGCGCGCAGCCTCCGGGAGGCGATGACCCGCCTGCCCGAGCTCGAGGGGATCAACCTGCCGATGACACAGCTCGAGCACCTGTTCCGCGTGGCCGAGCGCCTCGACGGTTTCCCGCGCCACATCGCGCTGCATCCCTGCGGCATCGTGCTGTCCTCCCACGACCTCGTCGACCGGGTGCCCCTGGAGCGTTCCGCGAACGGCCACCGGATGATCCAGGCCGACAAGGACGACGTCGAGCTGCTCGGCTACCTGAAGCTCGACGTCCTCGGCGTGCGGATGCTCTCGTCCATGCGCCACGCGACCGACGAGATCGCGCGGACGCTGGGGGAGAAGGTCGACCTCGAGCGGATCCCGCTCGACGACGAGGCCACGTTCGAGATGATCCGTGCCTCCGACACGCTCGGGTGCTTCCAGATCGAGTCGCCCGGCCAGCGCGAGCTGCTCCAGAAGCTCCAGCCCAGCCGGTGGGAGGACCTGATCGTCGACATCTCGCTGTTCCGCCCCGGCCCGGTGAAGTCCGACATGATCACGCCGTACCTGCGACGGCGCGCGAGCTTCGAGTCGCCGGTCTACGTCCACCCCGACCTGCGCCCGGCCCTGCGGGAGACGTTCGGCGTGATCGTCTACCACGAGCAGGTGATGCGAACGCTCGCCGCGATCGCCGGGTGGGACCTCACGTACGCCGACCACGTCCGGCGCCACCTCGACCACGAGGAGCTGGTCCCCGGCTTCCGCGAGGAGTTCCTCCGGCGCGCCGGCGAGCGCGGCGTGGACGCCGTGGCTGCCGAGAAGACCTGGGACGCAGTGGCCCAGTTCGCCTCCTTCGGGTTCTGCAAGGCGCACGCGGCGGCGTTCGCGGTGCCGACGTACCGCAGCGCCTGGCTGAAGGCGCACTACCCGGCGCACTTCCTGGCGGGGATCCTCACGCACGACCCGGGGATGTACCCCCGGCGGGCGCTGCTGGACGACGCCCGTCGTCGCGGCATCCCGATCCTGCCGCTGGACGTGAACGTCAGCGAGCCCGAGTACACGGCCGAAGAAGTGGGGGGGTCTGGGGGGTACGGCATCCGGCTGGCGCTCCAGGACATCCATGGGATCTCCGACGCCGAGATCCGTTCGATCCTGATCGCGCGCGCCGAACGACCGTTCACGAACGTCGAAGACTTCCTGCGCCGGACCTCGGTGGCGAGACCGGTCGTGGAGGCGCTCGCGCACGCCGGTGCGTTCGACGCGCTCCCGGGGAACAACCGTCGCGGGCATCTGTTCACCGCGATCACCGCCGAGGCCGAACGCGAAGGAGACCAGCTACGGCTCTCGCTCGATGCACCCCTGATCGATCGCGGCTCCTCCTCACACGCCTTCCGGGACTACACCGACGCCGAGGTCGTCCGCGCGGAGCTCGAGGTCCTCGGGCTGGACGCCACGCGCCACATCGTGAGCTTCTTCGAGCCGCTGCTGCGCGACCTCGGCGTCACCGCGGTCGGAGGACGTGTGGCGATGCCGGGCGAACGAGTGGGTGATGATCGCCGGCGTGAAGGTCTCCTCGCAGACCCCGGCGATCCGCAGCGGGCAGCGGATCATCTTCGTCACGCTCGACGACGGCACCGGTCCTCTCGAGGTCACCGTCTTCGAATCGGTGCAGCCGAAGGTGGCCAAGACCGTGTTCCACGCGTTCGCGATGGTGGTGTGGGGGCAGGTCCGCCGGACCGGTCGTCGGGGCGTGAGCGTCGTCGCCGAGGAGGTCTGGGATCTGACGGCGCTGCACCGGGCCCGCGCCGACGGCACCCTGCGCGAGACCATGGCGGGCCCGGTGCGGCCGACCAGCCCGGATCGGCGGCTGTGGCACGCGAGCCCCGGGTCCGCCGGCTGATGGTCCGCGGGATGATCGCTCTGCGGGATGATGTCGCCGTGACCGCTCGCGAGAGGCCGCCGGAGCCGATCCTGCATGTGGACCTCGACGCGTTCTACGCCTCGGTCGCCGTCCTCAAGGATCCCTCGCTCGAAGGGAAGCCGGTGATCGTCGGGGGGACCGGCGCGCGCGGGGTGGTCACCAGTGCGTCCTACGAGGCGAGGAAGTTCGGGGTGCGGAGCGCGATGCCGTCGGTCCGCGCGCGCCGCCTGTGCCCGGAGGGGGTCTTCCTCCCACCGGACTTCGACGCGTATCGGGTCCACTCCAACCGCTTCCGGGAGGTCCTCCTGGCCCATACCCCGCTGGTGGAGCCGATCTCCCTCGACGAGGCGTTCCTGGACGTCGGGGGCGCCACCCGGTTGTTCGGCTCGCCCGTGGAGATCGCGAAGAGGATCCGGCGGAAGGTCGCTCGGGAGGTCGGCGTGACGTGCTCGGTGGGGATCGCGCCGACGAAGTTCGTGGCCAAGCTCGCCTCGGACGGATGCAAGCCCGACGGGTTCCTCCACGTCCCCGCGAGCGACGTGGCCGCCTACCTGGAGCCGCTCCCCGTCGGCCGACTCTGGGGTGTGGGGGAGAAGACGGCAGAGCTGTTGGGGCGCTTGGCGATCCGTACGGTCGGGGACCTCGGGAGGACGCCCCCGACGATCCTCGAGCGCCTGATCGGCGCGGCCGCCGCGAGCCATCTGGGCGCGCTGGCTCGTGGGGTCGACGACCGCCGGGTCGAGCCCTACGAGCAGCCGAAGTCCATCGGGCACGAGGAGACGTTCGATCGGGACCTCGACGACGAGGACGAGATCCTGCGGGAGCTGCTGGCGCTCTCGGGACGGGTGGCCGCTCGTCTCCGCGAGGACGGCTACCGTGCGCGGACGGTCACGCTGAAGGTCCGGCTCGCGAACTTCACGACGCTCACCCGTTCGCGCACGCAGCCCGATCCCACCGACCTGGGTGGGGAGATCCACCGGACCGTGTCCGACCTGTACCGCCACCTGCCCGGGGAGAGGCGACGTGTGCGACTGCTCGGGGTCCAGGCAGCGGGATTGGTCTCGGCGGGCGCGCACCAGCTGGCGCTGCTGCGCTCCGAACGTTGGGACGACGTGGAGCGCACCGTGGACCGGATCGAGCGTCGCTTCGGTGCCGGTGCGGCGGGGCCCGCGAGCCTCCTCGACCGGTCGCGCCGCCCCGCGGTACCACTCGGTCGGGACCCCTCTCTATAATCGGAGGGGAACGGGGTCGCCCCCCACGGCCGGAGGTGCCATGCCGCTCAACGATCACGAGCAGAAGATCCTGGAGGAGATCGAACGGCGGCTCTCGGAAGAGGATCCGAGGCTCGTCGAACAGGTCACCCGCACGGACCTCCACACGCATGCCTGGGGACGGATGAAGTTGGCGATCGCGGGGTTCGTCGTCGGATCGCTCATGCTCCTGCTCGTCGGTGTGTCCGTCTGGATCGCGGCCGTGGGTTTCGTCGCGATGACCCTGTCCGCGGTGCTCGCCTATCGGTACGCGGGCCGCCTCGGCGACGACACCGTCGCCCCGGGCACGTTCGGAAGGATCGCGTCACGCGTCGCAGGGCGGCTCCGGCCGCCGCCGTCGGAACCTCCGTCGGACGAGCGATAGGCGCTCGCGCCTTCGGCGCGTGCGAACCCGCCGCGAACGTCGCATCGATCACACCGTCTGACCACTGCGCTTGCCACGACTTCGTGGATGGGTGTAGAACGTGCATTCCTTCCCCTGGGTGCGAGTGCGTCGCCGGAGGGCGGGTTCCCCGGGAGGGCCCGTGACGTTCGCGCCGGATGGTTCGGGTTCGAAGTTGTCGTGATCGAAGGGGCGCGCGTCCGATGGAGGGTTTCACCGCGCATCAGGCCTGTAAGTTCACGGGTTGCTCACCCCGTCAGCTGCGCTACTGGGACGAGATCGGGCTCGTCGAGCCATCGGTACAGGGCACCGGCGGACGCCCGGGGGTCCCGCGTCTGTACTCCTTCCGGGATCTGGTGGCGCTCCGGGTCGTGAAATCACTGCTCGACGGCGGGATGTCGCTCCAGCGGGTCCGCCGTTCGTGGGAGTTCCTCACCAAGAAGGCCGGCCTCACGAGACACCTCTCCGAGGTGAAGCTCGTCACCGACGGACAGTCGATCTTCAAGATCTGCCGGCGCGATGGTGAGGTGATCGACGCACTCCGTGACGGGCAGATGGCGTTCTTCGTCGCCATCGACGACATCGCGACGGGCGTCGAGACCAAGGTCCGCCAGTTCGAGGAAGACCGCGAGCGATTCGTGCGGGCCCTCCGCGCCGCCGCGGCCACCACGGCGACGGGCCAGTCAGCCGCCGCTCGCTAGGCGGGTCGTCCTCAGGTCCAGCGGCCGCGGTAGAGGCCGACGAACCACGCCGCCGGTCCCACGGACCGCCGGATCTCTCGGATCGCCGTGTCCGCGGCGCTCCCGGCCTCTTCTGCGTGCTCGGCAGCCGGCTCGTGCGGAGAGTACGCCGCCACCGACGCGAGTCTGGTCAGCCGATCGAGGTGCCCGTTCGAGAGGTACCCGGTCTCCATCACCTTCGTGCGGTACTCGTTCAGGGTCTCGCCCGAGTCGCGACCGAGCCCGATCCCTGCGGCGCGCTCCGTGAACACCTCGTACGTCGCCAGGATCAGACGGCGTGGCTCGCCCCCGGCGCGTCGCAGACGGACGCGCCGTCGGAGGGCTCGCACCGGCGGCACCAGCAGGAGCACGAGCCCGGCGACGATGGCCCCGAGGAGGAGCACCATCCTGGCGCTGATAGGTGAGGCATCGTCGGCGATGTCGATCGTGTCCGACCCAGCAGGTCCGCGTGGTCCGAGTCGCGGATCATTGTCGAACCGTTCCCGTTGGGCGGTACCTGGTTCGTTCACCTGCGAGCCACCGTCCGGTCCGCCCGCGCCCTCGCCGTCGGGGCATCCTGGGCCCGGACACGCGGTGCCGGATCCGGGGGAGACGTAGGTCACCGCGTTCGTCCGCGTCGGGGTGGGTTCGAACGGCATCCAGCCCCACCCCGGGAACCACACCTCCACCCACGCATGCGCGACGTCGGTGGTGACGGAGTACTCGCCCGGCGCGACCGGCACGCCCGTGGCGTACCCCACGACGACCCGAGACTGGATGCCGATCGAGCGGAGCATCGCCGCCATCGAGGTTGCGAACTGCTGGCAGAAGCCCGCTCGTGTCTCGGTCAGGAACTCGAGGATCGAGCTCGATCCCCCCTGGAGTTGGGTGTCGACCTGGTAGCCGAACTCTCCGGAGCTGTGCAGGCGCTCCTCGATCGCGACCACCTTGTCGAAGACGTTGTCGGCGTCCGCGGTCCAGAGGAGCGCGATCTCTCGGACCCGCGCGTCCAGATCGTCGGGAACGCCCGTGTAGCGACCGCCCTCCAGCGTGTTGAAGAACGGGATGTTCCGGAGCGCTTCGGCCGTCACCTCCGGGCGATAGGTGGTCACTTCGTAGATGTCGCCTTCGCTCAAGGGTCGATCCACGGAGGCGTTCCACAGATCACCGTCGTAGCGAACGGTCCGTCCCGTGATCCCCTCGATCGAGCCGATCGCGGAGGAAGGAGCCGGGATGTAGCCCTGCCCCAGGTCCTTCATGATCTCGATCCGGACGGTGGCCTCCTCGCCTCGCCCCGGATCCGGGAGCTCCGCGCCGGGCGCGAGCGGCAGACCTTCTGACGCCTCCGCCTCTCGCCAGCCGACGCCGTCGAACTCGGGCACGGTGACGAGCCGGATGTAGCCGGGGCGGTCCGTCGTGACGCGGAGCACCTCGACGGGCTCGGTTTGGGTCAGCGCGGCCTCGACCGAGACGAACGGGTCGATCGCCACGCGATCGGCCGCCGGTGTCCCGAAGTCGATGAGCCCCTTGGACCCGAACCCCGGCACCAGGATCGGTGAGAGCAGCGCTGCGCCGAGCGCCGTGAACGCGAGGCGGCGCGCTCCCCGGCCGGCTGTGACGGCGACCCCGCGCCGTCCGGACGCCCACACCGGCCCCCATCCCTGCACGCGCGCGAGACCGTCCGCGAAGACGACCAGAAGCGCCGCGGCGAGGAACGCCACACCGTAGAGCGGCTTCACGAACTCCTCGAGCACCGTGTCGGCGAACGCGACCAACGCCACGGGCGGCACCAGCCCCAGGAGCGGACTCCCCGCGCGGAACGCCAGCGCGTGGGCGGAGAACACCGCGGCCCACAGCGAGACCACCGCCGCCAGGAGGAGCGGATCGATCGGCTCGGCCGGTGCGGGCTGGATCCTCGCCTGCTCGCCCACGAGCGCGGCGGCATCGAGGGCCGCCCGGAGCGTCTCGGCGGTGGGCAGGCCGTACCAGGTGGTCTGCGGGAACACGATCAGCCCGATCGCGAGGGCGAGTCCCACGCCGCTCACGATCGTCGCCAGCAGCAGGCTCCTCCGCTCGAACGCAGCGGCCAGCAGGGCGGCGGCGACCGCGCCGGCCACCAGGAGAAGGGTGGAGCTCGCACCGAGGAACACGCGCCCGAACGCCAGCGCAGTCGTCACCGCGAGGAGAACCGCGGCGGCGAGCGCGATCAGACGATGCGCGCGAGCGGACGAGCCACCGGTGTGTGCCATCGCTCCTGCAATCTCATCGAAGGGGGCATGACGAGGACGTCCCACCCGGCTCGGGCGAGGGACAGGCGGGCCTGGCTCGCCCGGCCTTCGTGCTGCGCCTGCCGCTCCGGAGGCAAGCGGGCCGGATCGGTCGGGTAGATCAAGATGGCGAGCTTCTGACCGAAGCCCGCGCCGGCCCGGATCAGCGCGCTCAGCTCGGCGGGAACGGGGGGCGCGGAGACGAACACGAGCGAGGTGTCCGGGGAGGAGCCCGAGCGGAGGTGGGCCAGCGCCGGCCCGATGGACCGGACCTCCGCGTGCGAGATCGCGGTGAGCGCGTCGAGGAACCGCTCCTCGGACAGTGCCGCGGCCGGGAGCTCGGTGGTGCCGAGGCGGAGCACGAAGCCTCGGCGGGCCAGGAGGACGCCGACGGAGGCGGCCGCGGAGACCCCACGCTCGAAGGCCGGTGTCTGCGTCCGGCCGAGCGCGGCGGCCCGCGTGTCGAGGAACACGAGCCCGCTGGCCCGACGGGTCGACTCGTCCTGGCGGATCATCAGCTCGCCGGTCCGGGCGACGGAGGGCCAGTGGATCCTCCGCAGGTCATCGCCCTCCTGATACGACCGCATCGTGTAGTACTCCTGGCCGGTCCGGAACAGCTGCCGGGCGCGTGATGCGCCGAACGACGTCCCTGCGGCAGGATCGGGGGCGGCGCCGAGATCCTCGATCTCCGGGGCGACGAGCAACTCCTCCCGTTCGTCGAACTCCAGTCGCAACCTGCTGAGCGCGAACGGGTCCGACACGTCGATCACGAGTGGTCCGAGCAGGTAGCGGCCCCGCGACTGGGGGACCAACGTGTACGTGGCCTCTTCACGTTTCCCGGCGCGGATCCCACCGATCACGAGCCGGGCCGCTCGTCCGAGTGGCGTCGGGAGCCGGTCCTCCAACAAGAGGAACGAGGTGCCGATCGGGGAGCGATTCTCGACGTCCAGCGTCACGGTGACCCTGGAGCCGGGGCTGATCCGGACGTCGGACAGCCGACGGCGGACCGAGATCCGCCGAGCGCCGCGCTTCGCCGCGAACGACGCGATCAGCGGGAGGGCGGTGATGCCGATCGCGATGACCTCCAGGCCGGGCGAGCCGAGGAACCGGGCAGCGAGCCACATCGCGATGCCCGTCGCGAAGACGGCCACGCCTCGTCCCGCGAGCATCAGGGGCCCGCGAGCATCAAGGGTTCTCCGCGACAGGGACGTCGACCTCGTCGACGATCTCCCGCACGAGCACCTCCGCGGAGCGCCCGCTCATGATCGCGTCCGCGGTGACGATGATGCGGTGCGGCAGGGCCACCGGTGCGAGGGTCTTCACATCGTCCGGGATCACGTAGTCGCGCTCCTCGGCCGCGGCGAGGGCACGGGCGGCCCGCAGGATCATGATCGAGGCCCGCGGACTGGCGCCGAGGTAGACGTCGGAGTGCCGCCGGGTCGCTTCCACCAGGTCGACGATGTACCTGCGGATCGCCGGAGCCGCATGGATCCTCCGCGCCTCTTGGATCATCTCGCGGACGCCGCTCGCGTCGCTCACGGGCCGGATGTCGTCGAGCGGGGCCCCGGCCGCGTGGCTCGCCAGGATCTCGGCGGCGACCTCGGCATCGGGATACCCGATCGCGAGGCGCATCATGAATCGGTCGAGCTGCGCCTCCGGGAGCGGGTAGGTCCCCTCGTGCTCGATCGGGTTCTGGGTGGCGATCACGATGAACGGGGTTCCGAGGGTGTGCGTCTCGGTATCCACTGTGACCTGCCGCTCCTCCATGCACTCGAGGAGCGCCGACTGGGTTTTGGGAGACGCCCGGTTGATCTCGTCTCCGAGGACGATGTTGGCGAAGATGGCGCCGGGCTTGAACTCGAAGTCCCCGGTCTCCTGGCTGAAGACGTTGACGCCGGTGACATCGGTGGGCAACAGGTCCGGCGTGAACTGGATCCGCCTGAAAGAGCAGTCGATCGACCGAGCGATGGACTTGGCGAGCATGGTCTTGCCGACGCCGGGAACGTCCTCGATCAGCAGGTGACCCTCGGCGACGAGGGCGACGAGGGCGAGCCTGATCTCCTTGTGCTTGCCGCGGACGACCCGTTCGACGTTCTCCTCGATCTCACGGAACCGAGCGGCGAACGCCCGGGGATCCGGGATCTCTCTCGTACCTCCATCGCATCCGACCCCTGACCTCGGTAGCAGGTGCACAATCTTACGTGTGGGACGGAACGGGGGTTGCGTCGAGATAGCAGACGCCTGCCGGTGAGGGCAAGTTCCCGACATCTCCGAGGTCGAACCATGGGGGAGAGGAAGCGCGTTCGGAGCCCGGGGGGTTCGAGGGCGGACCGACCCACGAACGGACGCCCCGCGCGGCCCCTAGTCGCAAGATCAGGCATCGCGCGCGGGCCGGCCCGCCTCGGGCGACAGATTACACGCTTGTGATTCGGGTGCCCGTATCCCTCGTGGTTCCTGCGAGGTCGCTACACTGCGCGCATGGGACGCGCCCTCGTGCTCAACGCGTCGGAGTCGCCGCTCGCGGTGGTGGCAGCGAGACGGGCGGTCGTCATGGTGCTCAAGGAGAAGGCCGACGTCGTCCTCAGCAACGGGATGGTGTTCCACTCGGCCCGGTTGACGATCGAGGCGCCGTCGGTGGTCCGGCTCCGTCGGTACGTGCACGTCCCGTACCGGCCGCATGCGCCGCTCACGCGACGGGCGGTGTTCGCGCGTGATCTGGGTACGTGCCAGTACTGCGGCGCCGCGGCGGAGAACCTGGATCACGTGATCCCCCGATCGCGAGGTGGCCTGCACACGTGGGACAACGTCGTGGCCTCGTGTCGCAAGTGCAACGCGCGCAAGGAGGACCGGACCCCGCAGGAGGCCGGCTTCTCATTGTTGCGACAGCCCTACGCACCGCGGGACGGCTTCCATCTGACGCTCGGGCGGATCGAGCCCGGCTGGGAGCTGTACCTGGCCTCGTAGAGGCGGCTCGGAACCCCCACGCCCCGAGCCAGCGCGTCACCGTCTCGCCATCGCCGGCGCATCGCTTCTTCCCTCTTCTCGCTGTCTTCTCCCAGATATCGGCCTCGAAGCATTGACGAGGTGGAGTGTTAGTGGCATAAACGTGGGGCTCAGTGGAGGAGAGGGGAGGAGGCGTGGCCGAGCTCCTCGGCACGCATAGCTATTCACTCGACCCGAAAGGCAGGGTGTCGTTGCCCGCGAAGTTCCGCGAGGCGTTCGACGAAGGCCTCTGGCTCACCGTGGGCCAGGACCGCTGCCTCTACTGCTTCCCCAGGGCCGAGTGGGAGCGACGCAGCAGCGAGGTCGACGCCTTCGCCCTCTCCGACAAGGACGGTCGGGCCTTCTCGCGACTGTTCTTCTCATCCGCCGACGAGGTCAAGCTCGACGGCCAGGGGCGGGTCACGATCCCGCAGCGACTCCGCGAGACGGTGGGCATCAAGAAAGAGGTCGTCGTGCTCGGCGTCCGGGAACGCATGGAGATCTGGGACCGCGGCGAGTTCGAGCGGTACCGGGACGCCCACGTGGCCGCGTACGAGAACGGCGACCTGGAGCCGCGAGGAACGCGGCCGGCGGTCCCCTAGACCGAGCGACTCGACAGCAGCACGGCGGACGACGGAGGAGATGAAGGATGCAGACGAAGCTCTCGACGGAGGTTCGACAGAGCCTCTCGTTGCTCGGGATGACGGCGCTGACGTTGTTGGCGTCGATCGGCCTCGGGGTCTTGGCGGGACAGATCGGGTGACGTGGCGAACGACGAGCAGTCAGACGAGCCCGTCTTCGAGCGTCCACGCCACGAGCCGGTCATGGTGGCCGAGGTCGTGGAGTTCCTGCTCCCCGCAGCGTCGGGGACCGGGAGAGGGATCGCCGACATGACCGTGGGCGCCGGGGGTCATGCCGCCGCGCTGCTCGAGGCCGGCGTCGAGCGCGTCATCGGGTTCGACCGGGATCCGGAGGCGCTGCGGATCGCGCGCGAACGCCTCGCCCGGTACGGAGACCGCTTCACTGCGGTGCATCGACGCTTCTCCCAGGTCGGAGAGGCCGAAGCCACGGGGCCGCTGCATGGGGTCCTCTTCGACCTGGGAGTGTCGTCGATGCAGCTCGACGAGCCGGACCGCGGGTTCGGTTACCGCGTGGACGGACCGCTCGACATGCGCATGGGCGACAACGACGTCACGGCCGAGGATCTCGTGAACGACCTTCCGGAGGGCGCGCTCGCAGATCTGCTCTTCGAGTACGGGCAGGAGCATCGCTCGCGCCGGGTCGCCGCGGCGATCGGCCGCGCACGGCAGCGGGCACGCATCGAGACCACCGACCAACTGGCCGGTGTGGTCGCGAGCGCTCTGGGACGACGTCCGGGGGGCCCCCACCCCGCGCGTCGGACGTTCCAGGCGCTCCGCATCGCGGTCAACCGGGAGCTCGAGGAGCTCGCCACCTCCCTGCCTCGGGCGGTCGGGCTCCTCGGCCCCGGTGGCCGCGTGGTCGTCCTGTCCTACCACTCCTTGGAAGACGGGATCGTCAAGCGCGCGTTCCGCGACGACGAGCGCCTCCTTGTCCTCACCAAGAAGCCCCTGCAACCCTCCCCCGAAGAGCAGGCACGCAACCCACGCGCGCGGAGTGCCAAGCTCCGCGCCGCCGAGCGCGTCCAGGAGGCGGCATGAGCCTCCCTGCCCGCGAGGCGGAGCGGTGGGCGCCAGCTCCGCAGCACCCCGTCCCACGTCGTGCGGTCAGCCCCGCACGTCAGCCCGCGACGCACCCGCCGATCCCCACACCTCCCCATCCCCATCGGCGGGCGCGTCGCGGGCACCACACCGCGTTCTGGGTGCTCACCGCGGTGGTCGTCTCCTCGTTGGTGGTCGGTCTCGTCTCCGTGAACGCGATGCGCGTGGACGCCGCCTACCGGAGCCGATCGCTCGCCGAGGAGATCCGGACCATGAGCGATCAACGGCGGACCCTCGTGAACGACGTCGCCCATCTGTCCTCGCCGTCCCGGATCGGTCGCTGGGCGGTCCGCCAGGGGCTCGTGCACCCGGCCGCGGGCGACGTCGTGATCCTCCAGGTGCCCGGCTTCTCACATCCCCGCACGCCGACGGTCGAGGCGGGGGAGTGAGGCGCCCGCCCGCCGGTCGCCTCGTCGCGCTGCTCGGTGTGATGGTGCTGGCACTGGCGGGCGTGGGGACCCGGTTGGTCGTCCTGCAGGTCGGTGACCACCGAGCGTTCGCGGCGCAGGGCCTGGATCAACGGGTCCATCTGCTCGACCTGCCGGCGGAGCGCGGTGCGATCGTGGACCGAACGGGGGTCCCGCTCGCGATCACCCTGGAGGCCAGGGACGTGTACGCCGACCCCCGATACGTGACCGACCCCATCGGCGAGGCCGCGAAGATCGCGCGGACCCTCGACCTCCGCCCTCGCCACGTGGAGAAGCTGCTCCGCACGCCGGACTCCACGTTCGTCTACCTCGGACGCCAGGTCGATGCCGAGGACGCCGATCGGCTCGAATCGCTCGGCCTCCCGGGCATCGGGTTCCTCGACGTGCCCAAGCGCTACTACCCGGCGGGCGCGCTCGCGCCGCAGGTGCTCGGCTTCGTCGGGGTCGACGCCACGGGGCTCGCCGGGCTCGAGTTCGAGTATCAGGACGTGCTGGCCGGTTCGCCCGGAACCCGCACGGTGGAGCTGTCGGCGGACGGGCTGCCGATCGCGAGCGGTACCGAGGTCGTGGAGCCGGCGACCCGCGGACGGACGCTCGTGACGACGCTGGACCGCGAGGTCCAGTACCTGGCGCAGGAGGCGCTGCAGCGCGCGGTCGAGGAGAACGGCGCGAAGGGCGGGACGATCGTCGTCATGGACGCGCGGACCGGCGATGTCTACGCGATGGCCTCCTATCCCTGGTTCGACCCCAACGACTTCGAGGTCGCCGAACGGGACGCGATCCGGAACCGCGCCGTGACCGATATGTTCGAGCCCGGATCGGTCAACAAGGTCGTGACCGCTGCGGCGGCCCTCGAGACCGGCGCGGTGGGCCTCCGGGAGTTCTTCCGCGTCCCGTCGTGGATGAGGGTCGGCGGGTACACGGTCAACGACTCCCACGCGCATCCCATCCAAGACATGACCCTCGGCGACATCGTCGCCCAGTCCAGCAACATCGGGTCGGCGATGGTCGCCGAGCGTGTGGGGAACGCGGATCTCGCATCCGTGCTCGCCCGGTTCGGCTACGGGACCCCGACGGGGATCGGCTTCCCGGGCGAAGCGGGGGGCGTCGTACCCGACCTCCGCAACTGGACCGACATCACGCGGACGACCGTGTCCTACGGCCAGGGCATCTCGATGACCCCGCTACAGATGGCCGCCGTCTACGCAACGGTCGCCAACGACGGGATGTGGGTCCAGCCCCGGCTCGTCCGCGGTACCTCCGGCCCGGACGGGCGGCTCCAGGGGACACCTCCCGGCGAGCCGCGACGGGTCCTGTCGGAGGAGACGGCGACGATGCTCACCCGCATGCTCGCCTCCGTGGTGTCCTCCGGCACCGGCGGGGCGGCGGACATCCCCGGCTATCAGGTCGCCGGCAAGACCGGCACGGCGCGCAAGCTGGTCGAGGGCCGGTACGTCCGGCGGTACATGGCGTCGTTCGTGGGGTTCTTCCCGGCGTCGGATCCGCGGGTGGTGATCGCGGTGTCGATCGACGAACCGCGGACGATCTACGGAGGTGTAGCGGCGGCCCCGGTCTTCTCGGAGATCGCGCGACACGTGATCCAGCGCCTCGCCATCCCGGCCGCGCCGCCCGTGAGCCTGCCGCCGTTCGCGACGGATCCCTGACCCGACCCGCCCCGGTCGAGACGGTCTGCTTGCCCGGTCCGGGTGCATGGCGCCGGTACGCTGTCCGGCGGTGAACCGTCTTCCCCAGGTGCCGCTGTCCGCGGTGGCCGACGCTGTGGGCCGCGCCGAGATCCATGGCGACGCAGGCGTCGAGATCCGCGAGGTCGCGTTCGACTCGCGCGAGGTCGCCGCCGGTGCGCTCTTCTTCTGTGTCCCCGGCGCGAACATCGACGGGCACGGCCACGCGCGTGACGCGATCCGGGCCGGAGCGGTCGCGCTCGTCGTGGAGCGATGGCTCGACCTGGACGTGCCGCAGGTCCGCGTCCGTTCCGTCCGCGAGGCGATGGGCCCGATGTCCTCGGTGGTGTTCGACGAGCCGTCCCGCTCCCTCATGGTGATCGGCGTCACCGGGACGAACGGGAAGACGACGGTGGTCCATCTCCTGGACGCGGTCCTGCGGGCCGCTGGCCATCGCACGGGGGCGATCGGGACCGTGGGCGCGCACGTCGGCGCCGAACCGGTCGTGCTTTCCCGGACGACCCCGGAAGCGCCCGACCTCGTCAGGTTGCTGGCGAGGATGCGCGACTCTGGGGTCACCGCGGTCGCGATGGAGGTCTCCTCGCACGCCCTCGACCTCGGCCGGGTCGGGGGCGTCCGCTTCGACGCTGCCGTGTTCACGAACCTGTCCCAGGATCACCTGGACCATCACGGGACGATGGAGCGGTACTTCGAGGCGAAAGCGACCCTGTTCACGCGAGGAGCGCACGGACCGCGCCGTCGTGAACCTCGACGACCCGTGGGGGCGGAGGCTCCTGGACGTCGCGGTGCCGCTCACGACCTACGGGCTGGATGCCGGCGGCCGACGTCCGCGCGCGAGGACGTCCGCACGACCCCGGCAGGGACTTTCCTTCCGCGTGGACGGACGCGAGGTGCGCTGTCCGCTGCGCGGCGCCTTCAACGTCTCGAACACCCTCGCGACGTTCGCGACGGCCCGGGTACTCGGCCTCGACGGACGGATCCGTTCTCCGGGGGCTCGCGGGCGCGGAACAGGTGCCCGGCCGGATGGAGCCGATCGAAGCGGGGCAGGATTTCCTGGCGGTGGTGGATTACGCGCACACGCCGGATAGCATCCGAACAGTGCTTGCCGCGGCACGCCCGTTGGCGACGGGCCGGGTGATCGTCGTCTTCGGTTGCGGTGGTGACCGTGACCGCGCGAAGCGGTCCCCGATGGGGGCGGCGGCAACGGAGGGAGCTGATCTCACGGTCATCACCACGGACAATCCGCGCTCCGAGGACCCTTCGGAGATCATCGCCGAGGTCGAGCGGGGCGCCGCCGCGCGGCGGCGGGGCGTTCGTGGTCGAGCCGGATCGTCGTGCCGCGATCCGGCTCGCGCTCCGGGAGGCACGTTCCGGCGACGTCGTGGTCGTGGCCGGCAGGGGTCACGAATCCGTGCAGGAGGTGGGGGACGAGTTCTTCCCCTTCGACGACCGCGTCGTGGTTCGCGAGGAGCTCGACGCGATCGGCGGAGCGGCATGAGACCGAGGCCCCTCTCCGACGTCGCCCGCGCGGTCGAAGGCACGCGGGAGGGCGAGGACGTCGAGGTCCGGTCGGTGTCCACGGATTCCCGCGACCGTGGGGGCCGGCGGATTGTTCGTGGCGCTGCCGGGCGAACGGGCGGACGGTCACCGATTCGTCGGTGCCGCGATCGCGGCGGGGGCGGTGGCCGCGATGGTCGCCGACGGATCTGCGCGGTGACCCCGAGATCGGATCCTTCCCGCTCGTCCGGGTGAGCTCCACCCCGGAGGCACTGTTGCGACTGGCGGCGGACGAGCGGGAGGGGATGGGCGCCACCGTCGTCGGGATCACCGGAGCGAACGGGAAGACGTCCACCAAGGACCTGGCGGACGCGGTCGCGACGACGCGGTTCCGCGTCCACGCGAGCCCGGGCTCGTTCAACAACGAGATCGGGCTCCCGCTCACCCTCCTCGGAGCGCCGCCGGACACGCAGGTCCTGGTGGCGGAGATGGGCGCGCGTCGCCTCGGCGACGTGAAGCTCCTGTCGGGCATCGCTCGCCCCTACGTCGTCGTCGTCACGAACGTCGGTGTGGCGCACATGGAGGTCTTCGGATCGTGGGCGTCGATCGTCGAAGCGTCCGCGGAGCCGGTCGACGCGCTCGGCCCCGACGGACTGGCGATCTTGAACGCGGACGACCCGGTCGCGATCGGATACGCCGACCGGTGTCCCGGCAGGGTCGCGACGTTCGGGACGCGATCCGCCGCCGACGTCCGCGCGCGGGACGTCTCGCTCGATCCGGAGGGACGGGCGTCGTTCCGGATGACGGCAGACGGCGCAGAGGTGCGGGTGCAACTCGCGGTGCCGGGAGAGCACATGGTGTCGAACGCGCTCGCCGCGGCCGCGGTGGGTCGCGAGCTCGGGATCCCGTTGGACGACGCCGCCCGCGCCTTGGGTGAAGCGGGCGTTTCTCGCTGGCGGATGGAGACGTTCACGACAGCCGCGAACGTGCGGGTGCTCAACGACGCGTACAACGCGAACCCGGAGTCCACGGCAGCCGCCCTGCGCACCGCGCGATGGATCGCGGGGGAGGCGTCGCTTGATCGCGGTGCTCGGCGAGATGGCGGAGCTCGGTCCCATCTCTGCCGAGGAACACGATCGGGTGGGCTCGCTCGCCGCCCGCCTGCGGGTCGACCGCCTGATCACCGTCGGGGAGGTCGCCCGCGCGGTGGCGCGGGCAGCGCTCCGCGAGGGGATGGAGCCGGAGGACGTCGCCGGCTACGACACGGCAGCCGAGGCGCTCGAGGACGTGCGCGCCTCCGCCGGCACCGGGGACCTCGTGCTCTGCAAGGGCTCCCGCGTGGCCGCCCTGGAAACGATCGCCGAGGCGCTCCGTTGATCTCGATCCTCGTGGCGGGCGCGGTGGCCTTGGCGGTGACGCTGCTCGGGACGCCCGTCGCGATCCGGGTCTTCCGGGTCTGGGGCTGGGGTCAGCGGATCCGTGAGGACGGCCCGCACACCCACCTCGAGAAGGTCGGCACGCCCACGATGGGCGGGATCGTGATGCTCGTGGCACTGATCGTCGCCTACCTCGCGACGCGTCCCACGATCGCGGCCGGGATCACGTTCAGCCCCGCGGGACTTTCGCTCATCCTCGCCGCTGTGGGATTCGGGTTGGTGGGGTTCATCGACGACTACCTGAAGATCACGGAGGCAACGCTCCCTCGGCTTGTCGAAGGCACAGAAGTTCATCGGCACGGCCCTCGTGTCGGTGCTGTTCGCGCTCGTCGTCGTGGCGTTCTCCGGGGACACCGGGACGTCGACGAGCCTCTCTTTCGTCCGACCGACGGCACTGGATCTCGGCGTCTTCTTCTTCGTGTGGGTGTTCGTCGTGCTGACGTCCTCCTCGAACGCCGTGAACCTCACCGACGGACTCGACGGGCTCGCGGCCGGGTCATCGATCCTCGTGCTCGCGGGATACGTGTTCATCGCGTTCTGGCAGTTCCGGCACACCTGCAACTCGGAGCTTCCCGCCGAGGCATTGAAGGCCTGCTACAAGGGCGTCGACGTCCTCGCGATGCAGGACACCGCGATCATCGCGGCGGCGATGATGGGTGCCGCGATGGGCTTCCTGTGGTGGAACGCGGCGCCCGCGCGCATCTTCATGGGCGACACCGGCGCGCTCGCGCTGGGTGGTCTGTTCGGCGCGATGGCGATCACGACGAACACCCAGATGCTGCTGATCATCCTCGGCGGCCTGTACGTGATCGAGACGATGTCGGTGATCGTCCAGGTGATCTCGTTCCGTGGCTTCGGCCGGCGGGTGTTCCGGATGTCACCGATCCATCATCACTTCGAGCTCTCGGGCTGGCCGGAGTTCACCGTGATCGTCCGCTTCTGGATCATCGCCGGCCTGTGCGTCGCCGTCGGTCTCGGCGTCTTCTACGCGGACTTCATCGCCCGGGGTGGACTCGATTGAGCGGAGCGGTTCGCGCAGGAGCGGGTCGTGGTGGTGGGCGCCGGGGTGGCCGGGGCGAGCGCCGCTCGGGTCCTCGCGGCGGAGGGAGCCCGGGTGCTCGTGACCGAGGCGCGGCCGGCGGCGGAGGTGCCGGCGGCGGCCGGGCTCGAGGCGCACGGGGTCGAGGTCCGGACCGGCGGCCACGATCCGCACCACTTCGACGACGCGACGCTGGTGCTCGTCGGGCCGGGGGTTCCTCCCGACGCGGAGGTCGTGCGCTGGGCCCGCGACCGTGGCCTTCCTCGTGTGGGGGGAGATGGAGCTCGGCGCCCGGCTCGCTCGCGGCCCGTACCTCGCCGTCACGGGGACGAACGGCAAGACGACGGTCACCTCGATGGTCGAAGTCCTGTCTGCGGGCAGGCGGCCGTCGACGCGCTCGCGTGCGGCAACATCGGCCTGCCCTTCCCCGAGGCGGCGCTGCAGGACCGCGACGTGCTGGTGGTGGAGGTGTCGAGCTTCCAGCTGGCGCTCCAGGAGTCGTTCCATCCGTCGATCTCCGTCCTGCTGAACGTCGCCCCGGACCACCTCGACTGGCACGGCTCCTTCGAGGCGTACGTCGACGCGAAGCGGCGCGTCTACGCGCGGCAGTCGGGCGCGGACGTGCACATCGGCAACCGCGAGGACCCCGTCTCCGCTCCGATCTCCGCGGCGGCGCCGTGTGCGATCCGCTGGTTCCGAAGCGGACCGCCGGCGGACGGGGAGGTCGGGTTCGAGGGCGACGAGTTGGTCGCCCGACTCGACGGCCTCCATCGGCTGGGTCGGATCGAGGGCCGATCCGGCCGGCTCCCGGGACGATGCGGCGGCGGCGGCGGCCGTCGCGCTGACCTTCGGGGCGGGGCCCACCGCCGTGACCGCGGGCCTCTCCTCGTTCCGTCCGGGGCCGCACCGGGGGGAGGTCGTCGCCTCCGTCGACGGCGTCCGGTTCATCGACAACTCGAAGGCCACGAACGTCCACGCGGCGGCGGCGGCGATCGACGCGGCGGGCCGCGTCGTCCTCATCGCCGGCGGCCGGGCGAAGGGGGCGGACCTCTCGCCGCTCCGCGACCACGCCGTCGCCGTCCGCGCCGTGATCGCGATCGGCGAGGCTGCCGACGACAGTCGTCGAGGTCTTCGACGGCGTCGCACCCGCCTCGATCGCGGACTCGATCGAGGATGCCGTGCGCGACGCGTTCGCGGCCGCGCGCCCCGGGGACGCGGTCCTCCTCGCGCCGGCGTGCGCGAGCTGGGATCAGTTCCGGAGCTACGCCGAGCGTGGAGACCGGTTCGCGGCCGCGGCGAGGTCCCTCCGCGCGGAGGCGGGTGCCCGTGGCTGACCGCACGATCGCCCGGCGGCGCACGAAGCCCGCGCCCCTCACGAGGTCCCATCTCCGCTTGGTGCGTCCGGACGAGGTGCTCTCTCCCGCCGCGGCCGCGGCCGCCGTGGCCCGCCGGAACCTCACGCTCCTGCTCGTGCCGACGGGGCTCCTGACGATCGTGGGGCTCGTGATGATCCTCTCGGCGGGATCGATCTCGGCCGTAGAGGGCTACGGGACGAGCTTCTGGTACTTCAACCGGCAGACGCTCTACGCGGTCGCCGGCGTGGCCGGCCTGGTGGTGACGGCGCGCGTCCCCGCCGCGTTCTGGCGCCGAGCCGCGATCCCGATGCTCCTCGGCGTGATGCCGTTGATGCTCCTGGCGCTCCACCCGTCGATCGGCTCGTCCCTCTACGGCGCCTCGCGGTGGATCGATCTCGGTCCGATCACGCTCCAGCCGGCGGAGTTCGCGAAGCTCTTGACGATCTGCTCGGCCGCTGCGATCCTGTCCCGCCCGTGGAAGGACCTCACGCGCCCTCGGGACGCCTTCCTCCCGCTCGGCCCGCTGGTGCTCACGGTCGCGGGCCTCGTGATCCTCCAGCGGGACCTCGGGACGACGCTGATCATCTGCGGGAGCGTCTTCCTGCTGCTGTTCGTCGCGGGGGTCCGCCTCCGGTACCTCGTATGGACGGCGATGGCCGGACTCGGCGCGGTCGCGTACTTCATCTTCGGCACCGACTATCGGCGCACGAGGTTCCTCGAAGCCTGGCTCAACTGGGAGCTCGATCCGAGCGGAGCGGGTTGGCAGCTGCGGCAAGGACTGATCGCGTTGGGGTCCGGGGGATGGTTCGGCGTGGGCCTGGGCAACAGCCGTCAGAAGTGGGACTACCTCCCGAACGCCCACAGCGACTTCGTCTTCGCGGTCCTCGGGGAGGAGCTCGGCCTGATCGGGGCGATCGCCGTGCTCTCCCTGTTCGGCATCCTGGTGTTCGCCGGCATCCGCATCGCGATGGGCGCTCAGGACACGTTCGGGCGGCTCCTCGCGGCAGGCATCACCGGATGGATCGGCCTGCAGACCCTCGTGAACCTCGGGGCGGTGACCGGGTTGTTGCCGATCACGGGCGTGCCGCTCCCGTTCCTGTCCTTCGGAGGGACCGCGCTGGTGGTGACGCTCGCCGGTGTCGGCGTGATGGCGAGCGTCGCGCTCGACGGTGTGCGCTCGACCGGGAGGAGGCGTGCGCGGTCCCGCTCCACGGACGAACGGGGCAGGCCGTGAGGGTCGTGATCGCGGGAGGCGGCACGGCCGGACACATCTCACCGTCGATCGCGGTCGCGCACCGGCTCCAGGCGGGCGGCGCATCGGTGGAGTTCATCGGCTCGCCCGCCGGTCAGGAGGCCTCGCTCGTCCCGGCCGCCGGCTTCCGGTTCCATGGGGTCCGCGCCGCCCCCTTCCGGCGTGAGATCTCGATCCGCTCCGCGGTCGCTCCGTTCGTCGCCCTCGGGTCCGTGGTGGCGGCGCGACCGATCGTGCGCGGCGCATCAGCCGTCCTCGGGATGGGCGGGTACGCGAGCATCGCTCCCGTGGTGGCCGCCCGTTCGTTGCGGGTGCCCACCGTGGTGCACGAGCAGAACGCCGTGCCGGGCCTGGCGAACCGGCTGCTGGCCAGGATCTCGACGGCGATGGCCCTCACGTTCGAGAGCTCGCGCGCCCGGCTCCCCGGCTCGGTCCGCGCCGAGCTGACCGGTCTTCCCCTCCGGCCGGAGATCGCGGCGGTCCGCTCGGATCGGGAGACGCTGGCCGCGGAGGCTCGCCGGTCGCTCGACCTCCGGCCGGGACGCACGACCGTCCTCGTGACGGGGGGGAGCCAGGGCGCCCTGCACCTGGACCGCACGGTCGCGGCCGCGATCCCGTTGCTGGCCGGACGGGCCGACCTGCAGCTGCTGGTCCTCGCGGGTGCCGCCAAGGAAACGGTCGTCGCCGACGCCGCGGAGCCCGAGGTGGACCTCCTGGTGCGGGTCCTGCCGTACCTCGATCGGATGGAGCTGGCACTCGCCATCGCCGACGTCGCCGTCGCACGCGCGGGCGCGAACACGGTGCACGAGCTTGCGGCATGCGCGATCCCCTCGATCCTCGTCCCGTACCCGCACGCGACGGAGAACCATCAGCAGGCGAACGCGAGGGAGCTCGAGGTCGCCGGGGCGGCGGAGCTCTTCCTCGACCAAGACCTCACCCCACGCGGACTCGCGGACCGGATCGACCGCACTGGTCGACGATGCCGGTCGCCGCGCGGCGATGTCGGCCGCGGCGGACGGGTGGGCAACGCCCGACGCCGATGAGCGGGTGGCCGCGCTCGTCCGATCGGTGGCACGACCATGAGCGGGCGGTACGTCCCCCGGCCCGGCTCGATCCCCACGCTCGGTGTGCCCACCCTCGAGGGAGTGCGGTCGGTGCACCTGATCGGCGTCGGCGGGGCGGGCATGCGGAACCTCGCCAGGTTGCTCCTGGCCCGCGGGATCGAGGTGACGGGGTCGGACCTGAAGGACTCCGATGGGCTCCGGGAGCTCTCGGCGCTGGGCGCCCGCGTCCGCGTGGGTCATGACGCCGCGGCGATCGGACGTCCGGATGCCGTGGTGATCTCGAGCGCGATCGCCGAGGACAACCCGGAGCTGACGGCGGCTCACGCGACCGGTCTCCCCGTGTGGGCCCGTCAGCAGGCGATCGCCGCCATCGCCGAAGCGCATCGATCGATCGCGGTCGCGGGCACCACCGGCAAGACGACGACGACGTCGATGATCGCCACCGTGCTCGAGCGGGAAGGCCTGGACCCCACCTACCTGATCGGGGGCGACCTGAACGAGAGCGGGAGCGGCGCGAAGGCCGGCGCCGGAGATCTGTTCCTCTTCGAGGCCGATGAGAGCGACGGCTCCTTCCTCTTGTCGGACGCCACGATCGGCGTCGTCACGAACATCGAGCTCGACCACGTGGACTTCTATCCCGGCGGCGCGGAGGAGCTGCGCGTGGCCTTCGCCGAGTTCTGTGCGCGCTCGGGACGGGTCGTCATCTGCGCGGACGATGCCGGTGCCCGCGACGCCGTCGCGCTCGCCGGCGTCGCCGCGATCCGCTACGGCACCTCGGCGGACGCCGACGTGCGGCTGACGGTCACGACCCCGGGTCCCGGGGGCGCGAGCGGTTCCCTCCTCGTGGAGGGCGTCGAGGTACCGCTCTCGCTGGGGATCGACGGCGCCCACAACCTCCTGGACGCCGCGGCCGCCGTGGCGGTCTCGGGACTCGTCGGGGTTCCCCCTTCCGACGCCGCCCGCACGCTCGCGGCCTTCGCCGGTGTGCATCGTCGCTTCGAGGAACGGGGGACCGTCCGCGGGGCTCGGTTCTTCGACGACTACGCCCACGTCCCCACGGAGCTGTCCGTGACCCTGGCCGTGGCCCGTGCCCGGCGGCCGGGCCGGCTCGTCGCGGTGTTCCAGCCGCATCGCTACTCACGGACCCAGGCGCTCTGGCGCGAGCTGGGCGCGGCGCTCACGGAGGCGGACCTCGTGGTCGTCACCGACGTCTACGGGGCGAACCAGGAGCCGATCCCCGGGGTGACGGGAGCGCTCGTGGTCGACGGCGTGCGAGCCGCGGCCCCCGACCGAGAGGTGGTGTACGCGCCGCACCGCGAGGATGCGATCGCGCTCCTCGCCCGAGAGGTCCGTGAGGGTGACCTCGTGATGACCCTCGGGTGCGGTGACATCTGGACGGTGGCCGACGCCGCGCTGGCGAGGATCCGGGAGGACGACGACCGTGCCTGATCTACGGAGGCCGAGCGGATCCTCCACGCACGACTGGGCGCGGGCGTGCGGGTGGGCTTCCCGATCGCCCCCCTGACGACGTTCCGGATCGGCGGACCGGCGGCCCTCTTCGTCGAGGCGGAGAGCGACGACGCGCTCGCGGCGGTACGAGAGGCGGTCGCCGCCGCGGATATCCCGGTCGCCGTGATCGGGAAGGGCTCCAACATGCTGGTCTCCGACGAGGGGTTCCCGGGCATCGTGGTGCGCTTGGGTCGCGGCTTCCGTTGGGCGGGGCGCGACGGTGCGAGACTGAGCGCCGGGGGAGCGATGCCCCTGCCGGCCTTGGCCGGCATCGCGATGCGGCATCGGCTCTCGGGCCTCGAGTTCGGTGTCGCGATCCCCGCGAGCGTGGGCGGCGCGGTGAAGATGAACGCGGGAGCGCACGGGCGCTCGATGTCGGACGTCGTCGATCGAGTGGAGGTCTTCCCCCTCAGCGGTTCGGGTGATCGACGATCCTCGCGCCCCCCGAGGCGGGGTTCGCGTACCGCCGATCCCAGCTCCCCGACGCTTCCATCGTGGTGGGGGTCACCGTCCACCTCGAGCCCGCAGGCGACGAGGAGATCCGGGCGCATATGGAGGAGGCCAGGGAATGGCGCCGGCGGACGCAGCCCCTCGCCGAACCGAACTGCGGGTCCGTCTTCAAGAACCCGGACGGTGACCACGCGGCGCGGCTGATCGAGTCCGCGGGGGCGAAAGGACTGCGGCTCGGCGGGGCGCGGGTCTCCGAGAAGCACGCGAACTTCATCGTCGCGGACCCCGGCGCGAGGGCGTCGGACGTGTGGGGGTTGATCCAGCAGGTGCGCTCGCGGGTGGAGCACCACGCGGGGATCTGGTTGGAGACCGAGGTGGAACTGATGGGCGAGGTCGGCGATGCGGACGATTGACCCGCACGGACGCGCGGCGCGCCGATCCGCGGTCGCAGGGCTCGCCCTCGTCCTCGCCGCGACGGTCGCGGTCGCCGCCACCTACACTTCGCTGTTCGCCGCGGGAGACATCCGGCTCGACGCCCCCGACGGTATGACCCGAGCCGACGTCCTGGCGATCGCCCGCGTGACGGACCGCTCGAACGTGTTCCATCTCGATGCCGGCGCGGTCGAGCGGCGGCTCGAACGCGACCCGAGGATCCTCCACGCCAGGGTGACCACGTCGCTCCCGAACCGCGTCGCGATCGAGGTCGTCCCTCGAACGGCGGTGGGTCTCCTCGGTGCGGGCGGGGCACCGGTGGGCGCCGACGGCGTGGTGATCGGTCCCGCCGGGTCAGCGTCGGATCTCCCGGCGCTCAGGACCCCCGACGGGAGGCCCGTCGAGGCGGCCGACCTGGTCGCGGCGGCGGCGACGGCCGGGGCGCTCGGCCCTTCGCTGCGCGACGAGGTCGACGCCGTGATCGTCGCGGCCGATGGCACCGTTCGGGTCAGGCTCGCGGCCGGCTTCTCCGCGATGTTCGGCGATGCGACGGAGCTCGACGCCAAAGCGGTCTCCCTGACGGCACTCCTGGAATGGATGCGGGAGGAGGGCGTCACGATCGTCTCGGCGGATGTGTCGGTCCCCGGGAGCCCCACGGCACAGCTCGAACGAGGCTCACAGGCGGTCTCTGTTCCCTGATCCGATTGTCACGAGAAAGCGCAGGCGAGGCCCTGTGCCGACCCTCCGCACTTCTTGACGGACCTGCGATTTCCAAGTAAGGTCGCTACCTCCACATGAGCTAGATATGGTAATAACGTTCAAGTGGAGCCTTAGGGTTTGCAGCTGAGAACGGCATCACTGCAGCACACGCAACGCGCTGTGAGCAGTCACGAGGACGAGCACTCCGAGTACGCGGGCCGGGGCCCGGGAGGGATTCGGATGATGGACGCTCCGCAGAACTACCTCGCCGTGATCAAGGTTGTCGGGATCGGCGGGGGCGGCGTGAACGCCGTGAACCGGATGATCGAGGCAGGCCTCCGGGGCGTGGAGTTCACCGCCGTCAACACCGACGCACAGACCCTGCTGATGTCGGATGCCGAGGTGAAGCTCGACATCGGCCGGGAGACCACGCGGGGCCTCGGTGCCGGGTCCGATCCCGATGTCGGGCGGCGTGCCGCGGAGGAGCACGCCGACGAGATCGAGGAGATCATCAAGGGCGCCGACATGGTCTTCATCACCGCCGGCGAGGGCGGCGGAACGGGGACCGGCGGTGCGCCGATCGTCGCGGAGGTCGCGCGCAACCTGGGCGCCCTCACGATCGGTGTCGTGACCCGGCCGTTCGGGTTCGAGGGACGCAAACGTGCGACCCAGGCCGACCTCGGGATCACGGAGCTGAAGAAGGCCGTCGACACGCTCATCGTCGTGCCGAACGACCGGCTGCTGCAGGTGGCCGACGCCAACATGCCGATGATCGACGCGTTCCGGATGGCCGACCAGGTCCTGTATCAGGGTGTCGACGGCATCACGTCGCTGATCACCACGCCGGGGCTCATCAACCTCGACTTCGCCGACGTCAAGTCGATCATGGCCGGAGCCGGATCGGCGTTGATGGGGATCGGCCTCGGGTCGGGTCAGGACCGGGCCACGGAGGCGGCGAAGGCGGCGATCAGCTCGCCGCTGCTCGAGTCCTCGATCGACGGCGCGAAGGGTGTGCTCCTCTCGATCGCCGGGCCGACCGACCTGACCCTGCACGAGGTGAACGCTGCCGCCGACGCGATCACGCGGGTGGCGCACCCGGACGCCAACATCATCTTCGGAGCGGTCGTCGACGACGCCTTGGGCGAGGAGGTCCGGGTCACCGTCGTGGCCGCGGGCTTCGACAAGGTGACGCGCCGTCTCGCGACAGTCGGTTCGAGAGCCGGCTCTCCCGGCTGCTCGAGGAGCCCGGTGAGCGGCCGAGGAGGAGGAACCGCTCCCGTCGATCCTGGCCGAGGACGACGAGGACCGGGTCTTCACCAACGGCGAGCAGTCCCCAGCCGGTCAGTTTCGACGCGCAGGAGGACCTGGACATCCCGGACTTCCTGAAGAGCTGAAGCGTCCGCCCCGCGCGGCCCCTCGATCCGGGGCGGGGAGGTCGCGAGCGAAGGAGGCGCCCTTCCCCCGCCTCCTCCCGGAGAGGACCTCCCCGCCCCGTTCGTGCTCCAGGGCCCGGACGCCGGAGGGCTCGATGCTCGAGGACGTCGCGACGCTGGTTCGCCGCGAACGTCGACGAGGTGCGATCGCGGATCGCGGCGGCCGCGCGACCGCGCCGGCCGCGATCCCGCGCGACGTCACGCTCGTCGCGGTGACGAAGACCGTGGACGTCGAACGTCGATCCGGTGGGCCGTCGACGCCGGCGTGCGTGCCGTGGGGGAGAACTACGTCCAGGAGCTCGGGCGGAACGACGCGCCGAGATCACGGGCGTCGCCTGGCACTTCATCGGGACGCTGCAGATCGGGCACGGCGTCGCAGGTCGCCGATCACGCCGACGTCGTGGAGACGGTCGCGGGGGAGCGGGCCGCGCGGCGGCTCGCCGGTCGGGCCGCTCGCTCCGGTCGGACGCTCGACGCGTTGATCGAGGTCGACCTCACGGAGGGGCGGGCGGGCGTCGCCCCGAGCGAGCTTCCCGCGTTCGCCGATCTCGTCGCGTCGCTCGAGGGCCTGCGTCTGTCGGCCTCATGACCGATCGCCCCCGATCCCGCGCGACCCCGAGGACTCCCGCCCCTCGTTCGCACGGCTCCGCGAGCTCCGCGAGAGCGCTCCAGGAACGACACCCCGATGTGCTGGAAATCTCGATGGGGATGTCGTTGGATTACGAGGTCGCGGTGGAAGAAGGCGCTACGATGGTCCGCATCGGGACCGCGCTGTTCGGGTCCCGAGCGGCCAGGCCCGATGAACGACCCGGGAACGGGCCAGGTGACGAGGAGGAACCGACATGACGGGCGTGTGGAAGAAGACGCTGAACTATCTCGGTCTGGTCGAGGACGACGAGGAGTTCGTCGAGGAGCTCCCGGACGTGGAGCCCGCGCCGGTGCGCCGCATGCGGCCCCATCCCGTCCGCGAGGTGTCCTCCGAGGCGGAGGGCGTGGTGCGCACGATCGCGCGCGGCCCGTCCGGCCGGCGACCTCCGCGATCCACAAGTCGGAGCCCAAGCGCTTCAACGAGGCTCGCGAGGTCGCCGACCGCTTCAAGGAGGGCACCGCCGTCATCATGAACCTCCAGGGCACCGAGGACTCCACGGCCCGGAGGCTCGTCGACTTCGCCTCGGGCCTCGTCTACGGCCTCGACGGCAAGATCGAGCTCGTCGCGAACCGCGTGTACCTGCTCACGCCCCGCCGACGTCGAGGTCTCGGCCGAGGAGCGCGAGCGCATCGCCGGCGGCGGCTTCTACAACCAGTTCTGACGTGACTCGGCGACGGTGACCGGCAGCGCCGCTGCTAGCATCGCGCCCCGATGACGGCGGCGAACCACGTTCGTGAGCGAGATCATCTGCTTCGCCTTGCTCCTCGCCATGATCGTCCTGTTCATCCGGGTGATCGTGGACTGGGTCGGTGCTCGCCGGGTGGCGCCCCCCGCATACCGGGCCGGTGCGGGCGGCGCTCGACCTGACATCGACGTGACGGAACCGCCACTGCGGCTGCTCCGACGGATCGTGCCGCCGACCGGTGGGTTCGATCTCTCCGTCCTGGTTGCGTTCGTGGCCCTCACCGTGTTGCGTACAGTGGTCTGCTGACCACGGCGATGAGAGGTTGAGATGAGGAAGAAGGACGCGGCGACGGAAGCGGATCGGAGTGGAGCGCGGTCCGGGCCCGGCGGCACGGGTGACGCCCGCTGGACGTACAACAGAAGGAGTTCCACGTCACCCGTGTCGGCGCCGGCTACCGGATGCGCGAGGTCGACGAGTTCCTCGACCAGGTGACCGACACCCTCTCGGCGCCTGATCGCGGAGAACGAGCGCTGCGGCGTCCGGGGGGCCGCCGCGCCCGAGCGGGCCGCGAGACGCCCGACGAGCCGACCGACGACCGCGGAGCCGGCGGACCGAGGAGCGGTGGAGGCGTTCCTCCGGCGCGAGAAGGGGTTCCTCCAGGACCTCGGGGGGCTCGTGCAGGCGCATGCGGAGGAACTGCGGTCGATGATGCCGGGCGGCCCGGCGCGATGCCGTCGCCGCCGGGCCGCGACCTCGGAGGCGCCCGACCGCGGAGCCGGCGAAGCCGGTGGCCGAGCCGGCGACGATCGGCCGCGGTGGAGGTGCCGAGCGCCGGGCGGAAGCCGAGCCGGCGACCGTCGGGAACGAGAGCCACCGCCGCCGAGCCCGAGCAGGGCTCGAGGAGGCAGCCTCGGCGACGCCCGACGAGGAGGAAGACACGAGCCCGACGGCGACCACCGGGGTCGATCGCCGACGAGCCGATCCGGCTCGAGGAGCCGGAGCCGGCACGATCACGTCGGTCGGAGGAGAAGGACGGGGATTCGCTCCGGGAGCTGTTCTGGGGCGAGGAGTAGACGCGGTCGGAACGTCCTCAGGTCGCCCCGCTTGAGGCTCATCACCACCGGGACCCCGTCGAGCTCCACTGCCTGAGTCGGAAGCCCTCGACCTCGCTCGTCCCCAGCTCGTGGCGAGCGTCTCCGCGGCGATCTCGTCGCGATGCGGCGCGAGCGCCTCGGCGGGCTCGCCCGACGTCTCGACCGCCAGCTCGATCCGGTCCGTGACCTCGAGCCCGGCTTCCTTCCGCGCGTCCTGGATCATGCGGACCAGCTCGCGCGCCACGCCCTCGCGCCGGAGCTCGGGCGTGAGCGTCGAGCTCGAGCGCGACAGTCACGCCTCCCTCGGTGGCCACGCCCAACCCGGGCGCGCATCTGGCTCAGGGCGACGTCGCCGGGCCCGATCCGAAACGACGGCGCCGTCCCGCCGGGCACATCCACGGCTCGCCGGCGGCGAGCCGCTCGGCGAGGGTCCCGTCGTCCTCCTCCAGCGCGGCGGCGACGCGCCTGCACCGCCGACGCCGAGTCGCGGGCCGAGCACCTTGAAGTCGGGCTTCGCGCGCCAGCGACCGAACGCCTCGGCCGAGCCCGCGAGGTCGACCCGCTTGACGTTCAGCTCCTCGGCGACGATGTCGAGCAGCTCGCCGAAGTCCGCGCGCCGCGGGCGAGATGCACCGCCGCGGCGGGCGAGCGGCTGCCGCGTCCGCGTCTTGGTCTCGGTCCGGATACGCCGGCCGAGCTCGACGACATGTCGCGCCAGCGCCATCGCCTCGTCGAGTCCAGGATCGATGACCGCCTCGTGCACCTGCGGGTAGTCGGCGAGGTGGACCGAGTCCGGGCGCCCGGCCCGGTCGGCCGCGAGGTTCGACCAGAGCTCCTCGGCGACGAACGGTGTGAACGGGGCCAGGAGCGTCGCCGTCGTCACGAGGCACTCGTGGAGCGTCTGGAACGCGGCGGACGTATCCTCGCCGCCCGCCCCGCCGGGGTTCCAGAACCGGCGCCGTGATCGCCGGACGTACCAGTTCGACAGATCGTCGACGAACGTCTGGATGCGCCGACCGGCGCCCGTGACGTCGTAGGCGTCCATGGCTTCCCGAACATCCCGGACGGTCCCCGCCAGTCGGGACAGGATCCACCGATCCAGGACGGAACGGGATGCCGGCGACGTGCGTTCGCCCGCGTCGGGATCGACGCCCTCGGCGTTCGAGTACAACACGAAGAACGAATACACGTGCCACAGGGTGAGCAGGAAGCGCCGAACGGCTTCCTCCAGAACCGAGTCGCCCAGTCGCCGCGACGCCCACGGTGAGCTGCTCGTCAGGAGCACCCACCGGAGCGCGTCCGCGCCGAAACGTTCCATCGTGGGCATCGGGTCGATCACGTTGCCGACGGACTTGGACATCTTCCGGCCCGTCCTCGTCGACGATGAACTCGAAGCAGACGACGTGCCGGTACGCGGGAGAGTCGAAGTGCAGGACGCCTTCCGCCATCAGCGTGTAGAACCAGCCACGCGTCTGGTCGATCGCCTCGGAGACGAAGTCTGCGGGGAATCGCCGCTCGAAAGCGTCCTGCCCTCGCCCGAGGTCGGGGTGGTACCCCCACTGCGCGAAGGGCATCGCGCCGGAGTCGTACCACGTGTCGATCACCTCAGGGACACGATGCGCCTCGCGACCGCAATCCGGACAGTCGAAGACGACCTCGTCGATCGTCGGGCGATGAGGATCGAGGTCGGTCACGTCACGGCCGGCGCGCCCGCCCAGCTCGCGCAGGGACCCGACGGCCGTCACGTGACCCTCGTCGCACCGCCAGATCGGCAGAGGCGTGCCCCAGTAGCGCTCGCGGGAGAGGGCCCAGTCCACGTTGTTCTCGAGCCAGTTCCCGTAGCGCCCGTGCTTGATGTGGTCGGGGTACCAGGCGACCTCCTCGTTCACCGCGAGGAGCCGCTCCTTGACCGCGGTGGTGCGCACGTACCAGGACGTGCGCGCGTAATAGAGGAGTGGCGTGCCGCATCGCCAGCAGAACGGATAGGTGTGCTCGATCCGGCCCGATCGCACGAGGAGCCCACGCGCGCGCAGGTCCTCCTCGATCGGCGCGTCCGCGTCCTTGACGAACAGCCCGCGCACGAACTCCGGGGCGAGGTCGGTGAACCGCCCGTCGTCGCCGACCGGCTTGAAGACCGGCCAGCCCTGTGCCCGCCCGACCTCGAGGTCCTCGGGTCCGAACGCAGGCGCCATGTGCACGATGCCGGTGCCTTCGTCGAGCGCGACGAACGAACCGGCCACGACGCGATGTGCCCCGTCCACGTTGGGGTAGGGAGGCTCGTACCGCGCGCCGAGCAACGCGTAACCGGGGATCGTCCTCCGCACGGTCCAGCCGTCGCCGAGCGCCGCGTCGAGGCGCGACTCCGCGAGGACCAACCGCATGCCCTCGCCCTCGGCGACGACGTAGGAGGCCTCGGGATCCACGGCGGCGCCGGCGTTCGACGGAAGCGTCCATGGCGTCGTCGTCCAGACGAGCAGCGACGCGCCGACGAGCTCGCGGATCCGCCGCCTCGGCGATCGGGAACCGCACGTGGACACTGGGGTCCTCTGTGGTCTCGTACCCGAGGGCGACCTCCGCGTCAGACAGCGCGGTCCCGCACCGGGGGCAGTACGCCGTCACCTTGTCGGCCTCGACGAGGAGCCCCCGCTCGTGCAACCGCTTCAGCGACCACCACACCGACTCGATGTAGGCCGGGTCCATCGTCCAGTAGGCGTCGTCCATGTCGATCCAGAAGCCGATCCGTCGCGTCAGCTCCTCCCAGTCTCGGACGTAGCGACGCACCGACGCCCGGCAGCGTTCGATGAACTCCGCGACCCCGAACGCCTCGATGTCGCGCTTGACGTCGAGTCCGATCTCGCGTCTCCACTTCGATCTCGACCGGGAGACCGTGACAGTCCCAGCCGGCCTTCCGATGGACGTGGTGGCCGGTCATCGTGCGGTATCGCGGGTACACGTCCTTGAACGTCCTCGTGAGAGCGTGGCCGATGTGCGGCTTCGCGTTGGCCGTCGGCGGGCCGTCGTAGAAGACCCACTCCGGCGCGCCCTCGCGCTGCGCGAGCGATCGGTGGAATACGTCGGCTTCGTCCCAGAACCGCAGGATCCGACCGCTCCAGCTCCGGGAAGCGCACCTTGGGATCGACCGGCTCGTACCCGGGGCCTTCGTCGTTCACCATCCGTCGTCCTCCACGACAGCAACGCCTCGTCCTCGCCCGCTGCGAGGACGAGGCGCGAGCCCCGCGGTACCACCTCGCTTGCCGGTCGCCTCGCGGCGACCGACCGCTCACGGCCGCGATCACGGCCTGCCGCTGTCACGGGCGGACCCGCCTGTGCCTCCCACGGACCGAGACCGGCCGGTTCGGGCAGGGGCTCGGGGAGGATGTTCGCGAGGCGCTCGGCACCGGGCTCCCACCGTCCCCGGCTCGCTCGTGCTCTGCCGTCCCCGCGACGCGTTCCCGTCGTCGCCTTCCGCGTGCATGCTACACCGCGTGGCGAGCGTGACGGTCCGCGTCGAAGCCTCGATCGGATCGGACGGCGGTGGAGCTGTCGGCCGGCCGGATCGTGGTCCGGGTCCGCTCCGCACCGGAGGACGGGCGGGCGACGGAGGAGGTCCGGAAGGCGCTCGCGACGGCTCTCGGCGTGGTGTCGTCGAGCGTCACCCTCCGTCGAGGCCGGCGATCGCGCGAGAAGGTATCCGAGGTCTCCGGTCTGAGCAGAGATGAAGTGCTGCAACGACTCCGGTGAAGCACCCACCTCGGAAGGGCCTTGGGACGGGCCGATGCGTCGACGTGCTACCCTTCGCCCCCATGACGCAGACGAAGCTCACCGCGGCGGAGATCAAGGACCTCCGAGCCCGCCTCACGGAGGAGCGTGGGCATCTGGAGTCCCAGCTGACCTCGATCGTCGAGGGCTCCTTCGCGGCGACCCAGTCGGACATGGCGGGCGACGTCGGGCTCGACGACGAGTCGGCCGACGCCGGCACCGCCACGTTCGAACGCGAGAAGGACCTCTCGATCGAGAACAACGTGCGCGACCTCCTGCGGAAGATCGACGGGGCCCTGAAGCGCATGGACGCGAAGACGTACGGACTCTGCGAGCGCTGCGGGAAGCCGATCGAGAAGGCGCGGATCAAGGCCCTCCCGTACGCGGAGCTCTGCATCAAGGACGCGCAGGCCGCCCAGTCGCGCCGCTGATCGCGTGAACGCGCCGCGGAGCCGTGCGGCGCAGACGCTCTTCGCGACGGCGGTCCTGGCCTACGGTCTCGACCGAGTCACGAAGATCCTCGCGGAGTCCTCGCTCCCCGGCAGCCCGGTCGAGCTCGTCCCCGGTGTCCTGACGTTGCGGTTCACGGAGAATTCCGGCGGGGCATTCAGCATCGGCCAGAGCGCCCCGTGGTTCTTCGTGGGGGTGAGCACCGTGGTGGCCGTGATCATCCTCGCCACCGCGTTCCGTCACACGAGCCGGCTCGTCGGTGCGTCGCTCGGGCTCGTCCTGGGCGGGGCACTCGGGAACCTCACGGACCGTGCGATCCGGGCCCCTGGCATGCGAGGACGCGTCGTGGACTTCATCGACTTCCAGGTCTGGCCCGTCTTCAACCTGGCGGACACCGCGATCGTCGTGGGTGCGATCCTCCTCGCCTGGACGGGACTCCGGGAGCGGCGGGAGGACTCCGAACCCGCGCAGGCCGAGACGTGAAGCGAACCGTCGAGGCGGAGGCCGGCCGACTCGACGCGGTCGTGGCCCGGATCACGGGGCTGCCGCGCGCCGACGTCCAACGAGCGATCGCCGCGGGGACGGTCCGGGTCGACGGGCAGCCCAGGGAGAAGTCCTTCCGCCTCCGTGGGGGGGAGCGCCTGACGATCGAGATCCAGGCGGATGCTCCGCTCGAGGCCGAGGGTCCACCGGTGCCGATCCGCTATCGGGACGAGCATCTGGCGGTCGTGTCGAAGCCGGCCGGCCTCGTGACGCATCCGACCGCAGGCCGGCGAGGCGGGACGCTGGTGAACCGGTTGCTCGGGATGGGGGTCCCCCTCGCGGCGGCCGGCGGCCCGCTTCGACCGGGCATCGTGCACCGGCTCGACGCCGGCACCTCGGGGCTGCTCGTCGTCGCCGGGACCGACGAGGCCTACGGAGCCCTCCGGCAGCTGTTCCACGATCACGCGGTCGACCGCACCTACCTCGCGGTCGTCCGGGGACGGGTCGCGAACGAGGCCTTCGCCGTCGACGCGCCTCTCGGCCGGCGCGCCTCGAAGATCGTGGTCGACGCGACCGAGGGGAGGCGGGCCGAGACCGGCTTCGCGGTGCGAGAGCGCCTGGCGGGCGCGACCCTCCTCGAGGCGACCCCTCGCACCGGACGCACCCACCAGATCCGGGTCCATCTGGCGGCGATCGGACACCCGATCCTCGGGGATCGCGCCTACGGCGGGGGAGGGAACGACGCCCGAGCCGCCGGGCTCGATCGTCCTTTCCTCCACGCCTGGCGGCTCTCCTTCGTTCATCCCCTCACGGGGGTGGAGGTTTCGCTCGAGGAGGACCTCCCGCCGGAGCTCGTCGCCGCCCTCGAACGGCTCCGTTGACCTGCTTCGCTTGACGGCGCCCGGGAGGAGACGTACCTTGAGCGCCCGACGAATCACAGTCATGTAAGTTTCCACATCGACCGGGGCCAGATGTGGAAAACCGGGATGTGCAGAACCCCTCTCCGGAGGTCACCACGGCGGCGCGAGACGGCTTCGTTCATCTGCACGTTCACTCCGAGTACTCGCTGCTGGACGGGGCGGCGCGGATCGAGGCCCCCGCGTCCAACCGAGCCGCGCCCACGATCTTCTCCGAGGCCCAGCGCATGGCGATGTCCGCCGTCGCCGTCACCGACCACGGGGTCATGTTCGGAGCGCTCGGCTTCTACGAGGCCGCGCTGGCACACGGGATCAAGCCGATCCTTGGCGTGGAGGCCTACGTGGCGCCGGGGTCCCGATTCGACCGCGAGCCCGGCGAGAACGAGGAGAAGTACCACCACCTGACGCTGCTCGCGCGGAACGAGACCGGCTACCGGAACCTGCTGCAGCTCGTGTCGGCGGCACACCTCGAGGGCTTCTACCACCGCCCCCGGATGGACAAGCAGCTGCTCGCGGAGCACGCCGAAGGGGTGACCTGCCTGTCGGGGTGCCTGTCCTCGGAGCTGTCGAAGCTCCTGCTCGCCGGCCAGGACCAGCGTGCTCGTCAGGCTGCCTCCGACTACCGCGACATCTTCGGGGCGGAGCACTACTGGATCGAGCTCCAGGACCACGGCCTGGCCGAGCAGGCGCGGGTGACGCCCCGGCAGGTCGCCCTCGCGCGGGAGCTCGGGATCGGGTTGGTCGCGACGAACGACCTTCACTACACGACGGCGGCCGACGCGAAGCCGCACGACGTGCTCCTGTGCATCCAGCAGCAGAAGCTGCAGTCGGATCCGAAACGGCTCCGGTTCGACGCGGAGGAGTTCTACCTGAAGTCCTCCGAGCAGATGCGGACGCTGTTCGCCGAGCTCCCCGAGGCGTGCGACAACACGCTCGCGATCGCGGACTCGGTGGACCTCCAGCTGATCTACGGCGACGCGGCCGCTCCGGAGGACCGGTACCACCTCCCTCGGTTCGAGGCGCCGGACGGCGGGACGCTCGAGGATTACCTCCGGGAGCTGACCCGCGCGGGCGCGGCCCAGCGCTACGGCGATCCGCTGCCGCAGGAGATCCGCGACCGACTCGATCTGGAGCTCGGTGTGATCCTCCAGATGGGACTGGCGGGCTACTTCCTCATCGTGTGGGACCTGATCCGGTTCGCGCGCGAGCAGGGGATCCGCGTCGGGCCCGGGAGGGGCTCCGCCGCCGGGTCGGTCGTCTCCTATTGCCTGCGGATCACCGACGTCGACCCCCTCCGCTACGGCCTGATCTTCGAGCGGTTCCTGAACGCCGAACGGATCCAGATGCCGGACATCGACATGGACTTCGACGAGCGCCGGCGTGACGAGGTGATCCGCTACGCGAGCGCGAAGTACGGCGCCGATCACGTCGCGCAGATCGTGACGTTCCAGACGATCAAGGGGAAGCAAGGGATCCGCGACGCCGCCCGCGTGCTCGGGTTCCCGCCGGCCGTGGGGGACCGCCTCTGCAAGATGTATCCGACCCCCGTGATGGGTCGCGACCACCCGATCGAGGAGGCGCTGAAGCTGTCGCCGGAGCTGGCCGTCGCCTACGAGCGCGAGCCGGAGGCGAAGGAGATCGTCGACACGGCCCGCGCGCTCGAGGGACTGCGCCGCGAGGACTCGGTGCACGCCGCCGGCGTCGTGATCGGCGACGCGCCGCTCGTGCGGTACCTGCCCCTGAAGCTGTCCAAGGACTCACGGGACGACTCGAAGCGCATCGTCACCCAGTTCGACATGCACGGCGTCGAGAAGCTGGGCCTGCTCAAGATGGACTTCCTGGGCCTGCGCAACCTGTCGGTGATCGAGGACACGCTCCGGCACCTCCGGGCACGGGGCACGGAGCTCGACATCGATCACGTGCCCCTGGACGACGCTGAGACCTACGCGATGCTGCGGCGAGGCGAGACCACCGGGGTGTTCCAGATGGAGTCCGGTGGGATGCGGAGCCTGATCAAACTCCTGGAGCCGGACCGGTTCGAGGACCTGATGGCGCTCGTGGCCCTGTACCGGCCGGGGCCCCTGAACAACGGCCTGCACACGGAGTACGCCGAACGGAAGCACGGCCGCAAGCCGGTGACGTACCCACATCCGGACCTCGAGACGATCCTGCAGGGCACGTACGGCGTGATGGTCTATCAGGAGCAGGTGATGCAGATCGCCGTGGCGATGGCCGGCTTCTCGATGGGCGAGGCCGACACACTCCGCAAGGCGATGGGCAAGAAGAAGATCGAGTACCTGATGCCCTTCAAGGAGCGGTTCGTGAAGGGCGCAGTGGACCGCGGCTATGCGGAGCGTTCGGCCGCGGACATGTTCGAGATGTTCGTCCCGTTCGCCGACTACGGCTTCAACGCCTCGCACGCGTGCGCGTACGGCCTGGTCGCGTACCAGACCGCCTACCTGATGGCGCACCACCCGGTCGCGTACATGGCCTCGATCCTCACGTCCGTGAAGGACGACAAGGATCGCAAGCCCTATTACCTGTATGCGTGCCGCGCGATGGGCATCGAGGTGCTCCCGCCGGACGTGAACGACTCCACGCTCGACTTCGCTCCCGCCACCGACGACGACCAGGCCATCCGCTACGGGCTGTCGGCCGTGCGCAACGTGGGCGACGCGGCCGTGCAGCAGGTGATGGAGGCGCGGGCCGCCAAGGGCAGGTTCGAGTCCTTCTCCGACTTCTGCCGGAAGGTCGACCCGTCCGTCCTCACGAAGCGCGCGCTCGAGTCCATCGATCCTCGCCGGTGCGTTCGACTCGTTGGGCTACCGGCGTCGGGCCCTCCTGATCGGGCACGACAAGGTGTCCGGTCCGATCGTCGCCGAGCGGAAGGCCGAGGCCGCCGGGCAGTTCTCGCTCTTCGGCGGCGACTCGGACGTGGGCCAGATCGACGAGTCCGTCCTCGAGGGCGAGGAGTTCGACAAGCCGGAGCTCCTGCGCTTCGAGAAGGAGATGCTCGGCTCGTTCGTCTCGGACCACCCGCTCCTCGAGGTCGCCGACGATCTCCGAGCGCAGAGCACCCACGAGATCGGCGATCTCGAGGGGGCGGACGACGGTGAGCTGGTGACCGTCGCCGGGATCATCGGCGGCGTCTCCCGGAAGTACACGAAGCGGGGGGAGCCGTACGCGCAGTTCCGTCTCGAGGGGCTCGCCGCCGGCGTCGACGTCGTGGCGTTCCCTTCCGTCTACGAGGCGGACCCGGACCTGATCGCCGCCGATCGGATCGTGCTGGTGGTCGGGCGGATCGACCGGCGCGGCCGCGAGCTCCAGATCCGCGCGAACGACGTGCGCGAGCCCGATCCTCTCCGGGGCGGCGCCGTCGGCGGGCGGAGAGTCGGTCGTGATCGACCTCACGGCGGCGGCGTGCACGGACGCGGTGCTGTCGAAGATGGCGGAGCTCCTCCGGTCCCGTCCCGGCTCGGCCCCGGTCCGCGTCCGGTTCCATTCGACGGACGGCGTGCAGCCGCTGGACATGGGCGAGTTCCTCGTCGATCCGTCCGGACTGATGGGCGAGCTGGCCGGCCTGCTGGGCTCCGGCGCCGCCCGCGTCGAACGCGTCACCTGAGCCGTAGCCCTTCCTGGCCCGCGCCCGGCGCTCGACGCGCCTGAAGGCCCTCGGTGCCTCTATCGTGCTCGCGTGTTCTTGGTGATACCCGCGATCGACGTCAAAGACGGAGCGCTCGCCCATCTGACGCCGACCGGACTGATGCGGATCGACGCGTTCGACGGCGACCCGGTCGCGGCAGCGGCCGCGATGGTCGAGGCGGGCGCGACCCGGCTGCACGTCGTCGATATGGATCTCGCGTTCCACGGCGAGCCACGGAACCTCGACGTGCGTGTCGGCGATCGTCTCCCTCCGGGTCCAGGTGCAAGCAGGCGGAGGAGTTCGGACGGCCGACGAGGTCGATGCCCTCCTCTCCGTTGGCGTCTCTCGCGTCGTGCTCGGATCCGGGGCGCTCGCGGACGAGGTCATGGCACGGGAACTCCTGGGGGCGTACGGGCCGCGACTGATCGTCGGGATCGAGGTCGGTGACGGCGGCACGATCCGATCACGGGGCCGTGACCCCGTCGACCTGCCGCTGATGGAGACGCTCGGATGGCTCTCCGTCGCCCGAGCTCCGATGTTCCTCGTCACTGCGGTGGCCAGGGTGGGGTCGTCGATGGGGCCTGACGTCGGAGCCGTGAAGCGGGTCGTGCGCGCCGGCCGCCCGGTCATCGCCGCGGGAGGGATCCACTCGGTCGACGATCTCCGAGCCGTCCGGGCGGCCGGCGCGTCGGGTGCGGTGGTCGGGCGAGCCGTCCTCGAGGGCACCCTGGATCTCGCCGAAGCTCGCTCGGCCCTCGCCTGAGCGACCACGTCTAGACTCGCCGCCTTCATGGGCTTCCTCACCGACCTGGTCGAACACCTGCGGCGCGACCTCCAGGAGCATCCGCTCGACGATGCGACGCTGATGGCGCGCGCCTCGGCCATGCCTCCCACGAGGGACTTCCAGGGTGCGCTGAGGGGAGCCACGCCGCCCGCGCTGATCGCGGAGGTGAAGCGGGCCTCCCCGTCGGCCGGCGCGATCGCGAAGGACGCGAACGCGAGCGTCCTGGCCCGCGGCTACGAGGCGGGCGGCGCGGCGGCCGTGTCCGTCCTCACCGAACCTCGTCATTTCCAGGGATCGCTCGCCGACCTACAGGCGGTCCGATCCTCCGTCTCGATCCCGGTCCTCCGCAAGGACTTCGTCGTTCACCCCGCGCAGGTCATCGAGTCGCGCGCATCGGGAGCGGACGCGGTCCTGCTGATCGTGGCCGTGCTCACGGATGCCGAGCTCCGGGCGCTCCTCGAGGCCGCGGACGATCTCGGGCTCGGGACCCTCGTCGAGACGCATTCGGACGAGGAGCTCCAGCGCGCGCTCGCGACGGATGCGCAGGTGATCGGGGTGAACGCCCGCGATCTCGAAACGCTCGAGGTGGATGTCGAGGCGGCGCTCGCACGTCTCGAGCGCCTGCCGGCAGATCGCCTGGGCGTGCTCGAGAGCGGCGTCTCGACCCGCGGGCACGTGGACGCCGCGCTCGCCGCCGGGGCGTCTGCCATCCTGGTGGGGGAGACCCTGATGCGGGCGGAGGACCCTGCCCGTGCGGTGCGGAAGCTGCTCTGGAGGGAACTGCGCACATGACGATCGCCACCACGCTCCCCGATGCGCGTGGCCGGTTCGGCACCTACGGCGGGCGGTACGTCCCCGAGGTGCTGATCCCCGCGCTGGATGAGCTCGCCGAGGCATGGGCGGAGCTCCGCGATGACGCCGGCTTCCGGGCGGAGCTCTCGATGCTGTCGGAAACCTTCGTCGGCCGTCCCACACCGATCACGCGAGCGGATCGCCTGTCCGCACAGCTCGGCTACGAGATCTGGCTGAAGCGCGAGGACCTCGCGCACACCGGCGCGCACAAGATCAACAACGCCCTCGGGCAGGCGTTGCTCGCGAAGCGGCTCGGGAAGGAGCGGATCATCGCCGAGACCGGCGCCGGGATGCACGGCGTCGCGACCGCGACCGCGTGCGCCCTGCTCGGGCTCCCGTGCGTCGTGTACATGGGAGAGGAGGACACCCACCGACAGGCGCCGAACGTGTCGCGGATGCAGCTCCTCGGCGCCGAGGTGGTCCCGGTGACGGCGGGCTCGAAGACGCTCAAGGAAGCCGTGAACGAGGCGCTCCGGGACTGGGCCGCGTCGGTCCGGACGACCCACTACATCATCGGCTCCGTGGTGGGGCCGCACCCCTTCCCGGTGCTCGTCCGCGATCTCCAGCGCGTCATCGGCGACGAGGCGCGCCCCCAGTTCAGCGACGCGACCGGGGGCGCCGACCCCGACGTGGTCGCGGCCTGCGTCGGCGGCGGCAGCAACGCGATCGGGATGTTCACCGCGTTCGTGGGCGCCCCGGGGATCCGGCTTATCGGCGTGGAGGCCGGCGGTCGTGGCTCCGGATTGGGCGAGCACTGCTCGTCGCTAACGCAGGGACAACCCGGGATCCTCCACGGCGCGATGAGCTATCTGCTGCAGGACGATGAGGGTCAGGTCGCGCTGACCCACTCGATCTCGGCCGGACTCGACTACCCGGGCGTGGGACCGGAGCACGCCTACCTGCGCGACGCCGGACTCGCCGAGTACGTGAGCGCCTCCGACGACGACGCGCTCGAGGGGTTCCAGGCGCTGTCCAGGAGCGAAGGCATCATCCCGGCGCTCGAGCCGGCGCACGTGATCGGGTGGCTGCTCCACCGACCATTGGAGCCGGGAACGTCGATCCTCGTGTGCCTTTCCGGGCGGGGCGACAAGGACCTCGACACGGTGCGCGCGAGCCTCGGGATCTCCTAGATGGGCCGGCTCGAGGACGCCCTGCGTGCCCGGCGCGACGCCGGAGGACGCGCGTTCGTGCCGTACGTCACGGGCGGGTATCCCGGCGTGGACGCCGGCCTCCTCCGCCGGCTGGCGACCGCGGGAGCGGATGCGATCGAGGTCGGCATCCCGTTCTCCGATCCCGTGATGGACGGCGGCGTGATCCAGGAGGCCTCGGCGGAGGCCCTGCGTGCCGGTGTCCGGCTCGGCGACGTCCTCGACACGATCCGCGAGGCCGCGATCGAGGTGCCCGTCGCCGTGATGACGTACGTGAACCCGGTGGTCCGGCATGGGGTCGCGTCCTTCCTCGATGGGGCCGTCGCCGCCGGGGTGGCCGGCGTGATCGTTCCGGACCTCCCCGTCGACGAGTCGGACGAGCTCGAACGGGAAGCGACCGCTCGCGGGGTCGACGCGGTGCTCCTGGCGGCGCCCGGAACCCGCGGGGAGCGGCTGGCGGAGATCGGACGAAGGTCGCGTGGCTTCGTCTACTGCGTGGCCACCTACGGGGTGACCGGGGCACGGGACCGCGTGGAGGACACGGCCGGGGCCATCGTCGCCGCCCTCCGCCCGCTCACGGACCTCCCGCTGCTCTTGGGCGTGGGGATCGGAACGCCCGCACAGGCGGCGGAGGCCTCTGCCTTCGCGGACGGGGTGGTGGTGGGGAGCGCCCTGATGAGCAGGGTCGTCGGCGGGGACGTGGAAGGGGCCGTCCAGCTGGCGGCGGAGTTCCGTCGGGCGATCCCCGCCTGAGGCATCTCCGTCTCGCCGCCCCGACGTATGCCATTGCGAAACGGCAGCGGCGATTGGCCAACCGTGGCCGCGATGTGATAGTCACATCCAATCTCGGGAAACCGAGGAGAAGGGGGGCTTCATGAAGCACCGCATATGGTTCAAAGCGCTCGCCCTGATGGCAGTGCTCACGATCGTTGCGTCGGCGTGTGCCGACGACGACGGTGGCGATGGAGGCCCGGCCGGCGGCGACGTCGACTGTGCGACCGTCGAGTTCGGATGTGTCGAGGTAGGTGCGGACGAGCCGATCAACCTGGGTGCCGCACAGGTGATCAGCGGGGCGGACGCCTCGCTCGGTCAGGACCAGGTGAACGCGCTCAATCTCGCGATCGACTATCTCGACGAGTCGTTCGACCAGACGCCGGGCACGCTGCTCGACCACCCGGTCGAGCTGACGGTCGAGGACGAGCTGTGCTCGGCCGAGGGCGGTCAGACGGCGGGCACGGCGCTCGCTGCGGACACGTCGATCGTCGCGGTGGTCGGGACGAGCTGCTCGAGCGCGGCGCTCGGCGTCGCGGACACGATCCTCGGCGACAAGGGCATCACGCTCATCTCGGGCTCGAACACGAGCCCGGCGCTGACCGATCCCGAGCTGCACAACCCGTTCTACGCCCGGACCGCTCACAACGACCGGATCCAGGGTGCGATCGGTGCCGAGTTCGCGCTGGGCGAAGACCTCGGCGCCACCACGGCGGCGACGATCGCAGACGAGAGCCCCTACACGCAGGGACTCGTCGGTGCCTTCGAGGCGAACTTCGAGGCCGGGGGCGGCACCTTGACCGGGTCGGAGCAGGTCAACTCCGAGGACACCGACTTCAAGCCGGTCCTCAGGTCGTTGGCCGAGCAGGATCCGGACGTCCTGTACTTCCCGATCTTCGTGGCAGCGTGCACGCTGATCATCAGGCAGGCGCAGGACATCATGCCCGACGCCGAGCTGATCGTGGCTGACGGTTGCCTGTCGAGCGACACCCTGAAGAACGCGGGAGCTGCCGCGGATGGCGTCTGGGCATCCTCGCCGGACCTGTCGGCGTTCCAGACGAACGAGTTCTACTCGGGCGAGTTCATCCCCGCCTATCAGGAGGCGTTCGGAACGGAACCGCTCGCGGTGTTCCACGCGCACTCCTTCGACGCCGCGAACGTCGTGTTCGCAGCGATCGAGGAGGTCGCGATCGACAACGGCGACGGGTCGCTCTCGATCCCTCGCCAGGCACTGCGTGACGCGATCTTCGCCACGAACGGCTACGAGGGCGTCACGGGCGCGATCACGTGCCTCGATACGGGAGACTGCGCGACGGACGTCACGATCGGTCTGTTCCTGGCTCCCGGCTGGCCGGTCGAGGGCGGCACGGACGATCCTGCCGTGTACACCGACACCAAGTCGCTGGACGAAGTCCTCTAGCGATCAACGAACCACGGCGGAGGGGCCGCGGGCCGAGCCGAGAGGCTCGCCCGTGGCCCCTTCCCTGAGAGGGGGGAAACCCTGGCGGGCACCGAGGCCCCGCACGTGGCGGTCGCTCAGCTCGGCCGCTTCGAGCGACTGCCGTGGCGGCGCATCATCCTCGTCGTCCTGGCGATCGTCGTCGGCGGCGTGGTCGTCCTCGGCACGTGGCGCACCCTCGGACTCGACCGGGCCGAGGGCGGATACTCGGCCGGCGCGTGGCGCGACTTCATCGTGCAAGGGGCGGCGCAGGGCGCGATCTTCGCGATGATCGCGCTCGGCTACAGCCTCGTCTACGGGATCCTCCGGATGATCAACTTCGCCCACGGCGAAGTCTTCATGGCCGGTGCCTTCGGATCGTTCTTCTTCGCCGACGCCTACGCCAAGAGCGGCTTCCTGAACCGGAGCCCCCTGATCGCGCTGGCCATCGTGACCATCGTCGCCGTGGGCATCTCCGTGGGGACGGCGGTCCTGCTGGAGCGGCTCGCGTACCGTCCCCTCCGGAACGCGCCACGACTCGTCCCCCTTATCACCGCGATCGGTGCCTCGCTCTTCCTGCAGAACGCGTTCCGCGGGTTCTTCGGCCCGCAGCCGTACGGCTACCCCAAGCCAACCGTGCTGGCCGGCAACGTCACGGTCCTGGGGGTGCCGGTCCAACGCACGCAGCTGCTCGTGCTCGTCGTCGCGCTGATCTGCATGATCGCCCTGCAATGGTTCGTGGCGACGACGCGGACCGGGCGGTCGATGCGCGCGGTCGCCCAGGATCGGGAGATCGCCAGTCTGATGGGCATCAACGTGGACCGCGTGATCGTCGTCACGTTCGCGATCGGTGGAGTCCTGGCGGGGATCGCCGGCGTGCTGTTCTCGCTCACCTTCGAGCAGGTGCAATTCACGATGGGCTTCCGGCCGGGGATCGCGGCGTTCACCGCCGCCGTCCTCGGGGGCATCGGCAGCATCGGCGGCGCTGCCCTCGGCGGGTTCGTGATCGGCTTGCTCCAGGCTGTCGGACCGCCCTTGATCCTCACGGGGTTCGGGATCCCGAGCGTGTTCTCGTTGCGGGACGCGTTCGTGTTCCTCGTCCTCGTCCTCGTCCTGGTGTTCCGCCCGGGAGGTCTGCTCGGCACCGGCGAGGCGGAGAAGGTGTGATGGCGGCGCGACGCTGGGCTCGCACCGGGGCGCTCGCCGGCATCGTCACGATCTTCCTCGCCCTCGTCGGCCTGATCGGGGGCTTCACCGACGTGTTCCTGATCGGCGACGAGATCACCTTCGCCGGCGTGATGTTGCTCCTTCCCGCGTTCATCGCGGGGTTCGTGGCCGCCGCGCCCCGGATCGAGGGCGGCGAGCGACGCGAGATGCCGCTGGGGGAGGCGGCCGCCGCGGCGGCCGTCGCCGCGGCGTCCGCCGGCGTCGTGTTCGCCCTCGCGGTGCTCTTCGTGGACCTCATCGGGGACCAGCGCATCCGTCCGATCTTCCTGAACGTGTCGCCGAGCCTGATGGAGTTCGTCGCCTTCGGGCAGTCGACGGTGGTCGGCGCCGTGATCCTCGTCGCCCTCTCGACCCTGGCGGGTGTGGTCGGTGGCCTCCTCCGCGTGGCCCCGCCGGTCGTCCGCCGCTCGGTCACCGCGGCCGTGATGGTGACGCTCCTGTTCGGTTTCCTCCAGCGGGTGATCCCGATCGCGCTCGACCAGCTGTCGCTGGAGCGCGACTGGCTGTACCACCCGATCCACGACGGACTGACCTGGGCGGGCGCCGCCGTCGTGGCCGCCGTCAGCGCGGGTGTGAGCCTCCTGAACGCGCGGTACGGCGGGCGTGTGCGCGGGAGCCTCTCGTCGGGCATCGGCGGTCGGAGCGGGCCGGCGATGAGCCCGGTCCGGCTGATCGCGAGCGTGGCCGCCGTCGCCCTCCTGATCGCCGCCCCGCTCCTGCTCGGATCGGTGATCTCCGAGGTCCTCGGGACGGTGATGGTGTTCGCGCTCCTGGGGATCGGCCTGAACATCGTCGTCGGGTACGCGGGCCTGCTGGACCTCGGGTACGTGTTCTTCTTCGCGCTCGGCGCCTACTCCCTCGCGCTGCTCACCGGCGCGACCCTGAACGCCTACGGGATCTCGCCCGAGCCTGCGATCTCGGGCGACCTGAACTTCTACGTGGCGATCCCGATCGTGATGCTGATCGCGGCGGCGGCAGGGGTGCTCGTCGGCGCCCCGGTGCTCCGGCTGCGGGGGGACTACCTGGCGCTGGTGACACTGGGCCTGGGCGAGATGGTGACCGTGCTCGTAGGGAGCCCCTGGCTCGTCCCGCTCGTGGGTGGCCCGAGCGGGATGCGCGGGATCACGGATGCCGCGATCGGGGGACTGGCGTTCCGCGACCCCCAGCGCTTCTACTACCTCGCCCTCGCGTTCGTCGCGCTCGCCGCGTTCCTGTCGTGGCGACTGGCGACCTCGCGGATCGGGCGGGCATGGACGGCGATGCGCGAGGACGAGCAGACCGCCGACGCGATGGGGATCAGCACGACCCGCTTCAAGCTGCTCGCGTTCGCGATCGGCGGCGCGATCGGCTCGCTCGGTGGAGCCCTCTTCGCCGTGAAGATCGGGTCGCTGACACCGGCGAGCTTCCAGGTGATCGTGTCGATCCAGGTGCTGGGCCTGGTGATCCTGGGCGGTCTGGGGAGCATCCCCGGCGTGCTCGTCGGCGCGCTCGTGCTGGTGGGTCTGCCGGGACTGCTGCGGGAGTTCGAGGAGTACCGCTTCCTCGCGTATGGTGCCGCCGTCGTTGCCGTGATGGTCTTGCGGCCGCAGGGCCTGGTCCCGAACGTGCGCCGGAGCCGGGAGCTCCAGGACGAGGAACGCGCCCAGGACGAATGGGCGAAAGCGGTGGAGGAAGGGGAGACCCCCGGCGAGCTCGGCCCCGCGGCGGAGGTGACGACGTGAGCGAGGCGGTCCGGCCCCGGAGCCCGGAGGCCGTGATGGAGGTCCGCGGTCTCGAGAAGCACTTCGGAGGCCTCTACGCGCTCTCCGGCCTGGACATGGAGGTGCGCCGCGGCGAGATCGTGTCCGTGATCGGACCCAACGGCGCCGGGAAGAGCACACTCTTCAACGTGATCACCGGCATCTACGAGCCCGATGCCGGCGACATCCTGTACCAGGGCTCGAGCATCGTGGGGCTGCGGCCCCATCAGGTCGTGAAGCTCGGGATCGCGAGGACGTTCCAGAACGTCCGGCTCTTCGCGAACATGACGATCCTCGAGAACGCGATGGTGGGCCAGCACTGCCGGAGCAAGGGCGGCGTCTTCGGATCGATCGTCCGCACACCCGGGATCCGCGCGGAGGAGGCGCGGATCCGGCAGCGCGCCGAGGAGGCCCTCGCGTTCTTCGGCAAGCGCCTGTCCGGGTACCGCCTGGAGCAACCCGCGTTCTCCCTCTCCTACGCGAATCGACGCCGGCTGGAGATGGCCCGGGCGATGGCGACCGACCCCCAGGTGCTGCTCCTGGACGAGCCCACGGCAGGCATGAACCCACGGGAGACGCTCGAGCTCCGCGATCACATCGTGCGCATGCGCGACGAGCTCGGGCTCACGGTGATCGTGATCGAGCACGACATGCGGGTCGTCAAAGGCGTGTCGGACCGCGTGGTGGCCTGCGACTACGGGGAGAAGATCGCGGAAGGGACCTACGAGGAGGTCGCGAACGACGAACGCGTGATCGAGGCGTACCTGGGCACGAAGGCGGCGGGATGAGCGAGCACGCCGCGCCCGCGGTCGATGGTCGTACGCCGATCCTCGAGCTCCGGAACGTCTCGACCCACTACGGCTTGGTGGCGGTGCTCCGAGACGTCGACATGGACATCTACGCGGGCGAGATGGTCTGCCTGCTGGGGGGCAACGCGAGCGGGAAGACCACCACGCTGAAGACGATCCTCGGGTACGTGACGCCCTCGCAGGGAGAGGTGATCCTCGATGGCGAGGTCGTGTCGGGCCTGTCGACGACCGAGGTGGTCCGAAGGGGCGTCTCGATGGTCCCCGAGAACCGCCGGCTGTTCCCCGACATGACCGTCGAGGAGAACCTCCGTCTCGGGTCGTACCTCCGACGGGACCGCCAGGCCGTGGAGGAGGCCCACGAAACGGTGTTCGAGACGTTCCCGCGGGTTCGCGAGCGGCTGAAGCAGAAGGCGGGCACGCTCTCGGGCGGGGAGCAGCAGATGGTGGCGATGGGACGCGCGCTGATGGCCGACCCCAAGGTCCTACTCATGGACGAGCCCTCGATGGGACTCGCGCCGATCCTCGTCGAGCAGGTCTTCGAGATCATCAAGAAGATCCGCGAGCTCGGGAAGACCGTCTTCATCGTGGAACAGAACGCCAACATGGCCCTGTCGATCGCCGATCGCGGCTACGTGATCCAGACGGGACAGGTGGTGCTGGCGGACACGGCCGAGAACCTGTTGCAGAACCCGTTGATGCGCGAGGCCTACCTCGGTGAGCTTTGAGAGCTCTAGGGGTGAGCTCTGAGCTGCGACTGATCGGCGCGGAGGAGCTCCGCGCCCGGCTCCCGATGGTCGCCGCGATCGACGCCCTCGAGACGGCGTTCCGCACGCTCGATCCGGGAACCGGCCCGCTCCGCACCAGCCTCGAGACGCCGGCCGGGTCGCTCCTGGTGATGCCGGCGTTCGGCGAGGCGGGGGTCGGCGTGAAGCTGGTCACGCTGACGCCGTCCAACCCCGGGCGCGGGCTCCCCTACATCCAGGCCGGCTACGTGCTGTTCGACACCGTCACGCAGTCACCGGAGGCCGTCCTCGACGGGACGGCGCTCACCGCGCTCCGAACGGCGGCGGTCTCGGGGCTGGCCACCCGGCACCTCGCGCGGGAGGACGCGGCGCGGCTCGTGGTGTTCGGGGCGGGCGTACAGGCTCGAGCGCACCTCGAGGCGATGTGCGCCGTCCGCCCGGTGCACGAGCTCGTCGTCGTCTCGCGATCGCGCGGTCCGGCGGAGTCCCTCGTGGAGGCCGGTCTCGAGCGGGGACTCGCGGCGCGACTGGGCGAGCCGGGGTCGGTCGCCGAGGCGGACGTGATCTGCACGTGCACGACCTCCGAGGAGCCGCTGTTCGACGGGTCGCTGCTCACGCCAGGGGTCCACGTGAACGCGGTCGGATCCCACCGCCCCGACGCGAGGGAGCTCGACACCGAGACCGTGCGGCGGGGGAGGGTCGTGGTCGAGACCCGGGACGTGGCACTCGCCGAGGCGGGCGAGCTGGCGATCCCGATCGCCGATGGGGCGATCGAGGCGGGGCACGTGGTGGCCGACCTCGCGGAGGCCGTCCGGGGAGCCGAGGTCCGACGCTCGACCGAGGACCTGACCGTCTTCAAGAGCGTGGGGATGGCGTTCGAGGACCTGGTCGTCGCTCGCGCGATCGTCGACGCCCCGCCACCCTGATCGAAGCGGCGATCGCAGACGACGATCCGAGGCGATGGAGGAGGTGGACGGGACGGGCGGGTGGGTCCTGGTGCCGGGAGAGGGGGTCGAACCCTCACGGGCCGAAGCCCACGGGTTTTTGAGACCCGCGCGTCTGCCTGTTCCGCCATCCCGGCCGGGGCGGTCTAGGGTAGCGGGCCGGCGGACCCGAGCGAACCGGAGGATCCGAGCGAGCCTGGTGACGCTGCTCGCGCTGTCGATCCCCGCGTGCACACAGGGGGCTCCGCCCAGGTCGGACTCCTCCCAGCCCACGATCGCGTACCTGTTCGACGGGTCGCCCCCCGACGCCGAGCTCGTGAGCGCGTCGGCCGAGGCGGGCTTGGAGCTCGCGGCGGACGAGGCCGGCACCGTCGAGATCGAGCCCGTGAACCTGGGCCTCGACCCCCCGGAGGTGATGAGCGCACTGCGGGCTCTCGGGGAGGACCGCGACGTCATCGCCGCCGTCATCGCCCCGTGGACGGCACCCCCGGCCGGAGCGGCAGACCTGCTGGCGGCGCAGGGCCTGCCGGTCGTCTCGCTCTCGTGGGCGTGGGGTCCGCCGTCCGAGACAGGCGGGGTCTGGCTCTCGCTGGTGGCGGGGCAGGCATCCGAGGCCGTGCTCCTGCTCTCGACGGCCGACGTGGCTCCGGAGGGCGTGTCGCTGTGCGTGGCCGGCGACGAGCATCCGACCAGCCGCGCCCTGCTCACCACGGCCGAGGAGCTTGGCCGAGCGGCGGGTGACCCGGACGTCGCGATGGTCGGTGTGATCACCGAAGGAGATGCGGCGATCACCGACGCGGTCGCCGATCGGATCGAGAGCTCGCGCTGCTCGGTCCTCGCGTGGACGGGCGGGACGTCGGGAGCGGGGGCGGTGCTCTCCCGGCTGCCGGAGGCTCCGGCGCTCGTGGTCGGCACCTCGAGGATCGGGACGGACGAGGGGCTGGCGCTCGCCACCGCCGATCGTGACGTGATCACCTCGTGCGCATGTGTGAGCATCGACCTGTCCCTGGAGCCGGAGCACATGCGATTCGTGCACGATCTCCAGGCCGCGAGCGGCGCTCCACCCGGTCCGTACGCGGTCGAGGCCTACGACGCCGGCCGGTTCCTGCTGAGCCTCGTCACCGGCGCCGGCGGCGACGATCTGCGGGAGGTGCTGGCGGCCGCGCTCGAGGATCCGGCCGAGATCCCCGGGCTCGCGGGTGACTACCGCTTCGAGCCGGACGGATCGCGGGCACCCGACACCCTCCGGGTGGGCACGTGGCGTGCCGCGGGCTCTCGCTGGCTCCCGGTCGAACGGCGCACCGACGCACCGGCCTGACTGCGTTGCCCAGCGACCGGTCCTGCCCTAGAGTCCGGCCGAAGGGCGCATGATCGAGGACGCCCGTTCATCGACCCAAGGGGGATACATGAAGGTCGGCTTCCGACGGATCGCAGTGCTTCTGGGGGTTCTGGCGCTCGTCGCGGCCAGCTGCGGCGAGGATCCCGCCCCGCCAACAACCGGGAACGGTGACCCGGCCGACGAAACCGTCTGCGCCACCTACGACACGAACGCCGGTGACCTGCTGGCCAAGATCTGCACCGACGGCGTGATCCGCGTGTCGACGGACCCCGCCTATCCTCCGGCGTCCGAGTTGAACCCCGAGACGGGTGAGTACGAGGGCTTCGATATCGACATCGCGAACGAGATCGCGGACCGTCTCGGTGTCGAGGTGGAGTGGGAGACCCCGGACTGGGAGGTCCTCACCGCCGGGAGCTGGAACGATCGCTGGGACATGAGCGTCGGCTCGATGACGCCCACCGAACGACCGCCAGGAGGTGCTGAACTTCACCGAGCCCTACGCCTTCGTCCCGGCCGTGGTGGTCGTCCACGAGGACAACACGACGATCTCGGATCTCGCCACCGACCTGGACGGCAAGCGGATCGGCGTGTGCGCGGACTGCACCTACCAGTTCTTCCTGGAGAAGAGCCTCGAGATCTCGGGCTTCGAGTTCGACTTCGTGATCGACGACGCCACCGTGGCCGGATACGACACGGACACCACCGCGTTGCAGGATCTCGCCCTCGGGGACGGGACGCGCGTCGACGCGGTGATGACGGCGAGCTCCATCGCCGAGGCGTTCGTCGAGCGGGCAACCCGGTGAAGATCGTCGGCGACCCGCTCTTCGGTGAGCCCTTGTCGGTCGCGTTCGACAAGTCATCGGAGCTGGACGGGACCAGCCTGATGGAGACCGTGGACGGCATCGTGGCGGACATGCACGCGGACGGCACGCTCTCGGGCTTCTCCGCGAAGTGGTACGCGGGCGCGGACGTCTCGGAGGTCGCGTAGCACCTCGACGGAGGGCGTGAGATGGACGACGGACGAGACGGGGGCTGCGGCGCGGCCCCCGCTCGCTCCGCGCCCTGATCGCATGAATCGCCTGGCGCTCGCGAGCGCCGGCGTCCCGTTCCGGGCGAAGGTCGCCGTGGTCTGGCTCGGGATCCTCGGGGTGCTCATGGGTTCCTGTTCTGGGCTTCGTCGTTCGACAACGCGTGGATCCGGGAGACACATCGGCTTCATCGCCCGCGGACTGGTCTTCACCCTCGTGATGGCGGCGGGCGGGATCGTGCTGGCGATCGTGCTGGCGCTCCTCGGCGCGCTCGGGCGACTGTCTCGAGAACCCGATCGCCTACGGCGTGAGCGGCTTCTACACGTCGTTCTTCCGGGGCACGCCGCTGATCGTCCAGCTGTTCCTGTTCTACCTCGCGATCCCGACGGACGGCGCATGAACCTCACCGCGACAAGTTCCCCGAACTTCCCCGGAGGACTTCGACGACATCTTCACGTGGCCCGCCTTCCAGGTGGGAGTCGTGGTGCTCGGGCTCAACTACGGCGCCTACATGACGGAGATCTTCCGCGCGGGCATCCAGTCGGTCAGCCACGGGCAGACCGAGGCAGCCGACGCCCTCGGGATGACCTACCGGCAGAAGATGCGCCGGGTGGTCCTGCCGCAGGCCTTCCGGGTGATCATCCCGCCGACCGGTAACGAGTTCATCGCGATGATGAAGGACACCGCCTTGGTCTCCGTCCTCGGCCAGTCCATCGAGTCGATGGAGCTCTTCCGTCGGGCGCAGCTGATCGGGAACGCGGACGTACGGCCCATGGAGGCGCTGGTGACCGCCGCCGCCATCTACTGGGCCCTCACGGCCATCTTCACGTACTTCCAGAGCCGCCTGGAACGCCGGGTGAGCAGGGGATACGTGCGGACCGTCGGTGGGCCCGAAGGGCCGGGAGCGTCGGAAGGTGATCGTGACCGGGGCGGGAGGCGGGGGAGCCCACGGAGCGGCCGCCGGGTACGCGATGGATGCTCCGGAGGAGCCGGTGCCGGCGCCGCCCGTCCACGGGGGAGTGATCCCGACGATCCTCGAGCCGCCGGAGCCCGGGCCTCCGCCGGAGGACCGGTCGTGACGGCTCCCGACGGCCAGGCCGTCGTCCGGGTGGAGAACCTCCACAAGTCCTTCGGGGACCTGGAGGTGCTGAAGGGCGTCGACATGGAGATCGACGAGGGCGAGGTCATCGTGGTCTTCGGTCGCTCCGGATCCGGCAAATCGACGCTGCTGCGCTGCATCAACTTCCTGGAGGAGCCCACGGAAGGAACGATCGAGGTCTCGGGGCTGCGCATCGAAGGCGGCCATCGGATCCGATCCAAACGGGAACAGATTCGGCAGCTCCGGATGCACTGCGGCATGGTCTTCCAACAGTTCAACCTGTTCCCCCACATGACCGCGCTGCAGAACGTGATGGAGGGACCGGCGACGGTCAAGGGCATCGAGGAGGCCTCGGCCCGCCGGGTCGCGATGGAGTTCCTCGACCGCGTAGGCCTGTCCGACAAGGCCGAGGAATATCCGATCCGGCTGTCGGGAGGACAGCAGCAACGCGTGGCGATCGCGCGCGCGCTCGCGATGGAGCCCGACGTGATGTTGTTCGACGAGCCGACGTCGGCGCTCGACCCCGAGCTGATCGGTGAGGTCCTGGGGGTCATGAAGGCCCTGGCGATGGAGATGCACATGACCATGATGGTCGTGACGCACGAGATGGGGTTCGCTCGCGAGGTCGCGACCCGGATGGCCTTCTTCCACGAGGGGACGATCCTCGAGGAGGGGACGCCGGATGAGATCTTCGGCGCGACGCGCTTCTCCGAGACACGTCGATTCCTCGACGCGGTCCTCTGAGACCCGCAACGGCAACGAGCCGCGTCTCCGATCCGTAGCGCTCGCGCCTTCCCCATACGCGAGCGCCGCTTCGCGGTGACGCGGCCCGTTGCGATGGTCTCCTCGGACCGCCACCGCGGCCGGTCGGAACCGGTCGTGGCTCGCGTCCCGTTGAGGACCGTCGCGGACTGTAAACGGGAGGTTGAGGGATGTCAACCCGAAGGGCGTACGGCGAGAACCTTTGCGGAGCAAGGATCGATCCTCATCGTCGCAGGTCGCAGGCACGCAAAGAGAGTGACACGACTCGACGCGGTTCCGCGATCCGCTCAGCGCGTGGCGTCGGTTTCCACGTGCGTCGCGCCGGTCACGGAAGTCTCGTGTTCGGGTCGAGACTTCGTTCCCGTCAGGGCCGGTCGCCGCAGGAACAGCCCGCCCACCACCACGAGGTATGCGGCCCATCCCACGACCTCCAGCCAGGTGGGGTCGGCGTTGTAGCCGACCAGACCGCGCAGGATCGCACCTGCCCCGGCGTCGTCCGGGAGGCTCGCGGACAGATCGAACGCGTGCGCCTCGAGGACGGGCAGCCATCCCGCCTCCTGCAGCTCGTGCAAGGAGTAGGCGAACAGCCCCGCCGCAACGACGATCAGGATCAGCCCCGTCACGCGGAAGAACGAGCGCAGGTTCATGCGGATGCCGCCGCGATACAGCAGCACTCCGAGGATCACGGCGAGCGCCAGTCCGAGGACCGCGCCGGTGATCTGCGTGGCCGGCGCGACCACGGTGCCTTCGACAGCGGTTCCCTTCGCGGCGGCGAACAGGAAGAGCGCGGTCTCGATACCTTCGCGGAGGACGGCGAAGAACGCCAGGCCCGCGAGTGCGAGGCCGCCGGCGACGAGCGCCGTGTCGACCTTCTCCTGCAACTCGGACTTGATGCGCGCACCCTGACGTCGCATCCAGAAGATCATCCAGGTCAGCACGCCGACGGCGGCGAGCGTCACCAGTCCTTCGAAGATCTCTTCCGCCTCGCCCTCGAACTCGGCACCGGCGATGAAGATCGCGGTGCCGATCGCGGCGGACAATGCGACTGCGAGTCCGGTGCCCCACCACACCAGACGGGCGCGATCGCTCGCACCCAGCTGCTTGAGGTACGCGAGCACGATCGAGACGATCAGCGCTGCCTCGATGCCCTCGCGGAGGGCGATGACGAAGGACGCTCCCATGGATCCCTCCCGTCGTTCGCGCGGTGTCCCGCATCGCGGATGTCGACGGCGCGAATCCTACTCAGGAGGTCGGATTCACGTCAATCCGATTCGGTACCGAATCATCTGGCCAAACGGCCGCCGCGCGTTGATGTCCAGGCCCCATCCGGCGCGTCGGAGAGCCCGGTTAGCATGACGCCGTGGCGCCCCCCTCCGATCCTACGGACCAGCCTCGCCGACTCTTCATCCTCGACGGCCATTCGCTCGCGTACCGGGCCTTCTTCGCCCTGCCGAGCACCCTCGCCACCACCACGGGCCAGGTCACGAACGCCGTCTACGGGTTCACCTCGATGCTCATCAAGCTCCTCGCGGAGGAGCGACCCGACCTGATCGCCGTGGCCTTCGACGTGGGCAAGCCGACCGCCCGACTGGCGATGGACGCGGAGTACAAGGCGGGACGCCGGGAGACGCCGGAGGACTTCCGACCCCAGCTGGGGCTGATCCAGGAGGTCGTGGAGGCCCTCCGGATCCGGATGCTCCTGGTGACCGATCACGAGGCCGACGACGCGATCGGCACGCTCGCCATCCGGGCGGCCGAGCAGGGGATCGAGGCGACGATCGTCACGGCCGACCGCGACTTCTTCCAGCTCGTCCGTCCCGGGCTCCGGGTCCTGTTCAACCGTCGAGGGATCTCCGACATCGCCCTCATGGATGAGGCGGCCGTCGAGGAGCGATACGGCATCCCGCCGTCGAAGTACCTCGAGTACGTGGCGCTCAAAGGGGATACGTCCGACAACATCCCCGGCGTCCCGGGCGTGGGGGACAAGACGGCGGCGAAGCTCGTCCAGCAGTTCGGCTCCGTCGAGGAGCTCCTCAGCCGAACCGAGGAGCTGAAGGGGAAGCTGAAGGAGAACATCGAGGCGGCCGGTGAGCGGCTCGCCCTGAACAAGAACCTCGCACGGATCGTCACGGACGTCGATCTCGACTTCGCGCCCGAGGACGCGGTGATGGGGGAGTGGGACGTCGAGGAGGTCCGCCGCCTGTTCACCTCGCTCGAGTTCCGGAGCCTCTTCGACCGGCTGATGGAGCTGGCCAAGGACGCGAAGCCGAAGGTGGAGGTCGCGGAGCTGGACCTCCGGCGGGTGGAGCCGGAGGAGCTCGCCAGCATCCTCGCCGACGGCCCGGTGGGCGTCGCGATCCAGGAGGAGGACGACGTGCTGGTCGGGCTGGCGGTGTCGGCGGGCGGCGCCCAGGCTGCCTACGCCGCCCTTCCCGGACCCGGCCCGGTCGCCGACCGTCTCGCGGACCCCTCGACCCGGAAGTGGACCCACGACGCCAAGGCGCTCGAGCGGGTCACCCTCCGCGCCGGCGCGGTGCTCGAAGGGGTCGCGTTCGACACGATGCTCGCGGGGTACCTCCTAGAGCCGGGGACGGCCGATTACCCGCTGGCCGCCCTCTGCGAGCGCTACCTCGGGACCGACCTCTTCGGAGCAGAGGGGGAGGGGGCAGCCAACGAGACGGAGATGCAGCTCTTCACGGAGGATCCCTGGCGGCACGTGGCGTCAGAGGCCGCGGCCGTATCCCTCCTCGCGCCGGTCCTCGAAGAGCAGATCGACCGGCAGGGCCTTCGGCCGCTGCTGGAGGACGTGGAGCTGCCGCTCGCGTCCGTCCTCGCGCGGATGGAGGCACGCGGGGTCCGCCTCGACGTCCCGTACCTCGAGGAGATGGGGGAGTCGGTCCGCGACCGGATGGCCACCCTGCACGCCGAGGTGTTCCGGCACGCGGGCCAGGAGTTCAACCTGAACTCGCCGCCGCAGCTCCGGGCGATCCTCTACGACCAGCTGGGCCTCCAGCCCGGGAAGAAGACGCCCAAGGGCGAACTGTCCACCGACGCCAGCGTCCTCGAGAAGCTCCGCGACGCGCATCCGATCGTGGACGCGCTGCTGTCGTGGCGCGAGCTGGACAAGCTCAACTCCACGTACCTGGAGGCGCTGCCCCAGGCTGGTCGACGCGAAGGACGGCCGGCTGCACACGTCGTTCAACCAGACCGTGGCCGCGACGGGCAGGCTCTCCTCCTCGAACCCCAATCTCCAGAACATCCCGATCCGCTCGGAGCTCGGCCGGCAGATCCGCAGCGCGTTCATCCCGGGTGCCGACGACCAGGTGCTGCTCGTCGCCGACTACTCGCAGATCGAGCTCCGCATCCTCGCGCACCTCTCCGGGGATGCCGGGCTGCGGGAGGCCTTCGACTCGGGGCTCGACATCCACGCGGCCACCGCGGCGAAGGTGTTCGACCTTCCGCCCGAGCACGTCGACGCGGAGATGCGTCGGCGCGCGAAGGCGGTCAACTACGGCCTCGCCTACGGGATGAACGCTTGGGGTCTCGCCACCCGGCTCGGGATCACCGCGGACGAGGCGCAGGAGTTCATCGACGCCTACTTCGACGGCTTCCCGGCGATCAAGGACTACCTCCAGAACCAGGTGGACCGGGCGACGGTGGAGGGGTTCACCGAGACCCTTCTGGGACGGCGGCGGTACATCCCGGAGCTCCAGGCGGCCAACCCGCGGGTGCGCGACCTCGGCAGACGGCAGGCACTGAACGCGCCGATCCAGGGGAGCGCGTCGGACGTGTTCAAGGTGGGGATGATCGCGGTGGACCGGGCGCTTCGCGAGCGGCCGGAGCTCGACTGCCACATGCTCCTCACGGTCCACGACGAGCTGGTCTTCGAGGTCGCGAAGGACCACGCCGAGGAGGCCGTGCGACCTGATCCGCGGCCGGATGGAGGGCGCGGTGGAGCTCGTCGTCGACCTCCGGGCGGACGTCGGGGTCGGCGCCGAACTGGTCGGAGGCGGCGCCCGAAGGGCACTGACTTCCTCCGAGGCGCTGCATTGACGGCGTTTGCGCTGGTCACCTACCCTTCCCTCGGCCCGCGGATCGCTCGCGTGCCGCGTCGCAAATCCCAACCCGCGATGCGGTGAGCCCCGCGTGCCAGAAGGAGACCCACCGCATGAGTGAGACCGAGACCACCACCGAGAGCGGCCCCGACACAGCCGTCGAGACCTCAGAGCAGATCGTCGACGAGGCAGCGGCCAGCCGGACCGCACCGCGACGAGCCGACAGCGCGACCCCCGAGACCGACACCGAGCCGACCGGCGAGATCGACCCCGAGCCTGCGGCGCCGACGAACGAGGCACCCCTCGTCGCCACGCTCGAGCCGGAGGGCGACGACTACACGCCCGAGGAGCTCGTCCGCGCGATGGAGGCGTCGCTCCGGGACTTCAAGGACGGCGACATCATGGAGGGCGTGGTCGTGAAGATCGACCGCGACGAGATCCTCCTCGACATCGGCTACAAGTCCGAGGGCGTGATCCCGTCCAAGGAGCTGTCGATCCGCCACGACGTCGATCCGAACGAGGTCGTCAAGGTCGGGGACCGGATCGAGGCCCTCGTCCTGCAGAAGGAGGACAAGGAGGGCCGCCTGATCCTGTCGAAGAAGCGCGCGCAGTACGAGCGCGCCTGGGGCCGGATCGAGGAGACGATGGCGTCGGGCCAGACGATCAAGGGACCCGTGATCGAGGTCGTCAAGGGCGGCCTGATCCTGGACATCGGCCTCCGCGGGTTCCTGCCCGCCTCGCTGGTCGACCTCCGGCGGGTGCGCGACCTCCAGCCGTACATCGGCACCGAGCTCGAGTGCAAGATCATCGAGCTCGACCGCAACCGGAACAACGTCGTGCTGTCCCGGCGCGCCTTCCTGGAGGAGTCGCAGTCCGAGGGCCGCAAGAAGTTCCTCGAGAACCTGGAGAAGGGCGAGCGCCGCAAGGGGACCGTCTCCTCGATCGTGAACTTCGGCGCGTTCGTCGACCTCGGCGGCGTGGACGGGTTGGTCCACGTGTCCGAGCTCTCCTGGAAGCACGTCGACCACCCGAGCGAGGTCGTCACGGTCGGCCAGGAGGTCGAGGTCCAGGTGCTGGACGTCGAGCTCGACCGCGAGCGCGTCTCGCTCTCGCTCAAGGCGACGCAGGAGGACCCCTGGAAGGAGTTCGAGCGGCTGCACAAGGCGGGCGAGGTGATCGCCGGTCAGGTGACGAAGCTCGTGCCGTTCGGCGCGTTCGTCCGGGTCGCCCAGGGCATCGAAGGATTGGTCCACATCTCGGAGCTCTCCCACGAGCACGTCGACACGCCGGAGTCGGTGCTGTCGGTCGGCGACGAGGTCCAGGTGAAGGTCGTCGACGTCGACGTGTCGCGCCGGCGCGTGAGCCTGTCGATGCGACAGGTCACGCCCGCTCCGGCCAAGACCACGGAGATCGAGGTCGAGCCCGAGCAGCCCGAGCGCGCTCCCGCCGAGCCCGCTCGTCCAGACGGTCCAGATCCCGCAGGCGGTGCTCGACGCCGTCGCGGTGGCCGAAGCGGAGACGGACGAGCCGGCGGCGACGGCGGCAGCCGGCGGTGGAGCCGGCGGTCGGTCGAGCCCGACGGCGGAGCCGGAACCCGCACCGGAGCCTGAGCGGCCGAGGCCGTGCCCGAACGGAGCAGCCGGAAACCGCAGCCGGCGCCCGACGTGGCCGCGGAACCGCCCGCGGCGGAGGGTGCCGCCGAGGAGCCCGCATCGGACGAAGAGGTCTCGCTCGAGGCGATCCTCGAGGACCTGAAGCGACGCGAGGGGAGATCCGAGTAGGGGCGGGATCGTGCTCCTGGTCGGCCTGACGGGCGGGATCGGATCCGGCAAGTCCACCGTGGCTCGCCTCCTCGAGCGGCGGGGGGCCATCGTGATCGATGCGGACCACCTCGCGCGCGAGGCCGTGGCGCGCGGGACGACCGGGTTCGATCGCGTCGTCGACACGTTCGGTCCGGGAGTCCTGGCACCCGATGGCGATCTCGACCGGGCACGGCTGGCCGCGATCATCTTCTCCGATCCCGAGCGGCGCGCCGCTCTCGAGGCGATCGTCCACCCCGAGGTCGCGCGGCGGTTCGGCGAGCGGGTCGAGGAGCTCCGCGACAGCGGCGAGCGTGGTCGTCTACGTCAGCCCGCTCCTCGTGGAGCTGGGACTCGCGCCCGCCTTCGACGTGGTGGTCGTCGTCACGGCGTCGCCCCACCTCCGGGTCTCGCGGGTGGCGTCGGACCGCGACCTCTCGCCCGAGGACGTGCGCGGTCGGATGGCCGCCCAGGCGACCGACGAGCAGCGCATGGAGGTGGCGGACGTCCTCGTGGACAACGACGGGTCGCTCGCGGAGCTGGAGCCGCAGATCGACCGGCTGTGGAGCGACCTCGAGGCCCGCGCCCGCGCGTGAAGCCCGAGGATCGAAGGCCTATCCTCAGGGCATGCGGTTCCGCGCCGTCTTCTTCGACGTCGGTGAGACCCTCGTACACGTCGATCCCTCCTTCGCCGACCTCTTCGTGACCGTGCTCGCCGACGCGGGCCACGAGCGATCCGTGGACGACGTTCGGGAGGCATCGGATGCACGTCTACGCACGGTTCTCCGAAGCGGCGCGGGACGGCTCGATGTGGACGACGTCGCCGGAGCGCTCCCGCGCGTTCTGGACCTCGGTGTACGAGCGGATGCTCGACGAGCTCGGGGTCGCCGACGGCGACGGTCTCGCGACCTCGCTGCACGGCGAGTTCACCCGCATGGAGAACTACGTCCTGTTCGACGACGTGCTCCCGACGCTGGCGACGCTCCGCCGAGACCGGGGTGCTCCTCGGCGTGGTGTCGAACTTCGAGGCATGGCTCGAGGACTGGTTCGGCGTGCACGAGCTCATCGAGCTGTTCCCGGTCCGGGTCATCTCCGGGATCGAAGGCGATCGAGAAGCCGGACGAGCGGATCTTCCGGCTCGCGCTGCGACCGGGCGTCCGTGTCGGCGGAGGAGTCCGCCTACGTCGGCGACAACCCCGAGTTCGACGTCGACCCGCCGGCGGCGCTCGGCATGTTCCCCGTCCTCGTCGACCGCCGGGGACGGTTCCCCGATCACGCGGGCGCGCGCATCACGCGATCTCCGCGAGCTCCCCGCCATCATCGGAGCGACGCCGTGACCGAAGAGCGGTTCTTCTCGATCGACGACGCCGACGCCGAGCTGGACGAGCTCCGGGTCCGCCTCCCGCGGCTGCGGGAGGCTCGCCAGCGGCTCATCGACACCGAGCGAACGCATCACCTCGGCCGTCGAGATCGATGGCGGGGGGGTCGAGGGCAGCGACTGGTTCCGATCGCAGGAGACCCTGAAGCGGGAGCTCCTGTGGCTCGCGGACCGAGGCATCCTCCTGCGGGATCCCGACACCGGACTCGTGGACTTCCCGGCCGAGCGGGACGGGGAGCGCGTGTTCCTGTGCTGGCGGCTCGGGGAAGAACGCGTCGGCTGGTACCACTCCGAACGGTCCGGGATTCTCGAGCAGGAAGCCGCTTTGACCGAGGGAGTGCTCCTGCGCAGATGGCCGAGCGGGTGATCGACGTCGCGGGGTCTCCGCAAGTCCTACGGCGACGTCGTAGCGGTCGCTGGCGTCGACCTCCACGTCGACCGCGGGCGAGGTGTTCGCCCTCCTCGGCCCGAACGGGGCGGGCAAGACCACCACGACCGAGATCCTGGAGGGGTTCCGGGGGAGGGATGACGGCGAGGTGTCGGTGCTCGGCCACGATCCCGCACGCGGCGAGCGGGAGCTGAAACGGCGGGTCGGCATCGTCCTGCAGTCAACCGGCGTCGACCCGTTCCTCACGGTGCGGGAGACGATCGACCAGTACGGCGCGTTCTACCCCGCACCCTCGTCCGACGGAGGAGGTCATCGAGGTCGTCGGGCTGCGCGAGAAGCGCGACTCGCGGGTGAACAAGCTCTCGGGAGGCCAGCAACGCCGGCTGGACGTCGCGATCGCCCTGGCCGGCGACCCGGAGCTGCTGTTCCTCGACGAACCCACGACCGGGTTCGACCCGAGCGCTCGTCGCAACGCCTGGCAGCTCCTGCGGAACCTCACGTCGCTCGGGAAGACGATCTGGCTGACCACGCACTTCATGGACGAGGCCCAGTACCTCGCGCAACGCGTCGCGGTGATCAAGGGCGGCGAGATCGTCGCCGAGGGCCCTCCCGACTCGCTCGGCGGCAGAGCGGCGATGAAGACGAGGATCGGGTTCCGACTGCCCGCGGGCACCACGGACGCGCCCGGCCTCGGAGAGTCGCCACGTCCCGACGGTTCCTTCGAGATCTCCGCCGACGACGCCACCCGCACGACCCATGAGCTCACGGGGTGGGCGCTCGAACGCGGGCTCTCGTTCGAGAGCCTCGAGGTCACGAGACCGTCTCTGGAGGACGTCTACCTCGAACTGACCGGTGGCGAGGAGGGCGCCGAGTGAGCGACGTCGGACTGCTCCTGCGACAGGTGGTCGTACACGAACAGGACGTTCTGGCGGAATCCCGCGTCGGCGTTCTTCACGTTCGTCTTCCCGCTGCTGTTCCTGGTGATCTTCACCACGCTCCTCGGGAACGACGAGGATCGACATCGGTGCCGCCGTGATCAGGATCAGCACGTACTACGTCGGCAGCTGAAGGCGCGTTCGGCCTGATCTCCGCCTGCTTCACGAACATCGCCCTCCAGATCGTGTTCGCCCGCGACGGAGGGGTGCTGAAGCGGCTCCGCGGCACGCCCCTCCCACCATCGGTGTTCCTGAGTGCTCGGGTGATCCACGCGACACTCATCGGGTTCATCCTCGTTGCGATCACGGTCGTCGTTCGGCGCCGTCTTCTACGACGCGTCCGTGCCGACCGGCGTTGCGCTCGGGCAGTTCGTCGCGACGCTGCTCGTGGGCGCCGCGTGCTTCTCGGCCCTGGGGTTGGCGGTGTCCGGCATGATCCCCAACGCGGACGCCGGTCCGCCGATCGTCAACGCCGTCATCCTGCCGTTGCTGTTCCTGTCGGGCGTCTTCATCCCGCTCGGCGACGACACGCCCCGATGGGTCGTGGTCGTGGGCGACATCTTCCCCGTCCGTCACCTCGTCGACGCGATGCGCGAGTCCTACCTGGGTCTCACCGATCCTTCGCGTGGAGCGATCTGGGAGTGATGGCGATCTGGGCGGTGGTCGGCGTCGTCGTCGCCGCGCGGACGTTCAGGTGGGAACCGCGCGCGTTAGAGGGCTGTGCTAGGCTCCGCGCCTCCACGGGACGAGGGGTGGCTCCGATGCGGAAATGGCTCTTGGCGACGGCGGCGATGGCGTTGTTGGCGGGTGCGTGCTCGGCGGAGACGCCGCCGGCACCGACGGCGAGTCCCACGGAGTCGCCCTCGGAGGAGATCACGGCCGCGGCCTGCGCGGAGTCGCACGCATCCGACTTCTTCCAGGAGGGCACCCTGACGGTGGGTACCGACGTCCCGGCGTTCCAGCCGTGGGTCGCGGGAACCGGTGAGGATGGCGCCTGGGAAGGCGTGCCCAACGAGGGGACCGGCAATCCCGACAGCGGCGAGGGCTACGAGTCGGCCGTCGCCTACGCGATCGCGGAAGAGCTCGGGTTCAGCGAGGACCAGGTGACCTGGACCGTCGTGCCGTTCAACAACTCGTACGCGCCGGGCCCCAAGGAGTTCGACTTCGACATCAACCAGGTGTCCGTCACGCCCGAGCGGGAAGGCGGCGCCACGTTCAGCACCGGCTACTACGACGTGAGCCAGGCGCTGGTGGCGAACAAGGGCACGCCGATCGCGGACGCGACGACGATCGACGACCTCAAGCAGTACCAGCTCGGCGTCCAGATCGGGACGACGAGTCTCGAGCTGATCACCGAGGTGATCGCGCCCGACGCGCAGCCCCGCGTGTTCGACCGCTCCGTGGACGTGATCCAGGCCTTGAACAACGGACAGATCGACGGCTACGTCGTGGATGCCCCGACCGCCTACGTGAACGTCTTGATCGGGCAGGCGAAGAACGGCGTCGTGGTCGGCCAGTTCCCTTCGCAGGGAGAGCATTTCGGTCTGGTCTTCGAGAAGGACAACCCGCTCGTGGAGTGCGTCGACCTCGCGATCGCCGCGCTCGAGGCCGACGGCACGCTGCAGAGCCTGCAGGACGAGTGGCTGGCGGACCTCACCTACCCCGTCCTGCAATAGGGACAAGGGCGAGGCGAGGCGGCCCGTGAGCACCACGCCGCCCGGCGCCCCGGTGGTCCCGGACCCTTTGCCGGTCCGGGACGGGCGCTCACGGATCCTCGGGGGCGGCACACGGGTGGAGGGTCGGCGAGCCGTCGCCGTCGCGCTCACGAGCACGGCGATCTTCGTCGCGATCGTCGTCGTCGTGGCCGTCAGCTCCCCGGGCTGGGACGGAGTTCCGCTTCAAGTTCCTCAACATGGAGGAGCTGCTGGATTCCCTTCCCGAGGTCGGCCGGGCATTCCTCGTGAACGTCCAGCTCTTCCTGATCGCGGAGGTCCTGGTCCTGGTCCTCGCCCTCGTCGTCGCGGTCCTCCGGAGCCTCCCCGGGCCCGTGTTCTTCCCGATCCGGCTGCTCGCCGCGATCTACACCGACCTCTTCCGTGGCATCCCGACCGTCCTGGTGATCTACGCGCTCGGGCTCGGGAGCGCCCGCCCTGCAGATCCAGGGCATCCCGAAGTCGCCGTTCTTCTGGGCCGTCGTGGCCCTCGTCCTCGTGTACTCGGCGTACGTCGCGGAGGTCTATCGAGCCGGGATCGAGTCGGTGCACGAGAGCCAGGTCGCCGCGGCACGCTCGCTCGGGCTCACCCGGTGGCAGTCGCACGCGGTACGTGGTGCTCCCGCAGGCCGTCCGACGCATCGATCCCGCCGCTCCTGAACGACTTCCTGGGCCTGCAGAAGGACACGGCGCTCGTCGCGTTGATCGGCGTGATCGAGGCGTTCCGGCAGGCGCAGATCGACAGCTCGGCGACGTTCAACTTCACGCCGTTCCTCGCGACCGCGCTTCTACTTCGTCCTGATCACGATCCCGCTCGCGCGGCTCGATCGACTGGCTCGATCGCAGCGGGACCGGCGGCGCCGGCAGGCGGGGAGCGTCGCGTGACCGAGGCCGTCCGCGTCGAGGGGCTGCACAAGTCGTTCGGGGACCTCGAGGTCCTCCGGGGGATCGACCTGCGCGGTCGAGGACCACGAGGTCGTCGTGCCTGATCGGCGCCAGCGGGTCGGGGAAGTCGACGCTCCTGCGCTGCCTCGATCTGCTGGAGCCGATCGACCGAGGCCGCATCTGGCTCGAGGGCGCGGAGATCACCGCTGCCGGGCGCGACGCGGAACGCGGTCCGTCGGCGGATCGGCGATCGTGTTCCAGTCCTTCAACCTCTTCCCACACATGACGTGTGCTCCGCAACGTCACGCTCGCCCCGGAGAAGGTGCTCGGGCTGGACGAGGACGGCGCGCGCGACCTGGCGCTGGAGCTGCTGGGCCGGTTCGGTCTGGCGGACAAGCGCGACGACTATCCGGATCGGCTCTCCGGCGGACAGCAGCAGCGGGTGGCGATCGTGCGGGCGCTCGCGATGGGGCCCGACCTCCTGCTCCTCGACGAGGTCACGAGCGCGCTCGACCCCGTCCTCGTCGCCGAGGTGCTCGACGCGATCCGCGAGCTGGCCGCCGGCGGGATGACGATGGTGATCGCCACCCACGAGATGGGGTTCGCGCGGGACGTGGCGAACCGGGTCGCGTTCCTCGACCACGGTCGGATCCTGGAGCAGGGCCCGCCGGAGCAGATGTTCTCGGAGCCGCGCGAGGAGGCCACCCGCCGGTTCCTCGACCGGATCATCGCCGCCGGCCGCATGTAGGGACACCGGGTCCGCAGCCGTGTCGCCGGACGGCCCTAGACTGGCTGACCCATGCCGCCGTTCAAGATCACGTCCGAGTTCCGTCCGTCCGGCGATCAGCCGGAGGCGATCGAGCAGCTCGTCGAAGGGGTGCACGCGGGTCAGGAGCACGTGACCCTGCTGGGGGCCACCGGCACCGGGAAGACGTTCACGGTCGCCCACCTCGTCGAGCGGGTCCAACGGCCGACGCTCGTGATCGCGCCCAACAAGTCGCTGGCGGCGCAGCTGGCGAACGAGTTCCGCGAGGTCTTCCCCGAGAACGCCGTCGAGTACTTCGTCAGCTACTACGACTACTACCAGCCCGAGGCCTACGTCCCGCAAACCGACACCTACATCGAGAAGGACTCGTCGGTGAACGACGAGATCGAGCGGCTCCGGCACTCGGCGACCGCCGCGCTGCTCTCCCGGCGTGACGTCCTGATCGTGGCCAGCGTCTCGTGCATCTACGGCCTCGGATCCCCGGAGCAGTACGAAGGACAGCTCCTCCGAACGGTCCGCGGGACGGACCTCCCCATGGAGTTCGCGATGCAGCGGCTCGTCGACATCCAGTACCAGCGGAACAACGTGAGCCGCGCCCGGGGGACGTTCCGCGTCCAGGGCGACACCCTCGAGGTGTTCCCGAGCTACGAGCAGGTCGGGTACCGGATCGAGTGGTGGGGCGAGACGATCGAGCGGATCAGCCGGTTCGACCCACTCACGGGGGAGCTCCTCACCGACACGATCAGCGACCTCACCACGTTCCCGGCTTCCCACTACGTCGCGAGCGACGAGCGGATGGAACGCGCCCTCGTCACGATCGAGGAGGAGCTGCACGAGCGTCTCGCCGAGCTCGAGTCCCAGAGCAAGCTGCTCGAGGCGGAGCGGCTCCGGATGCGCACCACGTACGACCTCGAGATGCTCCGGGAGGTCGGCTTCTGCTCGGGGATCGAGAACTACTCGCGCCACATCGACGGTCGCGAGGCCGGGAGCGCGCCGTACACGCTCCTCGACTACTTCCCGGACGACTACCTCGTCGTGATCGATGAGTCGCACGTGACGGTGCCGCAGCTCCACGGGATGTACGAGGGCGACATCTCGCGGAAGTCCACGCTCGTCGATTTCGGGTTCCGGCTGCCGAGCGCGATCGACAACCGCCCGCTCCGCTTCGAGGAGTTCCAGGAGCGGGTGCAGCAGATCGTGTACATGTCCGCGACGCCCGGGCCGTGGGAGCTGAAGGTGTCCGACCGGATCGTGGAGCAGATCGTGCGCCCCACCGGACTGATCGACCCGGAGGTCGAGATCCGCCCCACGAAGGGTCAGGTCGACGACCTGATCGAGGAGATCCGCCACCGTGCGGAGGCGGAGCAGCGGGTGTTGGTGACGACGCTCACGAAGAAGATGGCGGAAGACCTCACGGACTACCTGATCGAGATGGGGATCCGCGTGCGGTACCTCCACTCCGAGGTCGACACCATCCAGCGGATCGAGATCATCCGCGACCTCCGGCTGGGGGAGTTCGACGTTCTCGTGGGGATCAACCTGCTCCGCGAAGGGCTCGACCTCCCCGAGGTGTCCCTGGTGGCGATCCTCGATGCCGACAAGGAAGGCTTCCTGCGCTCGGACACGTCGCTGATCCAGACGATCGGCCGGGCCGCGCGCAACGTCGACGGCAAGGTCCTGATGTACGCGGACGCCGTCACCGACTCGATGAAGACGGCGATCAGCGAGACCCAGCGCCGGCGGATGATCCAGGATGCCTACAACACGGAGCACGGCATCGATCCGACGACGATCCGGAGGCGCGTGCACGACATCCTGCTCTCGATCTCCGAAGACCCGGCCAAGCGCGCCACCTCCCCGCGGAAGGAACGGCGACAGCGGGTGGCCCGCCCCGAGATGCCGCAGGAGGAGGTCGAGCGCCTCCTGCTGGAGCTCGAAGAGGAGATGCACCAAGCGGCGAAGGACCTGCGCTTCGAGTACGCCGCTCGGCTGCGCGACGAGGTGGTCGACCTCCGCAAGGAGCTCAAGGCCCTCCGCGCGGCCGGGGTCGGCGCGTGAGCCTCCTCTCCGTCCGCGCTCCCGCCGCGTGGCTGGGGCCGGGCGGCTTCCTGGAAGACGCCCGGATCGTCTGCGAGGGAGGCCGTGTCACGTACGCGGGTGCGGCCACCGGGGTCGACGCGGCCGACCGGGAGATCGCTGTTGAGGGCTTCGTGATGCCCGCGGTGGCGGATCGTCACGTCCACATCGAGCTCTCGGACCCGGCGGCGGTGCTCGCCGGCGGTGTCACCGCGGTCCGCGACCTCGCGTGGCCGGTGGAGCGCATCTTCTCGCTCGCCGACGCATCGGAGATGCCGTCCTTCGACGGCCCGTTGATCAAGGCCGCCGGGCCGATGCTCACCGGCCCGGGCGGGTACCCCACCCAGGACTCGTGGGCGCCGCCGGGAACCGGACGCGAGATCAAGGGCACCGACGACGCCACGGCGGCCGTCGAGGAGCTCGCGCGGCTCGGGGCCGCCGCGATCAAGGTGGCGCTGAACACGGACGCCGGCCCCACGCCCACGGACGGAGAGCTGTCGGCGATCTGCGACGCCGCCCATGCCGCCGACCTCCCGGTCACCGCGCACGCGCAGGGGAAAGGACAGGTGGAGCGCGCGCTCGGCGCGGGGGTTGATGAGCTCGCCCACACGCCGTGGACCCGGTTGTCGGACCAGGTGATCGGATCCGCGGCGGCGCAGATGCGGATCGTCTCCACCCTCGACATCTCGAGCTTCGGCCGCGACACGCCCGAGATCCGCACGGCGCTCGATAACCTCCGCCGCTTCCACGTCGCCGGCGGAACGATCGTCTACGGAACGGACCTCGGGAACGGCTCGATCCCACCGGGGATCCACACGCGGGAGGCGTTGCTCATGGTGGAGGCCGGCTTGGAGCCGGAGGAGGTCCTCGAGGCGATGATCCGGGCGCCGCTCGCGCCCGACGCCCCTGCGGACCTCATCGCCCTGCGCCAGAGCCCGCTCGAGGATCTCCGAGCGCTCGACGATGTGGTGCTCGTGATCCGCGCCGGGCGGGTCGTCGCACGCTAGGCCTCGGTCACCTCCGCCAACAGCGATCCGAGGTCAAGCTCCCGCCCCGCGGCCCACGCCGCCTCGACCTCCTCGGATGACGTCGCTCGAGCCAGCCGTTGCTCGGCCCACCCGCGCACGAATGCCTCGTCCTCGTCCGGCGTGAGCTCCGCGCGTCCTCGCGCCGCCTCCGTCCCCCCGAGGAGCATCGCTGCGCGCCTCGCGTCGCCCTCCTCGACGGCCGCAGCCGCGGCCAGCTCGAGGCTGTAGATCATCAACGGGTCGTCGGCGATCTGGGAGGAGCGCAGCGCGGCCGTGCGCGCCGGCCCGGCCGCCTCGCCCGGCCGATCCAGCCGGATCGAGGTCTCCGCCATCATCGCCAGGGTCGTCGCCTCGCAGCGGCTCTGGCCTCGCGCGCGCACGAACACGAGGTTCTCCCGGAGGAGTTCCTCCGCGCGCTCGTGGCGGGCGGTGTGGTTCGCGATCGTGGCCAGGTTCAGCCGGCACGACGACGTCCGAACGCCGTTGCCGATCTCGATCGCCAGGCCCAGCAGCTCTTCGTAGAGCGGCTCCGCGGCGGCGAAGTCGTCCCGGAGCAAGGCGGCCAGCGCCTGCCCGCGCAACCGTTCGACCCGGCCGGTCGCGCCGCCGAGCTCCGTCGCGAGATCGGCCGCCTCATCGGCCGCCTCGACGGCGACGACGTGGTCGCCCTGCAACGAGGCGATCGTGGCGAGGCCCGAGAGCAGCCGCCTGCGGAGATCGTCCTTCCTCGGATCGAGGTCGAGGGCTCGATCCAGCCACGATCGGGCCTCCGCGAGCCGCCCGCGCATGATCCAGTACATCGGCAGCGCGGCGACGATCGAGCGCACGAGATCCCCGTCGTCATCCTCCAGCCCGAACGCGAGGGCGCTCCAGAGGTTCCCGATCTCGGCCTCGAGCGCGGCCACGTGGATCTCCTCCGGGTCGCCGCCCCGTAGCCCCGACTCCGCCGACGCCGCGAGGTCTCGGTACCAGGCCGCATGCCGCCCACGGAGCTGGTGGAGCTCTCGCGCCTCTCCGGCACGCTCGGCGGCGAACTCGCGGATCGACTCCAGCATCCAGAAGCGCGGCTCGCCGAGCTCGTCGCGTCGCTGGACCAGCGCCTTGTCGAGGAGCGCCTGCAGTGTGTCGACGTCCCCGTCGGCCACCGCCTCAACCGCGGGGAGGGTCGCGCCGCCCGCGAAGACGCTGAGGCGCCGGAAGAGCTCCCGTTCCTCGTCCGACAGGAGATCGTGGCTCCAGGCGATCGTGCTCCGGAGCGTGCGCTGGCGAGGGTCGGCGTCGCGGTCCCCAACGAGAGATCAGAGGAGATGTCGAGCCGGGACGAGAGCCGCTCGAGGAGCTGCTCGACCGAGAAGAGGCGGAGCCGCGCGGCCGCGAGCTGCAACGCGAGCGGGAGCCGGTCGAGACGATCGACGAGGGTCGTCAGCGTGGAGGAAGGTTCCAGCGACGAACCGAGTGCCCGGGCTCGCCCGAGGAAGAACGCCTCGGCGTCGTGCGGGGTCATCACCGGGACGTCGTAGATCCGCTCGCCGGTCAGCTGGAGACGCTCGCGGCTGGTGACGAGCAGGACGAGGCTGGGGGCCGACCCGAGGAGCGACGCGAGGCGATCGCCGAGGTCCGGCAACAGGTGCTCGGCGTTGTCGAGCAGGACGAGGTCCGCCGTCCCTGCAGCTGTCGCTCGATCGCGGCACCGAGACCGGCTTCCGCCACCCCCTTCGATCGCGAACATCTCCGCGATCTCCGTCTCCGCGGCGAGCCCATCACGCAGGGGAGCGAGGGCAACCCACCGGAGGCCTCCCGGGAACGACGCCGAGACCTCGTTCGCGGCCTGGATCGCGAGCCGCGTCTTCCCGATCCCGCCGGGCCCGACGATCGTCAGCAGACGGGTCGCGGGATCCGCGAGGAGGTCCGTGACCTCGGCCAGCTCCGGGCTCCGTCCGACGAAGGGCGTCGTCGGGACCGGGAGGTTCGAGGGCGACACCGTCTTGAGTGGCGGGAACGGGCGATCGCCGAGCTGGTACAGCCGCTCCGGTACCGGAAGATCCTTCAGATGGTGTTCGCCGAGGTCGACGAGCGCCCGATCGCCGATCGCCGAGGCGGTCGTCGCCGACACCAACACCTGCCCTCCGTGACCTACGGCGGCGATGCGTGCCGCCCGATGGACGTCGACGCCGACGTAGCCCTCGTCCGTCGCGAGCGGGTACCCCGTGTGGATGCCGATCCGCACGCGAACCGGCCCGGGCTCGAGCGCCTCACCGGCGGCACCGGCCGCGTCGATCGCGCCGGTGGCCGAGGGGAACGCGACGAAGAACGCGTCCCCCTGCGTGTCGACCTCAACCCCGCCGTGGCGAGTGAAGGCGTCGCGGAGGAGACGGCGATGCTCCGCGAGGACCTCCGCGTACGCTGCATCCCCCAGTTCGTGGAGGAGCCTCGTGGAGCCTTCGACGTCCGTGAAGAGGAACGTGACGGTTCCGGTGGGCAAGTCCGTTCGTGCCACGACGCGCGCGAGCATACGCTCGTCGAGCCACCGGGGCTGACCTGCCGACCCAGCTCGTGGCACGATGAGCCCTGGGGGTGATCGGGATGGTCCAGAACGACATGTCGACGTGGCAGGGGGTCACCCAGCACGAGCTCGGCCAGGCGGCTCGGAATCACGCGATGCATCTCGAGGGGCTGCGGTACGACGTCACGCCGCCGGGGATGCACTACCTCGTGATCCACTGGGACATCCCCGCCGCGGACGAGGCGACGTGGACGGTCGACGTCGACGGGCTCGTCGACCGGCCGCTCACCCTCTCGCTCGCCGACCTCCGCGCGCGGCCCGCCGTCACGCGCCCGCTCACGATGGAGTGCGCCGGCAACGGACGCGCGCTGATGCCGCCGCGCGCGGAGAGCCAGCCGTGGCTCGACGGTGCGGTGGGCAACGCCGAGTGGACCGGCACGCCGCTGCCGCCGATCCTCGAGGAAGCCGGGATCCAACCCGGCGCCGTCGACCTCGTCTTCACCGGCGCCGACCACGGGATCCAGGGGGACGTCGAGCAGGACTACCAGTGGGGCTTCTCGCTGGCCGACATCATCCGCGACGACGTCCTCCTCGCCTACGAGATGAACGGGCAGCCGCTGCCGCCGCAGCACGGGTTCCCGGTGCGGCTGTTGGTGCCGGACTGGTACGGCATGTGCAGCGTGAAGTGGCTCACACGGATCACGGCGGTCGCGGACCCGTTCGACGGCTTCCAGCTTTCCGCGTACCAGGTGCGCCAGGAGCCGGACGGCCCCGGGGTTCCGGTGACGAGGAAAGCGGTGCGCGCACTGATGCTGCCCCCGGGGTTCTCGGACTTCCCCGCGCGGCAGCGCTTCGTCGACGCGGGACCGATCGAGCTGACCGGTCGCGCATGGTCCGGCTGGGGACACATCGCGCGGGTGGAGGTCAGCTCCGACGGGGGAGCGACGTGGGCGGACGCCGATCTCGGCCCGGCCCCGGCGTCGTCGTCGTCCTGGAGGGCCTGGTCATTCACGTGGGACGCCGTCCCCGGCGACCACGAGCTGCTCGCCCGGGCCTCGGACGACGCGGGCAACGTGCAGCCGCTCGACGGGACCTGGAACTACGGCGGGTTCATGAACAACATGGCGCAGCGGGTCTCGGTCCTCGTTCGCTGAGCATCACACGAGCGCCCGGAGCTCCTCGAAACACCGATCGATGTCGTCCTCGGTGTTGAAGAAGTGCGGGCTGATCCGCAGCCCGTCGCCTCGGTAGTCGGTGCAGACGTCGCGAGCGAGCAGCTGGTGGCAGATCTGCTCGGCGTCCGGACCGACCCGCACGTTCACGACGCCGCCCCGCGCGTCGCGATCGCGCGGCGTGCGCACCTCGAGGCCCGCTTCGTCCGCGCGGACGATGACGTGCTCGGAGAGCTCGCCGTTCCGCGCCCGGATCGCGGCCGGCCCCACCTCCGAGATGATGTCGATCCCGCCCTGCGCGATGAAGAACACCGGGGCCGGCGGCGTGCCGTGCTCCAGACGGCGGGCCGTCGGGTGGTAGTCGAGATGCTCCACATCGAAGGCGAACGGCTCGCGTTGAGCGAACCACCCGGTGATGGTGGGCTCGAGCGAGGGGAGAAGTTCGCGCCGCGCGTAGAGGAACACGAGCCCGGGCCCACCCAGCATCCACTTGAGCACGCCGGCCGTGTAGAGATCGCACCCGAGGTCGTGCAGGTCCAGCGGGACGATCCCGAGTCCGTGGTAGTCGTCCACGAACGAGAGGGCGCCCCGATCGCGGGCGATCGCGCAGACGGCCTTGGCGTCCACGATCGCGCTGGACCGGTAGAGGACCCGATTCACCATGACGAGCGCGGTCCGCTCGTCGATCGCCCGGTCGTACTCCTCCAGCGGGATCGTCAGGCCGTCGGGACTGCGCAGCCATCGGATCTCGGCGCCCGCCTTCCGTGCCCACGCGATCCAGACCTGGCCATCGGTGGGGAAGTCGAGCTCGGACAGGATCACGGTCCGGCGTTCGCCGGACAGGTCGAGGCAGGACGCGATCGTCGACAGCGCGATCGAGATGTTCGTGGTGAGCGCCACCTCGTCGGGTTCGCAGCCTGCGAGCGCGGAGAACGAGCGCTTGAGCGCCGCCATCCGAGGGAAGATGTGCTCGAACCAGACCGGGTCGGGCGCACCCTTGGACCCCCAGGCGTCGAGGTACTCCTCGAGGTAGGCCCTCGACCGCCGGGAGACGGGACCCAGTGACGCGCTGATCAGGTACGCCTTCCGCTCCAGCACCGGGAACTCGTCCCGCCAGACGGTGAGGTCCACTAGCTCCTCGCCGGCATGAACCGTTCGAACCACGCCGTCGTCCGTGCCACGAGGTCGAGGTACGCGGGGAGCTTCCGCACACCGTGTCCCTCGCCCGGGTAGATCGCCACCTCGACCGGGACCCCACGCGCCCGCAGCGCCCGGGAGAACTCGATCGCCTGCCCCGGGGGCGTGCAGCGATCCTCCGTCCCCGCGGTCAGGAGCGTGGGGGTCGTGACGCGGTCCGCGAAGAAGACCGGGCTGCGCTCGCGGTACTGCGGCGCGTCGTCCTGCGGCTCGCCGCCGAGGAACCACGCGTCCCACGCACCGATGTTGCTGTTCCAGTGCTGGCTGTAGAAGTCGGTGACGGGAGAGACCGCGACCGACGCCTTGAAGCGCTGGTCGACGACGGGGAGCCAGCACGACATGAAGCCGCCGTAGCTCCCACCGGTGACGCCGATCCGTTCCGGATCGGCGACACCACGCTCGACGAGCGCATCGACGCCCGCGAGATCGTCGCGGGCGTCCGCCCCGCCCATGTCGCCGATCACCGCTTCGAGGAACGCGCGCCCGCGTCCCGTCGACCCTCGTGGATTCGGCAGGAGGATCGCGTACCCCCGGGAGACCAACCAGGCGAAGGACGGCCGCGGGAACGACTCTTGATACGACGACACCGGCCCGCCGTGCACCTGGAGGATCAACGGGTGCGGTCCGTCGCCCGGCGGCGTCAGCAGGAAGCCGTCGATCTCGAGGCCGTCGGGGGCGTTCCAGGTGATCCGTTCCGCTCCGCTCACCAGGCCGCGGGCATGATCGTGCCCCTCGTGGCGGAACGACGCGACCGTCCGGTCCACCCCGCCCTCCACGACCGCCACCTCGACCGGCCGATCGAAGCTCTGTCGGACGAAGGCGAACCCGTCGACGCCGAGCGGTGCCGCGTACGGGGCCCAGGCGCCCACGGCCTCGTTCGTCGACCACGTCTCGGTCCGATCGCCGGAGACGGGATCGATGTCCCCGAACACCGTGTTCCCGCGCCGGAGCGCGGCGTACGACAGCGTGCCGTCCGCGCGCCATCCCACCCAGGTGATGTCGGCGTCCTCCATCTCGATGACCCGACGTTCGCCGCTCACTACGTCGACCACGACGGCGCGGCCGGACACCAGCTGGCGGTCGCTGCACGGCGCCTCGACCGCGGCCACGCGCGAGCCGTCGGGCGCGCCGACCGGGAGCCCGAACTGGACGTCGCTCGTGGCGAGCACGCGATCGTCGCCGGTCGCGGCATCGATCAGCACGAGCGGCGCCCTGTACCAGGCGGACTCACCGGGATCCTCCGACGCCACGGCGACGACGGCTCCGTCACCGCACCACTCGGCCTCCCAGACGTTCAGGCTCTCCCGGGAGAGCGCTCGGACCTCACCGGAGAGCGCCTCGATCACCCAGAGCCGGCGCCAGACCTGCCGGTCCTCCCAGGAGTCCACCGCGGGAACCCAATCGGGGAGGTCCTGCTCGCCGGCCAGGGCACCGGAGCCGTCCGCTCCCGCCCCGTCGGCGTGCATGCCGGCCGTCCGCACGAGGATCCGCGAGCCGTCCGGGGACCACGCGTGCTCCTCGATCGTCCCCTCCACCTCGGGCAGGGACTCGGCCTCCCCGAGGGCGTCCGCGTCGAGCGCGTAGAGCTGCATCCGTCCCTTCTCCCGCCTGTCGGAGAGGAACGAGAGCCGGCGTCCGTCGGGCGACCATCGCGCCCCGGCGTCGTGCTCCGGCCCTGCGGTCACCTGTCTGGCGCCCGCACTCGTCGCGGCCGCGGCCGCGGGCGCGAGGCAGATCCGGCTCTTCGGCGTCCCTTCGAGCTTCTCCCAGATGGATCCGGTGAACGCCACCCAGCGCCCGTCGGGGGAGGGGCGAGGGTCGGAGGCCTCGGTGACCTTCCCGAAACCGGGCTCGTAGACCTTCCGGAAGTGCTCCTCGATCTCCTGATACAGCGGCGACGATACGCAGGTCCCTGTCCATGGGCCGAAGGATAGGCGGGGAGGATGCGGGTCGTCGCCACGGGCGCGGATGGCCTCGGTGGAGCCCTGAACGGCCGTGGAGAGAGCGTGTCGCGACCCACCGGTACACTCGACCCGTGGGCTCCGAGAGACTCGTCATCCACGGCGCCCGTGAGCACAACCTCAAGAACGTCACGCTCGACCTGCCGCGTGACCAGCTGATCGTGTTCACGGGGCTGTCAGGCTCCGGGAAGTCGTCCCTGGCCTTCGACACGATCTACGCCGAGGGCCAGCGCCGGTACGTGGAGTCGCTCTCGTCGTACGCGCGCCAGTTCCTCGGTCAGATGGAGAAGCCCGACGTCGACTTCATCGAGGGACTGTCACCGGCCATCTCGATCGACCAGAAGTCCACCTCGCGGAACCCGCGCTCCACGGTGGGCACCATCACGGAGGTCTACGACTACCTGCGGGTCCTCTTCGCGCGCATCGGACATCCCCATTGCTACAACTGCGGGCGTCCGATCGGCAGGCAGACGCCCGACCAGATCGTGGATCAGGTCCTCCAGCTGCCCGAGGGCACCCGCTTCCAGGTCCTCGCGCCGGTGATCCGCGGTCGCAAGGGCGAGTACGAGAAGCTCCTGCAGGAGCTCGCGCGCAAGGGCTTCCCTCGAGCCCGGATCGACGGCGAGGTGCGGGAGCTGTCGGAGTCGATCCGGCTCCCCAAGAACTTCAAGCACACGATCGAGGTCGTCGTCGACCGTCTCGTCGCCAAGCAGGGGATCCGGCGGCGTGTCGCTGACAGCATCGAGACGGCGCTCGAGCTGGCGGAGGGGATCGCGTCGATCGCGGTGACCACCCACGAGGGCCACGAGGAGCTCCAGACGTTCTCGCAGAAGCTCGCGTGCACGTTCTGCGGGCTGTCGTTCGACGAGCTGGCACCTCGGAACTTCTCGTTCAACTCGCCGTACGGTGCGTGCCCCACCTGTGACGGGCTCGGCACCCGGCTCGAGGTCGACGCCGAGCTCGTCGTGCCCGACCCCACGCTCTCGATCAACGAGGGGGCGCTGGCGCCGTGGGCGAGCAACACCCTCGAGTACTGGTACCGCGTCCTCGAGTCGGTCGGCGAGGCCCACGGCTTCTCCCTCGACACGCCGTGGAAGAAGCTCCCCAAGCGGGCGCGAGAGGTCGTGCTGTTCGGATCCGACGACGAGATCCACGTCCGCTACAAGAACCGCTACGGGCGACAGCGCTCGTACTACACCAGCTACGAGGGCTTGCTCCCCAACATCGAACGGCGACACAAGGAGACGGACTCGGACGCCTCGCGCGAGAAGCTCGAGCAGTTCATGCGCGAGACGCCCTGCCGCTCGTGCAAGGGCGCCCGGCTCCGTCCCGAGACGCTCGCGGTCACGGTCGACGGCCTCCACATCTCCGCGCTCACCGACCTGTCGATCCGGAAGACGCTGTCCTTCCTCGAGTCGATGGAGCTCTCCGAGCGCGAGGAGATGATCGCGGAGCGGTTGCTGAAGGAGATCCGCGCCCGGCTCGGCTTCCTCGTCGACGTGGGGCTCGACTACCTGACGCTCTCCCGGCCGGCGGGCACGCTCGCGGGCGGGGAGGCGCAGCGGATCCGCCTGGCCACCCAGATCGGCTCGGGCCTGGTCGGCGTGCTCTACATCCTGGACGAGCCGTCGATCGGTCTGCACCAGCGGGACAACCGCCGGCTGCTCGACACCCTGATCCGCCTCCGCGACCTCGGGAACACGCTGATCGTGGTCGAGCACGACGAGGCCACCATCATCGAGGCCGACCACATCGTGGACATCGGCCCGCTGGCGGGGGAGCACGGCGGGCGGATCGTGTACTCGGGCGACCTGAAGGGTCTGCTCGGATCCGATGAGTCGCTCACCGGCGCGTATCTCTCGGGGAGACGGTCGATCCCCCTGCCGTCTTCACGGCGCACACCGAAACGGTGGCTCCGCCTCGAGGGCGTGCGACAGCACAACCTGAAGGACATCACGGTGAAGATCCCGCTCGGTGTGATGGTGTGCGTGACCGGCGTGAGCGGGAGCGGCAAGTCCACCCTCGTCCAGGACGTCCTGCTCCGCGCCCTGATGCAGAAGGTGTATCGCTCGCGCGTGCTGCCGGGCAAGCACCGGCGGATGGTCGGGTGGGAAGACGTCGACAAGGTGATCGACATCGACCAGTCGCCGATCGGTCGCACGCCGCGGTCCAACCCGGCCACCTACACGGGGGTCTGGGATCACGTCCGCAAGCTCTTCGCCCAGGTACCGGAGGCGCGGCTCCGCGGCTACCAGCCCGGGCGCTTCTCCTTCAACGTTCGCGGGGGGCGGTGCGAGAACTGCGCCGGCGACGGCCAGATCAAGATCGAGATGCACTTCCTGCCCGACGTGTACGTGACGTGCGAGGTCTGCAAGGGCCGGCGGTACAACCGCGAGACGCTCGAGGTGAAGTACAAGGGTCGCACCGTCTCCGACGTCCTCGAGATGAGCGTCGACGAAGCGCTGGAGTTCTTCCAGAACATCCCGCCGATCAAACGGCACATGCAGACGCTGTCCGACGTCGGACTGGGCTACATCAAGCTCGGGCAGCCCGCCCCCACGCTCTCCGGAGGCGAGGCGCAGCGGATCAAGCTGTCGAGCGAGCTCCACAAACGCGCCACCGGGAACACCGTCTACATCCTCGACGAGCCCACCACCGGTCTCCACTTCGAGGACATCAGGAAGCTCCTGCAGGTCCTCCAGCGATTGGTCGCCACCGGGAACACCGTGCTCGTGATCGAGCACAACCTCGACGTGGTGAAGACCGCGGACTGGTTGATCGACCTCGGACCGGAAGGTGGGGATCAGGGCGGCCGCATCGTGGCCGAGGGTCCTCCGGAGGCCATCGCGGCCAGCGCCGAGTCCCACACGGGCAGGTTCCTCGAGGAGGTCCTGGGGGTCCTGCCGGTCGGCGTCGGCGCCTCTGCGTGAAGGTCACAGAGCGGCTGTGGATGCTTGCTAGGATGCGGCCCGTCGTGTCGAGACCGTCTCCGCGCTCCCTGGCCCTGGCCCTGGTCGTCCTCGCCGCGGCATGCGGAAGCATCCCGCCGTCGGAGGTGGAGGCCCCGCAGGGACGGCAGTTCATCCCGATGGTCCCCGATTCGATCGACGACGTCGGGTTGGCGCCGTCGGTGGCCGTCGACGCGGAGGGACTCCCCACCATCTCCTACTTCGGGTTCCCGGCGCAGCTGGAAGAAGGGGAGATCCCGATCGCGCGCCCCGTGGGTTCGCCGTTCCTCACGACCGAGGACGGCGACGACGCGGGCGCGGTGCTGTTGGTGAGCCTCACCCCCGAGCAGATCTGGAACCGCGGCGCGATCGCCCAGCCGAGGGATACGCCGAGCGGGGTCCCCGTGCCGTTCGAGCCCGCCGCCGAGCCCTCGCTGGCGAGCCTGACGAAGGCGCGGGCCGCGGGAACCGACGTCGCGATCGCCGGCAGCGACGTCCACGCCGTCTGGACCACGGACAAGGGCGTCTGGTACGGGATCGGCCCGTCGCCGTTCGAGATCGGCGCCGTGGAGGAGACCCCCGAAGCGGGCGCGCCCTCCGTCGTGGTCGACGGCGCCGGCGCACCGATCGTCGCCTACACGATCGCCGGAGCTCCAGCCGGAGGTGCGCGTGGCCGAGCGGGTCGGAGAGAACTGGAGGGTGACGACGGTTGCCACCCTCTCCCGGTGCGGAGCGGGATGCCCGCCGGCGACGCAGCTCGCCCTCGTCGGCGGCGAACCGCTCGTGGTGACCGCCGATCCGCTCTCCGGCGACGTGATCGCGGCGCGGCGGCAGGGAGGAACCTGGACGACCGAGGTGGTGGCCACGGACGCCACGGGCGGCGCGTCGGTTGCCACCTCGGGCGATAGGGCCGCGATCGCCTACTACACGCAGACGGGGGTGGCGCTCGCCACCGGCCGTCCCGGGTCGTGGTCGGTCGAGGAGGTCGCCTCGCTCGCGAGCGGCGGCGGAGACCCGGCCGCCGTGCCGACGCCACCGAGCACCGGTGTGGCCGTCGACCGCCGAGGGACCGTCTGGGTCGCGTGGCAAGACGGCGATGGCATCCATCTGGCATCACAGGCAGACGGCGCGTTCGAGCAGGTCGAGCTCCCCGACACCAGCAGCGGGGTGAATCCGAGCCTGGCACTCACCGAGGACGGCTCGTCGGTCTACCTCGCCTGGTACGACGCGGACGAGGGCGATCTCCGTCTCGGCACGTACGGCGAGATCCCGGACCTGCTGATCGCCGCCCCGAGTCCTCTTCCGAGCCCGGCTGCACCGCCCACCGTTGGTACGTGCGAACCGGACGGCACGAGCCTCGACGTCACCGCGCAGGGCATCGCGTTCGACACGAACTGCCTCGCGGCCCCGGCGGATCAACCCTTCGAGATCATGTTCCGCAACGAGGACCCCGACTCTCACAACGTGGCTATCTACACGGACAGCTCGGCGTCGGATGCGCTGTTCGAAGGGGAGGTCTTCCCGGGTCCGGACGAGCGGACGTACCAGGTCGATCCCCTCGAGGCCGGCGAGTTCTTCTTCCGGTGCGACGTTCACCCCACCCAGATGACCGGCACGTTCGTCGTTGCCGAGGAAGGTGGCGGCGGCGGGGGTGGCGGCGGTGACGGTGGTGGCGCGAACGGCAACGGTGGAGGCGGCGGGGGTTAGTCGCACCTCGTACACGGCCGGGTCACCCGGCGGCGCTACGATGGGTGGGTGAGCTTCACCAAGCCGGCATCGTCCACCATCCCGGACGCTCCCGGCGCCTACCTCTTCCGGGACGAGGACGGCAGGGTCGTCTACGTCGGGAAGGCCGGCTCACTACGGAAGCGGCTGGCGAACTACTGGTCCCGACCGCTCCATCCCCGGACCGAAGCCATGGTGGACGCGGCGGCGAGCGTCGAGTGGATCGTCGCGTCCGGCGAGGTCGACGCGCTGATGCTGGAGTTCAACCTGATCCAGCAGTACCTGCCGCGCTTCAACATCCGCTACCGCGACGACAAGTCCTACCCCTACCTCGCGCTCACGGTGGGGGAGACGTGGCCGCGCGCCCAGGTCCTCCGCGGGACCAAGCGGAAGAAGGTCCGCTACTTCGGGCCGTACGGGCACGCGTGGGCGATCCGGGACACGCTCGACGCCCTGACCCGCGTGTTCCCCATCCGCACCTGCACGAACCACTTCTTCGACCAGCGCGCCCGCGCCGGGCGACCATGCCTCTACTACGACATCGGCCGGTGCTCCGGCCCCTGCGTCCCCGCCGCCACCGGGATCACGGAGGAGGCGTACCGGAGCGACGTGGACGCGCTCGGGGACTTCCTCGCGGGGAACTCGAAGCCGGTCCTCAAACGCCTCGAGGAACAGATGGCCGAGGCGTCGGGGCGGGAGGAGTACGAGCAGGCGGCGCGGTTCCGCGATCAGCTGCAGGCCGCGCGCCGCGCGCTCGAGAGCCAGGAGATGGTCCTCGTCCAGCCAGAGAGCCTGGACGTCGTCGGTCTCGCCGAGGACGACCTCGAAGCGGCCTTCCAGGTCTTCACGGTGCGCGGCGGGCGGGTCCTCGGCCGGAAGGGATGGATCGTCGATCGCGTCGAGGACCTCGACCGGCCGGAGCTCGTCGCGTCGTTCCTCCGGCAGCTCTACATGGAGCGCGAGGAGGTGCCGCCGCGGATCCTCGTGCCCACGGAACCGGCGGACCGGGAGGTGCTGGAGACCTGGCTCTCCGCCCGTCGCGGTTCCCACGTCACGATCGCGGTGCCGGCGCGCGGCGCCAAGCGGCGCCTGATGGAGGTCGTGGGGAGCAACGCGAGCGAGGCGTTCCATCGGCACAAGCTCCGGCGCGCCTCGGACTTCGGGGCGCGGTCCCGGGCGCTGTCCGAGCTCGCCGATCAGCTCGGCCTCGAGCAGGCACCTCTCCGCATCGAGTGCTACGACATCTCCAACCTCGGGCCGAGCGACACCGTGGGATCGATGGTGGTCTTCGAGGACGGCCTCCCGAAGCGCGCCGACTACCGCCGGTTCGAGATCAAGGGCGTCCCCGGACAGGACGATTTCGCGAGCATGGAGGAGATGCTGACCCGACGGTTCTCGCGGCTGCTGAAGGAGAAGGTGGAGCAACCGGGAGGCCGGCGGCGATTCTCGTACCCACCGGCGCTCGTGGTGGTGGACGGCGGCCGCGGTCAGCTGAGCGTCGCGACGAGGGTCCTCGAGGACCTCGGACTGCACATCCCGCATATCGGGCTGGCGAAGCGGCTCGAGGAGATCTACTTCCCGGATCGGCCGGACCCGCTGTCGATCGCGCGCGGATCGGAGGCGCTCTTCGTGCTCCAACACATCCGTGACGAGGCCCACCGCTTCGCCATCACCTATCACCGGCAACGGCGAGAGCGTCGGGCCCTCTCGTCGCCGCTCGATGAGATCCCCGGCGTCGGGCCGTCACGGAAGCGCGCGCTGATGAAGCGCTTCGGCTCCCTCACGAAGATCCGTCAGGCGGGAGCGGCCGACCTCGCGGCCACTCCGGGGGTGGGTCCCCGGCTCGCGGACGAGATCCATCGCCGGCTGCACTCGGTGTCGGACACGGATCGTCGGGAGAGCGCGTGATGGCACGAGCCGCGAAGGGATCGGCGCGGGAGACCGGCGCTCCGGGCTTCCTGTTGATCACGGGGCTGTCGGGCGCCGGGCGCTCCGAGGCCGCGCGCAGCCTCGAGGACCTCGGATACTTCGTCGTCGACAACCTGCCGCCGGCGCTGCTGCCCAAGATGGCGGAGCTCGCGGCGAGCCCAGGTGGTCCGGGACGCGTGGCGATCGTCGTGGACGCGCGGGGCGGGGTGTTCTTCGGCGAGCTGTCGAAGGCGCTGGAGGAGCTCCGGGAGCAACGGGTCCCGTCCAGGATCGTCTTCCTCGACGCCTCGGACGAGGACCTCGTCAACCGGTACGAGGCGACCCGCCGGCGACACCCGCTGGCCCCGGGTGACCGGGTGGGGGAAGGCATCCGCAAGGAGCGCCTGATGATGGAGAGCCTCCGAGCGGACGCGGACCTGGTGATCGACACCTCGGGTCTGACGCCGCACGACCTCCGCGACCGGATGCGCGAGACGTTCGCGGACACGGCGCCCGAGGCCGGCCTACTCGTCTCCATCGTGTCGTTCGGCTTCAAGTACGGCAGCCCGCGCGACGCCGACCTCGTGCTGGACGTGCGGTTCCTCCCCAACCCGCATTGGGTCGACGAGCTCCGCCCCCTCCCGGGCAGCAACGAGAAGGTGCGTGAGTACGTCGAGGGGCAGGAGGAGTACGGATCCTTCATGAAGCGGCTCGAAGGCCTCCTGGACGTCGTCGTCCCCGGCTACGTGGACGAGGGGAAGGCGTATCTCACCATCGCGATCGGCTGCACGGGGGGCGGCATCGCTCCGTGGTGGTCGCCGACGACCTCTCCGGCTACTTCCGTGAGCACGGCCACCGCGTTTCGGTGTCACACCGCGACGTCGACCGCGACTGACGAGACTCAGTCCGCGGGGAAGGCCGCCTCGAGCGTTCTCAGATGGTCGCCACGATGCAGCGAGCGGTCGACCAAACGCTCCCGTCGGTCCAGTTCGAGTTCGACGACCACGTCGGGATCGAGCGAGCCGATGACCAGATCGAGCTCCTCCGCCGCGAAGAGACATGCATCGACCGCGGCCCTCGGGGGGATCGCGATCCATCCCGGGAGCGCGGCCTCATTGATGAGATCCTGCGGCGTTCCGTCGATCGGATCGGGAGCGCGACTCCCGATCGCCAGGGCGAGCCTCCACCTCGCGAGCACGAAGCGATCCCAGAAGGCGATGTGTGCGAACAGCGCCGACGTCGTCCACGGGGGGTCGAGCTCGCGAGCGAGCTCGTCGTCCGACAGTCGTCGCGCCAGAGCTCGGAGGCGTTCGGTGGTCGACCGGTTGCGCTCGTCGGCTCCTGGGGCGCCCATCGTCGTCCCTACCGTACAAGGGGTCGCGAAGTGGTCCCCGAGCGCGCTCGATAGGATGGCTGTTCGCCCCGCGTGACTCCGAGGAGGTCCTCAGATGGCTGTCAAGGTCGGCATCAACGGATTCGGACGGATCGGCCGCAACTTCCTCCGCGCCGTCAGACACACGGGCGCCGAGGTCGACTTCGTCGGCGTGAACGACATCACGGACGCGAAGACCCTCGCGCATCTCTTGAAATATGACTCGGTCCTCGGTCGCCTGGACGCCGACGTCGCCGTCTCGGAGAAGGGTCTCTCGGTCGACGGCGACGAGCTGCGTGTGTTCGCGGAACGGGATCCCGCGCAGCTCCCGTGGAAAGAGGTGGGCGCCGAGATCGTGATCGAGTCCACCGGTCTGTTCACGGATCGGGAGAAGGCGGCGGCCCACATCGAGGCCGGCGCGCAGAAGGTCATCATCAGCGCGCCCGCGAAGGGCGAGGACATCACGATCGTCATGGGCGTGAACGACGACGTGTACGACCCGACCACGCATCACGTGATCTCGAACGCCTCCTGCACGACCAACTGCGTCGTGCCGCTCGCGAAGGTGCTCGAGGACTCCTTCGGGATCGATCGCGCCCTGATGACCACGGTGCACGCGTACACGAACGACCAGAACCTGCTCGACCTGCCGCACAAGGACCTGCGGCGGGCCCGCGCCGCCGCGATCAACATCGTGCCGGCGTCCACCGGCGCCGCGAAGGCGACGTCGCTGGCGCTCCCGCAGCTGAAGGGGAAGATGGACGGCATCGCGATGCGCGTGCCGGTGCCGGACGGATCGATCACGGACCTGGTGGCGATCCTGAACCGCGATGTCACGGTCGAGGAGGTCAACGACGCCTATCGAGCCGCCTCCGAGACCGACCGGCTGAGGGGCAAGCTCGTCTACACCGAGGACCCGATCGTCTCGAGCGACATCGTGGGCTCACCCGCCTCGTGCACCTTCGACTCCCTCTCGACGATGGCGATGGGGAACATGGTCAAGGTGATGGGCTGGTACGACAACGAGTGGGGATACTCGAACCGGCTGGTCGACCTGGTGAACCTGGTCGCGTCGAAGCTCTAGTGGCGCTCCGCACGATCGACGATCTCGGCGACGTCGCCGGCTCCCGGGTCTTCGTCCGCGTCGACTTCAACGTCCCCCTCGACGGCGGCCGCGTGGCCGACGACATGCGCATCCGTGCCGCGATCCCCACGCTCCGGGAGCTGCGCGAGCGGGGAGCGGCCCTCGTGGTGGCGTCCCACCTCGGACGTCCGGATGGGGAGACGCGGGACGATCTCCGGCTCGCCCCCGTCGCCGACCGGCTCGGTGAGCTGCTCGAGCTCGAGGTGATGGCGCTCGACGAGGTCGTCGGCGACGGCCCCGAGGCCGTGTGCGCGCACATCGAGCAGGGCGACGTGGTCCTCCTCGAGAACCTCCGCTTCGATCCGGGCGAAGAGGCGAACGACGTCCGCTTCGCGGGACGCCTCGCCGAGCTCGCCGACGCGTACGTGGACGACGCGTTCGGCGCGGCGCATCGGGCCCACGCGAGCGTCGTCGCGCTGCCCGACCTGATGCGAGCTTCGGGTCGGCCTACTGCGGCCGGACGGCTCTTGCAGCGGGAGGTCGAGGTCCTCGGCCGACTCCTGCGCGAACCCGATCGGCCGTACGTCGCCGTCCTCGGCGGCGCGAAGGTCTCGGACAAGCTCGGGGTGCTCGGCGCCCTCGCCGAGCGCGCCGACGCCCTGCTGATCGGCGGGGCGATGGCCTTCACGCTGATCGCGGCGGATGGGGGCGAGATCGGCGACAGCCTGGTGGAGCGCGATCGCTTCGACGAGGTCCGTGCGGTCATACACGGTGCCGGTGACGCGCTGATCGAGCTCCCTCAAGACGTCGTCGCCGCGACCGAGGCGAGCGCCGACGTCCGCCCACAGACGGTGCCGGCGCGCGAGATCCCGCGCGGTCTCAAAGGACTCGACATCGGACCCCGGACCGTGGAGGAGTTCGCCCGCATCCTCGCCGACGCCAAGACGATCCTGTGGAACGGTCCGATGGGCGTCTTCGAGCTCGAGCCGTTCTCGGCGGGCACCCGCGGCGTCGCCGTGGCGATCGCGGGGGCGGCCGCGTTCTCGGTGGTCGGCGGCGGGGACTCCCTGCTCGCGGTCAAGCGGGAAGGACTCGAGGACTCGTTCGACCATCTGTCCACCGGCGGCGGCGCCTCGCTCGAGTTCCTCGAGGGAACCCCGCTCCCCGGCATCACGGTCCTGCAGGACTGACTAGGGAGGACTGACATGGTCGAGCGGACGCCGATGATCGCCGCGAACTGGAAGATGCACAAGACGCACCTCGAGGCGATCCAGGCCGTGCAGAAACTCTCGTACCTGCTCGACCGGAAGGACGCCGAGCGCGTGGAGGTCGTCATCTGTCCCGCGTTCACGGCTCTCCGTTCCGTGCAGACCCTCATCGACTCCGATCGCCTGCCCTACGGGTTGGGCGCGCAAGACGTGCACCCCGAGGACGAGGGCGCGTTCACGGGGGCGGTCTCGGGGCCGATGCTGGCGGCGCTCGACGTCGCCTACGTCATCGTCGGTCATTCCGAGCGCCGCCAGCTCTTCGGCGAGGACGACGCGACGGTCAACCGGAAGGTGAAAGCCGTGATCCGCAACGGGATGACCCCGATCGTGTGCGTGGGGGAAACGCTCGAGGAACGGGAGTCGGGGGGCACCGAGACGAAGGTGACCGAGCAGGTCCGGCGGGCCTTCGACGGGGTCGACCCGACGGCCGCGGCCACCGCCGTCGTCGCGTACGAGCCGATCTGGGCGATCGGAACGGGCCGCAACGCGGAACCCACCGACGCGGGACAGGTCGTGGAGGTGATCCGCGCCACGCTCGCGGATCGCCTCTCCTCCGAGGTCGCCGACGCGGTCCGCGTCCTCTACGGAGGCAGTGTCAAACCGGGCAACATCCGGGAGTTCATGGCCCATCCGGAGATCGACGGAGCCCTGGTCGGGGGCGCGAGCCTCGATCCGGAGAGCCTCGCCCTGATCGCCCGGTACCGGTGAGTCCTTTCGCATCCTTGCCCAACAAAGCCGCTGCGAGGGTGCCCGTCCCGGGGTTGCTGGATTGCGGGTCCCCTGCAACCTCTCTAGTATCGGTTCCCGGGCATGAGTCGATCCGACACGGACACCGACGTATCCCAGGCGGAGCAGCGCGAACGGCTCGAGCGCGCCGACCTGGAAGCTGCCGCGCCGTCTGCCGAGACGCCCGCCTCGATCATCGGGCGGAGCCCCTGGGAGATCTTCTGGAGGCACTTCCGCCAGGACAAGTTCGCCCTCATGGGCCTTGTGATCATCGGGGTGATGGTCCTGATGGCGATCTTCGCCCCGCTCGTCGCGAACTGGGCCGGGCACAAGCCGAACCAGGTCAATCTGAGCGCGCTCGACAGCTATGGGCTCCCCTCGGCACCGAGATGGTGGCCGGACAAGTTCGATCCGCAGACGGGGGAGAAGATAAAAGAGTCGCCGCCCAGATACCTGCTCGGCGTGGACGATACGGGCCGGGACCTCTTCGTGCGGATCGCCTACGGGGCCCGCACCTCGCTGACGGTGGCGTTCTTCGCCACAGGGATCGCCGTCGTGATCGGCGTGCTCTTGGGCCTCGTGGCGGGCTTCTATCGCGGCAGGATCGACACGCTCATCTCGCGCGCCACCGACGTCGTGCTGGCGCTGCCGATCCTGCTGCTCGCGCTGGGCATCGCGTCCGCCTGCGGGGCGAACCAGGAAGGCTGCTTCTGGGGCTTCATCAAACCGGGGCTGCGACCGGTGATCTTCGATCATCGGGCTCTTCGGCTGGCCGTACATCGGCCGGATCGTCCGCGGCCAGGTGCTGTCGATCCGAGAGAAGGAGTTCGTGGAGGCCTCCCGCTCGCTGGGAGCCTCCAACCGTCGGATCATCCTTCGCGAGATCCTCCCGAACGTGATCGCGCCGATCATCGTCTACACCACGCTCATCATCCCGAGCAACATCCTGTTCGAAGCCGGGCTCTCGTTCCTCGGCGTGGGGGTCCCTGACGGGACCCCGTCGTGGGGAGCGATGCTCGCCGAAGCGGGCACGGCCTTCCGATTCGCACCCTGGCTGATGATCTTCCCGGGCCTCGCCCTGTTCCTCACGACGTTGGCCTTCAACCTCGTGGGGGACGGTCTCCGAGACGCACTCGATCCTCGGAAGGCCGTCTGAGCGTATCGACAGGGGGAACCCGGTTCGAAAGGAGGACGACCTCGAGCACGGAGCACCGTTGATCGTTGTATGTGAACCATGAGAAGGGGGGTAGCTTTGAAACGAGTACTCAGACTGATCGCTGTCGTGACGGTCCTCGGGATCGTCGCCGCCTCGTGTGGCGGCGACGATGAGCCGCCTGAGGGCGGCGATACCGAGACCCGACCGAGGATCTCGCGGGCGGCACGCTGACCATGGCGATGCTCGCCGACGTCACCGCGGCGTTCGACCCACAGAAGGAGTACTACTCCGTCACGTGGGAGTACTACCGCTGCTGTCTGCTCCGGAACCTGATGTCCTATGAGGGGGTTCCCACGGACGAGGGCGGCGCCGAGATCCACCCGGACCTCGCCGCAGGTGAGCCGGAACAGTCCTCGGACGGCCTGACCTGGACCTACCAGATCAAGCCTGGACTGATGTACGCGCCTCCGAAGGAGGACACCGAGATCACGGCGCAGGACTTCATCCGGGCGCTCGAGCGGACGGCGAACCCCGACGCGAACGTCGGCGGGTACTCCTTCTATTACTCGGTGATCGAGGGCTTCGACGACTTCGCCGCGGGCGACGCCGAAGAGATCTCCGGGTTGTCCGCGCCGGACACGCACACGCTCGAGATCACCACGACCACTCCGGTCGGTGACATGAGCTACCGGCTGGCCATGGGCACCGCATCGCCGATCCCGCCCGATGACGAGGGGGAGCGGATGGGTGTCGCCGAGGGGCACGACCGGAACTACGGTCGTTTCCTCGTGGCCTCCGGCCCGTACATGTTCGAGGGCTCCGAGACGATGGACTTCTCGGCGGACCCGAAGGACCAGACCGAGGCTCCGGGCTACGTGCCGGGTCGCCAGATCGTCCTGGTCCGCAACCCGTCCTACGATCCTGCATCGGACGGTCTGCGGGACGCGTTCCCGGACCGGATCGAGGTTCGGATCGGTGGCGACAACGACGACCTGTACAACCAGGTCGCCGCGGGAACCCTCGACTTCGTGGTCGATGGCGTGGTGCCTGCGGAGAAGATCCGCGAGTACCAGACGGACCCCGCGTTGCAGAACAAGATCAACATCTACGCATCGGATGCGATCCGGTACGTGTCCTTCAACCTGGCGGTGCCTCCCTTCGACGACGTCCACGTCCGCAAGGCGGTCAGCTGGGCGTTCGACAAGCAGGGGTTCCGGCAGTTGCGGGGTGGTCCCTCGGTCGGTGAGATCGCGGGGCACATCATGGTCAACAGCCTCGAGGACAACATCTTGGCCGACTATGACCCGTACCAGACCACGAACGCGTCCGGTGACCCCGAGAAGGCCAAGGAGGAGATGGCCCTGTCCAAGTACGACTCGGACGGGGACGGCGTCTGCGACGCACCGGAGTGCAGTGACATCCTCACGATCACGGACCGCGAGGACCCGTACCCGGATCAGATGGCCCTCCTGAAGCAGTTCCTCGAGCCGATCGGGCTCACGCTCGATGACAAGCAGCTGGAGCGCGGCACGATGTACAACCAGTGCAACGATGCGAACTCGCATCACGCGCTGTGCGCCGGTCCCGGTTGGGGGAAGGACTACGCCGACGGTGTCACGTTCGGCGAGCCCTTGTTCACCTCCGCCGGTCTGTGGGAGAGCTGCTGCAACTACTCCCTCCTGGGTGCATCGCCCGAGCAGCTGGCTGAGTGGGGCTACGACGTGACGGAAGTCCCATCCATCGATGACAAGGAAGACGAGTGCGCGGCGTTGGAGCCCGGTGACGAACGGTTCCAGTGCTGGGCCGAGCTCGACCAGCAATTGATGGAAGAAGTGGTGCCGATGGTGCCGTACCTGTTCGACAACAGCGTCGACATCCTGTCGGAGAACATCCAACACTATTCGTTCGACCAGTTCGCTGGTCTGGCAGCGTTCGATTCGTTGGCCGTTCCCGGCAACACCGGATAGCACCTGATCCAGACGGTCGGGGGGGTCGCGCGAGCGGCCCCCTCACCGTTGCGTCCGAGGCCTCCACGAAGGGGCCGGAGGGAGGAGCAGACGGATGGGCCGATACCTGATCCGGAGAGCCCTCTTCATGATCCTCGTGATCATCATCGTCTCGCTCCTGACGTTCCTCATCTTCGTGAAGCTCCCGGCCGGCGACCCGGCCCGCCGGGCGGTCGGTCGCACCACCACCCCCCAACAGATCGAGAACGCGCGAAGGGCGTTCGGTCTGGACAAACCGCTCTACGTGCAGTACTGGCGGTTCCTGCGGGGGTTCATCCCGTGGCCTCCTGGCGACCCGGTGCTCATGTTGAGCGGCCACCCGCCGCGGGGGCATGACGGCCTCTGGCTCAACGAGGACGTCTACTACTCCTATGACGGCTTCGTCCCGGTGCGGGAGGAGCTGGCCAGGCGGATCCCCATCACCGGGACGCTGGCGATCGGTGCCGCCGTGATCTGGCTGCTCCTCGGCATCCCGATCGGCATCCTGTCCGGCGTTCGGCGAAGATCCATCGCCGACCGCGCGGCCATGATCTTCGCGATCGTCGGGGTCTCGATGCCGATCTTCTGGCTGGCCCAGCTCCTCTTGTACGCGTTCTGGTTCAAGCTCGAGCTGTTACCGGAATCCGGGATCCCGATCGGGTACAGCGGGTGGGGAGGGGCGATGCGCGCCGCCCTCGAGGGCCGGTTCATCCTCCCGTGGGTCTCGCTCGCGTACATCAACGCGGCCTTCTACGCGCGCATGGTGCGCGGCAACCTGATCGAGACGATGAACGAGGACTACATCCGGACGGCCCGAGCGAAGGGCCTGTCCGAGCGTCGCGTGATCTACAAGCACGGCCTCCGCGGAGCCCTGACGCCGGTCGTGACGATGCTCGGCCTCGACGTCGGTCTCCTGCTGGGCGGCGCCTTCATCACCGAGACGGTCTTCGGGCTCCCGGGGATCGGGCAGAAGGCCGTCCAGGCGATCGGCACGAACGACTTCCCGACCGTGATGGGCGTGACGATCATCGGCGCCTTCATCATCGCGGTCGCGAACCTGGTGGTCGACGTGGCGTACGCGTTCGTGGATCCGAGGGTGAGGTACACCTAGGTGGCGCAGCCGCTGCTCGAGGTGAAGGACCTCAAGGTCCATTTCCCGACCGACGACGGCCTCGTCAAGGCCGTGGACGGGGTCAGCTACTCATCGCAGCCGGGGGAGACGCTGGGGTCGTGGGGGAGTCGGGCTCCGGCAAGAGCGTGAGCTCCCTCACGGTGATGGGTCTGATCAATCCCAAGCAGGCGACCATCGCCGGCGAGGTCTTCTTCCAGGGCCAGGACCTCCTGAAGCTCCCGAAGGACGAGATGCGCACGATCCGGGGCGCGAAGATCTCGATGATCTTCCAGGACCCGATGACGTCGCTCCATCCGTTCTACAAGGTGGGCGATCAGATCGCCGAGGCGATCCTCGCGCACCAGGACATCTCGAAGAAGGAGGCCCACGACCAGGCCGTCGAGATGCTCGCCCGGGTGAACATCCCGCACCCGAAGGACCGGGCGCGACCAGTATCCGCACGAGTTCTCGGGCGGCATGCGCCAGCGCGCGATGATCGCGATGGCGCTGTCGCTCAACCCCGACGTCCTGATCGCCGACGAGCCCACCACCGCTCTCGACGTGACGGTGCAGGCGCAGATCCTCGATCTCATCGACCGCCTGAAGTCCGAGTTCAACGCCGCGGTCGTGATCATCACGCACGACCTGGGCGTGGTCGCGGAGCACTGCGACAACATCAGGTGATGTACGCCGGCAAGGTCGCCGAGTACGGCGACACCGACGACATCTATTACAAGCCGCTGCACCCGTACACGTGGGGGCTGCTGAGCTCGATCCCGCGGCTGGACGAGGAGCAGCGGAACGGCTGAACCCGATCCCGGGCTGCCGCCGTCGCTGATCAAGGTCCCGCCGGGGTGCGCGTTCCACCCTCGCTGCCCGTACCGCTTCGAGCCGTGCGACCGCGATGTCCCCCGCTCGCTCCCGGTCGACGGGCATCACGCGGCCGCGTGTCATCTCTGCCTCGCGGACAAGGAGCGGATCCGCGACGAGGAGGTGCTGGCGACCGATGAGCGTCCAGACGCAGCCCGCCCGCGCGCAGCCGCCGGCGCCCTCCGGCGAGCCGCTCGTGCAAGATCGAGGGCATCAAGAAGTACTTCCCGATCACCCAAGGGATCATCTTCCAGAAGCACGTCGGCGACGTGCATGCGGTCGACGGCGTCGACCTCGAGATCCACCCGGGCGAGACGCTCGGGCTCGTCGGAGAGACCGGATGCGGCAAGTCCACCCTCGCGCGGGTCGTGATGCGCCTCACGACGCCGACGGACGGCACGATGTGCTTCGAGGGCCGGGACATCACCCACCTCAAGGGCAAGGAGCTGCGGGACGCTCCGCCGAGACATGCAGATGGTGTTCCAGGACCCCTACGCCTCGCTGAACCCGCGCAAGACGGTCGGCACGATCATCGGCGAGCCGTTCCGCCTGCACCAGACCGTGCCGAAGGACCAGGATCAAGGGCGAGGTGCAGCAACTGATGGAGCTCGTCGGGCTCAACCCCGAGCACTACAACCGGTACCCGCACGAGTTCTCCGGCGGCCAGCGCCAGCGCATCGGGGTGGCGAGGGCGCTCGCGCTGCGCCCGAAGTTGATCGTGTGCGACGAGCCCGTCTCCGCGCTGGACGTCTCGATCCAGGCCCAGATCCTCAACCTGCTCGAGGACCTGCAGGAGGAGTTCAATCTCACCTACCTGTTCATCGCCCACGACCTGTCGGTCGTGCAAGCACGTCTCCGACCGCGTGGCCGTGATGTACCTCGGCAAGATCGTCGAGATGGCCGACGGGCGCGAGCGCTGTACAAGACGCCGAAGCACCCGTACACCGGGGCACTCCTGTCCGCCGTTCCGATCGCGGATCCCGAGCTGGCGCGCCAGAAGCGGCGGATCATCCTCCAGGGGGACGTGCCGTCGCCGATCGATCCGCCGTCCGGCTGCCGGTTCCACCCCCGATGCCCGCAGTCGCGCGCGATCGCGAAGTCCGAGGGAATCGACGGCCCCCACCCTCGCTGCGTCCAGGAGGAGCCGGCTCTCGGGCCAGGGAGCCGGCCAGGTCGCCGCCTGCCACTTCCCGCTGGAGGGAAGTACCATCGAGCCCGGCGACGCGGAAGCACGCTTCGAGGACGGCGTCATCGAGATGCAGGAAGGGTCGTCACACGAGGACAGGAAGGTAGGCGCCGGCTGGCCACGGATCCGGGAGGATCGCATCGTGTTCAACGCAGTCGTGATCGTCATCGACATCATCGCGTCACTGTTCCTGATCCTGTCGATCCTGCTGCACTCCGGGAAGGGGAGCGGGATGTCGGAGCTGTTCGGCGGCTCCTCCAGCCTCTCGGGCGGCACGGCGCTGGAGCGGACCCTCGACCGGGTGACCGTCGTCACGGCGGTCGTGTGGGGGCTCTGCACGTTCTGGCTCGCGTGGAAGTGGACGCCCGGTCCGAGCGCGTTGACCCACTGGTAGCATCCACCGCGGATCTCGTCGGAGTGGCGGAACTTGGTAGACGCGCTAGGTTGAGGGCCTAGTCCCCTTCACAGGGGGTGGGGGTTCAAATCCCCCCTCCGACACCACGAAACTGCCACCCCCCAGTCAGTCCGACCTCCTCGAGCGCGACGTTCAGCCGTGGCACGCCGCTCACCGTGACCTCCAGGTGGTCCGGGTACATGGCGACGGACTCCAGCAGCTCCTCGACGAGGACGCGGCGCTCGAGGTCGGTGGCCTCTGCCCAGAGTCGCTCGACATCCATCTCCCGGAGGATGCGGGCAACCTCTTCGAACTTGGCGGCCAAGTCCGACAACCGGCTCCGCTCGACCTGGCGCTCCTCTTGGTCGCGACGGACGGCCTGGATCTGGCCGCTCAGTCGGGCCTCCTCCTCGGCGAAGATCTCCGCGCTCAGCTTGTCGGCGTAGTAGAGCTCGAGGAGCTTCCGCCGTCGCTCGGCCAGGTCCTCGATCCGAAGGGTCTTCCCGCGGCCTCGGCGAGGCTCGCCCGCTCCGGAACCGACGGCATTCTTCAGCTCGCGACGGATGGCCTCTTGCAGCTCCTCATCCTCGGCGACGAGACGCAGCCCGAGGAGTGCAGCGTGGATCAGTCCTACCGCCGAGCGGGACGGCTGGGAGCAACCTGCGCCCCGGTGCCGGCATCGGTACAGAGCGCGTCCCTCGCGCCCGTACCGGATCGTCGCCACGCGACCGCACAGGCCGCACCGCACTCGTCCGGCGAGGACGTGGCGGCTCCGCCTGTGCCAGGGAGGAGCACCTCTGTGCGCGGCCGCGAACGCCGTCGCGCTGATTAGCGGCTCGTGGTTGCCCGGGTACCACTCACCGTTGAGGAGCACCTCCCCGAGATAGATGCGGGAGTGCGCGATCGCCCGGGCCGTGGAGTACTTCACGCCGGTGAGCTCCTCGATCCGGGTGTAGCTGAGACCCTGCGCACGAAGGTCGAAGATCCTCCGGACGGTGGGCCCGTCGGCGTTGGGGACCAGCTCGCCGGCGACGAGGTCGTAGCCGAACTTCGGTCGGTTCGTCCACTTGCCCTGACGCGCGGCCTGGTGCATGCCGAGGCGGACGTTCTCCGCGAGCTGCTCCCGATAGAACTGCGCGAATGCCCCGAGGATGTTGTAGAACATGCGCCCCGTGGCCGAGGAGAGATCGAGCTTCTCGGTGAAGGAGTGCAGACCCACCTCATGCTTGCCGAGTGTGTCCGCCAGCAGGATCAGGTCACCCAGGTTCCTGGACAGCCGATCCAGGCGCCACACGAAGACGTTGGATACGTGTCCCTGCTCCACCATCGCGAGGAGCTGTTGGAGGCCGGGCCGCTCGAGGTTCTTGCCCGACCGGCCGGGGTCCTGGATGACGGTTACGGGTCCGAGGTCGTTGAGCTGCGCATAGGTCCGGAGCTTCTCGGCCTGTCCGTCGATGGAGAAACCCTCGGCCGCCTGCTCCTCGGTCGAGACCCGGCAGTACGCGACGTTCAACATCGGTCAGTCACCTCCGCTCAGCTCGCTGAACGATCCGGAGCGCGATCGTCACGAGGACCGACGCCACGCGATCCAGATCGCGATCTTGGGCTCGGTTCGAGTCCGTTGAGACCGACGTCCCGTCGTCGTGCCGGTCGCGCGACTCTTCCGGAGCGTTGCTTCCCTTCGCGTGCGATCCGGAGAGCCTACTGCCGGTGCCTGACTCGCCCGGGCGCCTCGGCGTCAAGGGGCATGTCGGGGCGGCACCGCCATGAAACGCGGCGTGGTCGAGGCGGGGGAGATGCGACGGCGGTGGCCGGCATCGATGAAGTATCGACCGAGGCACCTTGTCGGTCGGTACAGGTCGCGGGGTTGGGCCGGCAGCTCAAAGAGCGAGATGCGCCCGGCGTCGGTAGGCAGGTGTTGCCACACCGGCCCGAGCACGCCGAACTCGGTCAGGTGCTCCTCGCTCGCCACGTACACGGGCAGCGACATCGCGAGCGAGTCACGGGCATGGAAAGTCCCGATCGCGTGGCGAAGGGCCGAGCCGACCTCCCCCTCGCGCACCCCCTCCGGAACGATGATGAGGAGATTCGGAAGCCCGAGAAGGTCTTGCTCCTTCGTCCACCCCGCCGCGAGCCTGAGGTAGCCCTCGAGCTTGCGGGAGAGCGCGCCGAACGCCTCGGTGCCCCGGTCGTACTCCAGGTAGAACTCGCATGCCCCACCGGAGTGCAGGTATCGCCCGAACCCGTCGAGCTTGACCTCGGCGGCCCTGGTGCGAACCCAGTGCTCCGGCCGCCAGGTGGTCAGGCAGTGGTCCTTGTGGAACCTGGAGGCCTCGGCGAGCGCACAGAAGAACGCGTTGACCCCGAGCCGGTGGGCGAGGTTCTGACTCCCTCGGTAGCTCTCATCGGGGATCCAGGAGAGGTCCGAGGCCCGGACACCCTTGGCCTCGGCGATCGCGACGAGACCGGTCTTCGTCAGGAACCAGCACGCCGGAGGCCTCCCCTCCCCGAAACCCCTCCCCACCGTGAACGATGAGACCAACCCAAGTTCCTTCAGTTCCTTCATCCGGTGTTGGCACCGTCTGAAGGAACGGAAGTAGAGGCTCTTGATCTGGTGAGTGGAAAGGACCTTGTGTTCGAGAAGGCTGAGCAGGAGAGCATGGTCTCGCTCATCGAGCGAGACCATGCGAACGTTCCTTCTGCTCGAACCATATTCTGGGCACAGCCCTCCCCCTCCTTCGGTGGGTGGCCTTCGGCCAAACAGCCCCGTGACCTGCGGCTTTGCGTCCTCGCGCCCTGCGCTCTCGCGCCGCCCATGCGCCGTTGGCGCGGGAACCACCCGTCCCTTGGACGTGCGTGAGCTCGTGCCAAGGCGCGCGGCCGCAACCTGCAGCCTTCCGTGGCTGTTCAGTTCGTGCCGGTGCTCACCTCCTTGTGCTCGCCGCGCTGGCATGCTCCGGCAGGCGTTCGGCCGGGATCGCATCCCGCCACACCGACTGCGTTCGCGCCGCCTCAGCCTCACCCCGCCTCTGCAGGCGTTTGGTCTCCGTCGGCCGCGGTCCCTCCGTCGCGCGCTTGACCTCCTCCATCTCCGAGCTCGCCTCCCATGAGGTGCCCGGGTTGGGGGCTCCGGCGCTCCCGTCGGCTCTCGGCCTCGAAGCCCTTGCGTCCGCCTTGGCGATCGCGAGGACACGGCGTCTCCGCACCGGCCGGCGTTGGCGATTCCTGCCTCCGCAGCCCACGGCAACCTGCTGGCATAACCAAGTGCCGAGACGTGGCCATCTCTACCCGTACAAAGGCATAGAAGAGGCTCCAATCGTGTCGGCGAGGAGGGGCGAGTTGATGAGGAGCTTTCGGGGAGTCCAGGTGAGGAAGCGTCGTTCGGACCGGAGTCGCGCCTTCGGGTAGATGTGGGCGAGACACACCGTGCGATTGATAGAACGTCCCCGCTCGAGATCGCGCGGCGGGACGATGGGAGGAGTGGTGTGGCGAAGGTGCGAGTGAGCTAGAGCTGTAGCCCGAATTTCCTTCTTGACGCAATTTGCAGAGCCGAGGGACACTCCATCTGACAGGGAAGTGGCCGTCGAGCGAAGCATGACGAGCGATTCGGGGGCTGCAATGGGGCTGTCCGCTGTGACCATCGATGCCTTCGATCTGTGTGGGTCCGCGCTACGGGTGTCTTGGTTGCCTCGACGTTCAGCGGCTCGGTCTGCAATCCCTCGAGCCTGCGAGCGGCTGTCCGATTCTCTGCACCCGACAACCACGGACGTGCGTGTTTCGGCGGGTCGAATGCCGCGTCGATTCCGTTCCAGTGGCTCTGTTAGCGGTTGGGGGACTCTGAGCGTTACGGCTGCAGCCAAGATGGCGGGCATGGGCGCATTCGCAGCCTGCGGGGGTCCACGGAGGTGACGATGCAGGCTTTGGAGCCGACCGCATACGCCGCCACCATCGCCCGGATGACCGTTGGGGTCGTTCTGATCTTCGCCGCGCTGTCGAAGGCAGTGGCGATGGATTCGTTCTCGCGTGCCCTTCTAACCTTCCCTGTGACGAAGCAAGCACTTCGAGGGGTGCACTCGGCCCGAGTTGCGGCGCGGGTGCTTGTGTTGCTGGAGTGCACCCTGGGATCTCTCTTCCTGATTGGCCTATTCATTCGACCCATTCAGTTCCTGATTCTTGTTCTCATGGCGGGGTTCACGCTCGGGCTCGCCTTAGCGGTGGCGAGTGACGAGGAGACACCGTGCGGCTGTTTCGGTGAAGGGAGCTCGAAACCAGTCACATGGGTCAGTCTTGCAAGGAACTTCGGGCTTCTTGTGCTTGTCGCAATCGCAGGGCTGAAGACCGAGCTATCTGTGGACGGTCTGATCGCCGCGGCGGCTCCCGAAGTCGCTGTCGGTTTGCTCGTCACGGATGCGTTGGTAGCGGGATTGACGGTATCGCTGTTGCGTTCCTACGCGCGGCTCCGCTCCAATCCGAGTTTCGTCCAGCGTGTCCCCGCAGCGCCGGGCCCGGCGCAGAGCGATGTGTGGGAGGGGAGCCGAGAGGTATAGCGATGTCGGGACTCTGGCTTGCATCGCACGTCCTGCTTTGGGTTCTTGTGGTTGTGGAGGCCATTCTTCTGATCGCACTGATGCGCCAGGTCGGGACGCTCTTGCTTCGAGTCGGAACGTCGACGGCATTCGACGCTGGCGGCGGACCCGCGATCGGAGCGGAAGCGCCCTGGGTGCCATTGGAGGCAGGTGACGTTGATGGTGGAACGGATGGCCGGGCTACGATGCTGGTCTTTGTGTCTCTCGGCTGTGGCATGTGTGACATTCTCGCGCCCGGACTAAGCACTATCGCATCGGCCTACGCGGCATCGTCTCGCGTGTACGCAATCGGTAAGGAGGGAACGGACTCGCTTGATGCTTGGGCTCGAAACAAGCGGGTACGAGTCCCAGTCCTTTCCCAACCGGACGCGTTTGACGCATACAGCGTGTCAGGAACACCGTACGCCTTCGTCATTGATGCCGATGGCGTCGTCCGGGCTAGCGGAGGCGTGAACACCACGGATCAACTGGAGGTTCTTCTCCGCCAGTGCACGAACACGGGGAGTCTCTCGTCCGATCGACGAGAGATCCATGCTGTGGCGCGGGGGTTGGATAGAGGAGATCTGTCGTGAGGGACAAGGCGCTCGACGAACTGCTGCCGTCATCGAACCTAGGGTCTGCCGGAGACGCCTTCGTCGCGCGGTCGCTCTCCTCCTTCGCGAACCGGACGTCGAGAAGAAGTTTCATCGCAGGAGTTGGCCGCGCCGGCCTCGCAGTCATGGGTGGCGCCTTCCTCTCGCTGTGGCGCATGGAGAGCGCGGCATCGGTTGACTGCGGCGTCGGACATCCAACAACTGCGCGGTTGAGTTGCCTCTGCACCGACCTGCTCGGGTCAAACAACTGCCCGCAGTGTTGTGGGGGATACTGGACTGTTTGTCAAACGAGCGGCCCGCATACGTGCCCGTCGCCGTGCGGCGGGGGCGAAACACGGTACTTCAGGACCCGGCTGTACGACTGCTGCAACGCATGCACCAACTGCCAAAACAATGTCGCAGGGTGCCAGGGTGGAAATGATACGTGCTGCCACGGCGGATACTGCTTCGACAACTGTGGCAATCGAAATGTGAGATGTGTGAGAAAGGTATGCACGAACTCCCTGTGCATACCCTGCTCTTGAGGTTCCTTGAGTGAATACTCCTATAGTCGTGCTGGCCTTCGTCGCGGGAGTCCTCGCCAGTTGGTCTCCCTGAGGGTGGTCGATGGTGGGAACCATCGGCTTTGCCGGCGGCAAAGCAAGGACGCAGAGGAAGGTCTTTCGGTTTGCGCGACGCATCGCGCTTCCGTACGCGCTGGCATCTATCGCCGGTGGGGCGATCCTTGGGCTCGCTGCAGCTCTGGTAGGCGGCTTGGCGCTGCACCAACTTGGTGGTGCGGAGGTTGAGACGTCGGTTGTCGCGTCCGTCCTGGCCGTTGCCGGCGCTGCGGATGCGTTTGGCATATCGGTCAAGCGGTTTTCTCGTCGAAGGCAGGTGCCGCTGTCTTGGAAACACGTCTTCCCACCTCCGATGAGCGCAACGCTCTATGGATTCACGCTTGGGGTTGGGGTAGTAACGGCAATCTACTATTGGAGCTTCCTCGCGTTTCTCGTCGCCGTCGCCGTGACGGCGAATCCTGCCTTGGGGGTGACCGCCGGCATCGCCTTCAGCCTCGGCCGAGCGGCGTTGTCGCTCCTCGCGGTGGCAGCTCGTGATGAGTGGGTGATTGACAGGTGGTCAGATCGAATCGAAGGCGTGCTCTCTCGCAACAGATGGTTTCCGCGGCTCGTGAGCGCAACGGCGATGTGGGCGGCGGCGTGGGTGATCATCGCTTAGGCCCGGTGGCGGATTCTCACGCCAACGTCTGTTCGGCTCTGGGAGAGAGTAAGCATTCCGGCGCGCTGAGGCGTCTATGAGGGTGTTGACCTTGCCCAAGGATCTGTCGGATGGCGAGAGGACGTTCGAGGTCTTCTACGCCGAACACTTCGAACAGGTTGCCCGCGTGGCATTTCCCCTGGTGGACTCGAGAGAGGAGGCGTTCGACATCACCCAGGAAGCGTTTCTGCGGACCTGGGCGCAGTGGTCCCGGTTGGGCGCGAGTCGATCGAGATCCCTGGCGTTTCACGATGCGGGTTGCCATCAACCTCGCCACCAGTCGGCTCCGACGCGTTCTCCGGTTCCGACACAGGATTCCGCGGCTGCTCACTCAGGAACAAAGCCCCTCCGCTGAGGACGTTGCGACCACTCGCATGGAAGTCATCGAGGCGCTAAGGGGGCTGTCACCACGCCAGCGGGTGGCCGTCGTCCTGTGCGAAGGTCTTGGCCTCAGCTCCGCCGAGGCAGCATCGCTGTTGAAGATCTCCGACACCACTCTGAGGGTCCACCTGGCCCGGGGGCGCGAGAGGCTGAGACGGGCATACGGACCAGACGATGACGCTTCGCGCGACGAGCAAAGAACGGCCCACGAGGATTCGATCGGGAGGCCAAAGGATGCCAACAGGAGATGAATCGAGATTCGGCCAAGAGCTAAGAGATCGCCTCGCAAGGACAAGCTTCGAGGACGATCTTGCTGACCTCCGAGAGCGCCGGAATCGACGAAGGACCGCAAGCCGAACAGCCGCAGCCACGGTCGCATTGCTCGTGTCGGTCGGGGCCGGCGTGCTCGTATGGGATGCGTTCCGCCCTCTCGGAGGCGGGAATGAGCGGCGTGAAAGCATTGCGACGCCAGGCCCGGAAGTCGCGGCCGCTGGAACAGTTCCGGAGGGCCGGTTGGTAGTCCGAACCGGATCAGAGCTCGCGCTCGTTGCGTCGGGCCGGAGCCAGGCGACGCGGCTCGCATCTGCGGATCCTCTGGAGTACACCATGTCGCCCGACGGGACCACCGTGGCGGGGAGGTTGGCTCGCCGAGAGGACTCGGGGCTGTTTCGGCCGTTCGCTCTCGAGCTGATAGACGCGAGCACCGGGCAGCGCGAGGTCCTTACGGAAGCCGGACCTCAAGAGGCATTCGGTCTTGTTATCTGGTCACCCGACGGCCAACGCCTTGCCTACATCCGCGGCGAATGGGGCCGCGATGTCACGCACGGAGCGTTCCCGGGAGGAGAGCCAAGAGTACAGCACCCCTGTGTCATCGCGGTCGATGGCGCTTCCAGCACTTGCTATCCGGAACTGGACCCGGTACTTTCAATCGCCTGGTCCCCCGATGGAGGTTCCCTGTGGCTGGGATCGGGATTCTCCATCCGGGTTCTCGACGTCGCTACGGGAGCCGTGTCGACAGCGGTGCCGGAAAACGGCGGGCCCGAGGTGCTGAAGGCGCTTGAGCAGCTCGGATTCGCCGGTGTGGAGAGTGTCCAATTTGTTGACCCTGCGCCGTCCAGCAGCGGCGAGTTCGTCGCTGCTGTCGCCTTCTTCGAAACGACATCCGGCCGAAGCATGTCTGTTCCAATGATCTTCGACGCAGCCGACGGCTCACTGCGAGCAACGGGCATGGCGAACCCCGACCTCTCTCAGTCGGCTTGGTCGCCGACGAAGGACATGTTCGCCTACTCGACGGGCGTCGTCGGCATTTCGCGGCCCGGTGACCCACCGCTGGGTGTGCGGGTGCTCGCGCCTTCTGGTGACGACCAGCTCTTGGTCTCGACTGCAGACATTCCGAACATCGAAGGGGAGAGCGACCCCTTCATCGTTCGTCTGAAATGGAGTCCGTCCGGTGAGTGGCTTGCCATCGGCGGCCGCGAGCAGATCACGATCGTGGGTGCTGCCGGGGAATCTGTACAGACAGTAGACCCGTTCGAGCCGTTTGAAGACAGCGAGTTGCTCGACTGGGGGAGGTAGTTGGTAGGCACAACCCTTTGGTAGAGGCGCGTAAAGAGAGCGGGCTTGAGGCCACCATCTCATGCTCTATGGCCGGAGTGATTGCCGTGGGCCTCGTGCCGTGCAACCGGCCGCCCGTTTCGAGGCTGGCTAAAGGAGCTATTGGCGGACTCAAGTGGATGGCCACGGTTGGAGTCTCCACGCCTGGTGGCAGTCCGGGGACTTCGGTCCTCCGACACCCGAGCTCCTTGCAGGAACGCTCGCGGCCCGAAGAGCTTCACGGCCCTCCGGCCTCTCTCATTCCCCTCACTCAGCGACGATCGCTGGAGGAGCCTCTGACATTCGGAGCGATGATCCTGGTTTGGCTCATACGCCCTTTTCGACGCCGGGCCAACCGTGCGGCCTCGCAGTCGGGGCAGTAACCATCGGCGTTCGTCGTGAGTGCCCCACATCGCGTGCACCCCGTGAACCAGGTCTTCATCGCGTCCTCGATTTCTGGTTTGCGCCGCGATCGATGATGCGCGCAAGCAGTCGCTGACTCATCCGTCTTTCGGGGTCCAGCGACACACCGAACGTCGCTTTTCGCATCGCCGACGACCGAGCCTCAACGTCGTGCCTTGGATCGGGTACCGCCCCACGACCAAGGGCTCGCCACGCATGCCACCGCAACGAGACGAGGAACGAGGTTGCTGGGCTCGGCTGGGGCGATGATCCCCTTGATGCTCGAGCACAGAGGTGAGGGCCTGGTCCCTTGACAGGGGCGGGGATTCAGATCCGTGTGCCGACACCAGCTTCCTCCGCACCCTTCGACGGTGTCGCGTCCGGGCGGCTCGCCTCCTCGACGTGGAGCGGCACGCTGGTCACCACGACCCCGGGCTCGAACAGCAGCAGGCGCTTGAAGAACAGCGCGCTCTGGCTGTGGAGCAGCTGCTCCCACCAGTGTGAGACCACCACCTCCGGGAGGACGACCGTGACGACCGTGCCCGGCCGCGCGGTATGCCGCCGGACCTCTTCAAGCATCGGCTCCGCGAAGTCTCGGAACGGCGCATCCACGATCGAGAGCGGGACGATCATCCGTCGATCCATCCACCCTTCGATGACCGCTCGTTCCTCCTCGGGGTCCGGAGAGAAGAAGACAGCTCCGATCTCTGTGGCTTCCAGCGACAACGCGTACGTGACAGCTCGAGCCGACGCGGCCTGCACCCCTGAGACGGGGACGAGGACCACGTGGCGCGTGGGCTCATGCGGGCGTGACCGCGCGGTCCCACGCTCTTCCGGGAGCAACGGGACGTCCGTCACGACGATGTCTCCCTCGAAGAACAAGGAGACCTTGAGCCAGAACCCCCACCGCCGGCCCAGATGATGCAGGAGCGACCGGCTCGTGAGCTCCTCCGGGAGCACGACCGTGACGAACCCGTGTGATCCTGCGCGGAGCGAACGCAGGCGAGCCCTGAGCGCCTTCGTCGGCCGCTCCGTGCCCGTCTGGAGCTGCTGGAGGGCGCCCATCCGTGGCGCGAACCCGGGCCACCGTTCCGCGACCGACTCGAACGAGGCAGGCTCTCCCACGTACAACGCCACCACCTGCGCGGGTCGGAGTGCGCGAACGTACCCGAGGGCCTTGGCCGTCGCAGGCCCCAGATCGCGGATCACGAGCACGAAGAGGTTCTCCACACCGCGTCGCGGGGGTTCGGTCTCGACCCGGAGCGCTCGGCCGATGCGTTCGTAATGCCGATGGACCGCGAGGAAGAAGGTGATGATCACCGGCATCGCGGCGATCACGATCCATGCCCCGTGGGTGAACTTCGTCACGGTGACGATCACGAGCACGACTCCGGTCGCCGCCGCGCCGATGGCGTTCAACGTCATGCTGCGGTGCCATCCCGGCTCCCGGAGCCTCCACCAGCGACGCACCATGCCCGACTGGGAGAGGGTGAAGGCCGTGAAGACGCCTACCACGTACAGCTGGATCAGGTGGGTGAGTTCCGCGTCGAAGGCGTAGATCAGAACGCACGCGAGGATCGCGAGGATCACGATCCCGTTGGAGAAGACCAGGCGGTCGCCACGATTCTTGAACTGCGACGGCATGAAGCGGTCCCGTGCGAGGATCGCCGAGAGACGAGGGAAATCCTGATAGGACGTGTTCGCGGCGAGGATCAGGATGCCCGCGGTCAGCCCTTGGAGCAGGAAGAACGGGAGCGTTCTGCCGAAGATCGTCTCGCCGATCTGCGAGAGCACGGATCGAGAGACGGCGATCTCCTCGGTCACACGGATGTGGAGCAGGACCGAGAGGATCGTGATGCCGATGAACATCGTCACGGTCATGAACAGCATCATGCTCAAGGTGGACGCGGCGTTCTTCGATTGCGGACGACGGAAGGCCTGCACTCCGTCCGCGACCGCCTCGACGCCCGTGAGGGCGGTCGCGCCGGACGAGAACGCCCGCAGGATCAGGAACAGGCTGACGGTCGCCGTAGCTTCCAACGGGAGATGAGCGGTCTCGGCGATGGGGCATCCCGAAAGGCATCGGACGAAACCAGTGATGAACATCACGTAGATAAGGGTCACGAACCCGTAGGTCGGGATGGCGAACAGGGTGCCTGCTTCCTTCACACCCCGGAGGTTGGCGAGCGTCAGCAGGATCACGAGCCCGATCGACAGGGCCACCCGATGCTCCGTCAGCGCCGGCACGGCCGACGTGATCGCCACGGAACCTGCGACGACGGATACCGCGACCGTAAGGACGTAGTCGATCAGCACCGCGGCAGCCGCTACGAGCCCGGGCAGCGTCCCGAGGTTCTCCTTCGCGACGATGTAGGAACCGCCGCCCCTCGGATAGGCCCGCACCGTCTGTCGGTAGGAGACGACGACGATCGTGAGCATCGCGGCGATCGCGATCGCGATGGGGATCCGGGCGGCCAGAGCCCCCGTGCCGGCGGTGACCAGGACGAGCATCATCTGCTCTGTCGCGTAGGCGTTGGAGGACAGCGGGTCGGACGCGAAGACCGGCAGGGCCAGGATCCGAGGGAGGAGTTGATGCTCCGCGCTGCGGCTCGCGAGGGCGCGCCCCACGAGCACCCGCTTCAGGGCTGGGGTCGCCATGCCGTCCCCGCCGTCGTACGGTCCGGATCGGCCCGCTCCTCGAACCGGGCGGCATCCGCCTCCATACGCTCGAGGAGTCGGTCGGCAAGCTCGGCCTCACGAGACGCGTCTTGCCATTCCCGGTACGCGAGCCAGGAACGGATCGCGGGACCCACGAGGAGCCCGAGCCCACCGCCGACGAGGAGTCCAACGACGAACCCATCGCGTCCGGCACTCGTTACCGCGAGGAGAGCTGAGAGGTCCATGCATGCACTTTCGGTGCAGACGCATAGCCACCATGTGTGGAAGGGACCCCTCGACATAAGGGTTGTGTAAAGGTCAGCGAACCGCAGGACACGCTTGCTACGCTCCGACGAGGGAGACCGGGATGGTCGTGCTCGATCCGAAGCGATGGCCGCGGTCCGCGCGTGTGGTCGTTGCGAGCGTCGCACCCGCGGGCGTCGTTACGCTGGGAGCGCTCCTGCCGGTCGAGGTCTCCACGACAACCGCAGCTCTTTGCTACGTGCTCGCCGTCGTCGTCGCGGCCGCCACCGGCGGTCTCGTGCCAGGCTTGATCGCGTCCGTGTGCTCCTTCCTTGCCCTGAACTTCTTCTTCACACCACCCTTCCATACCTTCGCGGTCGAGCAGCGGGACGACCTCGTCGCCCTCGCCGTGTTCATCGCCGTGTCCGTCGCCGTCGGTACGATGCTGTCGCGGGTCCTGGAGCAGCGCGTGCGCGCCGAACGTCGCGAGCGCGATGCTCGCCTGCTCCATCACCTCGGTTCGCGACTGCGTTCGGGCGCACCGACCGCCGATGTGCTCCGGAGCCTCGCCGTGTCGATCACCGAGCACTTCGACCTTGCCCGCTGCGAGATCATCAGCGATCTGGCCGAGGGCCCTGTCGTCGCCCAAGGCAGCACCGGCTCGATCGACGGCGGCCGCGAGGAGAGCATCTCCCTCGATGCCCACGAGCGGTCCCTCGGTCGGATCGTCGTCGTGACGAACGGCACCCGCCCCGCCCTGAGCACCGAGGACCGCGGCGTGATCCACACCCTCGCTTCGCAGATCGCGCTGGCGATCGATGGGATGCGACTCGGCTCGGAGGCGGAGGCGGCGCGCATCGAGGCGGAGACCAATCGCCTTCGAGCGGCGCTCTTCTCCTCGGTCACCCACGACCTCCGCACGCCGTTGGCCTCGATCACGGCGTCCGTGTCGGCTCTCCTCGAGCAGCAGTCTCCGTTGCAGGTCGAGCAGCGCCACGAGCTCCTCGAGACGATCGACCAGGAGGCCGGGCGACTCAACCGCGTGATCGGCAACCTCATGGATCTGTCGAGGATGCGTGCCGGCGCGATCACGCCGTCGAAGGCGCCGACCGCGGTGGACGAGTTGATCGAAGGGGTCGTCGCACGGACCGGGTTCCTGTTGCGGGACCACGACCTCCGCTTGAAGCTGCGGGAGAACCTTCCCGAGATCCCGTTGGATCTCGGACAGATCGATCAGGCGCTGACGAACATCCTCGAGAACGCGGCGAGGTTCACACCTCCCGGTCGACCGATCACGGTGGCGGCCGCTCGCTGGCACGACGGCGTGCAGATCAGGATCGCCGACCGGGGCCCGGGCATCCCGCGCGAGGAGCGTGGGCGCGTGTTCGAACCGTTCGTCCGCGGAGAGGGGAGCACCGGCACGGGGCTGGGGCTCGCGATCGCCAGGGCGATCGTGGAGGCGCACGGTGGGACGATCCGGCTCGCGGATGAGCCGGGCGGGGGTACCGCGGTCGTGATCGAGCTTCCAGGGGCGGTCGGGTGACCGAGGGGCGGGTGCTGGTCGTCGACGACGACCCGCAGATCCTCCGGGCCGTCCGGACGAGCTTGCAGGGCCACTCGTACGACGTCCTCACGGCCGGGAACGGAGAGACCGCCCTCGACCTCCTTCCGGACGCAGGCGTGGACCTGGTGGTGCTTGACCTCGGCCTCCCGGGGATCAACGGCCACGAGGTGATCGAGCGGATCCGGTCGTGGTCGGACGTGCCGATCATCGTGTTGTCGGTGATGGACGGGCAGCGCGACAAGGTCGAGGCGTTCGAGGCGGGCGCGGACGACTACGTCACCAAGCCGTTCGGGATGCCCGAGCTTCTCGCTCGGATGCGGGCCGTCAGGCGGAGGGTCGAAGGAGACCGGCGCTCGCCGATCGTTCGGTTCGGCGAACTCGTGGTCGACCTGTCGCGACAGCTCGTGCTGATCGACGGTGCGGCGGTCCATCTCACGCCGACCGAATACCGGCTCCTCGAGGCCTTCGTCGCCAACCCGGGGAAGCTCCTCACCCATCGGTGGCTCCTTCAGAAGGCATGGGGGGCCGGCTACGCCACGGAGCATCAGTACCTCCGGGTGTTCATCCGACAGCTCCGGAGCAAGCTCTCTGACGATCCCGCGCGTCCTCGGTTCATCGTCACCGAGGCCGGCCTCGGCTATCGATGGAAACCGGATCCGGACCTGGATCCGCCACCCGCCGTATCGTGACCCGATGCCGATCGATCGAGATCCACGCACTCCCTCAGGGTCGGGACCTCGACGTCCCCACGGCGCTCGCGGAGGTGACGAACACGGTCGCCACGTATCTGGGGGAGGAGCCGCGGGGAACGTGGGCCATCTGGCGCCCCCTGGAACCGGGGGCGTACGCGGAGGGCGTGGATGCTCCCTCCACGCAGCCCCGCGGATCCCATCCGGCGATCGTCGACGTGTTCGCCGGCCGCCGCGACGATACGCCTGAGCTCCTGCGCGCGGTCGGGCGGGCCGTCGTCGAGGCCTTCGGCCTGGACGACGGCAACGTGGTCGTTCGCCTCACCGAGGCCGAGCCCGGTCGTGTGTACTGGGGTGACTGAGCGCTACACTTCGCACGTGAGCTAGCGGGACCTCCTCGAGCAGACCGGGCGGATCCGCCGAGCCCGTGTCGTCCCACGTCCGTCCGCAGAACACGCTCAGGAGGAACCCGATGCCCGTCCCGCCCAGGAACCGACACCCTCGATCCCCAGGAGCACGCCCATGAACGCCCTCGACGTGCGCGGCATGTCCGTCGACGCCGGCGGTCTCACCGTCGTCCGGGACCTCGACCTCGCCGTCGCGAGCGGGGACAAAGTGGGGGTCGTCGGCCGCAACGGGGCCGGCAAGACGAGCACCCTCAAGGTCCTGGCGGGCGAGATACCCCCGTCTGCGGGCGCGGTGGAACGTCGCGGCGCGTTGGGCTACCTCCGGCAGGATCCACGACAGGACCGATCGGACGACGCGACGAGTGGGATCGAGTACCTGCTCGCCGCCCGCGGGCTCGTCGAGCTGCAGCGTGGGGTGGAGAAGGCACGGCTCCGGCTCGAGGAGCACGCGTCCGAGGATCGGGTGTCGCGCTTCGCGCGCCTCGAGGAGGAGTACGAACGGCTCGGCGGGTATCGGGCGGAATCGGACGCCCGCACGATCGTCGCCGGCCTGGGGCTGTCCCAGGATCGGCTCGGCCTGCCGGTGGGCGCCCTCTCGGGCGGTGAGCGACGCCGGCTCGAGCTCGCCCGGATCCTCTTCGGCGGTTCCGACCTCCTCCTGCTGGACGAGCCGACGAACCACCTCGATGCCGATGCGAAGGGATGGCTGATGCGGTTCCTGGCGGGCTACCGGGGAGCCCTCCTCGTCGTGAGTCACGACATCGCGTTGCTCGACGCCTCGATCACCCGGATCCTGCATCTGGACCGCGACGGCGTCGTCGAGTACCGCGGGACCTACACGCAGTATCGAGAAGCGAGGGCTCGCGACGAGAAGCGCCTCACCGCGCTCGCCTCCCGTCAGGAGACCGAGATCAAGCGGCTGAAGACGCTCGCGGATTCGATGCGCGGCCAGACGGCGAAGCGGGCCCGGAAGGCGAAGACGCTCGACACGCGGGTCGCCCGGCTGCAGGCGAGGAAGATCGCCGCACCCACCCGCGAGCGCGGGGTCCGGTTCCGGTTCCCCGAGCCCCCGCACTCCGGTCGCACGATGCTCTCGGTCGACGACCTCACGAAGGGCTACGGCGGTCCCGCCGTCTTCGAGGACGTCTCGTTCGAGGTGGAGCGAGGCGAACGGCTCCTCGTGATGGGCCTCAACGGAGCCGGGAAGACGAGCCTCCTCCGGATCCTCGCGGGGGAGACACGCTCCGACGCGGGGACGTTCCGCCTCGGGCACGGGGCACAGCTCGGCTACTACGCCCAGGAGCACGAGGGGATCCACGAGGGGATGACGGTGCTGAGCCACATGCACCAGGCATCGCCCGCCGACGACCAGTCGCTCCGCGGCCTCCTGGGGATGTTCGGCCTCCCGGGCGAGCGAGCCTTCCAGGACGCGGGCACCCTGTCCGGCGGTGAGAAGACGAAGCTCGCGCTGGCCCAGCTCGTGGCCGGCCGGAAGAACCTCTTGCTCCTCGACGAGCCGACGAACAACCTCGATCCACCGTCCCGAACCGCGATCGCGCAGGCCCTCCGCGACTGGCCGGGGGCGATGGTGATCGTGAGCCACGACACCGAGTTCGTCGAAGCCCTTGCCCCGGAGCGTGTCCTGTTGATGCCCGACGGAGGCCTGGACTACTGGAGCGCGGACCTGCTCGACCTCGTCGCGCTCGCGTGACCGCTATGCTCCGCCGATGACCTCGACCGACCTCGCCTTCGTGAACGGCTCCGTCTACACCGTGGATGCCGCTCGGACCCGCGCGAGCGCGGTCGGCGTCCGGGACGGCCGGATCGTCGCCGTCGGCAGCGACGAGGACGTCCGCGGCGAGCTCGGCTCCACGGCGGAGGTCGTGGACCTCCACGGGCGCATGCTGCTCCCGGGGTTCCAGGATGCCCACGTCCACCCCGTGAGCGGCGGGGTCGATCGCCTGCAGTGCGATCTGCACGACCTCCATACCCGCGACGGGTACGTGGAGGCGGTGCGCTCGTACGCGGAGGCCCATCCGGACCGGGAGTGGATCCTCGGCGGCGGCTGGTCGATGGACGTGTTCCCCGGTGGGACCCCGCCCAAGGATCTCCTCGACGCGGTCGTGCCCGACCGCATCGTGTTCCTGCCGAACCGGGACGGCCACACCGCCTGGGTCAACAGCCGCGCACTCGAGCACGCGGGCGTCACCGCGGACACGCCCGATCCGGCCGACGGCCGGATCGAGCGAGACCCCTCCGGCGAGCCCAGCGGCACCCTCCACGAGGGGGCCGCCGATCTCGTGGGCCGCCTGGCCCCGGTCCCCACGCGGGACGAGGTCGACGAAGGGCTCCTGGAAGGGCAGCGCTACCTCCACTCCCTCGGGATCACCGCGTGGCAGGACGCGATCGTGTCCGACCGGTTCTGGATGGACAACTACTCCGCCTACGTCCGGGCGGGGGAGAGCGGAGCGCTCACCGCCCGCGTGGTTGGGGCGCTCTGGTGGGACCGGGACCGGGGCGCGGAGCAGATCGACGAGCTGGTCGACCTCCGCACCCGAGGCCGGGCGGGTCGATTCGGCGCGACGAGCGTGAAGATCATGCAGGACGGGGTGTGCGAGACGTTCACCGCCGCCGTCCTCGAGCCCTACCTCGACGCGGCCGGCAACGTCACGGATGAGCGTGGCATCTCCTTCGTGGAACCCGAAGCGCTGAAGGGCTACGTGACCGCGCTGGATCGACTGGGGTTCCAGGTCCACTTCCATGCGCTCGCCGAGCGAGCCGTCCGGGAATCGCTCGACGCGATCGAGGCGGCGTTGGATGCGAACGGCCCGAGCGACCACCGCCACCACCTCGCCCACCTGCAGGTGATCCATCCCGACGACGTCCCGCGATTCCGTCGCCTGCGTGCGGTCGCCAACGCCCAGCCCCTGTGGGCGGCCCACGAAGGACAGATGGACGACCTGACGATCCCCTTCCTCGGGGAACCGCGCTGGCGGTGGCAGTACCCGTTCGGCTCCCTGGTCCGGTCCGGTGCCGGCCTGGCCATGGGCAGCGACTGGTCGGTCTCGAGCCCCGACCCGCTCGAGGAGATCCACGTCGCGGTGAACCGCGTGATGCCCTCGTCCTACCTCTACGGGAACGGGAACGCCGACGTCTTCCTCCCCGACGAACGGCTCGATCTCGCTACGGCGCTCGCGGCGTTCACGATGGGCTCGGCGTACGTGAACCACCTCGACGAGGTCACCGGCTCGATCGAGGTGGGGAAGTACGCCGACCTCGCGGTGCTGGACCGCGATCTGTTCGCCCACCCGGTCGATGAGATCGCGAACGCCCAGGTCGACGCCACGTTCGTCGAAGGCGTTGCGGTGTACGAGCGTTCCGACGCGAGCTGACTTCCGGTCAGCCCGCCTGGTTGCCTGGCTCTGACGGCCCTCGCACGATAGCGGGGCATGCCGCACGGCCGGGATGCTGCAGACGCGACCGCCGGCGCCGGGCAGGCGGTCACCCTTCGAGAGGAGCCACGACGATGACCGAGCCCTTCGACATGAGCCTGGTCCAGCGCGGAGCGCGTAACCGCCGGACCCCCTACTACGAGGCGACGCAGCGGTACGGCCCGAAGGGTTTCACCGTCTACAACCACATGTACTTCCCGATCCGTTTCGACACGTTCGAGGCGGAGTTCGAGGCCCTGCTGAACGGGGTCACGGTGTGGGACGTCTCGGTCGAGCGCTGCCTCGAGATCTCCGGGCCGGACGGGTTCCGGTTCGCGCAGCTCCTCACGCCGCGGGACCTCTCGAAGTGCGCGGTGGGTCAAGGAAAGTACGTGCTGATCTGCGACAGCGACGGTGGCATCGTGAACGACCCGGTCCTGACCCGGATGGACGAGAACACGTTCTGGTTCGCGCTCGCGTCCTCGGACGCTCTGCTGTTCGCGCGGGGCCTCAAGAACGCCTACCCCGACCTCGACGTGACGATCCGCGAGGCCGACGTCGCACCGCTGCAGGTCCAGGGGCCGAAGTCGAAGGATCTGATGGCGAAGCTCCTCGGACCCGAGATCCTCGACCTGAAGTACTACTTCTGGACCGAGGCGAAGATCGCCGGCGCACCCGTCGTGGTCACCCGCACGGGATGGACGTCCGAGATCGGCTACGAGGTCTACCTGACCGACACCACCAAGGGGACGGAGGTCTTCGAGGCGATCATGGAGGCGGGGCAGGAGTTCGGCGTCGTCCCCACCGGCCCGAGCGACATCCGCAGGATCGAGGGCGCGATCTTCAACTGGGGTGCCGACATGACGTACGAGAACAACCCGATCGAGCTGGGGATGGACCGGCTCGTGGCGTGGGATCTGTCGGACGACGCATCGATCTCCATCGCGGCGCTCCGCAGGATCCGCGACGAGGGCGTCGCGCAGCGGATCAACGGCGTGGAGTTCGACGGCGCGCCGTTCCCGGCGCTGAACAACGTCAAGTGGCCGGCCCTCGACGACGGCGTACGGATCGGGAAGGTGACGTCGGCGATCCACTCGCCCAGGCTCGGCAAGAACATCGGCTACTGCTGGCTCCCCACCGACAGGTCGTCGACGGGCACCACGGTGTCGGTCGAGACCGAGTGGGGAACCCGGACCGCCACCGTGACGCCGATGCCGTTCGTCGACCCGGACAAGGCGATCCCGGTCTCGTAGCGCGGCGACCGCGAGGAAAACCTAACCACCGTTCAACCGCATCGTTCCTGTTCAGGGGACCTGCAACGACTTGCACGCGGGGCCTTCTTGAACGATGATTCAGCCTGCTTCCGGCCCGAACGAGCCCGAACGAGGAGGAACGATGGTCAACGAACGACCCGAGATGCTCGCGAAGAGCGCGACCCTGTACTTCGGCCCGTGGTACCGCCAGTCGCCGTTCTTCCGGTCGACGCTGCGGGCAGGCTGCACCGCCTACGACATCTACAACCACATGTATCTCCCCGGCTACTTCGACGATCCCGAGGTCGAGTACCACCTGCTCGCGACGGGCGTGACGATGTGGGACGTGGGCGTCGAGCGGACCGTCCAGGTCGCCGGGCCGGACGCGGACCGTCTGATCGACATGATCACCTGCCGTGATCTCTCGACGTGCGCCGTGAAGCAGGGCAAGTACATGATCGTCACCGCGCCGGACGGAGGGATCGTGAACGACCCGGTCCTGCTGCACGTCGCCGAGGACACGTGGTGGATGCAGCTGGCCGACTCCGATGCGGGCCTGTACGCGATGGGGGTCGCCGCCACCTCCGGGCTCGACGCCGAGGTCTCGTTCCCGGACGTCCACCCGATGCAGGTCCAGGGCCCGCTCTCGGCCAAGACGCTCGAGAAGCTCGTCGGTCCCGGGATCTACGACATCAAGTATTACTGGGTGGACGAGTTCGAGATCCAGGGCATCCCGGTCCTGATCAGCCGGACGGGGTGGACCGCGATCCCGGGCTTCGAGGTGAACCTCCTGGACGGCAGCAAGGGAGACGAGCTCTGGAACGCCGTCGCCGAGGCGGGCGAGGAGTTCGGGATCAAGCCCATCGCGCCGTGCGAGGCCCGCCGGATCGAGGCCGGGATCTTCAATTACGGCTCCGACATGCGGATCGACGACACCCCGCTCCACGTGATGGGCCTCGAGCGCCTCGTGGAGGAGCAGCCGCAGGACTACATCGGGAAAGAGGCCCTCGAACGCCTCAAGCGGGAAGGGGTGGATCGGAAGCTCGTCGGCATCGAGCTCGAGGGCGACGAGCTCCGTGCGGAGATGTCCGAGTACTGGCCCGTCCATCACGGAGGCAAGCAGGTCGGCCACATGACCGACGCCGTCTGGTCGCCCGGACTTGCCAAGAACATCGGGTACGTCTGGGTCCCGTTCGACCTCTCGGCGCCCGGGACGGCGCTCGACGTCGAGACCGAGGACGGCGACCACCTCGTGGGCCGAACCGCCGCCATCCCGTTCGTCGACCCACGGAAGGAGCGACCCGCCGGCTCGCTGCTCGAGTAACCTCGACGCGCACCGCCTCCGACGGGAGGTGCCGAAACTCCGAACCCTGGCAGGACCGGGAGCGAACCCCTCGCGTGAAGTCAGCCACGACACCCCCACGACTGCTGCCGGTGGTCGCGTGCGTGGCCCTCCTTCTCGCCGGCTGCACGGCGACCCTCGGGGACACCACGTCGCCTCCCGCCTCGACGTCGCCGGTCCCGCCGCTGGATCTCGGCAAGGAGCCCTTCGCCGCGGTCGCGACGCGGGTCCTCCCGTCCGTGGTGAATGTGACGACGGACGTCTATCAGGCCTCGACGACCGGAGCGCCCGAGGAGGGCCAGGGGGTCGGGACCGGCTTCATCGTCCGAGCGAACGGTGTCGTGGTGACCAATTGCCACGTGGTGCAGGGTGCGTCGCGGATCACGGTGTTCACGTCCGAGGACGAACCCACGCGCTACGACGCGCGGGTCATCGGGGGCGATTGCGAGCACGACCTCGCGGTCCTGAAGGTGGACGCCGAGGGTCTCCCGACGATCCGGTTCGGGGCGAGCGCGGACCTCCGGCTCGGCCAGCAGGTCGTGGCGATCGGCTACGCCCTGGCGCTCGAGGGAGGGCCATCCGTGACGGCCGGCATCGTCTCCTCCCTCGATCGGACGATCCGCGTGCAGGATCCACGGTGCACGGTGTGCACGAACGGCGTGCGCACCTACAGCGAGGTGATCCAGACGGACGCGGCCATCAACCACGGGAACTCCGGAGGGCCGCTGGTCGATATGGCCGGTCGGGTCGTGGGGATCAACTCCGCCGGCAGCGACGACGCAGAGAACGTCGGCTTCGCGATCGCGATCGACTCCGTCCAGCCGGCGATCGGGACCGCGATCTCGGACCCGTTGCGAGCCACGGCGTATCTCGGCGTCTCGACCAGGACCGTGACGGCCGACCTCGCGTTCCAGATGGATCTGCCGGTCGAGAGCGGGGCGCTGGTCCTGGCCACCCTCGCGAACGGCCCCGCGGCCGACGCGGGGATGCGCGAAGGGGATGTGATCGTCGATATCGGCGGCGACGCGATCGAGGCGGCCGAGGATCTCGGGCGCGTGCTGGACGCCCTCGCTCCGGGGGACGAGGTCGACGTCCGCGTGGTCCGTGCCGACGGCGAGGAACGCACCATCCGGGTGACGCTGGGGACGAAGCCCCTCCCCACAGAGTTCCTGGAGCCCTGACCGCTCTGTCGTCCCGGCGGCTGGCCCATGAGCGGGGGCCGGAGCCGTCTGCGCTAGCCTCTGTGCGTGAGGTACGGACGCGACGACGGAGCCCGACGATGAGCGCCCCGTTCGAAGCGGGCGAGAAGGTCCTGCTGATCGATCAACGGGACCGCACGCACCTGTTCTCGCTCCGGACCGGCGCCACGTATCACACGCACGCCGGCACCCTGGCCCACGACGACGTGATCGGGCGGCCCGAAGGAACGCGGGTGACCACCGCCCGCGGCATGGTCTTCTCGGCGTTCCGGCCACGGTTCGCCGACTTCGTCCTGAAGATGCCCCGTGGCGCGCAGGTCGTCTACCCGAAGGACCTCGGACCGATCGTGGTGTACGCCGACGTCTATCCGGGCGCGCGCGTGCTGGAAGCGGGCACGGGCTCGGGCGCGTTGACGATCGCCCTCTGCCGGGCGGTGGGGGAGCAGGGCCGCGTGGTCTCCTACGAGCTTCGGGAGGAGCATCGGGCGCAGGCGCAGGCGAACGTGGAGTCCTTCTTCGGCAAGATCCCGGACCGGCTGGACATGCGCGCCGGCGACGTGACCGAGGCGGCCGCGGGCGAGGAGCGCTTCGATCGGGTGGTCCTGGATCTCCCCGAGCCGTGGTCGCCGCTCGAGGCGCTGCACGCGGTCCTCGAGCCGGGAGCCGTCCTGTGCGCCTACCTCCCCACCACGATCCAGGTCCACCAGCTGGTCCTCGCGCTGCCCCGGTCGGGCTTCCTCCACATCGAGACGTTCGAGGTGCTCAAGCGGGGGTGGCACGTCACGGAACGGAGCGTGCGACCGGACCACCGGATGGTCGGGCACACCGGCTTCCTGACCCTGGCCCGCGTCGGACCGGGGGACTAGCATCGGGGAAGTACCCAGTTCCAGGCATCGGCCTCGTTCGCCTGGCTGCCGTATCTACAGAAAAGGGCCCCCTGAGGGGTCAAGATGCTGCCAGTACCATCGATGACCCGGATGCGGAGGTGAGACGGATGGCGGATAGCCGTGAGCAGGCGGAGCAGCGTGAGAAGCAGGTCCACGAGCTGCAGACGCAGATCTCCTTCCTCGAGGAAGAGGTGGGGCTCCTGCGACGCCGCCTGACCAACGCCCCCCGCCAGGTCCAGCTCCTCGAGGAGAAGCTCGTCGAGACCCGGGAGGCGCTGGCCCGCGCCACCGGCCAGAACGAGAAGCTCGCCGACGCCCTGCGCGACGAGAAGCAGCGCATCGAGACCCTCGCCGAGGAGGTCGAGAAGCTCTCTCAGCCGCCCGCCACCTTCGGGGTGTACATCGGGAGCAACGACGACGGATCGGTCGACGTCGTGACCGCCGGCCGCAAGTTGCGCGTGATGCCGGCCCCTGACCTCGATGCCGACAAGCTGGTGTCCGGGGCGCAGGTGATCCTGAACGACGCCCTCAACGTGGTGGAGGTGCTCGATCCCGACGGGACCGGCCAGGTCGTCAAGGTGAAGGACAAGCTCGGCACCGATCGCGCGGTGGTCGTGAGCCGCGGCGACGAGGAGCACGTGGCGTATCTGGCCGGGTCGCTCCTCGGGACCGTCGTGCGCGCCGGCGACCCCGTCCTGTACGACGCGCGCTCCGGCGTGGCCACGGAGCTCCTCCCCAGGGAGGAGGTCGAGGAGCTGGTCCTCGAGGAGATCCCCGACATCACCTACGAGGACATCGGAGGGCTCGAAGGGCAGATCGAAGCGATCCGCGACGCCGTCGAGCTTCCTTTCCTCTACGCCGAGCTCTTCCAGGAGCATCAACTCGAAGCCCCGAAGGGCGTGCTGCTCTACGGACCGCCCGGCTGCGGGAAGACGCTGATCGCCAAGGCCGTCGCCAAGTCGCTGGCGGACAAGGTGCGGGAACGCACCGGCCGGGAGGACGCGCGCAGCTACTTCCTGAACGTGAAAGGTCCGGAGCTGTTGAACAAGTACGTCGGTGAGACCGAGCGACAGATCCGGGAGATCTTCCAGCGCGCCAAGGAGCGGAGCGAAGAAGGGCTCCCCGTGATCGTGTTCTTCGACGAGATGGACTCGATCTTCCGTACTCGGGGGACCGGCATCAGCTCGGACGTGGAGTCGACGATCGTGCCGCAGCTGCTCTCCGAGCTGGACGGTGTCGAGACCCTCAAGAACGTGATCGTGATCGGCGCGTCCAACCGCGAGGACCTGATCGACCCCGCGATCCTGCGGCCCGGACGCCTCGACGTGAAGATCAAGATCGAGCGACCGACCGCCGAGCAGGCGAAGGACGTCATGTCCAAGTACCTGCATCCCGTGGTGCCGATCCATCCAGACGAGGTCGACCGGCACTCGGGGGACGTCCAGGTGGCTGTCGCCAGGATGATCGAGCGCACCGTCGAGCAGATGTACGAGCCCTCGGAGCGCAACCGGTTCCTGGAGGTCACGTACGCGTCCGGCGACAAGGAGATCCTCTACTTCAAGGACTTCAACTCGGGGGCGATGATCGAGAACATCGTCCGACGCGCGAAGAAGGACGCCATCAAGCGGTTCCTGTCCAAGGGGGAGAAAGGCATCAAGACCGAGGACCTCCTCACGGCGATCCGCGACGAGTTCAAGGAGAACGAGGACCTCCCGAACACCACCAACCCCGACGACTGGGCGAGGATCTCGGGCAAGAAGGGCGAGCGGATCGTCTACGTCCGCACCCTGCTCGGTGACGAGGGTGACGGCCGGCAGGTCGAGCGCGTGAGCCCCGGCCAATATCTGTAGGGTCGCCGGGTGGCCATCGCGAAGGTCCTTGGCACCGAGACGGAGTACGGCATCGCCGCGGTCGGCGTCCCGGACTTCAATCCGGTCCTGGCGTCGTCCTTGCTGATCTCCACGTTCGCCGGTTCGCTCCGGCGGATCCGTTGGGACTACGAACAGGAGTCGCCGCTCCGCGACGCGCGGGGCTTCGAGCCGATCCCGTCACGCGAGGTCTCCGACGAGGACCTGGGGCTGGCGAACGTGATCCTTCCCAACGGAGCCAGGTACTACGTCGATCACGCGCACCCGGAGTACTCCACACCGGAGTGCCTCACGGCGCGCGACCTCGTGATCCACGACAAGGCGGGGGAGCGCATCCTCGAGCGGTCGCTGCGTGAGGTGGCGACTCAGCTGCCGGACTCACCGGCGCTGCTGATCTACAAGAACAACTCGGACGGCAAGGGCAACTCGTATGGGACCCACGAGAACTACCTGGTCGATCGGCAGACCGCGTTCGCCGACATCGTCCGGGACCTGACTCCGTTCTTCGTGTCCCGGCAGGTGTTCTGCGGTGCCGGGAAGCTGGGCTCCGAGGCGCCGTGGGACGAGCGAGGGCGACCGATCTACCAGCTCACGCAGCGCGCCGACTTCTTCGAGACCGAGGTGGGTCTGGAGACCACGCTGAAGCGGCCGATCATCAACACGCGCGACGAGCCCCACGCGGACCCGGAGAAGTATCGCCGCCTCCACGTGATCGTCGGCGACGCCAACATGTGCGAGGTCGCCCAGTTCCTGAAGGTCGGAACGACGGCGATCGTGCTCAAGATGATCGAGGATCGATTCCTGCCGGACCTCTCCCTCGAAGGGCCTGTGCGAGCGTTGCACGAGATCTCGCGGGATCTGACGTGCACCGTCGAGGTCCCGCTCGCCGACGGTCGGCGGTTGAACGCGGTGCAGCTCCAGTGGGAGTACTTCGAGCACGCGAAGAAGTACGTCGAGCGCGAGGACGACACCCCCGATCAACGCGAGGTCCTCGAGCGCTGGGAGGCGATCCTGACCTCGCTCGAGAGCGAGCCGCTCTCGCTCCATCGCGAGCTGGACTGGGTGGCGAAGTTCCGGCTCCTCGAGGCCTATCGGGAGCGTGGTGGACTGGACCGAGGCGACCCGAAGCTGCACGCGATCGATCTCCAGTACCACGACGTTCGCCGCGAGAAGGGCCTGTACTACCGGCTCGAACGCTCGGACAAGGTCGAGCGTCTGGTGGACGAGGCCGACGTGGAACGCGCCGTGATGGAGCCTCCGGAGGACACGCGCGCCTACTTCCGGGGGCGATGCATCGGCAAGTACCCGGATGCCATCGCGGCCGCGTCGTGGGACTCCCTCATCATCGACACCGGCGCGGAGGCGCTCCAGCGCGTCCCGATGCGAGAGCCGTTGCGCGGAACGAAGGCACACGTGGACGCATTGCTCGAGGCTTCCCACGACGCCGCCTCCCTCGTGGCGGCGCTCCAGGGGTAGATCGGGCACCTCGAAGGGTCTCGCGGCGCGGCGGCTACAATCGCCACGGAGGAGGAACCATGCCTGAACAGGAGCGCAAGCAGGTCCAAAGAAGAGCGGTGGTGGTGGCGAGAGCGACGCCGACGCCGGCCAGGTCTCCGCGACCTCGAAAGCCGCCGAGCTCAAGGAAGAGATGGACGACATCCTCGAAGAGATCGACTCGGTCCTCGAGGAGAACGCCGAGGAGTTCGTGAAGTCCTACGTGCAGAAGGGCGGCGAGTGACCGATCGGGTCGAGCTCCCGCTGTCGGGAGCCTCGTTCGGTGCCGACCCCAGCTTCGTGGAGCTCCTTCGACGCGAGCATCCCGAGGCGCTGCCGTCGTCGCTCCAGATGAGCGGGACGCTGGAGGTCGCCCAGGGCACGACCGTCCTCGGCTTGCGGTTCGCGGACGGCATCGTCATGGCCGGCGACCGTCGCGCCACGGCCGGGTACACGATCGCGGACGCGAAGATGAAGAAGGTCTTCGCCGCCGACGACTTCTCCGCGATCGCCATCGCCGGCGCGGCCGGGCAGGCCGTCGAGACCGTCCGGCTGTTCCAGCTCGAGCTCGAGCACTACGAGAAGCTCACCGGGGATCGCTTGTCCCTGGAAGGCAAGGCGAACCGACTCGCGCAGATGATCCGCGCCAACTTCCCCCTCGCGATGCAAGGACTGGTGGTGGTGCCGCTCTTCGGCGGCTACGACGTCGCGCGGAACGAGGGGCGACTCTTCTACTACGACGCCACCGGCGGACGCTGGGAGGAAGAGGACTACCAGGCGACCGGCTCGGGGGCGCAGCCCGCGAAGAACTCGCTGAAGAAGCGGTGGAGACCCGGGTTGACCCACGAGGAAGCGCTCGGGTGGCGGCCGAGGCGCTGATCGATGCGGCCGAGGACGACGTCGCCACGGGCGGCCCCGATCTCGCCAGAGGCATCTTCCCGGTGGTCGTCACGGTGACGGCGCGAGGGTGCGGTGGAATCCACGGACGAGGACGTCGCGAACGCCGTCCGAGCCGTGCTGGGAGCGAGGCCCTAGATGTCCTTCATGCCCTACGTCTCGCCCGACCAGCTCATGAAGGATCGGTCGGAGTACGCCCACAAGGGGATCGCGCGGGGGCGTTCCGTGATCGGCCTCGAGTTCGCCGACGGCCTCCTGTTCATCGCCGAGAACCCGAGCGCCACGCTCCACAAGATCAGCGAGATCTACGACCGGATCGCGTTCGCCGGCGTCGGGAAGTACAGCGAGTTCGAGGACCTGCGGATCGCCGGCATCCGGCTGGCGGACCTCCGCGGCTACTCCTACGGCCGGGAGGACGTGAAGGCGCGGGACCTCGCGAACGCCTACTCGCAGGCGCTGTCGACGATCTTCACGCAGCAGATGAAGCCCTACGAGGTGGAGATCCTCGTCGGCGAGGTGAACGGAGAGGTCGACGGCACCTCGATCTATCACGTCCTGTTCGACGGGAGCGTGACCGACGAGCACGGGTTCGTCGCGATCGGCGGTCACGCGGACGACCTCACCGAGGAGCTGAAGGAGCGCTACAACGCCGGATGGGACCTGGCCACCGCGGTGAAGACCGCCGTGCAGGTGTTGGGCGCTCCCGACCAGCGCACGATCGAGCACGACCACATCGAATCGGGCGTGCTCGAGCGCAGCCAGAGCCGACGCCGCAAGTTCCGCCGGCTCACGGACGACGAGATCGCCGGCTTCCTCGCCGACTGAGCAGGCTCCATCGACTCGTGTGGTGACGGGGCCGTTCTTTCGGACCGTCACTTCGTGATCACGGGCCTGGCCTAGACTCGTTCCGTGGAGCGCAGGATCTTCGGCCTCGAGAACGAGTACGGCGTGACCTGCACGTTCCGCGGGCAGCGCCGGCTCTCGCCGGACGAGGTCGCGCGCTATCTCTTCCGCCGCGTGGTGCACTGGGGTCGATCGTCCAACGTGTTCCTCGAGAACGGGGCGCGGCTGTACCTCGATGTCGGCTCGCATCCCGAGTACGCGACGCCCGAATGCGACGACGTCGAGGAGCTCGTCGCCCACGACAAGGCGGGGGAGCGGATCCTCGAGGCGCTCCTGGGCGCCGCCGAGCTCCGGCTCCACGAGGAGGGCATCTCCGGCCAGGTCTACCTGTTCAAGAACAACACCGACTCGGCGGGGAACTCCTACGGCTGCCACGAGAACTACCTCGTGGCCCGTCACGGGGAGTTCGCTCGGATGGCCGACGTCCTGATCCCGTACTTCGTGACCCGTCAGATCTGGTGCGGCGCAGGGAAGGTGCTGCACGGCCCGAGGGGCGCGCAGTACTGCGTCTCCCAGCGAGCGGAGCACATCTGGGAAGGCGTGTCCTCGGCGACGACCCGATCGAGGCCGATCATCAACACGCGCGACGAGCCGCATGCGGACGCCGAGCGGTTCCGTCGCCTCCACGTGATCGTCGGCGATTCGAACATGAGCGAATGGACCACGTATCTCAAGGTCGGCATCACCGACCTCGTGCTCCGGATGGTCGAGGGCAACACGGTGATGCGTGACCTCACCCTCGAGAACCCCATCCGGGCGATCCGGGAGATCAGCCACGACACCACCGGCACCCGGAAGGTGAAGCTGGCGAACGGCAGGGAGCTGTCCGCGATCGAGATGCAGCAGGAGTACTTCGAGAAGACTTCTCGGTTCCTCGAGCGACGCGGGACCGACGACGCCTCGAAGAAGCTGCTCTACGAGTGGGGAGAGGCTCTCGAAGCGCTGGCCGAGGGCGCCCCGGAGCGGTTGGTGCGCAAGGTGGACTGGGTCACCAAACGCATGGTGATCGAGCGCTATATGGAGAAGCACGACCTCTCGCTCGCCTCACCGAGGGTGGCCCTGCTCGACCTCACGTACCACGACGTGAACCGCGGCAGGGGGCTGTACTACCTCCTCGAGAAGGCCGGCAAGGTGGATCGCGTCGCCGCGGAAGGCGATATCTCGAAGGCGATGCGCGAGCCGCCACAGACGACGCGTGCGAAGCTGCGAGGCGACTTCATCCGGCAGGCGAAGGCGAAGCGGCGCGACTACACCGTCGACTGGGTGCACCTGAAGCTCAACGACCAGGCGCAGCGCACCGTGCTCTGCAAGGACCCGTTCAAGTCCGTCGACGAGCGCGTGGAGCAGCTGATCGCCCACATGTGAGGGAACCGGCTGGATCGGGCCGTTCGCTCACACGAGCGAGCCTCGACGGGGTCGGATCAGTCGACCGACCGACGCCAGCGGCGGTTCTCGGCGGCCAGCCGGCCGGCGAGGACGCCGGCCGCGCCGGCCGCGAGGAAGAACGCGGGATCGTCGTCGATCCCGCGACCCATCGACCGAACCTCGATGCCGCGGCCCCGGAGCTCCTCCACGGCTGGCTCCCCGTCCACCTCGACGAGATGGTGCGTCTCCTCGAGCTTCCGCGAGCGCAACGCGTCCCAGACAGCCTCCCGTTGGGCGTCGTCGTCCAGGACGGGCACCGGGACGTTCACGTCGACCTTGCAGACGTCCGCGAGGATCGTGAGGGAGTGATGGGAGACGCCCCGATGTCGTTCGCGCTCGTCGGCGAAGCTGACACGCAGGGCGGGGATCGGGCGACCGCCGAGCGTCGCCGCCGCCATCAGCGCGTGACCGCTCGCGAGCGCGCTCACGCCCCACGTCGTATCCGTTCCCAGGTTCCCCGGTCCGTCGGCGACCACGATCACCTCCGCTCCGAGCAGCTCCTTGGCCGCGAGCAAGCCCGACCACACCGTCACCGCCTCGAGGTCGCCCGCCGAACGCCTGTCCGCACGTGATCCAGCCGTCGAGGACCTCCGCCGAACGGAGCTCCTGCACGAGCCGGGAGAACCCGCCCGGCAGGGCCGCGCCGTCCGTCATCAGGTAGATGACCCGTGCGCCGGCGGCGCGCTTCGCGCCCGCCGCGATCGGGCGCCAGCATCGAATGGAGCGGCGCGCAGACCACGGGCACCTGGCCCAGACCCTCCGACGCCTCCAGCAGCGCGGCGTCGGTCTCCTCGACGCTGCCGACCGCCGTCTGCAGTGGGGTGTACCTGGCCTTCATCACGTGACCGAGCGCGGGCTCGGTGACGACGTCTCGGCCCTCGATCGCGATCACGAGATGCACGCCGCCCGTCCCGAGCCCGAGGTCCATGGCCGTCGTGTTGAGGAGCACGGCGTCCCCCGGCACCACGTCGCCGCTCATCGCGGGGTACGCGATCGCGGGCGCCACCTCACCTCCGATCTCGACCTCCAGCTCCTGCGCGCCCTGCCGGGTCGCGGTGACGCGGCGAACGACCCCTCGGCGGATGTGGATCACGGATCGCTCCGGTCGGTGAGCACGGCGCCGATATGATGCCGCAACCATGGGGGAGGGGGACCGCGCGGAGCCACTCGAGCGTCTGCTGAACCTCGTCGGCCTCCTCCTCGAGACGCCGCGGCCCCTCACGTTCGAGCAGATCCGGCAGGTCCTGGAGCCGTACGGGCAGGCCAATCCGGATAGCGCCAAGCGGATGTTCGAGCGCGACAAGGACGTGCTCCGCGAGTACGGCGTGCCCCTCGAACTCGTCGACATCGACGTCTGGGGCACGGAGCAGGGCTACGTGATCCCGAAGGAGAAGTACTACCTCCCCGAGATCGCGTTCGAGCCGGGTGAGCTCGTCGCGTTGCTCGTGGCCGCGCAGAGCGGGGGGCAGGACGAGGCAGCCGAGAGCGGCGCCCGCAAGCTCCTCTACGGGGCCGACGGAGGCGTGCTGGCCGGCCTGGGCGGGGGGCCGCTCGCCTCCGGGTCCGACGCGAGGAGCAACCTGGTCCACGCGGTGGCCGAGGCGACGCAGGCGCTCCGCCGGATCTCGCTTCACGTACCGCACGTCGCAGGGGAAGACGGGCGACCGCGACGTCGACGCCTGGGCGATGGTGTTCCGCGCGGGCCATTGGTACCTGGTCGGCCACGACCGGGAACGGGACGACGTCCGCGCGTTCCGGCTCTCTCGGATGGTGGGAGAGGTGACGGACGCCGGCGAGGGATCCGCGCCACCCACGGACTTCCGCGCCGCGGACCACGTGGATGCCGGTCCATGGGTGGCGACGGGGGACGACCGAGCGGTGGTCGCTCTTCTCGCCGGATCGCGCCTGGTTCGCGGCGTCCCAGTTCCCGGGTGCCGCGGAGGTCGGCGTCGACGGGGACGGCCGGATCGTGATGGAGATCCCGATGGCCGACGAAGAGGCGTTCGCCGCGATGTTGCTGGAGTACGGCCCCGACGCCGTCGTGCGATCCCCGGCCTCGCTACGCGACACCGTCATCGCCCGGCTGGAGGCGCTCCTTGGCTGAACGCAAACGGAGCGTTCCCAAGACGTCGGACCGGCTCGGGCGGATGCTCGCGATCGTGCCGTACCTCGTGCAGCATCCCGGGCTCCGCGCTGGACGATGTGGCGACGGCGTTCGGCGTGGCGCCCGGCCAGCTGCGGCGCGATCTCGACCTGCTGTTCATGTCGGGGCTCCCTCCGTACGGCCCCGGTGACCTGATCGACGTCGACGTGGACGAGGAGGGCCACATCTGGATCTCGATGGCCGATCACTTCTCCCGACCGCTCCAGCTGACGAGGATCGAGGCGCTCGCCGTCTACCTCCGGGGGACGGAGCTGCTGGCCCTCCCGGGGATGCCCGACGCACCCGCCCTCGCGAAGGCGCTGGAGAAGCTGCAGCGGTCCCTCGGCGCGGACGCGCTCAGGGAGGCGGAGGGACGGATCGAGATCGCGCGGCGCGGACGTGCGCCGGAGCACCTGGACCTCTTGCGAGCGGCCGCGCACGCGCACGAACGACTCTCGATCGACTACTTCGCGGCGTCGACGGGCGAGTGGAGCCATCGGGAGATCGACCCCGAGGAGGTCTTCTCGGGGATGGGGCGTTGGTACGTCGCGGCCTGGGACGTGGACGCGGACGCCGAGCGTCTCTTCCGCGCGGACCGGGTCCGGAGCGCGACGCCGACCGGCGAGACGTTCGTGCCGCGCGGCCTTCGAGGAGCGGGGCGAGACCTGTACTCGCCGACCGGGGAGGACGTCTCCGTGCGCCTGCGGTTGCGACCGGCGGCGCGCTGGATCGCGGAGTACTACGCCACGACCGAGCTCGAGGAACGCGACGACGGGGGAGTCGAGGCGACGCTTCCGGCACGACAGCTCGGCTGGGTCGCACGGCTGCTGGTTCGCGTCGGGGACGATGCCGAGGTCGTCGAGCCCGCCGAGCTCCGCGACGAGGTGCGGCGGCTCGCCCGCGAAACGCTGGCGGGCTACGGCCACAAGACCTAGTCAGACGGGTCTAGCCCCGACAACGCTCGCGAGCCTCAAGCCACGTCGTCGGAGGGCCGATAGCTGTCGTGAGATGACCACTATCCGGACGACATGCCCCCGCTGCGGAGAGGTCGACATGGGCCCCGAAGCGATCTCGCTCTCGGTCCGTTCCAGCGGCCGGGAGGGGAGCTACCGTTTCACGTGCCCTCGCTGCGACGACGCCGTCGAGAAGCGGGCCGATCGCAAGATCGTGGCGCTGCTCGTGTCCGCCGGGGTGGATCTCGAACCCCGAGGGAGCGCGGAGCTGAGCGACAGCCTCTTCGATCAGGAACCCACGGAGACCCTCGAGGCCCTCGAACACGCGATGGACGGCCCCGCGTTCTCGATCGACGACGTGATCGAGTTCCACTTCCTCCTCGAGGACGAGCACTATCTCAAGGAGTTCCTCGCCGGCTCGGAAGAGTCGTAGTTCTCCTGTTCGTGGCGCCAGGTTCCCAGCGCTCACCGCTCCATCAGGCGCTCGCCCGGTAGCATCCCTGACGTGAAGGCGTGGCTCGTCGTATGGCTCGTGGTGGGTCTCGTGACCACCGGCGCCCTGCTGGTGATGCTGGGGTTCCTGGTTCGCCACGTGATCCTGCTCGGGCGCACCGCCGGTCGGATGCAGGAGGAGCTCCAACCGATCGCCGAGGAGATGGCCGCGGCCTCTGCGCGAGCCGCCGACACCGCATCCCGCCTCTCGGAGCGGGCGTCCCCCCGGGGATCGTCCGCCCGCCGCAGGGGTCCCCGATAGACTCGCTGCCGGGCACTTCCCGAGACCGATGCTCAACGTAGGACCCCTCGAGCTCGTCGTCGTCCTCGCCGTGGCGCTGATCGTGGTGGGGCCGGAACGCCTGCCCGAGCTCGCCCGTTCCGTCGGACGCGTGCTCCGCCAGTTCCGTGAGGTCCAAGACGAGGTCCGCGACATGGTGTCGTCGGGGGTCGACGACGACATGCGGCAGGCGGCGGATGAGTTCAAGAAGGCCACCGGCGGCATCAAGCGGGCGACCGACGTGAAGGGCGCGGTCCGCCGGGCCGAACGGACGATCCGCGACGAGACCGCCGCGCTGCGGACGCCCCGCACCGCCCGCCCGAAGGCAGCGGAGGGTCCCGCATCCCCGACCCCGGCACCTGCCCCCGCCGAGCCCACCGAAGCGGCCGGACCACCCGCCGACCGGCTCGTCGAGGACGGCGGGGCCACCCCGACGTCCGATGATGCCCCCGGTGACACGGGCGCGACCGCGGCCGATCCCCCCGACCCCGAATCGACGGGGAACCCATGAGGACGCTCCCGCGGTGGCGCCGGAAGACCCCGAGCAGCGCGAGGGCGCGATGTCGCTCATCGACCATCTGAAGGAGCTTCGCCATCGGCTGTTGATCTGCCTGTGGGCCCTGCTCGGCGGCTCGGTGGCCGGCTTCTTCCTCTACGAACCCGCGATGCGCATCATCCAGAGCCCGTACTGCGACTTCCTCCGCGACAATCCCGACAAGAACCCGTTCCCCCAACAGGGGTGCTCGTTGTACTTCCTCGGCGCGATCGACGCGTTCCTGATCACGGTGAAGGTGATCGTCTTCCTGGCCCTCGTGGTGGCGCTCCCGGTGATCCTGTATCAGCTGTGGGCGTTCATCGTGCCGGGCTTGACGGCTCGCGAGCGTCGCTGGGCGATCCCGTTCGTGGCCCTGTCGTTGATCCTGTTCCTCCTCGGCGGGCTGGCCGCCTATCTGACGCTCCCGAAGGCCCTCGACTTCCTCCTCGGCGTCGGCGGCGACTTCGTGAGCCCGCTGCTCACGGTCGACAAGTACATCGGCTTCGTGATCTTCACGATCCTCGCGTTCGGGCTGGGCTTCGAGTTCCCGATCCTGCTGATCTCCCTCACGGCCGCGGGCGTGCTCACGAACGAGACGATGCGACGCTACCGTCGACAGGTCGTCCTGGGACTCGCGATCTTCGCGGCCGTGATCACGCCGAGCCCCGACCCGATCTCGATGCTCGCTCTGTTGATCCCGCTCTACCTGTTCTACGAGGGAGCTATCATCGTCAGCCGCTTGCTGAAGCGATAGGGACGAGACCATGGCGATCAAGGGCAAAGGACGGACGAAGACGAAGCAGCCGGTGCGCGCGCCTCGGCGCGGCCCGGTGCCGGTCCCGGTGCCCTTCCTGCGGCGGCGAGGGGTCCAGGCTCTGGCCGCGTTCCTCGCCGGCCTCCTGGTGTTCTGGGGCGGCGTCTGGCTCACGAACGGGCTCCGCGCCCAGGACCGGACCACGCGCACGGAGGAGCAAGACCTCCTCCGCCGGCGCGCCGGCGCCTCCTGGAAGACGCTGATCGAGACCGAGGTGGGGAAGATCGGAACGGTCCAAGAAGGCTCGCCACCCGTCGTCCTCCCGGAGGTGCGGACCACCCTCACCGAGCTGGGGGAGCGCACCCCCGCCGGCGCCGTCGCGGCCCTGCAGGACGCGGCGACGAGCGCGAAGCGAGGTCTCGGGTGCGATCGAGTCCTACGACCTCTCGAGCTCGCTGACGGGCAAGGGGTTCGACAAGGGCCAGGTGCTCCGGTTCCTCTCGGCGAGGGACGAGCTGCTCGCGTCGCTCACCCTGAACCGCGAAGCCGCCCTCCTCGGGGTGGCGGCCGCGCGTCTGGACGTCGCCGACCGGGCCGGCGTGCTCGGCCGCGCTCAGTCGTTGCTCGCCGAGGCGGACGCCGCGATGGCCCGCTTCCAGACGCACCACGTCGAGGCGCTCAGCGCCGCGGGGATCAACCCGCAGCAGCCGGGTCTCCCGGGGCTGCCGGGCGCGTAGGAGCGCATGGCCGGCGCCCCCGACCTGGTGGTGGTCGCGAACCCCGCGGCCGGCCACGGCAAGGCGGGGAAGCTGATCGGCTCGGTCGCCACCGCGCTGCGTCGGCTCGGCGTGGCGCACGAGATCCGCGTCTCCGAGTCGGGCCCGGACGTGGAGCGGCTCGCTCGCGCCGCCTCGGAGGACGGTGCGAGGATCGTGGCGGCTCTCGGAGGCGACGGGACGGCATCGCTCGCCGCGAACGGGATCCTCGGAACGGGAACGGCGCTGGCGGCCCTGCCGGCCGGCACCGGCGACGACTTCGCGAAGGCGATCGGGGTGGGGAAGCTCCGGACCGCGATCGAGCTGCTCGCCGACCCGAAGACCGCGGACCTCGACGTGATCGAGGTCACCGCGGGCGTCGCCACGAGGAGCTTCCTCAACATCGCCGGCGCCGGGTTCGACTCCGAGGTGAACGAGACCGCGAACGGGATGACGATCAAGCTGGGCGCGACGGGCACCTATGTCGCCGCGCTGGTCAAGACGCTCTCCAGGTTCTCGCCGGCCGGGTTCGTCGTGACGGTCGACGGCGAGCGGATGGAGGGCGAGGCGATGCTCGTCGAGGTGGGGAGCGGCCGCTGGACCGGTGGGGGCATGCGGGTCCTCCCGGACGCCGTCATGAACGACGGGCTGTTGGACGTCTGCATCGTGCAGGCGCTCTCCAAGGCCGCGTTCCTGCGAGCGTTCCCTCGGGTCTTCACGGGGTCGCACACCACGCACCCCAAGGTCACGATGCGCACCGGGACGAAGGTGGAGGTGGAGGCGGACCGGCGCGTGCTCGTGTACGCGGATGGGGAGCCGATCGGACCGCTGCCCGCGATCTTCGAGATCAGGCCCGGCGCGCTCGCCGTGGTGGTCGGTCCGGACGCCAAGGCCGTACGGTGAGCGCATGACCACTGGCCTCCTCCTCATCCACGCCTTCCCGCTCGACGCCAGACTGTGGGAACCGCAGCTGGGCTCGCTGGGTCCCCGACTTCCGTTGGTCGCCCCACACCTCCCGGGCTTCGGTGCCACCGAGGGCCCGGACGTCCTCACGATGCGCGCCGCGGCCGACCGGTGCATCGCGGCGCTCGACGAGGCCGGCGTGGACACCGCGGTCGTCTGCGGCCTGTCGATGGGCGGGTACGTGGCGTTCGAATTGTGGAGGGCCGCGCGGCCGCGGATCGCCGCTCTGGTGCTGGCGAACACGAAGGCAGAGGCCGACCAGCCCGAGGCCGCGGCGAAGCGCCGGGAGCTGGCCGAGCGCCTCCGGTCCGAGGGCCACGGGTTCCTGGTCGACGAGCCCCCGCCCCTGCTCCGCGAGGATGCTCCCGAGGAGCTCCGCGAGCGCGTGCGGGGATGGATCGCGGAGCAGACCCCGAACGCGATCGCGGCGGCCGCGCTCGGGATGGCCGAGCGGCCGGACTCGGTGCAGGACCTCGCGACGATCGACGTGCCCACGCTGGTGATCACCGGTTCGGAGGATCGCCTGATCCCGCCCGACGTCACGGCGGGCATCGCCGACGGCGTCGCCGGCGCGGAGCTCCTCCGGATCGAGGGCGCCGGACATCTGTCGAACCTCGAGGCGCCGGAGGCCTTCGACACCGCGCTCGGCGGCGTGCTGACGGGTCTCGGTCTCTAGCCCCGAGGCCCCGGGACGTGGAGCCGGGGCGGCGGAGGACCGCCCGTACACTGGCCCCACCGTGACCACGCCCGAGGACTTCGCGCGGCAGTTCCCCTTCGCGCTCGACGCGTTCCAACAGGACGCGATCGATGCCGTCCATCGAGGGATGTCGACCCTGGTGGCCGCGCCGACCGGTTCGGGGAAGACCGTCGTCGCGGAGTTCGCGATCGAGCGGGCGCTCGACCGGGGCGCCAAGGCCTTCTACACGACCCCGCTGAAGGCGCTGTCGAACCAGAAGTTCGGCGACCTGGTCGCCAAGCACGGCGCGGAGACGGTCGGTCTCCTCACGGGGGACAACGCGATCAATCCGGAGGCGGCCGTGGTGGTCATGACCACCGAGGTCCTCCGCAACATGCTGTACGAGCGGTCGTCCACACTGTCGGGGTTGCACGCCGTCGTGATGGACGAGGTGCACTACCTGCAGGATTCCTACCGCGGCGCCGTCTGGGAGGAGGTCTTGATCCACCTCCCGCCCTCCGTGAGCGTGATCGCGCTCTCCGCGACGATCTCGAACGCGGAGGAGTTCGGCGAGTGGATCACGACCCTCCGTGGCGACACCCGCGTCGTGATCGAGGAACGTCGCCCGGTACCGCTCGAGCATCACTACCTGGTGGGACCCCGGCTCCATCCGATGCACATCGAGCAGGACGGGATCCTGATGCCGAACCCCTACGTCGTCTCCCTGGATCAGCACGAGCTGAAGACGAAGACGTACTACCGGCGCGGGTCGGGGCTCCCGCAGCACCAGCGGATCTCCCGTCCCCGGGAGGGGCACCGCCGCGTCTACGTCCCCCGCCGTGAGGAGGTGGTCGACGTCCTCGCCCAGGAGGGGATGCTCCCGGCGATCTACTTCGTGTTCAGCCGGTCCGGCTGCGAGAAGAGCGTGGGCTGGTTGCGGGATGCGGGCGTCCGCCTCACGACCCGGGGGGAGGCCGCCACGATCCGGGACCGGGCCGAGACCCGGGCCGCATGGGTGGACGAGGACGACCTCACGAGCCTCGGATTCGCGGAGTTCCTCGAGTCGTTGACCACCGGGGTCGCCGCCCACCACGCCGGCATGCTCCCGATGTTCAAGGAGACGGTCGAGGAGCTGTTCCAGGAGGGGCTGGTGAAGGTGGTCTTCGCGACGGAGACCCTCTCGTTGGGGATCAACATGCCCGCCAAGAGCGTCGTGATCGAGGACCTGTGGAAGTTCCAGGGCGAACGCCACGAGCTGGTCACGCCCGGTGAATACACCCAGCTCACGGGGCGCGCGGGACGGCGCGGGATCGACGCGCTCGGACACGCCGTCGTCGTCTACCAGCGCCAGGTGCCGTTCGAACGGGTCGCGGGGCTCGCCGCCACGCGGACCTACGACCTCGCGTCGTCGTTCCGACCCTCCTACAACATGGCGGTGAACCTCGTCCGCAACTACACACCCGAGCAGGCCCACCGCTTGCTGAACTCCTCGTTCGCGCAGTTCCTCGCCGACCGGGGCGTGGTGGTGCTCGAACGATCCCGGCAACAGGACCTCGCCACGCTCGAGGGCTACCGGAAGAACATGACCTGCCACCTCGGTGATTTCGAGGAGTACTGGGGCTACCTGGAGAAGGCGCGACGGCTGCGTGACGAGGACCGCCGAGCGCGCGACCAGGGACGCCGGGACGACATCAGATCCGGCATCGCCGAGCTCCGTCCGGGCGACGTGGTGTGGGTGCCGAGCGCCCGGCGACGCGGACTCGCGGTTGTCGTGTCGTCGCGGGATGGGAAGCCGACCGTCCTGGCCCAGGACCGCCAGTTCTTCCGATTGACGCCGCGCCATCTCGAGGACCCGCCGCAGGTCCTGACGAAGATCCCACTGCCCCGGTCCGGGAGCGTCCGCAACCCGCGGTTCCGCCGCGACGTCGCGGCCCGGCTCGTCGCCCTCGACGTGAAGACCGGGGGAGGGAAGCGGCGCGGCCAGACGAACCCCAAGGTCGAACGCGAGGCCGCCCGGCTCGAGGAGCTCGCCGCAGCCCATCCGTGCCAGCGATGCCCGGAGCGCGGGAAGCACGAGCGGTGGGCCGGCCGGGCGACGGAGCTCCAGCGACGGCTCGGCGGCGTCGAGCGGCGGATCAGGGTCCGCACCGAGACGCTCGCGCGACAGTTCGACCGGGTCCTGTCGGTCCTGCGGGCGCTGGGGTACGTGGAGGACTGGGAGCTCACGGTGAAGGGGCAGACGCTCACCCGCATCTACGGCGAAGGGGACCTGCTGGTGGGGGAGGCGCTCGCCTCGGGCCTCCTGGACGACCTCGGGCCCTCCGAGGTCGTCGCCCTGCTGTCGGCGGTGATCTACGAGGGACGGGAGCGGATCCCGCTCTCGGGCGAGATGCCGACCGCGGAGACGAAGGAGCGCTACGAGCGGCTCCAGCGATTGTGGCGGAAGGTCCGGCGCACCGAGGATGAGCATCAGGTGCAGCTCTGCCGCGAGCTCGAGGCGGGATTCGCCCGGCCGATCCATCAGTGGGCCGAGGGTGAGGCCCTCGACGACATCCTGGCGGAGACCGAGATGGCCCCGGGGGATTTCATCCGGAACTGCAAGCAGCTCGTCGATCTGCTCCGGCAGATCGAGGACGTCGCCACGCCCGCAACGGCGGCGCAGGTCCGGGCCGGACGCTCCGCCGATCCTCCGAGGCGTCGTCGCGTACACGGGTGTGTAGCTACGCTTCGCCCATGGGACCTCGGCCATGACCAGCCCCTTCGGCACGATCGCCGTGATCGTGGACCCCCGTGCCGGCATCCTCCCGCAGCTTCCGGTGCTCGAGCGGGCGCTCGACGAGCGTGGGCTCGAGCATCGAACCTTGGTGGCGAACGGGTCGGACCCCTCGGCGCTCGCCGCCTCGGCCCTCGACGACGGGTTCCGGTTCCTCGTCGCGATGGGCAACGACGCCACGATCCAGGACGTCGTGAACGGGATGTTCCGCGAGGGCCGCACGATCCGGGAGGAGCCCGTGCTCGGCGTGATCGGAGCGGGGAGCGGGTGCGACTCGTACGGAGCTTCGGCATCCCCGGCGACACGGAGTCGGCGGCCGCCCACCTCTTGGGGGACAACACCTACGGGCTCGACCTCATGAAGATCACGGCCACGGGCGTCACGGGGGAGCGCCACACCCGGTACGGGCACAACCTCGCGCAGGTGGGGATGGGCGCGCAACAGGTGGCGTGCGCGGCGAAGGCTCCGGCCTGGCTGGGTGGCTCGCGGCGGTTCTACGGCTTCTGGTGCGGCTATCTCAAGACGAAGGCATCACGGGTGACGGTGGAGCACGATCGGCGCACCTGGGAGGGCCGAGCCTGGAACGTCGTCGTCGCGAACGCCCAGTTCACGGGCGGCGGCCTGCGTCTGTCGCCACGATCGTTCCCGGGAGACGGCGTGCTGGACGCCTTGGTGTTCACGGGCCCCCGGTCGGGCGCCTACACGCAGCTCCCGCGGCTCTTCCGCCACGGCGACCACGTCCCCGACCCGAACATCCAGGAGCTGAAGGCGAAGATCCGCTTCGAGATCCGATCCGAGCGGCCGCTGCCGGTCATCGCCGACGGCGTCGCGCTCGGCACGACGCCGGTCACGTTCCAGATCATGCCTCGGCCGATCCTCTTCAAGCTATGAGCGCACCGCACCTCGACCGGATCCGCCGCGCGACGCGGGAAGCCGGGACGCGCGAGCTGGACGCACTTGTCGTGTCGCCGTCTCCCGACCTCGCGTATCTCACGGGCTACGACCCGATGCCGCTTGGAACGGCCCACGCTGCTCGTGCTGCGGCCCGGGAGCGATCCCGCGCTCCTGGTGCCCGAGCTGGAGCGGGCGCTCGCCGCCGCCTCGCCGATGGGGCGAGCTCGTCGAGCTCGTGCCGTGGCGCGACGGTGCCGATCCGTACGAGGCCGCCGCGAGCCTGCTCGCAGGTGCCGCCCGCATCGCGGTGGCCGATCGCCTCTGGGCGGGCCACCTGATCGGCCTCCAGCGGGCGCTCCCCGAGGCGACCTTCTCCCCGGCGTCTCCGGTGCTCGGCCGCCTCCGGAGCGTGAAGGACGGGTCCGAGCTCGAGGCGCTCCGCAGGGCCGCACGAGCCGCGGACGAGACGTTCCGGGCGATCGTCACGACGTCGTTCCAGGGCCGGAGCGAGGAGGCCATCGCGACCGACCTCGCGGAGCTCCTGGTGGTGAACGGCCATGCGCGCGTCGGACTTCACGATCGTCGCGAGCGGTCCGCATGCCGCTTCCCCCCACCACGAGCCCGGAGGCCGGACGATCCTGCCCCGCGACGCGGTGGTGATGGACTTCGGGGGAGAGCTCGGCGGCTACCTCAGCGACACGACGCGGACCGTCGTGGTCGGTGAGGCCCCCGACGGGTTCGAGCAGGCCTATGCGGCCGTCCAGGAAGCCCAGGCCGCCGCCGTGGGCGCCGTCCGGCCCGGGGTCCGAGCCGAGGAGATCGACCGAGCCGCCAGGGCCGTGATCGAGGCCGCCGGGTACGGGGAGCGATTCATCCACCGCACCGGCCACGGGATCGGCCTCGAGCTGCACGAGCCCCCCTACATGGTGGAAGGGGACCGAACCGTCCTCGAACCCGGGATGACGTTCTCCGTCGAGCCCGGCGTCTACCTCGAAGGACGCTTCGGGATCAGGATCGAGGACATCGTCGCGGTGACCGACCGACGGCGTCGAACGCTTGAACCGGAGCACGAGGGACCTCCAGGTCGTCGCTTGACCCACCCGTCGCCACTCGGGTAATCCTGTCCGTCTGCGGATGCGAATACCCGCGACGTCGGAGCGGGAGGACGGACCGCATGAAGGACCAGATCGTGCCGATGGACAGAGCGGACTTCGACCTGGACAGGTACCTGCGGGCATCCAAGCCGGGTCGATCTCTCCAGCGTGGAGTGGGAGCGGATCCGCGAGCATCCGGTCACGACCGACGAGGCGCGCTGCCTCACGTACATGATGGACATCGAGACCCACACGGTCGTGTTCCTCCGGGACCTGCTCGCGACGCGGGCCTCGTTCGATCCGGAGGTGACCGCGTTCCTGTCGTGCTGGGTCTACGAGGAGCTCTGGCACGGGGAGGCGTTCAGCCGCTTCCTCGGAGAGGCCGGCTACCGCGTCGCCCCGTCGTTCGAGGGCGTGTCCGGCGGCGATCCCTTCCCCACCCGCGTCGATCGGAACCAGTGGGTCCGCCAGAAGTTCGGGACGAAGGGGTACCTCTCCCACATCGGCACGCTGCTCGGGTCGGCGGTGTTCCGCGACTTCGTGGCCGTGCACATGACGTGGGGCGCCGTGAACGAGCTCGGCACGCTGACCGGCTACCACCGGATCATCGCCAGGACCGAGCACCCGGTCCTGATCCAGCTCCTCCAGGCGATCATCAAGGACGAGCGGCGGCATTTCGCGTTCTATCGGGCGCAGGCGCGGATGCGTCTCGCACGGTCGAGGCAGGCCCGGACGATCACGCGGTGGGCGCTGGAGCACCTCTGGGCGCCGGTGGGAACCGGCGTGCGGCCCCAGGCCGAGACCGACTTCGTGATCCACCATCTCTTCGGCGATGCGGACGGGACGGTCGCCGTCAAGGAGATGGAGGACACGCTGAGGGAGCTTCCCGGGCTGGACGGGAGCCGGTTCCTGTCCGACGCGCTTGCCGGCGCGGCCGCTCGGCTCGGTCAGCCGATCGGCCTGGGATGAGCGACGTCAATCCCGCGGGCGGACCCGCGTGCCTTCCGCCGTGTCCATGACCTCGAGGCCCTGTGCCTGGAGCTCGTCGCGGAGCTCGTCGGACCGCGCGTAGTCCTTCGCCACCCGGGCGGCGTCGCGCTCCTCCACGAGCCGCAGGACGTCCTCAGGCGCCACCCAGGCCTCCCGAGCCTCCCGCTCCAGGTCGAGACCCAGGACGAGGTCCCACGACCCGAGGAGTGCTCGCTTCTCCCCGGAAGGGACGTCGACGAGTGGTCGAGGTCGTTGACCACCCGGACGGCTGCCGGCATGTCGAGGTCGTTCGCCACGGCCTCGCGGAACCGGGAGTCGAGCTCCTTCGCGACCGGACCGAGATCGTCGGCGGGCGGGTCCCACTCCGCCACGTGGCGACGGAGCTGCTTCACGCGGTGGTCGGCCGTCTCCAGCGCCTCCCAGGTGAAATCCATCTCGGATCGGTACCGGGTCTGGAACGTGAACCATCGGAAGGCGAGCGGGTCGATGCCCTGCTCGGCCAGATCGGTCACCCGCTTGATGTTCTTCGCGGATTTCGCCATCTTCTGCCCGCCCATCTGCAGGAACCCGCCGTGTGCCCAGATCGAGACGACCGGATGACCGACGGCGCCCTCCGACTGCGCGATCTCGTCCTCGTGATGCGGGAACTTGTTGTCGTTGCCACCGGTGTGCAGGTCGAACCGATCGCCCAGGTGTTTGATCGACATCGCGGAGCACTCGATGTGCCATCCCGGGAACCCGTCGCCCCACGGACTCGGCCAACGCAAGAGGCGGTTCGCGCCGGCCTTCTTCCACAGCGCGAAGTCCTCGGGGTGCCGCTTGCCGGGATCCGTCGCCAGCTCCGTCCGGTGCCCCGCTCGCAGCTGATCGAGCGTGTTCCCGGAGAGCTTCCCGTAGCCGGGGAAGGTCGTGACGTCGTAGTAGACCGTTCCGTCGACCTCGTACGCGTGGCCCTTCTCGATCAGTGTCTCGATCATCGAGAGCATCTCCGGGATGTGATCCGTCGCCCGGGGGTAGAGGTCGGCTCGCTCGATCCCGACCAGGTCGGCGTCCTCGAGGAAGGCCTGGGTGTACTTCTCCGCGATCTCGGCTGCGGAGAGCCCCTCGTCGGACTCGGCCAGCTCCATCTTGTCCCTGCCGGTGTCGGTCACCTCGTCGGTCATGTGGCCGACGTCGGTGATGTTCATGATCCAGCGGACGTCGAGCCCCTCGAAGCGGAGGGCGCGGCGGATCAGATCCCCCAGCATGAACGAGCGCATGTTCCCGATGTGGATGTACCGGTAGACCGTGGGGCCGCACGAGTAGATCCGCACCAGCCGGCCGTCGACCGGAACGATCTCTTCGACGGCGCGTGAAAGGGTGTTGTACAGGCGCACGGAGCTCAGGATAGTCCCCGAGGCTCCCCGGGACGGGTGCGGATGCGGTTCAGGCGCCGTCCTTCGACGGATCCACGCCCTCCTGGAACCGGACCGGTCCCGGCTGCGCCCCGCCCGGAGCCTCAGGGACCGGCTGGAGCGGCACCGGGGGCGGCGGGATCGGAACGGGGATCATCGCGTCGACACCCGCGTGCTCCTTGTGCGCCCGCAGGGCGGCCGTGTGGTAGTTCTCGAGCATCTGGCGGAAGCCCGCGACCTGGTACGGGCGCCCGTCGACGGTCGGGCCCACGGTTCCCTCCATCACCGCAGCGATGTCGTCCCCGGTGACGGTCTTGTGGGTCTCGAGCACGTGCGCGACCGCGAGCACGTCGGCCCGGTGCTCCTCGAGAAGGTCCCACGTCCGGTCGTAGAGCTCCTGGAGCTTCGCTTCGACCTGCTTGCCGAACTCGCCGTCGAACATGTTCCGGTCCGCACCGGTCTCGACCGCCTGCGCTCCCCGGAACGCTGCCAACGTGACCATGTGCGAGGCGATCGTGTCGCCCATGCCCGCGAGCCCGAGATTCATCATGACGATCCGGGTCGCGTTGTTCAGGTCGCTCCCGACCCCGCTCGAGTTGTCGTCGTCGAAGAACATCCGCTCGCCGACGAGCGAGGCGAGGCTCCCCATCACGTCGATCTCGCGCTCGGACCGCCACTCGAACATCTGATCCTCGGGCGGGATGTACGAGACGAGACCGCCGACGTCGCCGCGTCGCTCGATCGTCGCGATGTCGATCACCGCGTGCCGACGCAGGTGGTACGCCACCACGGCATGACAAGCTTCATGCACCGCCGTCGCGTGCCGCTCCCGCTCGATGTACTCGAAGTCGTCCGGCACGCCGAGCTGCTTGATGTGCTTCGCGCGGATGATGTCGCGGTACGTGATCGTTTCCCGCCCGTCCCGGATCGCGACCACGAGGCCCTCGTTCACGATGTCCTTGATGCTCGCGCCGGTCGCATACGGGGTGATGGTCGCGAGCTTGTCCACGTCCTGGTCCGAGAGCTCGTTCTTCACCTTCCGCAGGTACAGCAGGAACGTCTCGCGCCGCCCCTCCTTCGTGGGGTAACCGACCTTGTACTGGCGATCGATCCGCCCGGGGCGCAGCATCGCCTGGTCGAGCGCGCTGGGCATGTTCGTCGCGAAGATGTGCAGGATGCGGTACTTGAACGGGGGCTTCGGCCGCATGCCGAGCAGGCGGCGAACGCGGTTCAGCAGCCCGCGTGGCTTCTCGAGGCCCGACATCTCCGAGAGCAGCGCCTGCAATGTCCCCATCCCGCCGCCGCCCATCCCCATCCCGGCGATGAAGTAGTCCGCCTTCGTCCGACGGTCGGGCAGCCGGGAGGGGAGCGACCCCAGCAGAACCTCGTCCCGCGTGGCCGGCGAGAGATAGGCGATCCCGTTGCACGCCGGTGGGGTGGACCATGGACCGGCCGTCGCCGGCTGCCCGAAGCCCTGCGCGATCTGGCCACGGTTGCCCAGCGAGTCGGCCTCGTCGAAGAACACGATCACCCCGCCGTAGCGCAGCGCCATCTTCCGGAGCTTCCGGTAGAGCGACTTCACCTTCAGGATCCCGACGCCCATGAACATCTGCGTGAACGCCCCGGGATCGACGAAGACGAAGGGCTTCGCGGACTCGCCCGCGACGGCCTGCGCCATGAGGGTCTTGCCGGTGCCGGGCGGCCCCCACAGGAGCACGCCGCCAGGGACGTACCCGCCCTTGTCCTCGATCGCCTCAGGCGCCTCGAGGAAGATCATCGTCTCCTTGACGCGCTCCAGGACGGAGTCCTGGCCCTTCACGTCCTCGAACCGGGTTTCGATCTCGTCCGGCATGTAGACGTCGACGCCGCCTCGAGAGAGGAACCAGAAGAGGCCGACGAACTGGAAGATCACGAAGAAGAACGCGAACGCCAGCTGCAGGATGAAGGGCAGCGCGATCACGAGGCGCGCGGGGGCCTCCACGATGCCCAGCCACACGGGGTCGGTGTTGAACAGCCGGCCCATGAAGGTGCTCAGGGCGAGCAGCACGATGGAGAACTTGAACGCGCGGGCGAGGCGGAACCGGGTCCAGTCGTCGATCCCCCGGCCGAGGCTCTGGGCGCTCCCGAACACCTTCTTCTCCCAGAACCGGAAGTAGCCCTTGGAGTGCTCCTCCAGGGAGTAGTGCAGCTGCCGCACGAACTCGATCGCCGCGAGGATCAGGATCCAGGCGTAATCGTTGAACGCGATCCGCACCGCGTCGGAGAACGGGCCGCCCAGCGGGTTGACCGAGGCCGCCCACACGACCGCGAGACCCGACAGCCACAGGATCCCCAGGAGCAGCAAGAACTTCACGCGGTCCCACATCGCCATGGGGGCGCGCGTTTCGCGCTCCGACGGCCGGGGGCGAGACGCCCGTTCGGTCCCCTGGATCACGGGGGTGACGTTCTTCTTCTTCGTCATGGGAGCACCGTCCAAGAGTCGATGGCCGAATGGATGTCGCCGCGGTTCCGTGCGTAACAGTCCGCGCTGCACAGGAGGAACAGGATGTAGGCGTGCTGGGTCACGTCGTCGACCAGCATCACCTGGTTCATCTGCACGTAGGTGTCGGAGAGGAATCCGGCGCCGCCGGATCCGGAGGTGGGCAGCTCGTCGCCGAGCAGGGCGGCCTCCTGCACCTGGACCACCATCTGGAGCCCCCTGTACCCGTCCCGGACCAGGGCGTCGTCGTACTCCAGCACCCGGACCGCGTCCGAGCCCACCTCGTCCCGGATCTGATCGATCGGGATCAGGAGGTTCCGCAGCACCTGAAGGCTCGCCACGTCCCGGGATTCCCCGGTGAGCGTGAGGACCGCCGCGATGCCCTGAGGGAAGTCGGTCGCGTAGTCCGACGGGTAGACGTTCGCGACGTTCGGCTGCGGGTTGGCGTCGATCCCGACCAGCCAGTCGATCGTGTCCGGGGTGTCGGCGGTCGAGTCGACCCCCGACACCGTCGACTCGTGGAACACGGTCCACTCCGTGGGGATCCGGAACGCCGTCCTCGCCTCTGTGTTGCGGACGTACTCGTAGCGAGGCGGGGCACAGGCCGCGGCCAGCAGCACCGCTACGAGTCCGACCGTGCCCCTGACCGAGGGTCGACGGGAAGCCCTCGACTCCATCTCATCATGATGCCACGTCTCGCAAGAGGGAATAGACCGATCAGGTATCGGCAGCCCGGGAGACGGAACCCGTATCAGGTGCTCAACGGGCGGCCTTCGAACGGGATCGAGAGCGCGATCGTGGTGTTGGTGGTCACCGCCGCCTTCTCGCGGAGCCGGCGGATCAGATCCTCCAGGTCACCCGTCGTCTTCGTCCGGACCTTCAGGACGTAGTTCGCCTCACCGGCGACGGAGAAGCAGTCCTCGACCTCCGGGAACTCCCGCACCCTCGCCGGCAGGTCGTCGGGCTGATGCGGATCGAGCGGGATCGCGGCGATCAGCGCCGTCACGTACAGACCGACGGCCTCCGGGTCCACGATGGCCCGGTATCCGCGGATCACCCCTTGGTGCTCGAGCTTCCGGACGCGCTCGTGCACGGCGCTCGCCGAGAGCCCCACCGTCGCGCCGACGTCCGCGTAGGTGGCCCGGCCGTCCGCCTGCAGGGCCGTGAGGATCGCGAGATCCCGCTCATCGAGCACGGCGGCATGGTCCCACACGGGGGACCGAGAAATCCCCGCGACGGCCGATTGCTCCCGCCCGGGTCGCGGCACTACGGTCGGCGTCTCCTCCTCCCGATCTTCCCAGGCGGTCTTCCCCGGAGGAGCGACGGCGATGCGGCGGCGTCCTACGCGGCCCGCGGGCAGGGGAGACACACTCGGCCCGCGATCGGTTCCCATCTCCAAGCCCGGTGGCGGAACCCGCTGGCTGACCGTGCTCGATCCTGCGGCCGACGCAGCGTACCGGGCGGCGGTGGGCCCGCTCGTGGACCGGATCGAGCGTTCCCTGGGGCCTGAGGTGGTGGCCGCCCGCGCGAGGCGAGGGGATGCCGGATGGATGCTCGAACCCTGGGGGCCGGCGCGCGCCACGTGGCGCAGCAGCATCCAGCGGGCGATCCTCGACGCCCCGGGGGCGACGTTCGCGGTCGCCGACGTGCGCGACTGCTACGCCTCGATCTCCCCCGAGACGATCACCGCCCTGCTCGGTCCCGAAGCCGCGCAGGCGGTCGCCCTCCTCCGCCGGTTCCAGGAGGGAGGCGTGCGCGGGCTCCCCGTCGGCCCGGAGCCGTCCGCCGTCCTCGCGAACGCCGCCTTGTCCCGCGTGGATCGCGCGATCCGGAACACCGGCGTCCGGCACCTCCGATGGGTCGACGACGTCGTCCTCTGGGGTTCCGGCGACGAGGTCCGCACCGCGATGGCCGCGATGCGCACTGCCGGGGAGGCGGTGGGCCTCGAGCTCCATCGGGACAAGACGAGGGTCCTCGAGGATCGCGAGGGAGCGGCCGCGGTTCTGCTCGGCGAGCGGGACTCCTCTATCATCGCGGCGCCGTGAGGACCCTCTACCGCGCGTCGCGTGTCGTGACGCTTTCTCACCCCACGATGGGGGAGTGGATCCTCGTGGACGATCGCCACGTCCAGCGCGTCGGCACCGGAGAGGTCCCCGATGCGGAGCTCACCATCGATCTCCCGGGGACCACGATCGTCCCGGGCTTCATCGACAGCCACGTCCATCTCACCGCGACGGGTCGTTCCCTCGCGAACGCCGACGTGCGGGAGTCCCGCTCCAGACAGGACTTCCTCGCTCTGGTCGGCGACCGCGCCACGCACGCCGTCACCGTCGTGCACGTCGAGGGGTTCGACGAGACCCGGTGGGACACGCACGAGCTCCCGACCGCGCACGAGCTCGACGCGGTCACGCCGACGCCCGTGGTGGCAACGAGGGCGGACGGGCACATCTCCGTCGTCAGCTCGTCGACCCTCGCCGCGATCGACCTCGCCGATGCGGACGGTGTCGAGCTCGACGCAGAACGACGTCCGACCGGCCGCCTCACGAAGGAGGCCAACCGCCGGGCCGTCGCGTGGGTGGAGGCCTCGTACGACACGCGGCGGATCGAGGGGTTCCAGCTGCAGGCCGCCGGGCTCGCCGCGTCACGGGGGGTGACGGCGGTGCACGAGATGTCCCTGGACACGACGGATCTCGAGGTGCTCCTCGGTCACCGGTCCCGGTTGCCGGTCGACGTCGCCCCGATCCTCGCGTCGATGTCGCTCCCCGAGGCGATGGAACGGCGGCTCGCCGCGATCGGCGGGGACCTCCCGGTCGACGGCTCGATCGGCGCTCGGACCGCGGCGCTGACCCACGCCTACGACGACGGCGCGGATACGGGCGAGCTGTACCACGACGACGACGCGATGGCGGAGTTCTTCCACGCGGCCCACAACGCGGGCCTCCAGGTAGGCGTGCACGCGATCGGGGATCGCGCGATCGAACAGGTCCTCACGACCTGGGAGCGCGTGTACCTGGCGCTGGATTCCCGGGAACGACGGCACTTCCGCGCGCGTCGCCACCGCATCGAGCACTTCGTCCTCCCCTCGGCGGATCAGATCGAGCGGACCGCGATGCTGGGTCTCGCCGTGTCCGTGCAGCCCGCGTTCGATCGGCTCTGGGGCCAGGGAGGCGGTATGTACGAGGAGCGACTCGGCCCCGCCCGAGCCATGACCGCGCACCCGATCCGCACGATGCTGGAACGCGGGATCGAGGTCGGCGTCGGCTCCGACTCGCCGGTCGCCCCCCTCGACCCGATGCTCGCGATCACCGCGCTCGAGGAGCACCACGAGCCGACCCAGCGGCTTACGCGGCTCGAGGCCCTCAAGCTCCACCGGGTGGGGAGCGCCCGCCTCGGGCGTCAGGACGGCAAGAAGGGGGCCCTCGAGCCCGGATGGCACGCGGACTTCGCCGCCTACGACACCGACCCGCTCGATGCCGCGACGGTGGAGGGGCTCCGGCCCGTCCTGACGGTCTCCCTCGGCCGCGAGGTGTTCCGCGCCTGATCGCGTGAGGTTTGGTCTTGTCACTGTTTCTCCCGGCGTCGGGTTGCCCTCCCGCCCGGCCGTCGGTAACGTCCTGCCTGCGTCGCCGCCCCGGCGGAGACGCGCAGCGGAGCCCGAGAGGCTGAGTAGAGAACGCGGCGCCCCGGCGTCGCGGCCCCAAAGGTCTCTCGGGCTTCCGCGTTTCCAGGCTCCGCGCTCGGGGAACATCCTGAGCCTGCGAGGCGTCCTTCCCCCACGAGGCAGGCGGGGGAGCGAGCGCTAGAATCCGCGGCCGGATCGAGGACCCGAACCCGGAGGAAACAGGTGGCCGAGCGCACGGAAGAGCGCGAAGACGACGACGCCGGCACGGACCAGGAGCTCGACGAGCTCGAGCCGACCGAGGAAGACCTGGACGATGCCGCCACGCCGGCGGCTGCCGACGTCGAATCGATCCACGAGGTGCTCGAGAAGCAGGAGGCCCGTGACGACGAGGACGAGGCGGACGAGGAGGAGCCCGTCGTCCCCATCGCGACGACGAAGGCGGATGACCGACTGGAGCCGATCGAGGCCCGGGTCGTCCCGATCCAGGCGACCGAGTTCGTATGCAAGAACTGCTATCTCGTGAAACACCGCAGCCAGCTCGCGGACAAACGGCGGATGTTCTGCCGCGACTGCGCCTGATCGACCCCAGGCTGCCGGTCGCGCTCACCCTCTCCCTCGTCGGCGGCGCACTGTCCTCGCTCGCCTTCCCGCCCGTGGCCGCGTGGCCGCTCGCCTTCGTCGCCCCCGCGCTGCTCCTGATCGGGCTGCGGAACGCCACACCGGCGCGTGGCTTCGCCCTCGGACTCGTCTACGGGCTCGTGGGCTTCGGACTCACGCTGTCGTGGCTCCAGCTGTTCGGCACCCTCGCCTGGAGCGCCCTCACGGCGCTCGCGGCCACGTCCGTGGCACTGTTCGGCGCGTGCTTCCCGTTGGTCCGGCGGTCGGGCCATCCGATGCTGAACGCGCTGGGGGCGGCAGCCCTGTGGACCTCGATCGACTGGCTCAGGGGACTCTGGCCGCTCGGAGGCTTCACGTGGGGCTCCCTCGGCGCCTCGCAGGTGGCCAACCCGGTGACGATCCGACTCGCCGTCGTCGCCGGGGTGTTCGGGGTCACGTTCGCGGTGGCGTTCGCGGCGGCCCTCGTCGCCGAGGCCATCGACGCGGAGCGGGCGTCGACGCGTCTCACCGCCGTCGGCCTGGCGGCGATCGCGACACTGGGGCCGGCGATGATCCCCTTCGCGGAGGCATCGGGCCGGCGGATCGACGTGGCCGCGGTCCAGGTCGACTTCCTCGAAGGGGTCGCAGGGCGTTCGAGGGAGGAAGGGGACATCGCGGTCACCAGACTCAACCTCGATCTTCACGCGACGTTGCGAGACGATCCTCCCGATCTGGCCGTCTGGGGCGAGAGCGCCCTCGATCCGGGCTCCCTCTCGATCCTCGACGAGGTGCAGGGCGCCATCGAGGACGTCGGGAGCCCGGTCCTGAGCGGGGCCACCTCGGCGGATATCCGTTCAGGCGAGAGCGGTGATGCCCTGTTCAACCAGGCGGTCGTCTTCGACAGCGGGGGAGCGGTGGTCGACGTGTACCGGAAGACCCACCTCGTCCCGTACGGCGAGTACATCCCCTGGAAGTCGGTCGTCGGGTGGATCTCGGCCCTCGAGCAGATCGCCTACGAGCTCACACCGGGGGAGCGGCTCCACACGCTGACGGCACCGGGTCTCCCGCGGTTCGGAGCGCCGATCTGCTTCGAGAACAGCTTCCCGGCGCTCGATCGCGATCTCGTCCGCCAGGGCGCGGAGTTCCTCGTGGTCCTCACGAACAACGCGTCCTACGACCGCACGTCGGCCTCCGCCCAGCATCTGCAGATGTCGCGGCTCCGGGCGATCGAGGACGGGAGGTGGATCGTGCACGCAGCCGTCTCAGGGATCAGCGCGTTCATCGACCCGACGGGCCGCGTCCACGACGAGACCGAGCTGTTCGAGCCGGCGCTGATCCGGCACACGATCAGGGCCTCGTCGGAACGGACGTGGTCGGTGCGGCTGGGGGATTGGCTGCCCATCCTGTCGTTGGTGATCGTGGGGGGTCTCGCCATGGTGCCCCGTGGTCGCCGTCGCGAGAGGCCGGATCCCGAGCCGCTCGCCGAGGGCGTTCGTTCGCTCGTCATCCTGCCCACCTACGACGAAGCAGCCACGATCCGCGACGTCCTGGCCGGCGTCCTCGGGCATCCGGGCGTGGACGCGCTCGTCGTCGACGACTCCTCACCCGACGGCACCGCACGGATCGTCCGGGAGCTGATGGCGGGGGAGCCTCGGCTCCGCCTCGTCGAGCGACCGCTGAGGTCCGGGCTCGCGAGCGCCTACCAGGAGGGCTTCCGGCGAGCGCTGGAGGAGCGGTACGACCTGATCGTGGAGATGGACTCCGACCTCTCCCACGATCCGGCCCAGCTCGGCGCGCTCCTCGCCGCCGCCCGCGACCGCTTCCACCTCGTGGTGGGGAGCCGATACGTGCCCGGAGGCTCCGTCACGAACTGGAGCCGCGTGCGCCTTGCGCTCTCGAGGGTCGGCAACATGTACGCCCGGCTGATGCTCGGGGTGCCGGTCCACGATGCCACGAGTGGCTACCGCGTCTATCGTCGCGAGCTCCTCCAGGACCTCATCACCGAGCCGTTCCACGCAGACGGGTACGGCTTCCAGGTCGAGCTGGTGATGCGTTCCTGGCTCCGGGGCTGGTCCATCGGCGAAGTGCCGATCACGTTCCGCGAACGGGAACACGGTCACTCGAAGCTCTCACGGCGGATCGTCATCGAGGCGCTGTGGCTCGTCACCCGCTGGGGCATCGCGCTCAGAACGACCCGGAGGCCGTATCCAGGAGGGCCATCCGCCGCTTGAGGACCGGGTGCCATCCAGGTCGCTCCGTCGTCGATCACTTCCCCGATAACGTTCATTATGTCACTTCGTCACGAGACGGGCCCTGACCGCTCACTCCCCGTTCGGCTGGGGTCACGCGCGATCCACCCGACCCAGCGAGGATGAGCGTCGTTCTTGCTTCGGCCCCGAGCGGATGGGAAGCTCCGTCCGGCATCGGGTCCCGCATCGGGCGGATGGTCCGCGACTTCCGGCCGATGCCCCCCATCCCCCGTCCACCGTAGGGTGTGGGTCGAGCGGCCGACAGAGGATCCTGCGACCAGACGTGGCGTGAGCGCCCAGGAGGAGAGATGAGCGGACGGAAGCACCGGACCGGCAGGCGCCGGGGACTCCTGGGACCGATCGTGGTGTTGGCACTGGTGGCCGGCCAAGCGGGGATCCTGACGGCCCAAGCGGCGCCCCCCGTGGACTCCCCCGGCCCACCCTCCTCCGACGGCGTCGTCCCCGTCATCGCCGACACCCAGTCCTCGAACGACGACTGCGGCCAGCTCGGCTTCGATCACGGGATCTCGATCGCGAGCAACGGTCAGGCATCCAGCGGCGCCATGACGGTCACCCTCACGGGCTACAACAGCCCTGACAGGATTCGTGGACTGGTCCTCGACCCTTCCTGTCCACGGCGTCTACGTGAAGGGCGGTCCGAGCGGCGGCAACCTGTTCACCTATCCCGCTGGCGATACCGGCGACCACGACCTCCACACCCCGCAGAAGGCGGACGGTGGGTATTACTCGGTGAGTCACGTCGCCATCTGCTGGAACGACGTGCCGACCGAACCCGACGTGTCGGTCGCGAAGGCGAACGATCCGGGCGGCGTCGTCCAGAACGGCGACTCGATCACCTACACCCTGACCGTGTCCAACGACGGCACCGACACGGCGATCGGCGTGCACGTCACCGATCAGCTGCCCGCGGGTGTCACGTTCTCCGACGCCACCGCGGGCTGCGATGAGGCGGCCGGCCTGGTCACCTGCGCGCTGGGTGACATCGGCCCCGGCGCGAGCGTCTCGGTGGACATCACCGTCACGGTCGACGATGGCTTCTGCGGTCCGATCGTGAACGCCGCGCACGTCTCCGCATCGAACGAGACCGAGGAGGCCGCCGGGAACAACGACTCGAACGAGGTGAGCAACTCGGTCGAGTGCGAGGAGCCAACTCCTCCCGACCTCCAGGTCACGAAGTCGTCGGACACCGACGGCATCCTTCACGAGGCAGACTCCTTCCTGTACACGATCACGGTCACCAACGTCGGCGAGGTGCAGGCCACCGGCGTGGAGCTGATCGACGAGCTCCCCCGGGAGATGCGCTGAGCATCTCGGTCTCGCCCTTCCCGACCTTCGACGGCACCCCCTGTGTCATCGCGAGCTCCATCCCACCGGGCGGCACCGCCCAGGCGACGGTTCACTGCGGCCCCATCGCGCTCGGCCCAGGAGAGTCCGCGTCGGTCACGTTCAGGGTCACCGTGACGGGTGACGACTGCGGTCCGATCACGAACGTCGTGGACGTGGAGGGAACCAACGAACCCGCGGCGAACGTCGGCCCCGACAACCATGCCGAGGCTTCGGATGAGATCGCGTGCACGCCGCGGATCAGGCTCCGGAAGGGCGGCCCGACGCTCGCCCACGTCGGCGACACGGTGACCTACAGCTTCTCCGTGACCAACACGGGAGGCATCGACCTGACGGACATCGAGCTGACGGACCCCCGGTGCGACACGACAGCGGAGCGCACGGACGACGGCAACGGCGACGCCGTCCTCGCCGTGGACGAGAGCTGGGAGTTCACGTGTGACCACACGATCGTGACGGCCGACGGCGACCCGGTCCACAACCAGGCCACCGTCACCGGGATTCACGACGGAGGAACCGTCTCCGACACCGACACGCACGACATCGACGTGATCCATCCCGACATCGACCTCGAGAAGTCGGCGGACTCCGACGTCGGGTACCGCGGGGACCACCATCGTCTACACCTACGCCGTCACGAACACAGGCGACACGACCCTCTTCAACATCTCGGTCGACGACGACATGATCGGACACGTGGGCGACATCGCCTCTCTCGCAGCGGGTCAGAGCAGCGAGCTGACGTTCGAGATCACCCTCGGCTCCTCCCCCATCATCAACGTCGCCACCGCGACGGGCTCCGACGTGCTCGGGGCGTCCGTGAGCGATGTCGACGAGGTGACCGTCTCGGTGGTCGCAGGCGGAAGCGGCGGGGACGGAACCGGCGGCGGGAGCCCCTTCACGGGCTCCTCCACGGGGACCCTCTCCGGCTGGGCCGCGGCGCTGGCTCTGACGGGATCGCTCCTGCTGCTCGCAGCGTCCCGCAGGCGTCGCGAGACCGACAGCTAGCAACCGAGCGGAACAGTCGCCGGGCCGATCCGATCGGGTTCTCGATGCGATTTTTCCGCCTTCGCACGTTTCTGTCTTGCGCAATCCGTGGGCATCCTCCACAATCTGTCTCCTCCGAACGGACTACTCCGTCCGGTTGGAGCGGTGGGGCCATTCGCCCGATGTGTCCCCCGGATGGAGGGGTTACCTTTCTGGGCAAGAGGACCACGGTGTACGCCGTAGGGCGTGGACCGGGTCCATAGGGCAACGAGGAAGCACAGACACCAGTTGGGGGGTGGAGGATGGGTACCAGAACGAACTCTCGGCAGAGCCGGCGCCAAACCAAGCGCGGGCTTGCCTCGTTCGTCTCGTTCGTGCTCCTGTTCGCGTTCGCACTCGGACAGAGCTCATTGAGCGCGCTGGCGGACGACGCCAGCACCGATCCCGTCGCCGCCGAGGAGGTCCTCTCGGACGGCAGCACGGACGAAGGCACGCTTCCGGTCGAGGAGGCTCCGGCTGAGGAGGCTCCCGCCGAGGAAGCACCGGCGGAAGAGGCTCCCGCGGCTGAGGCCGACGGGGACACCTCGGGCACCGGAGCTGCCGAGACGGGGGCGGGCGACGCCCGGAAGGGGCAGATCAACGTCGCACGCGTCAGCCGGACGACCGCGATCGCAGCTCCGGCGGCACCGCCCGCGTCCGAACTCGATGGCGGTGACATCGACCTCGACTACGTCGCGGCCGGTCCGTTCACGTACAACCACGCCACCGGTCTCGGCACGCACCCGCAGTTCGGGTACGACAACCGGACCATCAGCAAGTCGAACGGCGTCGTCGAGTCGCTCGAGAGCGGCGACTTCGCATGCGGTGACTTCGTGACGTTCTTCACGGAGATCACCGTCGACTCGGGCGCCGCCGCCGGCGGCACGATCGAGCTCGACTACACGTTCGGCGCCGAGACGACCGGTCAGCCCGGGCTCGGCTTCGACGACATCATCGATGTCGACGTCAACAAGCCGGACGATGGGAACAAGAACCTCGACGGCGACGAGGTCGCGACCCTGATCGCCGAAGGATTCGACTCCTCGGGCTACGATCAGGTGACCGGCACCGTCCAGATCGTGGGTCTCGATCCCGGTGACGTCGTCATCGTTCGCCTGATCGCGGAGCTCACCTGCATCCCAGGTGAGACCCCGACGGGGAACATCCTGAACGCGATCGAGTCGGGCCGTGTCACGAGCAACAACGACGACACGATCCCGGTCGGGCAGCAGACCGTCCCGATGAAGACCACCGGGTTCGTCGCCGAGCCCGCGATCGACATCGAGAAGGTCTGCGAGAGCCCGGTCGCTTTCGGGGACGCCATCACCTACGACATCACGATCACGAACAACGGCAACGAGGACCTCGAGAACATCGTCGTCATCGACACGGTGAACGGGAACACGCCCGACGACATCTCGGACCTCTTCGCCGACTCGTTGCTGGCCGGTGCATCGGACTCGGCGCAGTACGTCTACACGCCGGATGCGAACGACCCGGACCCGCTGCCGAACACGGTCGAGGTGACCGCGGACGGCGTGTTCTCGAGCGTCGAGGTCACCGACTCCGACACGTGTGACACCGACATCACGCACGAGCCGGGCATCGACGTCACCAAGACGTGCCCGGAGTCCTCACTCGTCGGTGAGGACATCGAGTACACGATCACCGTCGAGAACACCGGCAACGAGCCGTTGGTCGGCGTCACCGTGGACGACACCCTCCTGGGTGACATCACGGGCGACTTCGACTTCGACTTCTCCGCCGATTTCCCGGTCGGTGAGGTGGCCACAGCGGTCGTGACCTACACGCCGCAGGCCGGCGACCCCGACCCGCTCGTCAACACCGTGACGGCGTCGGGCGTCGGTGCGGACTCGGGTGTGGAGGCCTCTGACGAGGCGTCCTGCGAGACCGACATCCTGAACCCGTCGATCGACGTCTCCAAGACCTGCCCCGAGTTCGGGACGGTCGGCGGGACGCTCACCTACACGATCACGGTCGAGAACGACGGCGACGAGGACCTCGACAACGTCACGGTCGTCGACTCGCTGCTCGGGGACCTCTCGGGCTCCTTCGCCAACACGTTGGCGGTGGGCGCCTCGGAGTCCCACGACTTCGACTACGTGGTGCAGCCGGGTGACCCGGATCCGTTGCCGAACGAGGTGACGGCCGCCGCCACGGGGGTGACGTCCGACGCGCCCGTGGATGACTCGGCGAACTGCGACACCGTCATCCTCGAGCCGTCGATCGCCGTGACCAAGACCTGCACCGAGCTCGCGCACGTCGGGGACACGGTGACGTACACGATCACCGTCACGAACGACGGCGAGGAGGATCTCGACAACGTGACCGTGGTGGACAGCATCCTCGGGAACCTGTCCGACTCCTTCGCGGACGAGCTCGCGATGGGTGCATCCGAGTCGCACGACTTCGACTACGTGGTGCTGGAGAGCGATCCGGACCCGCTGGTCAACGAAGTCACGGCGAAGGGCTCGGGCGTCGGGAGCCGCGTGGCGGTGGAGGCCCTGGCAGATTGCGTCACGGACCTCATCCACCCCGGCATCGAGATCGTGAAGACGGTGGACGAGGACACGGTGCCGATCGGCACGACCGTGACCTTCACCTACGTCGTCACGAACACGGGCGACACCACACTGTTCGACATCAGCGTCGACGACGACATCCTGGGTCACATCGGGGACATCGCGGTCCTCGAGCCCGGGGCGTCCGCCACGCTGACGAAGGACTTCGTGGTGGGTGACGTGCCTGTCACCAACGTTGGCACGGCGACCGGCGAGGACATCCTCGGCCGGTCGGTGAGCTCCAACGACGACGCCCTCGTGACCCCGATCGCCGGTGAAGGCCCGCCGCCGACCCCGTTCACGGGATCGGACGCCGGGCGGCTGGGGATCATCTCGATGGTGCTCTTCGGGATCGGCGTGACCGTGGTCGCGACGACCCGCAGGCGCCGGCCGGAGCGTGAGGCCGCGTAACCGTCGAGCGGTACGGAAGGACGGGGCGGGGTCCCATCGGGACCCCGCCCCTTTCTGCGTCTCCTGTGTTCGTCCGCCGTCGCTCGGAGCGGACGGGAGCTACCAGCGCAGCTTCAGCGCCCGGGCCGCGCGGGCTTCGTCGAGCCGGCGCACGGGCGTGGTCACGGGCGCCTCCCGGAGGAGCTCGGGTCGCTCCCGGGCCTCCTCGGCCGTCTGGCGGAGGGCCTCGCCGAAGGCCTCGAGGGTCGCCTTCGACTCCGTCTCCGTCGGCTCCACCATCAGGGCCTCCTCCACGACCAGAGGGAAGTACACCGTCGACGGGTGGAACCCCAGGTCGATCAGGCGCTTCGCGACATCCATGGCCTTGATCCCGGTGGCGTCTCGCAGCTGCTTCGCCGTGGCCACGAACTCGTGCATCGGCCGCATGCCCGGATGCGCGAGCGGGAACTCCTCCCCCACGAGTCGAGCGAGGTAGTTCGCGTTCAGCGCTGCCAGCTCGCTCACCTCCTTGAGCCCGTCCGCGCCGTGCAGGAACACGTAGGCGTAGGCCCGGACCAGGATCCCGACGTTCCCGTGGAACCCGTGCATCCGCCCGATCGAGCGCTCCCCGCCGGGATCGAGCGAGAATCCCCCATCCCCGTCCCTCCGGACGGTCGGGGCGGGCAGGAAGGCGGCCAGCTCGTCCTTCACGCCGACCGGTCCCGCCCCCGGGCCACCTCCTCCGTGCGGGGTGGCGAACGTCTTGTGGGTGTTGATGTGGACGATGTCGAAGCCCATGTCGCCGGGACGGCACCGGCCGAGGATCGCGTTCAGGTTCGCTCCGTCGTAATAGAGGAGGCCGCCGACGCCGTGGATCGTCGCCGCGATCTCCTCGATCTCCTCTTCGAACAGACCGAGGGTGTTCGGGTTCGTGAGCATCAGACCGGCCACCGAGTCGTCCACGAGCTTCGTCAGGGCACCCGCGTCGACCAGGCCACGGGCGTCGGAGCGGACCGGCACCGCCTCGAACCCCGCCAGTCGAACGCTCGCGGGGTTCGTCCCGTGCGCGGAATCCGGGATGATCACGCGACGTCTCGCCTCGCCGCGATCCTCGTGGAACGCGCGCATCAGGAGGAGACCGGTCATCTCCCCGCACGCGCCGGCGGGCGGCTGCAGCGTCGCCTTGTCCATCCCCGTGATCTCGCACAGAGCGCGCTCCAGGCGCCACAGGAGCTCCAGCACGCCTTGGGTGGTGCTGTCCGGCTGGAGGGGGTGGAGGCGCTGGAAACCCGGGAGGGCGGCGACCGTCTCGGCGACCTTCGGGTTGTACTTCATCGTGCACGAGCCGAGGGGGTACATCCCCGTGTCGAGCCCGTAGTTCATCTGCGCCAAGCCCGTGTAGTGGCGGACGAGGTCCACCTCCCCCACCTCGGGCAACCCTGGACGGCTTCCGCGGGCGTGCTCCTCCGGAACAGGTGCCTCGGGCACATCCAGGGGCGGCAGGCTCCAGGCGCGGCGGCCGGCGACGGAGCGGTCCAGGATCGTGCCGCCGCCTCCGGGGCCTTGCCGTCGGATGGGCGCCCCCACCGCCTTCACGCGAGCGCCTCCCCCATCGCGTCGGCGAAGGCGTCGATCTGCTCCTTGCTCCGCCGTTCGGTGACGGCCACCAGCAGGACGTCGTCACCCTCCCGTGGCAGGGGAACGCCCGCGAGGAACCCGCGCTCCACGAGAGCGGCGACGACCTGGTCCGCGGGGACGGGGACCCGGAGCGCGAACTCCTTGAAGAACGGCGCGGAGGGATGTAGGAGTGACACGCCCTCGATCTCGGTGAGCCGGTCCGCGGCGTACGCGGCCTTCGCGGCGCATCGGCGCCCGACCTCGGCGAGGCCATCCGGACCGAGCCATCCGAGGTAGATCGTGGCCGCCACCGCCATCAGGGTCTGATTCGTGCAGATGTTCGAGTTGGCCTTCTCACGACGGATGTGCTGCTCCCGCGCCTGCAGGGTGAGCACGTATCCGGGCGTGCCGTCGACGTCGACGGTCTCCCCCACGATCCGGCCGGGCATCCGGCGCACGTCCGACATCCTGGCGGCGATGAGTCCGAGGTACGGGCCGCCGAAGGCGAGATGGTTCCCCAGGGACTGGCCCTCGGCGACGGCGATGTCCGCGCCGAGCTCCCCCGGCGGCGCCAGCACCCCGAGGGAGAGCGGGTCGAAGACCTGGATCGCCCTGGCCCCGCCCTGCTTCGCGGTGGAGAAGAGCTCGGAAGCCGGCTCGAGGATCCCGAGCACGTTAGGGTGCTGGACGACGACGGCCGCGACGTCGTCGCCGACGGCCGGGGCACCTCCCCGGCCACCCTCGGATGCGAAGATCTCCGGCTCGTACCCGGATCCACTCCCGTAGGTCCGGAGGGTCTCGACCAGCCGCGGATCTACCCCGTCCGAGACGAGGACCCGGGTCCGCTCGCCCCCCCTGGCCATGTGCACGGCCTCCACGAGCGCCGTGGCGCCGTCGTAGAGGGAGGCGTTCGAAACGTCCATCCCGGTGAGCTCGCACACCATCGATTGGAACTCGAAGAGCACCTGGAGCACGCCTTGGGAGAGCTCCGGCTGATACGGCGTGTACGAGGTCGAGAACTCCGATCGCGCGGCCAGCGCCCACACCACGGCGGGGATGAAGTGGTCGTAGGCTCCCGCGCCGGCGAAGCACACCAGCTCGTCCAGGTGCCGATCACGCGCGGCGAGGGCGCGGAGGTCTTCCACGATCTCGAGCTCCGAGACGCCGTCCGGGAGCCCGAGCGACCCCTCGAGACGCACCGAGGGAGGGATCTGCTCGAACAGCGAGTCGAGGGAATCGATGCCGATCGCCGAGAGCATCTCGCCGATCTCGGCATCGGTGTGCGGGGCGAACTTCACGCCGGGCAGTGTACGGGCAGGCCGCCGCTCAGCCGGAGCGGTCCTCGAGCCCGTACTTCGTGACGAGCGAGAGGTAGTCGCGCTGGTAGAAGACCTTGCACCGGATCTCCGGGTAGCGCTCGCGCAGCTGACGGACCTTCCGGTTCTTCCTGGTGACAAGCTTCTGGTTCAGCGTGGTGATCTCGATGTACAGGTCGAACTCCGGGAGGAAGAAGTCCGGGGTGAATCGGCGGACGACGTTGCCCTCACGGTCCCATTCGATGTCGAACGACGTCGGCTCGTAGTCCCAGACGATGCCGTAGAAGTCGAGCAGCTGGGCGAACTGGCGCTCGGAGGCATGGGCGAAACGGACGGTATCGCTCTTGGGGAGGGACTCCAACGTGGGTGCGACCGGGGTCACGGCTCGCGCGCTCACGACCCTCCTGCGGCCGCCCGTCTGCGTTTCGAGAGGGTTCCCTCCAGGTCGCTCCAGACCTGGTCGAGCGCGATAGCGAAGACGCCCTGTCCCTTCTGGAGGAGGTCGATCACGGCCTCCGCCGAATGGGCCTCGTAGACCCCGCGGCCGTCCGACATCAAGGTGACGCGGTGCGTGGGTCGCTTCATCGAATGCAGATGCTCGACGGCCTTGCGGACCCGCTGGAGGGACACCCCCGTGTCCAGGAGCTTCTTGATCACCTTGAGCGAGACGAGGTCCTGGAACGAGTACAGCCGCTGCGTCCCCGACCCTCGCGCATCGCGGATCGAGGGCGTCACGAGCTCCGTCCGGGCCCAATAGTCGAGCTGGCGATAGCTGATACCGACGATCCGGCAGACGTCCGGTACGCGGAACCCCTCTTCGCTCGTCATCGCTCCCCGCTCATCACAGCTCGGTAATTACGACGGTGTCGTTGCAGCGTATGCCCGTGGGAAATACGTGTCAATGGAAGAGGGCGATCACCCCGGTAGGCCGCGGCTCAAGTTCTCGGCGCCCGTCGTCGATGGAATAGCTGGACCTACCCGGAACTAGGGACCACGAGCACGAGGGGCACGACGGGATGACACGCAGCCGAACCGCACTCACGAAGATCGCCCTGGTGGCGGCTCTGATGACGGGCCTGACCGCATTGGCTCCCGCTCCGGCGGGCGCCGGGACGCTCTCGCCCAGGGCGCGGTTGTACAGGGCCACCAACAACACGCGCGTGCACCATGACGTCCGACGGGTGGACATGCAGTGGAAGATCTCGAAGCTCGCTCGGAAGCACAGCATCAAGATGGCGACCACGCCGGACGGCAACGGAGGGTTCGGCAAGCTCGTCCACACGGACGGATCCTGCCAGCTACTACCTCGAGGGCGTCAACTGGTCGACGTGGGGCGAGAACGTCGGCGTCACCGGTGGATCGATCGCGGATCTGCAGGAAGCGTTCATGGACTCCTACTACCACCGCGCGAACATCGTGAACGGGCGCTTCCGACGCGTCGCGCTCGGCACCTACCGAGACGACGACGGCCTGCTCTGGGTGACCGTCTTCTTCTACGGCTGACCGTCCTCGACCGACCTAGTCCGGCGGGCCTTCGGGTTTGAAGTCCTCGGGTGTGACCTGGTCGAGGAACTCCCTGAACTTCTCGACCTCTTCCTCTTCCTCGCCGGGGATCAGGATCGACGCCTCGTCGAGCACGTCTTCGCTCGCGAAGATCGGGACGGCGAGTCGCACGGCCAACGCGATCGCATCAGAGGGTCGAGAGCTCACCTCGTAATGATCCCCGTTCCGCTGGAGCTCGATCGTCGCGTAGAACGTCGAGTCACGAAGCTCGGTCACGACGATCTTCTGCACGGCGACGGAGAGATCCTCGAGGATGTTCTTCATCAGATCGTGGGTCATCGGCCTGGGCGTCTGGACGCCCTGCAGCGAGAGGGCGATCGCCGCGGCCTCGGAGGCCCCGATCCAGATCGGCAGGTACCGCTCCCCGTCTCGCTCCCGCAGCAACACGATCGGCTGGTTGGTCGGAAGCTCCACGCGAACGCCTTCCAGCTGCATCTCGATCATGTGTTGGCACTGTACGAGGGGCCTGCGACCGAGCGCAACCTCCCCTCAGGCCGGGACGGCGAGATGCGGGAGCAGGGCGTCGGGATCGGCCTTGAGCGCCGCCGTGTCAGAGATCTCCAGGATGTCGGCCAGGTTCCGGTACCGCTGCTCGAAGTCGAGGCCGTACCCGACGACGAAGCTGTCCGGGCAATCGAACCCCACGTACCGAGGGGTGAGGGGGACGATCCGTCGGATCGATCGATCGAGGAGCGTGCAGACCTCGAGCGACGCAGGGTTGCGGGACCGCAGGATCGACAAGAGATAGGAGAGCGTGAGCCCGGTGTCGACGATGTCTTCGACGAGCAAGACGTCGCGGTCCGTCAGATCGATCTCCACGTCGAGGAGGATCCGGACCCGGCCCAGCGACACCTCATGGCCGCCGTACGGGCTGATCGCCATCAGATGGGTCTCCAGCGGCAACGAGATCTGCGCGCATCAGATCCGCGAGGAACACCGTGCCGCCCTTCAGCACCGAGATGAGGACGGGCTCCCGCCCCACGTAGTCCCCGGTGATCGTGCGGCCGAGCTCGTCCACGCGGCGGTGGATGTCCTCGCGCCCGAACAGCACGCGAGCGAGCTCCGTCATCGGGTTCGGAGCCTAGCATCCGTTCGGCCGGGGATGGTGGAGCCTGGCCCGGTGGCCGAAGAACCGCCCCGAGGTCCGGGCGGGAGGTCTGGCGAGAGGCCGGACGTCGAGGTCTCGCTCAGTCCATGAGGTCGGCGATCACGCTGCTCAGCGCGGATGAGACAGCGCCGGTGGCTCGACCCCACCAGGAGCCGCGCGGCTCCTCCGGGGCAGGGAGGTCCGCCACCAGGACGGGCACCTGCCCGAGAACGGTTCCGCCCATGGTGACGCGGAGGGTCCCCACCTCGGAGCCGCTCGCGGGCGGGTACGCGGCCGACTTCGAAGCCGTGACCACCCGCTCGACCGCCCCGGTGTCCTGCACGCGCACGAGCGCCTCCAGCTGCTCCCCCGCCACCACGGGCACGGTGCCGCCACGCACCCGAACGCTCCCGAGCGGCGCTCCTTCCGAGACGAGGGTCCGCACGTCGTACGCCGCGAACCCGTGGTTCAGGAGGGCGGCCGCCTCCGAGAACACCTCGTCGCGACCGCCGAGGATGACGACCGCGAGCTCTCGCCCGCCGCGTCGGGCGGTCGCGACGAGGCAGTACCCCGCGCCCGCCGTGAACCCGGTCTTGACCCCGGATGCCCCGGGATAGAGCCACAGCATCACGTTCCGGTTCTGGATCCGCCGTGGCGGCGCCGAGTCCGAGCGAACGACGACGAACCTGCTGGCGACGAGACGCCGGAACGCGGTGTGTCCCCGCACCTCCCGCAGCAGCGTGAGGACGTCGGATGCTGACGACACGCCTCGGTCGTCCAACCCATGGGGAGAGGCGAAGGTCGTCTCCCCCATCCCGAGGGCGCGCGCCCGCGCGTTCATCGCCTGGACGAACGCGCCAACGCTCCCCGACTCCTCGATGGCGAGCGCCTCCGCGGCGTCGTTCGCGGACCCGAGGAGCAGGCCGCCGAGCAGCCCTCGGACCGAGACCCGCTCGCCCGACCGGAGGCCGAGCGACGACCCCGCCCCGTAGTCCCCCCTGCCGAAGACCGCATCGGGATGGACACGGATCGTGCGATCCAGACGCCCTTCTCCGGCTTCCAGGACGAGCAACGCCGTCATCAGCTTCGTCAGGCTGGCGACCGGTCGCGCCGACGCCGGGGCTCGCTGATACAGGATCTGTCCGGCCGCGAGATCCATCAGCACGACGGCCGGGGCATCGATCCGTGGAACGGGGACCGGGTCGGCGGGCATGGAGAGCGCGCGACACGAAGGGGGATGGCGATCCGTTGGGCGGGACCGGCGTCGGGGGTGGAGTGGCCGGAGCGCCGATCGCGTGCAGCCACGACGCCTGGGCGAGCAGGAACAGGATCGGCAGGAAGGCGGCCGCGCCGGCGGCGACCCTCCGCTTCACGCGCTGCGCAGGTTGTCGCGCAGGTTCGTCCGCAGGAGGGCTTGCTTGAACTTCCGCGACGTGGACGACAGGTTCGCGAGGGTTTGGGCCGCGGTGCGGCGGGCGTCCGGGTTCTTCTGCCGGAGGGTCGGCGCCACGATCTGGTCGAAGAAGGACGACTCCCTGTCCGCGAAGTGCTTGTACATCGTGAGGTGACGGGCCTCGATCCCGTAGCGGAAGAAGTCCTTCACGATCGACAGGATGATGAAGTCGTCCCCGTCGTAGTAGCGGGCGCCCTCGGGGCCGTGAGTGGAGATGATCCCGAACGCTTCGAGCTCCTTGATCCGGTCGCGATCGATCCCGGTGGCGGTGGACATCTCCTCGAGCGACATCTGGAGCCCGGTCGGGCGCGTCTGCGATCTCGTCGGTCGCCGAGACGTCGTCGCTGTCGGTGGCTTCGCCGTCGGATGTTGCTCCGGCGTCGTCGACGCCCGCGTCCTGATGGAGCAGGCGTTCCTTGATCACCTTGAGGGGGAGGTACTCGTCACGCTGCAGCCGGAGGATCGACTTCAGCCGCTCGACGTCGTGCCGGTAGAACTTGCGGTAGCCGGACGGCGTCCGCTCGGGCTCGATCAGCCCTCGGCTTCGAGGAACCGGATCTTCGAGATCGTGATGTCCGGGAACTCCGTCTTCACGGACACGAGGACCTCACCGATCGATTGGTAGTTGCGCGTGCCGGCCATCTCCATCGCTCCCTCTTGGCTCACTCCCCTGCCTGGAAGAACGTCAGCCTGAAGCGCCCGATCTGGACCTGGTCGCCGGTGGCCAACTTCGTCTCGTCGACCTGTTCGCCGTTCACGTACGTCCCGTTGAGGCTCCCCGCGTCGCGCGACGAACCACTCCCCGCCCTTGCGCTCGAACGTGGCGTGCGCCCGGGAAACGGTGATGTCGTCGAGGAACACCGTGCTGTCCGTGTTCCGCCCGATCGTGGACGTGTCCGCATCGAGCAGGAACGTCGACCCGGCGTTGGGGCCACGCTTGACCTGAAGGAGCGCCTGCCCGGGTTCGAGCTCGTCCTCGGGGAAGGGGAACTCGACGTTCTCGTCATCGTCGGGTTCGACCGGGGTGAGGGTGACCGTCGAGTCGTCCTGAAGGGGAGCTCCGCACTCCGCGCAGAAACGTGCGTCGTCACGGTTGGGATGTCCACAGCGCGTACAGAACACCGTCTGCTTCCCCTCTTCCCCCACCTGGTGTCGAGGTTCGATGTTGTGGGCAACAGTGGACCTCGACGCGTCGTGGACGTTATCGCAGCAGGTGAGGAGGGTCAACCGAGCCTTCGCTGCACCCTCGACCTCGGCGAGCCATGACCCTCGACCTGCGCTGGAGTATGGGTCGAGGGTCGAGAGACCGCTGCTCAGGAGCTCGAGATGTGCTCCTGGTACGCCGCGGAATCGAGGAGCGCGTCGAGCGTCGGCCGGGTCGGCCGGGTCGATCGCGACCAGCCAGCCGTCCCCGTAGGGATGCTCGTTCACGAGCTCCGGATGCTCCTCGAGGGCCCCGTTGCGCTCCACGATCGTTCCCGAGACCGGTGCGAACACGTCGGAGACGGATTTCGTCGACTCCACCTCCCCGAACGGCTGACCGCTCGTCACCCGCGTGCCCGGCTCGGGGAGATCGACGTACACGACGTCGCCCAGCGCGTCCTGGGCGAAGTCGGTGATGCCGACGCGGACCCGTCCGTTCTCCGATCGCGCCCACTCGTGCTCCCGCGAATACCGCAGGTCTTCCGGGTACTCCACTCGTTCCTCCGTTCTCGGGTCGCCTGCGCACCGCCGGGTCGGTGACGGCCACCGCCGGCGGGCTCCGCGTGAACTTACTCCTCCAGCATGCCTCGCTCCGCGAGGGCGTCGCGGACGTCGATCGCGTAGAGGCCGGCCGCGAGGTAGTACTCGACGATGCCCACCGCGTACGCGAGCCAACCTCCGACGAGGAGGACATCGCCGAGCGGACCGTCCGCGTTGCCCCAGGCGATCCAGGCGATGGCGGCCATCAGCGAGAACGTGGCGATCTTGCCGATCCCGCGAACCTCCACCCGGATGCTCCTGCCCCACAGCACCACGGCGCCGCCGAGCAGGACGGCGACGTCGCGAACCAGGATCAGCAGAGCCGCCCAGAACGGGAAGATCCCCGCGATCGCGAACGTGAGGAGGCCGGCCGCGATCGCGAGCCGGTCGGCGACCGGATCGAGGATGCGTCCGAGCTCGGTGACCTGGCCCGTCCGCCGCGCGACGTACCCATCGACCCAATCGGTGCTGACCACCACGGCGAACAGCAAGATCCCCCAGAGCCTCGTCCGCTCGTTCGCCGCCAGCCAACAGAAGAGCGGGATGGTGGCGATGCGGGCGAAGGACAGGATGTTGGGGACGGTGACGACGGCGGAGGATGCCGGCATCGTCTCCGTCGTCCCTCTCATCCGTCGGGCCGGCCGGATTCGAACCGGCGACCTTCTGACCCCCAGTCAGACGCGCTAACCAAGCTGCGCCACGGCCCGTAGGCGCCAGTGTAGCCGTGCGGGGTTGCGGCTCCACGCCCGCCCGGCACCGTCCCCGCCTCAGCCGCCCCGGGTGCGTGGCCGGAATCGCATCCGGATCGGGACCCCGTCCAGGTGGAAGGCTTCGCGCAGCCGGTTCTCCACGTATCGGCGATAGCCGGGAACCGGCGGGCGCCCGCCACCGAAGAAGACGAAGGAAGGTGGCCGGCTCGCCACCTGCGCCGCGTAGTGGAGGGTGCCGGAGGACCGGGGCGGCGGTTGCGCGCCCTGGAGCTCCTGGAGCACCTGGTTGACCCGAGAGGTTGGAGCGCGGCCCGCCCAGCGGGTCCGGAGCTCGACGAGCAACTCCGGGATCTTCGTGACGCCCTGGCCGCGGACCGCGGAGGTCCGGATCACGGTGGCGTGGGCCAGCAGCGTCGCCTCCTCGGTCAGCTGCTTGAAGAGCCGATCCTTGTCCTCCACGAGATCCCACTTGTTCGCGACGAGGAGCAACGCTCTGCCGGCCTCCAGGACGCGGAACGCGATCTTCTGGTCCTCGGCGGTGAGCCCCTCGTTCGCATCGAAGACGACCGCGGCCGCGTGAGCTCGATCGATCGCCGCGCCCGCCCGGACGAAGCTGTAGTACTCGACGCCTTTGACCCGGATCGCGCGACGCATCCCCGCCGTGTCGACGAAACGGATCCGTCCCGCGTCCCGCCAGTCCACGAGGGCGTCGACGCTGTCGCGGGTGGTCCCCGCCTCCTCGAACACCACGGACCGCTCCTCCCCCACCAGCTTGTTGAACAGGCTGGACTTGCCCACGTTCGGCCGCCCGACGATGGCGAACCGCGGCTCCTCCTGGTCCTCACCGTCGTCCCTCCCCGCCCTCGGGGCGTCCGGGAGGAGGTCGACGATGCGGTCGAGGAGCTCGCCCACGCCTCGACCGTGCTTCGAGGAGACGGCGATCGGATCGCCGAGGCCCAGCGCGAGGAACGCGGGTACCTCGACCTCGTCCTCGGCCGCGTCCACCTTGTTCACGACCGCGAGGACCGGCGACGCCGCCCGTCGGAGACGGTGCGCGAGCTGGGCGTCCTCCTCCGTGATCCCCGACGCCACGTCCACCACCAGGAGGACGAGTTGTGCCTCGTCGATCGCACGGAGCGACTGCACGCCCGCGAGCGCCTCGACGCCGGTGGCCCGGTGGAGGTACCCGGCCGTGTCGACCAGGCCGAAGCGTCTCCCGTTCCACGTCGCCTCGAGCTCCACGCGATCGCGCGTGACCCCGGGGTCGTCGTGCGCGATCGTCTCGCGCTTGCCGAAGAGCCGGTTGACCAGGGTCGATTTCCCGACGTTCTGGCGGCCGACGACGGCGATCCGGGGAACGGTCATCGCCGCGACCCCTCTCCCCCGGCTGGAGGTCCCTCGAGGGTCAGGAGGCCGGGCGCCCGGCTGGTCACCGCGTCGAGCGCGGCACGGAGCGTCCCCTCGACGCTGAGGTCGCTCGTGTCGATCACCACGGCGTCCTCGGCCGGGACGTGCGGATTGACCCTGGCATCGAGGCGGTCCCGTGCGTGGAGGGCCTCGCCGACATCGGTCGCCCCTCGTTCGTCGACCCGCCTGCCCGCACGTTCATCGGGCGCGGCCACGAGGAAGAGCTTCAGCGGGGCGTCCGGGAACACCACCGTGCCGATGTCGCGCCCCTCCATGACGGCGCCGTCCGCACCCAGGGCTCGCTGGGCGGCGCGCATCGCCGAGCGGACCGGCGCGTGTTTCGCGACGGTGCTGACGGAGGCCTCGACATCCGCGGTCTCGAGGTCGTCCCGTGGTGGCGCACCGTCGATCAGGAGCTCCCCGTCCGGACCGGGACTCAACGTGAACTCGAGGGTGCCCATCGAGCCCGGCGAGCGCTCGCCCGTCCTCGACGTCGACGGCCCCTCGAAGGGCCGCCAGGGTCAGCGCCCGGTACATCGAGCCCGTGTTGACGTACGGGAGCCGGAGCTCCCTCGCCAGCAGCCGGGCGAGGGTGCTCTTGCCGCTCCCGGCGGCGCCGTCGATCGCCACGACCCGGACCGTCATCAGGCCTCCTCGACGTCGGCACCGAGCTCGTGCAGCAGCCGGAAGAACCCCGGGAAGGACACGGCCGCCGACCCGGCATCGTCGATCTCACAGGGCGCCTCGGCTGCCGTCGCCGCCACGGTGAGCGCCATCACCATCCGGTGATCACCGGCGGAGCGGGCGGAACCGCCGCCGAGCCCGCCGCCGCCGATCACCAGGTCGTCCCCGTCCTCCGCGGCCACTCCGCCCAGGCCGAGGATCCCCTCGGTGAGCACGGTGAGCCGGTCGCTCTCCTTCACGCGGAGCTCGGACGCCCGCTCGAAGCGTGAAGGACCGTCCGCATGAGCGGCAAGCGCAGCCAGGATCGGCACCTCGTCGATCACCAAGGGGAGCTCGTCGGCACCGACGTGCACGGGTCGGACCCGTCCTCCCGATGCCAGGCGCATCGTTCCCACCGGCTCGCCCAGGTCGGATCCCTCGACCTCGACGTCGACGTCCACGCCCATCCGCTCGAACACGCTGAGGAACGCGAGCCGGCTCGGATTCAGTCCGACACCGGTGAGCGTGACCTCGCCGCCGGTGAGCGCGACGGCACCGAGCAGGAACGCGGCCGACGACGGATCCCCCGGCACCCTGCCTCGGAAGCCCTCGTGCTGGAACGGCCCGTCGAGCACGATGCCTTCCTCCGTCGCCCGCACCGGTGCCCCGAGGGCGCCGAGGGCGCGCTCCGTGTGGTCCCTCGTGGGGACGGACTCGACGACCGTCGTGGAGCCGTCGGCTCCGAGCGCGGCGAGGAGAACGGCGCCTTTCACCTGCGCGCTCGGGACCTCGGGCTCGAACCGGATCCCGTGGAGCTCGCCGCCGCGGATCGTCACCGGCGGATGCCCGTCCCGCGTGGCGACGTCCGCCCCCATCGCCCGCAGCGGCGCGGCCACCCGCTCCATCGGCCTCGTCACGAGGCTGGCGTCGCCGGTGAGAACGGTCACGAAGGGACCGGGTGCCACGAGCCCGGCGAGCAGTCGCATCGAGGTGCCGGAGTTCCCGCAGTCGAGCTCCCGATCGGGTCGACGGAGCGATCCCCGACCTTCACCGTGAAGGTCGAGCACGGGGAGGTCGAGGGTCGAGGCCTCCCGGTTCCACGTGGAACCGTGGCGTTCATCGGTGGCCGCAGGGCTCGAGGCCCAAGCCTCGAGTGCAGGTCGAGCCGCCGGAGCGAGCGTCGCGAGACAGGACGCGGTGGACCTGACATCCAGGGAGCGCGGCAGACCCTCGAGCGCGCTGCGCCCGACGGCGCTGACCGCGAGGATCAGCCAGCGATGGGCGATCGACTTGTCACCGGGAACGGTGGCCTGCCCTCGGAGGGAGCCGCCCGGCCTCACGCGGACCTTCATCGGCGTCTCACGCGAGCCGGATCGGATCGAGGCCCGCGCCCAGCAGTACCTGGGTGGCATCGTCCGCCGCCGCGGCCGCGACGGTCAGGTGCACGGTCCCGCGCCCGCCCTCCGGTGAGTGGACGATCTGGAGGTCCTCGATGTTCACGCGTCCCTCCGCGAGGATCGCGGTCAGTTCGGCGAGGGCACCCGGGCGGTCGGGAGCCTCCACCTGCAGCACGGCCACGCCGGAGCGCACCTGTGGCTTGGCCGCCAGCCGGAGGCGAGCCTCCTTCGCCCGGGCGAACGTGGATCGAACGGCCTCGCCACGGCTCTCGACCACGTCCGCCCGCAGGCGTCGCAAGCGCTCCACGTAGAGGTCGATCGCCTCGGCGATCTGTGCGCGGTTCGCCAGGAGGATCGAGGACCACAGGCCCGCGTCCGAGGCCGCCAGACGCGTGAGGTCGCGGAACCCCCCGGCCGCCAGCAGGAGGATCTCCGGCTCATCGGCCTCCTCGCTCGCGGCGAGGCTCATCAGCGCCGTGGACGCCACCTGCGGCAGATGGCTGACGAACGCGACGAGGCGGTCGTGACGATCGGCCGGCATCTGGACGGGTCGGGCGCCGAGCCCGGAGACCCACGTCTCGACGACCCCGAGGGCCTCGGGGTCGGTGGACCCCGTCGCCGAGAGCACCCAGACGATCCCGTCGAGCACGGACGGGGACGCGTGCTCCGGACCGGAGCGCTCGCTTCCCCCCATCGGATGCCCGGGAACGAAGCGGCGCAGGTCGGCCGGGTCGACTCGTTCGGCCACCTCCCTGGCCACGGAATCCATGATGCTCCCCACCTCGGTGACGATCGCGTCGGTGGTCGCAGAGAGGGCGGCGGCGACGGAGTCCGCGATCATCGGGATCGGCGTGCAGACCACGACCAGCTCGGCTCCCTTCACGGCCTCCTCGAGCGTGGCGGCTCCGGTGAACCCGCCGAACGAGGCCGCCCGAGCCGTCGTCGGGGGGTCGACGTCCCACCCGGTCACGGTGGCGCCGGCTCGCGCCGCGGCGAGCGCGACCGACGTGCCCATGAGGCCGGTCCCCACGACGGCGACCCGCTCGATCGACCTCGGAGTTGACGCGGCGCCGGCGGTCATCGGGAGCCTCGTTCAGCCGACGTCATCTCGGAGCGACTCCGCGCCGTCCAGATACACGTGCGCGACCTCGTCGAGCGTCCGATCCGAGTGGAAGTGCACGAGGACGCGGATCACCGAACGCATCGAGCCCTCCACCGGGATCTCCTGCGCGCAGAGCAACGGAACGCGGCCCAGCCCCATCCGACGAGCGGCCTCCGCGGGGAAGGCGGACCGTAGGTCCTCGGTCACCGTGAACAGGATGCTCACCAGCTCGTCGGTGTCGACCGCGTTGCGCTCCAGGATGGCCGACAGGAGCCGCTCGGTCGCTCCGAGCAGCTCGTCACCGTCGTCCGATGGCACGCGGATCGCGCCGCGCGCCGCACGAAGCCTCATGGACACCTCTCATCGCTCGTTGGCTCCGGGCGCGGCGCCCCGAGGTTCCAAAGGCTACCCGTCGACGGCCCGTCTCAGCGCGACCACCTCGTCCAGGGTGAGCTCCCGTCGCTCCCCGGGGCCGAGGGTGCCGAGGCGGACGGGCCCGATCCGCACGCGGACGAGACGGGCGACCGGCAGTCCGACGGCGGCCAGCAACCGGCGGACCTCGCGTTTGCGTCCCTCGGTCATCACGATGCGGACGGCCCCGCGATCACCGGAGCGGCCGGCCACCCGCGCGTTCGCGGCGCTCGCGGGGCCGTCGTCCAGCTCTACGCCGCGTCGCAGCAACCCGATGTGCTTCGGCGTCGGCAGGCCCTCCACCTCGGCGAGGTACTCCTTCTCCACACCGAAGCGAGGATGCGTGAGCCCGTTCGCGAGGTCCCCGTCGTTCATCAGCAGGAGCAGTCCCTCGGTGTCCCGATCCAACCGACCCACAGGGAATACGCGCGGACCGTCCGGGGGGAGGTACGTGCGGATGTCGGGACGTCCCTGCGGGTCGTGCATCGTCGTGACCACGCCCACCGGCTTGTGCAGGGCGAAGTACTTCACGTTCGGGTCGAGGTTGACCTCGAGACCGTCCACCCGAACCTCGTCCCGCGAGGGATCCCCCCGGTCCCCGAGCGTGGCCACGTTCCCGTTCAGGGTGACGCGACCGTCGACGATCAGCTCCTCGCAGGCTCGACGGGAGCCGTAGCCGGCGCGAGCGAGGAGACGCTGCAATCGTTCGACCGGCACGGCCTACTCGCCGGGCTCGGACGGCTCCGGCGAAGGAGTGTCCGTGTCCGCCTCCTCGGGCTCCCCGTCGATCCCGAGGAGCGGCGCGAGCGACGGAAGGGCGGCCAGCGACGGCAGCCCCAACCGCTCGAGGAAGGACGGTGTCGTTGCGAACAGGATCGGCCGGCCCGGCGTCTCCTCCCGCCCCGCCTCCTCGACGAGCCCCTTGTCCTGGAGCGCCCGGAGGACCCCGTCGGAGTTGACACCCCGGATCGACGTGATCTGGTGCCGGGTGACCGGCTGCTTGTACGCGACGATCGCGAGCGTCTCCAGCGCCGCCTTCGTCAGCCGGGCCTGACGGGACGACAGCACGAATCGCTCGACCTCGACGGCCGTGTCGGGGTGGGTGAACAGGCGCCAGCCCCCCGCCACGTTGCGGAGGACGACCCCCGCACCGCGGGCGTCGAGCTCCGCCGCGAGCCGGTCGCAGAGCTCCTCGACCGTTCTCCGCTCGATCTCCAGCGCCTGGGCGAGGACCGACGAGGTCAGCGGTTCATCCGAGACGAACAGCAACGCCTCGAGCGCCCGCGTGTCCGAGGTGGTGCTCTCCCCCTGCGCCTCTGTTGTCGGCATCGTCATCCCTGCCACTCGACGCGGATCTCGCCGAACGTGTCACCCTGCAGCAGCTCCACCCGGCCGTCACGGTACAGCTCGAGGAGCGCGAGGAACCGGACGACGACCTGGATCCGTTCGTCGCAGTCGGCGACGAGATCGCGGAACGACGCGGCGCGCCCGAGATCCTCGATCCGGCGCTCGACCGCGGTCATCGCCTCCGCCATCGTGTAGCGGATCGGCGTCACGTGGCTGAGATCGAGCGTGGGGGGTGGCCGCAACAGCTGCGCCGCGAGGCCGGCGAGGGATCGCGTGTCGACCTTCGTCATCGGGTCCGGGTACAGGTGCGAGAACTCGGGACCGGGTCCGACGTCTCGGGTGAAGAAGCTGGCCTCGTCCTCCAGTCGGCGAGCGAGCTCCACCGCCACCTTCCGGAACGCCACCAGTTCCATGGACCTGGCATACGCGAGGTCCGGGGAGGCGCCGAGGAGATCGTCTTCGTCCGTCTCGGTGTGCCTCGGCATCAGCCGGCCGACCTTCAGCTCCAGGAGCACGGCGCACATCGCGAGGAACCACGTGACCTCCTCGAGGTCCCAGTGGTCGGCGTCCTTCGCGTAGGCGAGGAAGCCGTCGGTCACGGCCGCGACCGAGACGTCGCACACATCGACCTTCTGCTCCAGGATCAGCTCGGCCAGCAGCCGGAACGGCCCGGTGAACGCGGGCAGCTCGACCGCGAACGTCGCCGGCCCCCTCGCCCGTCACGGCCGTGAGAACCCCATCGCGTCACGCACGGCGTCCATGGTCTCCCGCACGACGGGCCCCACACGCTCCCTCCCCTCGCCCAGGACCTTCCACACCAACCCCGGCTCCGCGGCGAGCTCGAGCCGTCGTTCCCGGATCGGCCGGAGCTCCTCGATCAGACGATCCGCCAGGTTGGTCTTGCAGTCGACGCACCCGAGCTCACCGGAGCGGCAGTGATCGCGCGTCCAATCGACGATGTCGGGTGAGAACCGCGTGTGCAACGCATAGATCGGGCAGATCTCCGGCCTGCCCGGGTCACCCAGCCGCACCTTCTGCGGGTCGGTGATGAACGAGCGGACCTTCGCGCGGATCGTCTCGGGGTCGTCGACCAGCCCGATGGCGTTGTCGAGGGACTTCGACATCTTGCGACCGTCCGATCCAGGCACGAGCGGGAAGTCCGACAGCAGCGGCTGGGGCTCGACCAGGATCTCGCCGAAGAGCCGGTTGAACCGCCGCACGATCTCCCGCGAGATCTCGAGGTGGGACACCTGGTCCTCCCCCACCGGCACCAGCTCCCCGCGCACGATCGAGATGTCCACGGTCTGGAGCACCGGGTACCCGAGGAGCCCGAAGTTCGCGACGTCCCGCTCGGCCATGTCGCGCAACCGCTCCTTGTAGGTGGGCACGCGTTCGAGCCAGCCGAGGGGCGTGATCATCCCGAGGAGCAGCGCCATCTCCGCGACCTCGGGGAGGTCCGACTGCAGGTAGAGCGTCGAACGCTCGGGGTCGATGCCGCACGCGAGGAGGTCGAGCACGATGGCCTCGACCAGCGACCCGAGCTCCGCGGTGCGGTCGTAATGCGTGGTGAGCATGTGCCAGTTCGCAACGAAGTAGTAGCACTCGTAGCCTTCGTCCTGGAGTCGGACCGCGTTGCCCACGTTGCCCGCCCAGTGGCCGACGTGGAGATCCCCGGTCGGTCGGAAGCCCGTCAGGACGCGACCGCGCCGCGTCTCCCCGGTCTGCGATCCTGGCGCGTCACTGGACGCTGACGAAGAGATCACGATGCGGGCGATGATACCGGTCCCGCATCCCGCGCCCGGGAGCCCGATCAGAAGCGGAACAGACCCGAACAGTCGGCGCCCGTCAAGGCGTCGCAGACGGCGCCGGCCAGGAGCCTCGCGACGCCCAGGAGGAACGTGAACAGGAACAGGACCACGAGGACGATCAGCGCGAGGTAGCGGTCGGCGTTGCGGAACACCTCTCGCGCGTGCGGGGGAAGCAGCAGCGCCAGGAGCCGTCCTCCATCGAGCCCGGGGATCGGCAGGAGATGGAACACGAAGAGCGAGACGTTCGTGAACGCGAACGTCAGCACCGCCAGCCCGACCTCACCGGAGAGGCCGGCGCGGATCGCTATCCCGGCGATCACGGCGAGCGCGAGCGAGGCGGCCGGCCCCGCGATCGAGACGAGAACGACATCGCGAGGGTGCCGCCGGAGGTAGCTGACGTCGATGGGCGCCGGTTTCGCGTACGCCGCCGGCATGATGAAGGCCTGCACGGACCACAGGAGCGCCACCATCGCCCCGATGAAGCCGCTCCCGAAGGGATCGAACCACGGCTTCGGTCGGAGCGTGATCCGCCCCCAGAGCCGCGGCGTGGGGTCGCCGAGGGCGGTCGCGGTCCGGGCCCGCACGTATTCGCGGACCGTCAGCCCGACGAAGAGCGACGCCAGCATGTAGAGGGCCAGCCGGAGGCCGATCGCTGTGAAGTTGCCCAACTCACATCACATCCAGGCGTAGACGAGGGGCGGGGGCGCGGCGGGACCATCGGTGACGTCCATCGCGGCGAGCACCCGCCGCGCGGCTTCCGCCGCGGCGTCGCGATCCCGCGCGTGCACCTCCCCGATGGGCTCCCCGGCCTCCAGCCGGTCACCGATCTTCGGATGCACCACGATACCGACGGCCGGGTCGATCGGATCGCCCTTCTGGCGCCGGCCGGCCCCCAGGTCCACGCTCGCCAGGCCGATCTCCTCGGCCTCGACCGCGGCCAGGACCCCGCTCCGATCGGCAACCAGCGGCTCGCGCACGGGAGCGGCGGGGAGCACGCCGGCCGGGTCGTCCACCACGTGGGGATCTCCTCCCTGCGCCTCGACCATCCGCCGGAACCGCTCGAGCGCGTCGCCCGACCCGATCGCATCGTCCGCCTTCGCGAGGGCCTCCTCGTGGCCGATCCCACGCGTGCGCTCCAGGGCCCGGGCGGCGAAGAGTTGGGCCGCTTCGCGGAGGCGGCCCCGGGACTCCCCCCGGAGCACGGCCACCGTCTCCGCGATGTCCAGGGCGTTCCCGACCGCATCACCGAGCGGCTGGGACATGTCCGTCACGGCGGCGCTCGCCGCTCGGCCCCAGCCGGCGGCGAGCGCGAGACAGCGCTCCGCCAGCGCTCGCGCGTCCTCCATGGTCTTCATGAAGGCGCCGGAGCCGGTCTTCACGTCGAGGAGGATCAGGTCCGTCTCCACCGCGAGCTTCTTGGACATCACGCTGGCCGCGATGAGGGGGATCGACGGGACCGTCGCCGTGGCGTCGCGCAACGCGTAGAGAGCGCCGTCGGCAGGCACGAGCGTGGGCGACTGCGCGGCCACCGCGCATCCCACCTCTTCGACCTGTTTCCGGATGTCCTCGGCCGACAGATCCGTCCGCACGCCGGGGATCGACTCGAGCTTGTCGAGCGTACCGCCGGTGTGCCCGAGCCCCCGGCCCGAGAGCTTCGCGACGCAGAGCCCCAGCGCCGCGGCGAGCGGGGCGAACACGAGCGTGACGCCGTCGGCGACCCCGCCGGTCGAGTGCTTGTCCACCGTCGGAAGGTTCGCTCCGGAGGATCCGCCGGAGACAGCCGGCCAGAGAACCGGCCGGAGAACCGGATGGTCTCGCCGGAGTCGACCATCGCCTCCGTGAGGGCGAGCGTCTCGTCGTCGTCGAGACCGCGAAGAAGGCACGCCATGAGGAACGCGGCCGCGAGGGCGTCGGACACGTCGCCTGCCGTGTATCCCTCCACGAAGGCACGGACGTCAGCCGGAGGGAGCGACCTGCCGTCCCGCTTGGCAGCGACGACCTCGCGCGGATCGTTCACGGTCGATGACCGATCCAGGCCGACGTCTGGCGAGACCCCGTATCGACCTCGGCTGAAGGGTGCGTCGTACCTGTCGACGGATGCGAACCCTCGACCACCGGGACCGTCGACGTCGACATCAGCTCGACCCCTCGATCCCCATGAGGTCCAGGAAACTCTCCCCTTCGAGCCCCGTCCCGTCCGCCCCGAGCAGGTCCGCCACCGTCTGTCCGAGATCGGAGAACGAACCTCTCGTACCGAGATCCACCGGTTCGCCCCGGAGCCCGGCGGCCAGGAGGGGGGTCCGCTCACGCGAGTGGTCGGTCGGCGGGGTGGTGGGATCACACCCGTGGTCCCCGGTGAGCAACAGCACGCCCCCGTCGAGGGCGGCGATCACCTCCGGGAGCCTCCTGTCGAACGCCTCGATGCACGCGGCGTACCCATCCGGGTCGTTGCGGTGCCCGTACTTGGAATCGAAGTCCACGAGGTTCGCGAAGACGAACGCGGGCGCCGGCCTGCGGAGGTACTCGAGCGTGAGATCGACCCCGTGCTCGTTGGAGTCCGAGTACCGCCCCTCCGTGATCCCCTGGCCCGAGAAGATGTCCTGGATCTTGCCGACGCCGAGGACGGCGACCCCCGCCTCCTGCAGCCGGTCGAGCAGCGTCGGGCCGGGAGGAGGAACGGAGAAGTCGCGTCGCTCCGGGCTGCGCACGAAGGCGCCGGGCTGGCCTTCGAACGGACGGGCGATCACCCGTCCGACGTTGTGCGGTCCGACCAGCAAGCGGCGCGCCGCTCGTGACCACTCGTAGAGCAGGGACAGGTCGACTACCGACTTGTGGGTCGCGATCTGGAAGACGGAGTCCCCCGACGTGTAGACGATCGGGCTCCCCGTCCGGAGGTGTTCCTCCCCGAGCTCCGCGACGATCTCCGTCCCGGACGCGGGGCGGTTCCCGAGCACGGTCCTGCCGATCTCCCGCTCGAACGCCTCGATGAGATCCGCCGGGAACCCGTCGGGATACAACGGGAACGGTTCGTCGAGGCGGATCCCCATCATCTCCCAGTGACCCGTGGTGGTGTCCTTGCCGGCCGAGCGCTCGGTCGCGCGACCGTGAGCGGTTCCGGGTGCGGGCGTGGCGTCCACGCCCCGGATCGTTCGTCAGGCATCCGAGTCCGAGGGAAGCGAGGTTCGGGGCCCGGATCCCGCCGACCGCCGCCGCGGTATTGGCGAGCGTGTCCGACCCCTCGTCACCGTAGGCCGCCGCGTCCGGAGCATCGCCGACACCCCACGAGTCGCACACGACGACCAGCACGCGCGGCACGAGCGCGCCGGTCATCGGCCCTCCGCCTGCTTGCAGTCGATGCCCAGCACGGCCCACGGCAGCGCCTCGAGACGCTCCGGTGCGATCGGCTGGCCGCATCGCTCGCAGATCCCGTACGTACCCGCTTCCATCTTCGACAGGGCTCGCTCCACGTCGAGCAGGTTCGACCGCAGCGCGCGCACGACCGCGATCACCTGCGAGCGCTCGCCGGTGCTGTGCCCTCGGTCGGCGAAGCCCGCGTCGTCCACGAACGCGACGTCGTCCGAGTCCGGATCGGCACCTTGGGACTCCATCTCGGTCCGGAGGAACGATCGATGGCGCAGGAGCTCCTCTCGCAGACGCGACCAGCGTCGCCTGGTCGAGCGAGTCGTCCGCCATCACGCCCGGACGCGCCGGCGGGCGCGAGGATGCGACTCCTCGTAGACCTCCCGGAGATGCCGGGCGGTCACGAGCGTGTAGATCTGCGTCGTGGCCACGCTCGCATGGCCCAGGAGCTCCTGGACCACACGGACATCCGCGCCCCCTTCGAGGAGGTGCGTCGCGAAGGAGTGCCGGAGGGTGTGCAGCGTGACACGGCGATCGATCCCGGCGAGCCGTACGTACCGACCGAGCAGCCGCGCGCAACTCTGGCGCGAGAGGCGGCCGCCCCGCGCGTTCAGGAACAGCGCGCCTCGGCTGGCCACCGTGGCCAGCGCCGGGCGGCCGCGCGTGAGGTACGCGCTCACGGCCTCGTGCGCGAACGAGCCGAGCGGCACCTCGCGCTCCTTCCCTCCCTTGCCGAGCACGCGGAGGCTGCCCTCTTCTAGATCGAGGTCGTCGACGTCCATCCCCGTCAGCTCCGAGATCCGCAGCCCCGACCCGTACAGGAGCTCGAGGATCGCCCGGTCACGGACGCCGGTGGGCGAGCGCTCCTCCGGCGCCTCGAGGAGCCGCCGGACGTCGTCGACGGGAGCGGGCGCGGGAGCGACCGGGGCAGGCGGGGCTGCGCGACGCCGGCAGCGGGATCCCGTTCCGTCACGCCCTCCCGCAACAGGAACCGGTGGAAGGACCGGACCGCGGAGAGCGTCCGAGCGACCGAGGTCGCGCGGTAGGGCGCGGCCTCGGGACCGTGGGTCGATGCCGAGAGCGACGCGACGAATGACCGGACCGTTCGCTCCTCGACATCGCGGAGACTGCGCACGTCACGATGCTCGAGGAAACCCGACGTACCGGCGCAGGTCGCGACGGTATGCCTCGAGCGTGTTCTCGGAGAGCCCCCGCTCCACCGTGAGGTGGTCGAGGTAGCGCTCCGCTTCCACGGCGAGCCCGTCCGCCACGGCCCCCTCCCTCACCCGGTCCCGTCGATCAGGCTCCCGAGCGGAACGAAGGGCACCCCGTGCGCTTCCGCGACGCCCTCGTTCGTCACCGAGCCCCCCAGGACGTTGACGCCGCCGCGCGAGAACCGGGTCCGACCGGACCGCGTCCTCGAGACCCTTCTCCGCGATCGCCAGCGCGTACGGCAGCGTCACGTTCGTGAGCGCGTAGGTCGAGGTGTTGGGCACCGCGCCGGGCATGTTGCCGACGCAGTAGTGCACGACGCCGTGGACCACGTACGTGGGATCGGAATGGGTCGTCATGTGGGACGTGGCGACGCAGCCTCCCTGATCGATCGCGATGTCGACGATCACCGATCCGGGCTGCATCGACGCCACCATCTCCTCCGACACGATCACCGGCGCCTTCGCTCCCGGGAGCAGGACGCTCCCGATCACGGCGTCGGCCTCGCGGACCCGCTGCTCGAGCGTGAGCCGGTCCGACATCAGGGTGACGATCCTGCCGCGGTAGATCTGGTCGACGAAGCGGAGCTTGTCCAGGTTCTTGTCGACCACGATCACCTCGGCCTCCATCCCCGCCGCGATCCCGGCGGCGTTCGCACCGGCCATCCCGGCACCCAGGACGAGCACGCGGGCGGGCCGCACCCCCGAGACGCCGCCCATCAGCACGCCGCGCCCGCCGGCCTCCTTCTCGAGGAACCGAGCGCGCCGACGTGCGGCGCCATCCTCCCCGCGACCTCGCTCATCGGCGCGAGGAGCGGGAGGCGGCCGTCGCCGAGCTGGACCGTCTCGTAGGCGACGGCATCGACCTTCCGACGGATCAGTTCATGGGTGAGCGTCGGGGTTCGCGGCGAGGTGGAGGTAGGTGAAGAGGATCTGCCCTTCCCGCATCGAGCGCGTACTCGGAGGCGATCGGTTCCTTGACCTTCAGGATCATGTCGGCGCCGCGCCACACGTCCTCGGCGGAGGACACGAACTGCGCCCCCGACCGCTTGTAGCGCTCCTCGGAGAGGCTGGAGCCGAGCCCCGCTCCCTCCTCGATCAGGACCGTCTGTCCGGCGTCGACCAGCTCGCGGACCCCTTCCGGGGTGGCCGCGATGCGGTACTCGTTGTCCTTGACCTCTTTGGGGATGCCGACGATCAACGCCCGCCCCCTTCCGACTGCTCGGCTGGAGCAGCCTACCCCGCGGCCATTCGGGCGTCGGCGAGGAGCAGCGCGAGCGCCGTCTTCGCGTCGTCGATCCGGCCGGCGCGGGCATCGGCCACCGCCGCCGTCGAACGGCCGCCGGACGACCTCGATGCCCGTCTCCGGCTCGCGCTCCGGTTCGGCACCGGTCCTGGACGACAGAACAGATGCACCAGCTCGCTCGAGGATCCCGGCGAGGTGTGGTATGGCGCCGAGCGGCTCCAGCGAGGCACGGGCGGAACCCGGTCTCCTCGAACAGCTCGCGGGCGGCACAGGTCGCCGGGTCCTCTCCCTCGACGTCGAGCAGGCCGGCGGGGATCTCCTCGATCGTCCGCCGGGCGCCGGCGCGGAACTGGCGGACCAGGACGACGTCGCCGTCCGGGGTGAGCGGAAGGACCGCCGCGGCGTCCTCGGGTCTGAAGACCTCCCACGGTGCCGATGCCCGGCCACTCCTCCTCGTCGACGCGGACCCAGCGCCCGCGGAACAGCGGCGCCGACCGGGCCGGCTCGGCGCAACCGCTAGCCGACGGCGATCCGGCGCTGCCCGGACCGCTCCGCCGCGCGGGCCTTGGCGGCGCCGACGAACTCGCGGAACAGCGGGTGGGGCCGCGTGGGCCGGGACCGGAGCTCCGGGTGGAACTGGCCCGCGATGAAGAACGGGTGGTCCGGCAGCTCGATGATCTCGGCCAGACGGCCCTTCTGGAGCTGCCGCTGATCACCATGCCGTGCTCGCGGAGGACGTCGAGGTACGCGGGGTTGACCTCCCACCGGTGACGGTGCCGCTCCTCCACGACCTCCTGGCCGTAGCAGCGCGCGGCGAGGGTGCCGGGCTCGAGGTAGCAGGGCTGGGCGCCCAGGCGCATCGAGGCACCGAGGTCGGTGACGTTCTTCTGCTCCGGCAGCAGGTCGATCACCGGGATCCGGCGTGCCGGGCGCGAACTCCGACGAATTCGCGTCCGCGAGCCCGCAGACGTGACGCGCGAACTCGATCACCGCGCACTGGAGCCCGAGGCAGATCCCGAGGAACGGGACGCCGCGCTCCCGAGCGAACCGGACGGCGTCGACCTTGCCCTCGACGCCGCGGATCCCGAAGCCGCCGGGGATCAGGACGCCGTCGACGCCCTCGAGCGCCTGCTCGGTGGCACCACCTCCCAGGTCGTCGGACGCGATCCAGTCGATGCGCACGTCCACGCCGTGGTGGATCCCGCCGTGGTTCAGGGCCTCCATCACCGAGAGATAGGCATCGCGCAGGTTCACGTACTTGCCGACGACCGCGATCCGGACGGGATCGGTCGCCGCACGGACCTTCGCGACGAGGTCCTCGCCATTCGGTGAGGTCGGGCTCGCCCTCGATCCCGAGATGCTCGCGCGAGCTCTGCGTCCAGGCCCTCCTGATGCAGGGTGAGCGGGACCTCGTAGATCGACCTCGCGTCCGGCGCGCTGATCACTCCGCTGATCGGCACGTCGCAGAGCAGCGAGATCTTCTCCTTCAGGTTGCGCCCGATCGGCCGGTCGCTCCGGCACACGATCGCATCGGGCTGAAGACCGAGGGACCGCAGCTCCTTCACGGAGTGCTGGGTGGGCTTGGTCTTGATCTCGCCCGAAGGTCCGATGTACGGCATCAGCGAGACGTGGACGAACGCGCATCGGTCGCGACCGACCTCGTTGCGGAGCTGGCGGACCGCCTCGAGGAACGGGAGGGACTCGATGTCTCCGACCGTCCCGCCGATCTCCACGATCTGGATGTCTGCCTGCTCGGTCTCCGCGAGGGCGCGGATGCGCTCCTTGATCTCGTCGGTGATGTGCGGGATCACCTGGACCGTTTTCCCCAGGTAGTCACCGCGGCGCTCCTTGGCCAGGACGCTCGAATAGACGGCGCCGGTGGTGAAGTTCGATCCGCGGTGGAGGTCCTGGTCGAGGAACCGCTCGTAGTGGCCGAGGTCGAGGTCGGTCTCGGCGCCGTCGTCGAGCACGAACACCTCGCCGTGCTCGAAGGGGTTCATCGTGCCGGGATCGACGTTGATGTACGGATCCAGCTTCTGGACGAGCACCTTCTGACCGCGGGCTTTGAAGAGGCGGCCGAGGGAGGCGGTGGTGATGCCCTTGCCGAGTCCCGAAGCGACTCCGCCCGTGACGAAGATGAACCTCGTCTCATCGACCACGGGAAGCGACTCTAACAGACCGGACCGACGAGACCGCCCGATGGGCTCACGAAGTTGCGTCCCGGAGCCGTCCCAGGCGATCGAACCACCGGAGCGGGGGGATCGCGTCGACCGTTCTGGTGAACGTGACCGTCTCGGCGAGCACGTTCAGCCCGATCACGACCAGGGCAGCCGGCAGCAGCCAGATCTCGGGGAGCCGGCGGACGATCTCCGCTCCTGCCAGGAAACCGAGCAGGTTCGCCCCCGAGTCGCCGAGCATCCCGCGCTCGCGCAGGTCGGGGGCCAGGGTGGCGCACGCGGCGCCCGTGCACACGAGGAGGAACGCCTTCAGATCGACGACGAGGAGCACGATCGCGACGACGAGGAACCCCTTGAGCGCCCGACCGGGGGCCACGTCGAGGCCGTTCCAGACGTTCGTGCAGCCGGCGATCGCGATCAGCGCGAGGAGGTTCGCCCACAGGTGCTCTCGCGGGGTCCACGCGACGGTGACCGCCGCGGCGAGGACGGCGGCCGCGACCTTCACGCTCCCGGTGGTGAGTCGCCCGGCGAGGAGGGCCCGCAGGTGGCCGCGAAGGCCGCGCTCCGCTCCCCCGAAGCCGTCGTCCACCACCCCGGCCAGGAACACGATGGTCGCCCCGATGAGCTCGCCGGCTTGGGAATCCCGCACCCCGTCGGCGTCGATCTGCCGGACCACCACGAGCACGATCACCGCCGACCCCACCGCGACCGCCCAGCCCAGGGTGGCGGGGATCGCGCGGCCCCGGCGGTTCTCCTTCCACCAGCGTGCGCCCGCCCGGCGGGCTCCCAGCCACCCGATCCACGCGAGCCCCAGGCCGCCTGCGAACCACGCGACCACCTCCGCCGGCTCGATCAGGGCCTCCGACGTCGGCGGCGACCGGGCACGATGCGTGCGACGACCGCTCCGAGGATGTCCACCCCTTGACGCGCACGGTGCGCGAACCCGCGCGGGCCGCGCCCGGTGGGACGATGCGCCAGTCCGTCAACGGGGATCTCGACGACCCGCAGACCGGAGCGGACGGCGTCGATCGTCATCCCCACCTCGAGGCCGAACCCCGGAGCGAGCGGGCGCACCGCCGCGAGGGCGAAGGCGGTGAGCGCGCGCTGCCCGGACAACGGCTCGCGCGCTTCCCACCCGCAGAGGGCGCGGATCGATCGGGCGGCGAACCGCTTCACGATCCCGAACCCTCCTCCGGCGAGCTTCGGGAACGTGGCGATCGCGATGTCCGCCCGGCCCTCCCGGACCGCGACGAGCAGCGGGTCGAGGAGCGACGCGCTCTCGGCGAGGTCGGCGTCGGCGAGCAGCCACACGGCCGATCCCGGGAGACGACCCAGTGCCTCCTCGATCGCGCGGCCCTTCCCCAGGCGACGGGATGCACGCAGGACGGTGGCGCCGGCCAGGAGCGCCGCCGAGCTCGTCGCATCGGTGGAGCCGTCGTCCACCACGATCACCTCGTCGACCAGCGCGTGCAGCGCGGAGACGGTGCTGGCGACGCGCTCCGATTCCTGGTACGCGGCCACGAGCGCCACGAGCTGACGCTCCATCAGGCCCGACAGGATTGGGGCGGCTCGTCGGCGCCGGGGACGAACATCATCGCGTCGCTCGCGAACCCGTAGTCCCCGCCGGGCCGGAACGTGGGATCGCCGTCTGCGAGCAGCCGATCGATGCCCAGCACCATCGTGATGCCGCCGATCCCCTCGAGATCCAGGTCGTCGACGGTCACCAACGCGCAGTCCGGGATCTCTGGGGACGCCCGGATCGCAGCGACGAACCCGTACGGATCATCGGTCGGCCCCACGGCCGTGGTGGGGACGTCCAGCTGAACGAGCCGATCGGCCAGGGGGACGAGCAGCGCCTCGGGGGTGGGGAGCCCCTCGGGATCGGTTCCGCCGGCGACGACCACGACGAGCTGCCCGGGACCACCGATCCCCAGCAGCATGGCGGGTTCGAGGTCGCGATCGGCCGTGACGAATCCCTCCTCGAGCAACTGACCGAGCACGTCGTCCTCGTCGGGGAGGGCGCCATCCGCCAGCCGGATCGCCAGTGCTCCTGCGATCCCCTGCCGCAGGTCCTCGGGATCGGCGCCGGGAAGATCGAGGATCATCTGGAGGACGGATGCGTTCTCCTCCACCTCGGGCTCCGCCAGGGCCCTGGTGAGCTCTAGGGTGGCGAGGACCTCGACCCCGGCGTCGCCCAGCTCCTGCACCGTCCGTTGCACCGGCCCGCTCACACCCTCCATGACGACCACGACGGCCTCCTCACCGAGGAGCGCGTCGTCCCGGAGGGTCGGCCGGAGACCCTGCGCGAACGCCACGTACCGGTCGGCGAGCTCCTCCGCGGCGTCTCGCTCCCGTTGCGCCTCGTTCGTGTTCCGCTGCAGTTCGCTGACGAGATCGTCTCCCACGACGAGCGTTCCCGCGAGGACGCCCAGACCGAAGGCCAGGACGACCGCCACGAGCGAGACGACGTGATAGCGCCAGGAGATCACAGGAGCGACCGGACCCAGTCGACGATCCCGTCGAACGTCTGGTCGAGATAGAGCCGGAGCGCAGGGGACGCGGCGAGCATCAAGCCGAACGCGGCCAGCACCGCCCCGACGAGCAGGAGCATGTCGCGCGGCCGCGCCCTGGCCGGGTAGATCCGGGCCACCCCCTTGGCGTCCATCAGGATCTCGCCCACCCGGAGTCGGACGAGGAACGTGGACGACATCCCCGGCCGGCCCTTGTCGAGGAACTCCCGGAGGTTCCCGTGGGTCCCGACCGCCACGATGAGCTCCGCGCGCCGCTCGTGCGCGAGGAGGAACGCCACGTCCTCGCTCGTCCCGGCCGACCGCACCTCGACGTACGGGATCGCGAGGCGCTCCAAACGCGCGCGGCCCGGCGCGCGGCCGTCCGGGTAGGCATGCAGCACGATCTCGGTCGAGACCTTCCGGCGCCGGTGGATCACGTCGAGCGCACGGTCCGAGATGCTGTCCATGTCGCCGATCACGATGTCGGGCACGTACCCCGCTTCGAGCAGCGCATCGGCTCCGCCGTCCACGCCCACGAGGACCGGCCGGACGTCGCGGATGTAGGACCGGAGCGCCGCCAGATCCTCCCGGTAGCTGGTGCCGCGGACCACCACGAGGACGTGCCGGCCGGAGAGGGAGTGACCGAGCTCCGGCAGACCCGCGCCACCGAACAGCAGATCGCGCTCCTCGCGCATGTATTCCAGGGTGTTCCGCGCGAATCCTTCGAAGCGTTCGTCGAGGGCTTCCCGAGCCGACTCCATCGCCTCCAGGATCGACGCACGGTCCTGTCTCGATCCCGACCCCCACGAGTCGATCCCCGGAGAAGACGCGATCGTGCTCGAGCCGCACCGGATCGCCTTCACGGATCTTCTGGAGGACCAGCGTGCCGACCCGATCGACCAGGGGCACGCCGGCATCTTCCAGGATCATCGGCCCGAGGTTGGGATAGCGGCCGCTGATCGACGGCGCGGCGTTGACCACGGCGGCCACGCCGACCCGGACGAGCGCCTCCGCCGCGACGCGGTCGAGGTCCTCGTGATCGATCACGGCCACATCCCCGGGCTCGACCCGGGTGACGAGCTCCTTCGTTCGACGATCGATCCTGGCCTTCCCCCCCGCCACGGTGCGGGTGCGGGCCGCGCGACGCCGAAGCAACTTGGAACCCAGTGGTCCCTTCCCCGGCCCGGGACCGTCCCCGGCCGTCCCTCGGATGGGTTCGAGCGTAGCCGAGACCGAGCCTCAGGTGACGGCGCCCGCTCTGCCGAGCGGCGCGGACCCCTCGCGGAGGCGTTCGGCCTCCGCCAGGAGCTCCTCCGCGTGGGTCACGGCGCTCTCGCTGCCGGCGAGACCGGCGAGCATCCGCGAGAGCTCCTCGGTCCGGCTCGGACCGTCGAGGAGCTCGACCGATGCCGTACCGCGTTCCTTGGTGACGCGGAGGTGACGATCCGCGAAGCATGCGATCTGCGGCAGGTGGGTCACCACCAGCACCTGCCGACCCGCCGCGAGGCGAGCCAGGCGACGGCCGACGGCGAGGCCGGCCTGCCCCCCGATCCCGGCGTCGACCTCGTCGAAGACCAGCGTGCCGACCTCGTCGAGATCGGCGAGCACGCTCCGGCAGGCCAGCATCACCCGGGAGAGCTCGCCGCCCGACGCGGCCTTGGCGAGCGGGCGCGCGGGCTGTCCCGGGGATGCCGAGAGCCACAGCTCGGCGCGCTCGGCTCCGCCGGGACCGGGTTCGTCGAGCGGGAGGAGGCGAGCCTCGAAGACGGCGCCCGGCATCCCGAGCTCCTCGAGCTCCGAGCGGATCGCGGCGTCGAGGGCGGGTGCGGCGCGAGCACGCCCCGCGGTCACGATGGCCGCGCGATCCCGGGCGGTCGCGGATGCGGCCTCCAACTCGCGCTCCAGCTCCGTGATCCGATCGTCGGCACCGGCGAGGGTCCGCAGCTGCTCCGCGGACCGGGCCAGGAACGACACGACGTCAGCGTCGGTCGGCCCGTACTTGCGTTGCAGCTGCTTGAGAGCCGCGACGCGCTCCCGAACGGCCCCCAGCCGCTCCGGATCGGGCAACAGTGCCTCGCCGTACGCGCGGATGTCTCGAGCGAGCTCCGCGATCTCCGCGGCGAGCCCCCGAGCCCGATCTCCCATCTCGCGCGCCGAGGGGTCGAGGTCCGCCGCGCCCTCCAACACGGAAGCGAGGGATGCGGCGGCGTCGGCGATCCCGTCCTCACCGGTCAGGGTGTGCTCCGCTGCAGATGCCTGTTCCATCAGGCGCTCCACGTGCGCCAGCCGCCCCTCTTCGAGTGTCAGCTCCTCGGTCTCGCCGTCCCGCGGTCCGACGGTCTCGATCTCGTGCACCTGATAGGCCAGCAGGTCGAGCTCGCGCTCGCGGTCCCGCGCCGCCTCCCGCAGCTCGCCGAGCTCGTTGGCGACGCTCCGCAACCGCTCGTACGCCTCGCGATAGGTCCCGAGCGCGACCACGTGCGCGTCTCCCGCGTACCGATCCAGGAAGGCGGTCTGGACGGCCGGGGCCAGCAGGCGCTGCGTCTGCCCCTGCCCGTGGTGCTCGACGAGCCCGGCGCCGAGCTCGGCGAGCGCCGACGCCGTCGCGAGCTGACCTCCGATGCGGGCCGTCGATCTCCCGTCCCGGGCGATCGACCGCGCCAGGATCACCTCGCCGTCCTCCGCCCAGTCGCCGGCGCCGTCGATCGCGTCGAACCGCGCCTGGACCCGGGCGGCCGGCGCCTCCTCCCGGATGAGCGCGGCCGAGCCCCGCTCGCCCAGGGCGAGCAGGAGCCCCACCGTGACCATCGTCTTGCCGGCCCCCGTCTCCCCGGTGAGGACGTTGAGTCCCGGCGCGAGCTCGAGCTCGAGGTCGGCGATCACCCCCAGGCCGCTGATGTGGAGCTCGCGCAGCACGGTCGGGATGCTAACGGCCTCTCCCGACATCGGGTGGCCTGCTGGTCCCGGGTGGGTCGCCCGGGAGGTCGAACTTGTCCCGGACGCGGCTGAGGAAGCCCGGAGCGTCGTCCTTCGACACGAGGCGTGCGGGGCGCGGCGCGGCCAGGATCCGGATCCTCGATCCGACGGGGAGCTCGATCCCCTCCCGCCCATCGGCGGACAGGACGCCGGGTTCGTCCCCCACCACCTCCAAGACCACGACCTGTCCGGCGCCGAGCACGAACGATCGATCGAACACCATGTGCGCGGCGATCGGGGTCACCACCAGGCAGGGAACGCCGGGGCTCACGATCGGGCCGCGGGCCGAGAACGAGTACGCGGTGGAGCCCGTCGGGGTCGCGACGATCACCCCGTCGGCCGAGAACGTGGTGACGTATTCGTCGCCCACATGCACCGCGAGCCGTACGAGGCGGTGGCGCGTCCACTTCTCGACCATGATCTCGTTCATCGCCCACTGCGACGAGAACGGGTTCCCGTCGGCGGGCTCGGCCATCACCGCGAGCCGCTCCTCCACCCGGGCGCGCCCCTCGAGGGCGGCCCGGATGAGCGCCATCGCGTCGGGCCCCGGCTCGATCTCCGTCAGGAAGCCGAGCCGACCGACCTTGACACCCAGGACCGGGCAATCCGCCTCCGCCGCGACCCGCGCAGCTCGGAGGAACGTCCCGTCTCCCCCCACGGAGACCACCAGGTCCGGTCGCTCCTCGCGCACGTCGTCCGGCCTCCGCGCCGATCCGGGTCTCCACGGACTCCGCCTGCAGGTCGCGGCGGAGCTCCTCGGCGGTCTCGACCGCCGAAGCGCGACCCTCGTGGACGACGAAGGCAACGACGCTCACGCGGTCGTCAGCTCCCGGGCGGCGCCGATCGCGGCGTCGACATCGAGGCGGTCCGGCACGCCGCCGATCGTGGCGCGCAGGAGGAACTCGACGTTGCCGGCGGCGCCCGTGATCGGTGACCCGATCACCCCGACAGCGGGTGCTCCGGCCTCCGCGGCGGCATCGGCCACCACGCCGATCGCGCGACGCCAGACGTCGGGATCCGTGACCACGCCACCGGCTCCCACCTCGGCTCGAGGCGCCTCGAACTGCGGCTTGACCAGGAGGACGAGATCCGCCCCGGGATCCGCCAGGCCGACCAGCGGCCGCACCGCGGTGCGGAGGGAGACGAACGAGAGATCGGCCGTCACGAGCGAGGCCGTGTACGGGAGCATCCGCCGGTCGAGGTCCCGAATGTTCGTCCGATCGAGCACGGTCACGCGAGGATCCGTCCGGAGCTCCCAGGCGAGCTGGCCGTACCCGACGTCGACGGCGACGACGTGTCGCGCGCCGCGTTGGAGCAGGCAATCCGTGAAGCCTCCCGTCGATGCGCCCGCATCGAGACAGTCACGGTCCGAGGGATCGATCGCGAACGCGTCGAGGGCCGCGGCCAGCTTCGCCCCACCGCGGGAGACGAACGGCCGCTCCGGGCCCGACACGGCGAGCGCCTGGTCGGCGCTCACGAGGGTGGTGCTCTTCGTCGCCGGCGCGCCCTGCACCGTCACGTGACCTGCCCGGACCGCTTCCTGCGCTTCCGCCTGGGTGCCGGCCAGCCCTCGACGGACGAGCTCGAGATCGAGGCGGCGACGGCCCACGCGGGGGATCCGTTCAGGAGGTCGACGGCTTCCGGCGTGCGCCCGTCGTCTTCCGCGGGGTCGTCGTCCGAGCCGGGGTCTTCTTGGTGCTCCCTCGACGAGGGGTCGACGAGCGAGCGGCCGTCTTCCGACCCGCGGACGAGCGGCCGGACGCCGTCATCCCCGCCGCTCGCTCCAGATCGCGAACGCGCTTGCGGAGGGCGTCGAGCTCATCCTGCGTGGCCCCGCCCATCGAGCGGAGCTGCTGGGAGACCTCCTTGCGGACCGTGTCGCGCAGACGCTGCGACAGATCCACCAGCTCTCCTGCGGTCTTCGCGACCTGCTCCTTGGCCGCGCCGGGCTCCAGGTATCGCTTGGCGAGCTGCTGCGCCTTCGTCGGGCTGAGCTGACCGATCACGGCTTCGAACGTCTTGCGGATGTCGTCGATCACCATCGTGTGAACCCTCCAGTGTGGTTGGGGACGTCCTCCGGCAGGATACCCCCGCCCTCGTGCACCGGGTCCGTCAGCAGACCGCCGACGTCGTCCACGATGAACGTCGGCTTCCACGAGGCACCGTCGACGTCGGCTCGACGTGCGGCACCCGTGAGCACGAGCGCCGAATCCCAGCCGAGCCGCCCCGCGCCCGCGATGTCCGTGTCCAGGCGATCGCCGACCACGAGGGGACGTTCCCCGCCGGTCCAGGCGAGGGCTCGCTGGAACAGGGATGGCTCCGGCTTGCCGAAGACCTCGGCCCGTACGCCCGTGGTGGTCTCGATCGCCGCCAGGAGCGCGCCGGCGCCCGGCCAGGACTCGCCTCCCGGCGCCGGGAAGGAGGGATCGGCGTTCGATGCGACGAGCGGCACGCCTCGCTCGACGAGGACCGCCGCATCCTTCAGCTTCGCGTAGTCGGCGCTGCGATCGAACCCCACGACCACGGCATCGGGGAGAGGGTCGGAGGGCGAGACCGCTCGGATCCCGACACCGGCGAGCGCGTCGAGGAGTCCCTCCTCCCCCACCACGAACGCCGACCGGACGTCGCGTTCGGCCAGGATCGAAGCGGTCGCGAGGGCGGAGGTCACGATCTCATCGGACGTCGCATCCACGCCCACCGAGCCGAGGCGTTCCACCACCTGCCCGGGCGTCCGGCTGGAGTTGTTCGTCACGAACGCCAGGCGCTTCCCGGCTTCACGTAGCGCGGCGACGGCCGCCGCCGCGCCCGGGATGGCGTCCGGCCATCGGTACAGGACGCCGTCCAGATCGAGCAGGATCGCGTCGTACGGATCGGCGAGCACGCGTCAGGCCGACAGCCGCTCGAGCACCCGGACGTAGTCGGGCACGTCGGGCCGGAGGACGACCGCCAGCTTCGCGTGCCCCCGGGCCCGCGAGCGCTGGCCGGTACGCTCGCACGCCAAGGCGAGCGCGAAGTGCGCGTAGTCGTCGGACGGGTCGAGCTGGACCGCCTTCGCGAACTCCCGCCGAGCGCGCGACGCACGACCACACGCGTAGAGCGCGCGTCCGAGCGCCTCACGGATCGATGCCTTCTCGGGCTCCAGCAGCTTCGCCTGCGACAAGAGCATCACGGCCTGGTGCGGGTGGCCGCCCGCGAGCATCGACCGGCCGCGCGCGTAGAGGTCGTACGCCGAGCGTTGCTCGTTGTCCGCGTGCACCGTCACCTCTTCGGCCGTTCGAGCGGACGCGACCGGAGTCCCCGTCGTGTCCGCCCGACGTTAGCAGCGGGGAGGCGCAACGTGGCCGGCCCGGACGATCGCCTCGTCAGGCGGCGGGCTGCTCCAGCTTCTTGATCCCTGTGGCCACCACCTCCGTCAGGCTCCGCGCTCCTGCGCCGCTCCGGTAGAACCGCCGAACGAGCTGTCCGTGCACGAGCACGGCGTCTCCCTTCACGATCCCGTCGACGGTGCGCGCACCGACCGTGGCGTGCCACGCCGCGACCGGGAGGGGGAGGAGGCGTCGTCCCGCCTCCGGAACGGACAGTCGGAGCTCCGTGACCTCGTCTCCCGACGGCATCCGGCGCTGCACCGGATCTGCGGCGACCGTACCGGCGAGCACCACGACGTTCACCGTCACCATGTCTGCCCCCACTTCGTGCCTCCTTCCGGGGGAACCGCGACGCTACCCCGCGCCACCGACACGCCCTGCGACACTGGTCGGGTGGAGAGTCCATCGCCGGTCGTGTTCCCCGTCGCCGACGGGATCACCGCGATCGACACGTTCATGGGCGGCCGGGCTCGGTACACCGCCGCCTACCTCCTCGAGGCCACGGAGACGGCTCTGGTCGAGACGGGACCGGGCACGTCCGTCGAACCGGTCACCGAGGCGCTCCACTCGCTCGGTGTGGCTCCGGACGACCTCGCCCACATCGTGCTCACCCACATCCACCTGGATCACGCGGGTGGGGTCGGTCGGCTCGCCGAGCGCTTCCCGCGCGCCACGGTGTGGGTGCACCAGCGCGGCGCACCCCACCTGGTCGACCCGACCCGACTCGTCGCGAGCACCGCGCGCGTCTGGGGAGAGACAGAGATGCGCGAGCTGTTCGGACCCACCGGGCCGGTGGCGAGCGGTCGCGTTCGCCCGCTGGAGGACGGGGACACCATCGCCCTCGGCGACCGTGACCTCCTCGTCCTGGAGACATCCGGGCACGCGTCGCACCACGTGGCGCTCGTCGACTCCCGCACCGGGGCGGTCTTCACTGGTGATGCCCTCGGGATCCACGTGCCCGACCTCCCCGTGCTCCGGCCGGCAACCCCACCTCCGGAGTTCGACCTCGAGCGGTACATCGACTCGATCGAGCGGATCCGTCGGGCCGCGGGCTCGGTCCTGCTGTTCGCGCACTTCGGGCCCCTCGAGGACGTGGACGCGACGTGCGACCTCGCGATCCGCCGGGTGCGGGACTGGGCGGGGGTCGTGGAGGAGGGCGTCCGGGCGCGGAACGATCCCGACGAGCTCGTCGCGCGCCTCGAGTCCGCAGCCCTGGCCGACATCGAGACAGGAGCGGAGGCGACCCTCGACCTCGAGCAGCTCGAGGATCGGCTCCGCCTGCTCTCCAGCATCCGGATGAACGCGCAGGGCCTCGCTCGCTACTGGGAGAAGCGCCGTGACCAAGGAGCGCCGGAGGTCGATGCCGAGGGGAGCTAGCTGACCTCGGCCAGGCGCTCCGCCGCGTCGTAGGCGCTCGGGTCGTGCTGCATGATCCGGCGGAACTCCTCCGCGGCCTCCTGCTTCCTGCCGGCCCTCGCGAGGATGTCGCCCTTCACGTACCACAGGCGCAGCGTGTACCCCTCGGATCGGTCGTCCCGGGTCTTCGCCCGGCCCAGGAACGCGAGCGCCTCGGCGAACCGGCCCTGATCGGCCAGGGCCGACGCGGCCACGATCACGGCCTCGGCCTTCGCCTCGTTGGGGACGCCTTTGACCCGCAGGACCTCTTCGGCCAGGGGCACGGCCTCCTTCGGCCGGCCGAGGCCGCGGAGGCTGTCGGCGATCAGATGGTTCTGGTCGGTCCGGCCGCTGATCCGCTTGTACGCCTTCAGCTCCGTGAGGGCCTCCTGCCATCGCCCGAGCCCATACATCGCGAGCCCGAGGACCTCCCGCACGGCGCCGGAGCGAGGGGCGAGGGCCTTCGCCTTCTCGGCCTCGGCGGCGGCGCCCTTCGGATCGTCGCGGTCGAGCAGCTCGATCGCCCGTCCCAGGCGAGACATCGCCTCCCGATCCTTGCCCGGCGGCGCGGCCCGGCGGATCTCGTCCTGGATCGGCCGCGGGAGCGCGGTCGATCGGCGTGGCGGCCCGAGGGCCGCCACGTCCCTTCTGATGGAACGCGCCGGACATGCCGCAAGCCTACGGAAACGCGAACGGGCCGCCCTCGCGGGCGGCCCGTCCGTACGAAGTCTCGGCAGCGACCTACTCTCCCACTCCGTCTCCAGAGCAGTACCATCGGCGCTGGAGGGCTTAACTTCCGGGTTCGAGATGGGACCGGGTGTTCCCCCTCCGCCATGGCCACCGAAACAGCCTGCCTCGACCGCCGCGTCTTCCTTCCGATGGATCCTTGGCGCATGGAACGTCGGAAGGTCGTCGTGCGATCGAGACGGAAGCGAGGATGCGCCCCGAGCAGAGCTCGGAACACGATAGCGAGCGCGAGCAAGAGTCAAGTCCTCGGCCTATTAGTACGGGTCAGCTCCACACGTTGCCGTGCTTCCACTTCCCGCCTATCAACCTCGTGGTCTGCGAGGGGCCTTACCTGGTCGAGCCAGTGGGAGATCTCATCTCGAGGCGGGCTTCGCACTTAGATGCTTTCAGCGCTTATCCCTTCCGAACGTGGCCAACCAGCCATGCCGCTGGCGCGACAACTGGCACACCAGAGGTTCGTCCACCCCGGTCCTCTCGTACTAGGGGTAGCTCCTCTCAAATCTCCTGCGCCCACAGCGGATAGGGACCGAACTGTCTCGCGACGTTCTAAACCCAGCTCGCGTGCCTCTTTAACGGGCGAACAGCCCGACCCTTGGGACCTGCTCCAGCCCCAGGATGAGACGAGCCGACATCGAGGTGCCAAACCCTGCCGTCGATATGGACTCTTGGGCAGGATCAGCCTGTTATCCCCGGCGTACCTTTTAGCCGTTGAGCGACGACCCTTCCACATGGAGTCGTCGGATCACTAGGCCCTGCTTTCGCACCTGCTCGACCCGTCGGTCTCGCAGTCAAGCTCCCTTGTGTCCTTGCACTCGACGCCTGATTGCCAACCAGGCTGAGGGAACCTTTGGGCGCCTCCGTTACTCTTTAGGAGGCAACCGCCCCAGTTAAACTGCCCACCAGGCGCTGTCCCCGACCCGGATCACGGGCCAAGGTTAGGGTCCCAACAAGTGAAGGGCGGTATTTCAAGGACGGCTCCACCCGGACCGAGATCCAGGCTTCGAAGCCTCCCGCCTATCCTACGCAACACATGCCAGAACGCAACACCAAGCTACAGTAAAGGTGCCGGGGTCTTTCCGTCCTGCTGCGGGTAACGAGCATCTTTACTCGTAGTGCAATTTCGCCGAGTCCCCGGTTGAGACAGTGCCCAAGTCGTTACGCCATTCGTGCAGGTCGGAACTTACCCGACAAGGAATTTCGCTACCTTAGGACCCTTATAGTTAGGGCCGCCGTTTACCGGCGCTTAGGTTCAGAGCTTCGCTCCGAAGAGCTAACCCCTCCCCTTAACGTTCCGGCACCGGGCAGGCGTCAGTCCGTATACATCGTCTTGCGACTTCGCACGGACCTGTGTTTTTAGTAAACAGTCGCTTGGGCCTGGTTTGTGCCACCTCTTCGAGCTCAGGCCGCGAAGGCCTTCACCCTACGGAGGTCGTCCTTCTCCCGAAGTTACGGACGCAATTTGCCGAGTTCCTTAACCAGGGTTCTCTCGATCGCCTTCGTATTCTCTACGTGCCCACCTGTGTCGGTTTGGGGTACGGGCACCTCGTCCACTCGCTAGAGGTTTTTCTCGGCAGCGTGGGATCACTCGCTTCGCCTGGAATGGCTCGGCATCGTGTCTCGAGGTTGACGGCCTCCCGGATTTGCCTAGGAAGCCCCTCTACACACTTGCCCCAGGACAACCAACGCCTGGGTCGAGCTACCCTCCTGCGTCCCCCCTTCGCTGGCCTACTACAAGGAGGGTCGGTAGCCCCCGAAGGGGTTCCCTTAGCGTCCCTGATTCAGCATGGGCGCGGATGAGGTGGTACTGGAATATCAACCAGTCGTCCATCGCCTACGACTCTCGTCCTCGGCTTAGGGCCCGACTAACCCTGGGCGGATGAACCTTCCCCAGGAACCCTTGGGCATTCGGCGGACGGGCTCCTCCCCCGTCTTTCGCTACTCATGCCGGCATTCTCACTTCCCACGCATCCACGACTGGGTTACCCCGCCGCTTCACCCGCGTGGGAACGCTCCCCTACCGATCCTTCCGCCTGGACCCACGAGGCTGCCCTCGAGGGCCGAGCGATAGTGAAGGATCCCGCAGCTTCGGTGTCGTGCTTGAGCCCCGCTACATCGTCGGCGCAAGATCACTTGACCAGTGAGCTGTTACGCACTCTTTCAAGGGTGGCTGCTTCTAAGCCAACCTCCTGGTTGTCTGGGCGATCTCACATCCTTACCCACTTAGCACGAACTTAGGGACCTTAGCTGGCGATCTGGGTTGTTTCCCTCTCGGACACGGAGCTTAGCCCCCGCGCCCTCACTCCCGGGCTCTGGTCCGACGGCATTCGGAGTTTGACTGAGTTCGGTAAGCTTGTAGGCCCCCTAGTCCAATCAGTGCTCTACCTCCGTCGGAGAACGCCCGAGGCTGCCCCTAAAGGCATTTCGGGGAGAACCAGCTATCACCGAGTTTGATTGGCCTTTCACCCCTATCCACAGGTCATCCCCCAGGTTTTCAACCCTGGTGGGTTCGGTCCTCCACGAGGTCTTACCCTCGCTTCAACCTGCCCATGGGTAGATCACTCGGCTTCGGGTCTAGGGCACGCGACTCTTCGCCCCATGCAGACTCGCTTTCGCTTCGGCTTCGTCAGAAGACTTAACCTTGCCGCGTACCACGAACTCGCCGGCTCATTCTTCAAAAGGCACGCCGTCACCCGCACTGGTTGCCCAGTACGAGCTCCGACAGCTTGTAGGCTCACGGTTTCAGGTGCTCTTTCACTCCCCTCCCGGGGTGCTTTTCACCTTTCCCTCACGGTACTGGTTCACTATCGGTCGCCAGGGAGTGCTTAGCCTTAGGGGGTGGGCCCCCCAGATTCGCACGGGATTTCAGGGGTCCCGTGCTACTCGGGAACACCGCAAGGAGGCACGTCGCCTTTCGTCTACAGGGCTGTTACCTGCTGTGGCGGCCCTTTCCATGGCCTTCGACTAGGTGCGTGCTTTGTAACTCCTCGGATCCTCCGACACGGATCCATGCGGGTCCCACGACCCCGGTACGGCAACGCCGTCGGGCTATCACACCGTACCGGTTTAGGCTCTTCCCCGTTCGCTCGCCGCTACTTGGGGAGTCGCGGTTGCTTTCCCTTCCTCGCCCTACTGAGATGTTTCACTTCGAGCGGTTCCCTCCTCGCCGCCTATGTATTCAGCGACGGGTGACCGGGCATGACCCCGGCCGGGTTTCCCCATTCGGACACCCTCGGATCACAGCTTTCTCGGCAGCTCCCCGAGGCTTTTCGCAGCCTGACGCGTCCTTCTTCGGCTCCTGGCGCCAAGGCATCCACCGTAAGCCCTTGTTCACTTGACTACTAGATGCTCGCGCTCGCTATCGAGTTCTCAAGATGCTCGAGGGTCGCACCCTCAAAGCTGAACAGCGTGTCTCGAGCAGATGATCAACCTGGAGCTCCGCGTCCGCCGGACGAACGCCGGCGAAAACGGGTTGCCAAATGGCTCCTTAGAAAGGAGGTGATCCAGCCGCACCTTCCGGTACGGCTACCTTGTTACGACTTCACCCCAATCGCGAGCCCCACCTTCGACGGCTCCCTCCACAAGGGTTGGGCCACCGGCTTCGGGTGTTGCCCACTTTCGTGGTGTGACGGGCGGTGTGTACAAGGCCCGGGAACGTATTCACCGCGGCATTGCTGATCCGCGATTACTAGCGACTCCGACTTCACGAGGTCGGGTTGCAGACCTCGATCCGAACTGAGCGCGGCTTTCTGGGATTCGCTCCCCCTTACGGGATCGCAGCCCTCTGTACCGCGCATTGTAGCATGCGTGCAGCCCTGGACATAAGGGGCATGATGACTTGACGTCATCCCCACCTTCCTCCGGTTTGGCACCGGCAGTCTCCCTAGAGTTCCCGGCATGACCCGCTGGCAACTAAGGACAGGGGTTGCGCTCGTTGCGCCACTTAAGGCAACACCTCACGGCACGAGCTGACGACAGCCATGCACCACCTGTGCAGGCTCCGAAGAGCGCCCGCTTTCACGGGTTTCACCCTGCATGTCAAGCCCAGGTAAGGTTCTTCGCGTTGCATCGAATTAAGCCGCATGCTCCGCCGCTTGTGCGGGCCCCCGTCAATTCCTTTGAGTTTTAGCCTTGCGGCCGTACTCCCCAGGCGGGGTGCTTAATGCGTTAGCTTCGGCACGGACGGGGTTGATATCCGCCCACACCTAGCACCCAACGTTTACGGCTAGGACTACCAGGGTATCTAATCCTGTTCGCTCCCCTAGCTTTCGCGCCTGAGCGTCAGGTAAGGCCCAGAGATCCGCCTTCGCCACCGGTGTTCCTCCTGATATCTGCGCATTTCACCGCTACACCAGGAATTCCGATCTCCCCTACCTACCTCTAGCCTGACAGTATCGAATGCAGTCCCGGGGTTGAGCCCCGGGATTTCACACCCGACTTGCCAAGCCGCCTGCGCGCTCTTTACGCCCAATGATTCCGGACAACGCTCGCCTCCTACGTGTTACCGCGGCTGCTGGCACGTAGTTAGCCGAGGCTTCTTCTGCAGGTACCGTCACGAAATCGCTTCGTCCCTGCCGAAAGGGGTTTACGACCTGAAAGGCCTTCGTCCCCCACGCGGTGTCGCTGCGTCAGGCTTTCGCCCATTGCGCAAGATTCCCCACTGCTGCCTCCCGTAGGAGTCTGGGCCGTGTCTCAGTCCCAGTGTGGCTGGTCGTCCTCTCAGACCAGCTACCCGTCGTCGCCTTGGTAGGCCGTTACCCCACCAACAAGCTGATAGGCCGCGGGCCCATCCCCGACCGGCGGACCTTTCCTCTTCCGACCATGTGGTCGGAGGAGAGTATCCGGTATTAGCTCCGGTTTCCCGGGGTTATCCCAGGGTCGGGGGCAGGTTGCCCACGTGTTACGCACCCGTTCGCCACTGATCCCCGGGCCGAAGCCCGGTTCACCGTTCGACTTGCATGTGTTAGGCGCACCGCCAGCGTTCGTCCTGAGCCAGGATCAAACTCTCCGTAGAGATCGAGCGGTACCGACGAGTCGGTTCCGTTCGACTTGATGGAGGTTGGCCCTCCGAGCGAGGCACTCGCTCGCAGGGCCTTTCCCCGCCAGACGTTGCCGTCTGGACGGATGAAGCGTGCCCTCGTTCTCGAGGCACGTCGAAACGTGCCGACGTGAACGATGGCAAGCATCGGCTCTTGACACGCTGTTCAGTTCTCAAGGTGCGGCCGGGCGCGAAGTTCCTGGTCAGAGCGCTGAACACCCTCGGGGAACCGCGCCGGATGGGTAGGATAGCAGTCCGGGTCTCACCGTCAACCGAGCAGGGGAGCTCGAACCGCTGTTCGAGCCGTTACCTCGGGGTGGAACCCGCCTCCCCCTCGACCCTCTCCAGCCGCGCGAACTTCCGACGGCCGACCTGCCAGATCGATCCGGCCAGCTCCCCCGGAGGGGGTCCCTGGACCCTGAGGTCCTCGTCCGGGACGGGTTCCCCGTTCATGCGAACCCCTCCCTGCGACTGCAGCCGCCGGCCCTCCGACTTGCTCCCGACGAGGCCGAGCGCCTCCAGGAGAGCGGGACGTACACCACCCAGGCGTCACCGTCGGCCCGGAAGACGTCCGCTGGTACCGAAACGCCCGGGACCTCCTCGGGGAGCTCGCGCTGGCGGTGCACGAGGTCGAACCGTTCTTCGGCGGATGTCCCCTCGCCGGAGCCGTGGTAAAGGTCGACCACCTCCCGAGCGAGCCTCCGCTTCGCATCGTTCGGGCCCACCGATCCGCCCCCAACCCGCGCTCGACGTCGTCGACCTCCGCCCGGATCGAGCGGGGAGCTCAGCCGGAGGTACTTGGGATCAGCCCATCGGGGATCCGCATCAGCTTGCCGAACATGTCGTCGGGCGGCTCGGTGAGCCCGATGTAGTTGTCGAGCGACTTGGACATCTTGCGGACGCCGTCCGTACCCTCGAGCAACGGGAGGGTCAGCACCACCTGCGGTTCCTGCCCGTAGGCTCGCTGCACCTCGCGGCCCATGAGCAGGTTGAACGTCTGGTCGGTGCCGCCCAGCTCCACGTCGGCTCGGATCGCCACCGAGTCGTAGCCCTGCAGGAGCGGGTAGAGCAGCTCCACGACGCTGATGGGCCGCTCCGCCTGATACCGCTCCCGGAAGTCCTCTCGCTCGAGCATCTGAGCGAGCGTCGCGGTCGAGGCCAACCGGATCACCTCGGCCATGTCCAACTCCGCGAGCCACTCCGCGTTGCCATGGATCTCCACAGCCTCCACGTCGACGACCTTGCCGGCCTGGGCGAGGTACGTGGCCGCGTTCACCCGGATCTCCTCTTCCGTGAGCATCGGACGGGTCTCGGACTGTCCCGACGGGTCACCGATGCGCGCGGTGAAGTCACCGACGATCAGCACCGCCACGTGGCCGGCCTCCTGGAACTGCCGGAGCTTCCTCAGCACGACGGCGTGCCCGAGCGTGAGGTCCGGGCGGCTCGGGTCGACGCCGAGCTTGACCCGGAGCTGCCGGCCCGACGCGAGCCGCTGCTCGAGGCCAGCCTTCGGGACGAGGTCGACG